>NZ_LFRI01000144.1 GCF_001447195.1 Aquabacterium parvum | reverse complement strand
CTGACACACTGATGCCGTCACCAAAAGAAATGGTGTCGTCACTTGGGAGGATGCCGTTTCGAACAGAGCCATAGTCCCAGATGGTGTCTGCGCCATCACCCCGGTTGAAAATGTAGGTATCTGCAGACTGGTATGCGGTGATGAAGTCATTGCCGGCTCCGCCAACAAAGGTGTTGACCTGCGAGGCAGGGTGATAACCTTCAATCGCACTGATCGTGTCGTTACCTGCGCCACCTTCAATCCAATTTGCACTGCTGGCAGCACCATACTCGATCGTATCCTTGCCTTCACCACCGTAGATGTGATTCGAGCCAGCATTAGTGACGCGAATCGTGTCGTCACCGCCACCGCCATGCAAAGTGTCGCTGCCCAGGTCACTCAGAAGGTAGTCGTTACCCAGGCCGCCATATATCCAATCGTTGCCTAGCCCCGCGTTGATGGTCTCGACAGGCCGCCCGCCGATCAAGAAATCGTCACCGCTAGTGGCCCTCCCCAGCAGTTCAGTCCAGTTCAGATCGTGGAGGGTCGAATCCGAAGGCAGAGCAGATAGCCAGTCTGCCAAAAGCGCTCTGGCGTCCAAACCTACAGTTTTGAATACCGCGTTGCTGAAATGCGCGAGATCGACCAAATCCAGCATGGCCGCGCGTTCGTCGGATTGCTTGAGCGAGTTCAGCAGCGCAGTTACGCCTGATGAGCTGAACTCAATCGATGCACTGGTGACCTCAACTGAAATCGCATCGAAATAGGACTTCAAACGTGTCTGAGCCGCCAGGCCATAGTAGACAGAATCCTGAAGTGCCTTGTACGACGCCTCCAAAGCAGCGGTAACCTGTCCGGGCAAGTTGGCGCCCCAGCGACCGATCAGCTGAGTCAACGCATTGGTTCCGTTGAAGCGCTCTAAGGTGATGATCTTTGCAAACAGGGTGGGATTCTGCTCCGCGAACGTCTTGATGGCGGCGGCATGAGGCAAGCTTGCGTTGTAGCCCGTCTGCGTGATGCCGTCGCCACCCAAGAATGGGCTGCTGGTGACAAATGAGGACGTTGCGCCCCACTGCTGAAGCAAATTGTCCAGCACAGCCATTTGTGCATCACGCGTTTGCCCCTGGGCGAACGCCGCAACGGTGGTGCTCAGTGCTGTGGCTGCCCCGGTGTCAAGGCTCATGGCCTGACGCAGGCTGTTCACCATCCCACTGCCACGCATTTCTGGCAACTCTCCAGCTGTGTTCGTCACAGGCACGGACGGCAGTTCGGAATAGAAGGGGTTGTCCGCCAAGTTCAGGTTGGCGGCGGAGTCGTTAGTGACGATGACGCTGTCAAGCTCAGTGGTGCCCGTGGTGCGCGTGACGGTGGCTTTGCCGGTGATACTGTTGCCACCTCCCAGGTTCTCGTTCGCGGACGTGTAGGTCAGGTCGATGCTGATGATGCCCTTGGACGCAAGGGTGCTGAGTTCATTTGCTTCGGATATCCCGTTCTGGTTCAGATCCTGCCAAAGTCGAAGTGTGGTGAAAGCGGCGTCATCAGCGTTGAAGACGTGGTCGCCATTTCCATCTAATGCAGCCAATGCCTCGAAACCCGAGGCTGCTTTGCGGGTAATTCCGCCAATAGTGATGTCGGTATCCACACCAAGGAGTTCCTTACCGGAATCGATGGTGCCGTTGTTGTTGATGTCATGGACGAGCCAAGCATCATCCCCCTTCAGCCAGCCGGTTGAGGTTTTGATCCCGTCACCATTGTGATCAAAGAGAATCGGAGCAGCTGGGTTGATCGCGACAGTCTCGATTTGATCGCCATCTAAATCTATCGCCAAAGGGTCTCTAGCAGCGATAGATACTGCCTCCCTAAATATTTGATCAATCTTTGATGGGGAATTTTGAAGCCACCTACTGAGGTCCAACAAGGTTTCTCGGACCCCCTCGTCAATTTGATCAGTAAAATCCTGCAAGCGATCGTTGTTATTTAGCCAACGCTGGAAGTCAGACCAAACTTTGTCGGCGTCTGCTACACCTTGAACATTGCCGCCTGGAAGGTCATAGTCGGATCCAGGGGACCAATAGTTTTCTGGGCCATCAAGAGCAGGAGACGGCAGTTGCGCTTCGCGTAATGCCTCGTCCACTGCTGCGTTTGAATTTGAGCTTAAGGGGTTATAAGGTACATCTACCTGATTGACTCTCTGCATTGTGTTTTTAATACTCTCCCAATACCCGGAGAGATCATTCCCATCAAGGATTGTTTCCCTTGGGTGCGGAGTGAGCGTGGGGTCAGGGTTCAACGGGTCACGCGCAGAATCCCAGTCCGGCGTGCCGCTGGTGTAGGCCCCCGATTCCGTTGTTACGTTCCCAAAAACAGAGAGGGCCAGCTCGTTTCGGCCGCCTTGAGCAGCGCCCGGCCCAAAATAACCTGGGCCTCCTCGCGCGTAAAACTGCTGCCCATTGGAGTCTGTGTAAACAATATATTTATGCTTGATGCCCAGCCCACCCACAAGAAATGCGGCGGCATATCCGACTTCAATTTTTTCCATGACCCACCCCTTTTTAAATAAAGTCAGACCAAATTTTTACTTCGGTAGCGGTTGAGTTCGCTGCTATGTTTTGTGTTATTTTTACGGATATTTTTTTTCTCACCGGCGAAGGCGGTGAAAAGAAGGCTTTCTCAGCAACAATAAGAGCCGTATTCTCAGGTATTGTATTTTTTAAATTCCTGCCGGTCTCGTCATCTTTGTATTGAACTTTTGGCCCTGCTGGCCAAACTCTTGCCCAGCTATGCCTGTATTCCTTTACATCAAAGCCGTGCGATGCTAAATGGCGCAGCTTTTTGTTGGCATCTTCAATTTTCATGTCCGGCGGAAAATATTTGTCAGCAATTTCTTTGTTTTTGTCTATACCTTTTTCCGCCTCTGCGGAGCGCATATCTTGGAAAAAATCTTCCGCCCAATCTTTTTGAGCATCAACGCAACCTGTCATAAAAACCCCCGCAAGAAAAATCGCCGTCGTTAGGTGTGTTTTCATTCATCGCTCCTTAAGACTTTCTGAAACATGCGACTGCACGGGACTGAGCAGGTATTCAATGACCCGCCTCTTCCCGGTCTTGATCTCTGCCGTGAGGTTCATCCCCGGCGCCAGCCGAATCGCCTTGCCATCCACATCAATGGCATGCGCCGCCAGCGTGAGCGTGGCGGGGAAGACCGCCCCACCCGACGCAACCGCCTTGCCATCCTTGCCGGGCTGCACGCTGGGCTCCTTCATCACCGCGTCGGCCGTGATGGTCGTCACCTTGGCCTCCACCGTGCCGTAGCGCGTGAAAGGAAACGTCTCCAGCTTGATGGCCGCTTCCTGCCCCAGGTGCACAAACCCCACGTCCTTGTTCTCCAGCGTCACCTCGGCGGTGACCTGCGCGGCGTCGGGCACCACCACCATGAGCACCTGCGCGGGGGTGACCACGCCGCCGGTGGTGTGCACGGCGCGCTGCTGCACGGTGCCGCTCACCGGCGCGCGCAGCGTGGTGAGTTGCTCGCGCTGGCCGGTCTTGGTGCCCTCGGCCTGCAGCGAGCGCGCTTGCAGGTCAGCCTTGGCGTGCCGCTCGCTCAGCGTCTTGAGTGCTTCGGTGCGCCAAGCCGCGTGGTTGTGCTCGGCCTGCGCGATGGCGGCCTTGACCTCGACCAGGCGGGCGCGCTGGGTGGCCAGGTCACGTTCCATCTCGATGCGCGCCTGGGTGCGGTCCTGGCCTGCGTGCTGGCTCACGAAGCCCTGGGCTTGCAGGGTCTGGAAGTCGTCCTCGCGCTTGCGCACGATGGGCAGCGTGGCTTGGAGCTTCTCGATCTGCTCCTTGACGGTTTGCAGCTCGGCCTGGCGGGTGTCGATGTCGGCCTGCAGGCGCGCGAGCTGGGCCTGCGTGTCGCGCCACTCGGCGTCGAGCTGGCTGCGCATGAGCTCGCGCTCGTCTGGGCTCAGGGCGTTGCTGGCCTGGCGGGCTTCTTCAGGCAGCACAGGGGCTTTGGTGCCACGCTCACGCAAGGCTGTCAGCAGCGCCTGTGTTCGCCACGCTTCTGAGAGGGCGCCTGAGCGCTCCTGGCTGACCCGGCTGTTGTCCGCCTGGGCACTGGTGGGGTCGAGCTCGATGAGCACCTGACCGGCTTGCACCTTGTCGCCATCCTTGACGTGGATGGCCTTGACCACGCTGGCTTCGAGCGGCTGGATGAGCTTGGTGCCGTCGCTCACCACGATGCGCCCTGGCGCCACGGCCACGATGTCGACTTGGCCGATGCAGGCCCACAGCAGCGCGATGGTGAAGAGCGCCATGATGGCCCACAGCGCGCGGCGCGGGGCTGGGTGGGGCGGCGTGGCCTGCAGGCTCAGCGCCGCGGGCAAGAAGGCGGCCTCGTCGGCCATGCGGGCGGGGCCGGCCAGTTCATGGCGGTGGGCCCAGGCGGCCTGCACCACGGAGCGGTAGCGTTGCAGCAACTCCAAGAAGGGATGGCGCTGTGGAGGCTTTGAGTCGCCACCGGGGTTGCCCGGCGATCCAGGCGTGATGGGTGGGGTGGTGGTGCTCATGCCTGGCCCCCCGGTGTTGCGGGCGCCAGCGGCCCGCCACTTGGCGGCGGATCTCCTTCGCTGCCGCCTTGCTGCTGCATGCGCCACAGGTAGGCGTAAAGCCCCTTGGGCCTTTGAATCAGCACCTCATGAGGCCCCGCCTCGACGATGCGCCCCTTCTCCATGGCCACGATGCGGTTGGCATGGCGCACGGCGCTGAGGCGGTGGGCGATGATGATCACGGTGCGCCCCTTGCAGATGGCGGCCATGTTGCGCTGGATGATGGCCTCGCTCTCGTAGTCCAGGGCCGAGGTTGCCTCATCAAAAATCAGCACGCGCGGGTTGGTGAACAGCGCCCGCGCAATCGCGATGCGCTGGCGCTGCCCGCCCGACAGCGACGCGCCTTGCTCGCCCACCACCGTGTCATAACCCTCGGCCAGCTCGCTGATGAAGTCGTGGGCGCCGGCTAGTCGGGCGGCGTGCATGATGGCTTCGAGCGGCGCGGCCGGGTCGGCCACGGCGATGTTCTCGCGCACGCTGCGGTTGAACAGGAAGTTGTCCTGCAGCACCACGCCCACCTGGCGGCGCAGCTGCGCCGCGTCCACCAGGCTGATGTCGATGCCGTCGACCTGCACCCGGCCCTGCTCGGGCACGTACAGGCGCTGCACCAGCTTGGTCAGGGTGCTCTTGCCCGAGCCCGAGCGCCCCACGATGCCGATGACTTCGCCGGCGCGCATGTCCAGGCTCACGTCGTGCAGCACGGGGGCGGCTTCGGGGCGGTAGCGGAAGGTGACGTTGTCCAGCGTGATGCGGCCCTTGAGCTGGGGCAGCTGGGCGGCGGTGCTGGGCGGCACCTCGGTGCGTGTGTTGAGGATGTCGCCCAGGCGCTCCATGGAGATGCCCGTTTGCTGGAAGTCGGTCCACATCTGGGCCATGCGCATGATGGGCTGTGACACGCGACCGGCGAACATGTTGAAGGCCACGAACTGGCCGACGGTGAGCTCCTGGTCCATCACCAGCTTGGCGCCGAACCACAACGTGGCGGCGTTGATGAGCTTGCCAATCAGGTTGATGCCCTCGTGGGCCCAGGTGGCGAGCGTTTGCGTCTTGAAGCTGGCCGACACGTAGGCGGCGAGCTGGTTGTCCCAGCGGCGCGCCATCTGGGGCTCCAGCGCGTTGGCCTTGACGGTCTGGATGCCGGTGATGGTCTCGACCAGCAGGGACTGGTTTTCCGCCCCGCGGGCGAACTTCTCGTTCAATCGCCCGCGCAGGATCGGCACGACCACCAGCGTGAGCAGGGTGTACAGCGGCAGGCTCAGCAGCACGATGAGGGTGAGCTGCCAGCTGTAGAGCAGCATCACGGCGATGAAGAGCACCGAGAAGAGCACGTCCAGCACCAGGGTCAGGGCCTGGCCGGTGAGGAAGCTGCGGATGTTCTCGAGCTCGCGCACGCGGGCCACGGAGTCACCGACGCGGCGGGCCTGGAAGTAGGCCAGGGGCAACTGCAGCAGGTGGCGAAACAGCCGAGAGCCCAACTCGACGTCCATGCGGCTGGTGGTGTGGCTGAAGACGTAGGCGCGCAGGCCTGTCAGCAGTGACTCGAAAACGACGACCACGACCAGACCGATGACGAGCACGTCCAGCGTGGTCAGTCCCCGGTGCACCAGCACCTTGTCCATGACGACCTGGAAGAACAGCGGGCTGACCAGGGCGAAGAGTTGCAGGAAGAAGGAAACCAGCAGCACCTCACCCAGCAGCTTGCGATGCTTGACGATGCTGGGGATGAACCAGCTGAAGTCGAACTTGGCGAGGGCGCCGACGAGGCTGGCGCGGCTGGTGGCCAGCAGCAAGGTGCCGGAGCCAGATGGATTGCCAGCCGGGGCCCAGCGGGCAACAAAGGCCTCCATGGGCTCGATGGTGGGGCGGCCACCGCCTTCGGCTGACGGGTCTTGGTAAAGCACACGCTGGCCGTCGCATTGGGCGAGCAGCACCCAGCGCTCGGTGCCATCGTCGGCGCGGATGCGCGCCAGGGCGGGTAAAGCGGCGAGCGATAAACGTGAGCCGGTGGTCTGGCTGAGCTTGGCCTTGAGGCCAACGTGCTGGGCGGCCAGCAGCAGTTCGGCGTCTGAAACTGAACTGGAGGCGGTCAGGCCGAATTCATGCGCAAGCAGGCCCGGGTCGGCTGCGATGTGGTGCAGGCGTGCCAAAAAACACAGCGCATGAAGCGCCGATGCCTGCGGCGAGCCACCCTCGTCTGGAGGCAAAGCATCGGACATCGCGGTCGTTGACTGCACCGTGGTACTGCGTCCCATCCCTGGACCTACTTTGATAACTTTCTAATTGTCAATTTAGCGTATCGGATGTTACAACTTCGGTCAACACTCCAAACAAAGGGGCCATCTCCCGCCTCCGCGGAGACGACTACATCGCCTCCTAAACAGAGACCCTCGCAACGACATCGGTACACACCGCACCTTGGCTTATCAAGGCTCTGACCTCAAGAACGCAAGCTTGGTAAGGCCATAGGTAGTCGGCCAATCACACAAGGTTCACCGCTTGCGTTGCCTGCTGCGCAGTTGCTGCTCCAGTTGCTCAATGCGCGCACGCATATCAGGCACCGAAGCCAGCAGTTTCGCCACGGCCGTCCAGTAGGCATAACCGATGTCACCATCTTCGAGCGACAGCTCCCTGAGTTTGCGCAAGGCCACGGTGAGATCCAGTTCATCGTCTTTCACAGCAAAGTTCCTTGTTCGTTGATTGCCGCACCCTCATCTGCCGCGGCAGCCGGCATCTGTCCACCTTGATCGCTTGCGAACGGACTCGCTATCCGCTCCCGCATGAGATCAGCACACAAGTGCGGGACCCGAATCGGAAGCATCTGCATCCGCCAAAGGTCACGCAGCCTCACCTTGAAGCGAGCGCCGCTCCCTCCGTCCGCAATGTCACATCGGTCGTGATAGAGCGCGGCCATCATGGCCACGCCGTGCCGCAACAACGATGCTTCGTAGCTGGTCAACTCAAAGCGCATGTCAACGTGATCGACGGTCTGGACATCGGCCAGGTCATGACCACATGTTTGGCATTGCCTGAGGTAGGCAGTCCCCTCACCGCTCGGGCCCGACTCAGCCATGTCGAATGGCATCCTCAGCGGGCTGGAACAAACCGCGCAGACATCCTCCAGCATGCACTGGTGCAGCATGCAAAAGCGCACACCGTTGAAGCGCCAGTCGACTCGCAGATGCGGGGTTTCCAGCACACGAGCGTTGCCTTTGGACCGTGCCTGACCTACCTGGACCATAGTCTCGGTCAGCTTGCTCAAGCGTGCGCGCAGGAACGCACGTGTCTCCCGCTCGACGAACGGCGCTAATTCGACCTCTTCGGCGGAGATCTCGCCGGTCGCCGCGAGCCGCCGGTGTGTTCGGGCACTTACGACCACCTGCAGACCGGCGATCGCTGCGCCGTGCTCCAAGCTCTGCAGCAACAGGCGCGGGAACGAGTCCTGATGGCGATCACGAGCGATTTCGCTGGCGTTATCGATCGCGTCGAGCAGCAGGACCAGTTGCCGGTCCGCCGAGCCGCGGCGTAAGGTCGCGACGGCTTGCTCCAGGCGCACGCGGAAAGTGCGAAGGATGTCTTCGCTGTTGCTGGTCGAGGGCAGCATGGGGTCGCACAAGCCTCGACAGACGATCAACAGGCCCGCATAAACCAACGCTGCCGACTGCAACGTCATCGCCGGGCGCTCCTGCAGCCCTTCCTGGTCACTCATTTCAAACTCCCGTTGTGGCACAGCGGGGCGTTGCACAACCCCGAATGTGCGAATTAGTGTGTGTACGAATGAGTGTACGACTTGGAGAGTCGCGCTGTGCGGCACTCTCCTCAACAGGCTTTCGGTCAAAGGATCAGGGAACTGCGTCAAGCCAAAGGCATGACGCAGGAGGACTTGGCCGACCGCTGCGGCCTGTTTCGCACGTACATGAGTCGGATCGAAACCGGCAAGGCCAACCCGACGCTGACCATGATTCATGCGCTGGCAGACAGCGTTGGCGTGCCGGTCCAGTCGCTTTTTGATCCTGCGGGGCAGGCTGCTCCGGCAGCACAAGAGTCGACGCGCTGACCTTCCTAGGCGGCAAGCAAACCAAAACCAAAGCCCAGCCAGGCGCACCTCGCCTGGGGATGACATCGATTTCGCCTCGCGTCCGAAAGATACGGAACTGAGCGACACGAAATCCGGAAAAGTACAGAACTGAACGAACACAGGCGACGAAACTGAAGAAATCAGTCGTCGCCAAGTGCTTGATTCAGCTCATTCGGGGCTACAGGATTGAACGAAAGTCGACAGGAGCCCACCGGCCCGGGAAGCTGCTGGAGCGCGTCATGCAAAGGCCGGCGGCTATCGCGGTGATTGAAATCCTTGGTTTGCCGCCCTGGGTGCGGCTGCCTAGACTCAGTTCCTGAATCCCGGCCCCTCACAGGAGAAGAACATGACCCAAGAAGCCAAGTGCCCGTTCTCTGGCGCCCACAAGCCCGCCACCCAGGCCGTGCGCGGCAACCGCGACTGGTGGCCCAACCAGCTCAACCTGGCCATCCTGCACCAGCAGGGCCCTCAGTCCAACCCGATGGGTGAGGACTTCGACTATTCGGAAGCTTTCAAGAAGCTCGACCTCGACGCCGTCGTCGCCGACCTCAAGGCCCTGATGACCGACTCGCAGGACTGGTGGCCTGCCGACTGGGGTCACTACGGCGGCCTGTTCATCCGCATGGCCTGGCACGCCGCCGGCACCTACCGCATCCAGGACGGACGCGGCGGCGCGGGCACCGGCAACCAGCGCTTTGCGCCCCTCAACAGCTGGCCCGACAACGGCAACCTCGACAAGGCCCGGCGCCTGCTGTGGCCCATCAAGCAGAAGTACGGCCGCCACCTGTCCTGGGCAGACCTCTTCATCCTGACCGGCAACGTGGCGCTCGAGTCCATGGGGTTCAAGACCTTCGGCTTTGCCGGTGGCCGCCCCGACATCTGGGAGCCCGAGATCGACATCGACTGGGGCCCCGAAGCCAAGTGGCTGGCCAGCAGCAAGGAAGGCAACAGCCGCTACTCGGGTGAGCGCGAGCTGGCCAACCCGCTGGCCGCCGTGCAGATGGGTCTGATCTACGTGAACCCCGAAGGCCCGGACGGCAACCCCGACCCGGTGGCATCCGGCCGCGACGTGCGCGAGACCTTCGCCCGCATGGCCATGAACGACGAAGAAACCGTGGCCCTGGTGGCAGGTGGCCACACCTTCGGCAAGGCGCACGGCGCGGGCGACCCGAGCCTGGTGGGGCCCGAACCCGAGGCCGCCCCGGTGGAAGCCATGGGCCTGGGCTGGATCAACCAGCTGGGCTCGGGCAAAGGCGTGCACATCACCACCAGCGGCATCGAAGGGGCCTGGAAGCCCAACCCCACGACCTGGGACAACGGCTACTTCGACATGCTCTTCGGCTACGAATGGGAGCTCACCAAGAGCCCGGCTGGCGCTCACCAGTGGGTGGCCAAGGACGTCAAGCCCGAGCACATGATCCCCGACGCGCACGACCCCTCGAAAAAGCACGCGCCGATGATGACCACGGCCGACCTGTCGCTGCGCTTTGACCCGGCCTACGAAAAGATCTCGTGCCGCTTCCACCAGAACCCGGCCGAGTTCGCCGACGCTTTTGCCCGCGCCTGGTTCAAGCTCACCCACCGTGACATGGGCCCGCGTGCACGCTACCTGGGCAAGCTGGTGCCAAAAGAAGAACTCATCTGGCAAGACCCGATCCCGGCCGTCGACCACAAGCTGGTGGACGCCGCCGACGTGACCCGCCTCAAGGCCGAGGTGCTGGCTTCGGGTCTGAGCACGGCCGAGCTGGTGGGTACCGCCTGGGCCTCGGCCTCGACCTTCCGCGGCAGCGACAAACGCGGCGGCGCCAACGGTGCGCGCATCCGACTGGCGCCGCAGAAAGACTGGGAGGCCAACCAGCCGGCCCAGCTCGCCAAGGTGCTGGCCAAGCTCGAAGCCATCCAGCAGGCCTTCAACGCCCAGGCCACCGATGGCAAGCGTGTGTCGCTGGCCGACCTGATCGTGCTGGCCGGCAACGCCGCCGTGGAAGCCGCCGCCAAACAGGCGGGCCACGCCGTGCACGTGCCGTTCACACCGGGTCGCATGGACGCCTCGCAGGCGCAGACCGACGTCGAGTCCTTCGCCGTGCTGGAGCCCCGCGCCGATGGCTTCCGCAACTTCACCAGGAAGGACTGGGAAGCCGCTGCCGCCGAGCTGCTGATCGACAAAGCCCAGCTGCTGACGCTGAGCGCGCCCGAGATGACGGTGCTCGTCGGTGGCCTGCGCGCCCTCGGCGCCAACACCGCAGGCACGAAGCACGGCGTGTTCACCCAGCGCCCAGGCACGCTGAGCAACGACTTCTTTGTCAACGTGCTGGACATGGGCACCACCTGGCAGCGTTCAAGCGCCGATGCCAGCGTGCTCGAAGGGCGCGATCGCAAGACGGGGGCGGTGAAGTGGACGGCCACGGTGGTCGACCTCGTCTTCGGCTCGAACTCCCAACTGCGCGCGCTCGCCGAGGTCTACGCCAGCAGCGATGCCCAGGTCAAGTTCATCGATGACTTCGTGGCCGCCTGGGTCAAGGTGATGAACCTCGACCGCTTCGACGCGGCCTGACGTCAGGCCAGGCACGGCGCCCCCCGGAGCGCGGGAGGGCTGCCGTGCGTCCTGATACACAGGGGTGGATTTTTGGTGCAGTATCGGCAGCCTCTTGCCAGCCTGCACCCATGTCCCAGCCTCAGACACCCAACATCTTCAGCCGGCCCCTGACGCCTCCCCCCGTCAACCTGGAGCTGGAGCAAAAGCTCATCCTGTCCTTGTTCCAGCAGGGTCGCATGCCTGAGGCAGAGCGCGCTGCGCGGTCGCTTTCCGAGCGCGCTCCCAAGCACGGCTTCGCCTGGAAGGCCCTGGGTCTGATCCTCAGTCGGCAAGGCCGCAAAGAGGAGGCGCTGCAGCCGATGCAGCAGGCCTGCAAGCTGATGCCCCAGGACGCCGAGGCCTTCAACAACCTGGGCGCCCTCTTTGAAGAATTCCACCGCCTGGACCTGGCGCAGTCTTGCTACCAGCATGCCAGCGAGGTCAACGCAAGTTTCGAAGCAGCGCTGGACAACCTGATCCGCCTGGTCGAAAAACAGGACCGTCCGCAGGATTTGCTGCCCCTGCTCAAGCGCAAGCTCAAGGCCGCGCCCAACGACGACTATGTGCGACACCAGGTCGACATGCTCGAGAGCAACCAGACAGATGCGGCGCCCAGCGCCTACGTCGTGCGCCTGTTCGACCACTACGCCGAGCAGTTCGACCACCACCTCCAGCACGAGTTGGGCTACCGTGCGCCCGCAGACATCGTCGGGCTGCTGGAACGACACGCCCCCGAGCAGCACGCCTGGCGCGTGGTCGACCTGGGTTGCGGCACAGGCCTGGTGGCCGAGGCCCTGGCCGGCCGGGCGCAGTCGCTGGTGGGTGTAGACCTGTCCGAGAAGATGTTGCGCCAGGCTCACGCTCGCGGGGACTACACCCAGCTGGTTTGCGCAGACGTGCTGCAACACCTGCAACAAGCCGAAAGCGGCAGCGCGGACACCGTCATCGCGACGGACGTGTTCATCTACGTGGGCAAAATCGACGAGGTGGTGGCCCAGGCCCATCGCCTGCTCAGCCACGGCGGCTTGTTCGCCTTCACCGTGGAGGACATGGCGGCATCGCGCTTGGCACCCACACCAGCCGACCTCGAGCGCGGTCATCGCCTGGAACGATCAGGCCGGTATTCGCACGCCGAGGCCCACCTGCACAAACTGGCTCAACAGCACGGATTCCAGGTGCTCGCCCACGAGCCCACGGTCATCCGACGCGACAAAGACCAACCCCTGCACGGGCACCTGGTGCTCTGGCAGCGCTGAGCCGGCCCTGCGAAGCAGCCAAGCGTCATCATCGGCTGCAGGGTCACCAGGCACCCGGCGTGGGCTCAAGGACGTGGCGCAATGGTCTCGTCCCAGAAGTTCAGGACCTGAACCAGGGCAGGCCGCCTGAGGCGATCGACTTCCACCAGCAGCCCATGGCGGGCCTCAGGCAGGCGCAACCCCGTGCAGCGCCCCGGGTCTGCTTCCGTTTTGCCGGCGTTGACGTTGTCGCAAAACTCCTGCTGGGCTGAGGGCTCGACCACCACGTCCTCGCCGCCTTGCAGCACCAGCACCGGCACGGCAATGCGCGAAGCCCCAGCCCCCCGTGCTTGCGCCGCCCCGGCGCATGCCTCGTCCACCCAGCCCAGCGTGGCCCCGGCCACCCGGGCGTCGTCGTGGCCACAGTGCTCGCCTTCACAACGCGAAGCCCGGTTGAGCCAGCGCACGTCGTGGCGCACCACGCTGTGGGTCTGCGGGTGGCTGACGCGATCGAGCATCTCGCGGTAGCGGCGCCACTCCTGCTCGAAGGTGCCGCCCTGCACACGCGTGCTCGACAGCACGGGCCAGTCGAAAAAGAAAGGCATGGAGCCAGCATGGCACCAGCGCCGCAGGGCTTGGTCGCCCCAACGGCTGGAATTGTTGGGCGCCACGGTGGGCTCCATCATGGGGGTGACCAGCGCAGCCGCTCGAAACGGCGTCTGGCCTGCCTGGCGAGCCAGGTGCAGGGCCGACACCGCCCCACCCATCGAATGCGCCAGCAGCACCCAGGGCTTGTGGGCCCGCTGCGGGTCGGCGCGCAAGCGTTGAACCTCGGCGACGAAGCGCTCCAGGTCAGCGACCAGGTTGTCGAAGCGATCGACATGGCCTTTGTCTCGGCCATCTTCGCCCTCGATGAGCCGCGTTGAGAACCCCTGGTTGCGGTGGTCGTGAACGTAGACCGACCACCCGTTGTTCAGCAGGTCGTGGATGACCTCCTGGTAGATGACCAGGCCCTCGGTGAAGCCCGGCACGATGACCACGGCGCCCCGCTCCTGGTCTGCCGGCAACACGTACGCGCGGTGGTGGATGCGCACCGGCCGGCCCAACCAACCTGTGGGCACCCCCTCGAAGTGGTCCACCTGCACCGATGCCAGGGCCGAGTTGGCCTGCTCGATGTCCGCCCAACCCTGGCCGGCGAAGCGGGCCTCGTCCACCACGGGGTGACGCGCCAGCGCCTGCGCCGAAGCCTGCAAGACAGGCCAGGGCTCGGCAGCGCCCGCCAGGCCGGCCAGCAGGCCCAGCACCGAGACCACCAAACCACGTCGAATCCACGCTCTCACATCCACCCTCCTGATGAGCTGCCCCTGACCCACATGGCGAGACAAGGGGCCCACAACACGACAACAAAACCGACAAACCCCACACGGCTGACACCACCCAATCGGTGCTGTGCGCCGGTTGATGGAGCGCTTTTCCCAGGGGAAACCCACTTCGGTCACACGCGATGCGGACGTGGCACCGCGTTTGCAATGAAGGGCAAGACCACCGGCCCCGCCCCACCCTCAGGAAGGCTTGCCCATGAACTTCCCTCCGCCCCCGCACCCCCATCCGGTTTACCTGGACTACGCTGCCACCACGCCTGTGGACCCGCGTGTGGCAAACAAGATGATGCCCTACCTCACCGAGCGCTTTGGCAACCCGGCCAGCCGCTCTCATGCCTATGGGTGGGCAGCGGAAGAAGCCGTCGAGATCGCCCGCGAACAAGTGGCCTACCTGATTGGAGCCGATCCACGGGAAATCGTCTGGACTTCCGGCGCAACAGAGAGCAACAACCTGGCCATCAAGGGTGCGGCCACGTTCTACCAACAAAAGGGCCGCCACCTGGTGACGCTGGCCACCGAACACAAGGCCGTGCTCGACACCATGCGCGAGATGGAGCGGCTGGGCTGGGAGGTCACGGTGGTGCCGGTCGAGGCCGATGGCCTGGTCGACATGGACCGCTTCGCCGAGGCGATCCGGCCCGACACCGTGCTGGCCTCGGTCATGTTCGTCAACAACGAGACCGGTGTGATCCAGGACATCGCGCGACTGGGCGCCCTGTGCCGCAGCAAAGGGGTGCTCTTGCACGTGGATGCCGCCCAGGCCACGGGCAAGGTCGCCATCGACCTTGATCGCCTGCCCATCGACCTGATGTCGATGTCGGCCCACAAGACCTATGGCCCCAAGGGCATCGGTGCGCTGTACGTGCAGCGCAAACCCCGCGTGCGCATCGAGGCGCTGATGCATGGCGGCGGCCACGAGCGTGGCATGCGCTCGGGCACGCTGCCCACGCACCAGATCGTCGGCATGGGCGAGGCCTTCTACATCGCCGCCCGCGAAATGAACACCGAAATCGAGCGGCTCGTCAGCCTGCGGGAACGCCTGTGGCGCGGCCTGCAGGGCATCGATGCGGTGGCGCTCAACGGCCACACCGAACGCCGCGCGCCGGGCCACCTCAACGTCAGCTTCAACTACGTCGAGGGCGAGTCGCTGTTGATGGGCATGAAGGACATCGCCGTGTCGTCGGGATCGGCCTGCACCTCGGCCAGCCTGGAGCCCAGCTACGTGCTGCGCGCGATGGGTCGCAGCGACGAACTCGCCCACAGCTCGGTGCGCTTTTCCATCGGTCGCTTCACCACCGCCGAGGAGATCGACTTCACCATCGGCCGCGTGCGCGAGGTCGTGAACAGGTTGCGCGACATGAGCCCGCTGTGGGACATGGTGCGTGCCGGCATCGACCTTGACGCCATCCAGTGGGCCGCGCACTGACAGCAGCGCTGCACCACCCCACGAACATCGAACCACCGGAGCCCCAACATGGCCTACAGCGACAAAGTCATCGACCACTACGAGAACCCCCGCAACGTCGGCTCCTTCTCGGCCGACGAAGAAGGCGTGGCCACCGGCATGGTGGGCGCCCCCGCATGCGGCGACGTCATGAAGCTGCAGATCAAGGTCAACCCCGCCACGGGCGTGATCGAAGACGCGCGCTTCAAGACCTACGGCTGCGGCTCGGCGATTGCGTCGAGTTCGCTGGTGACCGAGTGGGTGCGCGGCAAAACGCTCAACGAAGCACTGGCCATTCAGAACACGCAGATCGCGGAGGAGCTGGCCCTGCCGCCCGTGAAGATCCACTGCTCCATCCTGGCCGAAGACGCGATCAAGGCCGCCGTGGCCGACTACCGATCGCGCCTGGCCGACCCGGCAACGCTCGGCGCCACAAGCGTGACGCTGCCCGAGCAAACCGCCTGCCAACCCTCCTGACCACCGACTTCCCCCCACCGTCCCACCGATCTTCCACGAAGGAGCCGCCATGGACACCACCACCCTCACCCCCACCACGGCCGCACCGCCCCCGGCCGCGCCCATTCAGTTCAGCAGTGCTGCGGCCGCGAAGGTGGCCGAACTCATCGCCGATGAAGGAAACCCTCAACTCAAACTGCGTCTGTACGTGACGGGTGGGGGCTGCTCGGGCTTCTCTTACGGCTTCGCCTTCGACGACCAGGTCAACGAAGACGACACCCGCATCGACAAGGACGGCGTGAGCATGGTGGTCGACATGATGAGCATGCAGTACCTGCTGGGTGCCGACATCGACTACGAGGACGGCCTGGAAGGCTCGCGCTTCGTCATCCACAACCCGAACGCGCAGACCACCTGTGGCTGCGGCAGCTCGTTCTCGATGTGAGGAGGACCAAATGGCCGTCACCCTGACCGACAACGCCGCCCGCCACATCGAGAGATCGCTGAACAAGCGCAGCAAGGGCGTGGGCCTGCGCCTGGCCGTCAAGACCAGCGGCTGCTCGGGCCTGGCATATGCCATCGAGTTCGCCGACGAGGCCCTGCCCGAGGACCAGGTGTTCGACAGCCATGGCCTGAAGCTGTTGGTGGACGCACGCAGCCTGCCCTTCCTCGATGGCACCGAGCTGGACTTCGTTCGCGAAGGGCTCAACGAGGGATTCAAGTTCCACAACCCGAACGCCAAGGCCAACTGCGGCTGTGGCGAAAGCTTCGCTGTCTGAACTCAACAAGGGGCACGCCATGGCGCTGCTGCAGATCGCCGAACCCGGCCAGAGCGCCGCCCCGCACCAGCACCGGCTCGCCGCCGGCATCGACCTGGGCACCACCCACTCGCTGGTGGCCAGCGTGAGCAGCGCCTTGCCCCGGGCCCTGCCCGACGAGCAAGGACGGGTGCTGTTGCCGTCGGTGGTGCATTACCGCGCGCCAGACGAGCCGCCCATCGTCGGGGCCGACGCCGTGGCCCGCCAGGCACAAGACCCCCTCAACACCATCGCCTCCATCAAGCGACTGATGGGGCGCAGCCACGCCGACGTGGTCCGCGCCGGCAGGCCGCCTTACGCCATCGTCGAGCAGCCCGGCATGGTGGGTGTGCAGACGGCGGCCGGCCTGCGCTCACCGGTGGAGGTGTCGGCCGACATCCTGCGAAGCCTGCGGGCCAGGGCGGAAGGCTCGCTGGGCGGTGAGCTCACCGGCGTGGTCATCACCGTGCCGGCCTACTTCGACGACGCGCAGCGCCAAGCCACGAAAGACGCCGCCAGGCTCGCAGGCCTGCAGGTGCTGCGCTTGAGCCAGGGGGTCTTCGAGGTCTGCTCGACGGGCGGGGACTCGGCCCTGGGCGGCGACGATTTCGACCGCAGCGTGGCGCTTTGGCTGGCCGACCAGCAGGGCCTGGACTGGCCCGCTCTGGACGCCATCACGCAGCAGCACCTGCTCATCAGTGCCCGCGCGGCCAAGGAGGCGCTCTCATCCTTCGACGCCGTGGACGTGTGCGGCCAGACCCTGACGGGCGAGGCCTTCGGCGAGCTGGTCAGGCCGCTGGTGCAGCGCACGCTCAGCGCCACCAAGCGGGCGATCAAGGACGCGCAGATCACACTCGAAGACACCATCGGCATCGGCTGCATGCTCTCGGACTTCAAGAAGAACGAAAACAAGACCTCGCCTTACCAGCTGCTGGAGAACCTCAAGCGCCACCCATCCGTGGCACCGCTGATCGAAGGCGGAGAGATGAAAGAGTACTGCGCTCACCTGATCCCCGAAGGCGGCTTCTTTGCCGTCCCCAAGGTGCATGGCAACGGCTGGATGATCGTCGGTGACTCGGGTGGCTTCGTCAACGCCGTGCACCGCGAGGGCTCCAACCTGGCCATGACCACCGGCCGCCTGGCCGCCGAGACCGTGATCAATGCCAAGGCCGCCGGCAAGACGCTCAACGAAGCCACGCTCAAGGCCTACCAGAAGGCACTCGACGAATCCTTCGTCATGAAGGACCTCAAGAAGTACCGCGACATGCCCAAGGTCTTCCACGAGAACCCGCAGTTCTTCACCACCTACCCCGAGCTGCTCAACAAGGCAGCGCGCACCATGGTCACGGTCGACAACGTCGACAAGAAGACCAAGGAGCGCGAGGTGTTCTCGAGCTTCCGGGCGGCGCGCAGCTTCACCGGCCTGGTGGGCGACGCCTTCAAGCTCTGGCGCGCTTTCCGCTGATCCGCACTGCCACGCGCTGACCCCAACCTGACGACGACACGACAGGAGCCCTCGACATGACCCCCATCTCCGTCAACGTGGAAGACAAGCTCTTTCAGAACCGCTACAAGGTCGATGCCGGCCGCCCCCACATACAGATCAAGGATGCCGAGGTCTGCCGCAGCACCTGCCAGGACCGCAGCTGCACCTTCGTCTGCCCGGCCAGTTGCTACAAGGCCGAGGGCAATGGTTCCGTGACCCTCATCACCGATGGCTGCCTGGAATGTGGCAGCTGCCGGATCATTTGTTCAGAGCATGCCAACGTCGCCTGGGAGTACCCGCGCGGCGGCCACGGCATCCTTTTCACGTTCGGCTGAAAGCCGCTGGAGCCCCCATGTCCCGACCTGAACGCAGCGTCTTCGTCTGCTCACAACAGCGCCCGCCTGGGCACCCGCGCGGTTGTTGCGCCGCGCAAGGCAGCCAGGCCGTGCTGCAGGCCTTCTGGCAGCAACTGCAGGCCAGGCAAGCCTATGACCAGGTGGGCGTGACCTACTCGGGCTGCCTGGGGCCATGCGATGGCGGCGTCAACGTCGTCGTCTTCCCCGACAGCGTGCTCTACAGCCGGGTCAAGCCGGAAGACGTGCCCGAGATCTTCGAGAAGCACCTGCTGGGCGGCGAAGTCGTGACCCGGCTGGCCGCCTCGGCCGGCACCTGGTGATCGGGTGGGCCAAGTGAACCTGTTCACCGGCGAATCGTCCAACGAGCTCTTCGGCGGTGAGGTGCCGCCACAGGTGCGCCACCTGGTCGACGAAGCACGCCAGGAGCCCAACCCCCAGCGCGCACTGGCCCTGCTGTGGACGGCCCAGGTCTGCGCACCAGACTGCCCGGCGCTGTACTACCTTCTCTACAAGTGCCACGCTCGGCACGGTGACACAGCCCAGGCCGAGTTCGCCGCGCTCAAAGGCCTGGACGTGGCGGCCATGCAAGCAGGTTTGCCAGGCACCTGGCAACAAGTGGACGCGGGCATGGCCGATTTTCAATCGCCTGGACCCGCGCGCTTTTGGCTTTTCACGCTCAAGGCACTGGCCTTCATCCGCCTTCGGCGGCGCGACGCGTTGGGCGCCCGGGCCTACCTGCGCAAGGTTCAGGAGCTCGATCCCACCGGGGGCACCGGCGCTGGCGTGATCGACGCCCTGCTCAAGGGAGCGGCCTGAGCGCCTCCTCGCGGCGCAACGGCCACTGCCGCAAGAGCATCGCGCCCACCAGGAGCAGCAAGGGCAAAGCGTAAACCGGCGCAGCCCCCACCCGCTTGAGGCAAGACAGCACGAACACCAGCCAGATGACGTGGCCACACACTCGGTGCAAGGCCTGCCAGCGCGCGCGTCCCAACTTGTGCACCGCTGCGTCAAAGGATGTCAACGCCATCAGCGCCACGGCCACGTAACCCGCGCCACCGAGCCAACGACTGAGCTGAGGCGTGAGCTCCGCCCACAACGCGGGTTCAGCCCACATCGCCAGGCAGGCAATGCCCACAGCGTGACACGCGTGCGACGTGGCGAACAACAAGCCCACCTGCCGACGGTGCCGCATCAGCGCAGCACTCATGGCACCAGGCCAACGGCGCCACCACGCCGAGGCGACAAAGGCCAGCAGGAACAGCACCAGCGACAGCCGAGCCGTCAGCCGGATGAGCCTGCGCGCGCCCTCTGCATCAGGCTGCGCCAGCAACATGGACACGGTCAGCAGCGCGAGCGACACCGTCCCCCAGGCCCACAGGCGCCAGGGCGAGGCAGCTGAGCCCCGTGACCGTTGACGGGAGGCGGGTGGCGATGAATCCGGCATGGCTGTTCAAGTGTGGGTGACGATGGCTGACATCCTGACCGCAACGGGGTTCAACGAGAAGCCAGAATGCACACTGCTTACATTGACATTCATCCACCCGCCTTGCCATGCCAGACAACCGCCCGAAGCGATACCACCACGGCAACCTCCGCCAAGCCGTCATCGACACCGCCTTGCTGCTGGCAGAGGAGTCAGGCGACGAACGCGTCAGCTTGCGAGAAGTGGCAAGGCGCATCGGCGTGTCCTCGGGGGCGCCATTCCGGCACTTCGCCGATCACGCCGCCTTGATGACCGCCATCGCCGAAGAGGCCACCGTGCGCCTGAGGTTGATGGTCGATCGCGACCTGCATCGCGCGCCAGCCTCAGCCATCGAGCGGCTGCGCACCATGGGGCACAGCTTCCTGGCCTGGGCGTTGCAAAACCCGACTTCGTTCAGGCTGGTGTCGGCGCGGCGCTTGTATGACTTCAACGCCTCGCCATCGCTGCAAGCGCACTTCCAGGCGGTGCGGGACCGCACCGTTTCACTCGTCAAGCAAGCGCAGCTTGAAGGCGACCTTCAAGACAATGTGGCAGCCGATCGCCTGGCGCTGATGCTGCGCAGCACCGTCTACGGCATGGCACGCATGCACGTGGACGGGCAACTGGTGCAATGGGGCGTGGGCCCACGCTCAGCACGGCGGGAGCTGCAGGCCACGCTCGACGCCCTGGTCGATGGCTTTCGGCGCGCAGCGCCTCGAAAAACCGCCCCCGCAAACCGCTCAACGAAATGAGAAAGGCCAGCGCGTCTGCACGCGCTGGCCTTGTCACCTGGTGTGCGGCCTCAGCCGCTGCTCACGTCAGGGCTTGTAGACGAGGGGCGTCAGCGGATTGCCCACAGCGATGCTGGAGCAGTTCTGGGGCGCGGCCTTGCCAGCGAATCGGTCGTCGATCCAGGAGGTGGCCCAGGGCAGCCAGTTCAGCATGGTGGTGAAGTGGCTGGTGCCCCATTCCTTGTGCTGAACGGGCACACCTTGAGCGCAGTACTGGCGAGCCAGCGTGCGGACGTCACCCGCCAGCATCACGCCATCACCGGCACCCCAAACCGGAGAGGGCTTGGTGCCTTCCCAGATGCCGCCGGTGCCTTGACCGATCTGCAGCGGGATCTCGGGCGTGCCGCCGGTGCCCATGATGACCTTGTTGACCGCTTCCACGTATTCCTTGATCTTGGTGCGATCCTGGAACTCGGGCTTGACCAGGTCTTTCCAGGTCACCCGGCTGTACTGACCCAGCACATAGGCGATCGATGCCTTTTGCATCTTGTTGTAGACCTCCAGGCCGCGCGGGGTCAGGTACTTCTGGATGTCGATGTCATAGGAGCGCGAGACGCCAATGACCGCCATCGGCAGCACACCGCCCCAGATGGGCGTGCCTTCGACGTAGGTCAGGTTGTGCTCGGGGCTCACCAGCGTGCCGCCGAAGGCCGCGCCGATCAGGTTGGGCTTGAGGTCGGGGGCGTAGCTGGGTGCCAGCTCGGCCGCCCACTCCGTGGCGATGGCACCGCCCGAATAGCCCATCATCACGACCTTGGCATCGCGGCCCAGGCCGATCTGGGGAGCGTTGAAGGTCGCGCGGATCGAATCCAGCGTGTTGTAGCCGTACTCGGGGCCCGCAGCGAAGTTCGCGCCCTGACCTTCCGTGTCGGAGATGACAACGGTGTAGCCCTTCTTGACGTAGGTGCCGAACAGCACGGTCTCGACGGCAGGCAAGAGGTCAGGCAGGCGCTTGCCGCCAGCGTAGGCACGCGAAGGGCCGTCCTCCGGGTTCAGCGAGTCGTAGAACGACTGATACGAAATGACCTTGTTCTTGTTCGCGCAACTGACCTTGGCGCAGTCGGGCGCGAAGATGGTGGTCACGTTGGAGGTCGGGCGCAGCTTGGCGTCGGTCGAGCGGTACACGAGCTGGGTGGCCTGCATCGAGGTCTTGATGCCGGCGATGTAGACCGAGATCGTGCGGCTCTTGAGGACGGTGCCCGGCGCGATGTCGGCCAATGGGGTGCTGCCGGTGTACTGGTAGAAGGGGTCGGGCGTGGCCGCGCTCGCCATGCTCGGCAGCATGAGTGCGGTGACGGCGGCTTGTGCTGCGCTCAGCAGCAGGCTTTGTTTGCTCAGGCGAAATCGCATCTTGGTCTCCGGGTTTATGACTGGCAGTGGCCTGTCGTGAAAACAGTTTCTGCCGCCGACCTCTTGAATGCATTTGCTTGAACGGCCACCAATTGGCCCGAGCGACCAGAACCAGGGTTAGACCGAATCCGCCGGCACCAACATGAACGGCGGACAAACCCGCAAAGATCGTGAAATGCTCCTCAGCCTGTCAGCCTCTCAACCCCGCAGCAAGGCAGCCCCCTTGATCTGCGCATGCACGGCCAGACCGGGCCTCAAGCTCAGGGCGACCACCGATCGCCGCGTCAGGCGAGCCAGCAAAGCGCTGCCATCGCTCAGCGTCAGCCGCAGCATCACGCTGGCGGCATCTTCGTCGTGCAGCGCATCCACCGTGGCGGGCAGGATGTTGAGGATGCTGCTGTCCACCGGTTGGCTGAGTGCCACGCTGACGTCGCGCGCCAGCACCCTCACCCGCACCCTCTCGCCGATGGCGCCGGTGCAGCCGCCCACCCAAAGCTCCGCGCCCGACTGGCCATCGCCACCGCCGTTGATGCAACCCAGCCTCAGCCTGGACAGACCGGGCTCTGGCTCCCGCTCGACCACGGTGGCATGGAGGATGGCGCAAGCATCGTCGAAGCGCGCTAGAGGGCAGTCTGGCCGCGCCATGACTTCATCGGCCGCGCCCGCCATTTCAACGCGCCCTTCGCGCAGCAACACCAGGTGGTCGGCCAGGCGAGCGGCCTCGTCCAAGGAATGGGTCACGTAAACGATGGGCACACCGCTGTCACTCAAGCTCGCAAGGTAGGGCAGCACCTCTGCCTTGCGGGCCGCATCGAGCGCCGACAGGGGCTCGTCCATCAGCAACAAGTCCGGGCTGGTCAGCAGCGCCCGGGCAATGGCCACACGCTGCCGTTCGCCGCCTGACAAGCCCGCCGACGATCGGTCCATCAGGTGGCCGATGCCCAGCAAGGCGATGGCTTGATCGGGCTGGATGCGCCGTTGCGCAAGCGGGATGCGCCGAAAGCCGTACAGCAGGTTGTCCTGGACCGACAGGTGTGCAAACAGGCTGGCCTCCTGAAAGACCATGCCCAGGGGACGGCGGTGGGTGGGCAGGTGCCACCTGCGTTCATCGTCCTGCCAGGCCTGGCCCGCCACGCTCACGCTGCCCTGCGCCTGCTCCAGGCCAGCCAGGCAGCGCAGCACGGTGGTCTTGCCGCACCCCGATGGGCCCAGCAACACGGAGATGCCTTGTCCGGGCAGCTTCAGGTTCACGTCCAGGGCAAAGCCCGGCCGGCTCAAGCGCAGGCGGGCCTCGATGGCCGGCGCCTGCCCGGCATCGCTCGCTGGGGTCATGGGCGACAGGCGACGGGTGGAGGCAGCGGACTGGCTCATGTAGGGGTCCCGCTCAAGCCGCGCAGCGCGCGGCCACCCCGGCCGTTCAAGGCGTAAAGCAGCCACATCACGCCGAAGCCAAAGGCCACCATGCCGCCGGCCAGCCAATGGGCCAGGGCCCACTCCTGAGCTTCGACGTGGCCATACAGCGCCACCGAGAGCACCTGCGTGCGGCCGGGGATGTTGCCGCCGATCATCAACACCACGCCGAACTCGCCCACGGTGTGCGCAAAGCCCAGCACCGCAGCCGTGAGAAAGCCGGGACGCGCCAGGGGCAGCGCCACGCTCAGGAATCGGTCCCAGGGCGACGCCCGAAGCGTGGCCGCCACTTCCAGCGGTCGCGAGCCGATGGCCTCGAAAGCCTGCTGCAAAGGCTGCACGACGAACGGCATGGAGTGCAGCACCGACGCCACCACCAGACCCGCGAACGTGAAGGGCAGGAGGCCCAGCCCCAGGGACTGCATGGCCTTGCCCACCGCGCCATGCGGACCCAGCAGCAGCAGCAGGTAAAAGCCAATGACCGTGGGGGGCAGCACCAGCGGCAAGGCCACCACGGCGCCCACCACCCCTTTGAGACGAGAGCGCGTGTGCGCCAGCCACCAGGCAATGGGCGTGCCCACGAGCAACAACAACACGGTCGTGAGCCCGGCCAGCTGGGCCGTGAGCTTCAGGGCTTGCCAGTCGGCTGGGTTCACAGGCCGTATCCCCAGGCCTGGATCACGGACTTGGCCGCGTCCGACTGCAGGTACTTGATCAAAGCCTGAGCGGCCGCCTGGTTCACACCGCGCGTCAAGAGCACCGCGTTCTGACGGATCGGGGTGTGCAGTTGTGCGGGCACCAGCCACCATGAACCGGTGGGCACTTTGCCCGGGATTGCCACCTGGGACCAGGCCACGAAGCCCAACTCGGCGTTGCCCGTGGCCACGAACTGCTGAGCCTGGCCGATGTTCTCGCCCTGCACGATGCGTGGCGCGAGCTTATCGGCCAGGCCCAGCTTGTTCAGCGCTTGCATCGCGGCCGCCCCATAAGGAGCAAGCTTGGGGTTGGCCACAGCCAGGTGCTGGAAGTCACCCGCCTTGAGCACCTCGCCCTTGGCGTCCACGTAGCCGGGCTTGGCGCTCCAGAGCACCAGCTTTCCCACGGCATAGGTGAAGGACGAGCCCTTGACGGCCAAGCCCTCGCTGATGAGCTTGGCCGGGGTTTCGTCGTCGGCGGCGATCAGCACGGCAAAGGGTGCACCGTTGCTGATCTGCGAGTGGAACTTGCCGGTCGAGCCCGTCGAAACGACGGCCTGGTGGCCGGTTGCGGTGGCGAAGCCTGCGGCGATCTGCTGGAAGGGGCCCGCGAAGTTGGCCGCCACGGCGACCTGGACTTCATCGGCGAAACAGGGGGCACTCAGCAGCGACAGGCCACCCAGGGCAGCCAGGACAACGGAGCGGAAGGAACCGCTTTGAATCATGGTGTCGGTGCAGGGACTGCGTCAGAGTGAGACAAGCGGGGACGAAGGCGAGAAAAGCGCGCACAGCCGCTCACCCACTTCGGGTTGCACGCGTTGCGCATCGCTGGCCGTCAGCACGGCGGTGATGAAACGATGGGCGCCCACCTGCACGGTGACCTCGCAGCGCTGTGCGCCTTCGATGATCCCGGTGACCGTTCCCCACAAGGTGTTCTGGTCGCTGCGCGCGACGGGGGCTCGACGCCCCAGCCCGACGGCGGATGCCTTGACGAGCACCATCAGCGACATGCCTTCGCGGATGCCCAGGCGCTCGACGGACGCTTGCGTCACGAGCACCGACAGGGGCTGATCGCCATCCAGGCTGAGGTGCAGCAACACATCGACATCGGTCGGCTCCAGCGAGACCACCGTGCACAGAAACTGGTTGCGGGCGCTCGTGCGCAGGGCCATGTTGCGCAGGAAGCAGGCGAACGCCCCGGCGTCCGAATCGGCGCCTTCCATGCCACGTGACAGCAGGCGCGCCAGAGCGAGCTGGCACTCGCCTTCCATCGCACGGTAGAGCTCGACCATGCGCCGGCCATGCGCTGTGAGGACCGCGCCACCACCATGGCGACCACCCGTAGACCGCTCGACGAGCGACTCGGTGGACAGGTTGTTCATCGCCTCGATCGCGTCCCAGGCCCCCTTGTAGGAGAGCGGCACCAGGGGCGCCGCCCGGGAGATCGAGCCCTGCTCGTCAATGGCTTCGAGCAGGCGGATGCGGGCATCGGCCAGCAGGGTGGCGCCACCGCTGATCAGTTCCAGGCGGCCTTGCAAGGCCACAGGGGTGTCAGGCGGCTTGGACGCTCTGGAGGTTCTTGGCATTTTGGGTGCCGATGGCGACATCGTTTCGACACAAGGAATTCGCTATGTATCCCACTATATAGCGAATCTCCCATCGGTGCCGAAAAGGGGCCGCGTGAGGCCTGGGCCAGCTCAAGCGTGCGCGTCGTTGTCTTCCGCAGTGGCCTTGGCAATCGCCTGCTCCACGACCTCGCGCGTCAGTGGTGAGGCGAAGGTCTCGATGAAACCGTACACATACCCGCGCAGGAACGCCCCGCGCCGAAATGCCAGCCGCGTCATGTTGACGCTGAAGAGGTGGCCGGCGTCGAGCGCGCGCAGGTTGCGGTCCCGGTCTTCGTCGAAGGCGATGGAGGCCACCAGGCCCACACCCATGCCCAGCTCGACATAGGTCTTGATCACGTCGGCGTCCATGGCGGACAGCACGATGCTGGGCTGCAGCCCTTCGCGAGAGAAGGCCTCGTCGATGTGGGCGCGGCCCGTGAAGCCCCCGTCATAGGTGATGAGCGGGAACTTCGCCAGGCGCTCCAGGGTCAGCGGCTGGCCGTCGAGCAGCGGGTGCCCTGGTGGCACGACCACGCTGTGCGTCCAGGTGTAGCAAGGCAGCGTGACCAATTGAGGGTACTGATCCAGCGCCTCGGTGGCGATGCCGATGTCGGCCTCACCGTCGATCAGCATCTGGGCCACCTGGCGGGGCGAGCCCTGGTGCAGGCTCAGCGTGACCTTCGGGAAGCGCAGGCGGAAGTCGCGCACGGCCGATGGCAGCGCATAACGCGCCTGCGAGTGGGTGGCCGCCAGCGAGAGCGGGCCCGTGTCGTGCGAGGCGCAGTCGCGCGCGGCCTGGCGCAGGTTCTCGGCCTCGCGCAGCAGGCGCTCGATGACGGGCAGGAGCTGCTGGCCGGAAGGCGTCAGGCCCGTCAGGCGCTTGCCGGCACGTTGGAACAGCTCCACGCCCAACTCGTCTTCGAGCTCTCGGATCTGGCGGCTGACACCTGGCTGCGAGGTGTGCAGCGCCGCGGCCACCTCGGTCAGGTTGTAGCCACGCCGCGCCGCTTCGCGCACAGAGCGAAGTTGCTGGAAGTTCATGCTCGCGCTCCCGACTCGAACTGGCGGATGCGGCGCGGCTTGAGGTGCGCGTCGTGGCCGGCGCGCAGCACACCGCTGTCGCGCAGGGCTGCGTACTCGTCCCGGCTGAGTTCGACCTCGATCTCACCTGAGCCATCGGTGCGGCGGAAGGCCAGGCGGGTGTTGGGGCCCACGGTCAGCGTGTCGATCAAGGTGGCGGCCAGCGAGCCGTCTTCGGCGTGGGCCAGCACCTGGATCTCGTGCGGACGCACGTAACTCACCGCAGGCTGTGCAGCAGCACCCTCACCCACCGTGCCTGGCGCGTGGTCACGGCCGTGGAACAGGTTCACGTCACCCAGGAACTGCAGCACGAAGGGCGTGGCCGGGTGGTCGTAGACCTCGTCCGGCGCGCCTTCCTGCTCGATTCGGCCCTGGTTCATCACCACAATGCGGTCGGCCACTTCCATGGCTTCTTCCTGGTCGTGGGTCACGAACACGCTGGTGATGTGCATTTCGTCGTGCAGGCGGCGCAGCCAGCGGCGCAGCTCCTTGCGCACCTTGGCGTCGAGCGCGCCGAAAGGCTCGTCGAGCAGCAGCACCTTGGGCTCGACGGCCAAAGCGCGCGCCAGGGCGATGCGCTGGCGCTGGCCGCCCGATAGCTGGTGCGGGTAGCGGTCGGCGATCCAGTCGAGCTGCACGAGCTTGAGCAGCTCGGTCACCTTGGCGCGAATGGCCTCTTCAGACGGGCGGCTGTCCTTGGGGCGCACGCGCAAACCGAAGGCCACGTTCTCGAAAATCGTCATGTGGCCGAACAGCGCGTAGTGCTGGAACACGAAGCCCACGTTGCGCTCGCGCACGGCCACGTGGGTCGTGTCCTCGCCATTGAAATAGACGGCGCCAGAGTCGGGCACTTCCAGGCCGGCGATGATGCGCAGCAGCGAGGTCTTGCCAGAGCCCGAGGGGCCCAGCAGGGCGACCAGTTGGCCGGAGGGGATGTGCAGGTTCAGGTTGTCGCAGACGGTTGTCTGACCGAAACGCTTGACCAGGTTCTTGACTTCGATGCTCATGCGGGGACTCCGGATGCTTGGGCGGCCTGGGCCAGCTGTTGCTGAACCCGGCGTTCGACGATGTATTTGAGCACCAGGGTGACCAGCGCCAGGCTGGCCAGCAAGGATGCCACGGCGAAGGACGCGGCGAACTGGTACTCGTTGTAGAGGATTTCGATGTGCAGGGGCAGCGTGTTGGTCTGCCCGCGGATGTGGCCCGAGACCACCGAGACGGCGCCGAACTCACCCATGGCCCGCGCGTTGCACAGGATCACGCCGTACAGCAGGCCCCACTTCACGTTGGGCAGGGTCACCTTCCAGAAGGTCTGCCAGCCCGAGGCACCCAGCACGCGAGCGGCTTCTTCCTGCTCCTGGCCTTGCGCCTGCATCAGCGGGATCAGCTCACGCGCCACGAACGGGAAGGTCACGAAGATGGTGGCCAGCACGATGCCAGGCACCGCGAAGATGACCTTGTAATCGTTGGCGATCAGCCACTCGCCCCACCAGCCTTGCAGGCCGAAGACCAGCACGTAGATCAAACCGGCGATCACGGGCGAGACAGAGAACGGCAGGTCGATCAGCGTGAGCAGGACGCTCTTGCCGCGGAAGTCGAACTTGGCGATCGCCCAGGCCGCCGACACGCCGAAGACCAGGTTCAGCGGCACGGCGATGGCGGCGGCCGTCAGCGTCAGCCAGATGGCCGACACCGCATCCGGGTCCGTGACAGCGGCCACGTACACGTCCCAGCCCTTCTTGAAGGCCTCGACGAACACGGTGACCAGGGGCACGAACAGGAACAGCGACAGAAAAACCAGCGCCACGCCGATGAGCAGGCGCCGCACCCACGCGGGCTCGGTGGTGGCCCCGGCCACGTCAGGTGGCGAGAGGGTGCGCGATGCAGGCAACGCGTTCACCGGTTGAGAAACAGCGGTCATGAGATGAACTCCGAAGGGGTCACTTGCCCTGGCGCTTGCGCGTCCAGGCTTGCAGGGCGTTGATGGCCAGCAGCAGGATGAAGGACATCACCAGCATGACCACGGCGATGGCGGTGGCGCCCGCGTAGTCGTATTGCTCCAGCTTGGTGATGATGAGCAGCGGCGTGATCTCCGAGATCATCGGCATGTTGCCGGCGATGAAGATGATCGAGCCGTACTCGCCCAGGGCGCGGGCAAAGGCCAGCGCAAAACCCGTGAGCAGCGCCGGGGTCAGGATGGGAAAGATCACCTTGCTGAAGCTCTGCCAGCGGCTGGCACCCAGCGTGGCGGCGGCCTCTTCCAGCTCGGAGGCCAGGTCTTCCAGGATGGGCTGCACCGTGCGAACCACGAAGGGCAGGCCGATGAAGGTCATGGCCACGAACACACCCACTGGCGTGAACGCCACCTTCAGCCCCAAGGGTTCGAGCCACTGGCCGATCCAGCCGTTGCCAGCGTACAACCCGGTCAGCGTGATGCCGGCCACCGCGGTGGGCAAGGCAAAGGGCAGGTCCACCAGGGCATCGACGACGCGGCGGCCAAAAAAGTCATAGCGCACCAGCACCCAGGCCACCAGCAGGCCGAAGAAGGCGTTGACCAGCGCGGCCAGCAGCGATGCGCCAAAGGTCAGCTTGTAGGACGCCACCACGCGAGGCGAAGTCACCGTTTCAACGAAGGCCGGCCAGGTCAGCTCCGTGGTGCGCAGGAAGGCCGCGCTCAACGGGATCAGCACGATCAGGCACAGGTACAGCAGCGTCAGGCCCAGGGCCAGGTCGAAGCCGGGCAGCACGCTGTGCCGCCGCAGCAGGGTTTTGGAAAACAACATGTCAGGCTCTTTTCAGGCGGGCGTCACTTGGCACGGCCGGCCGCGGTGATCTGGTCGTAGATGCCGCCGTCGCGGAAGTGCTCGGCCTGCACCTTGCCCCAGCCACCGAAGACCTCGTCCACGGTGAAGGTGGGCACGCCGATGAACTTGGCCTGGTGCTGCTTGAGCAGCGCGGGCGAGCGCGGACGCAGGTTGTGCTTGACGGCAATGGCCTGGCCTTCGTCGGAGTACAGGTACTGCAGGTAGGCCTCGGCCTGCTTGCGGGTGCCCTTCTTGTCGACCACCTTGTCGACCACGCTGACCGGGTTCTCGGCCAGGATGGTGGTTTTGGGGTAGACAACCTGGTAGTCGCCCTTGAACTCGTTCTGGATCAGCGGCACCTCGCTCTCGAAGGTGGCCAGGGCGTCGCCGATGTTGCGCTGCGCGAAGGTGGTGGTGGCCGCGCGGCCGCCGCCGTCGAACACGGGCACGTTGGCAAAGATCTTCTGCACCAGGGCGCGGGCCTGCTCTGGCTTGCCGCCCGCCTTGATGACCGAGCCCCAGGCCGCCAGGTAGGAGTAGCGACCGTTGCCCGAGGTCTTGGGGTTGGGGATCACGACGGACACGCCGGGACGGCCCAGGTCGGACCAGTCCTTGATCTGCTTGGGGTTGCCCTTGCGCACCAGGATCACGGTGACCGATGCGGTGGGGGAGCTGTTGTAGGGCAGGCGTTTGGCCCAGTCGGCCGGAATCAGCTTGCCCTTTTCGGCCAGGATGTCGATGTCGCTGGCTTGGTTCATGGTGATGACGTCTGCACTCAAGCCTTCAACCACGCTGTTGGCCTGTTTGCTGGAGCCGCCGTGCGACTGGTTGAGCGTCAGGGTCTCGCCGGTGGTCTGCTTCCAGTGGCGGGCGAAGGCCTGGTTGTAGTCCTTGTAGAACTCGCGGGTGACGTCGTAGGAGACGTTGAGCAGGGTGGCGTCGGCGTGGGCGGACAGGGACGTGAGCCCCAGGCCAGAGGTGGTCAGGACCAGGGCGGTGGCTTTGAGGGCAAGGCGGCGAAGGCTGCTCATTCGGGACTCCATCTGACGAATGCTTTGGATGCTATGCAGCCAACGTCTTTGGCAGAAGCGCCCATTGCTCAGCTCCTTATGCACAAAACGCGCAAAGCGATTGCGCGCGGTGCGCGCGCGCGCTTACAGGCATCGCTTTCATGCCGAGGCGCCTTGCTGCGCGCATAACGCATGAGCTCGTGCGCATTCCTTCGTTCTCAAGCTCGGGCTCCGTGCTCAGCATGCAGACATCGCATCACCTGACCGACGCCCCCATGCCCCAAACGACTTTCACCCGCCGCGCTTTTCACGCTCTGGCCCTCGCCGCCGCCTTCACTGTGGGCAGCCTGGCCCAAGCCAAGGACATCTCTCTGCTGAACGTTTCCTATGATCCAACGCGCGAGTTCTATGCCGAGTACAACGGCGCTTTTGCCAAGCATTGGAAGGCCAAGACCGGCGACAACGTCACAGTGAAGGCCTCTCATGGAGGTTCGGGCAAGCAGGCCCGATCGGTGATCGACGGACTGGAAGCCGACGTCGTCACGCTGGCCCTGGCCTACGACATCGACGCCATCGCTTCGAAAGGCCTGCTCAAGCCCGACTGGCAGAAGTCCTTCCAAGGCAACAGTTCGCCCTACACCTCGACCATCGTCTTCCTCGTGCGCAAGGGCAACCCCAAGCAGATCAAGGACTGGTCAGACCTGATCAAGCCGGGCGTGGGCGTCATCACGCCCAACCCCAAGACCTCGGGCGGTGCGCGCTGGAACTACCTGGCCGCCTGGGCCCACGAACTCAAGAAAACAGGCTCCGAAGACAAGGCCCGGGAGTTCGTGCGCAAGCTGTACGAGAACGTGCCCGTGCTGGACTCCGGCGCCCGCGGCTCGACCGTGACCTTCGCCGAACGCGGCCAGGGCGACGTGCTGCTGGCCTGGGAAAACGAAGCCCACCTCACGCTGAAAGAATTTGGCACTGACAAGTTCGACATCGTCTACCCGAAGCTGTCGATCTACGCCGAGCCGCCCGTGGCCATCGTCGACAAGGTGGCAGACAAGCGCGGCACGCGCGATGTGGCCAAGGCTTACATCGAGTACCTCTACAGCGCCGAAGGACAGGATCTGGCCGGCAAGCACTTCTACCGCCCGACCGACGCCAAGGCCGCAGCCAAGTACGCCAGGCAATTTCCGAAGCTGGAGTTGGTGAAGATCGACGAGGTCTTCGGTGGCTGGACCAAGGCTCAGAAAACACACTTCGCTGATGGCGGTCTGTTCGACCAGGTCTACACCAGGAAGTGACCTCCAGCCAGGCAAGGACGAAGCCATGCATTCATCGCTGCACATCGCCTCGCCCGCGGCCCAGTCAGCCTGGCAGCCCAGCGCCCGACAACCGCGCCGCTCGGTGCGGGTGCTGATCGTTCCCGGCCTGCGCGACAGCGGCCCCGCGCACTGGCAGACCTGGCTGCAAAGTCAGTACGTCGACGCGGTGCGCGTGCAACAACACGACTGGCAACAGCCCGACCTCGAAGCCTGGTCGGCACGCATCGAAGAAACGCTGTCGCGCTACAGCCGCCACACACAATGGGTGGCGGTGGCGCACAGCTTCGGCACCCTGGCCCTGGCGCACCACCTGGCCACGCGCCAGATGGCACCAGCGCTGCCAACAGGCCAGGCAGATTCAGCCCTCGGCGATGCAACCGGTGTCGGGCCCCGACACGGCCGCATCGTCGCGGCCCTGATGGTGGCGCCGGCCGACCCGGTGAAATTCCAGATCGAAGATCGACTGCCCCGTCACCGACTGGGCCTGACCCTGAGCGTCATCGGCAGCGAGAACGACCCCTGGATGCCCTTGGATCGAGCGCGCGCTTGGGCCCACACCTGGGGCGCGGGCTTTCGCAACCTCGGGCAAGTGGGCCACATCAACACCGAATCGGGCTTCGGCGCGTGGCCGCTGGCGCGCCAGAAGGTCGACGAACTCATCAGGCAACAACTGCGACACCAGCCCTGCCTGTGCGCGCTGAGCGACTCGGCCCACGCCGCGTCAACCTGAAGGACTCGGCAACCCGCCACGGCTGCCTGGCTGTGCATCAGCCTTTGGATCGCGACTGCACCGTCCCAACCTCGCGCATGGACTGCTCCAGCCCACTGCGCGGCACGATGGCATCCGCACGATCGCTGATTCGCGGCCAGGCCTCGGCCACGCGATCCACAGCGTCAGGCGTAGCACCGATGAACACGGGCGAGCCCAACCCCACGTGCGAGGCCGCGAACACGCCCGCTCCCGCGTTGAGGATGGCGCGCGTGGGTGCCTCGTCGCTGACCAGGTAGACCAGGCCCGGCGACACGCTCTCGGGCGTGAGCACCGCCAGCACCTCGGGCGGCAAGATGCCCTGCGTCATCGCCGTGGCCGCCGTGGGCGCCAGGCAGTTGACGCGGATGTTGGCCTTCTCGCCTTCGAGCGCCAGCGTCTGCATCAGGCCCACCAGCGCCATCTTGGCGGCGCCATAGTTCGCCTGCCCGAAGTTGCCGAACAACCCCGACGACGAGGTCGTGAACACGATGCGACCGAACTGCTGGGCGCGCATGGTCTCCCACACGGCCTTGGTGCAGACGACGGCGCCCATCAGGTGCACGTCCACCACCAGGCGGAAGTCGTCCAGCGACATCTTCGCGAAGCTCTTGTCGCGCAGGATGCCGGCGTTGTTGACCAGGATGTCGATGCGGCCAAACTGCGCCAGCGTTTGATCGACCATGGCCTGCACGGCGGCCTCGTCGGTGACCGAACCCGCGCACGCCAGCGCCTCGCCACCGGCCGCACGCACCTCAGCTGCCACGGCCTCGGCTGGCGCCAGGTTCAGGTCGTTGATCACCACCTTGGCACCCCGGGCAGCCAGGGCCAGGGCGTGCGCACGCCCCAGGCCGGCGCCGGCTCCAGTGACGATGGCCACGCGGCCATCCAGGCGGATGTGGTGGGACTCGGGGGTGGCGGGAGCGCTCATGGGACCTCTTGGCTCTGGTGGATGGGGGACAGGGTGTCGCGGGCACAGCCTGCGGCCGCCTCACGATGCAAAAAGTTGGTGGTAACCCGATGGGGTGGATCCACGTCAGACTCGGTGCACACCCCAAAGTGTCGCCCAGGATGCCCACCTGTCGCGTTGACGTGCACGTCAAGCAACTCACGGTTACTAGACTCTGCCCATCAGCAGTGCCGAGGAGACAGCATGAGCACCCAAAAACACAACGGCCCCGAACACATCGTGCCGCGCGAAAAGCTCGACTTCGAGCTCGACGAAAACACCCCACGCTGGTGGTACGGCAACGACGCCTTCAAGACCCGCCTGTTCGACGGCATGCAAGCCGCCTTCCCCGATGGCGAGCGCTACTTCATCACCAGCGTGCGCGCCTATCGCCACCTGATCACCGACCCCAAGCTGGCCGAAGACGTCAAGAACTTCATGCGCCAGGAGGGCCAGCACGGCATCGCCCACACGCACTACAACGACCTGCTGCGCAAGCAGGGTTGCAGCGTCGACGTGATCCTGACCGAGGCCAAATCCCTCTTCGACGATTACACGAAGAAGTACTCGGCCAAGTACAACCTCGCGCTGACAGCCGCCTTCGAGCACTTCACGGCCATGATGGCGCAGATGCTGTTCGAGTCCAAGGACGTGATGGCCCCCGCCGACCCCAAGGTGCGCGCCATGTGGGCCTGGCATGCCATCGAGGAGATGGAGCACAAGGCCGTGGCTTTCGACGTGATGAAGGACGTGGCCAAGGTGGGCTACTTCATGCGCTGTGCCGCCATGACCCACGCGCTCTACAAGGTCGTGGTCGACAGCATGCGCCTGACCAACCGCCTGATGAGGGACGACAAGATCTCCGTTCCCAAGCGGCTGTGGTTGAGCCTCAAAGGCGCCTGGTGGGTGTATGGCCCCAAGGGCATCTTTGCGCGCAACACGCTCAAGCTGCTGGACTACTACCGCCCGGGCTTTCACCCGTGGCAGCACCAGGTCATCCACAGCTACCCGGTGTGGATCAAGGCTTTTGAAGAATCCGGCAATCCCATGAAGGCCGGGGACGCGCTCTTTCAGGCCGCCTACTGAGTCGCGTCACCCTCCACTCTCTCTCGAATGCATCGTGTTGGCCGTCCGCGCTGTTCGCAGCGGGACGGCTTTTTTTTGTTCCGCGCGCCTGGTGCCTTGTGTTTGTGGGGGGGATTGGGGTGGGATTCGTGCGTCGGCTGGTGCGTGGCTCGCTGGGTGGGGAGCGTGTGATCCGGCCCTGCGCGGGGCACCACCGAGCTTTGCTGCGGTCACCCCTTGAACACCCATCAAGTGGTTGCCGAGCCATGACACCGCACATGTCGGGCCGGCTCACACGCTCCCCACCCATCGAACCCGAACCACCGCGCACTGCGGGGTTGGCGGAAGGAGGGCGACGCAAAGCGTCGCCCTCCTTCCTTCTCCGCCTGCCACGTTGTGTCGCGGGCAGGGGGCGAGGGGTGCCTGCGCAGGCCCGACATGTGCGGTGTCATGGCTCGGCATCTGCTTGGCTCGCGTTCAAGGGGTGATGGTGAACACGCTCGGTGGTGCCCCGCGCAGGGCCTGAGCAGGCACCCCTCGCCCCCTGAACGTTGCTCAACCGTGGCACACCACACCAAAACAGCCAACACCCAAAACACACACCGAGCCCTATTTCACAGTCACCCAAAGCGCCTCAGGGTCTGCCCCGTTGCCACCCCCACCGCAAATGCGACGATGACCACATCGGGAGCAAACCATGGCGATCTCGGTGTTCGACCTCTTCAAGGTGGGCATCGGCCCCTCCAGTTCCCACACCGTGGGACCGATGCGGGCCGCGCGCCTCTTCGCGCTCAGGCTGCAGCGCGAAGGCCTGCTGGCACGCGTGGCACATGTGCGCTGCGAGCTGCTCGGCTCCCTCGGCGCCACGGGCAAAGGTCACGGCAGCGACCGCGCCGTGCAACTCGGCCTGATGGGGCACGAGCCTGACTCGGTGCCCATTGACGCCATCCCTGGCTGGCTGCAAGCCGTGCGCGACACGCACCGCCTGTCGATGCTGAACGAACACGAAGTCAGCTTCGACCCGGACCATGACCTCGTGCTCGATGGCCGGCGCTCCCTGCCCTTCCACCCCAACGCGATGACGTTGATGGCTCTCGATGCCAAGGGCCAAGCGCTGCTCACCGAAACCTGGTACTCCGTCGGCGGCGGCTTCGTGGTCTCGCAGGACGTGGCCGAGCACCCCGCACGGCAAGCCGACATCGCCCCCGGCCCGGACGCACTGCCCCTGCCCTTTCACAGCGCGGGTGAGCTGCTGGCGCTGTGCACCCAGCATGGCCTGAGCATCGCCGACCTCATGCGCCGCAACGAGACCCACTGGCGCAGCGACCAGGCCACCCGCGAAGGCCTGCAAACCACCTGGCAGGCGATGCAAGCCTGCGTGCGCCGAGGCTGCGGCATCGACCAAACCCACCACCCCGAGCTGCCAGGGGGCTTCAAAGTGCGGCGGCGCGCACCGCAGGTTCACCAGCAGCTCACGGCCAACGCCAACCAGGCTGACCCGCTGCAGCAGATGGACTGGGTCACGCTCTGGGCCCTGGCCGTCAACGAAGAAAACGCATCGGGTGGCCGCGTGGTCACCGCCCCCACCAACGGCGCGGCCGGCATCGTGCCGGCGGTGCTGCACCACGCCATGCACCACTTGCCTGACGCCAGCGACCAACGCATGGAAGACTTCCTGCTCACCGCCGCCGCCATCGGCCTGCTGTGCAAGGAAAACGCGTCCATCTCGGGCGCCGAAGTCGGTTGCCAAGGCGAAGTGGGCGTGGCCTGCGCCATGGCCGCAGCCGGCCTGTGCGCCGTCATGGGTGGCACCCCCGCTCAGGTCGAGAACGCCGCCGAGATCGGCCTGGAGCACCACCTGGGCCTGACATGTGACCCCGTGGGCGGGCTGGTGCAGATCCCCTGCATCGAGCGCAACGCGGTGGGCGCGGTGCAGGCCTTGCACGCTGCCCGACTGGCCCTGCTGGGCGATGGGCAGCACCGTGTCAGCCTGGACCAGGCCATCCTGACCATGAAGCAGACCGGCGCGGACATGCAAAGCCGCTACAAAGAGACCTCGCTGGGGGGCCTGGCCGTCAACATCGTCGCCTGCTGACGACAAAGGCCCCATCTGTCGCAGCCGATGTCACACAGGCGGGGACGGCGCTCCTAGACTGACCCCATGCAAGACACGGATCACTTCGTCCCACGCGTTCCCGGCATCGACTACGGCGTGCTCGACACCCTGCTGGGCTATGCCGTTCGCCGGGCTCAGATCCGCCTCTACGAAGACTTCGTCACCTCGCTGGCGCCATGGGGCATCACACCGCCGCGCTTCTCGGCCATGGTCATCGTTTCGCGCAACCCGGGGCTCAAGCCGATCCAGCTGGCCAAGGTGCTGGGCATCGCGCGCTCAGGTGTCGTGATCCTGGTCGACGCGCTGGAAGAGCTGGGCTACATGCAGCGGCAAGCCGTGCCGGAAGACCGGCGCGCCTTCAGCCTGTCACTGACCCCGCGCGGGCAGGCCGCCCTGGTGGAGATCACCCAGGCGGTTCAGGCTCACGACGAGCGCATGGCGCGCATGTTCTCGGCCCAAGAACAGGCGCTCTTGCGTCAGCAACTGACCCAGCTGGCTGGCGGCACCGACTGACTCAGCCCCTGGCACCTGAGCCACCTGGGTCACCTAAGCCGCTTGGGCAGCTTGGGCAGCCTGTTCACCCCCGGCCCAGCTTCTCGCCACTTTTTCAGCGGCGCACGATGGCCACCACCGTGCGCCAGATCAGCCAAACGTCCAACCACAGCGAGGAGCGCTCCACGTAACGCGCCGCCAGCGCCAGCTTGTGCGGAAGCACCTCGTCGATGTAGGCGCGCTCAGGGTCCGTGGCACGGGCCAGCACCGCACTTTCGTCGCGGTACTCGATGGAAGCGATGTCGGTGATGCCAGGGCGCACCGACAACACCTTCTCGCGCAGATCGGCGGGGTAATGCGCCACGTAGCGCGGCACCTCGGGGCGTGGCCCCACCAGGCTCATGTCGCCCAGCCAGACGTCCAGCAACTGCGGCAGCTCGTCGAGCTTGGAGGCGCGCAGGAAGCCGCCCACGCGCGTGATGCGGCGGTCCGCCCCCACCGTGATCTGCAGGCCCTGGCCGGCTGGCTCGTGGCGCATGGTGCGGAACTTGTGGATGAGAAAGGGCTGCCCAAAGCGGCCCACGCGCTCCTGGCGGAACATCACCGGGCCCGGGGAGTCGAGCTTGACCAGCGCGGCGATCAGCAGCAGCAGCGGCGCCAGCAGCAGCAAGCCGATCGAGGACAGCAGCAGGTCGAAGAGGCGTTTGGCCATGGAGAACGAAGGCTCGAGGGCGGCGGCAGGCTCGGGTTCGGATCAAGCGTGGCCAAAAGCCTTGCGCACCGAAGCCACCACGCGGTCCACGTCGGCATCCGTCATGCGGGTGTACAGCGGCAGGCTGACCATGCGCTCGTACGCCAACTGGCTGTGCGGGAATTGCTCGGGCTGGAGGCCATAGCGGTCGCGCCAGTAGGGGTGCAGGTGCAGCGGGATGTAGTGCACGCTCACGCCGATGCCATCGGCAAAGAGCTGCTCGATGAGCTGGTCACGTGTGATGCCGGCGTCGTCCTTCAGGCGCACCACGTAGAGGTGCCACGAATGCCGGTCACCAGCATGCACGGGTCGTGGAGGCAGCACCAGCGGCAGGTCGGCCAACGCCGCGTCGAAGCGCTCCGCCAGGTGTTCGCGCTTGTGCTGGAAGCCCTCGATGCGCTGCAGTTGGTGCAGGCCCAATGCCGCGGCGATGTCGGTCAGGTTGTACTTGAAGCCAGGCGCCACGATCTCGTAGTACCAGCTCGGCACCTTGGCCGTGAAGCGATCGAAAGCATCGCGGTTGATGCCATGCAGGCGCATCACCTTGGCACGCGCGGCCAGCTCGGCGTTGCGCGTGACCAGCATGCCGCCTTCGCCGGTGGTCATGGTCTTGTTGGCGTAGAAGCTGAAGACGATGGCGTCGCTGTCGTGCAAGCCGATCAGCTTGCCGCGCCAGGTGGTGGGCAGCGCATGGGCCGCGTCTTCGACCACCTTCACACCATGCTTTCGCGCGATGGCCTGCACCGCGTCCATGTCCACCGCCAGGCCGGCATAGTGCACCGGCATGATGGCCTTCGTTTTCGGCGTGATGGCCGCTTCGAGCTGGGCCAGGTCGATGTTGAGCGTGGCCGGGTCGATGTCCACCAGCTTGACGTCGGCGCCCAGGTAGCGCACGACTTCGGCCGTGGCCGTGAAGGTGTGCGTGGTGGTGATGACCTCGTCGCCCGGACCGATGCCCAGCGCTTCGAGCGCCAGGTGCAGGCCGGCGGTGGCCGAGTTCACGGCGATGCAATGCAGCCCGGGCTCACCCAGGAAGGCCCCGAACGCCTCTTCGAACTTGCGCGCCTTGGGGCCGGTGGTGACCCAGCCCGAGCGCAGCGTGTCGACGACCTCGGCGATTTCTTCTTCGCCGATTTCAGGCAGGGCGAAGGGCAGGAAGGCGGGCTTGTTGTCGGTGCTCATGGGCAGGTCAGGGGGCGAAGGGGGTGCAGAAAAGGCGGCGGCGAAAGAGGCTGAATGGACGGCAAAGGGGCCTCGGCCACTCACCTTGTCAGGCGGCCGAACGCCGGGTCGGGCTTGCCGCGCAGCAAGGCATCGAGCCACCCGCTGAGCGAGCCCAGTCCGTACCCGAAATGGTAGGCCGCGATCACATCGGGCAGGTGCCAGAACAGCTCGCGCCCGGCTTCACCGGCGATGCGCCAGCTCACGGCCAGCACGGCCGAGCCATAGAGCAGCGTCAGCCCCAGCAGGCCGGCGGTGCCAACGGTCGACACCCACAGCGCCCCCAGGCGGTAATTCTGGCCAGGCTCGATCAACAGGGCCACGGCCGATCCCGCGATCATCAGCAGCACACACAGCAGCAACGCGGCCACGAACAGGCCAGGGATGAGGTGACGCAGCGCGGCGGCCTGGCCATGCTTCTTCATCACGAAGGGCTTCCAGTAGCCGTACTGGCGGTACTGCCGAAAGACATCGCCCTTGCTGCTGCGCGGGAAGTAGACCGAACGGATCGACGACGACTGCCAGATGCGCCCACCACCTCGGTGGATGCGCAGGTTGTGTTCATCGTCCTGGTTGCGCACCAGGTTCTCGTCGAAACCACCGAAGCGCTCGAAGGTGCTGCGCGGCCAGGCACCCAGGTAAACGGTGTCGGCCTCGCCGTTGTGGGCCAGGTCACGAGACAAGGCCCCGCCTGCCACCCACTTCGACTGGAAGGCCGCCGCAACGGCACGCTGCACACGCGCCTGGGGGCCATCGCCACCTTGCGCCCGCCAGGGGCCGCCCACGTTGTCGGCGCCGGTGGCCTGCCAGGTGGCCAGGCACTGCGCGATGTAGTCCTCGGCGTAAACCGTGTGCACATCCAGGCGCACGATGAACTCGCCCGTGGCGCGCTCGATGCAGCGGTTCAAACCGGTCGAGACGATGCGCCCAGGGTTGTCGATCATCGAAAAGTGCATGGCCTTTTCGCCCTGGTGCTCGCCCCGGCCCGCGTGCTGACCTGCGTTGATGGCCTCGCAAAAGGCGCTCAAGCGCTCGCGCGTGCCGTCGTTGCTCATGCCGTCGGCGATCCACACTTCCAGCGTCCAGCCTTCAGGCAGGCGCTGCGCGGCCACGCTCTGGCAAAAGGGCACGATGTGCTCGACCTCGTTGCGGCAGGGCACGATGACGGACACGCGCCGAGGCGCAGCAGGCTGAGCGAAACTGACGGTGCTCATGCCCGACCTCAACCGCTGACCGCGCGCTTGCGCTGCATGCGCAGGTCGCAAGGCTGCAGCAGCTTCTGGTAGTGGCGCCACATGGCGTCCATCTGCCCGCGCCTGGACGCATCTCGCTCGATGCGATCGCGGTTGTGCGGGCCCATCTGCGCCGTCTGCTCGGGGTGGTCGTGCAGCCTCAGCAAGGCTTGCGTGAGCGCCTCGGCGTCGCGCACAGGCACGATGCAGCCGCCTCGCTCGTCGATCCACTGGCGGTTGGCTGGCAGGTCGGACGCCACGATCGGCAGCCCGCAGGCCATCGACTCGAGCACCGACACCGAGGTCGCGTCCGAGGTGGGCACCGACACCGACACGCGGCTTTGCTGGATGGCCTCGACCATGGCGCGGTCACCCACGCGGCCATGGAACACCACCTGGTCGACCAGGCCCAGGTGCTTGACCTGCTGCTCGATGTCGCCCTGCAGGCTGCCGCCGCCCAGCAGGTGCAGGCGCGCGGCGGAATCGGGCCGCTCGGCCACGAAGCGCGCGAAGGCGTTGACGATCACGTCGATGTTGTAGTTCGGCTCCCAGCTGCGCAGGCTGACGATGTCGAAGCTCGCGGGCTTGCCGGCGGAGTCCAGCGGCGTGAACAGGTCGGTGTCCGCGCCCCACAGGATCTGGTGGCAAGGCGCCGAGGGGTGGTACTGCGCGATCTCGTCGATCATGTCCATCGAGTCGGCCGTGATCAGGTCGGCGCGGCGCAGCGACCAGGCCACGACCAGTCGCATCAGCCGGCTTTCGCGCGGCGTGACCAGGATGTCGCTGCCCCAGGCGGTGAGCACCTTTGGCAAGGCCAGACCGCAGGCCGCCGCCCACAGGCCGTACGACGTCACGTAGTGGCCGTGCACCAGGGTTGGCTGAAAGCGCGCCATGACCTCGCGGGCCACGCGGCGCACCTCGGGCAAGGCAGCGAACCAGCCCAGCTTGTCGCTGCCCGGTCGGATGGCGATGACCTCTTTCGCGCCCGGCACCTCGGCCGGCTGGCGGGTGATGACCACGGCTTCGCCGCCCCGGTCGGCCACGGCCTGAACCCAGCGGCGCGTGTGCACGCTGGCCGCGTCGGCGAAGAAGAGGATGCGGGTCGGGCAGTTGTTCATGCGGAGACGGAACGGTTCTCGTCGCCCGGCGCCACCTGGCCGTCGAGCGCGCGGCGCAGGTGATCCTTGCCGGCCCACTGGGCGTAGATGGCGTGCAGCTCGGGGTGACGCTGCAGCAGGGCACGATCGAGCTCCCGGCTGTCACCCAGCACCACCGCCGGCTTGCCGTGGGCCTCGGGGCCCACGATGGCGAAATCGGGCACCACGCCGGAGACGAAGCTGTAGGCCTGCACGATCACGCCCTTGCCGATCTGGGCACCGGGCGCGACCACGCTGTGCGGGCCGATGAAGCTGTAGGCCCCGATGCGCGTGGCCTTGCGGATGTAGCCCACCGGCTGCGGCTCACCCAGGTAGCGCCGCCCCATGACCCGCACCGAGCGGTGGCTGGAGTGGCTGAGGATGGACACGTAATTGGTGACCTGCACACCTTCTTCGATGAGCAGGCCGTTGGAGCCATCGAGCCGGTTGAAGTGGCCCACGAACACGTGGTCTTGCAACACCAGCCCTTCGAGGCCTTCCAGGCAGGTGTGGGTGCTCACACGGGTGCTGGCGCACCAGCTGCCATCGGGGTTGCCCCAGCCGTACACCATGCGCGGCCCGGTGAACGCCGCAGCGGCGCGCACCAGGGGGCGTTTGAGTTTCTGGATCAGGGCAGACATGGCCCCGCATTGTCCCCGATTCCACGAGGGGCGCTTAGACTCGCGCCCACCACCTTGACACCATGCAGCGCCCACCCCCACTCCAGTTGCTCCCGGCCTTCGAAGCCGCGTCCCGCCTGCTGAGTTTCAGCAAGGCCGCCGCCGAGCTGCACGTCACCACCGCCGCCGTCAGCCAGCAGATCCGACAGCTGGAATCGCACCTGGGCCTGCCGCTGTTCCTTCGCCTGACCCGCCGGGTGGAGCTGACCGACGCCGGACGGCAGTTCGCCGAGCTGGTCTCGCGCATGCTGCAGCAGTACCGGCAAGGGCACGCCGACCTCCTGCACCACCACACGCGCCCTGTGCTGCGCCTGAGCATGACCCCGCTGGTGGCGCAGGAGCTGCTGATCCCCAGGCTGGCGGCGTTCCAGGCCCAGCACCCCGACGTCAGCATCCGCCTGGATGCGCGCATGGACTTCGTCGATTTCGAGCGTGAGCCCATCGACGCCGCCATCCGCGTCGGCAAAGGGCCCTGGCCAGGTCTGCAAGCGCAGCCGCTGTGCCGCTGCGTGGCCGCCATCGTGGCCTCGCCACAGTTGCTGGCCCGCCAGCCCGTTCACGGCATCGACGACCTCGCCCGCCACACCCTGATCCACCCCCGCGAAGCCCCCCTGGACTGGCGCGCTGCCGCCCACTTCCTGGGCCGCGACGAGCTGCCCCGGCGGGCCGACCTGGTGCTGGACTCCGACCTGTCAGCGCTCAAGGCGGCCGAACAAGGCCTGGGACTGGCGCTGTGCCTGCTGCCTGCGTCCGCGAAAGTGCAGGCCCGCCTGATCCAGCCAGACAAGCTGGTGTGCGTGGTGCCGCCTGTTGCATTGCCTGATCCAGCCTGGTTCGTCTCACGTGTCCATGGCGGCAAGGAAGCGCTGTTGGCACAGGCCTTTGACTGGATCCGCGCCGAGGTGGGTGACGACGGTTAAGTCCCACTTAACCGTCCAGCAGGAATCATCGTTTGTCAGCGGGGGCCACGACTGAGACAGTCCGCCCGACATCCTCCCGGCCTCGTGCCCCTGCTGACCATGGCTTCCGACACCTTGCAGACTCCTCGCGCCCGACCGGGCACCGGCCCCTGGGCCACGGCCTACATCCTGCTGATCGCGCTGACCATGGCGCTGACCGGGTGGATCGCCCTCAACGAAGGCTGGCACCGCTACCTGCCGACCTTGCAGGCCGACCCCAGTCGCGCGTACACGACCGAGCAACTCGAGGACCTGCGCGAGAGCGGTGACCCCTCGCAGGTCAAGGCGTTCAGCCCGGAGCTGGCTGGCCTGACGGCGGCCACCGACGAGCGCCGATTCCTGGATTCGAAGCTGCCCGAGCACGGGCTCTACCTGGGGCAGATGCCCCAAATCAACCAGCTGCTGCTGACCAGCCACATCTTCCTGGGTGTGTTCTGCATGCTCTTTGGTGGCCTGCAGTTCTGGCCCTGGCTGCGGCGCGAGCACATGAAGGTGCACCGGCTCATCGGGGGCCTGTACGTGCTGACCGCGCCGGTGTCGGTGCTGCTGTCGCTGATCTACCTGGGCCTGACGCCACCCCAGCACCTCTACACCCACCTCACCGGCTTTGTCGCGCTGTGGATCTTCGGCTTCGGCGCCATCGCGTCCATCGCACTGGCCATCCGAGCGCTGCGTCAACGTCGCATCCACGAGCACATGGGCTGGATGGCCCTGTCCTTCGCCTGCCTGCTGGTGGCGCCCATGCTGCGCCTGAACTGGGTGTTCACCGCCTGGGCCTGGCCGCACATCGACCAGGAAACGCTGAACCTGGTGACGCTGGGCTTCATGCTGCCGCAGTGCCTGCTGATCGGCCTGGGCCTGATCTGGGCCAACCGACAAGCCCAGGTGCGCCGCCGCGCCGCGTCGCCCATGGCCGAAGCAGCTGCACGCCTGTTCCTGCTCGCCACGCCCTTGTGGTGGGCGCTGGCCGCAGCCGCCACGGCGGTCGTGACCCTGGCCTGGGGCGGCGGCTTCGAGCAGATTGGTCTGGCCAGCCTGCCTGGGGCCAGCGGCCTGATGACGCCTGCGCTGGTGGCCCGCGAAGCACTCGCCTGGTCGGCCACACCGGGCCTGGGGGCCGCATTCGCCATCGCCCTGGGGGCGGCCTTGCTGACGGGTCTGGGTCAATTGATCAGCGGACTCCGAACCACGTCGGTGAACGCGGCCTCAGGCTGGAGCCTGGGCACGGCCACGGTGGTGGCGGGCTCCCTGCTGGCCGCCGGCATCTGCCTGGTGGTGGGCTGGCGAATCGGCCTGGCACCCGACAAGGCCTGGTTCACCGGTGGCACCTTCTACGCGGTCGAGGGCAGCTTGCTGCTGGGCCTGGCCCTGGTGCACGCCATGCGCGTGTCGGCCGGCTCGGTGGGCCCGCAACGCGAAAGCCTGGTCCTGCTGATGAGCCTGCTGCCTGCACCCGCGCTGGCCGCCTTCAACCTGTGGGCGCTGAGCTCGGTGAGCTGGCCCACCGGCTACGTCGAAGGCGGTCACGTGCACCTGCTGGCGACCGCAGGTGGATCGGGCCTGCTCTTTGTGGCGATGCTGCACGCGGTGCTCGGTCAAGCCACCCGGGAGCACGCATGAGCCAGCATCACACCACCACGGTGACCACGCTCGCCGGCGTCGCGCTGGCGGTGCACACCTGGGGCCAGCGGCCCAGCGCCGCCGCCCCGCGAGAAACCATCGTGCTGCTGCACGGCTTCCCGGACCGCGCCCTGCTGTGGGAAGGCGTGGCGCAGCGCCTGTCAAAAGACCACTTCGTGATCGCCTACGACATGCGCGGCTGCGGGCACTCGACGCCCTTGCAAGGGACACAGCACTATCGCTATGGCCCACTCATCGACGACCTGTTTGCCGTCATCGACCAGCTCAGCCCGGGACAGAAGGTTCACCTCGCGGGCCACGACTGGGGCGGGCTGTGCGGTTGGGACGCGCTGTTCGATGCGCGCAGCGCCACCCGCATCGCCAGCTTCACGACGATGGCCCCCAGCCTCAACCAGGTTGGGCACTGGGTGCGGCAACGCCTGTCTCGGCCCACCCCCAGCCGGCTCGCACAGGTGCTCCACCAGATGCTGGTGAGCAACGGCCTGATGGGCTTTTTTGCCATGCCGGTGCTGCCCACGCTGATGTGGCGCTCCGGGCTGGGCCTGTGGACCTTCCGGCAGATGGTCGCGAGGCTGGAAGGCGTTCGGCTGCCGGTGCACCCCGGTGTCGAGGGCGATGCCGTGCGCTACCTGGGCATCTACCGGGCCAACCTGTTCCAGCAGGTGCTGCGGCCACAACCCGTGCAGCGCACGCCGATACCGGTTCACACCCTGATCGCCACGCGCGACCCTTTCCTGCCCCCGAGGGTGTTCGAGGGCTGTGCCGATTGGAGCCAGCAGCCCAGCCGCAGCGAGGTCGACGCGACGCACTGGGCGCCCTTGAGTCGGCCTGAGGAGGTCGCGCAGGTGGTGGCAGACATGGCGCAACGGCACCGACAGACCGCTCCCCTCCAGACCGCCGCCTGCGGTTGATCTGTGTGAGGCAAGCACACCCAACGCAGCGCTTGCACGCTGGGGCCGCCACTCAGGCAGCTGTGTTGCGGGCCCACATTGCTCGCAGCGGCAGGCCGGCCTGCTTCAGGAACACGGTGTAGGCCACGCCGATGGCCCCGATGTAGCCCAGGCTGGACGCCGCCGCCGCACCGATCGCCCCCCACATGGGCACCCACCACAGGCCCAGGCCCACGCTGAGCAGCAAGGACAGCGCAGCGATCATCCCCGACAGGTGAGGCCGCCCCAGGTGGTTGGTGTAGAAGGCCGACAAGCTCGAGGCCGCTGCGTAGGCCGCCACCCCCGGCAACAGCGCGAACAGGGGCCACAGCGACGCCCGGTAAGGCTCACCCAAGGCCCATGGCACCGCCCACCAGGCCCCCAGCAGCAGCACTGGTGCTGCTGCCAGGGTGGCCAGCACATTGATGCGCACCGCCTGCACCGTGGTGGCCGCAGCGACCGCGCGCTCGGGGTGTCCGATGCGCGCATACAGCGACACCGTCACCGACGAGGACAACAACCACAGCAACTCCGCCACCGTCACGGCCACCGAGTAGGTGCCCACGGCTTCCAGGCCATGGAAACGCTCCACCAGGAACAAGGACGCGCGGTAATTCAACAGGCTGATGACGTTGGTGACCCCGATGGTCGCGACAAAGCGCCACTCCTCACGCCAACTCGGCGATGCCTGCCAACGCCCCTGCCAGGCATCGTCGCGCTGGCTGGCGTGGCGCAAAGCGGCCAGGGCCGTCAGCAGGGCGACGACGGCCTTGCCGCTGACCCACGCAATCAACACCATCACCACCACCGGGGCCCGACCCACGTAGTCGGTGGTCAACCAACCTGCGCCCAGCAATCCAGCCAGCACGAGCGCCGGGGCCGCCACCTGCGCGAGGTTGATGGGCCACATGCGCCCCTCCCCCAACCAAAGCCCGGTGGCCGTCGGCACCAGCAGCAAAAAGGGCGCACCCAAGGCGAGCAGCCACAACTGCGAATAAGGCAGCGTCTGCGCATGCCACGACGCGGCCAGCAGCCCCACAGCCGCCAACACACCCAACAACACCGCCGCCCGCAACACACCGAGCAACATGGGCAGGGCCGGCCACGCCTGACCCGCCACCTGCCGAGACACCTGCCGAGCCAGCCACAGGCCGAGCCCGGAGAACAGCGTCAGCAAGGCCGATTCGACCGCCACGAACAAGGCGAACGCGCCCTGCACTTTCGGCCCCATGCGCGCCACCATCACGGTGATGGCCAGACCCAATCCGACGATGGCCAGCTTGGCGACGAGGTTGCCCAGCGCCGCCCGGGGCACCGCCGCCACCTGGGACTGCACCCAACCCCTGAGGGCAGCCGAACGCGAGTCGGCAACAGGGGGGCGAGAAGGAGGCGAAGTCGGCATGGCCGGGATTGTCGCGCACACGGCAACCCGGCCACCCGCCGCATGCTCAACATCGCCTTCACGGTGCTCAAGCAATGATCGTTCGTCAGGCGGGGTCCGGCTCACTACAGTTCGCCCATGAGCCCAGCCCACCCCCTTGACTCGCCCAGGCCCTGCGCCATCGTCATCGTCATCGTCATCGCCGGCATCGGCGGCATCGCCGGCATCGGCGGCGCCACCGCCTTGCACTGCGCCCAACAAGGCCTGCCCGTCTTCCTGGTGGGTCGAACCCCCACCAAGCTGGAGGCGCTGGCCGAAGCCATCCGGCAAGCCGGTGGGGTCGCACACGTGCACGCTTGCGACCTCGCCGAGCCGCACGCCATCGATGCGCTGTTCGCAGCCATCGACGCCTCCGGACACGTGCCCGAGTTCGTGGCCTTCAACGCCGCTTACCTCAACATGCCGCGCCTCCTTCTGAGCACCTCGACGCGCTTTTTCGAAGGCAATTGGCGCGTGACAGCGCTGGCCGGCATCTTGTGCGCCCAGGCCGCCGGCCAACGCATGGTGCGCAGGGGTCGGGGCAGCATCCTGGTGACCGGGGCCTCCGCCTCCATGCGGGGCAAACCGCTGTTTGCCGCCTTCGCCTCTGCCAAGGCCTCGCTCAGGGCCTTCACCGCCTGCCTGGCACACGAGCTCGCACCTCAGGGTGTGCACGTGGCGCACGTCGTCATCGACGGCGTGGTCAAGGGCGATCGGGCACGGCAAGCCTTCTTCGGCCTCGGTGCCCTGCTCAGCTGGTTGCTCAAGCGCGATGGGCGCCTGGCACCTCAAGAAGTGGCCCGCAGCTACTGGGCCCTCCACCAACAGCCCCCGGGGGCCTGGACCCATGAAATCGACCTGCGCCCCCATCAGGAGCCGTTCTGACCATGCCGAGCCCACCCCACACCGCACCCGCTGATGCCCCTGCCCACGGCCGCGTCTGCCTGTTCGCCCCACCTGGCGCCCTGGCCCTGGCCGACTTGCTGCGAGACCAAGCCCAGGCCCGAGGCATGGCCTTCGAACACCACGACGCACACGTGCCCGACCCCGATGCCCTGCTCGCCACGCGCCGCCCACCCGGGCGACCGCTCAGCCTCGTGGTCTTCGCAGGCGACCCCGCGCCAGGCGGATCCGCGCTGCACACCCCGGCCTCGGCCTGGCAGGCCGCTTGGGCCAGCCATTGCCTGGCCGGCCTGCGTGTCGGGCAAGCGGCGATCCGTGCGATGCGCCCCCAGCGACACGGCACGCTGATCTACCTCGGGCACCACGCTGGCGTCACCGACGCGCAGGCCGTGCGACGCCTTGACCCCAGCGCCTTCAGCGCCAGCCAGGCGGTGGCCAGCGCGGGCCTGCGCGCGCTCAGCCAGTCCATGGCCCGCGCCTTCGGGCCGCAGCGTGTGCATGTGGCGCACGTGGTGATGGATTCCCCACTCGCCGGCGACACCCACCCAGATGCCATCGCCCAGGCATGCTGGCTGCTGCACGACCAGGGCCCCTCGGCCTGGACCCACGAAATGGACCTGCGCACAGGTTGCGCGTCGGCGTGATCAGCCCTGCCGCGCGAGCACCAGCCGGGCCCCGCCCCGAGGGGACGGCAAGTTCGTACAATAGCGGGTTCGGGGCGCGAGACCGGTGACACCGGTTTTCGGCAGCGCCCCCCACCCGAGCCAGCACATGACCACGCCCCAACACCCCGCCCAAGCCGGCGCCAACCCCGACGCCGTTTCCACCGAGCCTCAGGTCGACACCAACAAACTGGTGGCCGAGCGCCGCGAGAAACTGGCCGCCATCCGGGCCCAGGGCGTGGCTTTCCCCAACGACTTCAAGCCCGCCGACCGCGCTGCAGCCCTGCACGCCGCCCACGACGGCACCGAGCCCGAGGCCCTCGAAGCCCAGGCGGTCAAGGCCATCGTCGGTGGTCGCCTGATGCTCAAGCGCGTCATGGGCAAGGCCTGCTTTGGCACCCTGCAGGACGCCACCGGCCGCATCCAGGTCTACGTCACGCTCGACAACGTCGGCGCTGAAACCCTGAACGCCTTCAAGCACTGGGACCTGGGCGACATCCTGGGCGCCGAAGGCACGCTGTTCAAGACCAAGACGGGCGAGCTCTCCATCAAGGTCACCGGCATCCGCCTGCTGACCAAGGCCCTGCGCCCGTTGCCCGACAAGTTCCACGGCATGACCGACCAGGAGCAGAAGTACCGCCAGCGCTACGTCGACCTGATCGTCGACGAGCACTCGCGCTCGCGCTTCATCGCCCGCAGCAAGGCCATCGCCTCCATCCGCGCCTTCATGGTCGACAACGGCTTCCTGGAAGTCGAAACGCCCATGATGCACCCCATCCCTGGCGGCGCCAACGCCAAGCCCTTCACCACCCACCACAACGCGCTCGACCAGGAGATGTTCCTGCGCATCGCGCCTGAGCTCTACCTCAAGCGCCTGGTGGTCGGCGGCTTCGAGCGCGTGTTCGAAATCAACCGCAACTTCCGCAACGAGGGCGTGTCAGTCAGGCACAACCCCGAGTTCACGATGATGGAGTTCTACGCGGCCTGGTGGAACCACCGCGACCTGATGGACTTCACCGAGAGCATCCTGCGCCACGCGGCGATGGCCGCCGTCGGCACGGCCAAGCTCACTTACGGCGGCAAGGACGTCGATCTCGAATCTCCCTTCGAGCGCCTGACGGTGCGCGACTCGCTGGTCAAGCACGCCGGCCTGACACCGGCCGAGGCCGATGACGCCGCCGTGCTGCACGCCAAGCTCAAGCAACTGGGCGAAGAGCCGCCAGCCCGCTGGAGCCTGGCCGAGCTGCAATTCGGCCTGTTCGAAGCGGCGGTGGAAGAAAAGCTCTGGCAGCCGACCTTCATCATCGACTACCCCGTTGAAGTCAGCCCGCTGGCGCGCGCCTCCGACGCCAACCCCGGCATCACCGAGCGCTTCGAGCTGTTCATCACCGGCCGCGAGTACGGCAATGGCTTTTCCGAGCTGAACGACCCCGAAGAGCAGGCCGCCCGCTTCGCCGCGCAAGCCAGTGCCAAGGACGCCGGCGACGAAGAAGCCATGTACTTCGACGCCGACTACATCCGCGCGCTCGAGTACGGCCTGCCCCCGACCGGCGGCTGCGGCATCGGCATCGACCGCCTGATGATGCTGCTGACCGACGCGCCCAACATCCGCGACGTCATCCTGTTCCCGGCCCTGCGCCGCGAATGAGCGAGCAGCACCCGGCCTGGGTGATCGGGCCCTGCTTGCTGGCCTGGCTCAGCATCTGGGTCCTGGGCAAGTTGTGGCGCACGCCTGAACCCGCCCAGCCAGGCCGAAACGCCAGCATCGACGGGCTTCGGGGCCACCTGGCCTTGGCGGTGTTCCTGCACCACGGCGTCATCTGGCACGGCTACCTGAGAACCGGGCGATGGGAGGCCCCGTCCACCAACCTGTTCAACCAGTTGGGGCAGGCCAGCGTGTCGCTGTTCTTCATGATCACCGCCTTCCTCTTCGTCGGGAAGTTGCTCGACAAGCGAGGCCAAGCGATCGACTGGACACGGCTTTATGTCTCTCGTGTGATGAGGCTGACGCCGCTCTACCTGATCGCAGTGCTTGGGGTGGTGACCCTGTGCGGCGCGCTCACCGACTGGACCTTGCAAACCAGCCCGCAGGCGCTCGCTCGGGCTTTGCTGCACTGGTTGTTCTTCACCATCGGCGGTGCAGCCGATCTCAACGGCGTCGAACAAACCAACCTGATGACCTCGGGTGTGACATGGTCGCTGCCGCTGGAGTGGATGTTCTACCTGCTGCTGCCCACCCTGGCCTTGCTGCTCAGGCGTGACGCCCGCTGGTGGATGGCGGCAGCGACATTCCTGGCTGCGTGGGCCATCTGGGCCCACCACAAGGACGCGTGGATGCTCCGGGCGTTCGCCATCGGGGGCCTGTCGGCCTGGGTCAGCCAGCAAGCCTGGGTCCAACAACTGGCCCGCAGTCGCATGGGGTCGGTGGGCGCGGGGGTTGCGCTGGCCGTGGCATTGCTTGCCACGCACCAGGTCCGCGAGTGGCGGCCGATGTTGGCGCTCGCCATCGCCTTCACGCTGGTCGCTGCTGGCAACACGCTGTTCGGCGCCCTGGTTTCGCGCACCTCGCGCGCACTCGGGGACCTGGCCTACGGCATCTACCTGCTGCACGGCCTGATCTTGTGGGGCTCGGTGCATTTCCTGATCGGATCGGATCAGGCCGCAACGCTCACGGTCGCCCAACACTGGGGGTGGCTCACGGCCTTGACCCCCGTGCTCATCGCCCTGGCATGGGCGGCCTTTCACCTGGTCGAGCACCCCTGCATGGGGATGACGAACGCCGTCACCCACCACGTCAAGGCTCGATTGGCAGGCTGGCGCTTGATCGCGCGCCGACGCTGAGCCCACTCGCGAGCAAATCAGGCCTTGTCGGGGCCTTGTCCTACACGGCAACACGCGCCAGTCCGACAAGTTGCCGACGGCAGCGCAAGCACCATTTCTCCACCGGGGCAGCCAGCCCCTTCACGCAAGCCCCACAGGGCATCAAGGAGAAATGACATGCAACTCAACCGAATGCTCATTGCCGCCGTGGCCGCTGCCGCATCGCTGACCTCGCTGCCGGGCTGCGCTGTCTCCCGCGAGCAATCAACGGTCGGTGAATACATCGACGACGCCACCATCACCGCCAAGGTCAAGGCCAGGTTCGTGGAAGACAAGTCCGTGGACGCGACAGCCATCAGCGTCGAGACACTGGGCGGCGAGGTCATCCTCTCGGGTTTTGCCAAGTCCAGCGCCGAGAAGACCCGCGCTCAGGAACTGGCTCAGCAAGTCAAGGGCGTGCGCTCCGTCAAGAACTCGCTGGAAGTGCGCGGTTGATCGCCTGATCACCCCTCCCAGTTGCCACCCGGTGAAATCGGGTGGCTCGCACGGCGCGCGTGTCGGACAAGTCCTACACGCGCGCGCCTGCGTTTCCGATTCAATCGGTAACATGCCCAGCACACCCCCACCACTGCGCTGTTTCATCGTCGAAGACAGCCCCATCATCCTGCACAACCTGATCGACACCCTGGAGCAGGTGTTGCCGCTTCAGGTCGTGGGGACGGCCGCCGACGAAGAAAGCGCCACCACCTGGATCCACAACCACCCGTCGGGTTGTGACCTGATGATCGTGGACGTGTTCCTGAAATCGGGCATCGGCCTGAACGTGCTGGTCACCGCGCGGCGCCACGCCCCGCACGTGCACAAGGTGGTGCTCACCAACTACGCCACCGACGCCATCCGCCAGCGTTGCCTGGCGCTGGATGCGGACCGGGTCTTCGACAAATCGAGTGAGCTGGAAGACCTCATCGCGTACTGCGGCGAACTCGCCAGCACGATCGGTGCGGCCTGAACGCACGCGGTGGCTTCTCACTCACTGGATCAAGCCGTTCTTGAGCGCGTAATAGGTCAGGTCGCTGTTGGTGGACAGGCTGAGCTTTTCCATCACCCGGGTGCGGTAGGTGCTCACGGTCTTGACGCTCAAGGCCAGGCTGTCGGCCATGGCGCCCACGGTCTCGCCTTTTGCCAGGCGCAAGAAGACCTGGAACTCGCGCTCGGAGAGCAACTCGTGGGGCTGCTTTTCAGCGGGAGCCGTGAGCCCGCTGGCCAGCATCTCCGCCACCCCGGCGGTGATGTACTTGCGCCCCCTGAACACCGTGCGGATGGCGTTGATGATCTCGCTCGGGTCGCACTCCTTGTTGAGGTAGCCGCTCGCGCCCTGCTTGAGCAAGTGGGTGGCATAGTGCTGCTCAGGGTAGCCGCTGAGGATGAGCACCGGCAGGTCAGGGAATCGGGCCTTGATCGCCAGCAGCGCATCGACGCCACCCTCGTCGGGCATGGACAGGTCCATCACCAGCACATCGACCTCGCCACTGCGCGCCAGCTCCAGGGCTTCCTTGCCGTTGCCCGCTTCCCCCGTGACACGCAGGTCAACCTGCTCGCCCAGGTATTGCTTGAGCCCCGCACGCACGATGATGTGGTCGTCCACCAAACCAATTCGGATCATCTGTCCAGTCTAGGCCATGAACTCAAGACTTTTGCGACTCCTCCTTGGCGCCCATGGGGACATGTGGCGCATCGCTGCGGCGGTGCTGGCGGCGGCCTTCATGCTGCTGATCACGGAGCTGGCTTACCAAAGCCAGAGCGAGCAACTCGGCACGCTGGCCAAGATGGGCAAGGCGCGGCTGACGCTGGCCTACGCCATGCAGCGGGTCACCGATGCCGAGGCGGGCAAACGCGGCTACCTGCTGGTGGGTGGGCAAGACTACCTGGAGCCCTACGTTCGCGCCAGCAACGACGTGCGCGTGGCACTCAGGGAGATCCATGCGCTCGACCACGCCAGCGGCGAAGCCAGCCTGCCAAGCAGGCAACTCAAGCTCGATCAGCTCTTCGACGAAAAGCTCGCCGAAATGCAAGAGGTGCTGCGCAGGCATGACAGTGGCAACCGCGAAGCCGCCATCGACATGGTGCGCAGCGGCATCGGCCGCGAAATCATGCAGCGCATGCGCGACGAGTTCGACGTCAACATGGCGCACCGCAATCGCCTGGTGACCCAAGGCCTGGACGACATCCAGGAGTTGCTGCTGCTGGGTCGCATTGGCATCGCCGCGATGACGGTGCTCAGCCTGCTGATCCTCATCCTGCTCATCCGCCAGGGCCGCCAGCTCATGATCGAGCGTGAAGCGCAGCGCACCTCGCTGCTGCACGAAAAAGACCGCTTGGAGCAGGAGGTGCAACGCCGCACCAGCGACCTGCGCGACCTCGCTCGTCACCTGCAGACCGCCCGCGAAGACGAGCGAGCCCGCCTGGCCCGTGACCTGCACGACGAGCTCGGCGCACTGCTGACCACGGCCAAGCTCGACGTGGCCGTGCTGCGTCCGCGCATCCAGCAGAACCTGCCCGAGTTGCTACCCAAGGTCACCCACCTGACCGACGCGCTCAACCAGGGCATCGCGCTCAAGCGCCGCATCATCGAAGACCTGTGCCCGTCATCCTTGCGCACCCTGGGCCTGGCCGCTTCGCTCGAAGCGCTGCTGCACGACACGGGCAAGGTCAGCGGCCTGCACATCGAGCAGGACCTGCAAGCCACCTCGCTCTCCGCAGACGACCAGCTCACCGTCTACCGGGTGGTGCAAGAGGCGATCACCAACGCGCTCAAGTACGCCCAGGCCACCCACCTGCGCGTGCGGCTGCTCGAACAAGGCGCACACGCTGTGGTCAGCGTCGAAGACAACGGCATCGGCTTTGACCCCGACACCTCCAGGCTGGGACGGCACGGCCTGCGCGGCATGCGCTTTCGCGTCGAGGCCTCTGGAGGCGAGCTCTCCCTGAGCTCGGCGCCTGGTCATGGCACCTGCATCACGGCCAGGCTGCCCCTGATCCCGACAGACCCGGGCGAAGCCAAGCCGACGCAGGCGTTCGGTGCTCAGGCATCCGGCGCCATGTAGGCCTGGTCCGACACACACGCCTCACCGAGACCGACGCGCAAACAAGCCGCGCGCCTTCACGCCCGCGCCCCCTCGGTTCCTAAAGTGAACCCAACGCCCACCACACGGTTGGCGCCCAGGCCTCATCACTTCAGGAGCCCGCCATGCTGCACTACGCCGTCGTCTTCTTCGTCATCGCCCTGATCGCCGCCGTGTTCGGCTTCGGAGGCCTCGCGTCCGGCGCAGCCAGCATCGGCAAGATCCTGTTCGTGGTGTTCCTGGTCATGGCCATCGCATCGTTCGTCATGAACCTGCTGCGAGGCTGACCTCCCATCCATCCACCCAAAGGAGCCCACCATGAGCCGACAGACCGCCCAAGAAATCAGCCGGGTCGCCAGCCGCCAGGTCGACCGCATCGCCGACGCCGCAGGCAACGCCCTGGACCAGGCCCACGACGCAGCCGATCAGGCCCTGAGCTCGGTGCAAAACGGCGCGCAGCACCTGGCCGAGCGCGCCCCAGGCCTGGTCGACCTGGCCATCGACCGCGTCAAGCATTTGGGCGAGCGAGGCAGCGACATCGCCCGAGCCACCAGCGCCATGGCGATGGACAAGGCCAGGCTGGCCGCCGACCACACGGCAGACCGCATCCGACGTGACCCGCTGAAGTCGGTGCTCATCGCGGTGGCCGCCGGCGCAGCGGTCGCGGTCATTGCCAGCCACATGGCCCACCGCCGTGCATCCAGCGGCGGCCGCAGCAACCCAGGCCGCTGAACCCGCGGCACACCACCCGCTTCACCAGGCCAAAGCCATGCCACCTCTTCTCAACGCCGCGCTGCGTCACCCTGAGGCCGCGCTGAAACACCTGCGCGCCTACGGTCAGCTCGCCAGTGCCGAGCTGACCCTGGCCCTGCAGGGGTGGCAAAAGAGGTTGCTGCTGAGCGTCGGGGCGCTCGTGAGCGGTGGGCTGGCCATCGGCTTCATCGGACTGTTGCTGATGGCCTGGGCGCTGGTGCCCGGTGCGCTGGGGCCTCTGTGGAGCCCGCTGCAATGGGTGCTGCTGTCGGCCCCTGCGGCGCTCAGTATTGCAAGCTGCCTGGCTTGCGTGCTCGCCTTGCGTGCCACCCCATCGCCTGCGCCGCTGCGGCACCTGCAACGACAGTGGCAACTGGACGCCACCTGGCTGATGCCCAGCCAAGCCGAGCCGCAGGAGACACCATGACACCCCTCACCGACGCGCGCATCGCCGAAGCTTTGATGCAGCTCGAGCGAACGCGGACCCAGCTCGTGCTGCGCTGCGCTGGCGGGCTCAATGAGTCGGGCGAACACGCCAACCAGGCGCCCTCCGACCTCGAGCTCACCGGACTCCTGGACACCGTGTTCACCGAGGGCCTGGCCGACGACTGGATCGCCCGACACCCCTGGGCCAGCGTCGCAGCGGGTTTGCTGGCAGGCGGCCTGGCGGTGTCACAACGCCAACGCCTGATCCGCTGGGCCGTGGCCCATGCCCTGCCCTGGCTCACCTCGCAAGCGTCGGTGATGGCCGCGCCGCTGCTTTTGCAGTGGCTGAGCCGACAGGCTGCTCAGCCCCCCACCGACGGGGCCACGGCAGCGGCAGACACCGAAGCAGCCCCAACCCCCGACACCGTCGGACTCACCGAGCCGAATTCACCCACCGCAAGATCGCCTGCGTGATCCTGGGCGCGATCGGCGAGGCCACAAAGGCCGCCAGCGAGGCCACCGGCCACGCGATCACGAAGGCCCGCGCCCAGAGCTTGAGGAAGTCCGGCCGCCATCCCAGGTTCAGCCAGGTGATGAAGGCCGTCATGATGAAAGCCATGATGCCGGCCATGACGACGGGCTGAACGTGTTTGGGTTGCAGTTGCATGGGCTCGGCCGCAGATGAAATCAGGGTGAACCCGGATGATACGCAGCCGGGGACAAGCTGGCATGATCTCGGGTCATCCCACCACGAGGACGCCTCATGGCCCATGCCCCCACCGCGCCGGCTGCCGACGCACCCATCACGACCAAACATGGCGTTTGCAACCTTTGCGAAGCCATCTGCGGCCTGACTTTCCAGGTCCAGGGCGAAGGCTCGCAAGCGCGCATCATCAGCGTCAAAGGCAACGACGCCGACCCACTCTCGCGCGGTCACATCTGCCCCAAAGCGGTTGCGCTCAAGGACCTGCACGAAGACCCCGACCGCCTGCGCCAGCCCGTGCGCCGCGTGGTCGAAGGTGGCGTCACCCGCTGGGAGCCCATCGGCTGGGAACAGGCCTTCGACATGGTCGTCGAGGGCCTGGCCACGGTGCGCGAGCAACACGGCGCCAACGCCGTGGCGGTCTACCAGGGCAACCCCAACGTGCACAACTGGGGCAACGTCACCCACGGCCACCTGTTCCTGAGCCAGCTGAAAACGCGCTCACGCTTTTCGGCCACTTCCGCCGACCAGTTGCCACACCACGTGGTGGCGCACTGGCTGTATGGCCACCAGCTCGCGATCCCCATCCCCGACATCGACCGCACCCTGTACATGCTGGTGCTGGGCGGCAACCCGCTGGCCTCCAACGGCAGCCTGATGACCGTGCCCGATGTGCGCGCGCGCTTCAAGGCCCTCAAGGCACGCGGCGGCAAGCTGGTGGTGGTCGACCCACGCCGCACCGAAACCGCGGCGATCGCCGACGAGCACCTGGCCATCGATCCGGGCAGCGACGCCGCCTTCCTGCTCAGCCTGATCCACACCCTGTTCGGCGAAGAGCTCACGCAGCCCGGCGCGCTCGAGCCCCTGCTCGACCAGGTCAAGGCCGTGCGGGATGCCGTCGCGCCCTTCAGCCCGGAAGCCACCGCCGCCCACACCGGCATCGACGCGGCCACCACCCGCCGCATCGCACGCGAGCTGGCTGCCGCCTCAAGCCAAGGCGGCGGCGTGGCCTACGGCCGCATGGGCGTGTCCACCCAGGCGCACGGCGTGGTCTGCCAATGGGCCATCCAGGTCATCAACCTGCTGACCGGCAACATCGACCGCGAAGGCGGTGCGCTGCTGACCAGCCCGGCCCTCAACCTCATCCAGATGAAGTTGATGGGCCCCGGTCACCTTGACGCCTGGCGCAGCCGCGTGCGTGGCGCACCCGAGTTCAGCGGCGAGCTGCCTGTCTCCGTCATGGCCGAAGAGATGCTCACACCCGGCAAGGGTCAGATCAAGGCCTTGGTCACGGCCGCGGGCAACCCGGTGCTGTCCACGCCCAACGGCCGCCAGCTCGACGAAGCGCTCGAGCAACTCGACTTCATGGTCTCCATCGACTTCTACGTCAACGAGACCACGCGCCACGCCGACATCATCCTGCCGCCGACCTGCTTCGTCGAGCACGACCACTACGACCTCGTCTTCCTGCACCTGGCCGTGCGCAACGTGGCCCGCTACAGCGAGGCCATCGTCGATCGCGCACCCGGCGCCCTGCACGACTGGGAGATCTACAGCGAGCTGGCTCAACGCTACGCGCGCCGCGCCTGGTCGCTCGAGTGCGGTGGTGTGCGCGCACGGCTGACCGGCCTTTTCTCGCGTGCACTGATGAAACGCCTGTCGCCCCAGCGCCTGCTGGCCATTGGCCTGAATCGATCGGGCGCGGCCAATCGCGGCGTGACGATGGACAAGCTGCGAGCCCACCCCGAAGGCATCGACCTGGGCCCGCTCCAGCCTTCGCTGGGCAAGGCCCTGCAGGCGCGCGGCAAGTGCATCGACCTGATGCCTGCGGCCATCCGCCGCGAGCTGCCGCAACTGATCGCGCCCTTCACCAACCCGCTGCCAGAGAACGACACCGGCCGCCCGACCCTCAAGCTCATCGGCCGGCGCGAGGTGCGCAGCAACAACTCCTGGATGCACAACAGCGAACGCCTGGTGTCGGGCAAGGCCCGCTGCACGCTGTGGATCCACCCCGAAGATGCCCAGCGCCACGCGATCAGCGAAGGCCAGACCGTGACGGTGGCCTCGCGCACCGGCCGCATCCAGGTGCCAGTGCACGTCACGCCCGACATCCGCTCGGGCGTGGTCAGCCTGCCCCACGGCTGGGGCCACGATCGCCAAGGCGTGCGGCTGCAGGTGGCGAGCGCCCACGCCGGCGCCAGCATCAACGACCTGACGGACGACCGCCAGACCGATCGCATCTCGGCCAACGCGGCGTTCAGCGCCGTGCCGGTCTGGATCGAAGCGGCCTGACGGGGGCCCGGCACGCCCAAGCTGCCACGCTGACAAGCTGCCCAGTGGCATCGAGCCGGTTCAGTCCGGGTAGTGGCGCGCGCGGATCCTCTCGCTCTCGCGGATGATGTACTGGTCACGTGTGAGGCCGTCCGGGAAGGCGGCCATGCGCCGCGCCTGCGCGATCATCGCGGACTCCTCGGCCTTGAAGGCCACGAAGGTCGGATCCTTGCTCGGGTCCGACTTCGCCACCAGCGCCGCGTGCTCGCGCTCGAACTGCTGCTGCATGGCAGCCAGCTTGCCATCGAGCTCTCCGCCCTGCCAGGCCATGCGCGCGATGGCCATCTTCAGCTGCAGCGCATGGGCCAGCGAGTAGTAGTCCTCGCGCTGAAAGGCATCGACCTCATCCATGACCTGCAGGGCTTCGGACTGGCTCAGCACACGGGCGCCGCCGCTGCCCAGCAGGGCCTGCATGCGGCCCATGAAACCTTCGTAGGCACGCGCCTGGTCCACCGCAGCCCGGTCTTCGGGCGACAGGCGCTCGTAAGCCTGCCTCAGGCGAGCGAACTCGGCCGCGTCCGGCGCGCCCGATGCGGGCAACTCCGTCCCCGGCAGACCAGCGGCCGGACCCGATGCGCCCCACCACGGCGACGGCGCCGCCACGGCATTGGCGCGCTCTGCCACCGCCGCACCACCAGCACCCTGGCGCCCCATCCACCACATCGCCCCAACCAGGAGGGCTGCCAGCAGACACAGCCCCCCGACCACAGCTCGTTTGTTCATGTCAGCAGGAAAAAAGCCCCGCACCCTCGGGGAGGACGCGGAGCAAGCACAACACAGGAGAGAAAGCGCTCAGTTCGACTGGCTGACCGGCGTGAACATGTCAGGCATCAGCAGCGACAGCAAAGAGCGGTTGACCGGGCCCAGCGGCTGGTACAGCCCCCAGTACGGGTCCGAAGCACGCTCGCGCAACACCGGCGGCGAACTCAGGTCCACCAGGTTGCGCAACGCCGAAACCACGTCGCGACCGGTGTCCGGGTTGGTCGTGTTCTCGTAGTTGATGACCGTCAGGCAGTGCGAGGCGTTGAGCGTGCGACCGCTCGGCGAGAAGTAGCCCGTGTTCGGCCCCATGCCATCGATCTGGGCCAGCATGCGACCGAGGTCGCGCAGGTGCAGGTCGGTGGTGAAGCGCCCTTGCTGCGACAGGAAGGCGCGGGCAGAGCCGGCCTTGCCGCCGTTCTCGGCAGCGGAGACCTCGAACATGCCCGGGTTGTCCTGGTACATGAAGCCGCTGAAGTTCAGGTCGGTGATGCTCTGCACATACAGGGTGCGGTCCTGCGGCCACTTGTTGGCATAAGCCGTGCGCACGCTCGAGAAATCACGCCAGTTGAACTCGGGCAGCGCCTGCTTGACCAGCAGCAGCGGCGTGCGCGCATCGGGCTTGCTCGCGTCGAAGTTGAACAGCTCCGAAGCCACCCGCTTGTACATGACCGAGCTGGGCATTTCCTGCGGCGATGCGCTCGTCCAGTCACCCGGGTACATCGAGCCCGAATCGTGCATGTTGAATTGACGGAAGCTGGGGTTGAGCACCGTGCGCACCGCCACCTTCTGCGCGTCCGAGCCCACCGAGCCCGCGCTCTGGCCATGCAGGAAGACCTGCGCCGGCCGTGGCAGGTTGGTGCGCGCCCAGCCCAGCGTGGCCATCACGTTCTGCACACCCGAGTAGTGCTGCACGCGCGTGGCCTGCCCATCGGCGCTGGTGTAGACCTTGGTGTTGTCGCCCAGGTGCACGTCGCCCGAGCAATAAGGCATGTAGATGGTCGTCCAGTCCTGCATCTTCAGGCGCTGGTTCGTGGTCAGCGGGATGCGCTGGTAGATCGGCGACTCCAGCGCCCCCGTGGTCGACACGTTGAGCTTGCCGTTCGTGTACGACAACAGGCTGGTGTAGTTGTCGGGCACGCCCTCGGGGTTGAAGGCACCCCAGGCCGTCTTGCCCGCGCACTGCTCGTAGTTGAAGCACACACCACCCGGCTCCATGAAGATCTGGATGTTGCGGGTGTTGGGGCTGAGGTTGACGAAGATCTTGTAGGGCGAGCCATTGCCGCAGCGGGCACCGGTGGAAGCCGGCAGGTTCACCTGCTGCCACTTGTAGAAGGCCCGCGGGTTGTAGCCGGACTTGGTGCCACCGCCCTGGGTGGCAATCAGGGGATAGGCGAAGCGCTGGTCGGTGGTCTGGTTGACCGGCACATCGGCCTTGGGGGGCGACACCAGGTTCCAGGTGCGCTGCCAGGCGTTGTAGTCACCCGGCTCGGGCGCCACGCCGGATTTGGCGAAACTCGCCGCCGCCTGCGCCGTGTTCGAAGCGATGTTGGCCAAGGCCCAGGCGGCACCTTCGATGCCCTGGCCGATCTGGGTCACGGTGACCTGTGGCGTGGCGCTGGCCTCGGCGGCCTGCGCGATCGGCGATGCGGCCAGGACGCAGGTCCCGAGCATCGCGCTGACAAACACCGCGCGGCGTGCACGGGATGGGGGCAGGGTCTTGTTCATGGGCTTCCTCGGTCGGCGACAGCGGGTGTAACAATTCTCACGATTCACCCCCGATCGACCTCGCTTTGGTTTTCCCTAGGAAGTCATCGAACCCCTGTGTTTCAATGCGCTCCAATCGTCAGCTGCCTGACACTTCGCGAAACCCTTCACACGTGGAAACCCGCCCTCGAGGGTCCTTTGGACACATCGCGACGCCAGCCAAGTCGCCCCACCGGACCCGACAGGCCCAACCATGAACCCGCTCACCCAGGAAATCGCCGCCACCGCAGCGCGCCTCGTTGTCGAAGAGGGCCTGGAGTACGGCCCGGCCAAGCGCCGCGCCATCAAGCAACTCGGCCTGGGCGCCCGCGCCGAGCTGCCTGGCAACGACGCCCTCGAAGAGGCGGTGTTCGAGTACCTCAGCGTCTTTTGCGCCGACACCCAACCCACCGAGTTGCGCGCGCTGCGCGAGCTCGCTGCCCTCTGGATGCAGCGCCTGGCCGACTTTCGCCCCCACCTGAGCGGCGCCGTCTGGCGCGGCACCGCCACCCGCCTCAATGACATCCACCTGCAGCTCTACTGTGACGACAGCAAGTCCGCCGAGATCCAGCTGCTCAGCAAGGGCGTGGACTACGATGTCTCCAGCGCACCCGGTCCGCGCGGCGGCACGGTGGATCGGCTGAGCCTGACCGTGGACAGCGAAGCCCTGGGCGAGCCCATCGGCCTGCACCTGACCATCCTCGACGCCGACGACTTGCGCGGCGCCCTCAAGCCCGACGCCCGCGGCCGCACCGAGCGCGGCGACCTCGCCGCCCTGCGCCGTTTGCTGGCCGACACCTGAAACGCCCCCAGAACATGCCACAACGTTTGACCCAACACCCCCTGTTTGCCGAACATGAGCGTCCGCTTGCCTCCCAGCGGGGCGTGAGCCGACGCGTGGCCCTCTTCGGCACCGCGGGCCTCGCCGCAGCAGGAGCGGGCGCCTGGTGGGGCTGGCAGCGCCACGCCAGCACCGAGGCTGGGGCCGGGGCTTCGCCCGCCCAGCCCCAAGGCGCCTCGCCGGCCCAAGACCCCAACGTCGCCACGGGCGAGCCGCTGCCCGCCGGCTTTTGGGACGTGCACTTCGACACCCCGCAAGGCACCCCTTTCAACTGGGTCGGCCTGCAAGGCAAGCCTCTGCTGCTGAACTTCTGGGCGACCTGGTGCCCGCCCTGCGTCAAGGAGATGCCCGAGCTCGACCGCTTTCACCGCGAGTTCTCACCTGCGGGCTGGCAGGTCGTGGGCCTGGCGATCGACGGCCCGACTCCGGTCAAGGAATTCCTGACCAAAGTACAGGTAGGATTCGGGGTCGCGCTGGCCGGCTTCGGCGGCACCGAGCTGGCCCAGACCCTGGGCAACACGGCAGGCGGTTTGCCCTTCACCGTGTTGATCGACGCCCAGGGCCGCATCCGCCACCGCAAGATGGGCGCCACCCACTTCGACGAGCTGGCCACCTGGGCCCGCGCCATGGCCCCCGCCTGAGGCGTCCGGATCAACCCGAAACATTTCCGGCAAAAAACCGAGAATTTCGGGCTATTGCAAGTAAAATCCAGCTACGTTCATTTTCTCGGGTGATCTTGCGTGCCTCGTTGTCAGGTGAGGCGCCCTGGCCCACCCGGTGACGCATGCACATCCTCGTCCTCCATGGCCCGAACCTGAACCTGCTGGGCACCCGTGAACCGCAGGTCTATGGGTCCACCACGCTGGAGCAGATCAATTCGGATCTGAGCGCCCACGCCGCCCGCCGCGGCGCGGCCCTGACGGCATTCCAGAGCAACCACGAAGGCGCCCTGATTGACCGGGTCCAGGCCGCCCGCACGGACGGCACCTCCTTCGTGATCATCAACCCGGGCGGGTTCACGCACACCAGCGTGGCCCTGCGCGACGCCTTTGCCGGCGTGGCGCTGCCCTTCATCGAGGTGCACCTCTCGAACATCCACCGGCGCGAAGCCTTCCGCCACCACTCCTATTTCTCGGACCTCGCCGAAGGCGTGATCCTGGGCTTGGGTGCGGCGGGCTACCGACTCGCGCTGGAAGCCGCCCTCGATCGCCTCGGCGCACCGCCGCCGACGGCCCCTGCATCCGGCAGCTGAGCTTTCCCACCCGGAACGCCCCACCTGCCGCTCACCCCGAGCGCCACCCGCTCGCCGACCTCGCTGGAGAACATCCATGGACCTGCGCAAACTCAAGACCCTGATCGACCTCGTTTCCGAGTCGAACGTGTCTGAACTCGAAATCACCGAAGCCGACGGCAAAGTCCGCATCGTCAAGGCCGGTGCCGCGCCCGTCGTCATGCAGACCGTGGCCGCCGCGCCCGCCATGGTCGCGCCCGCAGCCGCCGCCGCCCCCGCAGCGGCCGCCGCACCTGCCGCAGCCGAAGCCCCGGCCGAGACAGGTCACGTGGTCAAGTCGCCCATGGTCGGCACCTTCTACCGCGCCTCCAGCCCTGGCGCCAAGGCATTTGCCGAAGTCGGCGACCAAGTCAAGGCCGGCCAGGCCGTCTGCATCATCGAAGCCATGAAGATCATGAACGAGATCGAAGCAGACCAGGACGGCACCATCACCAAGATCCTGGTCGACAACGGCCAGCCCGTCGAGTACGGCCAGCCCCTGTTCGTCATCGAATAAGGCGAGGGCTTCGCCATGTTCAAGAAAATCCTCATCGCCAACCGAGGCGAGATCGCCCTGCGCATCCAGCGCGCTTGCCGCGAGATGGGCATCCAGTCGGTGGTCGTCTACTCCGAGGCCGACCGCGACGCCAAGTACGTCAAGCTCGCCGACGAGGCCGTGTGCATCGGCCCAGCCCCCTCGGCGCAGAGCTACCTGCACATGCCGGCCATCATCTCGGCAGCCGAAGTCACCGACGCCGAGGCCATCCACCCCGGCTACGGTTTCCTCTCCGAGAACGCCGACTTCGCTGAGCGCGTCGAGCAATCGGGCTTCACCTTCATTGGTCCCACGCCCGAGTCCATCCGCATCATGGGCGACAAGGTCTCGGCCAAGCAGGCCATGATCCGCTCCGGCGTGCCCTGCGTGCCCGGCTCCGAAGGCGCCCTGCCCGACGACCCGAAAGAAATCATCAAGATCGCCCGCAGCGTTGGTTACCCGGTCATCATCAAGGCCGCGGGCGGTGGCGGTGGTCGCGGCATGCGCGTCGTGCACACCGAGGCCGCGCTGATCCACGCCGTGCAGACAACCAAGAGCGAAGCAGGCGCCGCCTTCGGCAACCCGCAGGTCTACATGGAAAAATTCCTGGAGCACCCGCGCCACATCGAGATCCAGGTGCTGGCCGACCAGCACAAGAACGCGGTCTGGCTGGGCGAGCGCGACTGCTCCATGCAGCGCCGCCACCAGAAAATCATCGAAGAAGCGCCGGCACCCGGCATCCCCCGCCGCCTGATCGAGAAGGTGGGTGAGCGCTGCTCGGCCGCCTGCAAGAAGATCGGCTACCGCGGCGCAGGCACCTTCGAGTTCCTCTATGAAAACGGCGAGTTCTACTTCATCGAGATGAACACGCGCGTGCAGGTCGAACACCCGGTCACCGAGCTGGTCAGCGGCATCGACATCGTGCAGATGCAGATCCGCGTGGCCGCTGGCGAAAAGCTGCCCTTCACGCAACGCCAGATCGAGATGCGCGGCCATTCCATCGAGTGCCGCATCAACGCCGAAGACCCGGTCAAGTTCATCCCCTCGCCGGGCCGCATCACGACCTGGCACGCCCCCGGTGGACCTGGCGTGCGCGTGGACTCGCACATCTACACCAACTACTTCGTGCCGCCCAACTACGACTCCATGATCGGCAAGATCATCGTGCACGGCGACACGCGCGAGCAGGCCCTGGCCCGCATGCGCACCGCCCTGTCCGAGACCGTCGTCGAAGGCATCCAGACCAACATCCCGCTGCACCGCGAGCTGATGGTGGACGCCAAGTTCGTCGAAGGCGGCACCGACATCCACTACCTCGAGAGCTGGATGGCGGCGCGCAAGCGCTGAAGCCCCAAGGCGACACCTGACATGCCCCTTTACGAACTCACCCTGCTGGCCCAAGAAGCCGAAGTCGAGAACCTGAGCGACGCGCTCATGGAGATCGAGGCCCTGTCCGTGTCCGTCGAAGACGCCGATGCCGACACGGAGCACGAAGAAGCCCTGTGGGGTGAGCCGGGCATGCCGGTGCCGCGCGAAGCCTGGCAGCGCTCGACCATCAAGAGCCTGTTCGCCACCGAGTCGGAGGCGCTCGAAGCCGCCACGCTGATCCTGGCGCAGGACTGGGCCGAGGACATCCACGTTCAGGGCATCCAGCCCGTGGACGAACAAGACTGGGTGCGGCTGACGCAGTCGCAGTTCCAGCCTGTGCCCATCACCGACAGCTTCTTCATCGTGCCGACCTGGCACGAGGTGCCCGCCGCAGCCAAAACCGTCATGCGCCTGGACCCGGGCCTGGCCTTTGGCACCGGCACGCACCCGACCACGCGCATGTGCCTGAAGTGGATCGCGCAGAACGCCCCCGCCTTCGCCGGCCAGCGCGTGCTGGACTACGGCTGCGGCTCGGGCATCCTGGCCATTGGCGCAGCGCTGTTCGGCTCGGGCCTGATCGACGCGGTCGACATTGACCCTGCCGCCGTGGAGGCCACCGTGCTCAACGCCGAAGCCAACCTGACCCACCTCAAAGCGGCCGACGGCAGCCTGCCCGTGCGCGCCGGCCTGCCTGACCTGGTGGGCGAGGCCCGAGGCAACTACCCGCTGGTGCTGGCCAACATCCTGGCCACGCCCTTGCGGATGCTCTCGCCGCTGCTGTCGAGCCACGTCGCAGCAGGTGGCCACCTCGTGCTCGCGGGCATCCTGGCTCGCCAGGAGCAAGAGCTCAAAGACGCCTACGCCGAAGTGGGCCTGCAGTTGCAGGTCGCCAACGAGGAAGAGGGCTGGATCCTGATGACCGCCCAAAAGCGGGTGGGATGAACACGCACCCAGGCCGGTTTTCCCTTGAAAAAATGGCATAAAGGCGGGCTATGAGCCTGGCCACCCGTTGCACCCACTGCGGCACGATCTTCAAGGTCGTGCAAGACCAATTGAAGGTCTCCGAAGGCTGGGTGCGTTGTGGCCGCTGCCACGAGGTCTTCAACGCCCTGCCGGCGCTGTTCGACCTCGACACCGAAGCGCCACCGCCAAGGCAAGTGCCGCCACCGGGGCACCAGGCCACGCAGCCCGCTGCCCCACCCGCGCAGCCGCCGGCGACCACACCGCCACCCGTGCGGCCATCGACGCCGCCGCCTGCCGCACCCATGGCCCCATCGGGCTGGAGCCGCACGCAACCCGCCGGACTGGACCGCCCGCCGGCGCCGCTGCGCGCACCATCGCCGCCAGCCCCCACGCCCATCAGTGCCCACACGTCGCTGACCTCGGCCGACCTGTCCTTCGGCGCTGCGGCGGCCCCAGCACCGGCTGCGCTCCCGGCAGCCACCGATTTCGACCTCGACACCTCGGTCGACCTGTCTGACCAGCCTTCGCCCGCCGGCAACGACCGCCTGCGCATCGCTGACGAGCCCCGCCCCTGGCTGGAGGATCCGCCCGAGGACGTGCCGAGCACCGACGAGGCCGACGCCCTCGAATCGCGCTACCTGCTGCCCTCGGACACCCGGCAAGTGCGCCGCCGCGAACGTGGCCCCGAGTTCGCCGATGCCCAGTTCCCCAGCGACCTGGATGCCGAGGACGAGTGGGCGCGCTACCAGGACAGCGTGCCGGCCCCCCTGACCGAGCCACCGCCGATGTCCTCCTTGCCGGCGGCAGCCCTGGCGCGACCAGAGCCGCTGCAGCAGCCCCAGCCTCAAGGTGCGGCCGATGCGTCCGCCGACGCCCCCAAGGCCGGCCTGGCGTCCGCCACCACAGCCGAGCTGGGCGCAGAGGCCTCCCTGCTGCGTCAGTCCGACCCGGGTTACGTGCCCGAGCAGCCCGTGCAGCCCCCAAGCCAGCGCAAAGGCCGCTCTGGCACGCGCGGGCGCGACCCCGCTTCGCAGGCCCCCGAATTCGTGCGCAAAGCCCAGCGCCAGGCGTTCTGGCGCTTGCCCTGGGTGCAGGCCACGATGGGCCTGATCGCGCTGTTGCTGGTGCTCGGCCTGACCGTTCAGCTGGGCCACCATTTCCGAGACTGGGTGGCCGCACACCACCCATCGAGCCGCCCTTTGCTCAACGCCTGGTGCGCGCAGGTCGGCTGCCAGATCCGGCCACCCATGCGGCTGGACGCCCTGCAGGTGGACAACGCCACGCTGGTGCGCACCGCCTCCGAAGGCCCTGACCGCTACCGCCTGACCGTGGCCGTGAACAACCGCGCCACCGTGGAGCTGGCCTGGCCCCACATCGACCTGACCCTCACCGACGACCGTGGCGCCGTGATCGCCCGCCGGGCCTTTGCACCCACCGACGCCCAGATCGCCAAGGGAGAAGGCATGCCGCTGTTGTCCGTGCCCGAGGCCGTTCCGGCTGGCGAGAGCACCGTCCTGCAATGGTCGCTGCGCCTCAATGACCTGGCCCCAGCCGGCTACACCGCCGAACTTTTCTACCCCTGAGCGTCCATCGCTGAAAGCAACAACATGTCCGTGCTCATCTGCGGCTCCCTGGCCTTTGACACCATCACCACCTTCCCAGGCCGCTTTGCCCAGCAGATCCTGCCCGAGCAGGTGCACATCCTGAACGTGTCCTTCCTGGTGCCCTCGATGCGCAAGGAATTCGGCGGCTGCGCCGGCAACATCGCCTACAGCCTCAAGCAACTCGGTGGCGAACCCCTGATCATGGCCACGCTGGGCAAAGACGGCGCCCTCTACCGCAACCACCTCGAGCAGCAGGGCCTGAACCTCAAGCACGTGATGACGGTGGAAGACGACTACACCGCCCAGGCCATCATCATCACGGACCAGGACAACAACCAGATCACGGCCTTCCACCCCGGCGCCATGGGCCAGGCTCACCGCCTGCAGATCCAGGCCGATCCTGCCATCAAGCTGGCCATCGTTGCCCCGGACGGCCGCGACGCCATGATCCAGCACGCCGCCCAGCTGCAAGCCGCCAAGATCCCCTTCATCTTCGATCCGGGCCAGGGCCTGCCCATGTTCGACGGCGAAGACCTCAAGCGCTTTGTGTCGCAAGCCACCTGGGTGGCGGTCAACGACTACGAAGCCAAGCTGCTGGCCGACCGCACCGGTCAGAGCCTGGCCGAGATCTCGAAGGCCCCGCACCTCAAGGGCCTGATCGAGACCCTGGGCGCAGACGGCTGCAACGTCTACATCCAAGGCGAAAAAACCCACGTGCCCGGCGTGAAGGCCGCTGCGGTGGTCGACCCCACCGGCTGTGGCGACGCATTCCGTGGCGGTCTGCTGCACGGCCTGTCGCAAGGCTGGGACCTGGTCAAGTCGGTGGCCCTGGCGAACCGCATCGGCGCCATCAAGATCGCCGTGGCCGGCCCGCAGAACTACACGCTCGACCGCGTCGCGCTCGGCGCCTGAGGACGCGTGCGCCGCCTGCTGGCTGCTGTACGGGCCCTCTCTCCCCCCCTCCCAGCACCTGTGTCGCCACGGCCGCACAGGTCCCGCACCGACCGGCGGCATGCGCACGCGCGCGCTCACCCGCTCAAGCAGGCCTGCGCGGCCCTGGCGCTGCTGGCTGCCTCCACGGCCCACGCCGGATGGCTGCAGAAGCTGGGCTTGGGCACGACGTCGGCCGGTGTTGGCAGCGGCGTCACCCTCGCCACCTGGAACATGGAATGGCTGATGGTGCCCGCCGAGCACGAGCGGCTGGCCGCGCGCTGCACCAGCCAGCAACCGCGCAGCCAGGACCGCGCCCTGCCCTGCACACCCGGTCGCACGCCGCCGCCCTCGCGCACCCAGGCCGACCTGGACGCGCTGGCCCGCAGCGCCCAGTCGCTGCATGACACGCACCGAGTCGATGTCGTGGCGCTGCAGGAAGTCGATGGCCCCGAAGCCGCCAGACAGGTCTTTCGGCAAGGCTGGCAGCTGGGTTGCTTCACCCAACGGGCTCACCCGCAGAAGGTGGGCTTTGCCATCCGAGAGGGCGTGCCCTTTCGCTGCAACGGTGACCTGACCGCGCTCGACATCGATGGCGGCACGCGTGCCGGTGCCGACGTGACCCTGTGGCCCGGCACTTCGCGCGAGGTCCGACTGCTGGCCGTTCACCTCAAAAGCGGTTGCTTCACCGGCAAGCTCGACCGCAGCTTCGAGCCCTGCGCACGGCTGCGTCAGCAGGTGCCCGTGGTCGAAGCATGGGTCGATCAACGTGTGCGCGAGGGCACGGCATTCGCCCTGCTCGGCGACTTCAACCGCCACCTCGACAAAGACGCCCGCTACCCCGCCGGCCCCGACGAAGGCGCGCCCTTCAACCTGGTGCAAGCCTGGAGCGACGACGTGCCCCGAGGCGCGACCTTGCTGAGGGCCACCGAGGGCCAGCGCTACACGGGCTGCACCGCCGACGACAAGCACCGGCAGTACATCGACGACATCTTCATCGACCAGAAACTGGCGGCCCAAAACGGCAACAGGCGCTTTGCGCGCCTGTCGTTCGATGCCTCTGACCAAGGCCGTCAATTGTCAGATCACTGCCCGGTGATCTGGGCCCTCAAGCCCTGATCGCCAACCGCGACAGCGGGGCGGCCGCCGCGAGGTGGGCGAAGCACCCGGCCAGGGTCAGGCCTTGCCTTGCTTGGCCACGGCGGCAGCCGCTGCGGCAGCCGCTTCGGCGTCACCCAGGTAGTAGTGCTTGATGGGCTTGAGGTCGGCGTCGAGCTCGTACACCAGCGGGATGCCATTGGGGATGTTGAGGCTGACGATGTCGTTGTCGCTGATGTTGTCGAGGTACTTGATGAGGGCGCGGATCGAGTTGCCGTGCGCGGCGATGACGATGCGCTGGCCGCTCTTGATGGCCGGGGCCAGCACGTCGGTCCAGTAAGGCACCACGCGAGCGACGGTGTCCTTGAGGCACTCGGTCAGGGGCACTTGCTCGGGGTTGAGCTTGGCGTAGCGCAGGTCCTGGCGCTGGCCGCGCGGGTCGGTGGGCTCCAAGGCCGGCGGCGGGGTGTCGTAGCTGCGGCGCCAGATCAGCACTTGCTCGTCGCCGTACTGCTTGGCCATGTCGCCCTTGTTCAGGCCCTGCAGGCCGCCGTAGTGGCGCTCGTTGAGGCGCCAGTCCTTGACGACGGGCAGCCAGCTGCGATCCATCTCGTCGAGGGCGTAGTTCAGGGTGTGGATGGCGCGCTTGAGCACCGAGGTGTAGGCGACGTCGAACTCGTAGCCTTCGGCCTTGAGCAGCTTGCCGGCCGACATGGCCTGCGACACACCAGTGGGCGTGAGCTCCACGTCGGTCCAGCCGGTGAAGCGGTTTTCCAGGTTCCAGGTCGATTCGCCGTGGCGGATCAGCACGAGCTTGTACATGGTCGGGTCTCGGTGGTTTCTGATGAGGCTAGCCCTCGATTATAAAATCGCGGCCGATTCCTGGTGAACCTGTGCCCCCCGTGCATCGGGTCCCTGGCCGACGCCCTTCCCGGGCCCCTGACGTCTCTTCTCGCGAAAGCACCCCTGCATGACCTCCTCGAGCTTCCTTGCCGACAACTGGATCTGGATCCTGGCCGCAGCCTCTTCGGGCGGCATCCTGCTTTGGCAGCAGCTCCAGCAAGCCGGCAACGGCGGCATCACGCCAGCCCTGGCCGTGCAGCTGATGAACAAGGAGAAAGCCGTCGTCATCGACGTGTGCAGCGCCGAAGAGTTCGCTGCTGGCCACGTGGCGGGCGCCAAGCACATCCCGCTGGCCGACCTGGGCACCGCCAAGGGCCTGCCCGGCAACAAAAAGCTGCCCATCGTGGTGGTGTGCGCCAGCGGTCAGCGCTCTGCCAAGGCCGTGGTCGAGTTGAAAAAGATGGGGCACGAGAACGTGCAGTCGCTCGCAGGTGGCCTCAAGGCCTGGCGAGAAGCCAACCTGCCGATCGAGAAGGCCAGCAAGGCCTGATTCAGCGGCGCAGGCGTGCATCACGCCGCCAACGACGCCAACGGCGCCAGCCAGCGAGCTTTCGTGGCAGGCGCACGCTAGTCCCCACGCGCCAGGCGGGCATCGCTCTGGCGGGACAATGGCGTTGCCGCGCCTGCCTGGCGCTGCCCCCTCCACCGCACCACCCTGCACCTGCCGCACCATGCAAGCCGTCAAGATGTACACCACCCAGGTCTGCCCCTACTGCCAGCGGGCCAAGATGCTGCTCAAGCAGCGCGGGGTCGAGGCCATCGAAGAAGTCCGCATCGACCTGGACCCCAGCCAGCGCGACCACATGATGGCCATCACGGGCCGGCGCACCGTGCCCCAAATCTTCATCGGCGAGACCCATGTGGGCGGCTGCGATGACCTCATCGCGCTGGACCAACGTGGTGGCTTGCTGCCCATGCTGGCTGGTCAGGCCTGACACCAGGTCTCCAGGCCTTCAAGCCTTCAGGGACTGAGCGGGCAACAGGCCCCTCAGCCGTTCAGACGCTGGCCGGCATCACGTCACACAGGCCGCGCCAGGGCCAGCAACAGCGCCAGCTCCGCCTGAGCCCAGCGCAACAGTTCGGGCTCGGGCAAACCAGCGCGCGCCCTCAACGACAGCGAATGCATCAGCGCCGCGAACAGGCCCGCCAGCGCTGACGCCGGCAGCGCATCGCTCAACTCGCCTTCGCGTGCGGCACGCTCGAAGCGCGCCGCCAGCAAGGCCGACTGCCCCGCCAGCGCCTGCTGCATCAGCGCCCGCACGGCTTCGTCCTGCCAGGCCACCATCGGCGCGGTCGACACCATGAAACACCCCCGGGCACCTCGGTAAATGGCCACCGTCTGCGCCAGCAGCCGCTCGAGCGCCTGAGCCAAGGTCAGGCCTGGCGCGTCAAGCGCGGCAGCCATGCCGTCTCCCACCTGCTTGACATAGCTCTGCAGGGCCAGGCGGTAGAGCTGCGCCTTGTCACCCAGGCCCGCGTAGAGACTGGCCTTGTTGACGCCAGCGGCTTCGCACAGGTCGTCCAGCGAGGTGTCGGCATAGCCTTTGCCCCAGAAGGCCTGCTGGACCTGCTGGAGCACCGTTTGAGGATCGTAGGCACGGGGGCGGCCCCGAGGCTTGGCATTCATTCTTACCAGTCAGTCAAAAATTCATTGACGCATTGATTTTTGTACTCTACAGTAAAAAACTCAACTGCACGCCGACACAGCGCCACCGCATGGACACCCTCGCCTTCACCTCCACCCTGGCCCTGTGGCTGACCGCCTTCGTGGCTTTGCAACACCTGGGCTTCCTGGTTCTGGAGATGTTCCTGTGGACCCGGCCCGCTGGGCGCAAGGCTTTCGGCCTGACCCGAGAGTTCGCCGAATCCACCCGGGTGCTGGCGGCCAACCAGGGCCTGTACAACGGCTTTTTGGCGGCCGGCCTGGCCTGGGGCTGCTGGCTGGGCGCTGCGGGCGCCGACATCCGCACATTCTTCCTGGGCTGCGTGGTGATCGCCGGGGTGTTCGGCGGTGCCTCGGCGAGCTGGCGCATCCTGCCGATCCAGGCCCTGCCCGCCGGCATCGCGCTGGCGCTGATGCTGCTTTGAGCGGCCTGCCCTGACGCGTGGCGCGCGGTGCACACGTGCCGCGGCATGCGGGCTGCCCCGCCTTGTGTGCCAAGGCTCGCTCCACGATGATGGCCGCACACTGACCAGCGTGGAGACACCTTGGCCTGGCGTGACAAGCTGTCCCTGTGGGCGGAAGGCATCCGCAACGCGCTGATCCTGCTGCTGCCGCTGGCTTTGATCGGGGCGCTGGCCAACGCGGCCCTGTACCTTCCGCTGCCCATTTACCGGGAAGCGATGGCCAGTGTGTTCGGCGCAGACTGGACCGCCGCAGCGGCCACCCTGGTGCAGGCCACGAACGGCATCACGGGCATGACCAGCGCCATGATCGTGGCCTCGCGGATCTCGCTCTTGCTCGACGAAAAGGAGCGCCGCCACTTTCCTTCCATGGCCGGGACCTCGCTGGTCGCCGCCGCGACCTTCGTGCTGGGTGTCGCCCCCGAAGGCCAGGTGGTGCTCGAAGACCTGGGCTACGCCAGCCTGTTCAAGGGCCTGGTGCTGGGCGTTTTCACCGCCGAGGTGCTTCACCTGCTGGAGCGCACTTTCCCTGCGCCCCGGCACGCCATCGACTACCAGATCGGCGACACCCTTCAGTTCGGCATCCGCATGGCCTCGTTCGGCGCCGTGGTGATGGCTTGTGCGTGGGCCACCTCTTCTCTGGCTCATGCTGGCCTGCACACCCTGAACACCTCACTGGCGCCGATGCACGTGGCGCTCGGTCAGGTTCAGAGCCTGGGGACCTGGTTGCTCAACGCGGTGCTGGTCCTGGTCAACCAGCTGTTGTGGCTGGTGGGCGTGAACGGCGGTCAGATCATCCTGCACTGGAGCGAGCAGGATTCGGCCTGGATCGCCCCGCCTGGTGCCGACCTGTCTCACCCCCTGGGCAACCCGATGGTGGTCAACGCCTTTGCGCACCTGGGCGACGCTGGCGCCACCTGGGGCCTGATCCTGGCCATCTTGCTGCGCGGGCGCGACCCGGTCATGCGTCGCCTGGCCTGGGCCTCTGTGCTGCCAGCCATCATCAACGTCAACGAGCTGCTGCTCTTTGGCATCCCCCTGGTGTTCGGGCTGCGCTGGCTGGGGGCCTTCGTGGCCGCGCCGCTGCTCAACAGCCTGTTGGCCAGCGCGGTGCTGAGCTGGCTGCCCCCGTCGGGGCCGACCGAGGCGGTCAGCTGGTCCACGCCCATCCTGCTGTCCGGGCACCTGCTGACCGGCTCGTGGGTGGGCGTTGCCATCCAGCTGGGCGGGCTGCTGCTGTCGACCCTGATCTACCTGCCCTTCGTGCAAAGGCTCGAGCGCGACCGCAAGCAGGATTTCGGGGCCATGCTCAAGGACACGCTCAATTTCCTTTGCGCCCCTGTGCGCGGCAGCGAGGGCATGCTCGAGCGGACCGATCGCTACGGGCGCATCGCTCGGGCGCTGGTCAAGGAGTTCGAGAAGGACCTGGGCAGCGAGCGCGTGTACCTGGTCTACCAGCCCGTGCACGACATGCAGGGGCGCGTGGTCAGCGTCGAGGCTTTGATCCGTTGGGAGCATGCCGAGTACGGCCTCATCCCGGCACCGGCCATCATCAACCCGGCCGAAGAGTGCTTGCTGATCCACCGCATCGGCGCCTTCGCGATCGACCGCGCCTGCCGCGACCTGGCGACCTGGCAGAGGTCCGGGCATGAGGTGAAAGTGGCCGTCAACGTCTCGCCGGTTCAGCTTGAGAGCAGCTCGCTGCCGACCACCGTCGCTCAGGCGTTGAGACAGCACCAGGTCGCGCCTGGCCAGCTCAAGCTCGAAGTCACCGAGGGCCGGGCACTCAACATCACCGAGGCCTCAGACCGCACCCTGCACGCCCTGCAGGACCTGGGCGTGGCCCTGAGCATGGACGACTTCGGCATGGGCTACACCTCGCTGCTGTACCTGCAGCGCATCAAGTTGTCCGCCATCAAACTCGATGGTTGCATCACGCGGGGCATCGAGCACAACCTGGTCAACCAGGACATCGTGCGCACGGTGACTCGCCTGGGCTCTTCGCAAGGGGTGAACGTCATCGCCGAATACGTCGAGACACCCAGCCAGCAAGCTTTGTTGCAGGAGCTGGGCTGCGACCAGTTCCAGGGCTGGCTCTACAGCCCCGGGCTCAAGCTGCCCGACCTGCTGCGCTACCTGGGCGAGCGGGCAAACCCTGAGGCAACACCCCCCTCAGCCCTGTGACAGGCCTGTCACGGCGCTGCGCCATAATCCCCCGCACCGGAGACAGACCCGTCAGAGCGCGCAACCTGCGACGCCCGGGCCCACCGAACAAACCAAGGAACCGTCATGAGCGAACAAGCCCAGCCCAGCTTTGCCATCCAGCGCATCTACCTCAAGGACCTGTCCCTGGAGCTGCCCAACGCCCCGCAGATCCTGCTGGAGCAGGGCCAACCCCAGATCGACGTGCAACTGAACCTGCACGCCGAACCGGTGGTTGAAGGCATCTATGAAGTGGCCGTGACCGCCACCGTGACCGCCAAGGTCAACGACAAGGTGCTGTTCCTGATCGAAGCCAAGCAAGCCGGCCTGTTCGAGATCCGCAACATCCCGCAAGAGCAACTGCAGCCGATCATCGCCATCGCCTGCCCGCAGATCGTCTACCCCTACCTGCGCGCCACCGTGGCCGACACGCTCAACCGCACCGGCTTCCCCGCCGTGCACCTGACCGAAGTCAACTTCCAGGCCATGTACGAGTCGCAGCTGCAGCAAGCCGCTGCCCAGCAGGCCAACGCCTGAGCGGATGACCCCACCGATCACGGTCCTGGGGGCCGGCGCCTGGGGCACCGCGCTGGCCATCAGCGCGGCGCGACAAGGCGTGCCGGTGCACCTGTGGGCGCGCGACGCCGCCCAGGCGGCCGAGATGCAGCGAGCGCGCCGCAACGCGCGCTACCTGCCCGACGCCCCCTTCCCTGAGGCGCTGCAAGTCTCGGCCGACTTCGCTCAGGCCGTGGCGCACGCGCACGCACGACAAGGCCTGATCATCATCGGCACGCCCATGGCGGCGTTGGCCGAGGTGCTGCAACGCCTGCCGGCTGACGCCGCTGCGCTGTGGCTGTGCAAGGGCTTCGAAAAAGGCACCGGTCGGCTGGGGCATGAAATCGCGCGGGCCGTGAGCCCGCAGGCGCGCACCGGGGTGCTCTCCGGTCCGAGCTTCGCGCACGAAGTGGCCATCGGCCGACCGACCGCACTGGTCGCCGCCAGCCCCGACGCTTCGCTCGGCGAGCTGGCCGTGCGCACCTTCCACTCCGATTCGCTGCGCGTCTACACCTCGCCCGACCCGGTTGGTGTCGAAGTGGGCGGCGCGGTCAAGAACGTGCTGGCGATCGCCACCGGCATCGCCGACGGCCTGGAGCTGGGCCTGAACGCCCGCGCCGCCCTCATCACGCGCGGCCTGGCCGAGATGACCCGCCTGGGCGTGGCCCTGGGCGCACGCCCCGACACCTTCATGGGCCTGTCGGGCCTGGGCGACCTGGTGCTGACCGCCACCGGCAGCCTCTCGCGCAACCGCAACGTCGGGCTGCAACTGGCCACGGGCAAGCCGCTGCCGCAGATCCTGCACGAGCTGGGTCACGTGGCCGAAGGCGTTTACACCGCGCCCACCGTGTGGCAACGCGCGCAGGCCCTGGGCGTGAGCATGCCCATCACCGAAGCCGTGGTGGCCGTGCTGGAGGGTCGCATGGGCCCGGCACAAGCCGTGGGTGCGCTGATGCGCCGCGAGGCCAAGGCCGAAGGCTGACGCCAGGCCGATGAAAGCCCGAGACCACGCCCGGCGCCTGGTCGGGCAGATCAGCCCCCACCCGCGTAGCCGTTCTGGCGCCAGGCCTCGAACACCGCCACCGCCACCGCGTTGCTCAGGTTGAGGCTGCGCTGGTCGGCCCGCATGGGCAAGCGCACGCGCTGGGGCAGTGGGAAGGTCTCGCGCAACTCGGGCGGCAGGCCAGCCGTTTCGCACCCGAACACCAACCAGTCACCGCTGTGCCAGCTCACCTCGCCGAAGGGCCGGCTGCCGCGCGTGGTGAACGCAAACATCCGCGAGGCGTCAGGCTGCATCGCATCCACGAAGGCTTGCCAGCTGGCGTGGCGCCTCACCGGTGCGTACTCGTGGTAATCGAGCCCGGCCCGGCGCAGCAGCTTGTCGTCCATCGAAAAACCCAGCGGCTCGATGAGGTGCAGCTCGCAGCCGGTGTTGGCCGCCAGCCGGATGACGTTGCCGGTGTTGGGCGGGATCTCGGGGTGGACCAGGACGATGCGGAACATGGGGCGCGATGATAGCCCTCAGCCCGCCGTCTGCTTGAAGGCCATGATGACCTGGTTGCGCAGCGTGCGCAGCAAGGACAAGGTGCGCTCGTCCAGCACCAGGCCACCGGCCTCGGCCTGGTCGACGTAGATCATGCCCAGCACCACATCAGGCTGGTTGGGCCGCTTCATCCACAGCGGCAGCACCAAAAAGGTCGGCGCTTGCACGTGGGCCTGAAACCAGCCTGGCAGCAGGCGCACCACGGCGGCCACGCTGGCATCGGCGATCAGGGTGTCGACGTTGCGGTGGCACACGGCGGCGAACAGGTCGGGCTGCTGGCCGGGCTGCACGTTCAGGCCGATCTGAAATGCCGCCTTGAGCACGTCGGCGCCCTCACCCAGGCCCAGGCGACCCACCAGGGTGTTGGTCTTGGCGTCGCGCAGGCAGAAGACGACGCGGCGGGCACCCAGGCCGCGCCAGATCGTCTCGAGCACCATGTGCAGCACCGTCTGCAGCTTGAACGACTCGACCAGGGTGTTGGTGATGTCCTGGATGCCGTGGGTGAGGATGGCCTCGCGGTCCAGGACCTGGTCAACGGGCTCCTGGCTCAGGGCGCTGAGCTCCACCTCGTCGGCCAGCTCACCAGGGGTGGCGTCCGCGCCCTGCCCCTCGTTGGGCGCGTCGACGTAGTACAGGTCCAGCAGGCGCTCGGCGGGTGAGGACGCTGGCACCGACAGGTTCAGCGCGCGGGTGAGGTCGGTCAGGCGTTGGCGCGAGCGACCAGCGGCTTCCTGCAGCACGTCCCCTTCCAACCCCAGCGACGCCTGGTAGCGGCGCTGCAGCTTTCGCAAGGCGTCGCCCAGTTGCGCTGGCTCGGTGTGCAACATGGCGTCCGAGGCCGACTGCGCCAGGCTGGCCAGCCAGTGCACGCGGCTGGGGTGACCTGCGAGCGAATGCGTGGGCACCGCCTCACCTGGGGAACGCATGCTGGCCAGCAGGTCGGCGGGCAGGCCCCATTCGCGCCCCACGTGATCGGCCAGTGCCTCCAGGCCCACGCCCAGCACCTGCTGGACGATGCGCGCGCTGTCGGCGGTCGAGGCCAGGCCAGGCTCGCCACCACGCTGGCGGATCTGATCGGCATCGTCGGGCAGGTAGAAGGCCACCAGCAACCATCCCAGTCGCCTGAACAGCGCCCCGACGAACACCTCTTCGGCCTCGCGCGGGTTGACGGCGAGTTCGCTGGCCAAGGTACCCGCCATCACCGTGTGCAGGAAGGCTTGTTTGAGTTGGTGGGCGTGCCCCTGGTCCTGCATGTGGTCCAGCAGCATCAGCGACAGCGCCAGGTTGCGCACGCCGCCCACGCCGATGAGGCTGACCGCGCGCGAGATGGTGCTGATGGGGTCGCTGCCTGCACGGCGGTAGTGGGCCGTGTTGACCACGCGCAGCAGCTTTTGCGTCAGGGCCACGTCCTTGAGGATCTCGTCGCACAGGGACTGCAGGCTGTCGGTTTCCGATTCGGACAGCACCTGCACGCGAGCCACGGACGCGGACAGGGCCGGAAAATCGCTCTTGCTGCGCATGCGGCGCAGGAGGTAGGCCAGGGTGACGTCGGCCTCGGCGGTTATGCCGTCCTGCTCAGCTGGGATGGTGCTCATGCGCAGAGGGTTTCAGGGGTGGGATTTCATTGTCCGCTTTCCCTGGTCCTGGCAGCAAGCGAGCGAAAGCCGCATCAACGCCGATCAATGGTGTCAATTCACCTTGCAGCATCCCCGCTGCCCAAGCAAGTTCGTGTTGTTACACATTCTTGTGTCAGGTTTGCCATTTCGGTGCGACACATGCATCGTGCACACCCGTGCCACACCTCCACGTCAATCAACCAAGGACCTGACCATGAACATCAAGACCATCGCCGCCATCGCCGCTTCCGTCATCGCCACCACCGCCTGGGCCGGTGAGAAGGACGCCAAGTGCGGCGCCGGCTCCTGCGGCAAAAAGGAAACCAGCGGCAAGGAACACAGCTGCGGCAAGAAGGACGAAGCTGGCAAGAAGGAAGCCTCCTGCTCCAAGAAAGACGGCGGCTGCGCCAAGAAGGACGCCTCCTGCTCCAAGAAGTGAACACGGCCCGTCACTGAGCACTGAAAGGACACGCCACCATGGTGGGACTGGGTTACCGACGCGAGATGTCCGACTGGGACATGTCGGCCATCGAGGCCGACTTCTTCGAGGTCGTCTCCGAGAACTGGATCCGGCGCGACCGTGCGCCGCTGAAGGCGCTCATCGCGTCGGGCCGCCCGGTGCACCTGCACGGCGTGTCCATGAACCTGGGCGGCCCCGCGCCCATCGACCGTGGCTTCCTGCTGAGCCTGCGCGAGCTGGCCGATGACCTCGGCGCCTTGCACGTGTCCGACCACCTGGCGGCCAGTGGCGACGCCCACCAGCTCTACGACCTCTTTCCCATCCCGTTCACGGTGGCCGAGGTGGCCCGTGTGTCCGACCGCATCCGCCACGTTCAGGACGTGCTCGGGCGGCGCATCGCCATCGAGAACAGCACCTGGTACACCAACCGCTGCGACATGCCCGAGGCGGACTTCCTGGCCGCCGTCGCCGAGCGGGCCGACTGCCAGATCCTGCTCGACCTCAACAACATCACCGTCAACCACAAGAACCATGGCGGCCTGGACCTGGCCGCCTTCGTCTCGCGGGTGGACACCCGGCGCGTGAGCTACCTGCACGTCGCCGGCCACGAGTTCGACGCTCGCTTCGGCCTGCACATCGACACCCACAGCGAACCGGTCGAGCCCGACACCGCCGCCCTGGCCCGCCAACTGCAAGCCTCGCACGGCCTGGCCATCCTGCTCGAATGGGACAACGACGTGCCCGCCCCCGACCGCATCAACCAGGAACTGCGATGCCTGAAGCCGACTTCTACGACTACGTGAGGGGCCGCAGCGAGGTGGTGCCCGAGGGCCACACCGAGGCCGGCATGCGCGTCTACCGCCACCTCGTTCAACTCGGTGCCAGCCAGATGATCGAGGCCCACCACCCCGAATTGCGCACGGCCCTGGGCGACGAAGCGTGGCAAGCCCTGATCGCCGACTTCGTGCGCCAGTCTGCCTGGACCTCACATTTCTACGGAGACCTCCACGATGAATTCCTCACTTACCTCGATCGCGTCCAGCGCACGTGAACGCGTCGATGGGCTGGGCCTGCTCGCGCTGCGGCTGTTCGTCGCCCAGGAGTTTTTCCAGGCCGGACTCATGAAGGTCTCGGCCGGCTTGACCGCGCCCGAGTGGTTCGCCGGCCTCGACTTCCCGCCCATGCTGGCCTGGCTGGGCCCTGACCTGAACTGGGTCGCCGCCGGCCTGGGCGAGGTCGTCCTGGGTGCTGCCATCGGTCTGGGCCTGTTGAGCCGCCTGGCCGCGCTGGGCCTGATGTTCATCACCTGGGTGGCCGTGTACACGGTGCACTTCGACCTGGGCTGGGCGGGCTGGAACCAGATCGAGACCGAAGGCGGGCTGGGCTTCAAAGTGCCCTTGATGCTGGGGCTGATGTGCCTGGCCATCCTCACGCAGGGGGCGGGCCGCTTCTCGTTGGATGCCTGGCTGTGTGGACGCCAGGTGAGGCGTCATCACGACACACCGGGTGCCATCCAGACACACCCTTGACCCGGACCTGAACAGCATCCGTTAACATCCCCGCCAGCTCCCGGGTGTGCATGGGAGCTGAACGGGCAAGCCTGGGCCCGCCACATGGGGGTGAGACTTGTCTGGTACATGTCCGATTCGCTCCAGGCTGACACGTCGGGAGCTGATCCAGCTGGTGCGCAGCGGCGTGCTGGGGGTGGCAGCCGCCCCCTTGTCGAGCTGGGCTGCTGACGACGACGGCCGCAGCACCATCGCGGTCGTCTACCCTCAGATCGGCGAGCCTTTTCGCAGCGCTTTTGCCGCCATCGTGCGCGGCATCGACGAGCGCACAGCGGGGCGCATCCTGCGCCTGCCCCTGGCGGGTGAGTCCGCACCGGAGTCCCTCGCGCAAGAGCTGCGCAGCCGCCATGTGCGCGCCCTGATCGCGCTGGGGCGCAGCGGCCTCAAAGCCGCCACCACGCTCGACCTCAAGCTGCCTTTCATCGCTGCAGGCGTGTTGTCCGTGCCAGAGGCCGATGGCCAGTCGGGCACCGTGGTCAGCCTGGCGCCCGACCCCCACCTGCTGTTCACCCGCCTCAAGGCCTTCGTGCCACAAGCGCGTCGCGTGATCGTCGTGCACAACCCACGTCAGAACGACTGGCTGATCCGCCTGGCGCGCGAGGCCGCAAGGCAAAACGGCCTGGAGCTGCTCGCCTTCGAAAGCGAGGACCTCAAGGGCTCGCTCAAGCGCTACCAGGAACTCATCGGGCAACTCAACGTGCGCCGAGACGCGCTGTGGCTGCCCCAGGACACCAGCGCCGTCGACGACTCGGTGGTGCTGCCCTGGCTGCTGCGCACCGCCTGGGACGAGGGCCTGCCCGTGTTCTCCAGCAACGTGGCGCACGTGCGCCGCGGTGCGCTGTTCGCGCTGTACCCCGACAACCTCGAGCTCGGCCGACACCTGGGCAGCACCGCGATGGCAGCCCTGTCCGGCGGCTCGCTGCCCCCGCGAGGCATGCAGGCCCTGCGGCAGGTGCTCACCGCCGTCAACGTGCGCACCGCTCGCCACCTGGGTCTCGACCTCGATGAGTCGGCCCAACCCATTCACCTTGTTTTACCGGAGCAATGAGATGACGACTGCTCGCATCCCCTTGCTCATGAGACCCATCACGCGATGGGCCGAGCGCCTGACTTTCCAGCAGCAGCTGTCCGCGGTGGTTGCCGTCGGCGTGCTCAGCATGACGCTGCTTTCTTCGCTGGCCAGCGCCTGGCAGGCCAGCCGCCAGGTCCGCAGCCAGCAGCTTGACCAGAGCCTGCAGGTCGCCAGCAGCCTGGCCGCACAAAGCCGACTGGCCTTGCTGTCGGGCTCACCCGACAACGTGCGCGAAGCCATGACGGCCACGCTGGCCTTCCCCGACGTGCTGCGCATCGAGGTGCGCACCGCCGACCACCAGCTGCTGGCCTCGCAAGGCAGCACCCATTTCCAGCGCACGGACGTGCCACCGGCTCCTCTGGATGCCGACCGATCCCCCCTGCTCGCAGCCGAAGACGAGCACGCCTGGTACGTGGTGGCACCGGTCTGGTCAGAGCCCAACAGCACCCCATTTGACGTCGACCCCCCGGTGGCCGAGCGCCTGGGGCAGGTCACCGTGGTGCTCAGCAAGGCCACGCTGGCGCACACGGTCGCCAACATCTTCCTGGTCAACGTCGGCACCTCGCTGGTCATCTCGGTGCTCTTCCTGGGCATGCTGCGTTGGTTGAGCCAGCGGCTGAGCCGCCCGCTGCAATCGCTGTCGCAAGCCATGTCGCGCGCCGAACAAGGCGAATCACGGGTGCGCACGGTGGTGCAGGGCCCGCAGGACGTGCAGCGCATGGCCACCGCCTTCAACCGCATGATCTCGGCCCTGCAGGAGCGGGGCGATGAGCTGCAGCGCCACCAGCTCAACCTCTCGGCCCTGGTGCGCGAGCGCACCCTCGAGCTGCAAGAGGCCAAGGAGCGCGCCGAAGTGGCCAGCCAGGCCAAGACCGACTTCCTGGCCCGCATGAGCCACGAGCTGCGCACGCCGCTCAACGCCATCCTGGGCTATGCGCAGATCCTGCAAATGGACCGCACGCTCACCGAACGCCAGCGCCACATCGTGCAAACGGTGCACGACAGCGGTGGGCTGCTGCTGCGCCTGATCATCGACATCCTTGACCTCTCGCGCATCGAGTCCGGTCACACGGCGCTGGCCCCGGTGCCCGTGCAGCCGCGCCAGCTGGCTCAGCAGCTGCACAACGTGCTGGGCATCAAGGCCCAACAAAAGGGCCTGACGCTGCGCATGCACTGCGCCGACACGGTGCCCCAAGGCGTGCTGGTCGATGACCAACGCCTGCGCCAGGTCCTCATCAACCTGCTGGGCAACGCGCTGAAGTTCACGCAAGCCGGCGAGGTCAGTCTCGACATCGAACCGGTGCCGGGAACCCTGGCTGGCGAACAGGTCACGTTGCGCTTCTCGGTTCGCGACAGCGGCCCGGGCGTGCGCGACGCCGACCGCGAGCGCATCTTCGAGCCTTTCGAACAAGCCGGTGACTCGCACAGCCGCGCACAGGGCACCGGCCTGGGCCTGGCCATCAGCCGCCAGCTGGTGCGCCTGATGGGTGGCGACATCCACCTCGACAGCCGCGAAGGCGCGGGCAGCTGCTTCTGGTTCGACCTGGCCTTGCCCGTGGTCCACGCCGAGGCGATCACGGCCGCTCAGGCCCGCCACATCATCGGCTACGACGGCCCGCGCAAGCTGGTGCTGGTGGTCGATGACGTCACCACCAACCGCCAGCTGCTGCTGGAAATGCTGCGTCCACTGGGCTTTGACACCCTCGAAGCCGCCGATGGCCAGGAGGCCGTTCAGCTGGCCCAACGCTGCCCACCCGACCTCGTCCTCATGGACCTGGCGATGCCCGTGCTGGACGGCCTGTCTGCCACCCGGATGCTGCGCGCCACGCAGGGCACGCAGGACATCGCCGTCATCGCCCTGACTGCCAACGCCTCGGACCAACACCGCCAGGACGCCCAGCAATCCGGTGCCAACGCCTTCCTGGCCAAACCCTTTGACCGTCAGGAGCTGCTTGACCTGATCGGTCAGACGCTGGGCTTGAGCTGGCAGCGCGAGGTCGAAGCCCACTCGGACACTTCGCCAGACGCCAGCGCCAGGCCGCCCAACGAAGGGCCCACATGAACCACCGCCCCCAACGCTCACTCGAGCCCTTGAAGCTGCGGCCGCTCGCATCCTGCGCGCAAGCCGTCGCGCGACTCGGCGTCCCCCTGACCTGCCTGCTGCTCAGCGCACACGCCGGGGCACAGGTCAGCCGTGACGAAGAGGAGCTGGCCGCAGCGTTCGGTGACCGCGTCGTCATGCAAAGCCCCGAGGTCAGCATCGCCACCGGGCGTTCGCAGTCGCTTCGCAGGGCGCCCGCCGTGGCCAGCGTCGTCTCCGCCGAAGACATCTCGCGCATCGGCGCCACCGACCTCGACGAGGTGATGGAGACCGTGCCTGGCGTGCACGTCAGCCGCAACATTCAGGGCTACAACCCGCTCTACCTGATCCGCGGCATCCATGGCCAGTTCAACCCGCAAACGCTGGTCCTGCTCGATGGCATGCCGCTGACCATGCAATTCATCGGCAACCGAGGCAACGGCTGGGCCGGCATGCCGCTGGAGAACATCGCCCGCGTCGAGGTGATCCGGGGGCCTGGCTCGGCCATGTTCGGCGCCGACGCCTACGCCGGGGTCATCAACCTGGTCACCAAGGGCACAGCCGACATCCCCGGCACCGAATTCGGCGCTCGGGTGGGCAGCTTCGAGTCGCACAGCGCCTGGGCCCTGCACGCAGGCCAATGGGGCCCGTGGGAAGTGGCCGCCTACCTGCAACACGCCCAGACCGACGGCGACAAGCCGCTCATCCGCTCTGACGCCCAGACCCAGATCGACCAGCTCTACGGCAGCCAGGCCAGCCTGGCGCCCGGGCCGGCCCAGTTGGGCCACCGCATGCTCGATGGCCAACTCAGCCTGAAGTGGGGCCACGCCCAGGTTCGCATCGGCCACATGGGGCGCGACCAGATCGGCCTGGGCGGGGGCGCCGCCAGCTCGCTCGACCCATCCAGCAAAGGCCGCGCCAACCGCAGCTACCTCAGCCTGGCCCTCGACGACGTGCCGCTGAGCACCGACTGGCGCCTGCAGGCCCACCTCAGCGGCATGCACCTCAACGCCCAGTACGACCCGCTGCTGCTCTACCCGGCCGGGGCCTGGGGCGGCAACTTTCCCAACGGCATGCGCGGCTCACCCAACACCTGGGAGCGCCAGTGGCGAGCCACCGTCATGGCCCATTACAGCGGCTGGTTCGACCACCGGCTGAGCTTCGGCATGGGCCATGAAGACCTGCACCTCTACCGCGCGCGCGAGCACAAAAATTTCGTGCTATCTGAGGGTCAACCGCCCGTGCTGCTGGGCGACGGCTCGGTCGTCGAGGTCCCCGTCGAAGACGCCTTCATCAAGCCGCACCGCCGCAAGGTCGACCACCTCATCCTGCAGGACGAGTGGAACCTCGCCCGCGACTGGACGCTGACCACCGGCGTGCGCCACGACCGCTACTCCGACGTCGGCTCGACCACCAACCCGCGCGTGGCCCTGGTCTGGGACACCAGCCTGGACCTGACCACCAAACTCCTGCACGGCCGCGCCTTCCGGGCCCCGGCCTTCATGGAGCTCTACAGCATCAACAACCCGGTGCTGCGCGGCAACCCCGACCTCAAGCCCGAAACCATCCAGACGACGGAGCTCGCGTTCTCGTGGCAGGCCCGCTCCGACACCCTGCTGCAACTGAGCCTGTTTCGACATGGCATGCGCGACATCATCTCGCCCACCGGCAGCCCGCAGGTGTTCCAGAACACCGGCAAACAGACCGGCCAAGGCTTCGAGTTGGAAGCGCGCCACGAACTGAGCCACGCGGTGAGCCTGTCGGGCAACTACGCCTGGCAGCGCTCCACCGACGAGACCAGTGGCCAGGACGCCGGCTACGCCCCTCGCCACCACCTGTACGGCCGTGCCGACTGGCGCTGGGACAGCGGCTGGCAGTGGAGCAGCCAGGTCAACCACGTGGCCGGGCGCAGCCGCCCGCCTGGCGACGCGCGCAAGCCAGTGCACGACCAGGCCACGATGGACCTGACCTTGCGCTCGCCGCGCTCTGCTTCGGGGTGGGAGTTCCGCGCCTCGGTGCGCAACCTGTTCGACGCCAAACTGGAGGAGCCCAGCCTGTATTCGCCGGGGGACGCGATCCCGGTGCTGGTGCCGGGTGACCTGCCGCTGGCAGGGCGATCGCTGTTCGTGCAGTTGAGCCTGCGGATGTGATGGCGCGCCCGGCTGGGATCGAACCAGCAACCCCTGCCTTCGGAGGGCAGTACTCTATCCATTGAGCTACGGGCGCTGCGCGTGCCGCATTCTAGCAGTGTGACCCCATATAATTCGGGGTCCATTCCACCCAAGCCCACAACACCCCATGAGCCAAGCGCCTCAATCCCAAGAGTCTGGCCACCAAGGCCCGATCAGCACCCCTCAGCAACTGATCGCGGCCGTCCTCGCCGCCTTCGTGGTGCCGGTGGTCGTCATCGCCCTGCTGGTCAACTACGTCTCTTCGGCCAACAAGGGGGCCGCTGGCAGCGACGCCCTGAGCCCGCAAGCCGTGTCGCAGCGCATCATGCCCGTGGGCTCGGTCGAGATCAAACTGGCCTCGGCCAACACCGGCCCGCGCTCGGGTGAAGAGGTCTACAAGGGCTCGTGCGTGAACTGCCACGGCGCCGGCATGCTGGGTGCGCCCAAGTTCGGCGACGCAGGCGCTTGGTCCGGTCGCATCGGCCAGGGCGACGCCAAGCTGCTCGAGCATGCGCTCAAGGGCCTCAACGCCATGCCCCCGCAAGGTGGTGGCGACTTCTCCGACCTCGAAGTCCACCGCGCCATGGTCTACATGGTCAACAACTCGGGTGGCAAGCTGGCCGAGCCGGCAGCCCCTGCAGTGTCGGCCTCGGCTGACGCCGCGTCGGCTCCCTGATCAGGCCTTCGCCTGAAACGACAAACCGGCCTGCAGGGCCGGTTTTTCTTTGCGTGCTCAATTCCTTGCCTGCTCGACACAGGCAGTGCCTGGCAGCGCCGGCCACGGCTGGGCGTGCGCCATGGGCTCGGGGCGATGCGCGCGGTGCCTCAGCCCGGCGGCTGCGGCCTCAGCACAAAACCAAAACGCCTCGGCAACTCGTCCGCCGCGATCTCTTCAGGCTCCCAGCCAGCGGCCTCGATGGCATCGGCCGCTGCGTCCATGTCGAGCGAGCGCACCACGCCCAGGCCGTGTTCGGTGTCCAGGTAGAGGTGGCCGTGTTCATCGAGCCAGCTGCTGCGCACCTGCTGCACGAGCTGCCCGGTGTGGGTTTCGACCACGAAACCCGCGCCTCCCGCTGACGCGACCGCAATGCCCGCCCCCGCCGCACCTTCGTGGGCATGACGCCGCACACCGATCACCATGGGCGCCAACTCCAGCGCCACGTACACGCGCTGCGGCCCGTTCTGAAAGAACCACGCCCCCTGTGCATCGGGCTCGTAGTTGCGCTGGATGAACTCGCGCAGCTTGTCGTGCGTGACGCGGCTGCCCTTCGAGAGAGGAAACGGCCCAACGGCCTGCGTGGCCGCATCGCGCAGGTACCAGTCACCTCGCGCGTCCAGGCCCAGCCAGTCAAAGCAGTTGGGCACGTTGGGCCATTTCTGGATGGCCGCCTTGACGATGTCGTCCATGAACAGGTCCTCAGAGGTGTTGCTGCAACCAGGCGCCCACGGCCTGCGGCAAGTCGGCAACGTGCCCAGGGAAACGCCCTGCCGGAAAGCCCACGTGCCCGCCTTCGTGCGGCTGCCACAGGGTCACCGCAGGGCCGACCTCGCCGCGCGTGGGCAGGCACCAGGCCGGTATGAACGGATCGTTGCGGGCGTTGAGCACCAGGGCCGGCACGTCGCGCATGTGCCGCAGGTGCGGCTTGGCGGCGCAGCGGGCCCAGTAGTCGTGCGCATCGGCAAAGCCGTGGATGCGGGCCGTGAACGCATTGTCGTAGGCCAGGAAATCCTCGGATCGGCGAATGGCCTCTGCATCGGCCAGACCGGGGAACTGCTGCAACTTGGCCAGCGCCTTGGGCTTGAGCGACTTCAGGAACATGCGGGTGTAGACCTGCTTGTTGAAGCCGCGGTTGATGTTCTCGCTGACCGCGGTCAGGTCCACCGGCGAGGACACCGCCACCACCGCTCGCACCACGCGCGAGGCTTCGCCGCCCGCCTCCTGGGCCCAGCGCAGCAGCATGTTGCCGCCCAGCGAGACGCCGACAGCCAGCATGGGCCCGGGTTTGCGCAGCGCCAGCCGGCGCAGGATCCAGTCAATCTCGGCGTGGTCTCCCGAGAAATAGGTGCGGGGCGCGCGGTTCAACTCGCCCGAGCAGCCCCGGAAATGCGGCACGACGAAATCCCAACCCCTGGCGTGGGCCCACAGCGCAAACGCCCGCGAGTAATGGCTCTGAGACGATCCTTCCAGACCATGGAACAGCACCAGCGAGGGCGCCGGCACCGGCCGGTGAGCGCCTTTGGCCACCGCGTCGGCCGGGAAAAAATCCAGGTCGATGAAGTCGCCATCGGGCGTGTCCCAGCGCTCGCGCAGGTAGGCCACCGGGCCCACGCGGCGGTCAGGGTGCACGCGGCTGCAAAGCGCCGGCCAGATCGTCTGCGCATTGCCTGCCACCAGACCGGAGCCAGCCAGCCATCGGGGGGCGCGATATGCCTGCATGCCGCCTGGCCTCAGTGCAACACGCCGCGCGGCTCGGTGATGTCGGGCAGGTCTTCGGTCATGCCGGGGCTGGCGTGGTGCGCCACCATGCGCCAGCCCTGCGGCGTGCGCAAAAACACGTTGGTGGCCATCACGAAGGCCGTGCGCGGGCCGTCCGGACCGGTGGCGGTGACGCGTTCGGTGACATGGTGCACCGCGCACACGGCCGACTCCATGCGCCGCACGTGCTCGATCGACACGTGCACCGGGCCGCTGGCGAACACGGCCTCGAATCCAGCGCGAACGGCCACGGTGCCCACCATGCGCGGGCCGCCCGGGTGCACGCAGGCGATGTCTTCTTCGTCGGCCCACACCAGCATCATGCGGTCGACGTCGCCCGCCTGCATGGCTTCGTAGAACGAGACCTCGGTTTCATCGGCCGTGGTCATGAGCACGGCGGCGGTCTGCTTGGCGCGGGGGTCGGACATGGTTCAACTCCGATCGAAGCTCGCGGGGTTCAGCGAAAGACCACGGTCTTGTGGCCGTTCATGAGCACGCGGTGCTCGGTGTGCCACTTCACGGCGCGGGCAAGCACGATGCATTCCACGTCGCGCCCCACGGCGGTGAAGTCTTCCGGGCTCAGGGTGTGGTCCACGCGTTCGACGTCCTGCTCGATGATCGGGCCTTCGTCCAGGTCGGCGGTGACGTAGTGCGCCGTGGCGCCGATCAGCTTCACACCCCGGTCGTGCGCCTGGTAGTAGGGCTTGGCGCCCTTGAAGCTGGGCAAGAAGCTGTGGTGGATGTTGATGGCGCGGCCCTGCAGGAACTGACAGAACTCGGGGCTGAGGATCTGCATGTAGCGCGCCAGCACGACCAAGTCGATGCCCTGCTCGGCAACCAGCGCCTCGACCTGCTGCTCCTGCGCGCGCTTGACCTCGGCGGGCGAGCCCGTGGGCAGCGGCAGGTGGTGAAAGGGGATGCCGTAGCTGGCGGCCAACTCGGCGTAGTCTGGGTGGTTCGAGACGATGGCCGGGATGTCCACGTTGAGCCATCCCGAGCGCCAGCGGAACAACAGGTCGTTGAAGCAGTGACCGTGCTTGCTGACCATCAGCAGCAGGCGGGGCTTGCGCGCCATGGCGTGGATCTGGGCGGTCATGCCGAACTGCTCGCGCACGTGGCCGAACAGCTTGCCCAGTGTGCCGGCATCCGCCAGGTGAGGCGGCGCAGCAAAGTGCACGCGCATGAAGAACAGCCCTGTGCTGTCTTCGCTCTGCACGTCACCGAACTGCTGTGAGTCGATGATGTTGCAGCCCGCCTGGTACAGCAGGCCCGAGACAGCATGGACGATGCCGGTGGTGTCCCGGCACGAGAGGGTCAGGACGAATTCGTTCGCGGTCTTCATGATGCAAGCCATTGTAGGTGGCCCCGCAGGGGCTCTCATCGTCCCTAGAATGCGCTGAAACTCCACGCCGCCACACGCGACATGCCCTCGTCAAATTCACCAACGCCTCGCCAGCAAGCCCTGGCCGAATTGCTTTCGCGCGTTGCGCTGGGCGATCGGGCCGCATTCGAGCGGCTGTACCGTGACACAAGTCCGCATCTGTTGGGCGTCGTGCTGCGTATACAGACAGACAGGGCCCTCGCAGAAGACGTGCTGCAGGAGGTCTACGTCAACGTCTGGCGCTCGGCGCAGGGCTTCAACCCGGCCATGAGCCAGCCAACGACGTGGCTGGGCAGCATCGCGCGCAACCGGGCCATCGACAGCCTGCGCCGAGGCCAAGCCGCACCACAGACGGTCAGCAGCCGTTCGGGGGGCCCTGAAGAAGAGGACACCGACATGCTGGACGACATCGCATCCGAGGCCCCAGGGCCGCTTGACCTCCTGGCCCAGGCCAGCACGGCCAAGGCCTTGTCGACCTGCATGGACACGCTCAGCGGCGACCAGCGGCACAGCCTGGCCCTGGCCTACTACCAGGGGCTGAGCCACTCCGAGGTCGCCGATCACCTCGGACAGCCACTGGGCACCGTCAAGAGCTGGGTGCGGCGCGGGCTGCAAGGTCTGAAAAATTGCCTGGAGCGGGCCTCGCTGGCCTTGAGCTGAGATGGATTACAGCCGCCCTGATCTGGCCGATCGACTGGCCGCCGAATACGCGCTGGGCACCCTGCGTGGGGGCGCCCGCCGTCGCTTTGAATCCCTGCTGCCCGCCCACCCCACCCTGCGGCAAGCCTCGCTGGACTGGGAGCGCCGCCTGGCGCAACTGGCGGTTTCAACCGAGCCCGTCACCCCACCGGCCAAGGTGTGGGATGGCATCCAGAAGCGCTTGTTCCCCACTGCACAAGCCGTCCAAGCTGTCCACGAGCACGCCAGCATCGTCGTGCGCTGGTGGCAAAAGCTGGTGCTGTGGCAGTCGCTCACGGCGGGCGCCACGGTGGCAGCCATCGCACTGGGCGTGGCCTTGACCCAGCCCGCGCCTTCGCAGCCGCCCATCGTCGTGGTGATGCAGGCGGCGCCCGATCTACCCGAGGGCAACGCGGTGCGCCCGCTGTCCTTCGTGGCCAGCGTCAGTGGCGACGGACGCAGCCTGGTCGTCAAACCTCTGAGCGAGGGGCAGACGATCGCCGTCAACCGAGCGCTGGAGCTGTGGGCGGTGCCACCCCAGGGAGCGCCCCGCTCGCTGGGCCTGCTCTCGCCTGACAAGCCCACCACCGTGCTGCGCACCGAGTTGCTGCGCGACACGGCGGCCTTCGCCGTCACCCTCGAGCCACCGGGTGGCGCGCCGGGTGGCAAGGCCACCGGCCCGATCGTCTCGGTGGGCAAGCTGCAGATCTGACTGCATCCAAACGGGCTGCGCGAACCGTAGTGCGAGGTGTGGGGCCTGAGCGCCCCCCCGCCTCAACCAACCGGAGCCCGCCATGTCCCAGTTTTCCTTCGCCGCCGCCAGCCTGTCCGCCATCGCCCTGAGCGCCCTCACCGGCTGTGCCGGCATGGCGCCCACCGAGCCCCGCGTGGACAACGCTGCCCTGCCCGACGCCGTGCGCGTGCCCGCAGGCCAGGCCCAGTCCCTCTACACGACGGGCACCGGCGAGATCACCTACGAATGCCGCGAGAAGAAGGCCGGCGGCGGCCACGAATGGGCCTTCGTGGCCCCGGTGGCCACGCTGACGAACGCCAAGGGCCAGGTCGTGGGCAAGTATTACGCAGGCCCCACCTGGGAGGCCAACGACGGCTCCAAGGTCACGGGCAAGCAGCTGGCCGTGAGCCCCGCACCGGCCGGCAACATCCCGCTGCAGTTGGTGCAGGCCAACCCGGCCACGGGCGAAGGCGCGATGAAGGGCGTGAGCTTCATCCAGCGCCTCAAGACGGTCGGCGGTGTGGCCCCTGCCCTGCCTTGCGGCGCCGAGCAGCTCGGCCAGAAGCAGGTCGTGCCCTACCGCGCCGACTACGCCTTCTACAAGCCCGCCATGTGATGCCCCCGCCCGCTGTGACAGGCGGCGGGCGGACATGAAAAAAGCCCGGCCAAGAGCCGGGCTTCCTTGTTTTGATCCGGCCCCATCGGGCGCCGATGGGCCGGGTGCGAACCTGGGCCGTGCTGCCTTCAGTGGCCGTGGTGCACGTGCTCGCCGTCCTTGAGCTTGTAGACCGTGCCGCAATACGGGCAGCGGCCTTCGCCTTCGGAGACCACGTCGATGAAGACCTTGGGGTGGTGGCTCCAAACCGGCATCTTCGGGTTCGGGCAGAAGACGACGCCTGGGCCTTGCAGGTCAGCGGCGCCGACTTCGATCACACTCTTGGGCGCTTGGGTGCTGGTGCTCATGATGTTGCTTTCGTGGGGGTCAGCAGATCAGGTCGTTTGAGCGCTTCAGCGCACCGGCGTCAGCCACTCGGCGTACTTGGCGTTGCGGCCGTTGACGATGTCGAAGAAGGCGGTCTGGATTTTCTCGGTGATCGGGCCACGCGAGCCGATGCCGATCTCGATGCGGTCGAGCTCGCGGATCGGGGTCACTTCGGCAGCGGTGCCGGTGAAGAAGGCCTCGTCGGCGATGTAGATCTCGTCGCGGGTGATGCGCTTTTGCACGATCTCCAGGCCCAGGTCCTTGGCGATCGCGAAAATGGTGTTGCGGGTGATGCCGTTGAGCGCACCGGCCGACAGGTCGGGTGTGTAGATCACGCCGGACTTGATCACGAAGATGTTCTCGCCCGCGCCTTCGGACACGAAACCGGCGCTGTCGAGCAGCAGGGCTTCGTCGTAGCCGTCGTCCGTGGCTTCCATGTTGGCCAGGATCGAGTTGGTGTAGTTGCTCACCGCCTTGGCCTGCGTCATCGTGATGTTGACGTGGTGACGGGTGTAGCTCGAGGTCTTGACGCGGATGCCGCGCTTCATGCCCTCTTCACCCAGGTAAGCGCCCCAGGTCCAGGCGGCGACCATGGCGTGCACCTTGGCGCCCTTGGGGCTCACGCCCAGCTTCTCGGAACCCAGCCAGATCAGCGGGCGGATGTAGCCGCTTTCCAGGTTGTTGGCCTTGACCACGTCGATCTGGGCCTGCTCCAGCTGCTCCAGCGTGTAAGGCATGGGCATGCGCAGGATCTTGGCGCTGTTGAACAGGCGCTCCGTGTGCTCGCGCAGGCGGAAGATGGCCGGGCCGTTGACGGTGTTGTAGGCGCGAACGCCCTCGAAGGCGCCGCAGCCATAGTGCAGCGTGTGGGTCAGCACGTGGACCTTGGCGTCGCGCCATTCCACCAGCTTGCCGTCCATCCAGATCTTGCCGTCGCGGTCGTCCATCGACATGGGGAGTCCTTTCCGGTGCCGCCCTCAAATGGCAGCACGTTGAAACCTGTGTAGAACCCGAGATTGTAGACCTCTGGCGAGCCCGGCGACCGCACCCGCCGCCCAGGCGCCCCTCGGTGGCCGCCTAGCAGCCCAGCACGAGCCGCCGCGTGTGCCGCGCAATCATCCGCTCCTCGTCGGTCGGCACGAGCCAGGCCGACACGGCACTGCCTGCGGTGCTGATGCACCAGTGCTGCCCGTCCTGCAAAAAGGGCGCGTCGCGGTTGGCAGGCTCATCCAGCATCAGGCCCAGCCAGGCCGCCTGCCGGCACACCGCCTCGCGGATCGGGGCGGCGCGCTCGCCAATGCCTGCCGTGAACACCACCGCGTCCAGCCCACCCAGCACGGCGGCCATGGCGCCGAGCTCGCGGGTGATGCGGTGCACGTAAAGATCGACGGCCTCGCGTGCCTCGGCGCGTTCGCTGGCCAGCAGCGTGCGCATGTCCGACGACTCGCCCGACACCCCCAACAAACCCGACTCGCTGTAGAGCAAGCGCTCGATGGCGCGCGCGTCCATGCCGCGCTCGTCCATCAGCCACAGCAACACGCCGGCGTCCAGGCTGCCGCAGCGCGTGCCCATCATCAAACCATCGAGCGCGGTGAAGCCCATGCTGCTGGCCACGCTGCGCCCTCCTTGCATGGCGCACATGCTCGCGCCATTGCCCAGGTGCAAGACCACGGTGCGCCCCTTCGCCGCGCGTGCGTCCACCTCGGGCAAGCGGCCGGCGATGTACTCGTACGACAAGCCATGGAAGCCGTAGCGCCGCACGCCCGCCTCGTGCAGCTCGCGCGGCAAGGCAAAGCGCTGGTGCAAAGGCGGACAGCTGGCATGGAACGCGGTGTCAAAGCATCCCACCTGCGGCAGGCCCGGCGCCACACGCTGCAGCGCCCGCACAGGCGACAGGTTGTGCGGCTGGTGCAGTGGGGCCAAAGGCACCAGGGCATCCAGCTCGGCCAACACCGAGTCGTCGAGCTTGACCGGCTCGCTGAACCGGCTGCCCCCGTGAACAATGCGGTGCCCCACGGCGCACAGCGTGTGCCCCTTGAGGAAGGGCTGCAGTGCCTGCAGCAAAAAAGCCAGGGCCTCGTCGTGCGTCAGCGCCTGCCCTGGCGGCCACGCATGCTGCAGCACCTCCTCACCGTCGGGTGCATGCGCCTTCAGCCGAGGCTTGCTCTGCAGGCCATCGATCTGCCCATGCAACCAGGGCTCGCTCAGGTCCACCGGGAACAGCGAGAACTTCAGGCTCGACGAGCCTGCGTTGAACACCACGATGGCCTGGCTCATGGCTGACCTGCCTGAGCCGCCAGTTCAGCCTGCCGCCGCTCGGCCTGCTCCTGCTGCGCGCGAGCCAGCAGTTTGAGCACCGCCGCAGACGCCAGCCGGGTGCGCACGCTGTCGGCCCGGCTGGTCAGGATGATGGGCACACGCGCCCCCAGCACGATGCCCGCGCTGTCCGCACCCGCCAGGTACTGCAGCTGTTTGGCGACCATGTTGCCCGCCTCGAGGTTGGGCACCATGAGGATGTCGGCCCGTCCTGCCACATCGGAGACGATGTGCTTGGTCTTCGCAGCTTCCACGCTCACGGCGTTGTCGAAGGCCAGTGGCCCATCCACCAAACCACCGGTGATCTGCCCCCGATCCGCCATCTTGCACAACATGGCCGCATCGATGGTGGCCACCATCTCGGGGTTGACGGTCTCGACCGCCGCGAGGATGGCCACCCTGGGTTCGGCCACACCCAGCACGTGCGCCAGGTCGATGGCGTTTTGCACGATGTCGACTTTGTCCCGGATGCTGGGCGCGATGTTGATGGCCGCATCGGTCACGAGCAGCATGCGCGGGTAAGCCGGCACGTCCATCACGAACACGTGGCTGACACGCCGACCGGTTCGCAAGCCAGTGCCCGAGGCCACCACCGCCGCCATGAGCTCGTCGGTGTGCAAGCTGCCCTTCATCAGCGCCTGCACCTCACCCGCTTTGGCCAAGGCCACTGCGGCTTCGGCCGCCGCGTGGCTGTGCTCGGTCGGCACCACGCGGTGAGCAGACAGGTCCCAGCCTCCGGCTTTGGCCACCGCATGGATCTTGGCCTGGGGCCCCACCAGCACCGGCTCGATCAGGCCATGCCGGGCGGCCTCCAGCGCACCACTCAGCGAGGCCGCATCGCAGGGGTGAACCACCGCGCACTTCACCGCTGGCTGGCCTTCGCACTCACGGAACAGGCGCCCGAACACATCATGGCGACGCAGCACCACGTCGGGCGCCTCGCGCCCATCGACCACCTGGCTGGTCAACGGCGCCCTCACCGTGACGGTGCCAGCCAGCAACACATCGTCTCCGCGACGCACCTGGCAATCGAACAGCACCCGGTCGGGAGCCTGCTTTTCCAGCACGGTGACCGAAGCCACCAGCTCGTCGCCCGCACAGGCTCGGCCCGTGTAGCTGAGCTGGTGCGCCATGATGACCGTGCCGGGCCCGGGCAGCTGGCGCTTGAGCATGCCGTGCACCAGCGCTTCGGCGCTGACGCCCTCGCAAGCCGGCCCACAGCGTGCTGCCTCGTCGCCATCGGCAGCGAACGGGTCGGCCTCGCCAGAGACCAGTGCCATCAGCTCAACTTCCTGGCTGGTGACCGTGTGGTGCACAACCAGGCCAGCGCCTGGCTCGATCTGATCGAAGGTGTGGTTGCGGTAGGCGGTCATGGCGCTCCATGTTTTGCTTGCCCCGGAGCGGACGCCGCCCGGGTTTGGCTCAAGCATAGGGCCAGAGTGTGAAAGCGGCGCTCGCAGGCGCACGTGAGCACGCGCAAGCACACGCGCCGTTGATCCAGGTTCAAGCCGCGCAACACCCTGGCGCGACAAAAACCACCTGCTTTGCACGGGCATTCAGGGACCCTCGACATTTCAAGACGACTGGTCATATTCTTTGCCCATGCCCCGCACCGCCGACCCCACCGACATCCCCCGGCGCCTGACCGACGCCGGATACCTGCTGTTCAACCGGCACGGCTACAACGCCACCGGCATCCAGCAGATCACCGACCAGGCGGGCGTGCCCAAGGGCTCCTTCTACAACCACTTCGGCAGCAAGGAAGCCTTTGCCGCTCAGATCATCCGGCACTACGCCGACTGGGTGGACCAAGCCTGGGCGCAATGCCTGAGCGACGCACCTTCGGACGCACTGGGCACCATCCGCCACACCTTCGCGCGCTTCGTCGAGCACCACGCCCGCACCGAATGCCAAGGCTGTCTGGTGGGCAATTTCGCGGCCGAAGTCGCCGAATCCAGCGCCCCCTGCCGCGAAGTGCTGCAAACCAGCCTCGACGCATGGCGGGTCCGCCTGGCCGACCTGATCGAGCGCGCCCAAGCCGAAGGCAGCATGCGCCGAGACCTGCCCGCCCGCACCCTGTCGCTGCTGTTCTGGGACGCCTGGGAAGGGGCCCTGCTGCGCATGAAGATCGAGCGCCACACCGGGCCGCTGAGCGACACCGTCGCGCTGCTGCTCGACCACCTGCTGGCGCCCCCTGCATCACCTTCAGTCCACCCTCCCCGTGGACCGAAGCCATCAGGCTGAAGCGACATCGTCCCGCCCCTTCAACCCATGTGCGTCCACCCGACGCATCCTTCGCCCCTGTTCACCGGAGCCCCTCATGACCGAAACCGTTCGCGACCTGTTCCAACCCTTCCAGCTGGGCGACATCCAGCTGGCCAACCGCATGGTGATGGCCCCCCTGACCCGCAACCGCGCCGAAGCCGGCAACGTGCCGGGCCCCATGACCATCGAGTACTACGCTCAGCGCGCCAGCCTGGGCCTGATCATCGCGGAGGCCACCCAGGTCTCGGCCCAGGCCCAGGGCTACGTGTCCACACCCGGCGTGCACACCCCCGAGCAGATCGCTGGCTGGCGCCAAGTCACCGACGAAGTGCACGCCCGGGGCGGCAAGATCTTCGTGCAGCTGTGGCACACCGGCCGCATGTCGCACACCGCCTTCCAGCCCGGCGAAAACGCCCCTGTGGCCCCCTCTTCGATCCGCGCCAACGCCAAGACCTACATCCCTGGCGCCGGCTACGTCGACACCTCGCTGCCCCGCGCACTCGAGACCGCCGAAATCGCCGGCATCGTCGATGACTTCCGCACCGCTGCACGCCACGCCATCGAGGCCGGCTTCGACGGTGTCGAAATCCACGGCGCCCACGGCTACCTGATCGACGCCTTCCTGCGCGACGGCTCCAACCACCGCACCGACCAGTACGGCGGCTCCATCGAAAACCGCGCCCGCTTCCTGGTCGAGGTCATGACCGCCGTCATCGGCGAAATCGGTGCCGGCAAAGTCGGCATCCGCATCTCGCCTGTCTCGCCGGTCAACGACTCGAATGAGTCCAACCCTCAGCCGCTGTTCGAGCACGTGGTGCGCGAGCTCGAAAAGCTGCACCCGGTCTACATCCACGTGGTGGAAGGCGCCACCGGTGGCCCGCGCGACAACGCGCCTTTCGATTACGAAGCGCTGCGCAAGCTCTACAGCGGCTTTTGGATGCTCAACAACGGCTACACCAAGGAAATGGCTCAGGAAGCCGTGGCCACGGGTCGCGCCGACCTGATCTCCTTCGGTCGCCTGACGATCAGCAACCCCGACCTGGTGCGCCGCTTCAAGGAAAACGCGCCGCTCAACGAGCTGTTCAAAGACGCGCCGCTCTACGGTGGTCAAGGCCCGCACGGCTACACAGACTACCCGGCTCTGTCGTGACCTCAGGCCTGCGCCGACCGGCCACGTGCCTCCTGCGGCGTTGACACCCAGAGGGTGGTGCTGGATGATCACTCGAAAATCATTCACACCGGAGGGCCCATGAAAGGCAAGCTGCGACGCTTCGTGGTTACGAGCTTGTGGTTGTTGATGTCGTCGGCGCACGCCTCGACCGAAACCACCTGGGAACGCTCCACGGTCATTGTGCAAGCCGATGGGCAACGCGAGGTGCGCCAGTTCACCGGCAACGAGCCGACCGAGCTGACGATCGGCCCCAGGACCTTGGCATCGGCCAGGGTTCTGGACGATGCGCCCAGCGGGCTCAATGTTGACGCTCAGTCGCAATCCGGCCGAAGCTTCGTGGACCTCTCGACACAGCAGCAGTTCCGCTTCAGCGAAGAGCACATCGGGCAACTGGCAACACTGGTGTTTTCAGCGTCTGGCGGCGTGCTGGTCAACGCCCTGACCGGACGTGCGCAGCTCGGTTTTGGCGTGATCCTGCGCGATCCCGAAGGCAAAGAGTTGCTCAACCAACTGGTGACGCAGGAACAGGTTGGCACCGGCAACAAGAGTTTCGCGCTGGATATCGGCCCGACAAGCTTTCTCATCGAGCGAGGCACATACGACCTTGATCTGTCAGGACTTGCGCTCGCCAATGTAGACACCGGTTCCACGGCACCGCTCTACGCCCGCGGCTTCCTGTTCGTGTCCAGGGGACTGAGCATCTCGCCCGTCCCCGAGCCTTCTGCATGGCTGATGGCAGGCCTGGGCAGCGGCTTACTCGTCGTCGCTCGACTGCGCAAGCGCGCTCTGCGTCGCCCACCGATCGCCCCGCTGGACTGACCCAGCACTCGCCCCCCGGCGGAGCACACCGCGGGCGGCGCGCGTATGAAAAAAGGCCACCTGTTGCCAGGGGGCCTTTTTGTTTTTTGGTTGCGGGGGCCGGATTTGAACCAACGACCTTCGGGTTATGAGCCCGACGAGCTACCAGACTGCTCCACCCCGCGCCAGATGAGGTGATGGCATTCGCAAAAAACGCAAGCTCTGAAACTTGCTTTGCGAACACCGGGCTCAAGCACTGGTGTGCGTGGCTTGAGCCCATGTGTTCTTTGGTTGCGGGGGCCGGATTTGAACCAACGACCTTCGGGTTATGAGCCCGACGAGCTACCAGACTGCTCCACCCCGCGACTGAGACTTAGATTATGGCACGTTTTTGACGCCATGACCATACACGGGCGCCAAATCAGCCAAGAAACACAAGAAAAAAGCCCGCTGCTTGCGCAACGGGCTTTTGAGCTCTGAGCCTCACCACCGGCCGACCAAGTCGACCAGCGGGGGCGTCAAGCCGAGATCACTCGCCAGCTTCGACGGCTTCGTCGGCGTGGCTGCGCTCAACCAGTTCCATGAAGGCCATGGGAGCGTTGTCGCCCACGCGATAGCCCATCTTCAGGATGCGGGTGTAGCCGCCAGGACGCTTGGCAAACAGGGGGCCCAGCACGTCGAACAGCTTGACCACGTTGTCGCGGTTGCGCAGGCGGTCAAAAGCCAGACGGCGGTTGGCAACGGTCGGGACCTTGGCCAGGGTGATCAGCGGCTCGACGATGCGACGCAGTTCCTTGGCCTTGGGCACGGTGGTCTTGATGGCTTCGTGCTCGATCAGCGAGTTGGCCATGTTGCGGAACATGGCGGCGCGGTGAGCCGAAGTGCGGTTGAGTTTACGGAGGCCGTTACCGTGACGCATGGTGCTTTCCTTTCATTATCAAAACCGGCGGCCGGTTCAAGGTACCGCCGGGTGCACCGGATGCCCCAGTGCCCTGGGTGCATCCACTTTCAAAATATCAACGCTTGTCCAGACCTTGGGGCGGCCAGGCTTCCAGGCGCGAGCCCAGGGCCAGACCACGGGAAGCCAGCACTTCCTTGATTTCGTTGAGCGACTTGCGACCCAGGTTCGGGGTCTTGAGCAGCTCGGTTTCGGTGCGCTGGATGAGGTCGCCGATGTAGTAGATGTTCTCTGCCTTGAGGCAGTTGGCCGAACGCACGGTGAGCTCGAGCTCGTCGACCGGACGCAGCAGGATCGGGTCGAAGTGCTGAGCCGACTTGGCGGGCGCGTCGAAAGCGGCGATCTCGCTGCCTTCCAGTTGCGCGAACACAGCCAGCTGTTCCACCAGGATCTTGGCCGAAGCACGGATCGCTTCCTCGGGCGAGATGGCGCCGTTGGTTTCGATTTCCATGACCAGCTTGTCCAGGTCGGTGCGCTGCTCGACGCGGGCGCTTTCGACCGTATAGCTCACGCGCTTGACCGGCGAGAACGAAGCGTCCAGCACGATGCGGCCGATGGCCTTGCTCGACTCTTCGCCGTAGCGACGCACGTTGCCAGGCACGTAGCCACGGCCCTTTTCAACCTTGATCTGCATGTCCAGCTTGCCGCCTTGCGACAGGTGGCCGATGACGTGACCAGGGTTGACGATCTCGATGTCGTGCGGGGTCTGGATGTCGGCGGCGGTGACAGGACCTTCGCCGTCCTTGCGCAGGACCAGGGTCACTTCGTCGCGGTTGTGCAGACGGAACACCACGCCCTTGAGGTTCAGCATGATGTTGACCACGTCTTCTTGCACGCCGTCGATCGACGAGTACTCGTGCAGCACACCAGCGATGGTGACTTCCGTGGGTGCGAAACCGACCATCGACGACAGCAGCACGCGACGCAGCGCGTTGCCGAGGGTGTGGCCATAACCGCGCTCGAACGGCTCGAGCGTGACCTTGGCGCGGTGACCGCCGAGCGGTTCCACCTGGATGGCTTTGGGTTTCAGCAAATTCGTTTGCATGAGGTCTTCCTGTCAATACCCTCGGCTCGTTACACCGATAAGGCTGCTGGACCAACCGGAGCACCATGCTCCGGCCCTGAAAAACACACGCCGCCGAGCCCGAAAGCCCAACGGCGAGGGGCCGCGGCGCGCACCAGCAAGGCGCACAACGCGGCCAACGTTCGCATCAACGCGAATACAGTTCGACGATCAGCGATTCGTTGATGTCGGAGCCGAACTCGTCGCGATCCGGGGTCTTCTTGAACACGCCTTCCAGCTTGGCGCCGTCCACTTGCACCCAGCCCGGCAGACCGATGGACTCGGCCAGCTTGTAGGCTTCTTGCACGCGCAATTGCTTCTTGGCTTTCTCGCGAACAGCGACGACGTCACCGGTCTTGACCAGGTAGGACGGGATGTTCACGACTTCGCCGTTGACGACGATGCCCTTGTGGCCAACCAGTTGGCGCGCTTCAGCGCGGGTGGAGGCGTAGCCCATGCGGTAGACGACGTTGTCCAGACGCGACTCGAGCAGGCCCAGCAGGTTGGCACCGGTGTTGCCCTTGCGGCGCTCGGCTTCGGCGAAGTAGCGGCGGAATTGCTTTTCCAGCACGCCGTACATGCGCTTGACCTTCTGCTTTTCACGCAGTTGCAGGCCGAAGTCGGAGGTGCGCGAACCAGAGGTGCGGCCGTGTTGACCAGGCTTGGTGTCGAACTTGGCCTTGTCGCTGATGGGGCGGCGGGCGCTCTTGAGGAAAAGGTCGGTGCCTTCGCGGCGGGCCAGTTTGGCCTTGGGTCCGAGGTAACGTGCCACTTTGGGTGTCCTTGTTTGATCTGACGCCAGCCCCTGAAGGGCGCCGGCGCGAGTCTGCGGGCCTGGGCGCACAGACGGTGGGCTTCATTGAACCAGGCAGCAACAAGCCGCCCAGCGTCGGGGAACCTGCGATTGTAGCAAGCAGGCAAACCGATCCAGAAATAACCCGACGATCAAGTCGGGATCATGGAACGGCAACACCTCGCCGAGAGAACCCGTGCGAGGTGCTTGTTCGGCGCCCTTTTACAGGCACCGACCGGCTGACATCAGATGCGGCGACGCTTCTGAGGACGGCAACCGTTGTGGGGAACCGGGGTCACGTCCGAGATGGAGTTGATCCGGATGCCCAGCGAAGCCAGGGCGCGAACCGACGACTCGCGACCAGGGCCAGGGCCCTTGATCTCGACGTCGAGGTTCTTGATGCCTTGCTCTTGAGCAGCGCGGCCGGCCACTTCAGCAGCCACCTGGGCAGCGAAGGGGGTCGACTTGCGCGAGCCCTTGAAGCCCTGACCACCCGACGAAGCCCACGACAAAGCATTGCCTTGGCGGTCGGTGATGGTGATGATGGTGTTGTTGAACGAAGCGTGCACGTGGGCGATGCCGTCAGCAATGTTCTTGCGGACCTTCTTGCTCACACGACGGGCAGCGCTGTTCGCAGGTGCTTTTGCCATGATGTTTCTCTTTCGAACTCAGTCAACCAGCGCGGATCACTTCTTGCCAGCGATGGCCTTGCGCGGACCCTTGCGGGTGCGGGCATTCGTGCGGGTGCGTTGACCACGCATCGGCAGGCCACGGCGGTGACGGAAGCCGCGATAGCAGCCCAGGTCCATCAAGCGCTTGATGTTCATCGAGAGTTCGCGACGCAGGTCACCTTCAATGGTGAGCTTGCCCACTTCTTCCCGAATCTTTTCCAGGTCGCCGTCGGTCAATTCCTTGATCTTCTTGTTGAAGGGAATGCCTGCAGCCGAGCAGATCTTCTGCGCGGTGGTGCGACCAATGCCGTAGATCGAAGTCAGACCGATTTCGGTGTGCTTGTGCGGCGGAATGTTGATGCCAGCAATACGTGCCATAACTGTCCTCTGAACGCGTGTGTCGTCGCCTGGTCAGGCGGCGATCAGCCTTGACGCTGCTTGTGGCGGGGGTCCGTGCAGATCACGCGGACCACGCCCTTGCGGCGGATGATTTTGCAATTGCGGCACATGACCTTGACGGATGCCGAGACTTTCATGGTCTTCTCCTGAACCGCCAGTTACCCAGCGGAAATTCGCCCACGTTTCCGGGGTCAAAAACTCCAGCTCACTTCGCCCGGAACACGATGCGAGCACCGACTCAAACCTGATTCAAGCTTCACACTTCAGGCGTTGCCGCACTGGGTGTTGGCAGTGGTAGGCCACTGCATTCAGCTTGCCTTGAAATTTGCCTTTTTCAGCAGAGAGTCATACTGCTGAGACATGACGTAGGACTGAACCTGGGCCCAGAAGTCCATCGTGACAACCACGATGATGAGCAGGGAAGTCCCACCGAAGTAGAAGGGAACGTTGTACTTGAGCACGAGGAACTCGGGCAGCAGGCACACCGCAGTGATGTAGACGGCGCCAACAAGCGTGAGGCGGGCCAGAATTTTATCAATGTATCGAGCGGTTTGGTCGCCAGGACGGATCCCGGGGATGAAAGCACCACTCTTTTTCAGGTTGTCTGCGGTCTCGCGGCTGTTGAACACCAGGGCCGTGTAGAAGAAGCAGAAGAAAACGATGGCCACCGAATACAGGATCACGTAGATCGGCTGACCTGGCGAGAGCATGGCGGCGATGTCTTTCAGCCAGCGCATGCTGTCACCCGTGGCGAACCAGCCCACAGCGGTGGTTGGCAGCAGGATGATCGACGACGCGAAGATCGGGGGGATCACGCCGGCCATGTTGATCTTGAGCGGCAGGTGCGAAGACTGGCCACCGTACACACGGTTGCCCACCTGACGCTTGGCGTAGTTCACCAGGATCTTGCGTTGGCCACGCTCGACGAACACCACGGCGTAGGTCACCAGGCCCACCAGGGCGACGATGAAGATGGCCGCGGGGATGCTCATGGCGCCAGTGCGGATCAGCTCGAACAAACCGGCCAGTGCACCAGGCAGGCCTGCGGCGATGCCACCGAAAATCAGGATCGAGATGCCGTTGCCCAGACCGCGCTCGGTGATCTGCTCACCCAACCACATCAGGAACATCGTGCCAGCGGTCAAACTGATGACCGTGGTCATGCGGAAGCCAAAGCCGGGGCTGATGACCAGGCCAGCAGTGCCTTCCAGTGCCACAGCGATGCCGAAGGACTGGAACAGGGCCAGACCCAGCGTGCCGTAACGGGTGTATTGCGTGATCTTGCGCCGACCGGCTTCGCCCTCTTTCTTGAGCTGCTCCAGTTGCGGGATCACGTAGCCCATCATCTGCATGATGATGGACGCAGAGATGTAGGGCATGATGCCCAGCGCGAACACGGTGAAGCGCGACAGCGCACCGCCCGAGAACATGTTGAACAGACTCAGGATGCCGCCTTGCTGGCCCTTGAACAACTGTTGCAGCTGCGCCGGGTCGATACCGGGCACGGGGATGTGTGCCCCGATGCGGTAGACGACCAGCGCGAGCAGCAGGAAGACCAGGCGACGCTGGAGGTCGCCGTACTTGCCGCTTTGTGCCAGTTGAGTGGGAGAAGTTGCCACGCTGAGTCCTGTTCAGGCTTGACGTTTCGTGTTCGCGTTGTCCGCTGAGTTACTCAGCGATGGAGCCACCGGCTGCTTCGATCGCGGCCTTGGCGCCGGCGGTGACGCCGATGCCCTTGAGGACGACCTTGGCAGACAGTTCACCCGACTTGATCACCTTGACGACCTTGGCCAGCTGGGGCACGAGGCCGGCTTGCTTCAGGGTCAGGACGTCGACTTCAGCGGCGCCCAGAGCTTGCAGCTCGCCCAGGGTGATTTCGGCGTTGTACTTCAGGCTTTGCGACTTGAAGCCACGCTTGGGCAGGCGGCGTTGCAAAGGCATTTGACCGCCTTCGAAACCGACCTTGTGGTAGCCGCCCGAACGCGACTTCTGACCCTTGTGACCGCGACCGGCGGTCTTGCCCAGGCCGGAGCCGATGCCACGGCCGACGCGGCGCTTGGCATGCTTGGCACCCGATGCGGGCTTGATGCTGTTGAGTTCCATGATGTTCCTCTGACTGCCGAGTGCCTTACAGCACCTGGACCAGGTAACGGACCTTGGTGATCATGCCGCGCACGGCGGGCGTGTCTTCCAGAACAGCGGTGCTGTTCATGCGACGCAGGCCCAGGCCCTTCACGGTGGCGCGGTGGTCGGCTTTGCAGCCAATCACGCTGCGGATCAGCTTGACGGTGACGGTTTTCTTTTCGCTCATGTCTGCTCTCCAGCGATCAGTTGAACAGCTGTTCAACGTTCAGACCGCGCTTGGCAGCGACTTCGGCCGGCGTCGTGGCCTTGGCCAGGGCGTCGAACGTGGCGCGAACCATGTTGTACGGGTTCGAAGAACCCAGGCTCTTGGCGACGATGTCGGTGATGCCCATCACTTCGAAGACAGCGCGCATCGGGCCACCAGCGATGATGCCGGTACCGGCGGGTGCCGGAGCCAGCAGCACCTTGGCTGCACCGTGTTCGCCGGTCACGTTGTGGTGAACGGTGCCGTTCTTCAGCGAGACCTTCAGCATGTTGCGACGTGCCTGGTCCATGGCCTTTTGAACGGCCAGGGGCACTTCACGAGCCTTGCCTTTGCCCATGCCGATGCGGCCATCGCCATCACCGACCACGGTCAGGGCTGCGAAACCCATGATCCGACCGCCCTTGACCACTTTGGTCACGCGGTTCACCTGGATCATCTTCTCGCGCAGACCGTCGTCGCGACCTTCGTCTGCCACCTTGGGTTGAAACTTAGCCATTTGAGATTCCTTCCGGTTGCCGACGAGGCTTAGAACTGCAGGCCGGCTTCACGCGCGGCTTCAGCCAGGGCCTTGATGCGACCGTGGTATTGGTAGCCAGCGCGATCGAAGGCGACCTTCTCGACGCCAGCAGCCTTCGCCTTTTCGGCGATGCGCTTGCCGATCAGCGAAGCAGCTTCGGTGTTGGCACCGTTCTTGATTTGCTCGCGCACTTCCTTTTCGGCGGTCGACGCGGTGGCGATGACCTTGCTGCCGTCGCCAGAAATCACGCTGGCGTAGATGTGCAGGTTGCTGCGGGTGACCGTCAAACGCACGGCGCCTTGCAGGGCGATCCGGGCGCGGGTCTGGCGCGCACGACGCAGGCGCTGTTCCTTCTTGCTCATTGCCATGATGAATCAGCTCCTTACTTCTTCTTGGTCTCTTTGAGGACCACGCGCTCGTCCGCATAGCGGATGCCCTTGCCCTTGTAAGGCTCAGGCGGACGGAACGCACGCACTTCAGCAGCGATCTGGCCGACGACCTGACGGTCGGCGCCCTTGATCACGATTTCGGTCTGAGACGGGGTCTCGACCTTGATGCCGGCGGGCATGTCCTTCACCACGGGGTGAGAGAAACCAATCGACAGGTTCAGCTTCTGACCAGCAGCCTGGGCCTTGAAACCCACGCCAACCAGGGTCAGCTTCTTCTCGAAGCCCTTGGACACACCATTGATGGTGTTGGCCAGCAGGGCGCGGAAGGTGCCGGACATGGCATTGGCGGCGGCGGTTTCGTTGACCGGGGCGACCTTCAGCGTGGCGCCGTCTTGCGTGACGGTGACCAGGCCGTTGGCCGGCAGGCTCAGCGTGCCGTTGCCACCCTTGACGGTGATGGCTTCGGCCGAGATCTTGACGTCCACACCTTGAGGGACGGCGATCGGCATTTTTCCAACGCGGGACATTGCGATTGCTCCTCTATCAGGCGACGTACGCGATGACTTCGCCACCGATGCCGGCAGCGCGAGCCTTGCGGTCGGTCATGACGCCTTGGGGGGTGGTCACGATCGCAACGCCCAGGCCATTCATGACCTGAGGGATGCTGTGACGGCCCTTGTAGATGCGCAGACCGGGACGGGAAACACGCTCGATGCGCTCGATGACCGGACGGCCAGCGTAGTACTTCAGCGAAATTTCCAGCGTGGGTTTGGCGGCTTCACCGGTGACGGCAAAACCGTCGATGTAACCCTCGTCCTTCAGGACTTGGGCGATCGCGACTTTCAACTTGGAAGACGGCAGAGCAACGTTGGTCTTGTTGACCATTTGGGCGTTGCGGATGCGCGTCAGCATGTCGGCGATGGGATCACTCATGCTCATGGGATAACTCCTGTTCGTGCCCGGCCGGATTACCAGCTTGCCTTGGTGACACCGGGGATGTCGCCGGCGAAAGCCAATTCACGGATCTTGGAACGGCCGAGGCCGAACTGACGGAAGGTGCCACGGGGGCGACCAGTCAGGTTGCAGCGTGCGCGCAGACGGGTCGGGTTGGCGTTGCGGGGCAGCTTTTGCAGCTCAAGGCGAGCGGCATAGCGCTCTTCTTCCGACTTCTTGGCGTCATCGATGATGGCCTTGAGTTCGGCGTACTTCTTGGCGTACTTGGCAACCAGCTTTTCGCGCTTTTCTTCGCGTTGCTTCAGAGAGACTTTTGCCATGGCGGGCCTCAGTTCTTGAACGGGAACTTGAAAGCCGTCAGCAGTGCCTTGGCTTCTTCGTCGGTCTTGGCGGTCGTCGTGATGCTGATGTTCAGACCACGGACAGCGTCGATCTTCTCGTATTCGATTTCCGGGAAGATGATCTGTTCCTTGACGCCCACGTTGTAGTTGCCGCGACCGTCGAACGAACGACCCGAGATGCCGCGGAAGTCACGGACGCGGGGCAGCGACACGGTGACGAAACGGTCGAGGAATTCGAACATGGTGACGCCACGCAGGGTGACCATGCAGCCGATGGGCATGTTTTCGCGGATCTTGAAACCGGCGATGGCCTTCTTCGACATGGTGACCACGGGCTTTTGGCCGGCGATCTTGGTCAGGTCGCCAACGGCGTGTTCCATGACCTTCTTGTCGGAGACGGCTTCCGAGACACCCATGTTCAGGGTGATCTTGGTCAGACGCGGCACTTCCATGATCGACTTGTAGCCGAACTGCTTCATCAGTTCGGGGACGATCTTTTCGCGGTAGATCTGCTGCAGGCGAGCTTGTTGTTGAGCCATTTGTGACCTCAAGCCTTGATTTCTTCGCCGCTGGACTTGAAGACGCGCACTTTCTTGCCGTCAGCCAGGAGCTTGATACCGACGCGGTCAGCCTTGCCAGAGGCAGGGTTGAAGATCGCCACGTTGGACTGGTGGATGGGCATGGTCTTGTCGACGATGCCACCGGTGGTGCCCTTCAGGGGGTTCGGCTTGACGTGCTTTTTGGACACGTTCACGCCATCGACCAACAGGTGGTCGGCGTCGACGCGAGCGGACACAGTGCCGCGCTTGCCTTTGTCACGGCCGGTCAGGACGATGACCTGGTCGCCGGTTTTGAGCTTGTTCATGGAGCTGTCCTTTACTGAACTGTCGATGACCGCAAGGATCAAAGGACCTCGGGGGCCAGCGACACGATCTTCATGAAGCGCTCGGAACGCAGTTCGCGCGTCACGGGGCCGAAGATGCGGGTGCCGATGGGCTCGAGCTTGGCATTCAGCAGCACGGCGGCGTTGCCATCGAACTTGATCAGCGAGCCATCTTGGCGACGCACGCCCTTGGCGGTGCGAACGACCACAGCGCTGTAAACCTCGCCCTTCTTGACGCGGCCACGCGGTGCAGCTTCTTTGATGCTGACCTTGATGATGTCGCCGATACCGGCGTAACGACGCTTAGAGCCACCGAGCACCTTGATGCACATGACGCTCTTGGCACCCGTGTTGTCTGCGACGTCAAGTCGCGATTGCATTTGGATCATGGTGTATCCCAACTTGACCGTTCGGCTGCACAAACCACTGCGCAACAACGAACCATCAGTCTTGGGCCCGTAGAACGGGCGGATCTGAAAGAAGCCCTGACTTCGAAGAATCCCGCCAAAGGGTGGCGGGCCGAAATCAGAAGCGCTCTAACAGCGAAGCCTTGCATTATGCACGAGTTTCGCCCGGTGCGTCAAGCGCCCTTTTGAGCAAAGGAGAGCGCCCGGGCAAATCCACACATCGCAGGGCCAAAAAGACGACGGCCGCGCGAAGCGGCCGATCAACAAACCATGGGCATGTGACGCCCGTTGGCTCACTCAGGCCGTGCCGCCCACCGTCAGGCCCTCGATGCGCAGGGTGGGCTGGCCGACGCCAACCGGCACGCTCTGGCCGTCTTTGCCGCAGGTGCCCACGCCGCTGTCGAGCTTGAGGTCGTTGCCGACCATGCTGACGCGGGTCATGGCGTCGGGGCCGTTGCCGATCAGGGTGGCGCCCTTGATCGGGTAGAGAATCTTGCCGTTTTCAACCCAGTAGGCCTCGGAAGCCGAGAAAACGAACTTGCCCGAGGTGATGTCGACCTGGCCGCCACCGAAGTTGGCGGCGTAGACGCCACGCTTGATGGACTCGACGATTTCGTCGGGGTGCTTGTCGCCGGCCAGCATGTAGGTGTTGGTCATGCGCGGCATCGGCAGGTGGGCATAGCTTTCGCGGCGGCCGTTGCCCGTGGGCGCGGTCTTCATGAGGCGGGCGTTGGTCGCGTCCTGCATGTAGCCGCGCAAGATGCCGTCTTCGATCAGCACGTTGCGCTGGCTGACGTGGCCTTCGTCGTCGATGTTGAGCGAGCCGCGGCGGTCGGGCAACGTGCCGTCGTCGAGCACGGTGACGCCCTTGGCGGCCACTCGCTGGCCGATGCGGCCGGAGAACACGCTGGAGCCCTTGCGGTTGAAGTCGCCTTCCAGGCCGTGGCCCACCGCCTCGTGCAGCAGGATGCCGGGCCAGCCGGATCCGAGCACGACGGTCATCTCGCCGGCGGGCGCGGGACGGGATTCGAGGTTGACCAGCGCGGCGTGCACAGCCTGATCGACGTAGCCTTGTGTCACTTCCTGCGTGAAGTAGGCCAGGTCGTGGCGACCACCGCCGCCCGAGGAGCCGACTTCGCGGCGGCCGTTTTGCTCGGCGATGACGGTGACCGACAGGCGGATGAGCGGGCGCACGTCGGCAGCCAGCACACCGTTCGCACGGGCCACGAGCACCACGTCGTACTCACAGCCCAGGCCAGCCATGACCTGCACGATGCGCGGGTCCTTGGCGCGGGCGCGGCGTTCCACATCTTCAAGCAGGGCCACCTTGGCAGCGCTGTCCATGGACGCGATGGGATCGAAGCCGCCGTAGAGGCTGCGGCTGGGCGCGACCTGGTGCGAGCCGACCTTGACGCGCCGGCTCTGGCCGGCAGCGGCGATGGTGCGCACGGTGCGGGCGGCATCAAGCAGCGCGGCTTCGGAGATGTCGTCGGAGTAGGCGAAGGCGGTTTTCTCGCCGGAGATGGCGCGCACGCCCACGCCCTGGTCGATGCCGAAGCTGCCCGATTTGACGATGCCTTCTTCAAGGCTCCAGCCTTCGCTGCGCGTGTACTGGAAGTACAGGTCGGCGTCGTCGACGCGGTGCTGCGTGATGACGCGCAAGGCGTTCAGCAGGGTCGATTCGTCCAGACCATACGGCGTGAGCAACAGGTCACGGGCGGTTTGCAGGCGGGCAAGGGTGGCTTCGACGGCGATCATGGACACATTCTGGCACGCCAGTGGGCTCACAGGTTGAGCAGGGCCTTGACGCGCAGGTGTTCGTCGGGCTTGAAGTTGGCGTTGACGTAGGCCTGCATGTCCTGCTTGCGCTGCACCTCGGAGAGGTTCTGGGATGACTTCAGGCGCGCCCACTCGGTGCGGGCGGCGGCCAGGCGGCGCTCCCAGTCGGCCCATTCTTCGTCGGCCTTGGCCAGTCGGTTGGCGGCGTCCTGGCCATAGCGAGCGACGCGCTCGGCGTGCACGGCGGCCGGGTCCTTGCCCGGGGCCATCTGGGGCACGGGCTCGCCAGGATCGGGTGGCGGAGGCTGGCCGGATTCGACCTGGGCGACGTATTGCTTGAACTTGGCTTCTTCGTCGTCGAAGAAAGCGCGGGCCCAGTCTTCGCCGAGGACCTGGCGGCGCACCATGCGTTGCTCTTCGAAGGCAGGCATCCAGGTGTTGCGATCGGACTGCACGAAGACGTTGCGCCACTCGTGGGTGCGCAGGCGCCAGTACTTGTCCCAGATGGCCATGATGGCGTCGCCCAGCTCTTCGCCATTGGCGCGGCGGGCTTCGTCGTTGACCAGGGTGCGGATGTCTTCGACGGTGACCTCGCCCATGCCCAGGAGGTAGTACTCGAAGCGGCGGCGCAGGCCGTTGCAAGGGCTGAGCTTGCCGCTGGCGGTGCACCAGTCGCCATTGGGCTCGGTGCCCTGGAAGGAGCCCTGCTGGAAGAGCTTGGCGCGAACCTGTTCGGCCGTGAGAGCGGACTGGCCTTGAGGCAATCGGGCGTCGCCCTGCCCCACGCCAGGACGGATCATGGCCCAGCCACCGGAAGCGGATTCGGTCGACGCGCTGTCGGCCTCGCCTGTTCGGTTCAAGCCCATCCAGGCGACGGCAGCGCCCCCCAGGACCAAGGCGGCCACACCGGCCATCTTCCAAGCTTGCATCTGCATCGAACACCTCTTGGCTCACCCGCCTCGGAAGCGGGTGACAGCGGCCTGACGTTCAGGCCTGCATCTTCTGGAAATCGGCACGGGGGCCGGTACAACAAAGGCGGCCGAGGCCCTCGTGAGGCCTGGGCCGCCCTGGCTCGCCGGTTGGCGAGCGTGGCTCACATCACAGGAAGGCCCACTTCAGGCGGTTGGCGTGCTGGACGTAGAAGGCCACGGGATCGGGCGAGTCCTTGCCAATGGTACCCAGGACCTGGTTGATTTCATCCAGGTGGTTCCAGGTGTAGTTGTCCTTGATGACCTTGCCCCAGTGGCTGGAGCAGCGGCCCACCAGGCCGTCGTTGGGCTCGCCCTTGAAGTAGTCACCCGTGTAGGCCAGGATGGCGTCCGACACGTCCCAGGCATTGGTCTTCACCGAGGTGCCCGAGAACGAGTAGAAGCGGATGCTGTTGCCAGAAATGGTGGCCTTGTCCGGACCGACGCCGCAGGTGGTGGTCGGGGCGCCAGCTGGGAACTTGGCGTTGAACTTGGCGGCACCGGCCGAGCTCAGGGCGTTGAGGGCGGTCAGCAGGTCGGTTTCGCTGGTGGTCTTGTTGCCGGTCAGCCAGGAGATCAGCTTCAGGCCTGCCGTGGCAGCCTGGTCGAAGCCGCCACCGGGGGTGGTGTTGGCCAGGATGTCGTCGGCGACTTTGGAGCCGAAATGCGTGCCTGCCATGGTGCTGACCGATGCAACCATGCCGGGCAAGGTGCCGGCGGCGTAGCGCACGGTCGGGCCGCCGTGGCTGTGGCCGATCAGGTTGAACTTCTTGACGCCGTCCTTGGCGGCCCATTGCTTCATCTGCTGGATGAGCTCTTCGCCACGGAATTCGGTGGTCTGCGAGGGGTTGACCGAGGCCACGTAGACGGTGGCGCCTTCGTCGCGCAGGGTGCCGGGGATGTTGTAGAAGTAATTGACGGCGCCGAGGATGTTGTCGAAGCCGATGAAGCCGTGGACCAGCACGATGGGGTACTTGGTCTTGGCTTGGGTGCCAGCGTGGGCAGCCGGGGCGGTCAGGGCGACGCCAGCCATGACGGCGGCTGCGCAGACGGCCTTGAGAGAAGTTTGGATTTTCATGTTGTCTCCAGGGGTGAGAAAAAAGGCGAGCAAGCCCCGACCGTGCCGGCCCGGAAAAGGGCTTGGCATCGCCAAGAGGAGGAGGGAGAAAGCGCCCCGGAGGAAGGCCCGGGACGCAGAGGTGAGGTCAGCCCGCGATCAGGTTCGGGGCTGGGGCCTCGTCACAGGCCAGCCAGCTTCAGGCGACTGGCTTGTTGCTGGTAGAACGCCACGGGGCTCGGGGCGTTCTTGCCGATGGTGCCCAGCACCTGGTTGACCTCGTCGAGGTGGTTCCAGGCGTAGTTGTCCTTGAGGACCTTGCCCCAGCGGCTGGAGCAGCGGCTGACGAGGCCATCGTTTTCTTCGGTGCCGAAGTAGGACGCGGTGCCTGCCAGGATCAGGTCGGAGATGTCCCAGCCATTGGTCTTGACGGCGGTGCCCGAGGCCGAGTACCAACGGATGCTGTTGCCGGCGACGCTGGCCACTTCCGGGCCTTCACCGCACGGGGTGGTGGGGGCGCCAGCCGGGAACTTGGCGTTGAACGCAGCCGAGCCTTCGGTCGACAGCGAGGAGAGAGCGGCCTGCAGGTTGGTGCTGTCGGTGGTCTTGTTGCCGGTCAGCCAGGAGATCAGCTTCAGGCCGCTGGTGGCCAGGCTGTCGAGGGTGCTGCCTTCGGAGAAGGTGGGGGCTAGGTCATCGGCCACCTTGGAGCCGAAGTGGGTGCCTGCCATCGTGGTGATGGAAGCGACCATGCCGGGCACGGTGCCAGCGGCGTAACGCACGGTGGGGCCGCCGTGGCTGTGACCGATCAGGTTGAACTTCTTGACGCCGTCCTTGGCGGCCCATTGCTTCATCTGCTGGATGAGCTCTTCGCCACGGAATTCGGTGGTCTGCGAGGGGTTGACCGAGGCCACGTAGACGGTGGCGCCTTCTTTGCGCAGGTTGCCGGGGATGTCGTAGAAGTAGTTGACGGCGCCCAGGATGTTGTCGAAACCGATGAAGCCGTGGACCAGCACGATCGGGTGCTTGGTCTTGGCGGTGGTGCCTGCGTGGGCGGCGGGGGCAACGAAAGCGGCACCTGCCACGGCAGCGACGCAAACGGCCTTGAGAGCGAACTTGGAAATCATGCTGAACTCCTTTGATGCCTGCGCTCGGGCAGGTGGTTGGACGGGCTGCAGTGCAGACGGAGTCAGTATCCAAACAACGCAAACCGTTAAATTTCGGGCATACCCTCGGCAAGGGGAAAGCACTCTCCCCATGGTGGGTTAGCGGCAGATCGGCGCAGAAAAGCGCCGCCCCCCCTCGGTCACGGGGTGTCAGCGCCCGAACGCGGGCCACATCCGGAAGGATTCGCGACGCGCCCAGGCCAAGCCCCACCCAAAACAGGTGTGCGGTTGCAGCAGATCACCTGATCGGGGTAGCCAGGCGGGGTGGGGGCTCAATCGGTGGCGTCTCGCGCCTGACGCAGGCGCAGGGCGTCGTCGTAGAGGGCCTTGCGCGGCAGACCCAGCACATCGGCCACCAGGGCAGCGGCCTGCTTGACCGGCACGTGGGACACCAGCTCGGCCAGCAGCGCCTCGACTTGCGGGGACAGGCCCGGCGCGTCATCCGACGTCGGGCGGGCGTGCACGACGAGCACGAACTCGCCGCGCAAGCGGTTGGCGTCTGCCTTCAGCCAGCGCGGCAACTCGGCGATCGGCAAGGTCGCGATGGTTTCGAACTGCTTGCTGAGTTCGCGGCACAGGGTCAGGCGCCCCTCGGGCAGGACCTGGCTCAACTCGTCGGCCAGCGCCTCGATGCGATGGGGCGCCTCGAAGAGCACGGTGCTGTGCGCCTGCCCCAGCACCTCGCGCAGGCGGCTCAGGCGCGCAGCGCCCTTGGCGGGCAGGAAGCCCTCGAACAAAAAACCGTGCGCAGCGGCGTCGCCCGAGGCGCTCAGCGCGGTGGTGACGCTGCTCGGCCCTGGCAGGGGCGTGACGGGCAAGCCGGCCGCCTGCACCGCCGCCACCAGGTGCGCCCCAGGGTCGGAAACACCCGGCGTGCCGGCGTCGCTGACGTAGGCGATGCGCTCACCCGCCTGCAGGCGCGCAACGACCTGGCCGGCCACCGCCTGCTCGTTGTGCTGGTGCAGCGCGATCAGTTGCTTGTCCAGGCCAAGGTGGCGCAGCAGGCCGCCGCTGACGCGGGTGTCTTCGCAGGCCACGGCATCAACCAGGGCCAGCACGTGCACGGCGCGCAGGCTCAGGTCAGCCAGGTTGCCGATCGGCGTGGGCACGAGGTAGAGCGCCCCTTTGGGATACTGCTGGCTGCCGGCCACCTGTTGTGCCGCCTGGAGCAGCAAATTGACATCGAGGGTCACGACAAAATCCCGGGGCGATGAAGGAGAGGAACGCGCCTTGCTCTACCTGCAGCAGCAAGGCCTGGCGTTGGTGGAGCGCAATTATCGGGTCGCGCGGGGCCCCGGTGCGCGCGGCGCCGAGGTGGACCTCATCATGCGCGATCGCGACGGCACGCTGGTGTTCGTCGAAGTGCGCCAGCGCGCCGATGGCGAGCACGGTGGTGCGGCGGCGTCAGTCACCCGCGGCAAACAGCGGCGCTGCATCCTGGGGGCCAGGTTCTACCTGCAGCAGCTGAGCGTGTGGCCCCCTTGCCGCTTTGACGTGGTGGCGATCGATGGGGTTGAGTTGACTTGGTTGCAGGCGGCGTTCGACGCCAGCTGATGGGCGTGGAGATGGCAGGCAGGGCAGCCTCGTTTACTTGTGTTCACCTGCTGATCGCGGGTTGACCCGGCCCCCTGGCTTATCATTGCCCGCATGTCGGACACGTCCTATCAGTCTCCGCAGCTGCAGCAGCCCCTGCTGGAGACCGCTGACTGGCTCTACCAGTCCTCGGAGCGGCTGGCGCAACAGCTCCATTACGCGGCCCAAGCCGTCCTGCACACGATCACCACGGGTGGCCGGGTGCTGTGCGCCGGTGAAGGCGAGGCCGCCTGGCTGGCGCAGCAAGCGGCACAGCTGCTGATCTGTGGCACCGGGCGCGATCGCCCGCCCCTGGCCGCGCAGGCCCTGTCGCCTCCCTCCCACGCGGGCCAGCCCACGCTGACGCAGCAAGTGCGCGCGCTGGGGCACCCCGGCGACCTGTGGCTGGCCTTCTCGATGGAGCGCAACGAGGCCGACCTGAAAGCCGCCAGCGAAGCCGCCAGCGAGCAGGACATGACCCTGGTGGCGTTCACAGGCGAGGCCGCGAGCGTGCTGGGCCCCCTGCTTCGCGACACCGATGTCTGGGTGCCTCTGCCCGGCACCCAACCGTCCACGCTTTTCGCCATCGGCTGGCTGGCCCTGCACGCGCTGTGCGCCACCGTCGACAACCAACTGCTGGGAGAGGCCGCCTGAGGCCATCCCTGACACCCCTGCCGGAGACACGCTCGATGACCCGCCAACTTTCTCGCCGCACCGCCCATCGACTGGCACTGGCCGCTTTGGTGGCCGCCCTGGGCGCCACCACCCTGAGCGCTTGCGCACCGCTGATGCTCGGTGGTGCCGCCGCCAGCGCCTTCGTCGCCACCGACCGCCGCACCTCCGGCATGCAGGTCGAGGACCAGGGCATCCAGCTCAAGGCCGGCAGCCGCCTGCGTGACACGCTGGGTGGCCGCGGCCGGGTCAACGTCAACGCCTACAACCGCACCGTGCTGCTGACTGGCGAGGTCGACTCCGACGCCGACCGCGCCGCAGCGGAGCAAGCCGCCGCCCGAGTCGAAAACGTCGTCAAGGTCATCAACCAGCTGCAGGTGGGCCCGGTCGCTTCGCTCAGCACGCGCTCCAGCGACGTGCTGCTGGCCGGCAAGGTGCGCGCCACCCTGGTCGACGCACGCGACCTGATGAGCAACGCCTTCGACATCGTGGTCGACCGCGGCGAGGTCTACCTGATGGGCCTGGTCACCGAGCGCGAAGCCAACCGCGCGGCCGAGCTCACCGCCAGCATCCCGGGCGTCAAAAAAGTGGTCAAGGCCTTTGAGGTGATCACCGAAGACGAGTTGGCCAACAAGCTGCCGCGTCAGCCGGCGAACGGCAGCGGCACTGTCAACAGCAACTGAGCGAACAGGGCCCGGTCCTCGAGCCCGGACGGCTTCCGGCGCTCCCCCGCGTTGGTGAGCTCACCCGCCGTCGCCCCCGGCTTGTCAGCGCAAGCGGCGGATCAGGCTGGAGGTGTCCTGCCGGCCACCGCCCATGGCTTGCACATCGGCGTAGAACTGGTCGATCAGGGCCGTGGTGGGCACGCGCGCGCCCACGCGGCGGGCCTCGTCGAGCACCAGGCCCAGGTCCTTGCGCATCCAGTCGACGGCGAAGCCGAAGTCGAATTCATCGCGGACCATCGTCGGCCCCCGGTTGACCATCTGCCAGCTGCTGGCCGCGCCCTGCGAGATGACCTCGAGCACGCGCGGCATGTCCAGACCGGCTTTCTCGCCGAAGGCCAGGGCTTCGGCCAGGCCTTGCAGCAGGCCGCCGACGCAAACCTGGTTGACCATCTTGGCGAGCTGGCCCGAGCCGCTGTCGCCCAGGTGGGTCACGGCGCGCGCGAACGCGGCGATGACCGGCTTGACCTGATCGAACGCCACCGGGTCACCCCCACACATCACCGTGAGCACCCCATTGAGCGCGCCCAGGTTGCCACCCGAGACGGGCGCGTCGATGAAGGCCACGCCCTGCTGCGCGGCGCGCGCAGCGATCTCGCGGGCCACCTCGGCCGAGGTGGTGGTGTGGTCGACGATAAAGGCGCCAGGCTTGAGACCGCGCAACACACCTTGTTCACCGCAGCAGACCTGGCGCAGGTCGTCGTCGTTGCCCACGCAGGTGAAGACGATGTCGGCGCCCTGCCCCAGCTTCACGGCTTCGAGTGGCGTGGCGGCAAAGCGGCCACCGTGCTCGGCCACCCAGGCCTCGGCCTTGGCGGTGGTGCGGTTGTAGACGGTGACGTCGTGGCCGGCGCGCCCCAGGTGCGCGGCCATCGGTGCCCCCATGGTGCCCAGGCCGATGAAGGCCACGCGGCGAGCCTCGGTGGGCTCGTAGGTCTTGTTGGCCAAGGTCATGCCGCGGGCCTTCAGACGATGTGCATGTGCTCGGTGCCCGCGCCCAGGTCCTGGTTGCGCGCGCGCTGGCTGTTGAGCTTGATCTGCAGGCGCAGGTCGTTGACCGAGTCGGCGTTGCGCAGCGCGTCTTCGTAGGTGATGTCGTTGCCCTCGAAGAGGTCATACAGAGCCTGGTCGAAGGTCTGCATGCCCAGCTCGCGCGACTTCTTCATGATCTCCTTGATCTCGCCGACCTCGCCCTTGAAGATCATGTCGGCGATCAGGGGCGTGTTGAGCAGGATCTCGACTGCGGCCACCCGGCCCTTGCCGGCCTGGCGGGGCATCAGGCGCTGGGACACCAACGACTTGAGGTTCAGCGAGAGGTCCATCAGCAGTTGCGGGCGGCGCTCTTCGGGGAAGAAGTTGATGATGCGGTCGAGCGCCTGGTTGGCGCTGTTGGCGTGCAGCGTGGCCATGCACAGGTGGCCGGTTTCGGCGAACTGCACGGCGTGCTCCATGGCCTCGCGGTCGCGGATTTCACCCATCAGGATGACGTCGGGGGCCTGGCGCAGGGTGTTCTTGAGCGCGATCTCCCAGCCGTCGGTGTCGATGCCGATCTCGCGCTGGGTGACGATGCAGTTCTTGTGCGGGTGCACGAACTCGACCGGGTCTTCCAGCGTGATGATGTGGCCGTGCGAGTTTTCGTTGCGGTGGTCGACCATGGCCGCCAGCGTGGTCGACTTGCCCGAGCCGGTGGCGCCCACCAGGATCACCAGGCCGCGCTTGGTCATGACCACGTCCTTGAGCACCTGGGGCAGGCCCATGCTGTCGATGGTCGGGATGATTTGAGGGATCACGCGCATGACCAGTCCCACGTGGCCCTGCTGCACGAAGGCGTTGACGCGGAAGCGGCCCACGCCACCGGGCGAGATGGCGAAGTTGCACTCCTTGGTGCGCTCGAACTCGGCGGCCTGCTTGTCGTTCATGACCGAGCGGGCCAGCGCCAGCGTGTGCTGCGGCGTGAGCGGCTGGGGCGAGACCTTGGTGACCTTGCCGTCGACCTTGATGGCCGGCGGGAACTCGGCCGTCAGGAACAGGTCGGAGCCGCCGCGCGAAACCATCAGGCGCAGGAGGTCGTTGATGAATTTCGAGGCCTGATCGCGTTCCATGAGGTGTCTGCCTGTGGTGGGTTCTGGTGTGTGTTGCGTGGGGGTGCGCTGACGCTTCAGCCGGCCGTCAGCAGGGCGCCAAGCCGGGCGCTGAGCTGACGCATGCGCAGCGACAACCTGCGCGCGACCGAGGCCATCAGCGCCATGCCCAGCCTGGGCTCTTCGATGGCGAGCTCGTCCAGCGCGCTGGCGGTGACCACGGCCAGCGAGACCCGGCTGAGCGTCACACACGATGCGAAGCGCGCGCCGGCGTCGAGCAGCGACATCTCGCCGAGCACATCGCCCTCGCGGGCCTCGGCCAGGCGGGCGCGCGCGCCGGTGGGCTGCACGCGGTCCACGGCCACCAGGCCTTCGAGCACGATCAGGGCGTAGTCGCCCTTCTCGTCTTGCGCGATGAGCTCGCGCCCAGGCGGCACGGTGACGAAGTCCAGGTGTTCGAGCAGTTTGCGCTGGTCGTCTTCCGACAGCGAAGCCATGAGGGCGTCCTGTCCCCAGGACTTGATCAGCAGCTTGAGGCCGGTTTCGGGGTCGAGCCCGTGGGCGCCCACGGCCAGGCCACGGGCATTCCAGGCGGAGGTGGAGCGGAAGTCTTCCGGCCGCTCCATGAACTGCGTGGCGAAGAAGCCTTCGTCATCGGCTTCGGCCGGGGTGTCGGCGCCCGGGTTGCGGGGGCCGCCGACAAAACGATCAAGAAAGCGCTTCATGTCAGCCCGGGAAGTTCTCGGGGATCTTGGCCTTGGCACGGGCCTCGGCGGGCGAGATCACGTTGCGGCGCACGAGGTCGGAGAGGTTCTGGTCGAGCGTCTGCATGCCCATGGCGTTGCCGGTCTGGATCGAGGAGTACATCTGGGCGATCTTGTTTTCGCGGATCAGGTTGCGGATGGCGGGCGTGCCGATCATGATCTCGTGCGCGGCCACGCGGCCGTTGCCGTCCTTGGTCTTGCACAGCGTCTGAGAGATGACGGCCTGCAGCGACTCCGACAGCATGGCGCGGACCATGTCCTTTTCGGCAGCGGGGAAGACGTCGACGATCCGGTCGATGGTCTTGGCGGCGCTGGAGGTGTGCAAGGTACCGAACACCAAGTGGCCCGTTTCAGCCGCGGTCAGCGCCAGGCGGATGGTTTCCAGGTCACGCATTTCGCCCACGAGGATGGCGTCCGGGTCTTCGCGCAGCGCCGAGCGCAGGGCGTTGGCAAAGCTCAGGGTGTGCGGGCCCACTTCACGCTGGTTGATCAGGCACTTCTTGGAGTCGTGCACGAATTCGATCGGGTCTTCCACCGTCAGGATGTGGCCGTACTCGGTCTCGTTCAAGTGGTTGACCATGCCGGCCAGCGTGGTCGACTTGCCCGAGCCGGTGGGACCGGTGACCAGCACCAGGCCTCGGGGTTTGAGGGCCAGGTCCTGGAACACCTTGGGCGCGTTGAGCTGCTCCAGCGTCAGGATCTTGGAAGGAATCGTCCGGAAGACGGCGCCCGCACCTCGGTTCTGGTTGAAGGCGTTGACCCGGAAACGCGCCAGCCCCTGGATCTCGAACGAGAAGTCGCACTCCAGCGTCTCCTCGTAGTGCTTGCGCTGCATGTCGTTCATGATGTCGTACACCATGTCGTGGACCTGCTTGTGGTCCAGCGCATCGACGTTGATGCGGCGCACGTCACCGTGGACGCGGATCATGGGTGGCAGACCCGCAGACAAGTGGAGGTCGGATGCCTTGTTCTTGACCGAGAACGCGAGCAGCTGGGTGATATCCATGGATGATGCGGGTTTGATACGACGTGTGAAGAACCATTATGGCGACGATCTCGGAGAAGCTACAACTCGTTCGGGGCAGGATTCACGCCGCTGTTTCCCAAACCGCACGCCCCGAGGGCTGTGTGGACCTGCTGGCGGTGAGCAAGACGTTTCCAGCGGTAACCGTGCGCGAGGCGGTGGCAGCGGGTCAGCACCGATTTGGTGAGAACTACGTCCAGGAGGCCCTGGACAAGATGGCCGAGCTCGCCGACCTGCGAGGGCAGATCGAGTGGCACATGATCGGCCCCATCCAGAGCAACAAAACGCGCCCCGTGGCCGAGCACTTCGACTGGGTGCACACGGTCGATCGTCTCAAGATCGCCCAGCGCCTGAGCGACCAGCGGCCGGCGCACCTGCCCCCGTTGCAGGTTTGCGTCCAGGTCAACACCAGCGGCGAAGACAGCAAGAGCGGCGCCTCGCCCGATGAAGCGCTGGACCTGGCCCGCGCTGTGGCCGCCCTGCCTCGGTTGCGCCTGCGCGGGGTCATGGCCCTGCCCGCCCCCACCGGCGACCCCGTCGAGCAAAACCGCCAACTGGCGCAGGTGCGTGTCGCCTATGAGCGCCTGCGTTCTCAGGGTCTTCCCTTGGATACCTTGTCGATGGGCATGAGCGCCGACCTGGAAGCCGCCGTGGCGCAGGGCTCCACCATGGTGAGGGTGGGAACAGCCCTATTCGGACAACGCTGAGAGCCACTTAAGATGGGCGACTGAAAAAGAGACCCGTCATGGACGCACCTCGCCCCTCCCACTACCTGCTGGTCGATGACCACAGCCTGATCCGTGAAGGCATGATGCAGGCCATCCGCAGCCTGGATCCCTCCGCACGCTTCTCGCAGGCCAATTCGCTGGCGACCGCCCTGGCGCGCATCGACGACAAGTCTGCGGAGCCCATCGACGTGGTGCTGCTCGACCTGGGTCTGCCCGACAGCCGCGGCATCGCCACGCTGCAGACGGTGCGCCAGGCCGCGCCCACACAACGCATTGGCATCATCACCGGCCACGCCGACGTGCAGATCGCGCTGGAGTGCATCCACCACGGCGCGTCGTGCTTCATCCCCAAGCTCGCCGAGATCGACGGCTTCACCAGCGCCCTGCAGGCCCTGGTCGACGGTCGCCTGCATTTCCCCTCGGAGTTGCTCTCCCCCAGCGAGGTGGACTTCCCGACGCCCGACGACGAGACCGCCCGCCGCACCATCCGCCTGACACCGCGTCAGAAGGACGTGCTGGAGTGGCTGCTCAAGGGCTGCACCAACCACGCCATCGCGTCGGCCCTGGGCATCAGCGCGGAAACCGTGAAGCTGCACGTCAGCGCCATCTTCCGTGCCTATGGCGTGCACAGCCGCACCCAACTGGTTCTGCTGTGCTCGCGCAGCCCGCAGGCCGCAGCGCCCGCCGCAGCGGCTGAGTCAGGTGGCGGTGGCCTCGACACCGGCCCGAGGAAAGCCCTGGCGTGAGCCTCCTGCGACGGTCACTCAGGGGGCTGTCGCCAATCGAGGCGCGGATCGACCTGCAGCTGTTGCATGACAGCTGGCGCCACTCACCCGGCTCGCTCATCGGCCAGTTCACCGGCCTCATGCTGCTGGGCTGGATGGTGCACGGCTGGCACATGCCGCACTGGCGCTGGGCGGTGCCGGCGTTCGGCCTGCTCATCGTCTGGAGCGTGGTCGTGCTGCAAGTGCGCGAGTTCAACCGCTTCGGCATCACCGAATCCGGCTACGGCACCTGGCGCACGCGGCTGCTGACCTGGCACATCCTCGAAGGCTCGCTGTGGGGCCTGATCGCCATCGCTTTGCTGGGCGTGTCGGGCAGCGAGTGGCGCATGGCCATCGTGACGGCGGCCATCGTCTACGGCTTCACCATCATGCTGGTGACCATCCACGACTGGGCCGTGGCCTTCGCGGGCAGCGTGCCCGTGCTGCTGCTGGTGGCCGGCCGGCTGCTGATGGACGGCAGCGACAGCTCGCGCTTTCTCGCCCTGGTGCTGATCGCCGCCTTGCTCACCTGCAAGGGCGTGGCCCTGGGCGTCAACCGTCGCCTGCGCGAGGCCGTGCTGCTGCGCCACGAAAACGCCGGCCTGGTGCTGCAGTTGCGCGACGAGATCAACAAGGTGACGCAGGCCAAGGCCCGCGCCGAAGCGGCCGACCGGCAAAAGGGCGAGTTCTTCGCGGCCGCCAGCCACGACCTGCGCCAGCCCCTGCACGTGATGATGCTGCTGAGCAGCGCGCTCAAGCCTGCCATCCAGGGTGCCGAGGGCCTGGACCTGCTGCGCAAGCTGCAGACCTCGCTGGGCTCGCTGGGCAGCATGTTCGAGAAGATGTTCTTCGTGGCCCGCATCGACGCACAACGCGTGGACTACCGCGCCGCCGCCTTGCCCCTGTCTGACCTGTGGCAAAGGCTGGACAGCGAGTTCTCCGTGCTGTGCCAGAGCAAGGGCCTGCGCTGGCGCCTCGAGCCCACCACCGAATGGGCTCAAGCCGATGACCATGTGCTCGATCGCATCCTGCGCAACCTGCTCAACAACGCCGTGCGCTACACCGAGTCGGGCGAGGTGAGGCTGCGGGCGCGCAAGCGCGGGCCCTGGGTGATCTGCCAGGTGTGGGACACGGGGGTGGGCATCCCCAGGCAGTACCGCCACCGCATCTTCGACGACTACTTTCAGGCGCACAACGACGGCCGCCTGAGCAGCGAGGGCCTGGGCCTGGGCCTGGCCGTGGTTCGCCGGCTCAGCATGCTCGGGCCAACACCGGTGCGCGTGCTGTCGCGGCCCGGTCAAGGCACCTGCTTCAGCGTGCGGCTGCCGCGACTGGTGCCAGCCACGCCAACCGAGGCGCCGAACGACACGTCCAACCCATTCAACAGCCAGCACGCGGACCGCCTCACCATCGCTGAAGCGGTTGCCACGGACGGACACAACTTGCCACCGAAGGCCGCTGCGCCCGAGGTGCCAACGCGCAGCGGCCTGGGCCTGGTCCTGCTGATCGAGGACGACCCCCAGGTGCGCGAGAGCACCGCCCTCGTGCTGCGCCAGGCCGGCTGGCAGGTGGCCGCTGCGGCCCATCCCGATGGGGCCATGGCCGAGATGGCCGCCATGCAGGACGACGGCCGCCTCATCGACGGCGAGATGCCTGTGGCCCTGGTCAGCGACCACCGCCTGGGGCTGGACGTCACCGGCCTGCAGGTGCTGGGGCAATTGCGCTACGAATTCGGTGAAGACTTGCCCGCCCTGTTGTTGACGGGCGAGATGCCCGCCGGCCTGACCGAAGACGCTGCCCAAGCCGGTGTGCAGTTGGTGAGCAAGCCCATCGACGCGGAGGGCCTGATCGCGCTGCTCACCGAAGCCACCGCCAGCGCCTCGATGGATGCGGCATGATCTCGGCCATGAACTCCCCATCCATCGACATCGCCTTCATCGGCGGCGGCAACATGGCCACCGCCATCATCGGCGGACTGTTGCGCCAGGGCCGCGCCGCCGCCAGCATCCTCGTCATCGACCCGGTGGCCGAACAGCGCGAGCGCTTGCAAACCTCGCTGGGCGTGCAGACCGCCGCGGGGCCCGACACCGCCCTGTCACAAGCGCGCACCGTGGTGTGGGCCGTCAAGCCCCAGCAGTTCAAGGAAGCGGCGGCCGCTTGCGCAGCAGCGTGCCCAAAGGCCCTGCACTACAGCGTGATGGCCGGCCTGCGCACCGACGACATGGCCCGCCTGCTGGGCACGCCACGCATCGTGCGCGCCATGCCCAACACGCCGGCCCTGGTCGGCCAGGGCGTGACCGGCGTGTTCGCCCGCCCCGAGGTGACCACCAATGAAAAGGCCGACATCGCCAAGATGATCGAGCCCACCGGTCAGCACGTGTGGGTCGAGCGCGAGGCCGACCTGGACGCGGTGACGGCGCTGTCGGGCTCCGGCCCGGCCTACGTGTTCTATTTCATCGAAGCGATGGTGCAAGCCGCCGAGGACATGGAGCTGAGCGCCGAGCAAGGGCGCCAACTGGCGCTGGCCACCTTCGGCGGTGCCACGTCGCTGGCTGCGCAATCCACCGACAGCCCGGCCACGCTGCGCGAGCGGGTGACGTCAAAGGGTGGCACCACGCACGCGGCGCTGACCTCGATGGAGGCAGCGGGCGTCAAAGCCGCGTTCGTGGCCGCGATGCGTGCAGCACAACGCCGCGCGGGCGAGTTGGGCGACGAGTTCGGTCGCTGAGCGCACCCCGGCCACCCCGGCCGCTGCGGCTCGCTCATTGACCGCGTGGCCAGCTCAGGGGTGGCTCAGGTGGTGGCCCAGTGGCTCGCCGGGGCCGCGTCCAGCGCCACGCCCAGCCACACGGTCATCCCCAACCAGTGGTTCAGGCGAAAAGCCTGAAAGCACGACATGCGCTCGCGGTGGCGGATCAGCTTGAAATGCCACAGCGCCTGGGCAGCGGCCAACATCAGCGAGGCGTCGAACACCCAACCACGGCCGAAGGCCTGGCCCGCCTGCCACCAGCACCCCACGCAGATCGCGTAGAAAGCCATCACACCGGCCACATCAAAGCGGCCCAAGGTGATCGCCGAGGTGCGCATGCCGATCTTGAGGTCGTCGTTGCGATCGACCATGGCGTACTCGGTGTCGTAGGCCAGCACCCAGGCGAGGTTGCCCAGCACGATCCACCACACGGCGGACGGCACGCTGCCCTGCACCGCCGTGAAGGCCATGGGGATGCCGAAGCTGAAGGCCACGCCCAGCACGGCCTGCGGCATCGAGAAAAAGCGCTTGGTGAATGGGTAGACGATGGTCACCGCCAGCGCCCCGAAGGACATGGCGATGGTCTGCCAGTTGGTGGTGAGCACCAGCGCGAAAGACACCAGCGCCAGCGCCGCGCCCACCGCCAAAGACTCTTTGACCGAGATGCGGCCGCTGGTGACCGGACGCTGCGCCGTGCGCTCGACATGGCGGTCGAAGTCGCGGTCGGCCACGTCGTTGACGGCGCAACCAGCGCTGCGCATGAGGATGGTGCCCAGCGTGAAGACGGCCAGCAGGTGCCAGCCGGGAAAGCCGCCTGCCGCCAGCCACAGCGCCATCCACGTGGGCCACAGCAGCAGCAACCAGCCCTGCGGGCGGTTCCAGCGGATCAGGTCGAGGTACAGCGAGCCGCGCTCGCGCCAGGTCAGGGTGCTCGTGTTCACGCCGAGATTATCGGGCGACCGCCTGGCCCTGGGCCACTTGCGTCGCGGGCTGTGTGCTCGAGGACTCGCCAGGCTTGGCCTGGCCCTGCCCTTCCACCCAGCCGCCACCCAGCGCCTTGTAGACACTGATGTGCGCCTGCTGGCGCGCCAGCTGCGCCTGGATGTGGGCCTGCTGCGCCGCGAACAGCGCACGTTGGGCGTCGAGCAAATCGAGCTGGCTGGCCACGCCAGTGTCGTAGCGCAAGGTCGACAGGCTCAGGCGGGCGGCTTCGGCCTGGGCCTGCGCCAGCTGGGCCTCGGCCTGCTCGGCATAAGTCTGGCGCGCCACCAGTGCATCGGCCACTTCCTTGAAGGCCGACTGGATGGCCTTGTCGTACTGTGCGATGGCGATGTCGCGGCGGGCCACGGCGGCGTCCACGCCGGCAGCGGTGCGGCCGGCGTCGAAGATGGGTGCCAGCAGCGAGCCACCGAAGCTCCACGCAAAGCGGCCGTCGGTGAACAGGTCGCTCAAGGAGTTGCTCACGGCACCGGCGCTGGCCGTCAGGCCGATGCGCGGGAAACGGGCAGCACGCGCCGCACCGATGTTGGCGTTGGCCGAGATCAGTGCCTGCTCGGCCTGGGCCACGTCGGGGCGCTGCAGCAACACCCCGGAGGACAGGCCCACGGGCAACTCGCTCAGGCCCGGCCACAGGCTGGCTTCGACGAACTGCTCGGCCGCCTTGCTGCGGGTTGGCCGGGCGTCGGAGCGGGCCTCGGACGCAGCAGGCGCGGCACTCGCAGCGGCCTTGGCCAGCGACGCAGGCGCGGGTGGCAACCACTCGGCAGGCACCGGCTTGCCCACCAGCACGGCCAGCGACTGCTGGTCCTGCGCGAGCAGGCGCTGGGCCTGGGCACGGGCCACGCGAGCGGCTTCAACCTGGGACTGCGAAGAGCGCAGGTCCAGCTCGTTGAGCACGCCGTTGTCGTACTTGAGCTGGGAAAGCTTGAGCGCGTCCTGGCGGGTCTGCAGCGTCTGCTCGGCCAGCGCCAGCTGCCAGCTGTCGGCCCACACGGTGTAGTAGGCGTTGGCCACGGCGGCCACGAGGCTGATGTGCGCGGCGCGGCGGGCCTCTTCGGAGGCCAGCACCTGGGCAGAAGCGGCTTCAGTCAGCGATCGCACGCGGCCGAACAGGTCGAGCTCGAAAGTGGGGATGACCAGCCCGCCGGTGACCTGGGTGCCCAAGGCATAAGGCGGCGCAGCCGAAGGCTGTCGGGTGCCGCTGATGCTGGCGTTGACATTGGGCACGCGGTCGGCGGCCTGGATCTGGTAGGCCGCACGCTGCGCTTCGATGGTCAGGATGGCCACACGCAGATCGCGGTTGTGGGACAGCGCCTCGCAGATCAGCGACTGCAGGCGCGGGTCAGGGAAGTACTCGCGCCAGGGCACGGCGGCGATGTCGACGGCCGGGGCTTGCACCTGGGCACTCGAGGCGTTCGTTGGCTGCGAGGCTGCAGCAGCCTGCGGCAAGGCAGCCGGGACCGGCAGCTCGGGCCGCTGGTAGGTGGGCGCCAAAGAGCAACCCGCCAGCGCCAGCACGGCAGCGGCGCTGATCAGGCGACGAACCGCCAGGCGATCGACAAACGAAGCAACAGAAGCGGTGGGCGCCACGGGCACCAGGGACTCAGGCATGGTTGGACTCCAGGTCAGCGGCGTCTTTCGACACAGGCTTGCCAGGGAAAAATCGACGGATGACCACGAAGAATACCGGCACGAACAGCACGGCCAGCACCGTAGCGGAAATCATGCCGCTCATCACGCCGGTGCCGATGGCGCGCTGGGCGGCCGAGCCGGCACCATTGGCCAGCACCAGGGGCAGCACACCCAGGATGAAGGCCAGCGAGGTCATGATGATCGGGCGGAAACGCAGGTGGCAGGCCTGCAGCGTGGCCTCGTACAGGCCCATGCCCTTTACCTGCAGCTCCTTGGCGAACTCGATGATCAGGATGGCGTTCTTGGCCGACAGGCCCATCACCGTGATCAGGCCGACCTTGAAGTAGACGTCGTTGGGCATGGCGCCCATGAGCGCACCGACCAAGGCGCCGAAGATGCCCAGCGGCACCACCAGCAGCACGGCCATCGGGATGGACCAGCTCTCGTACAGCGCAGCCAGGCACAGGAACACCGCCAGCAGCGAGAAGGCCAGCAGCATCGTGGCCTGCGAGCCCGAGAGCTTTTCCTCACGCGACAGGCCCGTCCACTCGATGCCGATGCCCGGTGGCAGCTGCTGCGCGATCTTCTCGATCTCGGCCATGGCCTGGCCGGTGGAGTAACCCTGCGCCGCATCGCCCGAGATGCGCATGGCCGGGTAGCCGTTGTAGCGCACCGCCTGCATCTGGCCCTTGATCCAGCGCGTGCTGGCGAAAGCCGACAGGGGCACGCTCTGGCCGCTGCCGTTGACCACGTTGATCTGCAGGATCTGCTCGGGCTGCATGCGGTCTTTCGCATCGGCCTGCACCACCACGCGCTGCATGCGTCCGGCATTGGGGAAGTCGTTGACATACGCCGAGCCCAGGGACGAGCCCAGCGCCGTGCTGATGGCATCAAAGCCCACACCCAGCGCAGCGGCCTTGTCGCGGTCGATGTCGACCTGCAACTGAGGCGCGTCTTCCAGGCCATCAGGGCGCACGCCGGTGAGCACCGGGTTCTTCATGGCCATGCCCAGCACCTGGTTGCGCGCGGCCAGCAAGGCATCTGGGCCCAGGCCGGCGCGGTCCTGGATGCGCACGGCAAAGCCCGTGGCATTGCCCAGCTCGCGGATGGCCGGCGGGTTCAGCGGGAAGATGAACGCATCGCGGATGCCGGCCAGGCCAGCGAAAGCACGCCCCACCAGGGCTTGCGCCGAGTTCTCTTCACCCGGGCGCTCATGCCAGTCTTTCAAGGTGACAAAGCCCAAGGCCGCGTTCTGGCCCGTGCCCGAGAAGCTGAAACCGACCACGCCGACGATGGACTGCACTTGCGGCTGCTTGAGGAACCAGTCTTCGACCTGCTTGACGACCTGCTCGGTGCGGTTGTTCGTGGCCCCCGGCGGCAGCTGGATGTTGACGATCAGGTTGCCCTGGTCTTCGCTGGGCAGGAAGGATGACGGCATGCGCACGTACAACCAGCCCACCACCGCAATGAGGGCCACGTAGATCAGCAGCACACGGCCACCGCGGTGCACCAGCTTGCCGGCCCAGCTTTCGTAGCCATGCGTGGTCGACTTGAAGAAACGGTTGAACCAGCCGAAGAAGCCACGCTTCTCGTGGTGGTCTTGCGACACCGGTTTGAGCAGCGTGGCGCACAGTGCAGGCGTGAGCGACAGGGCCAGGAAGGCCGAGAACAGCATCGAGGCCACCATCGACAGCGAGAACTGCCGGTAGATGTTGCCCACCGAGCCCGAGAAGAAAGCCATCGGGATGAAGACCGAGACCAGCACCACCGTGATGCCCACGATGGCACCGCTGATCTGGCCCATGGCCTTGCGCGTGGCGGCCAGCGGGCTCAGGCCCTCCTCCACCATGATGCGCTCGACGTTCTCCACCACCACGATGGCGTCGTCCACCAGGATGCCGATCGCCAGCACCATGCCGAACATGGTGAGCACGTTGATCGAAAAGCCCATCACCGACATCACCCCGAAGGTGCCCAGCAGCGCCACGGGCACCACCAGCGTCGGGATCAAGGTGTAGCGGATGTTCTGCAGGAACAGGTACATCACCAGGAACACCAGCACCACGGCTTCGATGAGGGTGTGCACCACCTGCTCGATCGAGATGGCGATGAAGCCCGAGGTGTCGTAGGGCACGGAGTAGTCCACGCCCGAGGGGAAGTAGCGACGCAACTCGTCGAGCCGCTTGCGCACGGCTTCGGCGGTGGCCAGGGCATTGCCGGAGGGCGACAGCTGCAGGCCGATGCCCACCGCTTGTTTGCCGTTCAGGCGCGCATAGGTGCCATAGGTCTGGGCGCCGAGCTCGATGCGGGCGACGTCCTTGAGGCGCACCGTGGCGCCGTCGGCCTTGGCGCGCAGCACGATGTTGCCAAACTGCTCGACCTTGGTGAACTGCCCACTGACCACGACCGTGGCCGACATGGTCTGGTCGATCAGGTTGGGGCGCTCGCCGATGCCGCCAGCGGGCACCAGCGCGTTCTGTGCGCGGATGGCGGCGTTGACGTCGGCCACGCTCAGGCCGAAGGACACCAGCTTGGCCGGGTCCACCCAGATGCGCATGGCGCGCTCGGTGCCGAACAGCTGCGCCTGGCCAATGCCGGGCACGCGCTGCATCTCGGGCACGACGTTGCGCGAGGCGTAATCGCCCAGCGCGATGGGGTCGTAGGCCGGGTTGGTCGACGACAGCATCACGAACATCAGGAAGTTGCTGCGCGACTTGTCGACCTTCACGCCCTGCTGCGTCACCGCTGAAGGCAGGCGCGGCGTGGCGCGTGAGAGGCGGTTCTGCACCTCGACCTGGGCCAGGTCGATGTTGGTGCCGGTCTCGAAGGTGACGGTGATCTGCGCCGTGCCGTTGGCCTGGCTGACCGACTCCATGTAGGCCAGGCCAGGCGCGCCGTTGAGCTCCTGCTCGATCACGCTGACGACGGCGTCATCCAGCGTGCGGGCTGAAGCACCAGGGTAGGTGGCGCTGATGACCACGGCCGGCGGCGCCACGTTGGGGTACTGCGCGATCGGCAGCTGCGTGATCGCCACGCCGCCGAAGACGAGGATGAACAGCGCGATCACCCACGCGAAGATGGGGCGCTCGATGAAGAAACGTGCCATGCGGGGCCCCCGTTCAGCGAGAGGCGGCCGGGGCGGGAGTCGGCGCGGCAGAAGCCGAGGCGGATGCCGCCGAGGCCGCCGAAGGAGCCGCAGGAGCACTGCCACCCTCGGTGCCCGCACCACCGCCCATGCCGGCGCCCGCCGGAGGCGCCTGCCACGGCACCGCCTTCACAGGGCCCTTGCCACCGGCCATCATGAACTTCTGGAAGCCATCGACCATGACCTGCTCACCGGCTTGCAGGCCGCCGAGCACGACCCACTGGTTGCCACGTGCGCCACCGAGCTTGACGGGGCGAGGCGCGACAGAGCCGTCCTGCGCCACCACCAGCACCGTGTCGGCCTGGGCACCGCGCGTGACGGCTTGCTGGGGCAGCAGCACGCCGCCGTCGACCTGCGCCTGCTCCAGGCGCACGCGCACGTACATGCCAGGCAGCAGCAGCCCTTGCGGGTTCGGCAGCTCGGCGCGCAACGAAACCTGGCCCGAGGTGCTGTCCACGCTCAGGTCGGCGAACAGCAGCCGGCCGGGCAGCGGGTACTCGCGGCCATCGTCGAGCACCACGCGCACCTCGGCGGCGTTGGCGCCAGCCTTCTTGAGCGCACCTGCCTGCAGGGCCTGGCGCAACTTGAGCACCTCGGTGGCCGACTGCGTGAAGTTCACGTACAGCGGGTGCACCTGCTGGATCAAGGCCAGCTGGGTGACCTCGCCCTGCCCCACCAGCGCACCTTCGGTGACCAAAGCACGGCCGATGCGACCGGAGATGGGCGCCGTGACGCTGGCGTAACCCAGGTTGATGCGCGCGGTCTGCAGCGCGGCCTTGGCGGCGGCCACGTCGGCCTGGGCGGCGCGTTGGCTCACCTGGGCATTGAGGAACTCTTGCGGGCTGATGGCCTTGGCGGCCTGCAACGGCTCGTAGCGCTGCACCAGGGCCGTGGTCTGGGCCAGGTTGGCTTCGGCGCGTGCCAGCGTGGCCTGGGCGCTGTCCACCGTGGCCTGGTAGGTGGCCGAGTCGATCTGGAACAGGGGCTGACCGGCCTTGACGTCGGCACCTTCGGTGAACAGGCGCTTTTGCAGGATGCCGGCCACGCGGGCGCGGACCTGGGCGGTGCGCAGGGCTTCGAGGCGGCCCGGCAACTCGGCCATCAGGGGCACCTCGCCGGGCTGCACCGTGATCACGCCGACCGGCAAGGCTGGCGGCGCCGAACCGGCGGCCGCCTGCTGACCACCCTCCTGCTTGCTGCAAGCCGAGAACAGGGCGGCAGCAGCCACCAGAGAAACCCACATGCAAAAACGTCGCGCCATGCTCACCTCGACAAATACTTGCCTAGTCAATTGTTAGCCTGCCAATGTACCCACAAATGGCAGAGGATTTGTGAAGGCGGGCGGAAAAGCCCCGCCTCAGGCTGGGGCCAATGCGCCGTCCGAGGACTCGTCGAGCGCGCCCCCGCTGGCGGCCAGGTGGCCGTCGTCAGCCCAGCCCACCATGGTCAGGCCATCCGGGCTGTAGAGCAGCCGGTTGATGGTGGCGTTGCCGATGGTCCAGCTGCGCGGCGCCGTCAGATCAATGCCGTTGGCCGCGCGGTAGAAACAATCGAGCACGCCACCGTGGGCCACGACGACGATGGTCTGGCCCAGGTGACGCTGCGCCAGGCGCACCAGGGTGCCGACACAGCGATCATGGAACTCGGTGAGGGTCTCGCCACCGACCGGACCATAGGCCGGGTCGCGTTGCTTCCAGCGCCGGGCCTGATCGGGCCAGCGGCTGTGGATCTCTTCGTGGGTGAGGCCTTCGAGCTCGCCGAAGTGGCGCTCGCGCAGGCGCTCTTCGAGCCGCACCGCCACCCCGGCCGCGCGGCCAATGGCCTGGGCCGTGAGGTGCGCACGCTGCAGGTCGCTGCTGTAGATGGCCTCGATGGCTTCCTGCGCCACCGCAGCGCCCACCCGCTCGGCCTGCCACAGGCCGGTGTCGTTGAGCGGGATGTCGGTGTGTCCCTGGATGCGGGCTTCGCGGTTCCAGGCGGTTTCGCCATGGCGAACCGCGATGAGTCGGGTGACGGCGTCGGTCATGACGGCATCATGCACCAGCCATGCTGCACCGCACAAGAGCGGGTTTTTCAGACGCGAAGGCTCAGACGCCCCACACGATGGGCTTGTTGCCCGCCTGGGCCTGTTCGATCAGGCGGATGAAGGGCGCGGCGCGCTGGCGCAGGCTGACGGGCTCGTCCTGGAAACCGACGGGGGGCTTGTCGTCCGGGCGCCGTTCAGCGTTGGCGGCATGGGCGCCTTCACCCGCTTGGGGCAAGTCAGGTGAAGCAGGCGAGTCGGGCAGCTGATCGGGGTCGAGCGAGCGAAAGGTGGACAAGGCGTGCGGCATGTCGGCCACCTCGAGGATGCCGGGCTGCGCAGCGGTCTTGCCCAGCAGTTTCAACAAGGCCTCGGCGTGCGCCGAGAGCATCACGAGGTTGCCTGTGGCCTGGGATTTGAAGGTGACTGGCATTTGGTCATTGTGCGCCGACTTGCAGGCTCATGGCGCGCACACCGACAGGTGTCACGCAGGCATCAAGGCGCGGGCAGGCGGTCCTGCTGATGAAAGCGTGCCGCGTTGAGCCGATCGAGCCACTTCTCGCTGATGTTCTCGACGTCCACCAGGCCAAAGCCCAGCACCACCGCCTGTTGTGCCGCGGTCTCGGCTGGCTTGCGGCTGCGGTACATCTCCACCACGGCCACGCCGGTGTCGTAGAGCTGCTGGTTGCGCTCTTGCAGGATGCGCTGGCGCTGCTCGCTGGTTTCGAGCAACTGGCGCACGGCCCGCAGGCTGCGCTGGCCGTCGCCCAACTCTTTGGCCTGCTGGGCCTGCTGCGCCTTGGCATCGGCCAGCTGCTGCTGCAAGGCTTCGAGCTCACCCTCGAGCTGCTTGACGCGCCCTTGCGATAGGCGCGACTGCGCCTGGGCGCTGGCCAGCAAGCCCGATGTCTTCTGGGCTTCGGCCTTGTCCTTGAGCGCAGCGTCGCGATCGGTGGCGCATTGCGCGCGCTCGCGCTGCAAGGTGGCGACCTCGTCCTGTGCGGCCCGCAGCGCCAGCTGTGCGCGGCGCAGCGCTTCTTTCTCGCGGCTGCCTTTGTCCTGCGCCCAGCCTGTTGAGGCGATGGCGCAGGACGCCAGCACCAGGGCGGCCATCAGCCCAGGGCGCCACCGCCTGATCGCGGTGTGATGTGGGTGTGCGTTCATGTCGAGGCTCCGATCAGAAACGCGAGTTCAGCTCCACCTGCAGCACGTCGACGCGCTGGCGGATGCTGCTGAGGTTGGGCACCTCAGCGCCGTCGCTGAGCGTTTCGGTGCGGCCGTCGGTGAGGTTGCGGGTGCTGGTCAGGCGCAAGCCCAGCGAGGTGCGCGGGCCCACGTAGTAGGCCCCGCCCAGCGTCCAGCCAACATAGTTGGTGCCGCCCAGGTGCCAGGTGGTGTCGGTGAAAGCGTCCACCCAGGCATCGCGCTCGAAACGGCGCCAGCCGAGGTAGGCCGACCAGTCGCCCAGCAGCTCCTGCTTGGTCGAGCCGATCTGCGCGCGCGCTTGCCAGGCGTTGGTCTTTTTGGCCAGGTCGATGTTGGCGCCGGGCTGGGCGCGGCGACGGATGTCGGCCTGGCTGAAGCCGGTGTTGTGGATGAAGTCGGCGCTGATGCGCATGCTCAGGCCTTCGAAGCCCTGGTGGTTGTAGGCCGCACTCAAGGTCAAGGGCCTGAACTTGCTGGCCAGGCCCCAAACGGGCGCCACCGCCGTGGCTGAACCCGCAGCAGCCACCGGCTGGTTGATGCGGATGAGCGTGTTGCCGCGCTGGCGAACGGCCTTTTTGTATTCGCTGGAGAGGTAGCTCTTGTCGGCCGCACTGAAGGTGTTGGCCGTGTCCCGGTACATCGGGTCGAAGTTGCCTTCGATGTTGTTGAAGTCGTAGTAGCCCAGGCCGATGTCGAACTGGCTGCTGGCGTCGGGCTTGAAGATGGCGCCCACCTGAGCGCCATACAGCCAGGCGTCGGCCGCATCGCTTTGGAACTCGCTGAGCGGGAAGGCACCGGCGTTGACGAACACCTTGTTGGCGTCGTTGAAGGCGTGCGTGGCCTTGACCGCCACGCCATCGAAGTTCATGTCGTCGGGCCAGATCAGGTCGCCACCGAAGTAGGGGCTGCTGAAGCGCCCAACGGTGGCCGTGACGTCGGGCTGGTGCGGCGTCCACTGGATCCAGGCGCGGTCGAGCAGCACGCTGTAATTGCTGAAGTTGCCGTTGCTGCCGCCCAGGGTCTGCGAGGTGGACAGCGCTTGCGCGTTGCCGGTGCTCAGGCGCAAACCGGTCTTGAAGCCGAAGGCCAGGTCGCTGGTCAGGCCGAAACGGGCGCGCAGGGTCATGCGGTCGCGGCGGTCCTGGGTGTTGGTCAGGTCAGGCGACCAGGCGATGGGGCCCTCGTAAGCGGCGTCGTTCTGGAAGGCCAGGCCTTCGCCTTCGGCGGCCGAGACGTTGCGGCGGTCCCAGTCTTCCGACTGCAGGCGAAAACGCACGTCGCCTTCGAAGTTGATGCGGCGTGCCCAGGCCGGCAGCGCACCCGGCTCGCCCCATCGCTCGGAGCGCGCCTGGTTGAGCACCTCTTGTTTGATCTCGTCGCGCATCTGGTTGCGCAAGGACTCCGGCACGTAGGGCACGCGGATGACACCGCCGCGCGGTGCCGCAGCCGTGGCGGACGCGGGGGCTGCGGGCTGCGCCGCTGCGGCGTCGGCGGGTGCGGTGTCTTGCTGGGCTTGCTTGAGCAGTTGCTCGGCCTTTTCCTGAGACAGCAGGCCGCCATCGACCAACAGCTTGATGAGGTTGAGCGTGGTGCCGCGCAGGCGCTCGAGCTCGGCGCGCTCATTGGCCACGGCCGGGGCAGACAACAGGCCGCACAGCAGGGCCGCCGCCACGGTGATGGGCCTCATGCCGAGGCGACGGGTGGAGATGACTTCAGGCATGGTGATCAATCGTTCAGGGAGGTGATTCAGGTGGGCACTCAACCGTTGAGCGGGTTCACGGACAGGCGCATCTCCAGCGGCTGAGGCAGGCCCGCTGGCGGCACGAGCCGAAAGCCCTTGCTGATGTCCTGCATCGCGGCACGAACCTGGTTCTGTGCGGCGGCGTCGCTGAGGCCCTTGACCTCGTATCGGTCGATGCGTCCGGATGCATCGATCCAGATCTGCAGGCGGGCACCCAGGCGGATGACGTCACGGGCCAGGGTGCGGTCGAGTTCGGCGCGCAAGACCTGCTGTGCGCTCTTGGCATAGAAGTTGAACTTGGCGCGATCGCCCGCAGAAGGAGCTGAGGCCCCGTTGCCAGCACCGATGGCGCCGCCCTTGTAGTCGCTGCTGACGCTGCCGGCCGAGAAGGCACTGGGGCCGTCGCCAGCGGCGCCTTCCATCTTCAGCTGTTGGGGCTCGGGCGGGGCTTCGGCCAGTTTGGGCTGGTCTTGCGGCTGGGGGGTGTTGTCCTGGGGCTTGGGCTCGGGCGGCTTTTCCGGCTTGGGCGGAGGCGGTGGTGGGGGCGTGTCGGGCAGCACCGCGATCTTGACCGTCTGTCGCTTGGGTGCAGCGGGGCCCGAGCCCATGAGGCTGTGGACCAGCACAGCTGCGCCGATCAGGCCCAGGGCGATGCCGCCAGGCACGATGAAGCGCGTCAGGCCAGGCTTGCTGTCGTCGTCGTTGGAAGCGTTGATCGACATGTTCAGGTCCCGATGCGCGAGGTGACCAGGCCCATGGACACCTCCAGCTTGTTGCACAGGTCGATCACGGTGACCACCTCGGCGTAGTGCGAGCGGGCGTCGCCCTTGATGGCCACGCTCATCTTCGGGTCGCGCTGCTTGGCTTGCAGCAGCTCGCTTTCAAGTTGCTGCACGGTGACGGGCACGCCGTTGAGCAGCAGCTGCCCGCCCGGCATGACCTGCACCACCTTGAGGTCGTGCTTTTCGGTGCTGGGGGTGTTGCTGGGCTTGGGCATGCTGATGCTCAAGCCCTGCACCGACGCCGTCGTCATCAGGATGAAGACCACCAGCAGCACGTAGGCCAGATCGAGCATCGGCGTGACGTTGATGCTGTCGTAGGGTTTGGTTTCGTCTTGGACTTGCATGGCCTGCTTTCACTGCATCGCTGCTTCATTGCGCGCGTTTGGTGGCCAGGCCGATTTCGGTGATGTCCAGGCGCTTGGCGATCTCCAGCACCTGCATGACCTTGTCGTACTGGGCGGCGGCATCGGCCTTGAGCACGACGGGCAGCGCCGGGTTGGCAGCCTTGTGCTGGGCCAGGCTGGCTTGCAGCTCATCGAGGCTGACGGGGTAGGCGTCCAGGTAGACCTGGCCGTCGGCGGTGATGGTGATGCCCTTGGTCTGTGGCTTGGCCAGGTTGTTGGCGGCCTGCGTGAGCGGGCTGTTGACCTTGACGCCCTGCACCGAGGCGGTCGTCATGATGATGAAGACCACCAGCAGCACATAGGCGAGGTCGAGCATGGGCGTGACGTTGATGTCGTCGTACGCCTGCAGGTCGCCTTTGACGTCACCGGCCATGTCAGCGGGCTCCGTGGGTTTCGGCCACGCGGGTGACGAACTCGTCGACGAAGATGCCCATGTCCGACGAGATGTTCTTGATGCGGGCGGCCAGGTAGTTGTAGCCAAACAGCGCCGGGATGGCGACGGCCAGGCCGGCCACGGTGGCCAGCAGGGCCGCCGCGATGCCGGGGGCGATGGCGTTGACGTTGACATCGCCCGCTGCCGCGATGGCCGCGAAGGTGATCATCACGCCCACCACGGTGCCCAGCAGGCCCAGGAAGGGACCGCCCGAGATGGCGATGGTCAGCAGCACGATCTTGCTGTTGAGGGTGTGGCTTTCGCGGATGAGGTCGGCGTCGACTGCGGCCTTGACGGCGTCGATGGAGGCACCCGAGAGCTTGGGGGCACCGGCTTGGCCCACCTCGCGCTTTTTCAGCTCGCGCAGGCCGGCCTGGTACAGGCGAGCGAGCTGCGAGTGCTTCATGCCGGAGGTCTCGACAGCGAGCACGTCGCGGGCGTTGCGGAAGTTTTCCAGGAACTTCAGGTTGTCCTTGTCGGCGCGGCCCACCAACACGGCCTTGTCCCACATCACCCATGCGGCGATGACGAACATCACGGCCAGGATCACGATGACGACCCAGGCGTCGACGGTGAGGTTGTCGACCAGGATGGCGAAGTGGCCGGCCTCGCTGTGGCCTTCACCGGCTTCGGCGGTCTCAGGCGTCTGGGTGTTGGCCAGCACCAGTTTGGCGTCGGCGCTTTGCGCGGCGTGGGCGAACTTCAGCCAGTCGGCGCTGCGCACGGAGGTGGCCACTTCCAGTTGGTCCACGAGGCCGCTCAGGCCCTGGCCCACGGACACCGGGCCTTCGATGGGCGTGACCGCAGCGGGCACGTCGGCCTGTGCGGCTTGCACGCCGTTGATGTAGAGGGTGAGCTTGCCGTTGCCCACCGTGACGGCCAAGTGCGCCCAGGCCGAAGGGGGCAGCTCGCCACCGGACGCCACGACCGCGTCGAGTTGCGCAAAGGCTTTGCCACCGTCCAGGTTCAGGCTCAGCGCGCCTTGCTTGAACAAGGTGCCCGTGAGCGCCTCGGGCTTGAACCACAGGCTGACGCTGTAGGGGCCGCTGCCGGCGGCCTTGAGCTTGTCGGAAGACCACTGCAGCGGCTCGCCGTCGAGGCGGGCGGCCACGCCGATCAGGCCGTTGACCTCTCGCACCACGGGGCCGGACGATGCGACCTGACCCGATGCGTCGGTGGCGGGCTCACCGGCTTTGCCAGCGAAGGTGATGGCCGCAGCCATGCCGCCGTCGAACAGCGCGGGGCTGGTGGCCTCGGCGGCTGCGGCTTCGTTGCCAGCGTAGACGTGCACGACGTTCTTGTCGGTGCCCGGCAGGGTGTTGGGCAGCTGAACCCAGACCACGGCCAGTTCGTTGGCGCCGTCAAAGCGTTCGACCCAGAACTTCAGGGGCGTCTTGTCGTCGGCGGCGACCACGCGCAGGTCGGCACCATCGGGCTTGGCGCCCAGGAAGTCGAAGTTGCCCGAGTGCAGGCGCACCGGCACGACGACACCGGAGAGGGCTTCTTTGGTTTCAACGCCCGCAGCGGTGGTGTTGAGGACCACCTTGGTGCGCTGCGTGTAGTCGGCGTTCCACCAGGCCTGGGCGGCGCCGGGCATGAGCGCGGCGGCAGCAAGAAGGGACAGAAGGTGTTTGCGCATGGTTGGCGTCATCCAGATCAGTTCAATTCAGGGGAGGTGTCACACCGCCGGGTCCGTCGGGATCACGGACAAACCCGGCATGTTTGCGTCTTCACGTGACAGCATCACGACAGGTTCGCGTCACTTCTTCTTGTCGTCGCGTTCGCTGTCTTCATCCTTGTCCGAGCCGAAGCCCAGGAAGTCGAGCAGCAGTCGGCGTTTGGGCGTCGACGTCCCGCGCGATTCGGCCTGGCTTGGGCCCGCCGCGGTGGCGGACTGACCTAGGCTGCCGACATTGGTGGCGGCGTTGCCCACGGTGGGCGGCGGCGCCAGGTTGCCGCCACCGGCGATCTGGATGTCGTTGGCGCCAACGATGGTGGGGGCGTCGAGGGTGATGCTGCCGCCGGCGCGGATGCCGGCTTCACCTGCGTTGATCTCGCCGCGCGGTGCGAAGAGGTAGAGCTTGCTGTCAGGGTCCAGCGCAGCGATGCCGGAGCCCGAGAAGGACCCCGTGGTGTCGACCACGAGTCGACCATCGACGACGCGGACCACCGGCGCCGGGGCCCCGGTGACGGTTTTCGAGCCCTTGCCTGCATCGATGTTGCCGAACGAGGCCCACAGCAGCATGTCGCCGTTTTCGACGACGAAGATGCGGGACTGGTTGACCTCGACGCTGTCGCGCACCACGCCGGTGATGTCGCCACCGGAGGTGGTCACGATGCCCAGTTTGGCGGCAGCGGCCGAATCGGCCAGGCCGGTCAAGCGGCCCACGTTCATGCCCCCATGCGGCGTGAAGACGTTGATTTGGCTGTTTTGCTGCGTCTTGATGCTGCTGGCGCCCATCAGCAGGCTGCTGGTGTCCTGGCTGCCCGGGAAGACGGTGGCCAAGGCGTTGAAGCCGCTCTGGTAAGCGTCCAGCTTGGCGTCAGGGGTCTTTTCTTGTGTGGCATTGATGCCGGCCACGGTCAGCTCGCGCTTGAGCACCTGGTTGGTGAAGAGCAGGCGCTGCTCCGCGCTCAATTGCTCAAAGGCTTGCAGGGCTTGTGCGTCGCCCAGGTCCGTGGTGCCCGTGCGCAGCTTGAGGTACTCCGACAAGGCCAGCGCGTAAGCGCCACCACGTGCCTTGGCCATGTCCAGTGCCGTGCCGCGCTGCACCTCGGGTGCCACGGCTTGGGACCACGCCGGGGCGAGCACGCTGCCCAGCAGCGCAGCTTGTTCGCGCTGGGGCACGTTGGCCAGGGCCGCCAGGGCTTGTGCGGTGCTCAAATCAGGCTTGGCGTCGCGCCCTTGCATGTAGGTGAGCACGGCAGCCTCGAAGGCCTGCGCGCCCACCAGGTCGCGGGCTGCGGCGAGCTGCTCGGCAAAGCCCTGGCCGGCAAACGCCTGTGCAGCCGCCGAATCCAGCCCCGGCACCGCCTGACCGCCTCGAGCCGCCAGCAACTGGGCATACAGGTCGGCCGGTCGGTCGGCCACACCCGCGCCACCCAGCAGGTGGAAGAAGCGCTGCTCGGCCACGCCGAAATCGCTGGTGCCAGGCTGCACACCGGCCATCACCGTGAGGTTGGCGCTGCCCTCCGGCAAGGCGCCGTTTTCGCGGTTGCCGTTGGTGTCGATGCCGTCTGCGGCCGTGAGGTTGACATCGCGGCCGGCCACGAACAGCGCGTCACCAGGGCCGCGAACGCGGGTGGTGCCGATGACGTTCAGGTCGCGCCCTGCCTGCACCAGGGAGAGCTCGTTGCCGTCTTGCTGTTGCACGAGCAGGCCGAGCAGGTTCACGTCTTTGCCCGCGATGATGCGGGTGGCGTCGCCGACTTCGGCGCGCAGGGTCACGTCGCCGGTTTGGGCGATGAGGCGGACGGGTTCGCGGCGGGCGTTTTCGAAGCTGCCTGCGGTCAGGGCGTCACCACCGCCAGGTGAGTCCTGGATGGTGAAAGTGCTCAACACATCTGAGCGCGCCCATTGCACCCCTTCACCAAAGGGTGAATTGGCCCACACTGTGACCCCAGATGCCTTCAGGTCGCCACCAGCCAACACGTCCAGGGTGGCACCGCCGGACTGCGGCATCTGGTTCAAGTAAGCGGCCAAGATGTCTCCGTGAGGAGCCGCCAGCCTGCTTTGTGATGGCAGAGCGGAAACAGCCTTCCGCGTGGAATCAACCCTGGGCGGTTTGACAGCGTTCAGGGCGATGCTGCCCGAGGCAGAGGTGAGGTTCAGAGAAGCATCGCTGCCCAGGCCCGCGATGCCGACCGAGTTGGTTGCAGAGTCATTCGCCGAGCCATTGCTTGTGTCCCTGCCGTGCAAGCCCGCCTCGGTGATGAGGTCAACCAGGATATCTTGCCCCGCTTGGACCTGCAATTGCGTGTTCTCGTAGAACAGCGAGACAGCCCCCTGCGACGACGTGCCTTCGATGTTGAGACCCGCATCGACCCGACCTGTGCTGCCCCCAACCTTGGCCAGCAGGCCCGCGATGTTGCCGTCGGCGCTGACCTCGACATCACCACCGCCGAAGCGACGCACCACGCCAGCGTCGTCCTTGTAGCCGCTGGTGGCGGTCACGAAGCCCATGTCCACCACGTCGCCACCCGCGCGGGCGATGATGTCGCCCCCGCCAAAGGTGGCCACGCCCATGTCGAACAGGTCGTAACGCGCCCACCAGGACTGGCTCTTGTCGGCGTTCACATCGGACTTGTGGAAGGTCCAGTCACTGACGAAACTGGCATTGCCGACGCTCTGGGTGCGCAGGTCACGACCGGCCTGCAGGCTCACGCTGCCACCGCCCAGCATGAAGGGCAATTGACGGGTCGTGTTGACGCCGTTGCCTCGGGTGATGAGGCTGGCGTGAAGCTTGGGGCTGGATGCATTCCCTCTGCCGAAGCCTTCGGCGCCGGGCACCTGCTCGGCGCTGGCCAGCAGGCCAGTGGTGTAGACGGTGGCGCGGTCGTTTTCGAGCACCACGTCGCGAGATGCCACCAAGTGCAGGTCACCGGTGGTGCTGCGCACGAAGACCTGCTTGGCCGAGGTGGGCTCGTCGGCCGGGTCACCGATGCGCACATCGGCCGCGGTGCCCGCTGCGGTGGCAGCCACGTCGGCGCTGCCCAGCTCGGCGCCAGCCACCAGGGTGATGTCCGAACCGGCCATCAACGGCAGGTCGGCTGCGCCCACCTTCATGGCATTCGACAGGGTGGTGTTGGCTGCGGCAGATGCCTGCGCGGTGCCGGGCAGCGGCACATTGACGAAACCGCCCGACAGGCTGGCCTGGATGTTCAGGTTGCCCGCGCTGACGATGCTCAGGCTCATCGGCGTGTGGGCACTGGGCTTGACGACGAACTGGCTGCCGCTGGATTCCTTGACCAGCTCGGTCAGGTTCCAGTCGGTCGACAAGGTGAGGTCGCCTTCCGACTGCAACACCTGGGCGGACTGGACCTTGGCCACGGCGGAGGCTCCCAACTTGCCGTTGGCCACCTTGTTGAGCGTGTCCAGGGCCGCTGCCGATTGCTGGAAGGCCTCGCTGCGGGCCTTGGCGTCCGTCAGCACCTGGGCCGACAGGTCATCGACCGTGGTGCGCTCTTCGCCCTGCACGGTCAGCGTGCCCACGCCAGTCAAGGTGGACTGGATGGCGGCGACGCGGCTGTTGCCCACGCCCTGGTCGCCATCGACGGCACCGTCTTCGCGCACACCGGCGCGCAAGGTCAGGCTGCCATCGGCACCTGTGGTGCCGCCCGAGGCACGCACATCGGCCTGCTCGTTCAGGCGCAGCGCGCCAGAGCGGCTGGCCAGGGTGATGTCACCACCCGATTTGGCAGCGCCTTTGGCCGAAACATCGAGCGAAGCACGGGTCTGTCCGTCGGGGATGCTGTCCTGGCCGATGTCGAGGTCACCCGCGGCGCTGATCGAGATGCGACCGCCAGTGCCGCCGGAGGCATCGATTTGCCCCAGGATGTTGACGTTGCCGCCCGAGCTGGCGTCGGCAGCTCGGTCCGCCACGAGGCGCACGTCCTGGGCCACCAACTTCTTGCCGGCCGACAGGGTGATGTCCTGGCCGTCGCGCTGCTGCAGGTCAAAGGCGCGAGATGCGTTGGCGCGCGCAGCCGCTGCGCCAGCCTGCGTGGCGGCGGCTTGGGCCGAAGCGTTCAGCCGGTCCACCAGGCCATCGAGCGAAGGCGCGGTGCGTGCGTCGATGCGCAATGCCCCGCCACGCTGGTTGGCATCCGACAGCAGGCGGATGTCACCCGCCACCTTGACTTCGCCCTTGGGTGCGAGCAGGCGGATGTCGCCGGCTTCGCCGCCCGCCAGGCCCGATGGCGCCGAGGCACTCAACAAGCTACCCGCTTGCACGTCGATGCCACCCTGGGCAGCCTTGGCCTGGATCAGGCCGGCGGCGATGGGCACCGTCACCCCATCGACCTGCCAGCTGGCGCCGTCGGCCAGGGTGCGCGAGCCCGATGAGAAGGTCACGTCGCCGGTGCTGGCTTCCAGCTTGATGGCACCAGAGGTGACTTCGAGCAGGCCTTGCTGGCGCAGCGAAGCGCCGGCCAACTCGATCTGGCCACCGGTGCCCACGCTGGCCTTGCTCACCGGACCGGCGGCGGTTGCCTGCTCGATGGTCAGCGCGCCCTGGCCCGACTTGATCTGCGCCACGGCGCCGTGGCCGGTGGTCACCGACTGGGCACTCAGGTTCACCGCCGCATCGGCCTGCAGGCCGGAGGCGATGGCGCGCGAAGTCTCCTTGACGGTGGTCTGCGTCACGTTGTTGACAACTTCACTGGTGGCGTCGGCGTAGTTGCCAGGGTCGGCCGCCAGCGTCACCGTCGTGGTCTCGCGGCGGCTGCTGAGCACCACGCTGCCGGCCGCAGCCAGGTTCACCTGGCCCGCACCCTGCGTGGCCACGATGCCGTCATCGAAGTGGATGTGGCCGTCCTGTCCACCGGCGCCGGTGGCTGTCAGGTTCAGCGTGGCGGTGCCGCCCTGGGCCGAACCCTTCGCACCACTGGTGTTGCGCAGGCTGAGCGAACCAGCGGTCACGCTGTTGGTCGAGCCACTGGCCTGCTTGAGCTCGGGCGTGTCCAGCGTGAGGGATTGCTGCACGGTCAGGTTCTGCCCGCTTTGCAGCTCGACGCCCCGGAAGGCCCTCAGGGTCAGGCGATCGACCTGCGCGAGCTGGGCCAGCAAGGCGCTGCCCACTTGCAGCGGCGCAGCCTGCCCCGGTGTCGTGGCCACGTCTGCGTCGCCCAGCACCACGCGGTCTGCGCCCAGCGTCAGGCTGTCTGCCTGCAGGCTGCTGGCTTTGTCCAAGGCAGTGCTGCGGGTGCCTTCGACCACCACGGTGCCGCCCTTGAGCACGGCGCCCGCGCCCACGCTCACGTCACCAGCCGATCGGTCGATGAGCGCGCCTTCGGTGCTGACGCGACGGGTCTGCACCTGGGCGTCGCTGCTGACGCGCACCAGGGCGCCATTGCCTTGCGCCGTGCTGTCTTCGGCCACGAAGCTGGCCTGGTTGGTTTCGGGCGCACTCAGCGCCGCCCCGGCGTTGACCGTCACCTTCGAGGTGCCCGCCAGGATGACGTCGTTCAGGGCCAGCGGGTTGCTGGCGTCATTGGCCAACGTCACCTCCTTGGCCTTCACGTCGATCAACCTGGAGCCGTCCGCAGCCTGGCTCGAACGCAGGCCGCCGATCAACAGCGAGTCCACCCCGGTGCGGTTGAGCTGGGCCACGTTGAGCAACAACGTGTCCTGCGCCGCGACCTGAGCCGGGGTCAAGACCCCGCCAACCTGGACCTTGTCGGACGAGATGTTGAGCTCGCCGCCACGTCCGCCAGCCAGGCGGTCGAAAGCGAGGTCTCCCTCCAGGTTGATCTTTTGCGCGGCGATGTTGAGGGTGCCCGCGTCCACGGCCCGGCGAGCAGGCGCCACGCCTTGCCGCGCGGCCTTGGCGTTGACCAGGTCGTCGAAGGTGGTGGTCTTGATCTCGCTGAAGCGCAGGGCTTGCTCGCGGTTGATCACCTCGAAGGTGGCCGGGGTCGAAGACAAGGCGCCGCCCGTGCTCCCCACGGTGGCCCCCACGCGCACGGCGCCGGTGGCCAGGGTCAGGGCGTCACCGAAGTTCAAAGGCGTGGTGGTGCTGGTGCGGCGCACCAGGTAACCACCAGCCAGCAGCGCATAACGTGCAGGCAGGACGGTGTAGGTGCCCGCCGGGATGGGGCCACCTTCACCAAAGGTGATGGTGCGCGTGGCCGAGGTGTCGAGCACGCTGCTGTCCAAGCCCGATCCGGCCAGCACGCCAGCATCCACCCCACCCAGGCCCTTGACGCTGGGCACCACAGCAAAGGTGCCGCTTTCGTAGGTGCCATGGAAGATGTCGGACGAGCCGCCTGGGCCTGGCACGAACTCCCAGGCCAGCAGGTTGCCGCCGGCCGACAGGTCCACCTTCGCACCCGATTCAACCGACAGCTCGCCGCCTTCGGCGTCGAACGTCACCGTCTTGGCGGGCGGTGCGGTGATGGCCACGCCGTTGAGCTGCCAGTTGGTGCCGGCTTCGGTGGTGGTGCCATAAGGCACCGACAGGCCCGCGCCCGAGACCGACAGGTCGGCGTTCTCGGTCAGGGTGATGTCTTTGGACTTGAGCGTGATCTGCCCGAAGGGGGCGCGCACCACGCCGTCCACCGTGATGTGGTCGGCCGCCAGCGTCAGGCTGCCGCCTGCGGACAGCGGCAGAGGCGCCGCGCGGTTGCCGCCGGTGATGGTCAGGCGGTTGCCATCGGTGGCCACGCCGCTGAGCTGCACGCTGAAGTCGGTGGCCGTGGCGACGTTGACCTGGTCGGCGTCCAGCGTGACCTGGGTGGCGCCGGTGTTCAGGCTGCCGGTGTTGCGCGACTGGCTGATGGCGTGAAAGCGGATCTCGTCACGCGCCTGCAGGGTCAACTGGTCGATGCCTTGCGTCACCTGGAGACCGGACAGGTCCACCACGGCGCCACGGAGGGTGACGCCGCCCTGCCCGCCCGTGGCCACGCGCTGCGCGCCGAGGGCCTGGTCGGTGTTGGTGCGCGCCAGGCGACCTGCTGCGGCCAGCACGGCCTGGCTGTTTCCTCGTGCAGCCAGGACGGGCGAGTCGAGCGTCATGTCGCCCTGCACCGACAGGTTCACCTTGCCCACGGTGGCAATCTCGTCGTTGGACTTGAGCTTGAGGTGGGCGAAGCCGCCGGCCTGGACCATGTCAGCGGAGACCACGACCTTGCCCGCTTGCACGATCTGAGGCGCCAGCGCCTGCTGAACCTCCAGGGCGGCGATGGGGTTCTTGGTGCTGCCGCCATCGGTGATGCTCACGCTGAGCGCGCCGCCTTGGGCGCCAGCACCGCCAGCCTTGGCCTGGTAGCTGCCCGCCAACGCAGCACCCTGGGCGCCCACGTTGATGGCGATGCTGCCGCCATTAGACGCCACGGTGGTGCGCTGAACACGCACCTGCCCCAGGCTGTTTTGTGCTCGGACATCGATCGCATCCTGCGCTCCATTGGCAAGCAAAGTGGCCTGCTTGACCACCTTTCCGTCCTTGTCCACCTGACGTTCAAACACCAGGGGCGTGGTGGTTTGAAGGGCAACCGGCGTCATGACGTTGATGACGCCCCCATCAATGACCGAGCCAAACCGCTGCGAGCCGACGTTATTGGCTGACAGCACCGTGACGCCAGACACATCGAGCAACGCGCCCGCGCCAAAGCGGTAGGTTCCGCCGAGCCGCTCATCCGGCTCCCCCCCGTTGAAAGGAGTGACCAGCCCCGTGGTGATGCTCCCGCCTGCTGCCCGCACCGCGCCGTCCACCTCCAGGCCCACGCCACCGAGGAGCGTGACACTGCCACGCAGGCCCATGTCAATCTCCGCGCCCGATTGAATGCGCAGGCGACCGTTCTGATCAGACTTGACACCCTCGACACCTGAGGCACCGAGCGACAGGCTGCGCTTGGGCGCCAGGTTGTCCGCCTGCACGCCCGTGCTGACGTTGGCCGACAGCTTGCTGCCGGTCGCGGCGTTCAGCAGTCGCGCCTTCGCCAGCCACTGCGCCACCTGAGGCTTGATGCGCGCGCTGCCGTCCACCGTCAGGCGCCGCACGCCGTCGATGTCGAACTGGCTGAAGCCGCCCTGGTTGAAAAAGCCACTGCCCAGCACGAAGCCGTCGATCGCCGAGCCCTTTTTCAGCGCCGGGGCGTCCGGCCCCACGATGTCGACCTCACCGACCTTGAGGGTCAGCTTGCCCGTGCTGGCGTCGCCCACGTCGTTGAAGGCCTTGGTGGTGGTGCCGGCCAAGGTGTGGCCTTGCAGGCTGGCGCCCAGCTCGACCGCCTTGAAACCTTGATCCTTGGCTTCGGAGTTGGCCGCCAGGCTGATGCTGCCAGCGCGCGTGCCAGTGATGCCACCCGTGGTGGACACCGTGGCGCCGCCCGAGACGTCGATGGCCGTGCCGGCCTGCAGGTCCAGGCCTGCGGCAGAGCTGATCGTGACCTTGCCGCCCGCGACAGCCGTGCCCGCCTGGCCCCCATCACGCCGCTGGTTGACCACGTCACCGGCAACGTCGATGCGACGCCCTGCCGCCAACGTGATGCCACCCGCAAATGGCGGGGAGCCAAAAACCGACTTCGTGGTGACCGATACCGACGCCCCAGCCCCGCTGATGTCCCCGCCCAGGTAGATGCCGTCCTCACCAGCTGCCGACAGGGTCAGGCTGCCGCCGCGCTGCAAAGCGATGTTGGCACCGTCCTCGATCTTCAAGCCGCCTTGGGTGGACACAGTGATGTCGCCCGCGCCGCTGGCGTTGAACCAGTCCACGGACACGCTGCTGCGATCTGGCAGGGTCGCCGTCAGCGGGTTGACCCAGTCGACCGCAGGCGAGGCTGCCCCAGGTGCACGCACCGTGAGGCCGCCGACCAGGTTGCTCAGCACGCCCAGGCCCAGCTTCATGGTGGCCAGGCTGGCGCGGGCATCCACGCCCGTGCGCTGACGTTCACCCTGGATGACGTTGGCGCGCACCTGGCCATCGAGCACCATGGTGGGAGCGTGCACCAGCAAGCCGCCGCCGCTGACGCCCTGGGTGTAGCCCGCTTCCACCTTGGTGGGGTTGGCCTGGCCCTGGTAGACGTTGCCATAGCGGGTGGCGTCGGCGTCCTGGTAACCCGACACGCCCACGATCTGCACATCCGTGCGCGCGTTGTTCAGCGTGTAGGCCTTGCCGTCGGCGCCCAGCAGGCGCGTGGGGGCCACCACCGCCTCGGTGAACGTGACCTTGCCGCCCGAGACGTCCACCTGGCTGCCCCCCTGCATCAGCACGGCGCCCGTGGAGACGATGTTGACCTGGCCACCCTGGGCCATGCGCTCGCCAGCCGTGGTCTGGATCGAGTCCTTGTAACCCTGATGGGTGGCGGCTTCGATGACGGCGGGCGCGCTGCGCACGTCGTAGACCACCTTCTTGTTGAGCAGCTCGCCGTCTTTCAAGAAGGGGTTGCTGGCCAGGTCGCCATTGCGCAGCAGCTCCGTCTGCACGAAGTTGCGTGCCACCGAAACCGTGGTGTCGGTGGTGCCGGAGACGTCGATGCGGGCGCCTTCCTGCATCACAAAGCGTGCGCCATCGGCTGCTGCGCCGGACACATAGGTCGGCTCTGCAGCCATGGCGTTGTAGCTCGGCGTGGTCTCGGCACGCACGTTCACATTGGCCGCCGGCGCCTGGATGCTGGCACCTTGCGTCACCACCTGGCCTTGCGCGTTGCGCACCTGGCCTTCCATCAAGATGGTCTGACCCTGCAGTTCCACGCGAGACTGCGTCATCTTGACCGAGCCACCTGCCGTCACGCTGTTGTCGGGCGTGATCTCGATGCCGCTGCCGCTGGTGAGCACCAGCGTGCCCGTGGTGCTGGCACGGGTGGTGTCGTCGCTGATGGTGCCGGATCGGGCCAGCAGGAAGACCGAGCCGTTTTCCTGCACGCTGGTGGTGGCGCGGATGGTGCCACCCTGGCGAACCGTGTTGGCCATCAGCGTGGTGTTGCCCCGTTCGGTCAGGATGGTGCCCAGGTTGCTGGCTTCGCCCTCGTTGCCCCGGACCTCGAACAGGAAGCCGCGCAAAACCGGCTGGCTGGTGTTGACCTCGGACGCGTAGATCTTGGCTTCCTTGTCCGGCGACTTCAGGTAGACGGCGTCGCCAGCCAGCAGGGCCGTCTGCCCACCCGGGGTGCTGATGGTGCCGGCGTTCTCGACCTTGCGGGCCATCAGGAACACGCTGCCACCCGACGGGGTGGTGATGGTGGCGCCAGGGGCCACCCGCACGTAGTTGGTCGGGTGGTCGAAGGTGACCGGGGTGTCTTCGCCGCTGAGGTCTTCCCAGACGTAAACCGGGGTGGTGCGGTTGTCGAGGTCGGTCAGGCTCAGGAAGTCTTGATCCGAGATGTTCAAGGTGCTGGCCACCAGGCCCTGCACGTTGACCTGTGCGCCCTGACCGAACATCACGCCGTTGGGGTTGATGAGGTAGACCGAGCCATTGGACTTGAGCGTGCCGTAGACCTCGCTGAGCTTGGTGCTGCCGATGACGCGGTGCAAAGACGAAGAGCCCGCTCCGGGCGTCTCGATTTCGAAGGTGGCTGACGAGCCGATGTCGAAGGACGACCAGCTGTACAAACCAGCCTTGCTGGTCTGCACCAATTTCATCGACACGCTCTGGAGCTTGCCATCGGCATCGCGGAACTCGACCTTGGGGCCCAGCTTGCTGTTTTGACCCGCCGGTTGGAAGCTGAAGGTTTTGCCGCGGATGGTGCGGGTGCCTTGCAAGTCAACGGGCAGCACAAATTTGTCCGGTGCCGCCCACGCGGCTTGCCCCATCAACAGACAGGTCGCCGCACCCGCCAGCGGACGCAAACTCCAGCGGCGATCACGCCGGATGCCCGCCCAGGCTTTCAGTCGGCGGGTGAACGCTGCACGGCGGCCCTCACGCAGAGCGGAGCGACGACGAACGAAGGCGCGGAAAAAAACAACCATGGCGGGCCTCATGCAACGGGGGTGACCGGGGAGATCGGGGGGGCGATCAGAATTCGTGGATCAGTCGGGCGTGCACACGGGGGTGGCCCTTCTGGGTGGCGGTGGTGGTCTTCAGGGGCCAGGCCACGTCGACGCTGGCGGCCAGGCTCGAGGGCATCCTCAAGCGCAAGCCCAGGCCCGCCCCCGCCACCTGCGTGGGGCTGCCGTCGGATGCGTTCTGCGTGCTGATGCGGCCGGCTTCGGCAAAGCCGTAGGCCTGCAACTCGGAGAAGGCACCGCGCCAGGAGCCATCGTTGCCGCCACCCCAGTTGGGGCCTGACACTTCAAGACCCAGGTGCGAGCCCGAATCCCCCAGGATCTCGGCCTCGTAATAGCCGCGCACGGTGTCAAAACCACCGACCGAGAACTGCTCGGCGCCCACCAGGGGCTGGTTGGCAAACTGCGCGCCCAGGCGCCAGCGGGCTGACAGGCCAGCAGGCAAGGGGTGCGTGTGGGTCGCGTCCACGCGGAAGGCGGCGAAGCTGCCGTCACCCTCTTCGCGCTTGCAGCCGAACTGGTCTTCCTGGCCAAAGCAATCGACGTTGCGGCGCGCCACGCGGCGCTGCGCAAAGGTGCCACCCGCCGTCAGCGTGGTGACCTGCTCGCCGCGAACCCAGGTGGCGCTGTAGTCCATGACCAGAGGGGCATAGCGCAGCGGGCTGGACAAGGTGCTGCCGTCTGCGCCCGCGTTGATGCGCTCGCGCGTGTTTTTGTATTCGAGCCCGATCGTGAGCCCGTGATAGAAGCCCTGCCCCGCCGGCAGGCCCCAGGTGCGCTTGAGCGCCACATTGAAGCCCTTGCCCACCACGTTGGTGCCACCCAGCGGCTGCACCGAGCTGTCGGACACCAGCAACGAGGCCTGCCAGGAGCTGCCTTCGGGCAGCGGGATGAGGTAGTTCAGGCCAAAGGCCTTGCTCTGCTTGGGGTCCTGCGGCGTGACGATGCCGATGAACGACAGCGTGTGGTCTTCCTGAAATAGGTTGCCGTAGCGGCCCATGACCTGCAGGCGCAGCGGGTCGGTGAACTGCACCTGGCGGTTGTTGAGCTCAACCGTGAAGCTCAGCGGCAGCTTGTCGGACACCTTGAGCTCGGCCTCGACCGTGCCGGGCACGGGGCCCGGGCTCAGGATGGGCTGCACGCGGCGATCTTCGGTGCGGTTGAGGTCGGCCAGCTGGGCCTGCGCCACGTTGAAATTGGGCACCTTGCCCGGCGCCAGCTCGCTCACGCGCTCACGGATGAGACCGGGGTCGTGGTACTTGGCTTCGGTCACCTTCAGGCGGCTGATCTGCCCTTCGAGCACGCGCAGGCGCACCACACCTTGGGACACCTCTTGCTCGGGCAGGTCCACGAACACGGTGACGTAGCCGGCGTCCTGGTAGGTCTTCTCGAGTGCGGCGCGCGCGGCCTCGACATCGGCAAAGGCCTTGCCCAGGCCCAGGTAGGGCGTGATGGCGCGCTCGACCGCTTCGACCGGCAGCACGGTGTTGCCATCGACCTCGAACTCCAGCACATCAAAGCGAGCGCCTTGGGGCGACTCGCTGGCTTCAGGTGCCGCGGCAGCGCCGGTCTGGGCCGAAGGCGATGAGGCGATGACAGCCAGGATCAGGCCAAAGGCCAGGCGGCTTGCGATGGGGACGGCGGGGCGTTGGGGCATGGTGCGCGCGAGTGTGGCGACGCGCCGTGAAAGGGTCGTGGAAACCCATGATCCGAATGGCTCAATGACCCCCACCTGGGTGGTCACGCCGAGATGGCCCCGATGAACGATGGCTCGCGAGCAGGCAAAAAGAAACCCGGCGCTGCACAAGGCAGCACCGGGTTGGGAGAACGCGAGCCCTTGCGGGGCTCAGGCCCTCAGACCGATCACTTGACGATGACCAGGGCGTTCGAGGGGTTCGGACGGCTGACGCGGCCGCAGAACTTGTTGACCGAGGTTTCACCAGCGGTGCCAGCGGCCACGAAGGAGAAGGTGGCAGGGCAGTCAGCTGCGAACGGCAGGGTCATCACGCCAGCCTGGTTGGCCACGCTCAGGGCGTTCAGGTTGGTCGACTTTTGAGCGGCCTTGGTGAACTCGACCATGAAGGCACGACCAGCAGCGGAGTTGCCGGTCTTGGCGACCTGAACGGTCGACTCGAACACGTAGTCGTAGAAACCACGCTTGGCGTTGTCACGCGAAGGCTCGGCACCGTCGATGGCGGCGAACTTCCACTTGGCGGTCGGGGCGTTTTCCAGCGACACGTGGCCGATGGCGAAAGCGCCGTTGTCGTTGGCCTTGGCCAGGCAGTCACGCACGTTGCCGGTGGTGGAGCCTTCGTAGATCATCAGCAGGTCGTCGGCAGGCTTGGCGTTGTTGAAGTCGTTGGGGAAGAACGAGTTGTTGGCGTTGTCGGCGGGGATGAGGCCGTCGACGTTGGAACCGTACTCCAGCCAGAAGCGGTTGGCCGAGGTCTGGGTGCCCGAGCCGTTGACGCGGCGGCAGATGTTGATCTGGGTCTTGCCGTTGATGTTGGCGGCGTTGCGGAACAACGGGGCCCAGCCCAGTTCAGGGTTGTAGGTGTTGGACAGCATGGAAGCGATCACGGCCTTGGACACGACGGGGCGGCCGGTGGTGGCTTGGTCGGTTTGCAGGGCGGTGTACAGCTCGTTGCTGATGGCCAGGCCGAAGATGGTCTGCAGCACGCCTTGGACTTGTTGGAAGTCGCTGTTCGACACGTCGGCGTTGGCCGAGAAGTCGATGGGGCTCAGGGGGCGGTTGGCCGAGGGGTTGAAGCCGATGGGCGAGACGTCGGAGACGCCGCCGTCAGGGCGCTTTTGGGCGATGGTCGAGCACACCTTGGTGGTGGCGTTGCAGGTGGCAGCGCTGACGTTCAGGAAGGGCATCAGGCTGTTGGTGGCAACGGGGAACACGCCGTTGCCCGAACCGCCTTGGTCCGACTTCTGGAACAGCACCTTCTTGTTGGCGTAGGCGGCGCCGAAGTCGTTGGTGGCGTTCAGCTCGCAGCTGTAGGCCTTGACGATGTTGCCGTTGACGGTTTCACCCGAGAACAGGGCGGCGTCGTTCAGGTAGATGTCCTGGGTGCCGGACTTGCAGTTCTGGGTGAACAGGCCACCGATGGTGCCCGACAGCGCGGTGGCGCCGGACATGGTGACTTCCAGCAGGCTGCCGTCGGCGCGTGCGGTGTCGATCTGGGCGGGGGTCAGGGCGTGGGCCTGGCCGACGAAAGCGGCCATGGCGGCCAGCGAGAGGAGACGCAGTTTCATGAGAACCTCGTGAGGGTTGGGCAAGGAGCGGGCAGGAGCGGACCCCGGGCGCACGCCCGGGATCAAGGTGAGGGCAAGTTCAGGCCTTGCCCCCTTGGGGCATCACTTGGCGGCGCGGCGGCGAGCGACGGCACCGACCAAGGCCAGACCGGCCAGGGCCAGGGCGTAGCTGCTGGGCTCAGGGATGGCCGAAACGTTGAACACGTAGGCGCCAGCGGCGTTCTTGGTCAGGCGTGCTTCGGCAGCACCGCCGCCTTGGCCGATCAGGGCCGACTCGGTGGCACCGATACCGGAGCTGGTGCTGCTGCGCACGAAGTCATAGATGGCCACCGAGGTGCCGATGGCGGCGCTGGTGTCCACAAAATTGCCGCGGAACGTGGAGCCCAGCAATTCCAGGAAGTAGGCGTTGCCGTCCGTGCCCTTCTGGGCCAGCAGCGAGCCGTTGGCCTCGCCACCCATGCTGACGTTGATGGCCGGCTTCAGGTTCGCGGCATCGAGGTAGTTGCTCTTGATCTGATTCAGCGAATCAGCGATGTTGCCGTTGGTCACGGCCGTGGCGTCGCCGCTCACGGTGGTGATCATGGTGCGGGCAGCAGCCTGAGGACCCGAGTTGTCGCCACCGAAGAAGGTGAAGCGGATGTCGGTGGCGTCACCAGCCAGGGCCAGGAAGTTGTTGAAGGCGGCGTTGGAGCCCAGGTCCAGGGTGTATTCCTTGGCTCCGGTGGCGAACAGGCTGCGGAAGTCGGCCAGCATGATGCCGGTGTCGATCAGCACGGAGGCCTGAGCCTGGGCGCTGTAGACGGTCAGGGACATTTCACCGCCCAGGCCGCCAGCAGCCAGCGGGTCCAGCACGTTGGCGAAAGCGGTGCCGGAAGCGGCCAGGGCCACAGCGGCCACGATGTGTTGCAGTTTCATTGGGGTCTCTCCGTTCAAGGTTAGGCAGAACTTGTGGGTTTCACTCAGGCCCATGGACAACCTGCTCCTGAGTTGCACGAAGTGTGTTGGGGGCGTGTGACATGCGTGCGATCGAACCCGGTGGTTCCCCGTGAGCCGGGCAGACCATGGCGGCTCACCGATGAGCCGAACGGATCACACCGAGGACTCGCCCAGGTGGAAGTTCGCCGCACCCAGCGCGTTCATGCTCATGGCCTTGGCCACGGCCTGCGCGCGGTTGGCCGCGCCCAGCTTGCGCAGGATCTTCTGAACGTGGTTTTTGACCGTCAGCGCGCTGATGCCCAGCTTCTCGCTGATCTGCTGGTTGCTCAGCCCGTCGCGAACCCAGACCAGGATTTCGCGTTCGCGCTCGGTGATGGGCGAGGGCCTGAGAGCGACGCCATTGATCGCAGCCGAAGCCCCAGGACGAGACTGACTCATCTGGCGTTCGGTCACGCACACGCGCTGGTAGGCCAGGTGAACGCAAGGCAGCAGCATGTCCAGCGCCTGCCTGGCGTTGTCTTCGGCATCAGGCCCGGGTTGGCCGAACAGGAAAATGCTCTCGACCTCGTCAGGGCGCCCCGGTCGCGTGAGCCCGTGAACGATGAAGCGGCCATAGCCCAGGGCCACGAGTTCGCTCACCAGGGCGTCATGCGCGGGCAACTGCCGGATGTCCAGCACCACGGCCTGGCCGCGGCCGCGCTGCCAGCTCGTCAACGCGGCCGACACCAGCGCGCTGCGCCGATCGCGCAATGCGCGGGTCACGGGGTCGGGCATGGGCAGGCTGTTGAAGAGATCGAACACCAGCTCGCGTTGATCTCGGTCGTAGCTGCCGCACAGGCTGAGCTTGTGCGGCAACCAGCACTGGAAGTCGCCCTGGGTCCAGACGAAGAACTGGTGCCGGCGGCAGACCTGCGGAGCGGCTTCGATGACGCGAAGGAGCACTTCCGATTGGTCTGGGGCGATGGTTGTGGTCGTCATGGTGTGTGGGGGTGAACCGCAGCAGTCTAGGGACCGCCCGTGACGGTTTCTTGACGAAACCTCCACTCGGCTCAGGGGCGCATCGCCTGGGGTTGGCCCAGCACAAAAGTCCATTGCTCGTAACGAAGCACGCCCTCGGGTGCGTTCAGTGGGCGCGCCGCCGACAGGCTGTGCACCCCCGTGATGCCATCGCCCTCTCGCACCAGGCCCCATTCGGGGCGCCCGGTGATGGGGTCGGGCCAGATGCGCTTGAGGTGGCGCTGCAATTCGCCACTGCGGCGGTCTTCCAGCAGGTCCTCGAGCCGCCGGGGAAGTTGCGACTGGCCCTCGCCCACCGGCACGCTGGCGTAGGCCTCGATGGCCTGGCGGAATTGTTCGCCACGCCAGACCAGCTCGGCCTCGCGCGCTCGGCGGGCATCCAGCACCCAGCTCTGGGCCATGGCCGCCAGCATCAGGCCGGACAGCGCCACCCACCACAGAAGCATCAGGTAGGTGAAGCCGGCCTGGCGCGTGCGAACGCGAATGCGCGCATGCCGATGGGTGGGTCGAAGCACGTGCATGCGCCTGCCCCCAAAGCTCACCAGGCGCTGTAAGGGCGGCCGTCTTGCGCCCGCCCAGCCGCACCGCTGCGCACGTCGGCCACCTGGCCGGGCACGGCGCTGTCCGGGCGGGCGGGGAGCATCTGCCAGCTGTCTCGGCGACCGGTGATCGGGTCCTCGGGCACCTGCCTGAGGTAGCCCAGCTGCACCATCTCGTCGAGCGATTCGGGGTAGCGGCCCCTGTCGGCCGCGTACTTGTCGATGGCGTCGCGCATGACGTTGAGCGAAGTCTTGAGCGAAGCCTCGCGGGCGTTGTCCACCGTGCGCACGTAGCGGGGCGCGACGATGCTGGCCAGCAGACCCACGATGGCCAGCACCACGATGAGCTCGATGAGGGTGAAGCCGCGATGGCGGTTTCGGCGTCTTGCGGGGCGCATGCGATCGCTCCTCACCACTGCCGGTAGGGCTGGCCGTCCAGGCCCACGCCCGGCGTGCGCGAGGCCACATCGAACACATCCGCCCCGGCAGCGGGCGCATCGGGCGGGCTGGCGTAGCTGCGCGTGGCCCAGGTCTGCGCGGCGGGCAGCTGTGGGTCGGCAAAGGGGTCGCGCGGCAAACGGCGCAGGAAGTAGATGCGCTGACCTGTCGGGCTGCTGGCGTCCGGCACGCCTTGAACGAGCGCATCCAGGCTGGTGGGGTAGCCCGAGGCGTCGGCTTTTTTCTCGATGCGCCCGGTGTCCCAGGCGCGTTTGTGTTCGTCGATGGCCATGCGCAGCGTGCGCAGGGCCTGGCGCAACTCGGCCTCCTGCCCACGGCGCTTGTTCAGCGCCGCCAAGGGCATGGCCGCGCTGGCCAGGATGCCCACGATCATCACCACCACCACCATCTCGATGAGGGTGAAGCCAGCATGGGCTGATCGCCGCTGGGCCGTGGTGTGGTGGGGCGATCTGCGCATGGGCACAGCTTTCAGCGATCAGGCTGCGATCCAGCCGGGCCGCCTGCGTCCGCTGCATCGGGGGGCGCGCCCGCACCGGCATCCTGAGGCTCACCCGCGTCGGCCAAAGACGGCTCGCGCACCTTCAGGCGCAAGGGCTGTCCGCCCGAGTCCAGCGTGACCTCGGTGTCGGACGAGCGCACGTCCTTGCGGGCGCGCAGCATCACAGGGGCCGAGCCACGCGGGGGCACGGTCAGCGCGATGCGCCCCGACTCGCCACCCGGCGCCACGATGCTCAGCACGCTGGCATCCACCAGCACGCTGGTGCTCAGCGGCTGGTCGCCAGGGTTGTGCACCATCACCTGGAAGGAAGCGCCCGACATCACGACCTCGGGCCCGCTGATGCCTTCTTGCGGTCCGCCAGCGGGCGTCGCCGATCGACCCGAACCAGCTTGCACGGCCGACAGCGAGGTCGACATGCCGCCGCGCGCCTGCATCGTGCTGGCCTTGGCCCCGGGTCGCAGGCTCAAGGGCGCCAAGCCCGGTTGCGCCTCGGTGCCCGACGGCAGGAAGCCCGCGGTCGACGTCGGTTGCATGACGTTGCGCACGATGCGCGGCGTGATCAGCAAGATGACCTCGGTCTTGTCGCGCGTGTCGATGTCGGTGCCAAAGAGCTTGCCCAGGCCGGGGATCTGGTGCAGGCCGGGCAAGCCGGTGGAGGTGCGGCTTTCGCTGTCGTTGAGTAGGCCGGCGAGGATCTGCGTTTCGCCATCGCGGATGCGCAGCGTGGTCGAGGCCTGTCGCGTGCCGATCTGGTAGGCGATCGAGCCTTGCGGGCCGGTCACCTCGTTGGTCACACTGCTGACCTCGAGCGCCACCTTGATGGTGACGTCGTTGTCGAGCTGAACCTGGGGCTCGATCTCGAGCTTGAGGCCCACATCCAGGTAGGTGACCGAGGCAGAAACGCCCACGTTGGCGGTGGACGTGGTGGTGAACACCGGGCGCTTTTCACCCAGCAGCACCTTGGCCTTCTCGCGGTTGCGCGCGCGGATGGTCGGGTTGGCCAGGATGTTGCTGCTGCCGCGCGTGCTGCGCAGATTGGCCACGGCCACGGGGTTGGGCACCAGCCAGCTCAGGCCGCTGGCCGACGAGACCGTGCTGACCGCGCCAGGCAAACCATAAGAGGCCGAGGCGGGCAGGTCGATGCCCACTTTGTCGAGCACCTTGCTGGAGACCTCCATGACCTCGAGCTCGAGCACCACCTCGGGCTCGGCCACGTCCAGGCCCTGGATGAGGCGCTCGATCAGGCGCACGACCTCGGGCGTGTCGCGCACCACCATCATGTTCAGGCGCTCGTCGATGAAGACATCGCGCGTTTTGGCCACGGTGCGCACCAGGGCCTGGGCCTGCTTGGGGTCGGTGTTGACCAGGTAGAAGGTGCGCGTGACGGTCTCGAGCACGTCGCGGTTCTTCTGCTGCGTGGCCGGGAAGACCTGCACCGTGTTCTCGTTGAGCAGGCGGTGGCCAAGTTGCTGCGTGCTCAGGATGACCCGCAAGGCCTCTTCCACCGAGATGTTGCGCAGAAAGACCGTGGTCTTGGCGTCACCCCGCACATCCTTGTCGAAAACGAAGTTGAGGTTGGCCGCGCGGGCCAGGGCCTCGAACACCGTCTTGAGCGGGGTTTCACGGAATTCCAGCGTCACGGGCTTGACACCCGTGCCCAGCGTCAGCGTGGCCTGCTGGCGCACCTGCTCCTGGCGACGTGACTCGATGTCGCCCAGCAGGTCACGCGCTGCGGGGTGGCCTGCGTCTTCGGCCAGCAGCTCGCGCAAGGTGGCTTCGGCGCGATCGAGCCGCCCCGCTTCGATGGCTTGGCGGGCCTCGCCCAGTCGCAGCGTGTGACGCTGCCTGCGCTGCACCTCGGCCTGCAAGGCGAGCGTGCGCGGGTGCTGCGGAGCCACGGCCTGCAGGCGATCCAGCAAGCCGCGTAAAGCCGACTGGCTCTCGTCGCTGCGACCTTGGGGGGCCTGGGCCAGCAGCTGGTTCACCGCCCGCTCGCGGGCCTGGATCAAGGCCAGGCGCAGGCGGGCGTCGGCTGGGTCCTGCAAGCTGGCTTGCTCGAGGCGCTGCACCGCGGCTTCGTGTTGCCCGAACCGGGCCAGTTCATCGGCCTCGCTCAAGGCCTGAGGACCGGCACAACCTGCCAGCAGCGTCACCGCCAACAGGATCGGAAAAATGGAGTCACGCATGTTCATTTCATGGCCACCGTCTGGCTCTGCTGAAGCGGCAGGTAAGTCAGCCGCATGAGCCGCTCCTGGATCTGGTCAACGCGCCACTGCCCTTCGATGACATCGCCCTCGCGGGCCACCCAGGTGGAAACCGGGCCACTGATGACGGCACGGCGCAGGGCCTTCTTGCCATCCATGGCGTCGTCATCGAAGCGGCCCACCCACTGGTGCGGAAAGGGCGGTGCCACGGGGGCGGCGTCCACGGCTCGCGCCTGCCTGGGTGCCGGCGGCGCAGGCGGCACGGCCGCAGCCCAGGCCGATGGGGTGGTCGCGCTCATGGCTCTCGGCGGCGGCAAAGCATCGACCTGCACGCGCTGCGCCTGAAGGGCCTGCACGCGATCGACCAACCAGGCTTGCGTGGCTGCGGGTTCGGTGTCACGGACTTCGGGCCGAACTTCAGGCCGAGCCCCTGCTCGCGGCCGCTCGGCCACCTGGATGTCACCGGTGTCTTCTTCGCCCTGCTGCAACCACAAGGTCGCAGCCAGCGCCACCGCCAGGGCGATCAGCAAGGGGGGCCTCATGGCGCCTTTCCCCTCAGCGATGACGCCGACTGCCGCCACCACAGCGACAGGCTCACCTGCGCACGCACCTGGTCGGACTGCACGTCGCTGCGCTGGATGTCGATGGCGTCCACGGTCAGCCCGGTCTCGCGCTGCAGGCGATCGAGCCAGGTGCGCAAGGCGGGGTATGGCACCTGCACCGGCATGGTCATGCGCTGGCGCCACAAGCCGCTGGTCGCGGTGTCAGCACCAGCTGGTGCCAGCCACTTCACGGCTTCGCCTTGCCACTGCACTGACTGCAAGGGCACACCCACTTGCGCGGCCGAGTCCAGCACGCGCGCCTGCCGAGCCATGCGCTGGCCTTCATCGGGCAGGCTCGACCACAGGCTGGCCCAGGCCTTAGGCGGCTCATTACGCCGATCGGCCTCTGAGGCGACCGCGCTGCCTGGCGTGGCCCGAGCGATGAGCCCGTGCCGCAGGCGCCGCACATCGGACTCGGCCTGCGCCAGCGCCTCGTGGCGCCTGGGCAGCTCCAGTTGCGTGAACCAGGCGCAGGCCAAGAGCAGCGCGGCGCCCATCAGGCCGGGCCAGCCCAACTGGCGCAACCAGCGGGGCGCTTGCACCGCCCGAGCCCGAGCCGCCGCAGCATCGGTTGGCGATGGCGACATCGGCGACGCGTGTGTGGAAGCGCTCATGGCTGCCCTCCGCCCGAGCTCACGTCGATGCGCCAGGACAGCGTCCCGCGTTCGCTGGGCACCGGCTGAGGCAGCGCATCGCGCCTTTGCAACTCGGCTTGCGGGCCCAGCTCTTGAACCCATTGCAGCGCCGTGGCGTCATCGGGCACGGCCGCCTGCAGGCGCCAGGCCAGCGGCTGCCCTGCGCGGGCACCCCATGCGCTCAAATCCACTTGAAAACCCGTCAGCGAGATGCCGCGCTGGTGCGCCGTGGCGTCGGCGTGATCCAGCGCAGCAGCCCAGGGGTGCCCCAACCAGGCCGCGAGTTGCGCCGCCGAACGCCAGCCATCAGGCTGCAGCACCGGCGCCTGCGCCTGGGATGACACCTTCACCGCCTGATCCGCCGACGACACGGCCGCGGCGCTTGGCTTGGCCCGGGCGTGCGCCTGCAGCCTGCTCAGCTCGGCTTGGGTGGCTTGTTCGCTGTCCACCAGCTGCGAGGACAAGTCCATGGCGTGCACCACCGCGATGGCCCCCAGGGCCAGCAAAGCCCAGGACCAAAAGGACGTGCGCACGCGCGGGCCGCTGAAATTCAGCGACTCGGCCCAGTCCACCTGATCAGCCCGGCCGCGCCAGCCGGCCCGAGCTGCAAACGGCTGCTGGCTGAGCGCTTGAGCCGCATCGGCCGCTTCAGTTGCACCGCCCACATGAGCGATGTCCGATGCATCGAACACGAGGTCTGCCGCCTCGGTGCGATCCAGCGGGTCAGCCGCCACGAAGGCCAAGGAACGCAACACCCATCGCCCCGACTCGGCGCTCACCCGGGCTTGGGTCTGCCAGGCCCCTTCGCGCCAGACCCAAAGGCGCGTTGCCTGCCCATCGGTGGGTGGCGGCAGATCCCGCCAGGCGCTGGCCAAGGACCCGGCCCACCAGGGCTGCAGGGCGCGCAAGGCCAGGCCATGTCGACGCGCCACCGCTTGCAGACCCTGGGCGAGCGCACTCGGCACAGCGCATGCCACGGCCACGGGTGCCTGAACCTGATCCAGCGAGGTCTGCACCAGCCAGTCGGTGTCAAAGCCCCCTGCGGGCAAATCAAGGTAGTGCGCCCAACGCTCGGTTGCCCGCTCGCGCAAGGCCTGCGCATCGGTCAGGTCGCCATCGGCCCGCATCAGCAGCACATGCGACGACAGCGACAGCTCAACGGCCGCGCCTTCATGGGCCGCAGCCCATTCATCAAAGGCCTGGGTGAGCTCGGTGATCGCATGGGCCCCACCGCTTGCTTGCACATCGGCCGGCAACATCAAGGCCAGCGGACTGCGCCAACTGGCCATGCGATGGCGCCAGCGCCGCAGCAACCGGGACACGCCCGAACGCGCCGACGAGAAGGTGTCCACCTCGGCCGTTGCAGGGATGTGGGTGGGCGCGTTCATTCGACCAGCGTCACGCGGTTGAGTTCGTCGATGGTGGACTCGCCACGCAGCACGGCCGCCAGCGCCGCTTCGCGCAGCAGCCGCGTGCCACTGGCGCGCGCGTGCGCCTTGACCTGCGTCAGCGGTGCGCGCGCCACGATGAGATCGCGCAAGGTGTCGTCCATCAGCAAGATCTCGGCGATCGCCTGGCGGCCTCGGTAGCCGGTGCCACGGCAATGCGTGCAGCCCACCGCGCGCATGAAGCGGCCGTTGGCGTCCAGCGGCAGTTGCGCGGCACGCAGATCGCTCGCCGAGGGCTGCCACGGCTGGGCGCAGTGCGTGCACAGCTTGCGCATCAGGCGCTGCGCCACCACGCCGTTGAGCGCCGAGACCATGTTGTACAGGTCGACCCCCATGTGCATGAAGCGGCCCACCACGTCGAAGACGTTGTTGGCGTGGATCGTGGACAGCACCAGGTGACCAGTGAGCGCGGCCTGCGAGGCGATCTGCGCGGTTTCGGCGTCGCGGATCTCACCCACCATCACGCGGTCGGGGTCGTGGCGCAGGATGCTGCGCAGGCCGCGCGCGAAGGTCAGGCCCTTTTTCTCGTTGACGGGGATCTGCACCACGCCGCCGAGTTGGTACTCCACCGGGTCTTCGATGGTGATGATCTTGTCGGCGCCATCGTTGATCTCCTGCACCACGGCATACAACGTGGTCGTCTTGCCGCTGCCCGTGGGACCGGTCACCAACAACAGTCCGTAAGGCTTGCGCGCCAGGCGGCGCACCACGGCCGCGTCATCGGCTTCAAAGCCCAGGCCTTCTAGGCTGAGCGCCTGCTGCTCGGCCGCCAGGCGCGAGCGGTCGAGGATGCGCAGCACCGCGTCTTCGCCAAAGCTGCTGGGCATGATGGAGACGCGAAAGTCCACCTCGCGCACGCCGTCTGCCCCGGCATTGGCAGACTGCTGCACGCGCAGCTTGAAGCGCCCGTCCTGCGGCAGGCGGCGCTCCCCGATGTCGAGCTCGGCCATCACCTTCAGGCGCGAGACCAGTTGCTCGGCCACTTCGCGCGAGCCGATGTCGCCCACGTGCACCATCACGCCGTCCAGGCGGTGGCGGATGACCATGCCCTGCGCGGTGGATTCGAGGTGCAGGTCGCTGGCCTGGGCCTTGAGCGCGTCGAACAAGGTGGCGTCCAGCAGGCGCACCACGGGGCTGCTCTCGCGCGAAATGGTGTCCACCGACAGGGCCTGGCCCGCCTGACCTGACGCGGCGTCCGCTGCGGAAGCGATGGGCAACAAGGTGCCCCGGGCCTCGAAGGCCTGCTCTCCACGCGCCAGCCACAGGCCGAGCGCATCCTCGTCGACCTCGCGCCAGCGCAGCGGTGCGGCCACGGCGCGGCTCACTGCTTCGCGCAACAACGCGTTCGAGGCATCGCGCGCCAGGGCCCATGCCCCCCCCGCCTCGTCCCGCACCACCACCGCCTTCAGGCGCAAGGCTCGGTTGAGCGGCCAGGCCCGCCAATCGGGTTGCCAGGCCAACATGGTGTCGGCGGCCACCTCGGCCATCACCTGGTCGACAGGCCCCGCCGCTGCATGGGCGGGCGGTGGCAAATCCGTCGATGCGCCTTGCGCAGGCTGGAGTTGGGCGTTCACTGGATCTGCTCCGCCACCTGGAAGATGGGCAGGTACATCAGCACCACGATGCTGCCGATCAGCACACCCATGATCAACATCAGCGCCGGGCTGATGACCTTGCCCACCCACTCGGTGAAGCGCGCCAGCTCTTCGTCGTAGAAAGTGGCGGCTCGCTCGAGCATCGGGCCGAGTTCGCCGGTCTGCTCGCCCACGCGGATCATGCGCAACGACACCGGCGTGCACAGGCCGTTGGCTTGCAGCGCATCCGACAGGCGCGTGCCCTCCTGCACCTTGCGCCGCGCGCTCACCAACGAGGGCCGCAGCGACGGGCCCACCAGCTCCAGCGTGGCCTCCAGCGCCGGCACCACGGCCACCCCGGCCTGCAGCAGCAAACCCAGCGTGCGGTACAGCGAGGCCAGCTCGATCAAACGCAAGCGCGGCCCGATCACCGGCGTGCGCCAGAGCCGATCGGCCGCTGCAGCGCGCACCGAAGGCGAACGCCAGGCCGCCAGCGCCATCACCACCAAGCCCACCAGCCCCATGACGAACCACCAAGGGTGCGCCCCCACCGCCGTGCCCAGCTTGAGCAGCAAGCCCGACAGCACCGGCAGCTCGCCACCCATGCCCTCGTAGATTTCGGCAAAGCGCGGCACCACGAACACGGTCAGGAAGGCCATCACCAACAGGCTGGCCGAGATCAGGATGAGCGGGTAGATGGCCGCGCCCACCAGCTTGTCGCGCAAACCCGTCACCCAGGCCAGGTAAGCGGCGTGCTGGCGCAGCGCCTGCGGCGTCTGGCCGGTGCGCTGGCTGGCTTCGATGGAAGCGATCAACAGCGTGCTGAAGGCCTCGGGCTGCTCACGCATGGCCTGCGCCAAAGGGCGCCCTTCGGACAGCGCCATGTTCAGCCGCGACAGCACCCGCGCCACATCGGGCGACGACTCCTTCTCGCGCAACGTGGCGATGGCCTCGAACAGCGGGATGCCGGCGTCCAGCAGCACGGCCAGCTCCTGGCAGAACAGGCGGCGCGGGAAGGCCACCTGGCGCCCGGCCAATGGCTGCTGCCACCAGGGCTGCTTCGTCGCGCCACGCTGAGCGTGCGCAGTTTGGGTGGGGCGGTTCATCGGCAGGCCTGCACTCACCAACTGGTGATGTCCTGGTCTTCGCCACCACCGCCTTCGCGGCCATCCTTGCCCAGCGTGAACAGGTCGTACTCGCCATGCTCGCCGGGTGCGCGGTAGCCGTAGTCGCGGCCCCACGGGTCCTTGGGCGGCGCCTTGCGCAAATAGGGCCCCCACCAGCGCGTCTCGCCAGCGGGCTGCACCCACAGCGCGCCCAGACCTTGTTCGGTGCTCGGGTAGCGGCCGGTGTCCAGGCGGTACTGGTCCAGGGCCTTGCTCAAGGCATCGACCTGCGCCGTGGCCGTCTTGCTCTCGGACTTGCCGATCTGCTTGAAGAACTGCGGCCCCACATAACCTGCCAGCAGGCCAATGATGACCAGCACCACCAGCAGCTCGAGCAGCGTGAAACCCAAGTGACGACTCGCATGCCCCCTCGCATGAGCCACGCGTGCAACCGAACCCGTCACCGACCGACCGGCAACCGAAACAACAGGGACGAGTTCAGCCTGCACCCCACAGCGGGGCGCTTGACGCGTGATCATCGGGACAATCCTTCCTGCGCTGGCCCGAGGCCTGGAGTGGGCCCGGTCAACGCGACAGGCGTGATCCTATTGGCCCATCCCTGACAGCTTTGTGACAACGCAGCTCCCGATCGTTTTTTTAAGGATGGGTGCTCAAGCATTGAGATATGAGACAAAGCCGCCCACACAGGGCTCCGCCCCGGTTTTCAAGTTCACACAAAATCTCAGCGCGGATGCGCTGCACGCCGACGCAGTTCTATTTCTGCCTCAGCACTAGCCGCGCCATTTTTAAAATCCGCGACTTTGCTGAGTTCAGCCAAACACAATCCCCTCAAATGGTTGTTGTCGGTCTTTTTGACAAGCCAACTGAATCCATGTACCGCCAAACACTGAACCTTGCTGGCCGTTGATTTGCTCGCAAATGTCTTGAAAAAATCAAAGACTACCGAACCATCACCAATCTCGACAAGAAGCTCCACACTCAAAATTGAGGCCGCCTCATCAGAAAAAAGCCCGAACGTTGATTTTAAAATACTCACAAAACACCCGCACTGACCCTCATCCAACAAATCGACATTATATTCAAATATTTTCAGCAAAAAAACAGAATCATTCAGCCCATGCAACCGAGTATCTTGAAGAACGTCAATCAAGCCAGAAAAAATATCTGGCGAGAACTTGGCCTCATCAAATATTTCAGAATCCAACTGATTGCACGCACTGACAAAATCTGCACCTCCACTGTCCAGAGAATTAAAAATCCCGGACACGGGGCCTTCAAATTTACTCATAACCACCTCACATCGAAAAGGCCCTGACTAGCGGCCTTGCGCAGCCAATCCGCCTATCGCAACACCGATGCTACAGGGCACGCACATCGAAACACCAGCCGCCGCTGCCGCCGCCGCTGCCGCTGCCACTTCACCATTAGACAAATCCGTAGCGGTCCCGCTTCCCGGAGAACCATACGGCGCGGCCGGAGCAGGAGGTGCCGGCGGCCCTTTACAGTATGCATCGTATAGAGCCTTTTGGGCCGCAAGATTCGCTTTGTCGACATTTATAAGCTTACGATGCCCTCTTCTGCTCAGACTAGGAAGCAAATCATCCCCAGGACAGGCTTCTGGAAGATTCATCGGATTTTCCTTCAACTCACCAACACGTTCATTAATTTTATTCTGTATGTTATCAACTCGTTCTTTTTGCCTTTTGCACCAGGATTGATCACCACGCGCCAAACCTGCGGAGTCTGACAAATTAATCGGATTGCCGTCGACATATGCGTATAAGTTATCCCCACCCGCCTCCTCAATCGGATCCCTGCTCAACCACCGCATCGCCCGAGGATCGTAGGCCCGATACGTTGCCAAGTACAGCCCTGACAGCCCGTGCCAATACAGCCCGGCGTAGCCCTTGCTCAACCCGCCATTCGTCGGCAACTGGCAGTCGGCAACCAGCACGCACTTGATGTCCTTCGCGCGGCCGTGGCTGTCATAGTCGATGCCGGCCAACCACTTGCCCGTCGTGCCGCTGTAAACGTGGCGCACATTGCCCAAGTGATCTTCACCGTACACCAGCGCGCGGCCAGCGTTGACTTCACCCCGGTCACCGTGCTGCAGCACCCGCACCTTGTTGGTGGTGTCCATCACGGCGCAGATCTCGTCACCACACCAGCGGTAGCGCCGTGTCACGCCGTTCTCTGTCAGCTCGGCGCGGCGGTTCCAGCCGTCATAGCGCCAGGTGGACACGCTGGGCGAGGTGCGCGCGGCCCGGCGCACCAGGCGATCCAGGCCATCCCAGGTATAGGTGGATGCCTGGTCCATCAGCACATTGCCGTTCAGGTCATGCGTGCGGCTGCCGCCATCCTGGCTCGTTGCCTGGTTCAGTTGATTGACCTGGAACGTGGCGGAGGGCTCGAAGAACGAACCTGGCGTCGATGCAGCCGGGATCTTCACGATGTTGTCAGCCGCATCGCGCTGGTACTGCGTCATGGACACCCCAGGCGTGCTTGGATCCGAGCTGGACTCGGCTTTGGAAATCAGCCGATCTGCCAAGTCATACCCGAAGACCTGATCCCGACTGTTCTGAGGTGACCCGCTACTGGTGGACAGCAAACGAGTCACTTGCCCCAACGGGTTGCTCTCATACGAGAACACGTGCCTGGGCGATCCACCGATAATTGGGGAGGTCAGGCCCGTGGGGACGGGATGCGTGATCTTCGAGAGCCGTCGGTCGGCTTCGTTGTCGCCGTAGTCAAACGTGGAAACGATGCCGCCAGGAGCCGTGCGGCGCGTGACCTGAGCTGTGTCGCCCAGGTACTCGTAGCTGAACACCCCCAGCTTGGCCAGCGACTGCTGCAAAACACGCCCCAAGGCGTCATAGGCCCAGGTGCTGGTGTCCGTGCCATCGGCCGACTGGACGCTGCGCGATGACAGGCGCCCCAGTTCGTCGTAGGTGTGGCAGATGGCGTTATTGGCCCATGCACCGCTGTCGCACTTCAACTGAAGCGCACCGTTGGTACCTGGGGGCACGTAGTCGTAGGTGGTCGTGCCAATGGCGTCGACCATCTGCCGAACACGGGGGTAGTAGCTGTCCCAAGTGAATGTGGTGTCAGGGGTTGACTGAGTGGCACCCGTCACCTTGATCGACGCGACCTTGTCGTCTTTGGTGTAGCCCCAAGTGTCACGGATCGCCGTAATGGAGCCAAGGATGTTCGGCGTAATGGAGCCAGTTTCTGGCTGCTGAACAGGGCTCCCGAGGGGGTTGAGGAACGGGGTTATTTTGCCGCTTTGGCGGGGGTGGATTTGACGCTGCC
>NZ_LFRI01000143.1 GCF_001447195.1 Aquabacterium parvum | reverse complement strand
CCGCTGGTCTTCGCGTGCATTGCGTTTCGTGTGGCACTGCCTATCCTGCGCGGCCATCAAAACCTTGAACTTTTCAAGCGGCGCAGTTTCCCTTGCCTGCGATCTGACTTCCTCCTAGAATCCAAAGCATCCGCTTCTGGATTTTGGAGGAATCATGAACTTTGACGAAGTAATCCAGCTTCAGGTGCTGAAGCTCAAGGCCCTGAGCCACGGTGCCAACATGGGCCGGCTGGTCGATCAGGCCATTGATCAAGGCCAGCTCACCGAGCTGCG
>NZ_LFRI01000142.1 GCF_001447195.1 Aquabacterium parvum | reverse complement strand
CGCTTCACCAGCGGCTCACCACTTGCGGTGACTACCTGCTGTTCCGGCACTACTTCACCATCGACGCTGTGAGGCTGCATGCGGCCAGCTTCTGCATGAAGCACCTGCTTTGCCCTCTGTGTGCCATTAGACGGGGTGCTAAGTCGATGAAAGCCTACTTGGATAGGTGGGAGGTCATCCGAGCCGAGAAAACGGCTCTGAGGCCTTTTTTGGTGACTTTGACGGTGAAGAACGGTGATGACCTGGCTGAACGCTTTAAGCACCTTCATAGAG
>NZ_LFRI01000141.1 GCF_001447195.1 Aquabacterium parvum | reverse complement strand
CTTCAACGTGGTCGCCGATAAACTGCGCTACATCGAGCGCACGACTCTTTGCCTTACCGTACCGATCAACCCGCCTGGGTAGCGTCTCGATTCCATCAGCCCCGAACTCCTCTGACCAGGACTCGGGGCTTTCCTTCTCAAGGTCGGGTGGCGACATACCCCCCCCTTCCTGGCCGGGGGACTCCCCCGCTCCCCCGTGTGAACAGGTCACACATCACGCAACCCATGTTGCAGGGGGCCATGCCGTGATCTGACAGACGGTTTAGCCGTATT
>NZ_LFRI01000140.1 GCF_001447195.1 Aquabacterium parvum | reverse complement strand
AGCTTCAGGTGCTGAAGCTCAAGGCCCTGAGCCACGGTGCCAACATGGGCCGGCTGGTCGATCAGGCCATTGATCAAGGCCAGCTCACCGAGCTGCGCCAGATGTGCGCCAAGGTGCATCCCTCGCTGATCGAGCGTCTCGATCAAGTGACGAACCTGCTCGACATGAGCAAGCGCGAGTTCATCGAGGCTGCTGTGTCTGATGCGCTGGCCCGCGCCGAGGAAGCTATCGAGCGTTCCGGTGCCCTGGATCAAGGGAGCCTGTGATGCTCAC
>NZ_LFRI01000139.1 GCF_001447195.1 Aquabacterium parvum | reverse complement strand
CTGCCGTATGTCGAGCTGTTCTATCGCTATCTGCATGGAAAGGGCTACGCCGTTTCGCATGCGAATCGCCCCAAAGCGGCGTAGCCGCCGAGGGATCAGACGGGTAGGGGATTGGCCTGGAACGCCGCTCCCCTGCTCTAACCAAGCCAACTACACAGGAGTTGAAATGGCTGGAATGAAGTCTATCGATGAAGCGCGCAATGTCCTCGAAGAGGCTGCGCTGATGACCACTGAGACGGTGAGGGCCTTCTACGGGATCGTAGCTGCTGGCCC
>NZ_LFRI01000138.1 GCF_001447195.1 Aquabacterium parvum | reverse complement strand
CCCGCGCCGAGGAAGCTATCGAGCGTTCCGGTGCCCTGGATCAAGGGAGCCTGTGATGCTCACGCTGACCGGCACCATTCGAGCAGTCACCACCCTGGGTGGTGGCGTCAACAAGAAGACCGGCGAGGTGATCCCCCCCCGCCCGGTTCTCCAGATCGAGGGCCTCGATAACCGTGGCCTCGTTCAACTCTTCACCCTCACAGTTCCGGACACCAAGCCTTTCGAGGGCCGAGTGGGTGAGCAGGTGTCCGTGCCGGTGCGTGCGTGGGCTCC
>NZ_LFRI01000137.1 GCF_001447195.1 Aquabacterium parvum | reverse complement strand
CTCGCCTATGAGGGGGGCAAGGTGTGAGGATGGATGCACGTATGAGGCCGCTGGCGGCGGCCCTGCGGGATGGGCGAAGCCCGCACGCTGGGACGACGCAGGCGGCTCTAGAGTTCATACATACAAACAATTCGCCAAACCCAATACTGGCGCTGCTTTCCGGCCGATTTGAGGCCGTTGTGTATGCGTCGAAAACGGGTAGCCGAATACGGCTAAACCGTCTGTCAGATCACGGCATGGCCCCCTGCAACATGGGTTGCGTGATGTGTGACC
>NZ_LFRI01000136.1 GCF_001447195.1 Aquabacterium parvum | reverse complement strand
GTTAGGGCAGGGGAGCGGCGTTCCAGGCCAATCCCCTACCCGTCTGATCCCTCGGCGGCTACGCCGCTTTGGGGCGATTCGCATGCGAAACGGCGTAGCCCTTTCCATGCAGATAGCGATAGAACAGCTCGACATATGGCAGCTCATCGAGCGGCTCATCGGTCAGCTCTTCCGGCACCTCGACACCTCGGAAGCACCCAGCAGAACCAAGAAGGCGTTTCCCCTTGAGCGTCTGAAAGGCATGCCATGTATCGGCAACCGGCTGATCGCTGA
>NZ_LFRI01000135.1 GCF_001447195.1 Aquabacterium parvum | reverse complement strand
CCCAACCCAATACTGGCGCTGCTTTCCGGCCGATTTGAGGCCGTTGTGTATGCGTCGAAAACGGGTAGCCGAATACGGCTAAACCGTCTGTCAGATCACGGCATGGCCCCCTGCAACATGGGTTGCGTGATGTGTGGCCTGTTCACACGGGGGAGCGGGGGAGTCCCCCGGCCAGGAAGGGGGGGGTATGTCGCCACCCGACCTTGAAAAGGAAAGCCCCGAGTCCTGGTCAGAGGAGTTCGGGGCTGATGGAATCGAGACGCTACCCAGGCG
>NZ_LFRI01000134.1 GCF_001447195.1 Aquabacterium parvum | reverse complement strand
GAACTTTTCAAGCGGCGCAGTTTCCCTTGCCTGCGATCTGACTTCCTCCTAGAATCCAAAGCATCCGCTTTTGGATTTTGGAGGAATCATGAACTTTGACGAAGTAATCCAGCTTCAGGTGCTGAAGCTCAAGGCCATGAGCCACGGTGCCAACATGGGCCGGCTGGTCGATCAGGCCATTGATCAAGGCCAGCTCACCGAGCTGCGCCAGATGTGCGCCAAGGTGCATCCCTCGCTGATCGAGCGCCTCGATCAAGTGACGAACCTGCTCGA
>NZ_LFRI01000133.1 GCF_001447195.1 Aquabacterium parvum | reverse complement strand
GGTTCATCAGCCAACACCAGTTTAGGTTGCTGAGCCAGAGCCCGGGCAATACCGATGCGTTGCTGCTGGCCGCCGCTCAATGCGTCGACACGGCTTAAGGCTTTGTGCAATAAGCCGACTCGGTCCAGACTTTGCAGGCATATGGATTGATCCTTCGCCGGGAGGGGGAATAGACTGCGTAATGCCGTGTGGTAGCCCATTCGGCCCATCGAAACGTTTTGCAAAGCCGTCAGTCGGCCAATCAATTGATGCTGTTGAAACACCATGCCAGTC
>NZ_LFRI01000132.1 GCF_001447195.1 Aquabacterium parvum | reverse complement strand
CGCCAGAGGTCACCTGCCGACTGGACTTCGCCCCGGGCGAGGCTGCCCAGGTGGACTTCGGCGCCGGCCCCATCTTGCTGCACCCGGATGGCAAGCCGCGGCGCACCTGGGCCTTCGTGATGACGCTGGCGCACAGCCGCCACCAGTACCTGGAGTTCGTCTGGGACCAGACGGTGGCGACCTGGCTGGGCTGCCACCGCCGAGCCTTCGAGTGGTTCGCTGGCGTGCCCGAGCGCATCGTCATCGACAACGCCAAGTGCGCGATCACGAAGGCTTGCGCGCAAGACCCCGTCGTGCAGCGCGCCTACGCCGAGTGTGCCGAGGGCTACGGCTTCAAGATCGACCCGTGCCCGCCACACGACCCGCAGAAGAAGGGCATCGTCGAAGCGGGCGTCAAGTACGTCAAGGGCAACTTCCTGCCGCTGCGTGAGTTCCGCGACCTGGCCGACCTCAATGCCCAGGCCAAGGCATGGGTCATGGAGACGGCGGGCCAGCGCATCCACGGCACCACGCGCCAGCCACCGCTGGCGCTGTTCGCCCTGGAGCAGCCGCTCTTGACGCCACTGCCGGCCATCGCGCCAGACCTGGGCACCTGGCACCGGGTGAGCGTGCACAAGGATTGCCATGTGCAGCTCGAGCGCATCTTGTACTCGGCCCCGTTTGCGCTGGTGGGTAAGACGCTGTGGCTGCGCGCCACCGACGCGGCCGTGGCCCTGTACGAGGACTACCGACATGTGGCCACACACCCACGAGGGCAGCGCCCTGGCCAGCGGGTCACGTGCAAGGCGCACCTGCCACCTGAAGCCCAGGCCTTCTTCGCCAAGGACCGTCAGTGGTGCTCCGCCCAGGCCGCTGAAGTCGGGCCCCAGTGCCGAGCGCTCATCGAGCGGCTGCTGGCAGACAACGTCCTGGAGCGGCTGCGCGCCGCCCAGGGCGTGCTGGGTCTGCTCAAGCCCTACGGCGCCAAGCGGCTGGAGGCCGCCTGCGCACGCGCGCTGGCGCACGACTCGCCGCACTACCGCACCGTCAAAACCATCTTGAGCACGAAGGCGGATGTGCAGGGCGCTCAAGCCGACAACCACACCCCGCCTGCCTACGCCGGCACCAACCGCTTCACGCGGGCAGCCGCTGAACTCTTCCCCACCCCGCAGCCCAGCACGCTGCATTGACCATCCCCAAGGAGATCTCCATGAC
>NZ_LFRI01000131.1 GCF_001447195.1 Aquabacterium parvum | reverse complement strand
GGTGATCTGGTGCCAATCCCGCGACAAGCGCTCCTGGCTGGGCTCGACCTCGGCCAAGGCGATCATGTGCAGGTGCGGGTGCCACTGGCCCGAGTTGTCTCCCCGCTTCACTTCGTATGACCAAACAGCGCCCACAGCACCATCGAGCACAGAGCCGCGACCACGTTGCCGGCGTTTCCATAGCTCGCGCTGGGCTCTATGAAGGTGCTTAAAGCGTTCAGCCAGGTCATCACCGTTCTTCACCGTCAAAGTCACCAAAAAAGGCCTCAGAGC
>NZ_LFRI01000130.1 GCF_001447195.1 Aquabacterium parvum | reverse complement strand
TCGGGCCAGTGGCACCCGCACCTGCACATGATCGCCTTGGCCGAGGTCGAGCCCAGCCAGGAGCGCTTGTCGCGGGATTGGCACCAGATCACCGGGGACAGCTTCATCGTTGATGTGCGGCCCATCGTTGGAGATCTCGCCGAGGGGTTCATGGAGGTTTTCAAGTACGCCGTCAAGTTCAGCGATCAGCCGGTTGCCGATACATGGCATGCCTTTCAGACGCTCAAGGGGAAACGCCTTCTTGGTTCTGCTGGGTGCTTCCGAGGTGTCGAG
>NZ_LFRI01000129.1 GCF_001447195.1 Aquabacterium parvum | reverse complement strand
GGTTTTGATGGCCGCGCAGGATAGGCAGTGCCACACGAAACGCAATGCACGCGAAGACCAGCGGAGGACGGCGACCATCGCTCCGCTGGTTGGCTTGAAGGTGGACCGGTCGGGTACCCCTCCCTCTGCAACGCCCATCGGGCTCACTGGGGTGTCCCCCAGCCCCCCGGCTTACTTCGACGCGGAGAGGCGCTCCATGTCATTGAGGACAGGCCGAGCATGCTGATGCACGGCCATCATGTAGGCCTGCGAGGCCTTGTCCCAGGCGTCGAT
>NZ_LFRI01000128.1 GCF_001447195.1 Aquabacterium parvum | reverse complement strand
GGAAAGCAGCGCCAGTATTGGGTTGGGCGAATTGTTTGTATGTATGAACTCTAGAGCCGCCTGCGTCGTCCCAGCGTGCGGGCTTCGCCCATCCCGCAGGGCCGCCGCCAGCGGCCTCATACGTGCATCCATCCTCCCACCTTGCCCCCCTCATAGGCGAGGCTCACCGACGCGCCAGGAGCCCACGCACGCACCGGCACGGACACCTGCTCACCCACTCGGCCCTCGAAAGGCTTGGTGTCCGGAACTGTGAGGGTGAAGAGTTGAACGAGG
>NZ_LFRI01000127.1 GCF_001447195.1 Aquabacterium parvum | reverse complement strand
ATTACTTCGTCAAAGTTCATGATTCCTCCAAAATCCAAAAGCGGATGCTTTGGATTCTAGGAGGAAGTCAGATCGCAGGCAAGGGAAACTGCGCCGCTTGAAAAGTTCAAGGTTTTGATGGCCGCGCAGGATAGGCGGTGCCACACGAAACGCAATGCACGCGAAGACCAGCGGAGGACGGCGACCATCGCTCCGCTGGTTGGCTTGAAGGTGGACCGGTCGGGTACCCCTCCCTCTGCAACGCCCTTCGGGCTCACTGGGGTGTCCCCCAGC
>NZ_LFRI01000126.1 GCF_001447195.1 Aquabacterium parvum | reverse complement strand
CGGCTCATCGGTCAGCTCTTCCGGCACCTCGACACCTCGGAAGCACCCAGCAGAACCAAGAAGGCGTTTCCCCTTGAGCGTCTGAAAGGCATGCCATGTATCGGCAACCGGCTGATCGCTGAACTTGACGGCGTACGTGAAAACCTCCATGAACCCCTCGGCGGGATCTCCAACGATGGGCCGCACATCAACGATGAAGCTGTCCCCGGTGATCTGGTGCCAATCCCGCGACAAGCGCTCCTGGCTGGGCTCGACCTCGGCCAAGGCGATCAT
>NZ_LFRI01000125.1 GCF_001447195.1 Aquabacterium parvum | reverse complement strand
ACACATCACGCAACCCATGTTGCAGGGGGCCATGCCGTGATCTGACAGACGGTTTAGCCGTATTCGGCTACCCGTTTTCGACGCATACACAACGGCCTCAAATCGGCCGGAAAGCAGCGCCAGTATTGGGTTGGGCAAATTGTTTGTATGTATGAACTCTAGAGCCGCCTGCGTCGTCCCAGCGTGCGGGCTTCGCCCATCCCGCAGGGCCGCCGCCAGCGGCCTCATACGTGCATCCATCCTCACACCTTGCCCCCCTCATAGGCGAGGCTC
>NZ_LFRI01000124.1 GCF_001447195.1 Aquabacterium parvum | reverse complement strand
AGACCAGCGGAGGACGGCGACCATCGCTCCGCTGGTTGGCTTGAAGGTGGACCGGTCGGGTACCCCTCCCTCTGCAACGCCCTTCGGGCTCACTGGGGTGTCCCCCAGCCCCCCGGCTTACTTCGACGCGGAGAGGTGCTCCATGTCATTGAGGACAGGCCGAGCATGCTGATGCACGGCCATCATGTAGGCCTGCGAGGCCTTGTCCCAGGCGTCGATGTGTCTGGCCAGGATGAACAGCCAGGGCGGCGTGTCAACATCCGGGCCAGCAGC
>NZ_LFRI01000123.1 GCF_001447195.1 Aquabacterium parvum | reverse complement strand
GGTGATCTGGTGCCAATCCCGCGACAAGCGCTCCTGGCTGGGCTCGACCTCGGCCAAGGCGATCATGTGCAGGTGCGGGTGCCACTGGCCCGAGTTGTCTCCCCGCTTCACTTCGTATGACCAAACAGCGCCCACACCACCATCGAGCACAGAGCCGCGACCACGTTGCCGGCGTTTCCATAGCTCGCGCTGGGCTCTATGAAGGTGCTTAAAGCGTTCAGCCAGGTCATCACCGTTCTTCACCGTCAAAGTCACCAAAAAAGGCCTCAGAGC
>NZ_LFRI01000122.1 GCF_001447195.1 Aquabacterium parvum | reverse complement strand
AGGAAGGGGGGGGTATGTCGCCACCCGACCTTGAAAAGGAAAGCCCCGAGTCCTGGTCAGAGGAGTTCGGGGCTGATGGAATCGAGACGCTACCCAGGCGGGTTGATCGGTACGGTAAGGCAAAGAGTCGTGCGCTAGATGTAGCGCAGTTTATCGGCGACCACGTTGAAGGTCAAGAAACGCTTCACCAGCGGCTCACCACTTGCGGTGACTACCTGCTGTTCCGGCACTACTTCACCATCGACGCTGTGAGGCTGCATGCGGCCAGCTTCT
>NZ_LFRI01000121.1 GCF_001447195.1 Aquabacterium parvum | reverse complement strand
ATTGGGTTGGGCGAATTGTTTGTATGTATGAACTCTAGAGCCGCCTGCGTCGTCCCAGCGTGCGGGCTTCGCCCATCCCGCAGGGCCGCCGCCAGCGGCCTCATACGTGCATCCATCCTCACACCTTGCCCCCCTCCTAGGCGAGGCTCACCGACGCGCCAGGAGCCCACGCACGCACCGGCACGGACACCTGCTCACCCACTCGGCCCTCGAAAGGCTTGGTGTCCGGAACTGTGAGGGTGAAGAGTTGAACGAGGCCACGGTTATCGAGGC
>NZ_LFRI01000120.1 GCF_001447195.1 Aquabacterium parvum | reverse complement strand
GAAGGCCCTCACCGTCTCAGTGGTCATCAGCGCAGCCTCTTCGAGGACATTGCGCGCTTCATCGATAGACTTCATTCCAGCCATTTCAACTCCTGTGTAGTTGGCTTGGTTAGGGCAGGGGAGCGGCGTTCCAGGCAAATCCCCTACCCGTCTGATCCCTCGGCGGCTACGCCGCTTTGGGGCGATTCGCATGCGAAACGGCGTAGCCCTTTCCATGCAGATAGCGATAGAACAGCTCGACATACGGCAGCTCATCGAGCGGCTCATCGGTCA
>NZ_LFRI01000119.1 GCF_001447195.1 Aquabacterium parvum | reverse complement strand
TGCGATGTCGCAATGCAAGCCTGGCACCAACATCTCGATCCGACCACCAGCGTGCTTGCGACAGATGTCAATGCCACAACCGTCCGATGTCGAGAACACGAAGCGCCCGTCGTCGGTCCAGTACTTGAAGTACCGCTTGCCATTCTCTTCGAGGTAACTGCCTTGCACTGGCAGATCAGCCAGCACTTTGCCTTTCGGCTTCTCCTCATCAAGCACATGTCGCCAGCGACCCGTGCCTGGATCCAGGTCAATCAAATCAGAGCAAGTGTGATGCTGGTAAAGCCACATGTTTATCAACGAGTCCTCCTGGGTCGTGCCCCAGGTGTTCATGGGGTCCGGGGGCTCAGCGCAGTGAGGTCGGTGCCTTGTTCGACGTCGCTGGCGCGCTGGCTCTGTACGGCCTTCGCGCCCAGGTTGTTGGCCGTCTCGTGGGTGATGGCGATGGCGGCGAAGCGGCGATCGGCGCCTGCACCATAGGCGTCGTGGTCAAGCAGCTAGAAGGTATCAGGTTGTCCGGGTGCGGCTGCGGTTTGACGAAACGCTCGATCGGCCCGACCGGCTCGGCTACCTTGAACAAGCGCCTGCTATCCGCCTTGGCCGGCGCTTCCCACCATCCCTCGCGAGGACATGGTTGGCCCGACTCGCAACGCCCACCCATCGCATCCATGATGCTCGCCGTCAGCGATCGGACGCTTGCCATGGGTGCGTGCGTAATCGACCAAATCTCTTGGGTAGAACTTCTTGTCTCGGTAGCTGCTGTCGTCGATGTCCAGGATGTATGTGATGGCTGCAGCCTCCAAAGACCAGTAGCCTGGGAAATAGCTGGACTTGTGGCGGTCGTGATAAGGCTCTCGGCGACTGGCTTCGTACCACTCATCCAGGTACTGGCCCATTAACGCTGCGCGTTTGTCAGGCTTGGCAGCGAAGATCTTCTTGGTCTTGCGGTACGGAAGCTGACGTGTGTAAACGGCCGAACCCGGACGACCTGGCAGGTACGGCGCGACCAAGTCTTCCAGCAAGGCATCTTGGTCGTCGTTTTCATAAGCTAGCAGGTCCATGATGCGGCCCAGCAAATCGGGTCGCCCAAGGAGGATAGAAAACGAGATCAGCTGCAGGGCCTCCCAGTAATCTTTGTCGCAGAGGTCGATGTGAGGCACCTTGTGGCCATCGCACTCCTCGCTGGCGTGGAAATCCAAATGGTACCCAGCGTATTCCTCCCAGAACTCCACAGCTGGAGCAATCAAGCGAGCCAACTCGCCAACGCCAACACCTGCTGAGTAGCTGAAGATGATGATCTGGTTGGCATCCAGCCCCCTGGACTCCGCCGCGCGCATGGCATCCGCCCGCGAGTCCATTCCATGTTGGAGCGATGCAGTGGCTATGGGAATGCCTGAGACGTTATCCTCAACGACAGACAGATAGTCTTTGTACTTTTGAAGAGGCTCACGCTTCTGAGCAGCCCATTGCTGCTGAGGCAACAATTCAATCATCATCATTCGCTCAGAACATCGTCGAGGGTTGACATCACGGGAGGTTGGACTTCGCGTTGACACCCTGCTGGTCGATCTTCAGCTGACAGTCAGCATCGCAAGCACCGCGCTTTCATGGGGTTCCTTTCGACCCGTCACCGAGTCACCGAACCCTTCTTCCGCCGCTCATCCCAAAGGTAGTCGCACAACCAACGGCCATCGTAAGCAAGGTATCCCCGTCGACCATCCGGGCGCTTGACAAACAATGCCTCGCCATCAAGCGACGGGTCGATGTCGGCGTACAGTTGATCGATCACCAATCGCCCCTGAGGGTCAATGCAACCCCACAGGCCCTGCTCATTGGCCACCGCAGCCAAGCCGGGCATGACAAAGGATGTCGCATCCGCGTGCGTAGGTTCGATCACCACCCGCCCCTCACGGTCGATGAACCCCCACCGTCCGTCTATCTCGACCCTCGCGCGGCCACAGGAAAACGAAGTCGCGTGCTTGAATCGAGCCGGGATGACCAACTGTCCCTTCTCGTTCATGAAGCCATAACAACCGCACGAGTGAGGGACCAAGGACAGCCCCGCTTCGTCAAACGATTGCACCCTCTTGTAGCGAGGGCGAAGCACGACAACCCCCTGTCGATTGATGACCACTCGACGCTCCTGACCGAGTTTTTTTGCAATAGCAAGCCCATTTGAGGCGAAATCCCCGATGAACTCAAACTCCGGCGGGATGATCCATCGCCCTTTCTGATCAATGCACCCGTGCCCCCCGGAATGACCCTCCTGGACAACGGCGAAGCCATGGTCATCGAACGCTCGTGCCGCGCCATATCGCGGACGAATGCAGAGTCGCCCACTCGAATTGATGTAGCCATAGCGATAGCCATGATCCTCACTGCTAACTGGTGCCAGGCCGTTGGAGCCAAAAATCCCAGCACTAAAAAAACGGGCTGGGATCACCACCCTTCCTGCTTGATCGATGTAGCCCATCGCACGCGTGCCGGACGACTCAAGGCGCGTTGCTGCCAGACCGTTTTCAGAGAACGGCCCGATGTCATGAAAGCTGGCAGGGATGGCCAGACGCCCATGGTCATCGAAGCACCCATAAAGTCGCGTTCGGGGGTTTTGATAGAGAAGCATGTTCAGGTGTCACGGATCGCCGTAATGGAGCCAAGGATGTTCGGCGTAATGGAGCCAGTTTCTGGCTGCTGAACAGGGCTCCCGAGGGGGTTGAGGAACGGGGTTATTTTGCCGCTTTGGCGGGGGTGGATTTGACGCTG
>NZ_LFRI01000118.1 GCF_001447195.1 Aquabacterium parvum | reverse complement strand
TGCGGGTGCCACTGGCCCGAGTTGTCTCCCCGCTTCACTTCGTATGACCAAACAGCGCCCACAACACCATCGAGCACAGAGCCGCGACCACGTTGCCGGCGTTTCCATAGCTCGCGCTGGGCTCTATGAAGGTGCTAAAAGCGTTCAGCCAGGTCATCACCGTTCTTCACCGTCAAAGTCACCAAAAAAGGCCTCAGAGCCGTTTTCTCGGCTCGGATGACCTCCCACCTATCCAAGTAGGCTTTCATCGACTTAGCGCCCCGTCTAATGGCA
>NZ_LFRI01000117.1 GCF_001447195.1 Aquabacterium parvum | reverse complement strand
GGCTCATCGGTCAGCTCTTCCGGCACCTCGACACCTCGGAAGCACCCAGCAGAACCAAGAAGGCGTTTCCCCTTGAGCGTCTGAAAGGCATGCCATGTATCGGCAACCGGCTGATCGCTGAACTTGACGGCGTACTCGAAAACCTCCATGAACCCCTCGGCGGGATCTCCAACGATGGGCCGCACATCAACGATGAAGCTGTCCCCGGTGATCTGGTGCCAATCCCGCGACAAGCGCTCCTGGCTGGGCTCGACCTCGGCCAAGGCGATCATG
>NZ_LFRI01000116.1 GCF_001447195.1 Aquabacterium parvum | reverse complement strand
CGGCACCTCGACACCTCGGAAGCACCCAGCAGAACCAAGAAGGCGTTTCCCCTTGAGCGTCTGAAAGGCATGCCATGTATCGGCAACCGGCTGATCGCTGAACTTGACGGCGTACTTGAAAACCTCCATGAACCCCGCGGCGGGATCTCCAACGATGGGCCGCACATCAACGATGAAGCTGTCCCCGGTGATCTGGTGCCAATCCCGCGACAAGCGCTCCTGGCTGGGCTCGACCTCGGCCAAGGCGATCATGTGCAGGTGCGGGTGCCACTG
>NZ_LFRI01000115.1 GCF_001447195.1 Aquabacterium parvum | reverse complement strand
GGTGTTGAGGTCTACAGCTGAAAAGCTGTTTGTTCTTTAAAAATTCGTAGAGTCGAAATCAGCGTTGCTGGTGGAAAGCGTCCATTCGTAAAGGGTTGGGCGCACCGTGCCGCCAGCAACATCTTGATTGCGTCAAAACAGACTTCAATGTGAATGCATTGAAGATCGGCAAACGCGTAAGTCACATGCTTAAACCTGCATGTGACACTCAAACAGTCCTTGACCGACGGTCCGTCAGGCCGTCAAAGTTATAGGGTCAAGTGACTAAGTGCATGTGGTGGATGCCTTGGCGATTACAGGCGATGAAGGACGTGATAGCCTGCGAAAAGCTTCGGGGAGCTGGCAAATTAGCTTTGATCCGGAGATATCCGAATGGGGAAACCCACCCGCAAGGGTATCTGCAACTGAATACATAGGTTGCAGAGGCGAACCGAGTGAACTGAAACATCTAAGTAACTCGAGGAAAAGACATCAACCGAGATTCCGAAAGTAGTGGCGAGCGAAATCGGAACAGCCTAGTGCTCTTTAGCAGTCGACTTATCAAAACAGCTTGGAAACGCTGGCCATAGTGGGTGATAGCCCCGTATGAGAAAAGTC
>NZ_LFRI01000114.1 GCF_001447195.1 Aquabacterium parvum | reverse complement strand
TCCAACGATGGGCCGCACATCAACGATGAAGCTGTCCCCGGTGATCTGGTGCCAATCCCGCGACAAGCGCTCCTGGCTGGGCTCGACCTCGGCCAAGGCGATCATGTGCAGGTGCGGGTGCCACTGGCCCGAGTTGCCTCCCCGCTTCACTTCGTATGACCAAACAGCGCCCACAACACCATCGAGCACAGAGCCGCGACCACGTTGCCGGCGTTTCCATAGCTCGCGCTGGGCTCTATGAAGGTGCTTAAAGCGTTCAGCCAGGTCATCACC
>NZ_LFRI01000113.1 GCF_001447195.1 Aquabacterium parvum | reverse complement strand
GGCGGCTCTAGAGTTCATACATACAAACAATTCGCCCAACCCAATACTGGCGCTGCTTTCCGGCCGATTTGAGGCCGTTGTGTATGCGTCGAAAACGGGTAGCCGAATACGGCTAAACCGTCTGTCAGATCACGGCGTGGCCCCCTGCAACATGGGTTGCGTGATGTGTGACCTGTTCACACGGGGGAGCGGGGGAGTCCCCCGGCCAGGAAGGGGGGGGTATGTCGCCACCCGACCTTGAAAAGGAAAGCCCCGAGTCCTGGTCAGAGGAGT
>NZ_LFRI01000112.1 GCF_001447195.1 Aquabacterium parvum | reverse complement strand
CCGTCTGTCAGATCACGGCATGGCCCCCTGCAACATGGGTTGCGTGATGTGTGACCTGTTCACACGGGGGAGCGGGGGAGTCCCCCGGCCAGGAAGGGGGGGGTATGTCGCCACCCGACCTTGAAAAGGAAAGCCCAGAGTCCTGGTCAGAGGAGTTCGGGGCTGATGGAATCGAGACGCTACCCAGGCGGGTTGATCGGTACGGTAAGGCAAAGAGTCGTGCGCTCGATGTAGCGCAGTTTATCGGCGACCACGTTGAAGGTCAAGAAACGC
>NZ_LFRI01000111.1 GCF_001447195.1 Aquabacterium parvum | reverse complement strand
TGGGTGGTGGCGTCAACAAGAAGACCGGCGAGGTGATCCCCACCCGCCCGGTTCTCCAGATCGAGGGCCTCGATAACCGTGGCCTCGTTCAACTCTTCACCCTCACAGTTCCGGACACCAAGCCTTTCGAGGGCCGGGTGGGTGAGCAGGTGTCCGTGCCGGTGCGTGCGTGGGCTCCTGGCGCGTCGGTGAGCCTCGCCTATGAGGGGGGCAAGGTGTGAGGATGGATGCACGTATGAGGCCGCTGGCGGCGGCCCTGCGGGATGGGCGAAG
>NZ_LFRI01000110.1 GCF_001447195.1 Aquabacterium parvum | reverse complement strand
AAGAAGGCGTTTCCCCTTGAGCGTCTGAAAGGCATGCCATGTATCGGCAACCGGCTGATCGCTGAACTTGACGGCGTACTTGAAAACCTCCATGAACCCCTCGGCGGGATCTCCAACGATGGGCCGCACATCAACGCTGAAGCTGTCCCCGGTGATCTGGTGCCAATCCCGCGACAAGCGCTCCTGGCTGGGCTCGACCTCGGCCAAGGCGATCATGTGCAGGTGCGGGTGCCACTGGCCCGAGTTGTCTCCCCGCTTCACTTCGTATGACCA
>NZ_LFRI01000109.1 GCF_001447195.1 Aquabacterium parvum | reverse complement strand
GACATGACCGCATGGATCGGGCACCCCTTCGATCCCAATGCCTTCAACGTGCAGGACGCCCAGGATCGCTTGTATGAAATCAAGCTCTAGCTGACCAGTCGTGCGCTGCCAAGTTGGGCCTTGGTCGGACGCTTACACCTCAACGACAAAGAGAGGCGTAAGTTGCTGTTTTGAAATGGTTTTTCTTTTGTTGGCAGGCGTTGTTGACTCATAGGCACTCATCCAACAGACGAATTTAAGAGAGCCCAAGAGGGTTGGCCGTCGCTGCCCTGATTGCTTGTCCAGCAATGGTTGCATCTGCTGGGACATGCCTTCCAGCACAACGGGCGGCGGCACGAGCACCATGGCGGCATCCAGATCACCACGCTTGATGTGCCCCATGGTGGTGGCATGGCTAGCCGAGATGGCTATGAACTCCGCCAAGTGATGCTTGCACCAACTTAGATAGAACCACTTGGGAAACTCGTCTGAAGTGACCTTGAACAGGTGCTGATTCAGCACGCACCTCTCCCCGTCCCATAGCTTGACCATCAAGGAAGCAGACCAAGCGAAGATCACATCACCAGCTTCGACGATGTACTCGGGCTTCACCAGGCTGCTGGCCCAATCCGACGTTTCATTAATACCGCCGCTAAGTTCTCGAATCTTCAGGACCGGCAGTTTCTCAACATCATTTGTCGGCGGGTGTTTTTGACAAGCCAATCCGTTCAAGAAGGTTGCAATTTTGCTCAATGGCCGCTCATTCCAGCCCTCGTTCTGACTCTCTAAAAACCATTGGCGAAACAGCGTATAGGAAATTTCTTCAAGCGTTTGATTCTGGCGAAGAAGAAAATTAATCTTGTTATCAAGACTCGCCAATAAATCGGCAATAGCATTCTGTTCATGCAAAGTTGCCGGCAAAACCACAGGTAGATCGCGCTGCGCCGTGATGCCTATATAGGCACGCGTTGATCCGCTGTCGCCGTGATTGCGTAAAATTTCTTGAAAAACCGGGGTTTCAAAGAAATACCTCAAGTACGATTGCTTAACTTTTTCGCGTCGAGCACTCGATAATAAGTGACTTGAGGTGTGAGCATGATGTATGGCGTCGATATAGGCCCGACAATAGCCACTCTCCCAAGAGTTGCCTTATGAGTCAACAATACGTCGCCAGCAATTGCAAATCCCTTACTCAGGCTGTCAGCTTGCTGCTTAGATATGAATTTACAGCCAACAAGATCAATTTTTCCATCGTTGATGTCGGTCGCCATAACAAACGGGATACCGTCGGCAACAAAATCACTGCCTTTTGGATGGATTTCGCCATGGTTTCCATCAAGCGGCTTGGCCAAAATTCCGCATTCGACCAATCCTCCCACGGTTTTTACCCGCCAACCCAAGGGCAAATTGCCGAACTCAGTCTCATCCCAAGCAAGAGAATTCCCAGCACCATTGAGTTGATCACTCACGGCAACACCTTGGCAAGATTATGAGCAATTTCAGTATTAAGCGTTGCGTCTTCCAGCAACTGCGCGTCTAACTCTGCCTTTAACGCAGATCCTTGTTACCGCCCGGTTTGCAATCCGACGCCTGAAAGACGAGCAGCAGTTCTGCCGCCGATCCAAGCAGATGGGCGCAGCAGACTGGCCTTCTCGTGCCCTGTCGAGGCACGGTTCGGATTTCTACGCGGTTGAAGAGCGGCATGGCTGCTGGAACGATAGCTTGGTAACAGGACAGAGTAACGGGCGATAAGGCGCCATGAAGTTCATGCGCAAGCGCCTACCATGCATTGCTCTGGGGCCACCTCTGTTAGCCGGTCCAGCATCTTCAAATACGCACGTTCATGGCCAAATCCGGCTGGCGGCACCATCATGCCGAGTTGCCCTCTGGATACCCATAGTTGTGCGGGTGCCTACACCCTTCAAACCATATCAGTCTACCATTTAGAAAACTGCTCTGATGACCTTCACAAGTCGCGATTGATACATTAACTGTATATTCGATATCGTCTACACGATAATCTCGCACTCGGCACTCAGAAAAACTCTGCGACAGCCCCTTCCATACAGCAGAGCATCTTGGATGAGGAGTGAAAGAGCGCACAAGTGAAGATCACAACTGTCCTTCGCATTTCGCCGTAAAACAGCAAGTCATCAGAGAAGGTCAGCACCCAAGAGCCATCGTTGAGAGATGGTCTGGGTCTCTCTCCAACTGATTTGTATGGCTGAAGGGAACAGGTCACTTCCTATCTCTGCAAGTGATGCCCCCCCTCTGGGGGTGACCGGGATTACGTCAGCCTGACCGCAGTGCAGGCAATTTTCATTGCTATCGGACCGATCTCAATAGATAATCCGTCCATGAGCAAGGTTCGCACGACACCTCCATGGGTTCTCCGCACGCTGGCCAGCCTGGGCGAGCGCTGCAAGATCGCGCGCAAGGCTCGCTCGCTGACCCAGGCGCAGCTCGCATCCCTGGCCGACGTTGGCGTCAGCACCATCTACGCGGTCGAGGGAGGCAACGATGGCGTCTCCATCGGCAACTTCATGAAGATCTTGCACGCGCTGGACCAGCTCGAGCAGTTTGACGAGATCCTCGATCCTTCGCGAGACCCGATGATCACCGAGTTCGCCGTGCGCACGCTCGGCTCCGGGGGGCGCCATGCTTCGTAAGCCCCTGTGGGTCTGGATGCCCGGCCAGGCTGCGCCCACCATGGCCGGTACGCTCACCCACACACCTTCCGGCTACTCGCTGGCCTACGAGCGCGACTTCATCGAAAGCGGGATCAGCATCGACCCGGTGGCCATGCGATTGGGCCCGCGGCCGATTTCCGCGCCGCACCTGCCAGGCGTCATCGCCGATGCCAAGCCATCGGGCTACGGTCAGGATCGCATCAACGCCAAGCACGGGCGCGATCTCAGCGACATGGAGCTGCTTGAAGCCGGGGCTGGCGACGGTGTTGGCGCCATCGCGGTGTGCGAGGACATCGGCCGCAAGCAAAACGGCACCACCCCCAACCTCCATGACCTGGTCGCCGCGGTCGCGCGCCTAGACGAGCACGCGCCGGCGTCGCGCGCCATTCGCTCCGTCAACGCGGATCTGGAGACCAGCGCAGGCGGTGAGCGCCCCAAGATCACCGTCAACCACGAAGGCCGGCTCTGGCTGGCCAAAATGCAAGATCGCGGCGACCGCCCGGGCATGCCGGCACTTGAGTTCGTGGCCATGTCGCTCGCGAGCGAATGCGGCATCACCACTCCGGCCGTCGACCTGCACACCATCGGAAGCCATCAGGTGTTCATGGTCGATCGCTTCGACCGCGAGGACGATCCAGCCCGGCCCTGCCGCCGCCTCTTCGCCAGCGCACACACCGTTTTGCGCCTGGCGCCGGCCAGCGTGCGTGGCGACCCCAGGCGCTCCTACCTGGACTTCGCGCACGAAGCCCACCGCTGGAGCAACATCACGCACGGGCCCACTGGTGACCGATTCGAGTTGTTCAAGCGCATGGCCTTCAACGCCCTGGTGGGCAACGTCGACGATCACCCTCGCAACCACGGGCTGCTGATGGTCGACGGCAGCTGGCGCCTGTCCCCGGCCTTTGACATCACCCCGATTCAGCTCGTGCCCCCGCCAGGCCAGGATCCGTGGCCAGTGCTGTCGATGGCGGTTGCTCTCAATGGCTCAACCGTGGCCAGCCCAGAGAACCTGCTCTCGGCAGCCCTCACCTTCGGCATCGATGCTCAGGCCGCGGGCGAGTACCTGCGCCGAACCAGCGCTCACGTGGCCAACTCGTGGGAGCAGCGGCTGCGCCAGGCCCTCCCCCCGGTCAGCCCGCCCGCAGATGTCGAGCGAATCGTCGCCTCTGCGCGCGGCGCGTTCGCGATGTCGGAATTCATCGTTCAGCACCCCGCGACGCTTGATGCGTCCATCGATGCCGCGGCGCAGGCAGCCAGGGCCCCGCGCCGGCGCAGACACTTTTGAGGCATCAGGTCATCGGCGCCCGGCCCGCCTGCGATCAAACGAGCTCACCGCCATCAAAAATGGGGGCTGACATAGCCCGCCGCGATGGCGCCACCAGTGTCCACGCTGCCGCCGCACAGCACCGGCGGCGAAGACTTCGCCCGCGCACCCACCCAAGCATCCGCACCATGCCATCACCTCACGGCCCGAGTGCGAACGCCAGCAGAAATCGGCCCCGCCTTGATGATTCCATCCAGACTAGGTCTACCCACCATGGCGATTGGATGGACACCACCGCCAGACTCCCTGTGCAGCCTCAAGCAGCACTTTCAGCGCCCACCGGTTCCCCGGGGGGCGTTTTTTTGGCACCTTCGGGCAGAGCCGGGCCCCCCCCCCCTCGGCGCTCGACTTCAGAGCATGCCCTTGGGCACGCTCCTGCTGGACGGGGCCGGGGCGGGCGATGATGCCCCGGTGGTGCTGCGCGAGGGCAGCTTCTCGCCCACATTCCAGCGCGAGAGCACCTGGCCTTCGCGCAGCTGCTCCGGCGTGAGCTGCGCAGCTACGCGGCGGCGCATCTCGACAGCGGGCTCATTGCCCCCGGATGCCGCGATGTTGAAGTAGGCGTAGGCCAGCACCAAGTCCTTGCGAGCGCCTACCGGCCGGGTCTTCTGCAGGACGGTCTGCTCAGAACATCAGCGGTCGTTGCACTTGGCGGCGGCGCCCGGCAGCTATCTCGATTCGAATCTGCAACATTCAGACGCCACCTGGATCCTCAACCTCAATTTCTTTGGGCCTGAGTAGCGCTGGCCCTCATCGAGGCCATCAACAGTTTGAGCTGGAGTGACCTCCCCCCCACACAGCCCGCTCGCCTGCCATGTGAACAGTAGCTTCGCTCATGAAGTGATTGCACCGGAACGGCTTCGCCAGATCAACGCCCTGTCCCAGTTAGTGTCGCAACTACGCGTTGCAGCATCAACCTACGAACCGACCTCACGAACGTTTGAGCCAACAGTCTAGGGAAGCCGAGGTAATTCAGACGTATCTGGTTCAGCCTCCACCGACAACACCCCGCGAATCAGGAAATCCTTGAGCACCTTGTCAGCCCTGATCTTGACTTTGAAGGGCGGCAACGCCGCTCCTTCGATGCGCTCAAAGTAGGCCTTGGCCGACGCCAAGTTCACGGTAGCCCGCAGGTCGTCGAAACGCGCGTATTCGTTAAGGTTGGCTTCAGTCGGATGAGCGTCCAGCAATGCTGCCAGCTTGGTGGCATCAACACCCAGGGTCGCAACGACAGCCGCAAAGTCCTTGTTCTTCGCCCTGGCCTTGTAGTCCGCCAGGTAGTCACGGAAGGTCCGACTGGGGTCGATCTGCACATCGCCGCGCTGGATGTCGTGCAAGAATATCTCAGCGAATTTCTGGTCCTCCTGCGAGAGCGACGTGAATGACCGATGCAGTTCGGCCAAGGTTGCTTCACTGGACGCCCCGTCACTGCTCTCCAGCTCCTTGAGGTACTTGGCAAAGCGCGAGTTCATGTAGTCCGCGTCGATCTTGCCGGTGTCGATCTCAGTGATGTGGCTGTCAATGTCGAAGGGGATGCTCTCGCCGGCACCGCCGCCACCGACACCCAGCTCCTTGTAGCGCTGCAGCAGCGTCAGGTACTGCAGCTTCGTGAGGGCCACCGCAATCGACTGCTTGGGCTCGGTATCGAACTCGTAGACCGACTGGTCCCAGTTGAAGCCCTGGATCTTCGCGGCCTCCAAGATAGCGCTGAACCGGTTGAACTGCTTGGCAAAGGCCGCCCGCGCCGCCAAGTCATCCAGCCAGGTCGAGAACAGGTGCTGGTGGGCAATGAAATAGCCCAGGTTGGACTTGAAGTGATCGACGGTCTCCGCATCGTCCTCGGTCACCGCACTGAAGTCCTCGTCCGTGAAGCCCTCGGCCATGGCGAAGGCCACCAGCTTGTCGGAGAGGTACTTGTAGAAGATGAAGCCGAGGATGTAGTCCTTGTATTCGTTGGCCTCGATCTTCGAGCGCATCTGGTTGGCGGACTCCCAGATCTTGGATGCGAGTTGTTGCTTGTTCACGGTGAATAGACTCTAATTTCTTTTGATCACGCGGAAGAGCGTCAAGCGGAATCGTAAGCGCGATAGGTACCGCCAACAAAAACGCCTGGCATTGCCAGGCGTTCCCGTATCAGCGATTTGCAAGTACTGAGAATATTTGCAAGATCAATGAGAACCTACAAAATCAAGCATCGATGTTCGTCGCCCGCAGCGCATTCGTCTCGATGAAGTCCCGACGCGGTTCCACCTCGTCGCCCATCAGCATCATGAACACCTTGTCGGCCTCGATGGCGTCCTCGATCTGCACGCGCAGCAGGCGGCGCACGTTCGGGTCCATCGTGGTCTCCCACAGCTGCTCGGGGTTCATTTCGCCCAGGCCCTTGTAGCGCTGACGGCCCACGCTGTTCTCAGCCTGGCCGATCAACCAGGCCATGGCAGCGCGGAAGTCCACCACCTTGGCTTCCTTGGCCTTTTCGCCTTCGCCACGTCGCACAAAGGCTTCGGGCGTGAGCAGGCCGTTGAACTGCAGACCCGCTTGCGTCAGGGCTTCGTAGTCGGCGCCATGCACGAAGTCGGCCGTGATGATCGAGTACTTGGTGTTGCCGTGGAAGATGCGGCTGATGCGCAGGATGTGCTTGTCGCTGCGCGCGTCGAACTCGGCGGTGACCTCCGCGTTGTGCAGCGCACCCTTCAGGGCCACAGCGCTCTTCTCGGCCTCATCCAGGCTGTCGAGGTTCAAGGTCAGGCCGTTGGCGATCGCGCGCAGGGCCTCGACGTCCATCCAATTGCCCAGGCGTTCGACCACGTTGTTGGCCTTGACGTAGGCGGTGGCCAAGCCCTGCAGCGCTTCACCCGAGATGGCCGGCTTGCCCTGACCGGGCTCGACCACGGCACCATCGAGCGCCACCTTCATGAGGTAGTCGTCCAGCGCATGAGCGTCCTTGAGGTACTGTTCCTGCTTGCCGTGTTTGACCTTGTAGAGCGGCGGCTGCGCAATGTAGATGTGGCCGCGCTCGACCAGCTCGGGCATCTGGCGGAAGAAGAAGGTCAGCAGCAGGGTGCGGATGTGGGCGCCGTCCACGTCCGCGTCGGTCATGATGATGATGCGGTGGTAGCGCAGCTTGTCGGGGTTGAAGTCGTCGGTGCCCGCACCGCGCCCGATGCCCGTGCCCAGGGCCGTGATCAGCGTGAGGATTTCGTTGCTGGTCAGCAGCTTCTCGTAGCGCGCTTTTTCGACGTTCAGGATCTTGCCGCGCAGGGGCAGGATGGCCTGGAACTTCCGGTCGCGGCCCTGCTTGGCCGAGCCGCCTGCGGAGTCACCCTCCACGATGTAGATTTCGCACAGCGCCGGGTCTTTTTCCTGGCAGTCGGCCAGCTTGCCGGGCAGGCCCAGGCCGTCGAGCACGCCCTTGCGGCGCGTCATCTCGCGCGCCTTGCGGGCGGCTTCGCGGGCACGTGCGGCTTCGACGATCTTGTTGCAGATGATCTTGGCGTCGATGGGGTTCTCGAGCAGCCAGTCGGTCAGCAGGCGGCTGACGATGTCTTCCACCGGCGCGCGCACTTCGCTCGACACCAGCTTGTCTTTCGTCTGGCTGGAGAACTTGGGCTCGGGCACCTTGACCGACACCACGCAGGCCAGGCCTTCACGCATGTCGTCACCGCCCACATCGACCTTGGCCTTCTTGGCCAGCTCGTTGTCTTCGATGTACTTGTTGATGACGCGGGTCATCGCGGCGCGCAGGCCGGTGAGGTGGGTGCCACCGTCGCGCTGGGGGATGTTGTTGGTGAAACAGAGCACGTTCTCGTTGTAGCTCTCGTTCCACTGCATGGCCACTTCCACGCCGACGTTGGTGCCGTTCTCGGAGACCTTGTCGCCCTGAGCATGGAAGATGCTCGGGTTGAGGATGTTCTTGCCCTTGTTGATGAACTCGACAAAGCCCTTGACGCCACCGGCGTAGGCGAAGTTGTCTTCCTTGTTGTTGCGCTCGTCGATCAGGCGGATCTTGACGCCGTTGTTCAGGAAGCTGAGTTCACGCAGGCGCTTGGCCAGGATCTCGTAGTGGTACTCGTTGTTCTCTTTGAAGATCTCGACGTCGGGCAGGAAGTGCACCTCGGTGCCGCGCTTGTCGGTCTCGCCGATGACCTTCATGGGGCTGACTTCGACGCCGTCGCGCATTTCGATCACGCGGTCTTGCGGCACGCCCTGCTTGAACTCGATGAAGTGCACCTGGCCGTCGCGGCGCACCGTCAGGCGCAGCCACTTGGACAGGCCGTTCACGCAGGACACGCCCACGCCGTGCAGGCCGCCCGAGACCTTGTAGCTGTTCTGGTTGAACTTGCCCCCGGCGTGCAGCTCGGTCAGGGCGATCTCGGCGGCCGAGCGCTTGGGCTCGTGCTTGTCGTCCATCTTCACGCCGGTCGGGATGCCGCGGCCGTTGTCCGTCACCGAGATCGAGTTGTCGGTGTGGATGGTCACGACGATGTCGTCGCAGTGGCCGGCCAGGGCCTCGTCGATGGAGTTGTCGACCACCTCGAAGACCAGGTGGTGCAGGCCCGTGCCGTCCGACGTGTCACCGATGTACATGCCAGGCCGCTTGCGCACCGCCTCCAGGCCTTCCAGGATCTGGATGCTGCCTTCGCCGTAGCCGGTGTCGGCCGGTGCTGCGGGCTGCTGATCGGGGGTCTGGTCAGGGGAGGTGGCGTCGGTCATGGGCGCTGGGGTGCTCGGTGTGGATGCCAGAAAAGGACATGGGCCCGCCAGTGACACTGGGGGCCCATGATTCTAGCTGCTTGTGGCCCTTCGGCCGGGAGGCTTCTGGGACTGTCAAGCGGCTTGGCGAAGGCGGGCAAACAGGTTCAGCTTGCAGCGGGACGGCGACGCACACGCCACACTGCCAGGCAGAGGCCACTGAGCATCAGGGCCCAGGTGGATGGCTCGGGCACCTGCAAGTTGGCGCTTGACGATTCCCAGTAGCCTGTGGAGTAGATGCGGCCATACAGGAGAACGGTGACTGCGGTGTCGCGGCTGTTCCTCGCCACGAATTCAAAGGTCCGGGAATCCGAGGCGCTGGTTGCGTTGTCAGGCCCGGAGCCCAGCGGTGAGACCGTTTGTTCCACCGATTGGCGGATTTGCTCAAACGGGTAACGTCCCTCGCCCAAGACATCGCTCAGGTCTTCATAAAAGTAATCTTTCGGTTGCAAGGCGACGGTGACACTGTTGCTCGCCGACACCAAGATTTCCTGACCCTGGGTCAAACCAATCACCGAATCGGTCTTCAAGCTGAGTGTGCTGAAAATGGAGCCTGATATCTTCAATTCTGTTCCGGCACCCAATGTCAATGCGAGGCCATACACATCGTCCATGCTCGACGCGAAGTAGCCGCCGCCCACCGTTTGCTCTCCCCATTCCTCCATCGTGGTCACGTAAGTGGACTTGCCAATGGTGGATGGCTGAACAGCGAGGTTTGCAACAGCGCTGTCTGCGCCTTTGGTGAACGTCGCTTCGTTGTTCACAAGCGCGATTTCATAGGACTTGCCATCCAGGATGTGGCCCCTGGTTCCCATCGAAGACGTTTCGCTCGTACCCAAGCCAATCGCAGTTGACTGGACACCTCCTGTGACCATCGCACTCGTGCCCCGAGGCGACGTGATCGTCAAGGAAGCAGCCATGCCGTCATCAGGGCGGAGGTCGCTGTATTCGAAGCGCAAGTTGGTGATGCCTGCAGATGCCTGGATGACCGGGGCTTCTTGCGCGATGGCCGATCCTGCCGTGCAGACCGCCAAGGCAATCAAATTGATTCGGATGCTCATGTTTGTTCTTCCCTTTGATGAGTGTTCATGCGCGGCGACGCGCCCAAATGGGCATCAAGGCCAGCAGCCCCACCAAGGACATGGCCCAAGCGGAGGCTTCAGGCACGGCCGTCACGGTCGCACCAAAAGTGGAACGGGTCGTCACCGAGAGCGAAAACTCGATGGCGGCGTTGCCGTTGTTTCGCAAAACGTACTGGAACGATGGATCAGTCTGACCAGGCAAGGAGCGGACGTCTCCGACGCCCCAGGCACCAAGGTACTGTTCAGTGGTGTTCGACGCAGAGAGGATTCGGTTGCAGCAATAAGTCGAGCTTGACGAAAGTCCTTCTGTGATGACCTCGATCTGGTCAGCTGCTGAGAACCACTTCAGCTCAATCTCGCTGCGCGCTTGAGCTGTCGCTAGCACCGATTTGTTGGAGCCCAATTCCGACAACCAGGGCATGCCAGCCAGCGAGTCGAGGTTCAAGGCCGAGGCCAAGTGGATGGAACCCGACAAGGTTACTTCGCTGCCGGCAGCCAGCGAGAAGCGCTCTTCGCTGCGGACCCATGCAGAGCGACCGGGACCGATGGTCCCAGGGTAGGTGGGGTCGAAGAACGCGATCGACTTGACAGGGTCATCGAAGGCGTTCGACGTCAATTTCACCTCGCTCTTCAAGCCGGTGGCGTCGGTGCGGCTCACGGCTTCCTGGCCTGGGGTCTTGGCGTCCAGGACAAAGGGACTGAACAGCGAGGTTTGGTAATTGCTACGCCCCGCGTAATCTGGGCGGCCACGATCCGCATACACCTCGATGGCCACCAGGTCGGTGCTCCCTCGGATCGAAGTCAGGCCTGCCGGCAGGCCGTCTTGCGGTCGAAGGTCGGTCACAGAAATGGCCAGGTTGTCCACGGCCGCGCTCGACCAGGACAACACGGCGTTTTCGGCCTGCGCCAAAGACGGACAGGCACCAACGAATGTCAGCGCGACAGCTACCGCGACAGCGTGTTTCATCTCTCTTGCTCCCTGAATGGTCTGATCTGGTGCATGACTATGCCGATGCGGCAGAAAAGTTCCACCGGGTGAACGGTTGAACTGTTGCCAGACGAAACAAAACGGCCCCACGTTCAAGGGTGAACGGGGGCCGTTTCGGCCATTCAGGCCATCCGTCATCGGCCATCCGACCGATGCGGGATGCTTGCGCGACGCCTCAGATGCGCATCGGCATCACCACGTACTTGAAGCCTTCGTACTCGGGGTTGGTGATCAGCGCCGAGCTGTTGGCGTCCTGCAGGGACACCGTCACCATGTCCTGGCTCATGTTGGCCAGCACGTCCATCAGGTAGCCGACGTTGAAGCCGATCTCGAAGGTGTCGCCACCGTAGTCGATCTCGAGCTCTTCCTTGGCCTCTTCCTGCTCGGCGTTGCTGGACGCGATGCCCAGCAGGCCCGGCGCGAAGTTCATGCGCACGCCTTTGAACTTTTCGGACGTGAGGATGGCGGCGCGCTGCAGGCTGGCCAGCAAGGTGGTGCGGCCCAGCGTGATGTGGTGCTTGTGGTTCTTGGGGATGACGCGGTTGTAGTCGGGGAACTTGCCCTCGACCAGTTTGGTGACGAACTCCAGGCCGCCGAAGCTGAACTTGGCCTGGTTACCGGCAAAGCGCATCTCGATGAGCTGTTCGCTGTCGTTGCCATCGCCGCCTTCCTTGCCCTTGCCATCGTCCTTCAAAAGCCGCTGGAGCTCCAGAACGGTCTTGCGGGGCAGGATGACCTCCTGCTTGGGCATTTCGACGTCCAGCGTGGCCTGAGACAGCGCCAGGCGGTGTCCGTCGGTGGCCACCAGGGTCAGGGTCTTGCCTTCGGCCACGAACAGGATGCCGTTGAGGTAGTAACGGATGTCGTGCACCGCCATGGCGAAGTGCACCTGGCTGATCAGCAGCTTGAGCGTCTTCTGCGGGATGCTGAAGGCGGGGCCGAAATCGGCGGCCTCTTGCACCAGCGGGAAGTCTTCGGCCGGCAGGGTCTGGAGCACGAAGCGGCTCTTGCCGCCTTGCAGGGTCAGCTTGTTCTGGTTGGCCGTGAGGGACACGGTCTGGTCGCTGGGCAGGCTTTTGAGGATGTCGCCCAGCTTCTTGGCGCCCACGGTGGTGGCGTAGCTGCCGGCGTCGCCGTCGAGCTGCGCGCTGGTGCGGATCTGGATTTCCAGGTCGCTGGTGATGAGCTCGAGTTCAGGGCCGTTCTTGCGGATCAGGACGTTGGCCAGGATGGGCAGGGTGTGTCGGCGTTCAACGATGCCGCCGACGGACTGCAGGGCGGCGAGGATTTTTTCCTGAGCTGCTTTCAACACAATCATCTTGATCTTTCAAATTAGTCGTCGTAGTAGAGGGCGACTTTTTCTGTGAACAACGCTATTTTGTCCTGATCCATCAAGGATTTACGCCCCGGACAACTCTGTGGATCGTACCCGGCTTCGCGATGGGGACAACAGACAACAACTTTGGAAAATCGCGGCGGGCTGTGGACAAGGGGGTGCTTGTTCTTTTCTTGTCCACAGCTTTGTGCCTTGACAGCTGGGCCAACCCTGGGGCGCCAGGGCATGAAAAAAGAGGCCCGTGGGCCTCTTGGTGGGGTGGCGGGGGCCCCGAGGGACCGCCTGAATGCCGTCGACAGGGATTGTTTGACGTCAACCTTTGAGCGTTTGTTCCAGAACGTGCAGCTGCTGGTTCAGCTCGGTGTCCTTGGCCCGGTCACCGCCGATCTTGCGCACGGCGTGCAGCACGGTGGTGTGGTCGCGGCCCCCGAAGAGCTCGCCGATCTCAGGCAGGCTCTTTTGCGTCAGCTCCTTGGCCAGGTACATGGCGATCTGGCGCGGCTTGGCGATCGAGGCGGGGCGCTTCTTGGAGTACATGTCCGCGACCTTGATCTTGTAGAAGTCGGCCACGGTCTTCTGGATGTTTTCCACCGAGATCTGGCGGTTCTGGATCGACAGCAGGTCCTTGAGGGCCTCGCGCGCCAGGTTGATGGTGATCTCTTTGTGGCTGAACTTGGCAAAAGCCAGCACCTTGCGCAGGGCGCCTTCGAGCTCGCGCACGTTGGCCCGCACGTTCTTGGCCACGAAGAAGGCGACGTCTTCGGGCAGCTCGATGGCTTCCTGGGCGGCTTTCTTGATCAGGATGGCCACGCGCATTTCCAGCTCGGGCGGCTCGATGGCCACCGTGAGACCGGAGTCGAAGCGCGAGGTCAGGCGTTCATCGATGTTGGCGAGACCTTTTGGGTAGGTGTCGCTGGTCATGATGATGTGCGCCTTCTTGGCCAGCAGGGCCTCGAATGCGTTGAAGAACTCTTCCTGCGTGCGGTCCTTGCCGGCGAAGAACTGCACGTCGTCGATCAGCAGCAGGTCGAGGTTGTGGTACTTGGCCTTGAGCTCGTCGAAGGTTTTGCGCTGGTAGTTCTTGACCACGTCGGAGATGAACTGCTCGGCGTGCAGGTAGAGGATGCGCGCGTCGGGCTTGTCGGCCAGCAGGGCGTTGCCCACGGCGTTCATCAAGTGCGTTTTACCCAGGCCGACGCCGCCATAGATGAACAGCGGGTTGTACATGTGGCCAGGGCTGCCCGCCACGTGCAGGGCGGCCGTGCGGGCCATCTGGTTGGCGCGGCCAGGCACCAGGTTGTCAAACGTCAGCGCGGGGTTCAGGCCCATGACGCGAGGCGAGCCGTGGCCCATGGCCGGGCCGTTGCGGTTGGCCTGTCGCTCGGGGGCGCTGAGGTGTTCGGGTTCGCTGGGCAACTGCTGCTGCGGCATGGCCTGCTGCGAGCTGGCTTGGTTCAGCGCGGCGTTGGGCGGCAGGGCGCGACCCGGCATCACCAGCCCAGGTCGGGCGGTCGGCACCGGGGCGGCGGCACGTGGTGCCAGGCCGAATTCCAGCTTGACCTCGCCGCTTTGCTCTTCGCCCAGCAGGGCTTCGATGCGGGCGCTGTATTGGGTGCGCACCCAGTCGAGCATGAAGCGGTTGGGCACGCGCACGCTGACCTGGGTGGCGGGGCCATCGCGGCGCACCTCGGCGGGGGGCAGCGGCCGGATCCAGGTGTTGAACTGCTGCTCCGGCATCTCCATGGCGAGGCGGGCACAGCAGCGTTGCCAGAGCGTGTCCGGGTCGTCGAGCCGGTGGTCGGCGGATGCGGGGGGCCGCGGCAGTTCGGCAGCGCTCATGTTGTGGACAAGTCCTTCCTTGGGAGGCGAATTCTAAGCATGGCGGGCGCGTTCGCAAGCCAGTTATCCACAGAAATTTCCCGTTCGCCAAGCTCCATGGTTCGTGGTAGGGCCCCCTGCATCGAGCCCCTGTTCCGGGGCGTTCATCCACGCTGGTGAGCGGTGGGCATTGACCATTTGGGGAAAACCTGCTGTAATCGCTGGTTCTGCCGTCTGTCAGGCTGCCCGCTCAGGCTGTGAGGGCGCAGACTTTGAGACATCCTCCCTGGCCAGCCATGTCGTGCATGGCCTTGAAAGACCATCATGAAGCGTACTTACCAACCCTCCAAGACCCGTCGCGCCCGCACCCACGGCTTCCTGGTGCGCATGAAGACCAAGGGTGGCCGCAAGGTCATCAATGCTCGTCGCGCCAAGGGCCGCAAGCGCCTGGGTCTGTGATCCACTGAGTGGCCCAGCCGACGCACCGTCGGCATGGGCTGGTGTGGGTTGCGCACCTTGGGTGAGCAGCCCCCGCTGGCGACAACGAGGCCGGGTTCAGCCCGGCCTTGTCGCGACTGAACCCCTCTTGCGAGCATCCGCGCCGTGCGTGCACCCAGCCTGAAATCTGCCGATTTCCAACGGTCTCTGGGCACGCGTCCCGTGGCCCGCACCGCGCATTTTTCTTTGCACGTGCTGCTGCGGCCAGAGCCAGCTCAGGCGCAAGCCCTTGTGCCCGAGCCTGTGCCGGCGTCAGTGCTCGCAGGCGAGTTGTCAACAGGCTCAGCCGAAGGGGTGAGCCTGCTTGTGGATGACTCGGTCATGGCCGAGAGCCCGCGCTGGCGGCTCGGTCTGGTGCTGCCCAAAAAACAGGCACGCCGTTCGGTCACCCGCTCCCTGATGCGCCACCAGGCCCGCGAGGCCTTTCGCCGCCACGCGCCCCAGGTGCTGGCGGCTGGTCGCCATGGCCCTGAGGTCGATGGCTGGGTGGTGCGCCTGCGCGCGCCCTTTGACCGCAAGCTGTTTCCGTCCGCCGCTTCCGAAGCCTTGAGCGCCGCCGTGCGCCAGGAATTGGACGAGCTTTGGGCGCGCCTGGGGGGTCCTCGGGCATGATGCAGGGTTTGCGCAAACTGCTGGGCGGGTTGTCCGGGGCGGTCAATGCCTTGCTCATGGGCGTGGTCCGTGCCTATCGGTTTTTCCTGAGTCCCTGGCTGGGATCGGCCTGCCGCTTCACGCCAACTTGCTCTCAGTACGCGCTCGAATCTTTGCAACGCCATGGCCCGGCTGCTGGCAGCTACCTGGCCGCACGCCGATTGCTGCGTTGCCACCCGGGCTGCCCGGGCGGGCATGACCCCGTGCCCGAGCGGGCACCCAAGCTGTTTTCTCGTTTTTCCAACCCTTCGTCGGATTCCTCTCACCCATGAATGATCTGCGTCGCACCCTGCTGTGGTCGGTGTTCGCCGTCTCGCTGCTGATGTTGTGGGATGGCTGGCTGCGTCACACCGGTCAGCCCTCCCTGTTCGCGCCGGCACCGGCGGCTAGCGTGGCCTCTGGCCCTGAAGGGGCGCTCGGTGCTTCGGGCGCTTCGGCGGCCGATGTGCCCCAGTCGGCCCAGGGCCTGGGTGGCGCGTCCGCTGCCGCAGCGGCCCAAGCTGCTGGTGCCAGCGCGCCAGCCGCCGCGCCCAGCGAGCAACTCGTGTTCACCACCGACGTGGTCAAGGTCACGGTCGACACCCTGGGTGCCAGCCTGGTTCGTGTGGAGCTGCTCAAGCACCAGGACCAGGACGACCGCAGCCGCAACGTGGTGGTGCTGGACAACTCCAAGGTGCACACCTACCTGGCTCAGTCGGGTCTGGTTGGCACCGCTTCGCTCCAGCTGCCCACGCACAAGACCCCGTTCAAGCTGGTGAGCACCGAGCGCGAACTGGCCGAGGGCGCCAAGGCACTGGTCGTCAAGCTGGAGTCCGAAGCCGTCAACGGCGTCAAGCTGGTCAAGACCTACACCTTCCCGCGTGGTGGTTACGCCATCGACGTCAAGCAGGAGGTGGTCAACGGCTCGCCCGCCGCTGTGAGCCCGCAGCTGTATGTGCAGCTCCAGCGTGACGGCACGCCGCCCAAGGGGCCGTCCGGCCCGGCCTTCCTGCAAGGCCCGGTGGCCTACACCGGCATGGCGGTCTTCAACGACAAGGGCAAGTATCAGAAGCTGGAGTTCACCAAGATCGACGAGGGCAGCACCGAGTTCGTGAAGGCCGATGACAACGGCTGGGTCGCGATGGTGCAGCACCACTTTGCATCGGCCTGGCTGTACAACCCGAAGCTGCCGCGCGAGTTCTACGTGCAGAAGGTCTCGACCAACCTGTACGCCAGCGGCATGCTGCTGCCCATGGGCGAGATCGCAGCCGGCCAGAGCAAGGCGCTGGACACGGTGCTGTTCGTTGGCCCCCAGGAAGAAGACAAGCTCAACGAGCTGGCTCCCGGCCTGGACCTGGTCAAGGACTATGGCTGGACCCACTTGCTGGCCGCGCCCCTGTACCTGCTGCTGAATTTCCTGCACGACCTGATCGGCAACTGGGGCTGGGCGATCGTGGCCCTGGTGGTGTTGCTCAAGGCCGCTTTCTACTGGCTCAACGCCAAGGCCTACGCGTCGATGGCCAAGATGAAGGCGCTGAACCCGCGCATCCAGGAGCTGCGTGAGCGCCTCAAGGACAAGCCGCAGGAGATGCAGCAGGAGATGCTCAAGATCTACCGCGAAGAGAAGGTCAACCCCATTGGTGGCTGCCTGCCCATCCTGATCCAGATCCCGGTGTTCATCGCCTTGTATTCCGTGCTGTCGTCTTCGGTCGAGATCCGCAACGCGCCGTGGATCGGCTGGATCACCGACCTGTCTGTGATGGACCCGTACTACGTGTTGCCCGCGCTGATGACGCTGTCGACGCTGCTGCAGACCTGGCTGAACCCGACGCCTCCGGACCCGGTCCAGGCCAAGATGATGTGGATCATGCCGCTGCTGTTCTCGGTGATGTTCTTCTTCTTCCCGGCTGGCCTGGTGCTGTACTGGCTGACGAACAACATCCTCTCGATCGCTCAGCAGTGGTTCATCAACAAGCGCCTGGGTGTGCTGAACTGAACGCCAGCCGCTGACCCGGCCTGAAAGCAAAACCGCCTGCTCCCTTTCGGGGCAGGCGGTTTTTTCTTGGGAAGCTTGAACCAGGTGCCGTGTTGGCCTGGTCTCAGTCCCGGCCGATGCGGTTGAGCAGGGCCGCCGCCGCCAGGGCACCGGCCAGCAGGAAGGGCCACAGCGTCCCGTCGGTTTGCGTGGGTGAGCCGATCATCAGCAGGCTTTTCAAGGTGTCCAGCATGGCGGCCTCGCGTTGTCGTGATTTATGTCTATTTGACGCACGGAGTCAATTTGTGCGCCGCAGCAATGATGCCATTGTTGGCCCGGCTCGGTGACGCGAAGGTGAAACCAGTTGTCAGCCGAGCGGCTTGCTGCGGTGACAATCCCGGCTGTCGTCAACACAAGCTTGGAATCGGAGACAGGGTGTCGCAATCGTGGCTGGACCGTCAGTCGCCCATCGTGGCCGTTGCCACCGCACCGGGGCGTGGCGCCGTGGGCATCGTGCGGGTGTCGGGCCGTGGCTTGATGCCCTTGGCTCGGGCTTTGTGCGCCCGCACCCTGCAACCCCGTGTGGCGCATTACGGACCTTTCCTGGATGCACGAGGCGAGGCCATCGACCATGGCCTGGCGCTGTTCTTTCCGGGGCCCCACAGCTACACCGGTGAAGACGTGCTGGAGCTGCAGGGCCACGGCGGGCCGGTGGTGATGCAGCTGCTGCTGGCGCGATGCCTGGAGGCGGCCGCCGAGCTTGACGTTGCGCTGGAGCCTGACAGCTTGGACGCCGCCGGCGTGGCGGATGCGACGCCTCGCTCGCATCCACGTGCGCGCCTGCCCGGCCTGCGGCTGGCCGAGCCGGGCGAGTTCACCCAGCGTGCTTTCCTCAACGACAAGATCGACCTGGCCCAGGCCGAAGCGATCGCCGACCTGATCGATGCGAGCACCGAAGCGGCGGCGCGTTCGGCCAGCCGCTCGCTGGGCGGCGCCTTCAGCCGCGAAATCGAGGCCCTGCGCGATCAGATGATCAACCTGCGCATGCTGGTCGAGGCGACGCTGGACTTCCCGGAAGAAGAGATCGACTTCCTGGAAAAAGCCGATGCGCGCGGTCGCCTGAGCCGCCTGGCCGCCGCGCTGGACGCCGTGCTCCGCCAGGCGCGCCAGGGCGCGCTGCTGCGCGAAGGCCTGCAGGTGGTGCTGGCCGGCCAGCCCAACGCGGGCAAGAGCTCGCTGCTCAACGCGCTGGCCGGCGCCGAGCTGGCCATCGTCACGCCGATCGCCGGCACCACGCGCGACAAGGTCAGCGAGACCATCCAGATCGAAGGCGTGCCGCTGCACGTGATCGACACGGCCGGCCTGCGCGCCGACCACGAGGCGTCCGACGAGGTCGAGCGCATCGGCATGGCGCGCAGTTGGGAGGCCATCGGCCAGGCTGATGCGGTGCTGTTCCTGCATGACCTCACTCGCTGGGCCGATCCGGTCTACGCCCAGGCCGACGCCGACATCGCGCAGCGCCTGCCGCAGGGCGTGACGGTGCTGCATGTGTTCAACAAGGCGGACGCCGTGGGGGCCGCTGCCCTGGACGACGCCACGCTGGCCGGACAAGCCGCGCACGCGGGCTTGCCGCAGCTGCACCCACCGGGCGCGGCCTTGCAGCTGTCGGCGCGCACCGGCGATGGCCTGCAGGCCCTGCGCAAACTGTTGCTGGAGCAAGCCGGGTGGCAGGCAGCGCCCGAAGGGGTGTTCATCGCCCGCCAGCGCCATGTGCAGGCCCTGCACGATGCGCGTGATCACCTGGCTTTGGCCGCCGAGCACGCGGCGCAGCGCGACGGGGCCCTGGATTTGCTGGCCGAAGAATTGCGCCTGGCGCACAACGCCTTGGGCCGCATCACCGGCGCGTTCTCTGCTGACGATTTGCTCGGCGAGATCTTCACGCGTTTTTGCATTGGCAAATGAAGCGCCTTTGAGGCACGAAGCTGTGGTTTGCGTGCATGGGTCACGCCGGGCTGGGCTCACAAATCCCTGACAGCCCGGCCACGCTTGCATTAAATTGTTCACTTCCGGTCACAGTTGCCGTCGCCCCCCGCCGGCCCGCACGAGATGGACGCCACCGCACTGATCCAGGCCATTCAGACGCTCAACACGGAAGACGCGTTCCGCCCGCGTCTGGACGCACAGCAGTGGCGCACCTTTGCGCAGTACCTGACCCGGCATGAGTTGCGCTCCGGCGACCTGCTGGTGCGCCAGGGCGATCACGATCGCACGCTGTATTTCCTGGGGCAGGGCACTTTGCAGGTGTTCGTCACCGGGGCGCCCCCCGGGGCCTCGCGCATCGGCTTGTTGCGCCCAGGCTCGATCGTGGGCGAGCCCGGTCTGTTTGGCGACGTGCCCCGCATGGCCCATGTCGAGGCCATGGGCAGCGTGGTGGTGTTTGCCTTGCGGCTGCAGCGCTTCGAGGAGCTGGCCCAGCGGGTGCCCACCGTGGCGCTGGAGGTGCTCAGGGGGGCGGGCACCGTGATGGCGTGGCGCATGCGCGCCAACCTGACCCAGCAATTGCCCTCGGCTTGAGGGCAGGGCAAACGGTACAAAATCACCCCATACAAACAGACGAGGGTCAGGTCAGGATGTCTTCCAACTTGGGGCTGCGCCGGCCGACCGTGCTGGTCGCCGACGATTCACCGCAGAACATCGAGCTGCTGTCTCGGGTGCTGGGGCAGGACTTCCGCGTCAAGGTCGCCACATCGGGCGACAAGGCACTCAAGATCGTCTACTCCGACGAGCCCCCTGACCTGATCCTGCTGGACATCATGATGCCGGACCTCAGCGGCCACGAGGTCTGCCGCCGCATCAAGGCCAACCCCGATCGCCGCCGCATCCCCATCATCTTCGTGACGGCGATGAGCACCATCGAAGACGAGGCCCTGGGCCTGAGCCTGGGTGCGGTCGACTACATCACCAAGCCGATCAGCCCGCCGCTGGTGCAGGCCCGCGTGCGCACGCACCTGGCGCTGTACGACCAGTCGCGCGAGCTCGAGCGCATGGTGGCGCAGCGCACCGCCGAGCTGGTGGCCACGCGCCAGCAGATCATCCGCCGCCTGGGCCGCGCTGCCGAGTTCAAGGACAACGAGACCGGCAACCACATCATCCGCATCAGCCACATCTCGCGGCTGATCGCGCAGCAGGTGGGCATGGGCCCCGAGGCGGTGCAGCTGCTGTTCCAGACGGCGGCGCTGCACGACGTGGGCAAGATCGGTGTGCCCGATCACATCCTGCTCAAAGCCGGCCCGCTCGATGACGACGAGCGCGCGCTGGTGCGACGCCACCCGCAGATCGGCGCGGACATCATCGGCAAGCACGACAACGAGGTGCTGGCGGCGGCGCGCACCATCGCGTTGACCCACCACGAGCGCTGGGACGGCATGGGCTACCCGCAAGGCCTGCAGGGCGAGCAGATCCCGGTTTTCGGGCGCATCGTGGCCATCGCCGATGTGTTCGACGCGCTGATGAACAAGCGGCCCTACAAACCGGCTTGCAGTGCGACACAGTCGCTGGCGACGATGGCCGAAGAGCGCGGCAAGGCGTTTGACCCGGCTTTGCTCGACGCCTTCTTCCAGGCGCAGTTCGAGATCCTGCGGGTGATGGACCTGTACGCCGACGAGCGGGGCACGGCCAGCGAGCTCTGAGAGCTCAGGCTTGCAGCTCGGCCAGCACGGTTGCAGCCTGGTCGAAGTCGTAGCGCTCCAGGGCGCGTCGCAGTTCGGCGGTGCGGGGGTGCTGACGCAGCGTGGGCCAGCGCGCCATCAGCTCGTCGAGGCTGTCTCGTGCGTGGGCGTCCTGGTCTGAGACCAGGCGGGTGAGTTCTGCCCAGTCGATCTCGCGCGGCACGCCATGGATGCCGTTTTCCTCGTTGCCTTGGGCCTGCTGCCGACCCAGTCGGTCGATTTCGGCGATGACGGCGCTCAGGGTTTCGAGTGTCTCGCTCAGGGCCTGGTGCACGGATGGCGCTTCAACGCCGTCCGAGATCAGGCAAGCCTCCAGCGCCGATGTGCGAGAAAGCAAGCCACGCGCGCCGATGTTGCCAGCCAGGCCCTTGAAGGTGTGCACCAGGCCGTGCAGTTCATGGGTCTGCTGGCGCAAGGCTTCGAACTGCTCGCCGAAGTCGCGCTGGGTGCGCGCGAAGCCCTTGAGCAGGCGGCGGTAGAGGTCGAGGTTGCCCATGCAGCGCGCCAGCCCGTCGGCGGTGTCGAGGGTGCTCAGGGTCAGGCCTTGCACGGGTGGCTGCAGGCTGTGGCCTTCGGCCAGCGCGGGCTGGGCAGGGATGATCCAGCGCGCCATGATGGTGAACATGCTGGAGAGGTCGAGCGGCTTGGTGATGTGGTCGTTCATGCCGCAGCGCAGGACGCGTTCGCGGTCGGCGGCCATGGCGCTGGCGGTCATGGCGATGACGGGCAGCTCTTTCCAGCTGTCCCGGGCGCGGATGCGTTCGGTGGCGGTGTAGCCGTCCATCACGGGCATCTGGCAGTCCATCAGCACGCCGTCGAAAGGACCTTCTTGTTCGAGCTTGTCCAGGCACTCCTGGCCGTTGGTGGCCGTGACCACGCGCAGGCCGGCGCGTTCGAGCAGGTCGCAGGCGAGTTCCTGGTTGAGCGGCTGGTCTTCAACGAGCAGCACGCGCGCGCCGGCCAGGCGGCGCTGGGCTTGCTTGAGCAGGGCCTGGCCCTTGGGCTCGTCGGCGCTGGCGGGCGCGGTTTCCGAGAGCACCCTGCCCAGGGTGTCGAGCAGGGTCGAGGGGGTGACGGGCTTGTTGATGACGCCTGCCAGACCGATGCCCTCTGCGGCCTTGAGGGCCTCTTCACGCGCGAAGGCGGTGACCAGCAGCACGAAGGGGCGGTGCTCGGGAGGCACCGACAAGGCGTGGCGCGCAAACGCGATGCCATCCATGCCGGGCATCTTCCAGTCGGCCAGCAGGATCTGGTGAGGGCGGCCTTCGGCGAGGGCGGCGCGCATGCATTGCAGGGCGTGTTCGCCGCTGTCGCTGACTTCGACGTCCAGGCCCATGCGGCGGGTCATGTCACCGAGCACCTCGCGCGCTGCGGGGTTGTCGTCGACCAGCAGCACGCGCTTGCCTTGCATCTCGCTGGCCAGCAGTGCGCGGCGGCTGCTGGGCTGTGCCTGCACGCCAAAGCGCGCGGTGAAGTGGAAGGTCGAGCCCTGGCCCGGCTTGCTTTCTGCCCAGATGCGCCCGCCCATCATCTCGACCAGTTGGCGCGAAATCGCCAGGCCCAGGCCCGTGCCGCCGTACTGGCGCGTGGTCGAGCTGTCGCCTTGCGCGAAGGGCGTGAACAGGCGCTGCATCTGCTCCTCGTTCATGCCGATGCCCTTGTCCTGCACCCAGAAGTGCAGGCTGACGTGGCTGTTCTCGCGCGATTGCACCTCGCAGCCGATGAGCACTTCGCCGTGATCGGTGAACTTGATGGCGTTGGTGCCCAGGTTGATGAGGACCTGGCCCAGGCGGATGGGGTCGCCGATCAAGGCGGTGGGGATCTCGGAAGGGGCCGTGAAGAGCAGCTCCATGCTCTTTTCTTCGGCGCGCACACCGAGCACGTCTGCCATGTGGCTGATGACGTTCTCGAGCTGGAAGTCGGCCTCTTCGAGCTCGAGCTTGCCCGACTCGATCTTGGAGATGTCGAGCACGTCGTTGAGGATCTGCAGCAGGTTGCCCGCCGAGCCATGCACCTTCTGGATGTAGTTGCGCGCCCGCGGGGGCAACTCGTCGAGCAGGGCCAGGTGGCTCATGCCCATGATGGCGTTCATGGGCGTGCGGATCTCGTGGCTCATGTTGGCCAGGAAGTGCGTCTTGGCCAGCGTGGAGGCCTCGGCCGCCTGCTGGGCGGCGCGCAAGGCGGCCTCGGTGCGCTTGCGCACGGTGATGTCCTGCACGATGCCGCAGAACTGCATGCGCCCGTCCTGCTCGAAGGGGATGAGCACCACCTCGGCGTCGAAGGGCTCGCCGTCGAGGCGGGTGTGGCGCCACTCGACGGTCTCGGCCTGGCGACTCTGGCGGACGCGCGCGATGGTGGCTTTCATCTCGTCCGTCATCGCCTGCGCGGGTGACAGCGGCGGCAGCGAGGGCATCAGCCCGATCAAGTCGCGGTCGGTGTGCGCGCCGAAGAGCTGCACCGCGCGCGGGTTCACGCGGGTGATGCCCTGCTCCGGGTTGTAGAAGATGAAGGCCACCGGCGCGTGCTGGAAAACGGCCTGCGTGCGTGTTTCAACCAGTTTGCGATCGGTGATGTCGGCCCAGTAGCCGTTGCAGACCTGGCTGCCATCTGGCTGGGTGGTGCATTGGCTTTCGCACATCAGCCAGACGTGGCGGCCGTCGAGCACGATGGAGAACTCCACCTTCTGCTCGGGCGGTGCCAGCTGACCGGGGCCGATGAGCTGCCAGGCCCGCTGCGGCTGGGCCATCAGCGTCTGGGCATCGATGCCGAGCGTGCGCCTGACGCCATCGCCGATGAAGGTGAAGCGGCCTTCGCCATCGGCGCTGCGTCGCCACCTGAAGATGGTTAGCGGCAGGGCGTGGGCCATGTCGGTGAGGCTCTGGCGGGCCTTCTGTGCGGCTTCGAGCCGGCGGGCGCGTTGGGCCCACAGGGCCATGGCGCCATGGCCGAGCAGCATCACGCCCAGGCCTGCGGCCAGGCCACCTGCGATCAACGGGCCTTCGCCTCGCAAGGGCACGAGGGTCCAGGCCGTCAGGCGCCCGTGGTCCAGTGTTTGCGAGACGGCCAGGTGGCGCAGGCCGTCGATGTTCATGGCCTGCACGAGCTGGCCGTTGATGCGCAAGGTCTCGGGCAGCCAGGGCAGGGGCTCGGGGGAGCGCTGGTAGAGCTGCCGGTCCGACTCCTTGTCGATGCCCACGTGCGGCACCCCTGGCAGTCGCTGCAGCACGTCGCCGGGGCGGTTGCTCATCAGCACCACGCCCTGGTCATCGGAGACGAAGAGGCGACGCTCGCCGTCGTCGAGCAGGCGGCCCAGGGCCTGGGCATCCTGCATCACCACGATCACGCCCAGCGGCTGGCTGAGCTCGCCCACGCGTGCCGAGAAATAAAAGCCAGGCACTTTGCGCGTGCGGCTGACCGCGAACTGCGAAGCCCGGCCGCTGGGGTCGCTCAGGGCCCGATGGTGGTAGTGGCGCCCCTGGAAGTTCATGCCGATGGCGCTGCTGGGTCGGTCCTGGTCGCTGTCGGCGATGTTGTTGCCGCCCGGGTCGTTCAGGAAGATGCGGCTGATGTGGAAATCGCGCGTGGCGGTTTGCAGGTGTTCGCCCAGCACTTGCTGGGCCGGCAGCTTGGCCAGGCGGGCGACCAGGTCGCGGCGATCGGCCTCGCTCAAGGGGCGGGGGATGTCCGGGCGATGCAGCCTCAGGTGGTCGGTGACCAGGGGGTGGCGGGCCAGGGCCTGGGGCAGGGAGGTGAGCTGCCGAAAGGACAGGTCGAGGGTCTCGTGCAGGCTGTCGAGCCGCTGCTGGGCCAGGCCCAGCTGTTCACGCCGCTGGTCTTCGAGCTGATCGGCGATGCCCCATGCCGTCAGGCCACCCACCGAGACCGTCCACACCGCCGCGACCACCCATATGCGACGCAGCGTCAACTTCAGGGCGGTCAGTGGGGGCAATGCGGTGGCAGCGCCATCGGGCTGTGGGCTGGGGGGCGCGTCGGGCGCAGGCGGGGGCGCGAGGCTCATCGGGCTCTCCTGGCGCCGACAGCAGGCCGCAGTGACCCTGGCGCATTGTTGTTGGTGCGAGTTTGCCCGTGTGGCCGCCTGCGTGGCTAGGGAGATCCACGGGCCCCGTGTGCCATTCAACCTTTGAGCAACAAGGTCTCGGCCCGCGCCAGGGCCTGTGGGCGGCCGGAGATCACCAGGGTGTCTCCGCCGTCCAGCTTCAGGCCCATCGATGGCGTCTCGACGCGGCCATGGGCGCGCCGCACCGACACCACGGTCACGTCGAGCAAGACCTCGTGCAAGGCGTCTTCCAGGGTTTGGCCGATGGCCGTGGCATCGGGTGTCAAGGTCACGGAACGCAAGCGCTGCAGCTCCAGCTCGTCGACGCTGTCGTCGTCGGCGCCGTGGAAGTAGCCGCGCAGCAGGCCATAGCGCGCGATGCGCTGGTCCTGCACCAGCCGGATCACGCGTCGAATCGGCACGCCCACCAGCGCCAGGGTCTGCGAGGCCAGCATCAGCGAGCCCTCCAGCGCCTCGGGCACCACGGCGGTGGCGCCGGCTTGCTGCAGCTCGTCGAGCGGTGCGTCGTCGATGGTGCGCACGGCCACGGGCACCTGCGGCGCGTGCTCGCGCACCAGCCGCAAGATCTTGCGTGCCGAAGCGGTGTGCGGGTAGGTCACCACCAGCGCACTGGCGCGCGACAGCCCGGCTGCCTGCAGGCTCTGCAGCCGGGTCGCGTCACCGAAGGACACGTGCTGACCGGCCGCCTGCGCCTGCTGCACGCGGTCGGGGTCGAGGTCCAGCGCCATGTAGGGGATGCCTTCCTGCTCCAGCAGGCGCGCCAGGTTCTGGCCGCTGCGCCCGTAGCCGCAGATGATGACGTGGCGGTCGGCGTTGATCGAGCGCGAGGCGATCTTGGTCATCGCCAGCGACTGCATCAGCCAGTCGGTGGACGACACGCGCATGACGATGCGGTTGCTGTACTGGATGATCAGCGGCGTGGCCAGCATCGACAGCACCATGGCCGCCAGCAGCGGGCTTTCCACCCTTGCCGGGATCAGGTGGCGGTCGGCGGCCAGCGTGACCAGCACGAAGCCGAACTCACCGGCCTGGGCCAGGTACAGGCCCGTTCGCAGCGCCACGCCGGTGGGCGCGCCGAAGGCCTTGGCCAGCGCCGTGACCAGGCCCAGCTTGAAGGCCACCGGCAGCGTGGCCAGCACCAGCACCAGGGCCCAGCTGTCGACCAGGCTGTGCCAGTCCAGCTTCATGCCGATGGTGATGAAGAACAGGCCCAGCAGCAGGTCGTGGAACGGACGGATGTCGGTCTCGACCTGGTGCTTGTAGTCGGTCTCGGCGATCAGCATGCCGGCGATGAAAGCACCCAGCGCCAGCGACAAGCCGAAGTGCTCGGTCAACCAGGCCAGCCCCAGCGTGACCAGCAGCACGTTCATCATGAACAGCTCTTCGCTCTTGCGGCGCGCCACCAGCTTGAGCCACAGGTGCATGAGCTTTTGCCCGCCGGCCAGCAGCAGGGCCAGCAGCACCGCCGCTTTGGCAAAGGCCCAGGCCAGCACCTCGGTCATCTCGGCGGCGCTGTCGCCCAGGGCCGGGATCAGCACCAGCAGCGGCACCACGGCCAGGTCCTGGAACAGCAGCACGCCCATCACGCGGCGGCCGTGTTCGGTGTCGAGCTCGATGCGATCGGCCATCATCTTGACGACGATGGCGGTCGAGCTCATGGCCAGTGCGCCACCCAGGGCCACGGCGCTTTGCCAGTTGATGCCCCAGCCGAGCAGGCCGCCCTCCATGCCTTGCATGCCCAACCACGCCAGGCCCGCGCCCAGCGCCAGGTGACCGATCAAGGTGGCCGCCATCGTCAGGGTGACCTGGCTCAGGCCCAGCCCGAACACCAGCGAGCGCATGCTGCGCAGCTTGGGCAGGTTGAACTCCAGCCCGATGACGAACATCAGGAAGACCACACCGAACTCGGCCAGGTACTCGATGCCCGCCGAGTCCTTGGCCAGGGCCAGGGCGTTCGGCCCGATCACGATGCCCACCGCCAGGTAGCCCAGCATGGGCGGCAGCTTGGCGAGGCGGCACAGCACCACACCGATCACGGCGGCGAAGAGGTAAAGCAGCGTGAGCTCGAGCGTGGATGCCATGTTGTCCCTAGAATCTCCCGATCGTAACTGCCATGGTGGCGGTGCCCGCCGGGGCGCCGCGTTGTCGCCCTGGTGCCACCGTGATGTCCTGCCCGTGAGCCACCACCTTCCCGCCCTCAGCCCCGCCGAACTGGTCGACCTGGCCCGACAGGCCCTCGACATCGAGGCCCGTGCCCTGACCGAGTTGCGCACCCGCCTGGGCGGTGACGCGGGTCACGCATTCGTGCGCGCCGTGCAGACCGTGCTGGCCTGCCGCGGCCGGGTCGTCATCATGGGCATGGGCAAGAGCGGTCACGTGGGACGCAAGATCGCGGCCACCCTGGCCTCCACCGGCACGCCGGCCATGTTCGTGCACCCCGCCGAGGCCCACCACGGTGACCTCGGCATGGTCCAACCCGGCGACGTCGTGCTCGCGATCTCCAACTCCGGCGAGAGCGAAGAGCTCACGGCCCTGTTGCCCGTGCTCAAGCGCCAGGGCGTGCCCCTGATCGCCATGACGGGCAAGCCTCAGTCTTCGCTGGCCCGCCACGCCGACACCGTGCTCGACAGCGCCGTGGCCGTCGAGGCCTGCCCGCTCAACCTCGCGCCCACCGCCTCCACCACCGCGCAGATGGCGCTGGGTGATGCGCTGGCCGTGGTGCTGCTGGACGCGCGCGGCTTCAAGGCCGAAGACTTTGCCCGTTCGCACCCCGGTGGTTCCCTGGGCCGCAAGCTGCTCACCCACCTGCGCGACGTGATGCGCAGCGGCGATGCCGTGCCGCGCGTGGCGCCTGACGTCGGCTTTGGCGAGGTGATGTCCGAGATGAGCCGCAAGGGCCTGGGCGCCACCGCCATCGTTGATGCGCAAGGCCACCTGCTGGGCATCTTCACCGACGGTGATTTGCGCCGCAAGATCGAAGCCGGCGTCGACCTGCGCACGCTGTCCGCCCGCGAGCTGATGAGCCCCTCGCCGCGCACCATCCGCGACGACGTGCTCGCCGCCGAGGCCGTCTCCCTGATGGAAGACCACCGCATCAACACCCTGCTGGTGACCGATGCCAGCGGCCAGCTGGTCGGCGCCGTCAACACCAACGACCTGATGCGCGCCAAGGTGATCTGAACCATGCGAACCCTGACCCCCACGCTGCAGTTCCCCGCCGCCCTGCGCCAGCAGGCCCAAGGCATCCGCGCCGCCATCTTCGACGTCGATGGCGTGCTCACCGATGGCACCATCTACATCAGCGAGGCCGGCGAATCGCTCAAGGCTTTTCATGCGCTCGATGGCCATGGCCTGAAGCTGCTGGCCCAGGGCGGCATCACGCCCATCGTCATCACCGGCCGCGACTCGCCCTCGGTGCGTCGCCGCTTGAAGGACTTGGGCCTGGTCTACGCCGTCTTTGGCGTGCACGACAAACTGGCCGCAGCCGAGCCCCTGCTGGCCCAGCTCGGCGTGAGTTGGGAGCAGACCGCCGCCATGGGCGACGACTGGCCCGACCTGCCGCTGCTCACGCGTTGCGGCTTCGCGGTGGCCCCGGCCAACGCGCACCCCGAGGTCAAGGCCGTGGCCGACCATGTCAGCCCGCTGGTGGGTGGCCATGGTGCTGCCCGCGAATGTTGCGACTTGCTGCTGTGGGCCACCGGCCGCTACGAAGCGCTGTTGCGCGGTCACCTGCAGACGCTGGACACCAACAGCGACGGGCCCAAGGCATGAGCGGGGCCTCGCCGCAGATGGACTGGCTCGCGCGGGCGCAGTCGGCCGCACCGCTGGTGCTGGCAGGGGTGCTCGCGGGCTTCACCTGGTGGCTGGTCGTTTCTTCGCCTGACGTGGGCTCTGGCGCTCGGCCGCCCGAGCCCGATCGCGGCACGCCTGACTACGAACTGGCCCATGCCCGCCTGGCGCGTTTCGACGCGAGGGGGCGGCTCGAGGCCGTGATCGATGGCGAGCGCATGCGCCACTACCCGGTCACGCAGACCGTGCAGATCGACGCCATGCAAATGGCGCTTCGCCACCCCGATGGCAGGCGGGTGCTCGCGCAGGCGCGCGAAGGCGAGTGGAGCGAAGGCAAGGGCCTGGCCAGCCTGGTGGGCCAGGCCGATGTGCGGTTGGCGGACGCTGACGCGGCGCTGTCAGCGCAAAAGGCGACTGACGTGAGCGAAGGCGCCAACGCTGGTGTGGGCCAGGAACGCCTGGGCCCCGGCGTCACGCAGATCCTGGGTGAAAGGCTCGACCTTGACACGCGAGCTCGCGTGCTCACCTCGCAGCAAGCCGTCACGGTGCTGCGCGAAGGCAGCGCAGTGCGGGCTCAGACCCTGCGCCATGACGAGCCCACCGGTCTGACGGACCTGGGCGGGCGGGTTCACGGCAGCCTGGTGTCTTCGCCTCGTTGAAGGCGATCGCCCGGCCTCTGGCGCAACGGGCAGGCCCGGTCGCCAGGCCGCCCTTTGACGTCAGTCGTGGCCGTGACCCCGACCCTTGCCATGGCCCTTGCCGTGACCCCGGTCGTGGTCGCGGTGGTCGTGGCGGTCGTCACGATCGTGGTACCGGTCGTCATGGCGGTGTTCGTCATGGCGGTGGTCCGGGCGACCCTGGCTGGGGTAGCGGCGGTCGTCGTCACGCACGAAGTACACCGGTTGGTTGCAGGCGCTGTAGCGCGAGCAATATCGCCTCCAGTCCTTGGCATGGCCCGGTGGCACGCGCATGTAGATGGGGCGCTGGCGCACGCCGTACGCAGGCGGCGCGATGATCACCGGTTGCGGGTACACCAGCACCGGCTGGGTGTTGCCGATGTCGATGCGACCGTAAAAGCCGGGCTGGTTGATGCCGATGCTCACGCCGACGTCCTGTGCCTGGGCAGGGGCGAAAGAAGCCGAAGCCGCGAAGGCGACGCTGGCGAGCAGGTGGCGGATGGTTGTGGTCTTCATGGTGGTTCAACGCGCTCGCGGGGGCTGGCGATGACAGGGGCCTGTTTCGAGGCGTGACGCGCTTTTCAGCCGCCAAAATGAAACAGGGCCCCAAAGGGCCCCGTTCAGGGTGCAGGGCGTGAAAGCCGCCCTGCCTGGGTGTGGTTCACCCGGCGATCAGTAGCCGCCGCGGCCGTAGCCACCGCCGCCGTCGCCACGGCCACCGCCGTAGCCACCACCGCCGCCTTCGCGACGGCCACCACCGTAGCCACCGCCGCCGCCTTCGCGACGACCGCCGCCACCACCGCCGTTACCGCCGCCGTAGGGGCTGCGGAAACCAGCGGGACGTTCTTCACGGGGGCGAGCTTCGTTGACGACCACTGCGCGGCCGGCCACGGGCTGACCGTTCAGGCCGTTGATCGCGGCTTGTGCCTCGGCGTCAGAGCCCATTTCCACGAAACCGAAGCCCTTGGAGCGACCGGTTTCACGGTCCATCATGACCTTGGCGGAGCTGACGGAACCATATTGGGAGAAAGCGTCACTCAGATCCTGATCACGCACGGAGTAGGCCAGATTGCCCACGTAAAGTTTGTTGCCCACGAGTGAGCCCCTTTCAAAGTAACCATGTGGAGCTTCAACCCATCAGGACCCATTCCAAAGACGGTGCCGCTTCCAGACACAGACCGGATCATTATGGGTGAAGGTTTTGGGTTGCACCAGGGTTTTCCGCCCGTATTTTTCGGCAGACGACCACATTGCGCGGGTTTTGTGGTACGGGGTCCTCAGGTTTTCATAGGGGCCAGCCCTATGATCGGAGCGCATTTCTCCTTCACCCGAGTCCGAAAACACGATGCTCATTTCTCCTGACGCCCCCATCCGGCCCGCCAGCCGGCAGCGCCGTTTCGACTGGTGGCAGGCCTTGGTGCGGGTGCTCTCGAGCATCGAGGCGGTGCGCGATGGGCGTGCCATGTACGTGCTGCTGGCCGCATACGCCGGCGCGGGCACGGCGATGGCGTCGGCGATCAGGGCTTACGGGCAGGGCGGCTTGCCCCTGGCCATCGGGTTGGGCACGGCGGCGCTGTTCATCGCCTTCTACGGCAGCAACGCCGCGGGCCTGATGCTGATGGACAGGGCGCTGGGCCAGCCGGTTCGCGACCCGCGTGACGCGGTGTTCGACGCCCTGGGCATTGGTCACCGGGTGCTGCTGGCTCTGCTGGTGATGCTCTTGGCGGCGGCGGTGCTGTCTGCGGCGGTGCTGGGGCTGTACTGGCTCAGCGGCCTGGGTGGCCTGGGCGTTTGGTTGTTCGCGCTGGCGGTGCCGGTGACGGTGTTGCTGATCGGCCTGGCGATGCTCGCCGGGGTGGCGGTGGTGGCGCCGCTGACCGGGCCCACGGTCTGGTCGGGTGCCTCGAGCTGGCAGGCGGTGCGCACCTTGTGGCGCCTGATCCGTGAGCGCCTGCTTCAGGCGGCCGTGCTGACCGGTGGCGTGAGCCTGGCCACGGGCCTCGTGGGGGCGGCCACCAGCGCGATGGTGCTGGTGGGCGGCCGCGTGATGGCCGAGGCCTCGGTGTACGTGCTGGGCGTCAACGTGCCGCCCCAGGCGCTGATGGCGGGGCTGTTCGGCCGCACCGTGATGATCGCCGACGTGTCCACCGTGGCCGCGCGCGACCTGACCTACATCTCGGCGGCGTCGCTGGGCGGCGGGGTCATCTTCGCGCTGGCGCTGGTGTTGCCCACCCTGGTCTACCTGCGCGGGGTGTGCGAGGTCTACCTGGCGCTGCAGGCGGCCGACGAGGCCGAGGCACATGGGGACACCGATGACTGACCTGGCCCCTGCTGCGCCTTGTCCGTGCGGATCCGGGGCGGCTTACCTGGCCTGCTGTGGCCGCTACCACGCAGGGCCTTTGCACCTGCAGGCGCCCGATCCGCAGGCGCTCATGCGCTCGCGCTACAGCGCCTTCGTGCTGGACCTGCGCGACTACCTGCTCGCGACCTGGCACCCCGATCACCGCCCCACCTGCATCGAAGCCCCGGAGCCTGGGCTGCGCTGGCTGGGCCTGCAGGTCAAGCACTCGGCGATGCACGGCCCGGACCGAGGCGAGGTTGGTTTCGTGGCGCGCAGCAAGCTCGGGGGGCGTGCCCACCGCTTGGCCGAGCGCAGTGAGTTCGTGCGCGAAGGTGGGCGTTGGTTCTACACCTGTGCGCTGGACGCTGATTGAGGCGCGGCAGCAGTGGGGCTCAGGCGCCATTGCGCGACAGAGCTTCGGCGATCTGACACAGCGCAAGTGCGCGGCCCCCTTACTCGAGGGGTTTAACGCGTGTCGAAAGGGCTTCCCCGGGCGACAAGGCGCGGGCATGTCTCTATGGTTCAGGCGTTGACGAACGAGTCAGCGACGAGCAACCGAACACCGAGCCCGACATGATCGAGAAGTTGAATGTCATCCAGGCCATGATGGCCATCCTGGGCCTGTCGGCCGTGGCCATCACCGCGCTGGAAGGCGTGATGATCGGCCGCCGAGCAGCGCAGGGCCGCGAGCCCTATGACTGGCGTGCCTTCTGGACGACCGTGCGCATCAACCTGTGGCGCGTGGTGGTCGAGTCGATCCCGATGGGCGTGGTGCTGGGCGCCTCGCTCCCGTTTGGCGCCTGGATGTACGAGCAGCGCCTGTGGACGGTGCCCATGGACACCTGGTGGGGCTGGGTGGCCATGTTCTTGTGCACCGAGTTCTTCTACTACTGGATGCACCGTGCTGGCCATCGCATCCGCTGGTACTGGGCTTCGCACCAGGTGCACCACTCGGGCAACCAGTACAACCTGGCGGCGGCTTTTCGCCAGTCGATCACCGGCAAGGTGACGGGCGGCTTTGTGTTCTTCGCGCCGCAGTGCCTGCTGGGTTTCTCGCCTGATGCGGTGCTCATCTCCTACGGCCTGAACCTGGTCTACCAGTTCTGGATCCACACCGACATGGTGCCCAAGCTGGGCTGGATGGAGGGCGTCTTCAACACGCCGTCGGCTCACCGCGTGCACCACGCCGCCAACGTCGAGTACCTGGACTGCAACTACGGCGGCACGATCATGCTGTTCGACCGGCTGTTCGGCACCTACGTGGAAGAGAAGGACGGCGTGCCGATCCGCTACGGTTTGGTGAAGTCGCAGACATCGAACATCGCGCTGTGGGTGCTGTTGGCCGAGTGGGTGGCCATCGGGCGAGACCTGCTCAAGGTGCGCAACCCGCTGCATGCCCTGGGCTACCTGTTCGGGCCGCCTGGCTGGGCGCCCCACGGCCGTGGGCTGACCACCGAGGGGCTGCGCGAGAAGATGAAGCAGCTGACGGGCGAGGCCGCCGGGGCGCCGCCGGAGTGGTTGCTCGATGGCAAGGATGTCCCGCCAGCGGGGGCGGGCGCCTCCTCCGAGCCAGCTGGGGCCAAGCGGGCCGAGGCCCTGTCTCGGGCCTGACAGACGGCGCGGCGCCGATGTCTGCCGCGTCAAGCACCCGGCGTTCGCACCGCAACGATCAAGGGCCCCTCGTCGGGGCCCTTTCACTTTCCTTGTCCCGCGCTCTTTGGCTGCGTTGTGGAGGCGCCTCAGGCCTTGGGGCGAACCTGCGTGGCCTCCTCCAGGTGACCGAGCCATCGCATGGCTTGCTCACGGCTGTCGCCGCACATCTCGGCCGATGGTTGCAGCGAGCCGCACACCGCCGGCCGTTCCGGTCGGCCAAAGAGGCGGCAGCGCAGCGCCTCGTCGAGGTGAGGGCAGGGCACGCCTGCAGGCTTGCCGTGGGGCAGGCCGGGCAGGGGGCTGCTGATGGAGGGGGCGATGCAACAGGCGGCGCAGGCAGGGCGGCAATCCATGGACGCGATTGTGCGCCCGAGTGATGGATGCCGATGCCCGCGATGAAGCCACGGAATCCCCCACCGAGGGGAAGCCCTGGGTAAAATGGAAGGTTGCTCAAAAATGAGGCAGAGTGCCCATGCTGTATCCCCAAGAATTTGACGTCATCGTGGTCGGCGGTGGCCACGCCGGCACCGAAGCCGCCCTGGCTGCGGCCCGCATGGGCTGCGCCACGCTGCTGTTGACCCACAACATCGAGACGCTGGGCCAGATGAGCTGCAACCCGTCGATTGGCGGCATCGGCAAGGGCCACCTGGTCAAAGAGGTGGACGCGCTGGGCGGTGCCATGGGCCTGGCCACCGACGAAGGCGGCATCCAGTTCCGCATCCTCAATTCGAGCAAGGGCCCGGCGGTGCGCGCCACCCGCGCCCAGGCTGACCGCATCCTGTACAAGGCCGCCATCCGCAAGCGCCTGGAAAACCAGCCCAACCTGTGGGTCTTCCAGCAGGCGGTGGACGACCTCATGGTCGAGGGCGATGGCGACGGGGCCCGCGTGGTGGGTGCCGTCACGCAGGTGGGCATCCGCTTTCGCGCGCGCGCGGTGGTGCTGACGGCCGGCACCTTCCTGGACGGCAAGATCCACGTCGGACTGCAGAACCACAGCGCCGGCCGTGCCGGTGACCCGCCGGCCATTTCGCTGTCGGCTCGCCTGAAGGAGCTCAAGCTGCCGCAGGGGCGCCTGAAGACCGGCACGCCGCCGCGCATCGACGGCCGCAGCATCGACTTCTCGAAGTTGAGCGAGCAGCCTGGCGATGGGGTGGGGCTGGTGGGGGGCTGGGGCTCGCCCGGCGCGCCGCTTTCCGCGCCCACGGGTGCGGACGTGCCCGTGTTCAGCTTCCTGGGCACGCCGGAGATGCACCCGCGCCAGCTGCCTTGCTGGATCACGCACACCAACCAGCAGACGCACGACATCATCCGCTCTGGCTTCGACCGCAGCCCGATGTTCACGGGCGTGATCGAAGGGGTGGGGCCGCGCTACTGCCCCTCCATCGAGGACAAGATCAACCGCTTCGCCGACAAGGACTCGCACCAGATCTTCCTGGAACCCGAGGGCCTGACGACGAACGAGTTCTACCCGAATGGCATCAGCACCTCCCTGCCGTTCGACATCCAGCTCGCGGCCCTGCGCTCGATGCCCGGCCTGGAGAGCGCCTACATCCTGCGCCCCGGCTACGCGATCGAGTACGACTACTTCGATCCGCGCGAGCTGAAGTCCACCTTCGAGACCAAGGCCATTGGCGGTCTGTTCTTCGCCGGCCAGATCAACGGCACCACGGGCTACGAAGAAGCCGCAGCCCAGGGCCTGCACGCTGGGGTCAACGCGGCTCTGCAAGCCCAAGGCAAGGACGCCTTCACCCTGCGCCGGGACCAGGCCTACCTGGGCGTGCTGGTCGACGACCTGATCACCAAAGGCGTGACCGAGCCCTACCGCATGTTCACCAGCCGGGCCGAATTCCGCCTGCAGCTGCGCGAGGACAACGCCGACATGCGCCTGACCGAGCTGGGTCGCCAAATCGGCTTGGTGGACGACGTCCGCTGGGACGCCTTCAACCGCAAGCGCGACGCTGTTTCACGTGAAACAGAGCGACTGCGCAACACCTGGGTGCGCCCGGCCACCTTGCCCGCGGCCGACGCCGAGCGCTTGGTGGGCAAGGCCTTGGAGCGCGAGTACAGCTTGGCCGACCTGCTGCGTCGACCGGGCGTCGGCTACGACCAGGTGTCCGAGGTGGCGGGATTGGCCGCTGGCAACCATGCGCGCCTGCGCGCCGAGGCCGGCAAAGCACCCACAGCGTCCGCCGATGTTTCACGTGAAACCACCGATCGCGCGGCCCTGGCGGCTGAACTCGGCCCCAAGCTGGCGGAGGCCGTGATCGAGCAGGTCGAGATCAGCATCAAGTACGCGGGCTACATCGACAAGCAAAACGAAGAGGTGGAGCGGGCTGCGTACTACGAGAACCTGCGCCTGCCTGATGAGTTGGACTACATGGCCGTGAGCGCCCTCAGCCATGAGGCTCGGCAGAAGCTGAGCAAGCACCGCCCTGAGACGCTGGGGCAAGCCTCCCGCCTGTCGGGCATCACGCCGGCGGCCATTTCCTTGTTGCTGATTCACCTGAAGAAGGGGCGGTTCAAGGGCTTCACCGGCCAGCCGGGTGAGCAATCGGCACAGCAAGGTCAGGCGCAGGGGCAGGCACAAGCGACGGGGGAGACAGCGTGATCAAAGGTTTCAAGCGCCCCCTGGGGCACAGCAACTACACCGGCAATGGCGCTCCCAAAGGCCCCAGGCCACAACCCCGACAGGGGCCCAAGCCCGGAGCCTCCCGCGTGGTGAGTTGGTCGGAGGCCCAGTGGCTGGAGGCGATGGCGCCGGTGCTGGATGCCCTGAAGGTGACCCTGGACGACGCCCAGCGGCAGCGCTGTGCGGCTTACATGGGCATGCTCTCGCACTGGAACGCGACCTACAACTTGACGGCCTTGCGCGACGCGCAGGACATGTTCACCCACCACCTCAGCGATTGCCTGACGGTGCTGCCGCACCTCGCGAAGCACTTGGCGAAGGCGCCAAGTGATGCGGCTGCAGGCGTCGTCGGGCAGCAGGGTGGGGCGCTTCGGGCTGCGCCCATGGTGCGCCTGCTCGATGTCGGCAGCGGTGGTGGCCTGCCCGGCGTGCTGCTGGCCATTGCCCGCCCCGATGTGCAGGTTTGCTGTGTCGACACCGTCGGTAAAAAGGCCGCTTTCATCCGCCAGGTGGCGGCCGAGTTGCGCCTGCCCAAGCTGCGTGCAGAACACGCCAGGGTCGAAGACCTCAACTCCCGGCACGACATCGTCACGTCCCGTGCTTTCGCGTCCTTGGCCGATTTCGTTGCCCTCACGCGCGAGCGCCTGGCTCCGGGCGGTGTGTGGATGGCCATGAAGGGCAAGTCACCGGACGAAGAGCAGGCTGTGCTGCCCGACGACGTGGAGGTGTTTCACGTGGAACCACTGCAGGTGCCCGGCCTGGATGCCGAGCGTTGCCTGGTTTGGATGAGGTTGCGCGGATGAGCGCCACGCGCTGGCGCCAAGCATGGTGGGCTGTCTGCCTGATGGTGGGCCTGTTTGCGCCGCCGTTGTGGGCGGCAGGGACGGTTGCCGAAGCGGGCGCCGTCAGCCGTGCGGTGGAGGTGGCGCCACCCAAGGGTTGGACACCTGACATGCCCCTGTTTCAGGAAGAGGCCAGCCCCCGCAGCCGAGAGGCTGCGCTGCAGGAGCCAAAGGGAGAGGGCGGCCATGCGGCAGCTCGCCGAGGCAAGCCTGCTGGCGGTCGCGACAGTGCGCCGCCTGCGCCGACGCAGGTCAAAGGCAAGGCAGGCGCTGCCACCGCCTTGGCCGCAAAGAGGGGGCGAACCCAAGGCAAGGCCGAGGTCAAGCTGGCGGTCAATGCAAGCAAGAAGGTGGGTGGGAAGGCAGTTTCAAGGGCGAGTTCAAAGGCGAGTTCAAAGGCGCAAGTGACCGCTGGCGCGGCGCGGTCTGCCCAGGCAGGCAAGAAGCCCACCGCCCAGGCCCCTCGGGCGATGTCGAAGCTTCATGCCGATCGTCAGGCCGCGAAGCGACCCGATCGAGTGGCGGCCAACAAGCACGCGGCCTCTGCCACCAGGTCAGCAGGAACCGCCACCGTGCGCGCGGCCAAAACCCAACAGGCCCGAGGCAAGGCCCGTCAGGGCACTCGCGAGCCCACCCTGGCTCGGCGTGCTTCCTCGCGGGGCAAGCCGGACGGCGAGCGAGTCGGTCGTTCGAGCGTCAAAAAGGGGTGAACCGGGCGGTCGCATGCGGTCTGCGGCAACTGCCAGCCCCGCGCCTGGGTGCGATCGGCGTGCCGACCCAGCGGTGATAATGTGCGCATGCCGCACATCTTCTGCATCGCGAACCAAAAGGGCGGGGTGGGCAAAACGACCACCACGGTGAACCTGGCAGCAGGCCTGGCCAAAGTCGGCCAGCGCGTGCTCATCGTCGACCTCGACCCCCAAGGCAACGCCACCATGGGTTCGGGCGTGGACAAGCGCACCCTCGCGCATTCGGTCTACGACGTGCTGCTCGACGACGCCACCATCGCCGAAGCGCGCGTGCGCAGCGAGAAGGTGGGCTACGACGTGCTGGGCGCCAACCGCGAGCTCGCCGGTGCCGAGGTCGAGCTCGTCAACCTCGAGCGCCGCGACCGCCGCCTCAAGACGGCCATCGAAGCCGCTTCCGCCGACTACGACTTCGTGCTCATCGATTGCCCGCCGTCCTTGAGCCTGCTCACCCTCAACGGCCTGACCTGCGCGCATGGCGTCATCGTGCCGATGCAGTGCGAGTACTTCGCGCTCGAAGGCCTCACCGACCTGGTCAACACAGTCAAGCAGGTGCACGCCAACCTCAACCGCGAGCTGCAGCTCATCGGCCTGCTGCGCGTCATGTTCGACCCGCGCATCACGTTGCAGCAGCAGGTCAGCGATCAGCTCAAGACGCACTTCGGCGACAAGGTGTTCGACACCGTGATCCCGCGCAACGTGCGCCTGGCCGAAGCGCCCAGCTACGGCCTGCCGGGCGTGGTGTTCGACCCCTCGTCCAAGGGCGCGCAGGCTTTCGTGGCCTTCGCCCAGGAGTTGGTGCAGCGCGTGAAGGCAGACGCATCGCTCGCTTAGCGATGCCTGCCCATCGAAAGCGTGGGCGCGACACACTTTGGCCGTCACGTCCGCACGCATCAAGTGTGAGGGCGTCAGCCGCCTCAAGTCGATCTGTGCTGTTCCGATAAACACAGCATCGTCATTGAGCAGAGGCGTCCCATGTCCATTTTTCAGCGATTTGCGATTTTGCTGTCCTTGTGCTTGGCTGCCGTGCTGGTGCCTACCGGCATGTACATGCACAAAGCGTGGGCAGACATGGCAATCGCCGCCAAGGAAGATCAGGGTATCGCGCCCAGCCGCGCGCTGCTGGGGTTGATCAAGGTCACGCAGCAGCACCAGGGCCTGAGTGCCGTGTGGCTGGGCGGCAAAACCGAGGCTGAGCAAGCCCGTCGCGCCAAGGCGGACGAGGTGGATGCGGCTGTTGCCCACTACGCCCAGTTGCTGGCGTCCAGTGGCGGCGATGGACCCGTGGTCCAGCGCTGGGGCGAAGCCGTGGCGGCGTGGAAGGCGCTGCGGGCCCGTGTCGACGCCCAGCAGGTTGACGGGCCAAAGTCGTCTGCTCTGCACACCGCCGCCATCGGGCAGATGATCGCCACCCTGACCGCAGGTCTTGATCACTGGGGCCTGATCTTCGACCCGTCACCAGAGACGTACTTCTTGGTCATCGGCGCCCTGCAGGAAGCGCCCCAGATGATCGAATTCACCGGGCAACTGCGGGCGCGGGGCGCCAACCTCTTGTCGACGGGGGCTGAGCTGACGCCTACCGATCGTGCCCGTTACGCCGGCCTGACCGACCGGATGCACGACGCCTTCCAGCGGGTGCGGCACAACCTGCAGCGCGCTGCGGAAACCAGCGAAGCCAACGCGGCAGCGTTGAAGAAAACATCGGAGGATCTCGACGCCCTGGGCCAGCGCACGGTGGTCTATGTGGGCCAGCATGTGGTGCAACCCGAACAGCTTCAGCACCCCAGCACCGAGTTTTTCGATGAAATGACGCGCAACATCGACGGCATGTACGCCGCCCTGGACCCGTCGCTGGATGTTCTCAGCCAGAGCCTGCGTGCGCGTGTGGATTCCACGCGCAGCACGCTGGCGTTGATGCTGGCCTTGATCGTGGTGTTCCTGGGCGCCGCCCTGGCCTTTGCCGTGGCCACTGGCCTCTGGGTGCGGCGCTCGTTGGGCGCCGAGCCTGACGATTTGAGCCGCCTGGTCTCTCAAGTGGCTGAGGGCGACTTCACGGCGCGGCTGCCGCGCGGCGATGGGGTGGCTGTCGCTGAACACAGCGTGCTGGCGTCGCTGCAGCGCATGCAGGCCTCCCTCACCCGCGTGGTGAGCTCGGTGCGCGAGAACGCCGAACGCGTGGCTAACTCCAGTCGCGAGATTGCATCGGGCAACCAGGACCTGTCGGCCCGCACCGAGTCGCAGGCCAGCACGTTGGAGCAGACCGCTGCAGCCATGGAGCAGCTGCGCACCACCATTGCCCAGGGTGCCGACAGCGCCACACAGGCCAGCGAGCTGGCAGCCAACGCCAGCAGCATCGCCACCCGTGGCGGTGACTCTGTGAAGGCGCTGGCGGCCAGCATGCAGGAGATCAAACAGAGCGCAGGCCGCATTGCCGACATCATTGGCACCATTGACAGCATCGCATTTCAGACCAACATCCTGGCGCTGAACGCCGCTGTCGAAGCCGCCCGAGCCGGCGAGCAGGGGCGTGGCTTCGCTGTGGTGGCCACCGAGGTGCGCGCGCTGGCTCAGCGTTCGGGGCAGGCGTCCAAGGAGATCCGCACGCTGATCGGTGACAGCGTCGGTCGCATCGACGCGGGCAGCGAGCAAGGCGCTCAAGCTGCAGCGAGCATGCAGGAGATGGTGTCGGCCATCCAGAACGTGTCGACCCTGATCGCCGAGGTCAGTGTCGCAGCGCGCGAACAGAGCTCCGGTGTCGCGCAAGCGGGTGATGCGGTGACGCAGATGGACCAGATGACCCAGCAAAATGCGGCCATGGTGGAGCAAAGCGCCGCTGCGGCGCAGACGCTGGCCGCGCAGGCGCGCGAGCTGAACGAGTCGGTGGCAGCGTTCCGGCTGTAGATTGGGGCCCGGCCCGGCCAGCTGAGGAGTCCATCACCGCTGATGATCGACGCGCGGGCCGCGCACAAGGTAAGCGCTTGCGGCGACAATCACGGGCATGGCGACCAAGAAATCCAAAGGCCTGGGCATGGGCCTGGAGGCCCTGCTGGGCCCCAAAGTCAGCGACACCCCTTCGAGCAGCGCATCGGGCGACGGCACACCCTCGACCTTGCGGCTCGACCTCATGCAGCCCGGCAAGTACCAGCCGCGCACGCGCATGGACGAGGGCTCGCTCTACGAGCTGGCCGAGAGCATCAAGGCCCAGGGCATCATGCAGCCCATCCTGGTGCGCCCGGTGGGCGGTGGCCGCTACGAGATCATCGCCGGTGAGCGCCGCTCGCGCGCCGCCAAGCTGGCTGGCCTGACCGAGGTGCCCGTGCTCGTCAAGGACGTGCCCGACGAGGCCGCCGCGGCCATGGCCCTGATCGAGAACATCCAGCGCGAAGACCTCAACCCGCTGGAGGAGGCCCAGGGCCTGCAACGCCTGACCGCCGAGTTCGGCCTCACGCACGAGCAGGCCGCCCAGGCGGTGGGCCGCTCGCGCAGCGCCGCCAGCAACCTGCTGCGCCTGCTCAACCTGGCCGAGCCCGTGCAGTCCATGCTGATGGCCGGTGACCTGGACATGGGCCACGCCCGCGCGCTGCTGCCCCTGGACAAGGCCGTGCAGATCACCACCGCCAACGAGGTGGTGGCCAAGAAACTCAACGTGCGCGAGACCGAAAAGCTCGTCGCCAAGACCCAGGGTCAGGGCCGCCAGTCCCCGCTGCTGCGCGTCAAGAGCGAGAAGACGCGGGACCTGCTGCGGCTGGAAGAGGAGCTCTCTGACTTGCTCACCGCGCAAGTGGGCATTCACATTCGTCGCAAGACGCTGCGGGGCGAGCAAGGCGAGCTGACGATCCAGTTCGGCAGCCTTGACGAGCTCAACGGCCTGCTCGACAAGCTGCGCCAGGCCGGTGGCGGCGAGGCGGCCTGAGCCGACGGCGGGTGACCCACCTGCTCGCCAAGGCCCTGAACTGGCCCGTGCCGGCTGTGCTGACCTGGCTGGCAGCCTGGGCCCTGGCCTGGGCATTGCGGGCCGCTGGCGCCCCGCTGTGGGCCGCCCTGGTGCTGCCGACCGCGCTGGGGGCCTGCGCGGCCTTGCTGCCCTTTGTGGCCACCACCGCCTGGCGGCGCGTGTTCGTGGCGGCGGGCTTTCCGATGAGCGTGCTGGCGCTGGGCCTGACCAGCGGCTCAGGCGCGCCAGGCGGGCAGGGTGGGGCGGCCATGGCTTGGTGGTGGCTCGCGCCCCTGGCCCTGCTGCTGCTGGCCTACCCGCGCCGCGCCTGGCGTGACGCGCCCGTCTTCCCGACCCCGCGCGGCGCTTTGCTCGAGCTACCGAAGCACGTGCGGTTGCCGGCAGGCGCGCGCGTGCTCGACGCCGGCTGTGGCATGGGCGACGGCCTCATCGAGCTGCGCCGCGCCTTGCCCGAGGCCCGCCTCGAAGGCGTCGAGTGGAGCGCCCTGTGGCGTGCCGTCAGCGCCTGGCGTTGCCCCTGGGCCACCGTGCGCCGAGGTGACATGTGGGCCGACGATTGGTCGGCCTTCGACCTCGTCTACCTCTTCCAGCGACCGGAGTCCATGCCGCGCGCCATGGACAAGGCCCGACGCGAGATGCGCCCGGGCAGCTGGCTGGTCAGCCTGGAATTCGAGGCGCGCGACGCCGAGGGGCGGGCCTGGACGCCGGCGGCGCGCTGGGACCTGGCGGGCGAGCGCCCGGTGTGGGTCTACTGCATCCCCCGGCGATGAGGCGCACCGTAATAGTCCGACGACCACCCTCTTGCCGAGTTGAGATGGCGGCATGAAGATCGCGTCCACTATGAAGATGGTGGACGCGATCGTAAAACAAGAGCCTGGCGCCAAGTCACGCTCTACGGGGGTGCGCTTACGGCG
>NZ_LFRI01000108.1 GCF_001447195.1 Aquabacterium parvum | reverse complement strand
AAGGTCAAGAAACGCTTCACCAGCGGCTCACCACTTGCGGTGACTACCTGCTGTTCCGGCACTACTTCACCATCGACGCTGTGAGGCTGCATGCGGCCAGCTTCTGCATGAAGCACCTGCTTTGCCCTCTGTGTGCTATTAGACGGGGCGCTAAGTCGATGAAAGCCTACTTGGATAGGTGGGAGGTCATCCGAGCCGAGAAAACGGCTCTGAGGCCTTTTTTGGTGACTTTGACGGTGAAGAACGGTGATGACCTGGCTGAACGCTTTAAGC
>NZ_LFRI01000107.1 GCF_001447195.1 Aquabacterium parvum | reverse complement strand
GCACCATTCGAGCAGTCACCACCCTGGGTGGTGGCGTCAACAAGAAGACCGGCGAGGTGATCCCCACCCGCCCGGTTCTCCAGATCGAGGGCCTCGATAACCGTGGCCTCGTTCAACTCTTCACCCTCACAGTTCCAGACACCAAGCCTTTCGAGGGCCGAGTGGGTGAGCAGGTGTCCGTGCCGGTGCGTGCGTGGGCTCCTGGCGCGTCGGTGAGCCTCGCCTATGAGGGGGGCAAGGTGTGAGGATGGATGCACGTATGAGGCCGCTGGC
>NZ_LFRI01000106.1 GCF_001447195.1 Aquabacterium parvum | reverse complement strand
GTTGCAGCAGCACGGCTACATCCCCCGCGGCGGACAGATCGTGGATGCCAGCATCGTGCAGGCCCCCGTCACCCAGACGAACAAGGACGAGCGCGAAGCGCTCAACGAAGGCCGCAAGCCTGAGGGCTGGAGTGCCAAGCGAATGCGGCACACCGACGGCGACGCGCGCTGGACCAAGAAGCACGGCAAGAGCTTCTACGGCTACAAGGTACATGCCAACGCCGATGCGCGCTACAAGCTAATTCGCCAGGCCAAGATCACTGCGGCCAATGTGGACGACGGGCAGACATTGAAGGATGTGCTGGACTGCGGCAACACGGGCGCGCGGGTGCTGGCCGACCGAGGCTACGACGCGCAGGCCAATCGCGAGTTGCTGCACACCAGCAAGTTGCGCGACGGCATTGCGCGGCGCGCCAAGCCGGGACAAGACAGGCGAGCCCGGCTGGACGGGCGCAACAAGGCGATCAACCGCATCCGAGCCCGGGGCGAGCATGTGTTCGCTGGGCTGGAGCAGCTTGGCGGCAAGTGCGTGCGGGCGCTGACACTGGCGCGCAATGAGCTGGCCATTCTGCTCAAGTGTGCGACGTA
>NZ_LFRI01000105.1 GCF_001447195.1 Aquabacterium parvum | reverse complement strand
ACCCCAATTGCGCCACTACAAAGCATTCATGCAGTTGCCACTACAAAACTTCCGCAAAAATGTGCATAAGTCGTTGATTCACATGGAAGCGGCTTCACCAAAAATGCGAAATCGGCATTTTGGTGTCGAACTCGGGCGCCCAGGCCCACGGGCACGCCGGCGTTGAGCATGCGGCGCACGGGCGCGATGCCCGAGGCCAGGCGCATGTTGCTGCAGGGGCAGTGCGCCACGCCCGTGCGGGTGGCGGCAAAGCGGCCGATGCCTGGTGACGCATGTGCGAAAAGCGGAGGCCCCGGCACGTTTCTTGGTGAGGTCATCCTTCCTTGAAATCGGTTGTGCGGAGAACCCGAAACGATCAGCATTCACAAGCAAGGTAACCTACGTCCGTTTGCGGTGCCACGTGATGGAGGGGCGCATGAGGGACATGGCAGCGAGTCGACTTTTTGAGGTGCGTTGGCTTTTGTCGTTCAGGTCTGCTGCCGTGGCGGTGTGCCTGGCGCAACTTCCGTTGACAGGTTTGGGGGTGCGGCAGAAAACTTGGACTGGTTAAACGGCGATTCCCAGGCTTTGGCGATGCCCGACAGGGCTGCGAGCACCAAGGGAAACTTTGATCCGCGCCTCGTTGTACCACCGGATGTATGTGTCCAAGCAGACG
>NZ_LFRI01000104.1 GCF_001447195.1 Aquabacterium parvum | reverse complement strand
TGGTCTTCGCGTGCATTGCGTTTCGTGTGGCACTGCCTATCCTGCGCGGCCATCAAAACCTTGAACTTTTCAAGCGGCGCAGTTTCCCTTGCCTGCGATCTGACTTCCTCCTAGAATCCAAAGCATCCGCTTTTGGTTTTTGGAGGAATCATGAACTTTGACGAAGTAATCCAGCTTCAGGTGCTGAAGCTCAAGGCCCTGAGCCACGGTGCCAACATGGGCCGGCTGGTCGATCAGGCCATTGATCAAGGCCAGCTCACCGAGCTGCGCCAG
>NZ_LFRI01000103.1 GCF_001447195.1 Aquabacterium parvum | reverse complement strand
AGAGGTTGTTCCGGCGGCTCAAGGGCTACCGCCGAATCTTCTCCCGGTTCGAAAAGCTTGATGCGATGTTTCTCGGCTTTCTCAGCTTCGTGCTCGTGGTCGATGGGCTTCGCAGTTTGTGTTAACAGGCCCTAGCCACTCTTCCTGCCACTCGATTGCGTCAGCGGGGGACTGAGGCTGCGCGGGGGCCTTGTTGGGGTGCATGGGCATGTTCTCCGTTGTTCGTGTTCTGCGTGTGCTGCTTGTGTTCGTAGACGATGGTGGCGAAGACCTCATTGAAGGTCACGGCCCGCCCGGTGCGTGCCTGGATGGCCCGCTGGGTGTCCTTGATGTGGTCGAAGGCGGAGACGGGGATGGGGACCGTTCTGAAGACGGCCTTCTCCCGCTGGCCCTGCTCGGGGCCGGGGTGCTGGTATTGCATGTGATGCTTTATCCGGTTGGGGTTAGTTGAGGTGCGCCCCTCGGGCCATCGCGTCCAGGCGGGCGGATGCTGGGGGCTATAGCCAGGGGCTAGGGGCGGCTTCTGGTCGCGCCTGCGGGCCACTGCCTTTTCAGGTCAACGACTTAGAGGGCGATTTGCGTGGCGTCCGGGCGGAACGCTGGATGGGGGCTAAAGGTGGTGGCATGGCAAGCGAATCCACGCCCCGAGGACCGCAAGTGCTTGCGCTGATTACCGATGTTCCCGGCCCATCAAGGAACAGCGCGCCAGTGCTAGATTGGGCCGCCCGCCCCGCCCTAACCAGGGGCAGCGTCCCGGATGGCGATGACCGAAGCGCGGGAGATGTCGTAGTCCCGCGCCATCTGGCTGACCGTGGCGCCTGCCTCCAGTTGTTCCCGGATGGCCTGCTTGTCTTCCTCCGAGGTCTTGGAGGGGCGCCCCAGTTGCTTGCCCTCGGATTTGGCCCGAGCTAGGCCCGCCTGGGTCCGCTCCACCAGCATGTCCCGCTCCATCTCTGCCACGGCTGCCAGGATGCCCACCACGGCCTTCCCTGCGGTGCTGGTCAGGTCGGTATCCCCGAGGGCTTGCACCTTCACGCGGACCCCTCGCTCTGCCAGCATCTTCAGCGTCTGCATGACGTCGATCATGTCCCGGCCCAGGCGGTCCAGCTTGGAGACCAACAGCATGTCGCCTGCCTCCATGCGGTCCAGCATCTTGGCGAACTGGGGGCGCTGGAGGGCGGGCACCTTGCCTGAGATGGTGTCAGCGAACCATCGTTGGGCGGGCAGGCTGTGCCCCAGGGCTTCCAGTTCTTGGCGCTGGTTCTCGGTGGTCTGCTCGGCGGTGCTCACTCGGCCATAGCCGTAAATGCGGGCGGTCATTCGCTTGCTCCCTGGTGTTGGAAAAGGCTGTCAGTATTCCGCATGTGTTGGAAACTGTCAAGGCCTACATTACCAACACCCCAGGATGCCGCCTGCGGAGGGTGTCGGAATCCTTCGTTTTCCGACAGTGCAGCCCTGCCATCGCGCGCAGATTGGGGCGCCTGTCCAGGGCCCCGCCTGCTCAGTCAAGCCGGGAAACGTTTCCCCGCGCGCCGTGAACGAATATCCGAAACCATGGAGGAGCATTCCCGCACAGCCACTGTTTTGGACACTGTGATGCGCGCTCTGCTCGACCTGCTCTCCGCCGTTCGTTCTACGCTCCAGGCCCTTCAGGAGAACCCGGTGGGGGCCGTGACGCTGCTCGCCCTTTCGGCCTTTGCCCTGGTCGCCTATGTCTCGCGCCACCGTAGGTAACAGGCCGAAATGGGCACAGGCCTCAGGCGTGCCTACGGCCCCGCCAATCCACGATGAACTCCATGCGCCCCGCGCGGAGGGTGAACGACCCGCCCCCACTGGGCAGGTTGCTCGGTTCAGTCCACGCATCCCAGAAGATTGGATGGTCGGGATACCAGAAGACCCCGGCCCCGGTGATGCGGGTGTGCTTCTTCAGCATCCACACGAGCACCTGCGCGGTCATGTCCAGGACGGACTCAACCCGCCACATGAAGCGGTGATAGATGCAGCGGAGGGCGTGGACGGCGCTGTCGCGGGCTGCTTGTGCTTGGCTCATGTTCTCTTTGCTTTGGTCGCGTCAACATCGACGCGGGGCCAATGCTGGCGGAGCAAAGAGGGGCCAAAGGTAATGTCCCTGCGTCCCAGTCAGTACACCGAAGCGGAAGGTTTACCAAGGCGGACGATTAATCCGTAGCAAGGTCTGATGTGCTCGGAGCACACCCGGGGTTTGAGAACCGCCAGCCTCCAGTGTCACATATAGCGCAATCCCTGCTGTTGCTCCGTGTGGACAGCGGGAGGGGGCACGGGGGGAACTCGCCCCAGGCGCAGTTAGGGAGAGGGCTCGGAAATTCCTCGCGTTTTATCGCGGGTTGACCGAGCGAACCACCACGAGAGCATCCGCCACGAGCGCCCGCGTAGAAGCTCTGTAGTTATCCCCGTAGGTATTGGCGAACGCGTTCGGGTCCGAGTAACCGAGGTTCTCCTCCATGATTGCAATCCTCAATTCAAGCAGCTTGGGCTCGCATGTGCGAATGACAAGCGAGACAAGGGTCTCCAGCGGCTCCGTTCTGTTGTTGGCAAGTAGGGCCCCTGTGTTGAGGGCGCACTCGTCATAGGCCTTTTTGGCTGCAAGCACATCGGTTGATGTGGTCGTGTAGTTCTCGGGGGCTTTGGCACCACACGAGGCCAGCCCGAGGGCAGCCAGGGCGAACAGCAGGCGGTGCATGAGGTCTCCTTGATTTGTAATGCACGCAGGATAGCGCCCCTTGCTCACCCCTCGCGGCGCGGCTTGGTGGTCAGCAGTCCAGGCAGCAGCGGGGGCGGCTCCCATCCCTCAGGCGGGAACACCTTCGGCAGGCTCACATCCTCATGCACAACCGCCACGGCCACGTCCACGAGGTCGGCAGGCTCGGGGTGGCTGTAGGTCGTGTCCGCGTCCCCGCCCTTCTGCTTGTGCCCCGTGTACGCGTTGATGTTGAACGGGTAGACCTGCTTCCGCTTCAGCATGGTCTCGATGGTGTGCCGGAAGGAGTGGAAGGTGTTCTCAGGCCCCCACCCATGACGAGCCTTGAGCTTTGAGAACCAAGTGGCGAACGGCCCGCCCGCGTTGTTGAGGTCTGAGACCGGCGCCATAGGGAACAGCCGCTCATGCCCCGCCTGCCTCAGGCTGGCAGCGTACTCAGGCAGCCCCAGCCGAATCAGCTCGGGGTGCATCGGGATGACGCGCTTGGATGACGTGTTCTTGACGGACTGCCACGCCTGCTCGTCCATGATCGAGATGCACCAGAGCGCCCCCTCCTGCCGAATGTCGGTGGTCAGGAGCTGCGCCAGCTCAGTCACACGGGCGCCCGTGTACGCCCCGAGGATGGGTATCCAGTAGGCAGCATCCCGGCCCGCCGTCCGCACCTCGGGCAGTTCGTACGCCTGGAACAGCGGGGCAGCAAACAGGGCAGCCAGCTTATCCCCCTTGATGGGCTTGCGCACCGTGACCCGTTCCCTTGAGCCCTCAATTTTGATGGTGGCCCACGGGTTGGCCGCGATGCGCTGTTGCTCCTGCATCTCAAAGCGGATCAGCCGCGAGACGTAGCCCAGGCGGTCAGCCGCAGTGCGCGGCGCCAAGCCCTGTGCGAGGAGCCAATCCCGAAACTTCAGCCCCTGCTGGCGGGTGAGCTTAGCCAGCGGCGGATTGCCCAGGACCGTCTCAAACTGGGCCACGATGCGCTCAGCAGTGCCGATGGTCTTAAGCGTGGGGCGCTTGCCCTTATTGCTCCACAAGTGCAGCACATCGCGGAGCGTCAGCAAGTGGGCGGGCTTGTCTGCCGGACTGAAGTGGGCTGCCTCGCTGGCTGAGATTGACTCGGGCATGACGGGCTCAGGGGGCGTATCGAAAACCTCGCCCCTGTCCCGCTGCTTGCGCCCCTCGATGACCTGCGCGGTGGCCTGAGCCCAGGCGTACAGGGCACGGCGCTGCTCAATGCCGTCAGGCGGCAAGTCCAGGCCATGGGTGCCTAGCCAGTCTTCAGCCCGCTCCTTCAGTCCCGCAAGGTTGCGCCCTGAGACGGCCTCCCGCGTGGCCTCATCCAAGGGCATGCCTGTGCCGAAGTCCGCGCTGTCACCGCCCGGCCATGTCCACCCATCAATGCGGGCCTCCTCGTCGTGGATCAACACGGCCCGCGCTGCTTGGGCTGCTACCGCCTTGACCTCCTCAAGGGTCGCCACGCGAAACACGCGCTCGGACTCAGGGGCCGGGGCCGGTGGGCTCAGGGCCTTCCCCTGCCGGTGCCGCTCCTCCAGGAAGCGGGCCTTCCAGTGCGCCCCTAGCTGGGCCACGCGGACTTCAGCTTGCGCCCTATTGATGTCGCCGAGGGCCTCGCTGTGCTCCTTCTTCCCGAAGGTCTCGCGAAGGTCGCCGGGAATGGGAATGCGGAAGTAGAAGCGTCCGCCCTTGGGGACGAGGTAGCGGGTTTTCTTTGGCAACTTTGACACGCCCAGATTGTCCCATGCAGCCGCTAGAGAGTGCCGCATGTGGGAAGAATTGTGGGAAGGTCAAAGGGAGAGAACCCTTTGTTCATCGGGCACAGAGGGTTGTGCCTCGGAAAATCCTGGTCGGGGTGAGAGGATTCGAACCTCCGGCCTCTACGTCCCGAACGTAGCGCTCTACCAGGCTAAGCTACACCCCGATCTCAACGACGATCACTCACCGTCTTCAAGACGACCTGTGTATCGAGTCAAACGATAATTCTAGCAGAGATTCGCGCCACTCGTTGGCAGGCAGCCGCTCCAGGCAGCGCTTGGAACGCTCGGCCTGCTGCTGCGCAGCCTCGCGCGTGGCGTCCAGCGCGCCGGTGCGTTTGACGATCTCGACGATCTGCGCCATGCGCTCGACCTCGCCCTGCTCGATGGCCTGGCGAATCAGCGCAGCCTCTTGCGGCGTGCCGCGCTGCATCGCCACCAGCAGCGGCAGCGTGGGCTTGCCTTCGCGCAGGTCGTCGCCGATGTTCTTGCCCAGCTCGGCCGTGCTGCCTTCGTAGTCGAGCAGGTCATCGATGAGCTGGAAGGCGGTGCCCAAGGTGCGGCCATATTCGGCGCAGGCTTCCTCGACCTCGGGCGAGGCGTCGCTGATCAGCGCGCCCAGGCGGGCCGAGGCCTCGAACAGCTTGGCCGTTTTGTATTCGATGACACGCAGGTAGTCGTCCACCGAGATGTCGGGGTCGTGCATGTTCATCAGCTGCAGCACCTCGCCTTCGGCGATGACGTTGGTCGCGTCGGCCAGCACCTCCATCACGCGCAGGCGGTTGGTCGAGACCATCATCTGGAAGGCGCGCGAGTACAGGAAGTCGCCCACCAGCACGCTGGCGGCGTTGCCGAACAGGGCGTTGGCCGTCTTGCGGCCGCGGCGCAGGTCGGACTCGTCGACCACGTCGTCGTGCAGCAGCGTGGCGGTGTGGATGAACTCGACCACGGCGGCCAGTTCATGGCGCTCGCTCGATCGGTTGCCCAGGGCACCGGCGATCAGCAACAGCAGCATGGGGCGCACGCGCTTGCCACCGGCGCTGACGATGTAGTGCGAGATCTGGTTGACCAGCGCGACCTTCGAGGAAAGCCGACGGTGGATGACCTGATCGACCTCCGCCATGTCGGCGGCGGCGAGGGCTCGGTAGCTGGCGGGAGATGAAAAAGAGGTCACGCGAAGGAAGCGGTTGGGGGCGCCCGTGCAGGCACATGGGGGGCCGAATTGCAGCCCGACGCGGGGGATTATAGGAAGGCCCTTTCGGATTCGCCGCACAATGGCGCCTCAGCGCGCACCACCCCACCCGCGGCCCCATGGATCACCTCGACACCATCGCCCCCACACTGAGCCTGGCCATCGTCGGCGCCGGGCCAGCCGGCCTGAGCCTGGCCCTGCAGGCCGCACGGGCCCTGCCCGAAGCCCGCGTCACCGTGTTCGATGCCCGCCCGGCCGACCTCGACATCGCCAAGGACGCGCGCACCCTGGCCCTGTCGCTGGGCACCGTGCAGGAGCTCGGCCGCATCGGCGTGTGGGACGCCATCGCGCGTTCGGGCAAGCAAGCCCCCATCCTCGAAGTTCACGTTTCGCAGCAGCAGCCCACCGTGTTGTGGCCCGGCACCGGTCAACCTGAAGTCAGCATCACCGCGCGCGAGCAGGGCGTGTCGCAGTTGGGCGCCGTGGTCAGCTACGGCACGCTGGTGGCGCCGCTGCAGGCCGCCTGGCTGGACGCCGTCACGAACGATGAACACCGCATGGCCATGCGCTTTGGCACGCCGGTGCGTGGGCTCAAGCGCGTGGGCTCGCGCATCGAGGTCGATGCCGACATCGCCGAGGCCTTCGACCTGGTGGTGGTGGCCGAAGGCGGCGTCTTTGCCGACCAACCCAAGCTGCAATGGCCCGAGGGCCTGAGCCGCGATTACGAACAGACCGCGTGGGTGGGACAGGTCCGACTGGATGCGAGCGCGCCGGACGGCACGGCCTACGAGCGCTTCACGCCCTCGGGCCCAGCCGCCCTGCTGCCCCTGCCGCCCGGCCCGGTGCGTGCCGGGGGCGAAAGCGGTCGGCGTGCGGCCCTGGTGTGGTGCGTGCAGCGCCACGACGACCCGGTGGCTGGCCTGGACGAGGCCCAGCGGCTGACCGTGCTGGGCAGCATCTTCCCCGACCGCGTGGGCCGCATCCTGGAGGTGTCGCCGCTCAAGGCTTTTCCGCTGGGGCTCAACGCCCACACGCGGCTGGTCAGCGACGAAGCGGTGGTGCGCATCGGCAACGCGGCGCAGACGTTGCACCCGGTGGCCGGCCAGGGCTTCAACCTGGCCATGCGCGACGTGCACGAGCTGCTGGCCGCCCTGAAGACACAGGGCTGGGCAGGCGAAGACGACGCCGGCACGCGCGAGATGAAGGTGCGCCGCGCGCTGCGGCAGTTCGAGCGGCGCCGTCAGCCCGACCGATTGGCGCTCATGGGCGCGACCGACTTCCTGGCGCGCAGCTTCACGTGGCCGGCGCCGATCCTGGCGACGATGCGGGGGCTGGGGCTGGGCGCGGTGCAGCAGTTGCCGCCCGTCAAGCGGCTGTTGGCGCGCAGTTTCATGTTCGGCTGGCGCTGAGGGCGCCAGGGGCCGTCAACGCAGCGCCAGCATGGCGGTGCTCACGGGCTCGGCCTGCACGCGCAGCGGGACATCGTCCATCACGCCCTGGGTCAGGTACAAGCCCCATGCGGCGATGGCGGCGAACAGCAGGTGTTGCAGCAGTTTCTGGCGCATGGTGTGGTCTCCTGTGGGTGATGCGGGCCCGTTGAGGGTCGATGGAGGCATCGTAGGCAGGAGGGGCCTGGTGCAGCGCGCGGAGTAGCCGGGCTGCAAAGGGTCATTTCTGGCAAGACTCGCCTGCGGCACCCACTTCGATGCTCGCATCGCAACCACTGCCGGCCGAGATCAGCCGGCGCGCCCAGGCCTGCCACAGGCGGCGCCAAAGCGACCTGGAACGCGCGCCGCCCGCCTGCGCGCCTGCGCTGGCATCGCCATCGGCCAGCAAACCGCACACATAGCGCCCCTGCGCATCTGACCAGCGCAGCAAATCGCAGGCCCCACGCCGCTTGCGGCTGACCAGCATGCCCACCGGGCAAGGCTCGGCCAGGCAGCACACCCCGCAGCCGTTGCAGGGCGCGCCCTCGGGCGGCTTGGGTGGCGCCTCGGGATGGATGTGGATGACCTGATGAGGGTGGGGCATGAGGGAGCGCCGCGCCAGCAGAACAACCATGCCCCGCTGGCCACAGGCGCGGGCTCGGGGGCAAGGGGGACGGCAGGGGAGCCCCCGCAGCATAGCGGGTGCAGGGTCTCGCCGGGTTTGAGACAATCGCGGGATGAACACCGCCGCATCCACCGTCACCTGGGCCGAAGGCCAGGGCGTGCCCGACTACATGAACGCCGTCGGCCAGGCCGCCCGCGCCGCCGCCACGCTGATGGCCGCCGCCAGCACCGCCGCCAAGAATGGCGCCCTGCTGGCCCTGGCGCGCCAGATCCGTCAGCACGCCGGCGAACTCAAGGCGCGCAACGCCTCCGACATCGCCAACGCCGAGAAAAACGGCTTGGCCGCCCCCATGGTCGACCGCCTGCGCCTGACCGACAAGGTCATCGAGACCATGGCCGAGAGCTGCGAGCAGGTCGCCGCCCTGCCCGACCCGGTTGGCGAGATCACCAACGTGCGCCGCCGCCCCACCGGCATCAGCGTGGGCCAGATGCGCGTGCCCATCGGCGTGTTCGGCATGATCTACGAGTCGCGCCCGAACGTGACCATCGAAGCCGCCTCGCTGGCCATCAAGAGCGGCAACGCCTGCGTGCTGCGCGGTGGCTCCGAAGCCATCCACTCCAACCTGGCGCTGTGGAAGCTGGTGCAGGCCGCGCTGGCCGAATCGGGCCTGCCCACCCACGCCGTGCAACTGGTGCAGACCACCGACCGCGCCGCCGTGGGCCAGCTCATCGCCATGCCGCAGTTCGTGGACGTCATCATCCCGCGCGGCGGCAAGGGCCTGATCGAGCGCATCAGCGCAGAAGCCAAGGTGCCCGTGATCAAGCACCTGGACGGCAACTGCCACACCTACGTCGACGAGGTGGTGGACCTGGCCCTGGCCGTGAAGGTGACGGACAACGCCAAGACCCAGAAGTACAGCCCCTGCAACGCCACCGAGTCGCTGCTGGTGCATGCCGCGCAAGCCGCCGCCTTCCTGCCTTTGATCGGCAAGGTGTTCGCTGACAAGGGCGTGGAGATGCGCGCAGACGCCCGCGCCAAGGCCATCCTGGCCGACGTGCCCGGCGCCAAGGTGGTCGACGCGACCGAGCAGGACTGGTACGAGGAGTACCTCGCCCCCGTCATCGCCGTGAAGGTCGTCGACTCGCTGGACGAAGCCATCGCCCACATCAACAAGTACGGCTCGCACCACACCGATTCGATCCTGACCACGAACCAGCCCAACAGCATGCGCTTCATCCGCGAGGTCGATTCGGCCAGCGTGATGATCAACGCCTCGACGCGCTTTGCCGACGGCTTCGAGTACGGCCTGGGCGCCGAGATCGGCATCAGCACGGACAAGTTCCACGCGCGCGGCCCGGTGGGCCTCGAAGGCCTGACCTCGATGAAGTTCGTGGTGCTGGGCCAAGGCGAGATCCGCACCTGATCGCAGGCGTGACTCGGCCATCACAGCCCGGCCTGGCGCCGGGCTTTTTCTTGCAGGCACGCCCACATGCTTGAACTGGATGCCACGAACCTCGGCCTGATGCTGCTGGCGTCGGCCGGCGCCGGGCTGGTCGACGCCATCGTGGGCGGTGGCGGGCTGATCATCGTGCCCTCGCTGTTCGCGCTGTTCCCGCAAGCGGTGCCGGCCACGCTGCTGGGCACGAACAAGGCCGCGTCCATCTGGGGCACAGGCTGGTCGGCCTGGCAATTTGCCAAACGCGTGAAGCTGCCTTCTGGGCGGCTGCTGGGTGCCATCGTGGCGGCGATGCTGGGCGGGCTCATCGGGGCCTGGCTGGCCACGCGCGTGCCCGCTGACCGATTCAGGCTGGCGCTGCCCATGGTGCTCACCGCCGTGTGGGCCTACACCTTGTGCCGCAAGGACCTGGGGCACGCGCATGCCCCGCACCTCTCACCCCGAGCCGAAGCGCTCACGGCCACCGGCTTGGGCGGCCTCATCGGCTTTTACGATGGCGTGTTCGGCCCGGGCACGGGCAGCTTCTTGGTGTTCGCGCTGGTGCGCTGTCTGGGCTGGGACTTCCTTCACGCCAGCGCGGCGGCCAAGCGCCTGAACTTCGCCACCAACGTGGCGGCACTGGCATGGTTCATCCCGGCCGGGCACGTGGTGTGGGCGCTGGCTTTGCCCATGGCCGTGGCCAACGTGCTGGGCAGCAGCGTGGGCACGAAGCTGGCGCTGCGCCACGGCGCGGGCTTCGTGCGCATCGTCTTTTTGATCGTGGTCGCTGCACTGGTCGGCAAGACCGGCTGGGACGCCTGGCGGCTGCTTCAGGGCTGAGTGGCTGGCCCAGGCTGAGCCGGCATCCACCCGATGTCGTGCGCGTGCAGGCTCTGCACGAACCACTTGCCATCGGCCTCGGTGACGGCAGTGGTCTCGGGGTAGGCACCCGTCGCGTCCTGCAAGTCGACGACGATCCGGCCCGTGTCGTCGAACGCGATCACGTGGCCATAGGCCTTGGGCACGGGCCAAAGCGCGCGCGGCAGGCGCAGCGTGATGGAGCGCATGATGGGGTGCGGGGCTGCGGCATCGATGACCGGGCTGCGCGGCTTGGTCAGGCCCACCCAGATGCGCCCGCCCTCGCCACGCATGAGGTTGTCGGGGTAGCCGGGCAGGTTGTCGATCAGCACCTTGGCGGCGCCTTGTTGCATGGCCTGCTGGATGGTGGGCACGCCGACGTGGCCGTCGAAGGTGCGCACCAGCGAGAGCTTGGCCAGGTCGATGGCGAGCACGCGATAGGTGGCGGTCTCGGACAAGAACATCTGCTTGCCATCGGCCGAGAAGGCAATGCCATTGGGGAAGCACAGGCCGGTCAGGGCCACGCGGGCCTGCAGGGTGGCCGGATCCTGCGCGATCAGGCGGCCGGTGCAGCTGTGCTCGAGGATGTCGAGCACGCTGGCTTCGAAGGTGCCGCCGCTTTCCTGGGCCCCGAAGCGCCGCGAGGCGTCCGTCAGCCACAGCGTGCCGCCCGGGCCCACCTTGACGGCGTCGGCATAACGAACCGGGTCATCGGGCACGGGGTGCGACACCTTCGTGAGGATGGGCTCAACCTTTGCCTGAGCGCCCTGGCCGCTCACACGCAACAGGCCCTTGTAGGCGTCGGCGATCAGCAGGCGCCCCTGCTCGTCCACATCCAGGCCCAGTGGCCGGCCGCCGGTGTTGAGCACCGTCTCGCGCTTGCCGGTGGTGGCGGTGTCGACCCGGATGACCTCGCCATTGCTCAGACCGGTGTAGAGCCAGCCCTGGTGGGCCACCATGTGCTCCGGCCCGCTCTGCCCCTCGCCCAGGGCGATGCGCTGCAGGCCTTTGAGTCGCTCGTTGGGCTGGTGGGCACCGGTGTAGCCCGCGTCCTTGGGGGCCTCCCAGGGCACCGGCGAGACAGGGATGGGCCAGAACAGCAGGTAGGCCGCAGCGGCCACCAGGGGCGTGGCCCAGGAAGCGATCCAGGCCATGCGGCCACGCTGGCGAGAGGCGGGGGAGGTCGGGCGAGACAGGGTCATGGTCGGGCTCCAGGCAATCCGTGGAGTATTCAACAAAGCCCGGGGTGCGCCGAGGGGGGCTGCCCTGGGACGCCACGCGTTGTGGCCTCCACGCCCCATCCATCGATGAAACCTATCGGAACAATTTGAGTAATTGCCTGGATCTTTTGCACCCCACCCCAGACAATGAGAACCATTCTCAAGAACATCTCGACGTTTCACCCAGCAAAGGAGCTCACCATGGCCAAGACCGCAACATTCGGCGTGATGCACGTGATCACGGCCTTCAGCGTGACCTATGCCATGACGGGCAGCGTCACGGTGGCCGGTGTCGTCACCTTCGTCGAGCCGCTGGTCAACACCGTGATGCACTACTTCTTCGACAAGCACTGGGACCACCCACGCGTGCAGGCCTGGCGTGAGCGCATCGCCAGGGCGGTGCCCAGCATGGCGCCTCGGGTGATCAGGTAGCAGGTGGACGCGGCCTGAGCAGGCACCCCTTGCCCCCTGAACGTTGCTCAACCGTGCGCATCCCCACCCAAAAAACAACCCCTGCCGACCTCACCCAGGCAAACAAAAAGGCAGCCAGACCGGCTGCCTTTTTCGCTCATCCCAGGGACGCAGGCCCCCCGCTGAACGTCAAGCGATCACTTCTCGACGAAAGCGCGCTCGATCACGTAGTCGCCGGGCTCGCCCTGCGACGGCGAGATCTTGAAGCCACGGTCGTCGAGGATCTTGCACAGGTCGGTCAGCATGGAGGGGCTGCCGCACATCATGGCGCGATCGGTGTGCGGGTTGATGGGCTGCATGCCGAGGTCGGCGGCCATCTTGCCATTGACGATCAGGTCGGTCAGGCGGCCCTGGTTGCGGAAGGCCTCGCGCGTGACCAGCGGGTAGTACAGCAGCTTGTCGCGCACCAGCTCGCCCAGCAGCTCGTGGTTGGGCAGCTCTTCGGAGATGAAGTCGTGGTAGGCCAGCTCGGAGACGGTGCGCACGCCGTGGACCAGCACCACCTTGTCGAACTTCTCGTAGGTGTAGGGGTCCTGGATGATGCTCATGAAGGGCGCCAGGCCGGTGCCAGTGCCGAACAGGTACAGGTTGGGCGCGGGCTTGAGGTCATCGACCACCAACGTGCCCACGGCCTTGCGGCTGACCAGGATCTTGTCGCCGACCTTCAGGTGCTGCAGGCGCGAGGTCAGCGGGCCGTCCGGCACCTTGATCGACAGGAACTCCAGGTGCTCTTCGTAGTTGGCACTGGCGATGGAGTAGGCGCGCATCAGGGGCTTGCCGTTGACCTCCAGGCCGATCATCACGAAGTGGCCGCTGGCGAAACGCAGGGCCGGATCGCGCGTGGTCTTGAAGCTGAACAGCGTGTCGTTCCAGTGGTGAACGTGGGTGACGGTTTCTTGGTTGAACGCGGCCATGGTGTGGTTGCCTGTCGAAGCCAGTGGATCCAGAGTCGGAAAACCCTCTATTGTCGCCCAGATCGAACGCCCCTGCCCGACGCTGGCGCATCGGCACCGCCTGGCCCAGCGTCGGCCCGGCGGTGATCGTCTATGCTCCCGCCATGCTGTCCGACATCGCCCTCATCCACCACGACCCGCGCACCGCCCTGGTGGTGTTCTCGGGCGGCCAGGACTCGACCGCCTGCCTGGCCTGGGCCTTGGCCCGCTACGCCCGCGTCGAGACCATCGGCTTCGACTACGGCCAGCGCCACAAGGTCGAGCTTGACTGCCGCCTGCGCGTGCGCGAGGAAATCCGCCAGCGCTTCCCGGACTGGGGCGCGAAGCTGGGCGACGACCACCTGCTTGACCTCGGTCTGTTGGGCCAGATCTCCGACACCGCGCTGACCGAGTCGCGGGCCATCGAGATGCAGGCCAACGGGCTGCCCAACACCTTCGTGCCCGGGCGCAACCTGCTGTTCCTGACCTTCGCCGCCGCCCTGGCCTACCGCCGTGGCGCCACGGTGCTGGTCGGCGGCATGTGCGAGACCGACTTCTCGGGCTACCCCGACTGCCGCGACAACACGCTCAAGGCGCTGCAAGTGGCCATCAGCCTGGGCCTGGACGGCCCGATGGTGATCGAAACCCCGCTGATGTGGCTGACCAAGGCGCAGACCTGGGCGCTGAGCCACGAACTCGGTGGCGACGCACTCAACGAGCTCATCGTCGAGCACACGCACACTTGCTACCTGGGCGACCGCAGCCAACGGCACGACTGGGGACACGGCTGCGGCCAGTGCCCGGCCTGCGAGCTGCGCCGCTCGGGCTGGCAAGCCTGGCAAACGACACAACACCCAGAACAAACCAAGGAAGGAACCTGACCGTGAACGTGAGCAGCCTGGTGATCATCGCAGTCGGTGTGCTGGTCTTTTTGTGGGGCGTGGGCGCTTTCAACCGCCTGGTGCGTCTGCGCAATGAAATCGCCAACGCCTTCGCCATGATCGACGTGCAACTCAAGCGACGTCACGACCTCATCCCCAACCTGGTCGAGGTGGCCCGCAAGTACCTCGAACACGAGCGCGAAACACTCGAGCGCGTCACGGCCGCGCGCGCACAAGCCATGGCCGCCTGTGACCTGGTGCGCAGCAAGCCCAACGACGCCGGGCGCCTGCAAAGCCTGTCGATGGCCGAGTCCTCGCTGGCGGGTGCGCTGGCGCGCTTTCAGGCGGTGGTCGAGGCCTACCCGGAACTCAAGGCCGACGGTCAGCTCAACGAGCTCAACGAAGAGCTGCGCCACACCGAGAACAAGGTCGCCTTCGCGCGGCAGTTCTTCAACGACGTCACCCTGAACTACAACAACGCCGTGCAGCAGTTCCCCACCAACGCGGTGGCCGGCGTCTTTGGTTTCGTGCCAGGCGCCATGCTGGCCTCGACCTCGTCGCAAGTCGAACGCGACCCCGTTCGCGTGCAGTTCTGAGCCCTGGCTGACCGCCCTGCGCCCACCCCGTTCTTGACGCCATGCAGTTCCGGCAATTCCAGCTTCAATCCCACCGCCGAACCGCCTGGTTGCTGCTGTGCTTTTTCGCGCTGCTGCTGTCATTGGCCGGTTTCGTGAACCTGGTGCTGGCGCTGGGCTGGCGCTTGCTGATGCCCTTCACGCATGGCTTTCCGGCGCTGTTTTTCGAGACCAACACGGCGCTGGTGATGTTCTTCGTCATTGGCGGTGCGCTGGTCGAGCTGGACCGGCTGCGCAGCGGCGGCGGCGTCCGGGTGGCGCACTGGCTGGGCGGCGTCGAGGTCAGCGACAACGGCGATGGCCTGCACCGCCGCCTGCTCAACGTGGTCGACGAGATGGCCATCGCCAGCGGGCAGCCTGTGCCGCGGGTGTTCGTGCTGCCGCGCGAGGACGCCATCAACGCCTTCGTGGCCGGCTGGGGCGCACAAGACCTGGCCCTGTGCGTCACACGTGGCGCGCTGGAGCGGCTCACCCGCGCCGAGCTGCAAGGCCTGGTGGCGCACGAGTTCGGTCACATCGAGAAAGACGACCTGCCGCTGACCATGCGGCTGTTGGCCCTGGTTTGGGGGCTGTCGCTGGTGCACGGTTACGGTCGCAACCTCATGGCCAGCGACGACGACGGTCGGGTCAACCCGCTGGCCTGGCTGCTGGGGGTGGTGTTTGCCATCGTCGGCTGGATGGGCTGGCTGGCCGGGCGCGTGCTGCAAGCGGCCGTCTCGCGCGAGCGCGAGCACCTGGCCGATGCCTGCGCCATCCAGTACACCCGCACGCGTGACGGCCTGGGCAACGTGCTGCGCAAGATCTGGCACGACCAGCAGGTGCTGGCCGGGCGCATGCGCCACCCGGCGTCAGACATGATCGCTTCGCTGCTGCTGCAGGAGTCCGGGCACGTGAGCTGGCTGGCGTCGCACCCCCCAATCGAGTCGCGCATCCTGCGCATCTGCGGCTCGGTGTTGGCGCCCTTGCCAGCGCCCCTGCTGCGCCTGGATGCGGTGGAGCCGCGGCACGCCGCGACCTCGCCAGGTGCTCTGCTGGCGGCTGGTGCCACGCTGCCAATGGGTGCAGGCCAGGCCAGAGCCGACCGCAGCGTTGGCGGCAGCACCGCCCAAGCCAGCAGCCAGGCGGGGCGCCAGGAACAACAGGCCAGGCAGGAGCGCCAACAAGCCGACCGCGAGGCCCGGCAAAGGCTGCAAGGCCGCGTGGGCCCCACGGAGGAGCGCTTGATCGTGCTGGCCTTGATGATGAACCTCGAGAACCCACGCGAAGTCAAACTCTGGCGCAAAGTGGGCGAAGGCGTTCACCAGCCGGAACAGATCCTCCAGGACGTGTCCAAGCTTCAGCCCAAGCGGCGCGTGACCGAGTTCGAACGCCTGACCGCCAGCATCGCGCAGTCACCCCTGCCGCAGCGCAGGGCACTGGTCGAGCAGGCGCGCGACCTGCTTCGCGCCGATGGCCGCGTCAGCCCGCGCGACCGCCTGTGGTGGCTGGCCCTGAGGCACCGCATGGGCATGCACCAGCGCAGCGGCCAGGCCTTCATGCGCCCTGTCACGGGCCAAGGGCAGGACCTGAGCTCATTGAGCCCCTCGGACCTGTACCACGTGCGCACGATGTCGACTTACCTGGCTCGCTTCATCCCTGCGGAGCAAACCAAGTCAGGTTTGCCTTCTGCCAACCGCGCCTGGCTGGAAGCCGTCAACCGCCGGCTGAACGCCGGCTGGACCAGCCAAACCGAAGACCCCGCCGTTGGCACCGATGCCGACGCCCTGGCACACGCCCTGGCTGGCCTGCAGGAGCTGTCGTGGGTGCTTCGCCCACAGCTGGTCAAAGCCTGGGTCGAAGAAGCGATGAACCACAGTCCACAAGGCCTGATGAGCCACGAGACCGCCGACGCGCTGCGGCTGATGGCGGGCCTGCTCGACGCGCCCATGCCACCGATGCTCGAAGCGCATTACAAGGGCGATTGAGCCCGAGCGACGCGGGCCAGAAAGAACAAACCCCGCTCGCGGGCGGGGCTTGGGCGGGTGCAGCAACAGCTCAGTCGGGCACTCGGTTGAGCTTGGTGAGCCCCAACAAGCCGTTGCGAAGGTCTTCGGGGGCGGCAGGGCCGATGTACATGCGCAGGTAGATCTGGAAGGCCAGTTCGTCGTTGATGGCCAGCGACTGCCCACCGTCGATGGACAGCTGCTTGCCGTTGTGCGTGGCCATCCAGCCCATGCCCGGCACCCAGTCCAGGTTGACCACGTCGCCCTTGACCACGCGCTTGACGTTGGAGTACGCCATGCCGATCTGACCGATGGGGCCGATCAGCTTCTTGAACTCTTCTTCGGTGGCCGACTGCTTGAAGTCGGACAGGAAGATGCGCGAGATGGTCGACGAGGTGAACTCGCGCAGGATGTTGAGCTGGATGCGGCGGATGCCATCGAGCTTGTAGATGGCCTCGGCCGTGGTGCGCTTTTCCGGCAGGTACAGGGCCGTGACGTCGGCCTTGAAGTAGCCGCGCTTGCGCACCCCTGCACCGTTGAGGATCAGCTTCTTGCCATAGGCCGTGACGGTCTCGGGCAGGTCAACGCCTTCGATCTCGACCGCCGCATGGGCAGGCGCCGCAAACGGCAGCAGAGCCGACGCAGCGGCGGCGATCAACATGGCGCGACGCCGCTCGTCGGGCGTCGGCAAACCATCGATGAACGCCCGCAAGGATTGATCCTTCATCACGAATGCTCCTGCTCAGGTTGGCGCGCTCAGGCCGCGATCACAGCGGCTTGGAGATCGACAACCAGAAGGCGGAGCCTTCGGTGCGGTTGCGCGCGCCGAATTCCTGCAGGAACTTGCCTTCGACCAGGGCTTCGCCACCGTTGACAACCCAACCCACGGCGGGGCCCACGGCCGTGACGCTGGAGCGGTTGCCGTTGATGATTTCCTTTTGCAGGTTCTTGTCGGCGATCTCCTGGGCGGAGAACTTGCTCAGGTCCTGGGTGTCCTTGCTGATCTGACGCACGAAGTAGCCTTGCAGGCCCACGCGCACGTCGTCGCTGACAAAGCGCATGAGCTGCCAGTCGACGTTGAACATGTTGCCCGAGTAGTAGCCGTTGTCCTTGTTGCGGGTGTTGAACGAGAAGATGGTGCGGGCGCCGAAGTCCCAGCCATCGCCGATGTAGCTGTACTGGATGGAGGGGCGGAAGGTGTAGAACTTGCCGTAACCAGGGTTCACGCGCTGCTTGACGTCGTACTTGCCGGTGGGCAGCACGATGGTCGGGGCGATGTTCAGGGCCTGGTTGTCACCGATTTCCCAGTGGAAGACGGGCGAGAGTTCCATGTCGCCCAGGCCGGTTTCGTTGCCGTCCTGGCTGGCCGAAACGCGACCGTTGATGGTCGCGGTGTAATTCGATTGCAGCGCGGAGTACGGAAAGTTCGCCAACACGGTGCCGTCATAAATGGGCGACGCAGAGAAGCTGGCCTTGCGCTTGACCAGGGGCAGCATCACGGTGAAGCCCAGGTTGGCACCGAACACACGCGTGGTGCTCAGGTAGGTCAGGCGGGGCAGCGCCGCGTAGGTGTCTGCGTTGATGCCGATCTTCGAGCGCAAGCCCGGGATCGCGGGCACAGGCCCCAGCACGGGAACCGTCTGAGCAGCCGCCGGCGTGGCAGATGTCGCCTGATCGTGGTCCCCGCCCTTGAGCTTGCGCGCGTGGTAATGCACCAGCGGCATCTGGAAATACAGCCCTGGCGTCAGCGGCGCGGTCATGTCGCTGCCCCCGATGCCGGGCGAGTAACGCTGCAAGCCGTTTTCGGCGGCCACCGCCTGTTGGCCCACGCAGGCCAGGACAGCGAATGAAACGGCAGACAGCCAGACCGACTGGCGGGTAGAGCGGACCATGGGGACTCCTTGAATGCTGGAAACGACGGCCGTTTGTTTCACCGACCGAACAGGACTGGCGCCATTCGAAACGAGCGCCGACCCAGATGCAACAGACTGTGCCGTGACGGCCCGCCTGCGGGGACATGAGTGTGGTGGCGTGACGACAAAATCTGTCACACCGTGGGCCTAAATCACGGGTTTACCGCCCGATCAGCGGTCAGTGAAACCCCGAGGTCACTCGCCTTCGCCGAACTTGTCGTTGATCAGGTTGACGAGGGCTTGAAGGGCCTCTTCTTCGCGTTCGCCTTCGCACTCGACCTCGACCGTGGTGCCGATGCCGGCGGCCAACATCATCACACCCATGATGCTCTTGGCGTTGACGCGGCGGTCGTTGCGGCTCATGTGCACGTTGCACGGGTAGGCGCTGGCCAGTTTGGTGAGCTTGGCCGAGGCGCGGGCGTGCAGGCCCAGCTTATTGCTGATGGTGACGGTGGTCTTGATCATGGCTGCTGGGTGGGGTGGCCTGGTTCTGCGGGCGGCTGGTGGCGATCTGCATGATGCCTTGCGAGCCGCCAGCCACCGCGCGGGTGATCAGCGTGTCCAGGCTCTCGCGTGAATAGTTCAGGGCACGCCAGAGCATCGGCAGGTTGACGCCGGTGATGACTTTCACGCGTTGGCCGTCTGCCAGGCGCTGGACGGTGTTGCAAGGGGTGGCGCCGAAGACATCGGTGAGGATGAGGACCTCGCCTCGCTCGTCACTGTCTTGTGCCATTTGCAGGAGGATGCGTGCCTGGGCTTCGATTTCCTCGGGCGTCTGGCGGGCGCTGACGTCCAGGGCCTGCAGGCTGGAGATCGCTTCCGGAAAGCAGTGCTGCGCCGCGCACTTCAGTGCGGACGCCAACGGCTCGTGCGCGATGAGGAAAAGTCCGGGCATACCTTGGGGATTATCGACCCTCACCCGGGAAAGTGGAGCGAGCGATGGAAGACCTCCACGGCATCCTCACCGTTTTCACGCGGCAAGGGGCTGCTGCCCTGCCAGATCGCTGCCTGAAAGACCGTCAATCCGTGGGAAAATGCCACGCGTCCACGGTCAAGGGCGCCGCGCCCGAGTTGCCTTCGGGTTTGAAGCCCTGGGCACGCCAGCCCCGGGCATCGGGGTTGGGGGTCATGCCGGGGACCTTGACCTCCCCCGTGTCGGTGTGCCGCCATTCGGACGAGGGCTGAGGCGGGGTGTCCACCGGTGCCTGCTGGCGGGCCTGCTGGTCCGCCCAGGCCAGGTTGCCCGCCGTGGCCGCCGACAAGGCCCGCAGCGCAGGCGACACGTCGGTGGCGCTGCCCAGGCGGGCGGTGCTCAGCACCCAGGTGGCGCCAGCCGCCTCGCAGGACCACATCACCATGCGCAGGGGAGACTCCACGCCATCCAGCCTCAGCGAACGCTCGACGCGATCGGGCTTGCAAGGCCAACGCATGCGCAGGCCGTCGGCTTCAGCCAGGTCCATTTGCCGCCAGTTCAAGGCGGGCGAACAAGCCAGCAGCGGCAGGCTGGACAGCAGCAGCGCCAAGGCCTTGCCAGGGTGATGCGGGCGCCCTGAGCGCCACGCCGTCAAGAAAGCAGGACGCTTCATGCCTGCGATGGCCCGGTTGCCGCCACGTCAGACCGTCACGTCAGGCCGCCGGCTGCGCCAGCAAGCGGGTCAACAGGTCATCGAGCGCCGCGAAATCGGGCTCCCCGATGTAGCGCTTGACCACCTGCCCACGCTTGTCGATGACCAGGGTGGTGGGGGTCAGCTGGACATCGCCAAAAGCCCGCGCGAGGCTGCCGTCGTGGTCCATCACCACGCGAAACGGCAGTTTGCGGGACTCGGCGAACTGCATGACGTAGGCCGGCGGGTCGTAGGACATGGCCACGGCCAGCGTCTCCAGGCCCTGGGCCTTGAAACGGTTGTGGGTCTCGATCAGGCGGGGCATTTCCTTGACGCAGGTCGAGCAACTGGTGGCCCAGAAGTTGATCACCACCACCTTGCCCTGCAATTGACCAAGTTGGCGCGCCTGGCCATTGATCTCGGTGTAGGGCAAATCGGGCATGCGGGTGACCGCATCGCCTGAGCATCCGCACATCAGGCCCGTGAGGACCGGCAGGCTCAGCAGCATCGAACGGCGGGACAGGCTCATGTCTTCTCGGCAAGCGTCAGGGAAGCGGGCATTGTGCGCGAAGGCGTTGCGCTCACTTTGTATCTGTCGGCAAGACCCGCCTCACTTCGCGGCGTTGCCGGGGGGGGGCGTTTGTGCAGCAGGGACAGCCTGAGCAGCGCTGTCGGCGCGAGGCGGCAGGCCCTTTTCCACCAGCGGATCGGCCCAGGTGCCGCCGATGCGAAACACCGTGGTGGCGGCCTCCGAAACCTGCTTGCGCAGCAGCATCTGTGCGACGAAGGTGCCCAGGCCGATGACCGGGTTGATGGCAGCGTAAGCCAGCGAGGCCGTGCCGGCGTTGATCTCGGGCACCACGTAAACGGTGAGGTCCTGGGTTTCGCGCAACAGGTCAGCCTGCCCCTCGATCAGCACCACGGCCTGCACACCCCGCATGCGCAGGTTGCGCGTGGTGGCCTGGCCCTGGCTGACCTTGATGTCGCCTTCCACGCTGTCAAAGGCGAAGCCCTGCTGAAAGATGTCGCGGAAGTCGAGCAGAAAGCGCCGCGGCAAGGCCTGCAGGCTGAGCACGCCCAGCAACCGAGCCATGCCCGCATCGGCCTTGAGGAACTGCCCCTCGCTGAGCGCCGCCTTCAAGTCGCCGTTCAAGCTGGGCACGTCGAGCTCGAGTGGCGAACCCAGCCAGCTGACCTGGCCGGTGAGCTTGCCTTTGCCACCCTTGATGGCGGGCGGCAAGCCCAGGCGATTCATGAGGGCGCCGCTGTTGCGCAAATCGAGCGTGAAGCTGAAGGCAGAGCGGGGACGGACGCGGCCATCGCCCGGGCGGCGCACGTTGTTTTGCGCCCCCAGGGCCGTCCAGTTGCCCACGGCGTCGAGTTCGGCGTCCGCGTTGGCCAGTTTCATGCGGGTGACGCGCCACTCCGGCAAGCCCGGGCCGCCCGTCACGGGAATGAGCCGGTTGACCGCCTCCACCTCGAAGCGGCCGATCTCCAGGCCTCGCCACTGGAATCGGTCGATGACGACGTCCAGGGCCGGCAGGCTGGCCGCGGCATCGTTGGCCACGAGGCGGTCGGCGGCCTGGTCGGCGATGGCTTTGGCCTCGGCTTCGGGCACGAGCAGGCGTGTCAGACGGGCCACCACCCTGCCATGGCTGCCACCCGCTGCGGGGATGCGCTCAGGCAACCAATCGACCTGCCCCGCGGCTTGCACCGACTCGAGCTGCACCTTCCAGACGTTGGGCGCAGGATGCTGAACGGTGGCGTTGACGTTGCGCAGGGTGCGCTGCTGCCAACTGAGGGCCGCTGTCTGCACCTGGATGACTTCCGGGATCAGGCTTTCGTCCGCGGCCTGGGACTCGGCCGTGACCGGGCGCGCCGGCACACTGGGTGCCGTCATGGCGTCGAGCACCCCCTGCCAGGCCTTGAGGTCCAGCGACGGGGCATTGACCTGCGCCGCAACGCCCCTGGTGGGCATGGGCATCGGCGTGACGCCCGGCCCCTGCGCAGGCAAGCTCAGCTGCATCAGACCGCGCTGCACGCGCGCCCACTCGCCGCGCACGTCACGCCGCAGGTCCACGCGCAACCAGGGCATCGTCGCCGAGGTCATCTGCGCCTGCGCTGGGTTGCCCAAATCGACCTGGATGGCATCGTGGTGGCCCGCTTCGTCTTCGATCCGGTAGCTGACCTTGAGCGGCCAGACTTGGCTGCCCCCCTTGTCCAGCGGGGCGGGCAAGCTGCTGGCGATGCCCTTGAGGCCGCTGGTGACCACGACCTCGGGCAATGCGGGCGGCGCATCGTGTGCAGCTCGCGCCGGCATGCTGACCAGCACCGACAAGGGTGCATCACCACTCAAACGCGGCGCCAGTCGCATCAGGAAGGGGTACTCCTCGGCCTGGCGCAGGGCCTCGGCCGAGACCTGGCCGTGGGCGGTGAACTTCAAAGCTCCGTCGGCGCTTCGCTGGCCCTCGACCACCATCTCCTGCCCCCAGACCTTGGTGCGCGCCTGCACCTGCAGCTGTGATTCGGTGAAGGCAATGCGCCCCCGCACCTGGGTCATCGCGGGCGCCAGGGCGCCCAGTCGGATGCCGGCGCGGTCCTTGTCCTTGAGCGTGACCTCGCCCTTGAGCTGGGTGTCGATGCTGCGGTTGAGCGGGATGGCCAGGTCGATGCGCAAGGCGCTGTGCCCCTGGCCCTGGGCGCGTGTGAGCACCGTGCCCAAGTACGCAGACAGGGGCGAAGCCGCGAGGAAGGCCAGTGCGTCGTTGAGCGGGCCATCGCCCTGGCCGCCGATGCGCAACACCGGGTCATCTGCAGCCAGGTCGTCGATGCGTCCCTCCACCTTGCTGAGCACGAAGGTGCCCTGCCCGATGCCGCCCAGGCGTCCGCGGGCCTCGCGGATGGCCATGGCCTGGCCTTCAAAGGCCAGCTCGCCGGCCATGTCGGTGAAAGGGGTCCAGCGCACATCGGGGGCATCGCCGGTGATGGCAGCCGGCGCGTAGTCGAGCGATGCCTCGCGAATCGGCACCTTGACCCGGAAACGCCCGCCTTGGTCGTTCGGGAAGGGGAACCCGTCGAGCTGGCCCTTGACCTCGAAGGTGACGTCCTGGCCGACGCCGCCACGGATGGCGTGCCGCACGTACTGCCGCGCGGCGTCACCGACGGTCAGTGGCAGGTAGCGCCAAACGGCCGTGGCCCGGGCACGGCTCAAGCTGCCGCTCAAATCGAGGTGTCCCGGCAGTCGATCATTGGCCGTCTCGCCAGTGCGCCAGGTGCCCTCGAGCTGTCCGGCGGCCTCGGCATTGGCGAACCGGGCCTGGCGAACGTCGACCTGCCAGCCCGCAGGCGCCCCTTGGGTCGCGGGCGACTTGCGCGACCACTGGACCTGGGCATCGAGGCTGTCCAGCTCGATGCGGGGCTCTTCAAACACCCCCGGGAAACCCAACCAGCCCCTGCGCAAGGCCAGGTCGGCGCTGCCGCCTGACTCGGTGGCCTGGACCGCGACATCGGCCCCCGCCAGACCCGGCCGGCCCTGCCCCGGCTCGCGGGATTCCGACAGCCCCAGGCCGCGCACCCGGGCCTTGAGCTGGTAACGCCGAGGGTCAATGGCGCCGCCCTCCCAGCGCCAAGACAGCCCCTCGATGACGCCCTTGGGCGCCAGGTCCGACAAGGCTTGGCGTGCCCGTGCCGGCAAGGGCAGGCGATCGGCCAGCAAGGCCAGTTGCGCCAGGTCCAGTCGGTCGGCCTCGGCCTCTCCGCCCAGGCTGTCGCCCCACCCTGTCGATGGCCAGCCATGGGGCCAGGGCGCGTGCTGCCAGGTCAGTCGCCCTGAGCTGGCAGGCCAATGGAGGCCATCGTCCAAGGTGAAGGCCAGGTCGCGGTAGGCCATCGATGCGCTCGAGCGATCGTTGCCGACCACGACCTCGCCACTCAGGCGCTTGAAAGCCAGACGCGGCAAATCAGGCGCCAGTCTCACCTGGATGTCGCGCACATCGGCTTGCAGGCTGACGCGGCTCAGGCGTCCCCGCGTCAAACCCACCGAAGCGGACACGCCGCCTTGTCCGCTGGCCACCTCGACTGGCAGCCGAACGTGTTGACGCAATCGGCGCACATCGACGTGCTCGAAACGCGCCTTGACCTCGCCCGACCAGGTGCGCCAGTCCGCCGGACGGGTCGTCTCGATGTCCAGCTTCGGTGACCAGCCTGCCTGCCCGACCAACCACACCGGCTGGCTCATGTGCGCCTCGACGCGGAAACGCTGGCCAAACTCGGCGGGCGGCGTCGCCGAGAGGCTGAGTTCATGCACCCGTCCTCGCCAGGACGGCCGGTTTTTCAGCGTCAGGTCCACCTGCTGCAAGGCCAGCTCGGGGGCACCGAGGTAGTCATCGCGCCAACGCACCGTGCCCTGACGGATCTGGATGCGCGACTGCGACAAAACCCAGTCACCCGCAGCGCTGCCCTGCCCCGACGACGACGCCCCACTGGGCAGGCTCAAACCGGCCACGTGCAGCACGCCGTCCCGGTCGCGGCGCACATCCAACTCGGGTGCCACGATCACCAGGCGATCCAGGCGCAACTCCCGATCGAGCAAGGCCGTGGGGGCCAGGGTCGCCATGGACAGCCGGGCTTCGACCTCGGGCAGGCGCAAGGCCGGTCGCCCCTGACCGTCCAGGATGCTCACTTCGCGCAGCGACAGCACCGGCCAGATGCCCTCGGCGCGCCCCACGACCTCGCCCACCCGCACGGTCGCCCCCACGGCCTGAGTGGCTTGTTGCGCGAGCTCATCACGCCATTCGTTGACCCTTGGCAGAATCTGGATCAGGACAAAGGCCCAAGCCGCCACCGCGACGCATGCCAGCCCCAACAGCCCCCACCCCAGCCAACGAAGGGTTTTCAGCCCGGTTCGCCCCAGCCAGCGCGCAGGCAGGCGCAGCAAGCGCCCCGGCCCGCGAGTGGCTTGAGCGGCGCCAACGGGGTCGGCAGGTTGATCGTCGGTCGCATCGTCGGTCGCATCGACCTTCGAATCGGGCATCTGGGGCATGAAATCGGCGCACATCCGTCGAACCACCATCCCACCGGGGAGGGCTTGTGCCCTACCATCGCGTGCAGGTCTGCTGGTTCGACCCAAGGCGAGCACCCTAGCACAGACCCGTTGCACCCTGACCCGGCTCCATGATTGACATCCCATCCGACGCCGCTGCGTCTTCGGCCCCAGCCGACCACTCCCGCTACGTTCAGCGCATCCGGCGCCGCTATGTGGCCGAAGTCCAGGCGTTCGCGCAGGCCTGCCCGGGGGTGCCCCGCAGCGCCGACATCGCCGACCTCATCGAGCGGCTGCAGGCCGATGGCCGCGATCTGCCGTCGTCGCTGCGCGTGGCCCGCCAGTTGGTGATGGAGCGCCTGGCGGTGCAGGACGTCGAAACCAGCGCCCCCATGCAGGCCATCACCCTGGCCATGACCGAGCTGGCCGAGGTCACGCTGGACGTTGCCCTGAAAGCGGCCGAGGCCGAAGCCGACCTCAAGCACGGTCAACCGCTCAACGAGCAAGGCCAGCGCGTCGATTTCTGGGTCATCGGCATGGGCAAGCTCGGCGGGCGCGAGCTCAACGTCTCGTCCGACATCGACCTCATCTACGTCTATGAAGACGACGGCCAGACCACCGGCGTGACCGATGTCACCGGACGGGTCTCGGGCCAGGTCTCGGTGCACGAGTACTTCGCCTTCGTGGCCCGCAAGCTCAGCACCCTGATCGCCGACACCACCGAAGACGGCTTCGTCTTCCGCGTCGACCTGGCGCTGCGCCCCAACGGCAACTCCGGCCCGCCCGTGGTCAGCATGGCGATGCTGGAGGAGTACTTCCTGGTGCAAGGCCGCGAATGGGAGCGCTTTGCCTGGCTGAAAAGCCGCATCGTGGCACCGCGCCGCTGCATGCCCAAGGGCGAGCACCACGCCCGCGCCCTGGCGCTGCGCAACCTGGTCATGCCCTTCGTCTACCGCCGCTACCTCGATTACGGCGTGTTCGAGGGCCTGCGCCAGTTGCACCGCAAGATCCGCGACGAGGCCACCCGCCGCGCCGCCGGCCGCCCCGACCGTGCCAACGACGTCAAGCTGGCGCGCGGCGGCATCCGCGAAATCGAGTTCACCGTGCAGCTGCTGCAGGTGGTGCGCGGCGGCCAGTTCCCCGAGATCCGCACCCGATCCACGCTCAAGGCCCTGCCCCGCCTGGTCGCGCGCGGCCTCATCGCACCCGACAAGGCCGAGCAACTCGCCCACGCCTACACCTTCCTGCGCCGCGTCGAGCACCGCATCCAGTTCCTCGACGACCAGCAGACCCACATGCTGCCCACGCAGGACGCCGACCTAGACTGGATCGCGCGCAGCATGGGCTTGAGCCAGCGCAGCGCCGACCTGTCCTCTCACCCCGACTGCCTCTCGCCCACCTGCCAGTTGCTCAACGCCCTTTGCCAGGTGCGCGAGCTGGTCGCCACCGAGTTCGACGCCCTGCTGCACGACGGCCAGGGGGGCGGCAACCAAGGCGGCTGCAAAGGCTGCGGCGGCCCGCCCTTGCCGGTCGACAGCGAAGAGTTCGCAGCCAAGCTGCCCGAAGCCATCGCGCCCCACGTGCTTGCGTTCGCGCGCCAGCCCAAGGTCACGATGCTGTCGGACGCTGCCAAGTTGCGCTTGGCCAAGCTCATCGGTCGGGCAACCCAGATCGCGCTGACCGAAGGGCCGGATGGCCAAGAGCCCCTGGGCATCGAAGCCGTGCTGCGCTTCGTCGAGTGGCTCAACCCGCTGCTGCGCCGCGACAGCTACCTGTCCCTGCTGGCCGAGCGCACCGAAGTGCTCAAGCGCCTGCTGCGCCTGCTGGGCCTGGCGCGCTGGTCGATGCGCTACCTGCTGCGCCACCCCGGCGTGATCGACGAGCTGGCCGATCCGCGCCTGATGGACGGCCGCTTCGACGCAAAGGGCTACCGCGCCGAGCTCGAAGAGCGCCACAACGCCTGGGTGCGCGCCGGCCAGGCCGACGAAGAAGCCCTGATGGACACGCTGCGCCGCGCCCACCACGCCGAGGTGTTTCGCACCCTGGTGCGCGACGTCGAAGGCACGCTCAGCGTCGAGCAGGTGGCCGATGACCTGTCCCTGCTGGCCGACACCACGCTCGACATCACCCTGCGATGGGCCTGGCGCGAGTTGCAACAGCGCCCCGGCAAACAGGCCCGCTACGCCGTCGGCCGCGAGCCGCACTTCGCCGTCATCGCCTACGGTAAGCTGGGCGGCAAGGAACTGGGCTATGGCTCCGACCTCGACGTCGTCTTCGTCTACGACGACAAGCAGGACGCCCCGGAGCAGGACGCCGGCCCCGACACCCCCAGCCCCATCGACGCCTACCTGCTGTTCGCGCGCAAGCTCATCACCTGGCTGACGCTGCGCACCTCGGTGGGCGAGCTCTTCGACATCGACACCGCCCTGCGCCCCAACGGCAACTCGGGCCTGCTGGTGACCTCGTACCACTCCTACGACGACTACCAGCGCCAGCGCGGCAGCAACACCGCCTGGACCTGGGAGCACCAGGCCCTCACGCGGGCACGCTGGTGCGCGGGCGAGCCTGCCCTGGCCGAACGCTTCGAGAGCACCCGTCGCGCCGTGTTGTCCTCCGAGCGCTGCGCCAACAGCCTGGCGCAGGAGGTCGTGGCCATGCGCGAGCGCATGCGGGAGGCCCACCCTTGCCCACCCGAGCGCTTCGACATCAAGCACAGCGCCGGCGGCATGATCGACGTCGAGTTCGTGGTGCAGTTCCTGGTGCTCACGCACAGCCGCGTGCACCCGGGCCTGATGGACAACCTCGGCAACATCGCCCTGTTGCTGCGCGCAGGCGACGCCGGCCTGGTGCCGCCCCCTTTGGCCGAGGCCGCCAGCCAGGCCTACCGCGAGCTGCGCCGCATCCAGCACCGCGCACGCCTGGATGAAGCGCCGACCGAGCTCGAAGGTGAGCGGCTGGCCGCCGTGGCCCACCACCGCGACGCTGTGCTGGCCTTGTGGCAATCGGTGTTCGGACACCTCTCGCCTGCTGGCACCGGGGCCCCCGAACCCCGCCCCCTGCCTTGAGCACGCAACGCCCTCGTCCAGCGGTCAGCGCCCACGCGATCTGGTGGTGTGCGCTGGGCCTGCTGCTGGCCCTGCCCAGCCTGGCGTTCAACCCTGTGCCCCTGGCCCTGCCGCCCGAGTTCTGGCCCGAGCTGCCGGCCAGGCTGGTGTTGCGACCGGACCAGGCAGGCCACCAGCCCTTGTGGAGTTGGTGGGCGACTGCCTGGCTGCATGGCAGCGAGGCCCACCTCTGGCGCAACCTGTTCGGTGCCGGCCTGATCCTGCTGATGGGTGCGCTCTCCGATGTCACGCCGCGCGACACCCTCGCCTGGTTCCTCGCCTGGCCGCTGGCGCACGTCGGCATGCTGCTGGAGCCATCACTCACGTCCTACGTGGGGCTTTCCGGGGTGCTGCACGCGGGCGTTGCCATCGTGGCGATGGCCAACCTCCACCACCCCTGCCGCCCCGCACATCGGGTGGTGGGCATCGTGTTGCTGGGCTGGCTGGTCGGCAAGCTCTTCATGGAAAACCCCTGGGCTCATCACCTCGTTCTGTCAGAAGCGTCGGCTATAAACGTGGCCCCCTGGGCGCATTTGAGTGGCGCGCTGGCCGGGGTGCTGGCGTGGTCTGCGGTACACGCCAAGCACCTGCGACCGCACCGACCGACATGACAGAAGGTGACAAACCTCACGGTTGACCCACCTGTTTGAGCGGTTTGCACCACCGACCAGGGAACTTCGCTGTCTGTACCCGATCTTGCACTGACGCCTGCGCACACTTCCATGGCCAGGCCCGAGAACCACACAACCCAACCTTCAGACCATGCAACACCGCCTGCACGCTTCCGCTCAACCGCGCGCCATCCGCATGATGGCCCTGCTGCCCGTCGTCCTGGCCGCCGTCCTGGCCACCGGCTGCGGCGACAAGGGCTCGTCCGAAGGCAAGGCCACCCAGGCCGCTGCCCGCGTGAACGGCTCGGAGATCACCGTCCACCAGATCAACCAGGTGCTGGAGCGCCAGCAAGGCCTTCGTCCCGAGCAAGCCGACGCCGCTGGTCGCAACATCCTTGAAGGCCTGATCGACCAGCAATTGGCCGTGTCCAAGGCCGAAGAGCAAAAGCTCGACCGCGACCCGCAGGTCATGCAGCTGCTCGAAGCCACCCGTCGCAACATCCTGGCTCGCACCTACATCGAGCGCGCCGCCGTTGCTGGCGCAGGCACCCCGGGCGGCGATGAAATCCGCAAGTACTTCGACGAAAAGCCAGCCCTGTTCTCGCAGCGCAAGCTCTACGCCCTGCAAGAGTTCACCATCCCCGCCACGCCCGAGCAAACCAAGGCCACCATCGAGCTGCTGAAAAAGGCACGCACCCCGGCCGAGTACGGCGAGGTGCTCAAGGTCTCCGGCCTGAAGTTCACGACCCAGCAAGTCACCCAAGCTGCCGAAGGCCTGCCCCTGGCCATCGTGGATCAGCTCGCCAAGGTCAACGATGGCGAGTCGCTTTTCATCACCGCCAAGGACGGCTTCAAGGCCATCCTGGTCATGGCCAGCCGTGCTCAACCGGTGTCGTTCGAGCAAGCCAAGCCAGCCATCGAGCAGTTCCTGACCGCCGAACGCCGCCGTCAGTTCGCTCAAAAGGAAGTCAAGGCCATGCGCGAAGCGGCCAAGATCGAATACCTGGGCAAGTTCGCCGAGAAGCCGGCCTCGGGCGCCGCAGCAGCATCGAGCGCCGACGGTGGCGTGGCCTCTACGCCCTCCGTGGCAGCACCTCCCGCTGACGCTGCAGCCAGCACCAGCGTTGACGCAGAAGCCCTGTCCAAGGGCCTGTCCGGCCTGAAGTGAACCCGCTGTGAGCCCGACGGTCGCCGACCGGGCTCGCCCACCTTGGGTTCGGCGGCTGTGCTCGGACTTGGCACAGCCGCTCCCACACAAGCGCCCATGCGGGCGCTTTTTTTTGGGAGGTCCCGCTGCGTTCGGGCAAACCAGCAAGCTGGCTTGCGCCCAGACGAGACATCCATCACAAGCACCGGGTGATCCGACGCCTGGCGGAGGGTTTCCCTCAACCGGCCACCCACCACGCGCTTCCTAGAATTTCAGGCAACGGAGCACGGCCGCCATGGCCGAACCCGCAGCCCGCCCCGACAAGGAAGCAGCATGCGTCACCCCGATCCCCATTTTGGCTACCCCGCGGTGTCCTGGAGAGCGAATGAGCAACGGCCCGCTCCACAGGCGACGACGCCGCCCCGCCACCGCTTCCTGCGCCAGGGAACACTGCTGCTCGACACCTACATGGACGCCATGGACCTGGACGGTGCTGCACAACGCATCCTCACCTGGGGGAGTCGCCACCAGTCGCGCATCGTGACCCTGTGCGACATGGCCCACCTGGTGCAAGCAACACGGGACCCCGCGCTGCACAACGCGCTTGCCCAGGCAGACCTGACCTTGCCTGGCGATGCCAGCGTGGCCTGGGGCATGCGCAGAGAAGGCCAGCGGCGACAGCGAGCCCTGCCTGCCCGCGAGCTCATGTGGCACCACATGCGCCTGGCCGAGCAGGCAGGCCAGGCCGTTCACTTGCACGGCGGCACGCAGGCATCGCTCGATCAACTGATCAGCAGCGCTCAATCGGCCTTTCCCAAGCTCCAGATCACAGGCACGCCTGGCGCGACCCAAGCCCTCACGCCAGCACAGGACCTGGCCCTGGCACACCAGATCGCGTCCACGGGCGCAACGGTTGTTTTCGTTGGCCTGGCTCACACCGAGCAGGCGAATTGGATGCAAGCCCATCGATCGCAAGTGCGCGCCGTGATGGTCGGCCTGGGGCCCGGCTTCGGGACAGCACAGCAGACCTTCGCACGCCCTTCGTCCCTGAATGGGCTGCGTCTGCGCTTGGCGACCCAAGCGGTTTTCTTCGCGCGGGTGTTGCACAGCATGCTGCTGGGTGCACCGCCCTCGCGCCACGACGACCCGCGCTGACACCGCCTGCATCGTCAACACCCGCTGTTTGTCCGGCCGCACACCCTGCGGCCGTTTTTGTTTGCAACGCCCCGCCTCTTGGCGTACCAGCGCCCGATAGACTCTCGCCTCATCGACCTGACCGGGCATGCCCCATGGATGTTCACGCGCCCCCCACCCTGCCCAGAGACGCCGACTGGGAGCGAACGCGAGCCACCTGGCAGGACTGGTTCCTGACCCAAGCCTTCCCCTTGTGGCGCACCCAAGGCGTGGACCGCCAGCGCGGCGGTTTCTTCGAAAAGCTCGACGCCCAGGGACACCCGGTCGAAGAACCACGCCGCACGCGCGTGGTGGCACGCCAGCTCTACGTCTGCGCCACCGCCAAACGGCTGGGCTGGGAAGCTGACACCCAGGACCTGTTGGCGCACGGCCTGGACTTCCTGCTGAACCGGCTGCGCAACCCGGACGGCACCTTTGCGACGTCGTTCGACGTCCACTGCGGCGAACGCGACGCCCACTTCGACCTCTACGAGCAGGCCTTCGCACTGTTCGCACTCGCCGCCGTGCACGAAAGCGATCGCGCGGCCTTCGCTCACCTGCCCGACATCGCGCTGTCCACCCTGCAGCGCATGCGGGAGGGGTGGCAGCATGCCCTGGGCGGCTTCCATGAAAGCCAGCCACCGCAAGCTCCGCTGCGCGCCAACCCCCACATGCACCTGCTCGAAGCGGCGCTGGCCTGGCACCGGGCCTGCGAGGGCAACACGCAGACCTGGGCAATGCTGGCCGACGAGGTGACGACGCTGGCGCTGGATCACCTGCTGGATGCCCCCAGCGGGCTGGTCACCGAGTGGTTCGACCTGGACTGGCGCCCCTTGCCAGGCGAGCGCGGCACGGAAGCCGAACCAGGTCACCAATTTGAATGGGGCTGGCTGCTGATGCAATGGGCCATGGCCCGCCCCGAGCACCGCCGCAGGAACGAAGCCATGGCAGCCGCCGGGCGGATGATCGACCTGGGCGAGCAACTCGGCGTGGACCCGCAGCGCGGCGTGGCCATCAACACCTTGGGCACCGACGGCCGCTGGCGCGATGCCCACGCCAAGCTCTGGCCGCAGACCGAGCGCATCAAAGCCTGGGTCACCCGCGCGGAGTTGGCCAATCAGGCCTTGGATCACGTCGAGGCCGCGAATGCCCTGTCCCGAGCCACGGCGGCGACCCGCACCCTGCTGCGCTACCTGGCGCACCCTGTGCCAGGTGCCTGGCACGAATCACTGGACGCACAGGGCCACTGGCAAACCCAGGACACCCGGGCCAGCAGCCTTTATCACATCGTCTATGCCCTGGAGACAGCCTGCCAACTCGGCCGCTGAACTCGCAGGGCTGGCGTTCAGCTGGCGCTGAGTGTGGCGCCGAATGTGAACAGGTCGGCGTCGCGCATCCACGGGGCCTGCGCATCCTTGGGCGCCAACCCAGGGCTCGCGCCCGCCACCGCCGGCCATTGGATGCCGATGTCGGCGTCGTCCCAGCGGATGCTGCGTTCGCAGTCGCGAGCGTAGACATCCGTCGTCTTGTAGAGGAAGTGGGTGTCGTCTTCCAAAGACATGAAGCCGTGGGCAAAACCTTCGGGGATCCAGAGTTGACGGTGATTGGCCGCGGTCAACTCGACGCCCACCCACTTGCCGAACGTCGGCGAGCCCCGCCGGATGTCCACCGCCACGTCAAAGGCCGCGCCTTTGCTCACGCGCACCAGCTTGCCCTGCGGATGCGGCGGTAGCTGGTAATGCAGGCCACGCAACACACCTGCCTTGCTGCAGGAGTGGTTGTCCTGCACGAATGGGCGCGGTTTGGGCAGGCCGAGCTCGGCCAGCCCATGGTGGAACTTGGCTTCGTTGAAGCTCTCCATGAACCAGCCCCGGTCGTCACCGAAAACAGCAGGCTCGATGACGACGACGTCGGGGATGGCGGTGGGGATGAATTTCATGGGGTCACCAGACCTGGTCTTGCAGCACCTTGCGCAGGTACTGGCCGTAGCCGTTCTTGAGCATGGGTTGAGCGAGTTTTTCGACCTGCTCGGCGGTGATCCAGCCCGAGCGGTAAGCGATCTCTTCGATGCAGGCCACCTTCAGGCCCTGGCGCTTTTCCAGCGTGGCGATGAACTGACTGGCTTCAAGCAGGCTGTCGTGGGTGCCGGTGTCGAGCCAGGCATAGCCCCGGCCCATGATCTCGACGCTGAGCTGACCTTGCTGCAGGTAGATCGCGTTGACATCGGTGATCTCGTATTCGCCCCGGGCGCTCGGCTTGATCGACGCAGCGATGTCGCACACCTGGTTGTCGTAGAAGTACAGGCCCGTGACCGCGTAGTTGCTCTTGGGCGAAGCCGGCTTTTCTTCGATCGACAGAGCACGCTTGTCGGCATCGAAGGCCACCACGCCGTAGCGCTCCGGATCCTGCACGTGGTAGGCGAACACGCTGGCGCCGACATCGCGGTTGGCAGCGTTGTGCAACAGGCCCTGCAGGTTGTGGCCGTAATAGATGTTGTCGCCCAGCACCAGCGCGCTGGGGTCGTTGCCCACGAAATCGCGGCCCAGCACGAAGGCCTGCGCCAGCCCGTCCGGGCTGGGTTGCACGCAATAGCTGATGTTCACGCCCCACTGGCTGCCGTCGCCCAGCAGCGCCTGAAAGCGCGGCGTGTCCTGCGGGGTGCTGATCAGCAGGATGTCACGGATGCCGGCCAGCATCAGCGTGCTCAGCGGGTAATAGACCATCGGCTTGTCGTACACCGGCAGCAGTTGCTTGCTGATGGCCAGCGTGGCCGGGTGCAGCCGGGTGCCGGAGCCCCCGGCCAGGATGATGCCTTTGCGCTTCATGGTGGAGATCACTTCCCTGAAATCTCGGTGAGCATGCGATCGACCCCGACCTGCCAATGCGGCAGGCTCAAGCCAAAAGCCGCCTGGATCCGGCAGGTGTCCAGGCGGGAGTTGTGTGGACGCTTCGCGGGCGTGGGGTAAGCCGTGGTCGGCACGGCTTCGATCGCGTCGGCGGCCACCTTCACCGGCAGGCCGTTGGCACGCGCCCATTCGATGACGTGGCTGGCATAGGCATGCCAGGTGGTCTCGCCCGATGCCACCAGGTGGTACAGACCCAGGCGAGCGTCGCCGCCAGGCTGGCTCACGCTGCGGATGGCATGCGCCGTGACGTCGGCCAGCAGATCTGCGCCAGTGGGTGCGCCATGCTGGTCGGCGATCACCTTCAGCGCGTCGCGCTCGGCCGCGAGCTTGAGCATGGTTTTGGCAAAATTGCCACCGCGCGCCGCATACACCCAGCTGGTGCGAAAAATCAGGTGTCGGCAGCCGCTGGCTTGCACCAACTGCTCGCCTTCGAGCTTGGTCTGGCCATACACGTTCAGGGGCGCGGTGGGTGCCGATTCGTCGCGCGGCGCGTCGCCCGAGCCATCGAACACATAGTCGGTGCTGTAGTGCACCAGCAAGGCACCGTTCTCGGCTGCGGCTTGCGCCACCAGGCCCGGCGTCGTCGCGTTGATCAGGCGCGCCACATCGGGCTCGGCCTCTGCCTTGTCGACGGCCGTGTGGGCCGCCGAGTTGACGATCACATCAGGCCGCACGCGTCGCACGATCTCGGCCACCTGTGCCGGGTCGGTGAAATCGGGCTTCAGCTCGGGCGCCTCGGCTGGGCCAGGGGTGTTGAAGTCGAGTGCCACCAGCTCACCCAAGGGCGCCAGCGAGCGTCGCAGCTCCCACCCGACCTGGCCACCACAGCCCAGCAGCAGGATCTTCATGCACGCTCCGCGTAGTTCTGCGCGATCCAGTCGCGGTAGGCACCCGAGCGCACGGTGTCGATCCACTCGCCGTTGTCCAGGAACCATTGCACCGTCTTGCGGATGCCCGAGGCGAAGGTCTCGGCCGGCTGCCAGCCGATGTCGCGCTGGATCTTGGTCGGGTCGATCGCGTAACGGCGGTCGTGGCCGGGGCGGTCCTTCACATAGGTGATCAGGCTTTCGTATTTCGAACCATCGGCGCGCGGGCGCAGCTCGTCGAGGATGCGGCAAACCGTGTGCACCACGTCGATGTTGCGGATCTCGTTGATGCCGCCCACGTTGTAGGTCTCGCCCAGCGTGCCCTTTTCCAGCACCTGGCAGATGGCCTCACAGTGGTCGCGCACGTACAGCCAGTCGCGGATGTTCAGCCCGTCGCCGTACACCGGCAGGGGCTTGCCCTCCAGCGCGTTGAGGATCATCAGCGGGATGAGCTTTTCCGGGAAGTGATACGGCCCGTAGTTGTTGCTGCAGTTGGTCGTCAGCGTGGGCAGGCCGTAGGTGTGGTGGTAAGCCCGCACCAGGTGGTCGCTGCCGGCCTTGCTGGCCGAGTACGGGCTGTTGGGGGCGTAGGGTGTGGTTTCCGAGAAAGCCGGATCGGCGTCACCCAGCGAGCCGTAGACCTCGTCGGTGCTGACGTGCAGGAATCGGAAGGCGGCCTTGTCGGCCTCGTTCATGGCGCCCCAGTAGGCGCGCACCTCTTCCAGCAGGCAGAACGTGCCCACCATGTTGGTGTGGATGAACTCGCCGGGGCCGTGGATGGAGCGATCGACGTGGCTCTCGGCCGCAAAGTGCAGGATGGCTCGCGGCTTGTGTTGCGCCAAGGCAGCGCGCACGGCATCGCGGTCGGCGATGTCCGCCTGCACCAAGGTGGCCTGCCCAGACTTCAATGGGTTGGCGATGGTGTGGGGGTTGCCGGCGTAGGTCAGCTTGTCGAACACCACCACCGGCTCGGCCTGTTCGCCGTGGCGCGCCAGCCAGTGATGGACGAAATTTCCGCCGATGAAGCCGGCGCCGCCAGTGATCAGGATCATGGGCGCGGAGTATGCCACCACGCCCTGTCTTGGCCGAGTGCGACAGGCGTGCCGACCAGACCAGCACCCACCTCACTTGAGCGGTACCCAGGGGTGCTTCCCATGTCAAGCTGTCACGCAGTCCCTTTACACTTGGCCCGCCATGAAACGGGGCGCGGAACGCTCAGTCAGGGGGGTGTGCCAAGGAACTTGCGGGAGGAAACGCAGTCTACCCACCTCTCGCAACCCGCGCCACCCCAACCAACCAGCTCTTGCCTGACCGCCCAACCGCCTCAACCCGACCCCTCGTCGGTTTGGCAGAACAGGGTGAGCAGGCGAGCCTCCTGTCGATCGACCCGTGCACCCATGAGTACGTCTTCGTCTTCGCTCCAAGCCCCCGCGCAGCCCGCCAGCGCGCCAGCAGGCAACGCCATCCCGCTCATGGAGCTGATCGCCCTGGCCATCGGCCTGCTGGCGATGTACGTCCCGACGTACATGAAACTGGACGCCCAAGTCTGGTCGCAGGAAGGTCAGGGGCACGGCCCCGTCATGCTGGCCCTGACCATCTGGCTGGTCTGGAAGCGTTGGCCAGACCTCATGGCGGCCCCGGATCAAAACAAATTCATTCCGGCCAGCCTGTTCATGCTCGTGGCGGTGTTTTTTTACGTCATCGGCCGCTCACAGGACTTTCCGGAATTTGAGGCCTCCTCCCAGATCCCCCTGGTGATCGCCATCTTGCTCAGCCTCAAGGGTTGGCGCGGGGTCAAGATCATGGCCTTTCCCATTTTCTTCCTCATTTTCCTGATCCCCCTGCCCCAGATCCTGGTCATGGTGGTGACCGCGCCCCTGAAAATGGGCGTCTCTGTTGTGGCCGAGGCCGCCCTGCACGCCGCCGGCTACCCCATGGGCCGCACGGGCGTAACCCTGAGCATCGGACAGTACCAACTCCTGGTCGCCGATGCCTGCGCCGGCCTGAACTCGATCTTCGCCCTGGAAGCCATCGGCGTGTTCTACATGAGCATGATGGGCTACACCAACCCGAAGCGAAACATCTTGATTGCGCTGCTGATCCTGCCGATTTCCTTTGCCTCCAACGTGATCCGCGTCATCACCCTGGTGCTGGTCACTTACTATTTCGGCGACGAGGCTGGCCAGGGTTTTGTCCACGGGTTCGCCGGGATCATGCTTTTCATGATCGCGACGATGTTGACCGTGGCCACGGACACCCTGATCGGCCGCTTCATCCCTGGCAACAAGGAAGAAGAAGCCCAGCTCACCGCCCAAAAGGCGTGAGGTTGTACACCCAACGATTGACAGAACATGTCACCTAGTCAGCTCCTGATCATCTTCAAAGCCCGCTGGCGCATCATGCTGGCCGTCTTCCTGGCGGTGGTCCTCACCGTCCTGGCCGGCGTCCTGCTGCTGCCCAAGAAGTACACGGCTTCGGCCTCGGTGCTCGTTGACGTCAAGTCACCCGACCCGATCGCCGGCATGGTGCTGCCTGCGATGTTGACCCCCGGCTACATGGCCACCCAGATGGACCTGATCCAGAGCGAACGGGTGGCGCGAGGTGCGGTGCGCGCCCTGCGCCTGACCGAGAGCACGGAAATGCGCGCTCAGTGGCAAGAGAAGACCTCAGGGGTCGGCTCCTTCGAGGCCTGGTTGGCTGGTTTGCTCCAGGCCGGTCTGGAAGTGCGCCCGTCTCGCGAGTCCAGCGTGATTTCGTTCTCCTACGAAGCCGCAGATCCCGCCTTTGCGGCAGCGATCGCGAACGCTTTCGTGCAGAGCTACATCAACACCACGCTGGAGTTGCGCATCGAGCCGGCTCGCCAGTTTGGCGCGCTGTTCGAATCTCAAGCCAAGTTGGCGCGTGAGCGCCTGGAGGCAGCCCAAGGCCGCTTGTCCGCTTATCAAAAGGAAAAGGGCCTCATCGCAACCGACGAGCGCCTGGACGTCGAAAACGCCCGCCTCAATGAGCTGTCTTCACAACTCGTTGCAGTGCAGACCATGAGCGCCGAAGCCAGCAGCCGCAAGGCAAAGGCCAGCAGCAGCAGCCAGGAAGTGCTCAACAACCCCGTGGTCTCGACGCTCAAAGCCGAGATGTCCCGGCAGGAGGCACGCCTGAAGGAGCTGAACTCTCGCCTCGGATCGGCTCACCCCCAGGTCATCGAAGCACAGGCGAGCATCAACGAATTGCGCGACCGCATCGCCGCCGAAGCCAGCCGCGTGAACACCAGCGTGGCCATCAACAGCGCTGTGAGCCAACAGCGTGAAGCCCAGATCCGCGAGGCCCTGGAGCAACAGCGCGAAAAGATCCTCAAGCTCAAAGAGCAACGCGACGAGGCATCGGTGCTGCTGCGCGATGTCGAAAGCGCCCAGCGTTCTTACGAGACCATCAACGCACGTTTGAGCCAAGTGGCCATTGAGGGCCAGAGCAACCAGACGAACGTCTCGGTCATCAAGCAGGCCATGCCGCCCTCCGAGCCCTCCTCGCCTCGCATCATGATCAACATGGTCCTGGCCGTGTTGGCTGGCGGCATGCTGTCCGTGATCGTGGGCCTGTTGCTGGAAATCCGCGATCGCCGCCTGCGCACCGACTTTGACGTCACGGAGCTGCTGGAGCTGCCGGTGCTGGGCTCGATCCCCACGCGCAACAAGCCTGAACCCCGGGCCCTGCCGTGGCGCAAGAAGACCGCCACCGACACCGAATCGCGCACCCTGCCCGAACTGACCGCCCCCCGCAGCTAAAGGCCGTTCACGACATGATTCCGACCCCCAATCCGGGCGCAGCACCCCAACGCCCTGCCGAGAAGTCCATCGGCGACATCATCCGTGATGCCAACAACCTGAGCCCCGAGCAGGTCGAGGAAGTCCTCGTCTACCAGCGCGAACACGGCGTCAAGTTCGGCGAAGCCGCTGTGGCCCTGGGCCTCGTCAAGCGCGAAGACGTGCTGTGGGCCCTGTCGCAACAGTTTCATTATCCGTATTCACCATCCACGGCTGAGCAGAAGATCAGCGAAGAACTGGTGGCCGCGTCCCACCCATTCAGCGAGTCGGCCGAAGCCTTCCGCGACCTGCGCAGCCAGCTCATCTCCACCGTTTTCTCTGGCGAAGGCAAGAAAAAGGCGGCAGCCATCATCAGCGCGGCCACAGGCGACGGAAAGTCCTACCTGGCGGCCAACCTGGCGGTGGCGTTCAGTCAGCTGGGTGGACGCACGCTGCTGGTCGACGCCGACATGCGCTCGCCTCGCCTGCACGAGCTTTTCAACATCAAGAGCAAGGTCGGCCTCAGCGGCATCCTCTCGGGACGATCGGCCAGCAACGTCATCCGCCCGGTGCCCGACCTGCCCAGCCTGTTCCTGTTGCCCGTTGGCGTGACCCCGCCGAACCCGCTCGAGCTGGTCCAACGCCCGGCTTTCGGGCTCTTCATGAAAGAGCTTCTCAACAAATTCGACTACGTGATCGTGGACACCCCTGCCGCCTCGGCCGGCTCCGACGCCCGCGTGATCGCCGCCGCGTGCGGTGCCGCCGTGGTGGTGGCCCGTCGCGACACCAGCCGCACCGACGACATGAAAAAGCTCATCACGTCGGTCAAAAAATCTTCCGTGAGCATTGTTGGCGTCGCCGTCAACGAGTTTTGATCCATTCCTTCCAGCAGCAGCATCATGAGTAAAAAAGTCGCATTGATCACAGGGGTGACCGGCCAGGACGGCGCCTACCTTGCCGAGTTCCTGCTCAAGAAGGGCTACGAGGTGCACGGCATCAAGCGCCGCTCCTCGCTGTTCAACACCGACCGCATCGACCACCTCTACCAGGACCCGCACGTCGACAACCGCAACTTCGTGCTGCACTACGGCGACCTGACCGACTCCACCTCGCTGGTGCGCATCGTTCAGAAGGTGCAGCCTGACGAGATCTACAACCTGGCGGCCCAATCGCACGTGGCCGTCTCGTTCGAAGAGCCCGAGTACACGGCCAACTGCGACGGCATCGGCGCCCTGCGCCTGCTCGAAGCCATCCGCATCCTGGGCCTGGAAAAGAAGACCCGCTTCTACCAGGCTTCCACCTCCGAGCTGTACGGCCTGGTGCAAGAGATCCCCCAGAAGGAGACCACCCCCTTCTACCCGCGCAGCCCGTACGCCGTGGCCAAGATGTACGCCTACTGGATCACGGTGAACTACCGCGAGGCTTATGGCATGTACGCCTGCAACGGCGTGCTGTTCAACCACGAAAGCCCGCTGCGTGGCGAGACCTTCGTGACCCGCAAGATCACCCGCGCGATCGCCCGCATTGCACTGGGTCTGCAGGACTGCCTGTACCTGGGCAACATGAGCGCCCTGCGTGACTGGGGTCATGCCAAGGACTACGTCGAAATGCAGTGGCTGATGCTGCAGCAGGACAAGGCCGAAGACTTCGTCATCGCCACTGGCGTGCAGTTCAGCGTGCGCCAATTCGTCGAGTTCGCGGCCAAGGAACTGGGCGTGACCGTCGCGTTCGAAGGCGAAGCCGAACAGGAAGTCGGCCGCGTGACCAAGGTCGAGCCGGTCAATGGCGAGATGCTGGCCAAGTGCAAGGTCGGTGACGTGATCGTGCGCGTCGACCCGCGCTACTACCGTCCGACCGAAGTCGAGACCCTGCTGGGCGATCCGACCAAGGCCCGTGAAAAGCTGGGCTGGACGCCCAAGATTTCCCTGCCCGAGCTGGTCAAGGAAATGGTCGAAAGCGACTACACCTCGGCCAAGCGCGACAGCCTGGTCAAGTCGGCCGGCTACCAGGCCTACGACTACCACGAGTGAGCCCGCGCGCCATGGACAAGAACGCCAAGATCTTCGTCGCGGGCCACCGCGGCATGGTGGGCAGCGCCATCGTGCGCCGCCTGCAAGCCGCCGGCTACTCCCAGGTGGTCACCCGCAGCCGCAGCGAACTCGACCTGCTGAACCAGGCGGCCGTGCACGCCTTCCTGGCCGAGCAGAAGTTCGACTACCTGTTCATCGCAGCGGCCAAGGTGGGCGGCATCCACGCCAACAACACCTACCGCGCCGATTTCCTGTACCAGAACCTGGTCATCGAAGCCAACCTGATCCATGGCGCTCACCTGGCCGGCACGCAAGCCCTGATGTTCCTGGGCTCGAGCTGCATCTACCCCAAGCTGGCCCCACAGCCCCTGAAGGAAGACTGCCTGCTGACCGGCCCCCTGGAGCCCACCAACGAGCCCTATGCCATCGCCAAGATCGCTGGCATCAAGCTCTGCGAGGCCTACAACCACCAGTTCGGTCGCCAGTACATCTCGGTGATGCCCACCAACCTGTACGGCATCAACGACAACTACGACCTCAACAACAGCCATGTGCTGCCCGCCCTGATCCGCAAGGCCCACGAAGCCAAGCAACGTGGTGACCGCGAACTCGTGGTCTGGGGCACTGGCACGCCCATGCGCGAGTTCCTCTACGCAGACGACCTCGCCGACGCCTGCGTGCACCTGATGGAAAAGGGCTACGACGGCCCGCTCGTGAACATCGGCACCGGCACCGACGTGACCATCCGCGAGCTGGCACAAACCGTGATCGAGGTGGTCGGCTTTGCTGGCGACCTGACCTTTGACACCAGCAAGCCTGACGGCACACCCCGCAAGCTGATGGACGTTTCGCGCCTGAGCGGCCTGGGCTGGCGAGCCAGCACCACGCTGAAAGACGGCATCGCCCTGGCCTACCAGGACTTCCTGAGCAAACAAGGTTGAGCCCCATGAGGATCCGTGCCTTCGTTCTGACCGGTGTGATGGTGGCGGCTGCCGCCACCGCCATCGCCCTGACGCCCAAGCAGCTCTACGCACCCGGGCAAAAGCCTGAAACCTCACTCGAGGAGCTGGTGCCCAAGTCCTTCGGTGCCTGGTACCTGGAGCCTGCGGCCGTTCAGCAGATCGTCAACCCCGAGGTGCTGGCCTCCTTGGCGCGCTACTACACCGACAACCTCTCGCGCACCTACGTCAACGACAAGGGCGAACGCGTGATGCTGTCGCTGGCTTACGGTGCGGACCAAAGTCGCGCCATGCAGGTGCACAAGCCCGAGGTTTGCTACGTGGGGCAGGGTTTTGTCATCGACACGCCCGCCAAGGGCAGCACCTTGGTCGAGGGCGGCAAGCTCGACATCCCCAACATGCGCCTGGTGGCCAAGCTCGGCCCCCGCAACGAGCCGATCACCTACTGGATCCGCTCGGGCGACTACCTGGTTCGCGGCTGGTTCGAGCAGAACGTGGCCCGCGTCAAGAACGGCCTGATCAAGGGCTACACGCCTGATGGCCTGCTGGTGCGTGTGTCGACCATCGACACCGACAAAGAACAAGCGTACAAGCTGCAGGACCGCTTCATCGCCGACCTGATCGCGGCCTCACCCGCCAAGACCCGCGCCATGCTGCTGGGCAACGAGGCCGACCTGGTCAAGCAGTGATCCCCCTGTCATGAAGGTCAGCATCGTCATCCGCACGTACAACGAGCAAAAGCACCTGCGTGCCCTGCTCGAAGGCATCCAGAACCAGCACCGCGATGGCATCGAGATCGAGACCGTGATCGTGGACTCCGGCTCCACCGACAACACGGTCAAGATCGCCAATGAGTTCCCGACCCGGGTCGTGCCGATCAAGAAGGAAGAGTTTTCCTTTGGTCGGTCGCTGAACATCGGGTGCGCAGCCGCGACCGGCGATGCGCTGGTGTTCGTCAGCGGCCACTGCATCCCCACCGGCCCGCGCTGGATCGCCGATCTCGTGGCGCCGCTCGGCAAGGACGACATCGCCTACACCTACGGTGGCCAGGTGGGCAACGAAGACAGCCACTTCAGCGAGTGCCAGATCTTCGGCAAGTACTTCCCTGCTGTCTCCAAGATCCCGCAGAAGGGCTTTTACTGCAACAACGCGAACGCCGCGATGCTCAAGTCCGTCTGGGTCGACCACCCCTTCGACGAGGAGCTCACCGGCCTGGAGGACATGCACCTGGCCAAGCGCCTGGTGGCCTGCGGGCACAAGATCGCCTACGTGGCGCCCGCTGCGGTCTACCACCTGCACAGCGAGAGCTGGACGCAGGTGCGCCGCCGTTTCGAGCGCGAAGCCATCGCCCTGCAATACATCATGCCGGAGGTGCACCTGAGCTGGGCCGACGTCTCGCGCTACTTCTTCAGCGCCGTCTTCCTGGACCTGGGCGCGGCCCTGCAGCAACGCTGCATGCGCCAGCACTTCAAGGCCATCCTGACCTACCGCTTCATGCAGTTCACCGGCTCCTATCGCGGCAACCATTTCCATCGCCGCATGTCGCGTGAGCACAAGGAAAGCTATTTCTATCCCCGTTGAGTTTTTTCTCAAGGCATTGCTGTCATGACTTCCCAAAAACCCCGCATCGTCGCGCTGCTGCCTATGAAGGCCAACAGCGAGCGCGTCAAGGGCAAGAACTTCCGCCTCTTCAATGGCAAGCCGCTGTTCCAGTGGGTGCTCGACACGCTGTTGAGCGTTGAAGAGATCGACCTCGTCGTCATCAACACCGATGCTCGTCACATCCTTGCCGAGAACGGCCTGGTCGACCGCGAGCGCGTGCTCATCCGCGACCGCAAGCCCGAAATCTGCGGTGACTTCGTCAGCATGAACCTGGTGCTGGGTGATGACGTGGCCAACGTCCCCGCCGACATCTACCTGATGACGCACACCACCAACCCGCTGATGACGGCCGACACCATCCGTCAGGCGATTGCCCTGCAAAAGGAAGGCATGGCCAGCGGCGCGCACGACTCGGTGTTCACCGTCAACAAGCACCAGACACGCTTCTACCGCGCCGACATGAGCGCGGTGAACCACGACCCCAAGAACCTGATCCGCACGCAGGACCTCGAGCCCTGGTTCGAAGAGAACTCCAACCTCTTCGTCTTCACCGGCCAGAGCTTTGCCGCCGCCAACGCCCGCATTGGCCTGAAGGCCCGCATGCTGGAGCAGCGCAAGACCGAATCCATCGACATCGACGACGCCGAGAGCTGGGAGATGGCCGAAGCCATGTCCATGTACGTCGCGCGCAACGCAAGCAAGGGAGCCTGAGCCATGAAAGTCCTCGTGACCTGCCCCCCGATGCTGCGCATGATCGACGAGTTCCGTCCGATCTTCGCCAAGGCCGGCGTCGAGCTGACCACGCCCAACGTGGTCCAGACCCTGAGCGTCGAAGAACTCAAGCAGCTCGTGCCCCAGCACGACGGCTGGATCATCGGTGACGACCCCGCCAACCGCGAGGTGTTCACCGCTGGCAAGGCCGGCAACTTGAAGGCCGCCGTCAAGTGGGGCATCGGCGTCGACAACGTCGACTTCGCCGCCTGCAAGGACTTGGGGCTCCCCATCATCAACTGCCCGAACATGTTCGGCGGCGAGGTGGCCGATGTGGGCATGTCCTACATCTCGGCGCTGGCGCGCGAGACCTTCCAGATCGACCGCGGTGTGCGCAACGGTGAGTGGCCCAAGCCCCGTGGCCTGTCGCTGTCGGGTCGCACCCTGGGCCTGGTGGGCATGGGCGACATCGGTCGCAACCTGGCCCGCCGCGCGCTGGCCAGCGACATGAAGATCGTCGCCTACGACCCCTTCTACAAGGAAACGCCGCCGGCAGGCGTCGAGATGGCCCCCTGGCCACAGCGCATCGGTGAGGCCGATTTCATCGCCTTCACCTGCGCGCTCACGCCCAGCAGCCACCACATGCTCAACGCCGACGTGCTCAAGCAGGTCAAGCAGGGCGTGCGCATCGTCAACGTGGCCCGCGGCCCGCTGATCGATGAGCCCGCGCTGATCCAGGCGATGCAGGACGGTGTCGTGCACTCGGTCGGTCTCGATGTGTTCGAAGTCGAGCCGCTGCCGATGGACTCGCCGCTGCGCAGCATGCCCAACACCATCTTCGGCTCGCACAACGGCTCGAACACCGTTGACGGCGTCATCCGCTGCAGCCTGCACGCGATCGACACGCTGTTCGGTTTCCTGGGGGTGGCCAAGGCATGAGCACGCATGGCGAGCGCGTCGCGCTGATCACCGGTGCCGCTGGCGGCATCGGGCGCGCGCTCGTCGCTGTGTTCGAAGCCCAGGGCTGGCGGGTGGTCTCCACCGACCGCGTGGCGCTGGACCGCGCCTCTCACGTGGTGGGCAGCCTCGCTGACCTCTCCAGCCCTGACACGCCTGGTGGTGCCGCGCTGATCGCCGCGCTGCGTGCCGAAACGGGCGGCGAGCTCTCGGCCATCGTGCACAACGCAGCCTTCCAGGTGGTCAAGCCAACGGACGAGCTTTCGCCCGAAGACTGGCAGACCACCCTCAACGTCAACCTGATGGCGCCCTTCTGGCTGACACAGGCCTTCCTGCCGGAATTGAAGGCGCGTCATGGCAGCGTGCTGGCCATCTCCAGCATCCATGAGCGCCTGACCAAGCCCGGCTTCGTGGCATATGCCACCAGCAAATCGGCGCTGTCGGGCATGGTGCGCGCCATGGCGGTTGACCTGGGCGGACAGGTTCGCGTCAACGCCATCTGTCCGGCTGCCATCGGCACCCCGATGCTCAAGGCCGGCTTTGACGGCCAACCGCAAGCGTTTGCACAGCTTGAAGCTCACCACCCCATCGGTCGCATCGGCACACCCGAAGAGGTCGCCGAGCTGGCAGCCTTCGTGTGTTCGGACCGCAGCCCCTTCATGACCGGCGCCTGCCTGGACCTGTCTGGTGGCATCAGTGGTCGCCTGCACGACCCGGTGTGACCCCAGCAGGTCACGCCTGAGTCTGATGTCATGAAGCCCTTGCTCCTGCGCCTTTGGCACTCTCCCACCTTCACCACCTGGGGCAGCCTGGGCACTCGGTTGTTGTCCGTCGTGCTGGTGCTGCCGCTGGTGCTGGTGAAGTTCTCCCCGGAAGAAATCGTCATCTGGCAGTTGTTCGCCACACTGGCCACCCTGCTGTTGCTGCTTGATTTCGGCCTGGCGCCCACGTTCTCTCGCTTGCTTTCCTACGCCAACGGCGGCGCCAGCGTGGAGGACTTGCGCCAGATGAAAACGGTCAAGGCTCGTGCCCAAACGACGACCAACACCCAGACGCTTGGTGTGGTGTACGGAACGCTCCACTGGCTCTACCTTCGCTGCGGCCTCGTTGCCACTGGACTGCTTTGCATCGGTGGCACCCTCGTGCTGCTCAAACCGGCCTCGGCCCTGGCAGACCCCCGCGATGCATGGCTGGCGTGGGCCCTGGTTGCCACAACATCCCTGGGCGCTGTATGGGGGCAGGTATTCGGCTCGGCCCTGCAGGGGCTGAACCAGATTGCGGTGATGCGTCGTTGGGAAATCCTGACCGCCATGGGCCAGATTTCTTGCTCGTTCCTGGTGCTCGTGCTTGATGGCGGGCTGCTGGCCCTGGTCGTCAGCAACCAGGCCTGGTTGGTTTTCAATGCCCTGCGCCTTCGGCGCCTGCTCTACGCGACCCACCCGGAGCTGCGGCTTGCCCCTCACAAGCCCGAGCCCGCCATCATGAAAACGCTGTGGCCAGCGGCCTGGCGCAGCGGCGTCGGCATGTTGATGAGCAATGGCGTGGTGCAACTCAGTGGTGTGCTGTACAGCCAAGTGGCGCCTGCAGGAGAGGTGGCGGCTTACTTGCTCGCATTGCGCATCATGACGGTGGTCACCCAGTTCAGCTCGGCGCCTTTCTACAGCAAGCTGCCAACCCTGGCCGAGATGCACGCCCGCGGCCAGCGACAGGAGCAGCTTCAATTGGCTCAACGCGGCATGGCCCTGTCGCTGTGGGTTTACGTTGCTGGCGCCATCGCCGTGATGTGGGGCTTGCCATGGGCACTGCAGTTCACGGGAAGCCAAGTGAGCTTCGTTTCCGAATCCTTCTGGTGCCTGATGTCGTTCGCGTTCCTGGTGGAGCGCGTGGGTGCCATGCACATCCAACTCTACAGCCTGACCAACCACATCGTCTGGCACATCGCCAACGGCGTCACCGGTGTGCTGTTGATCGTCCTGGCTTTCGCTTTCTATCGCTGGCAAGGCGCCATCGGCCTGCCGCTGGCCATGCTGGTGGTCAACCTGGCCTTCTACAGCACTTACGCCATCTGGCATTCGTCAAGGGCGTTCGACTTCGGCGCCCTGTCCTTTCAGAAGGGCACGTCGCTCGGGCCCCTGGTCCTGCTGACCGGCATGTCCGCCCTCGCCATCCACTGGTTCCATGGCTAAGTTCACCTCATCCCTCAAAGCAGCCATCAAGGGCACCTTCTCGGCCCTGGTGCATGCCTTCGCAGGCTCGCAGCGCAGCTCTCGCGTCAGCATCGTCGCACCCCATGCCACCCCTGACGAGATCAAGGAAGTGACGGCTCGCGCGGCGTACTTCTTTCCGCAGGCCCGCGCCGACATCCGTGTCACGCGCCACTTCGGCCTGGGCACCTTGCTGTCGCCGGCTCCAGTTCTGCTCTTTGGCACCACCCTCGATGACCTGCCAGGTTGGGCACGCTTGCACGGCGGCATCTTCAACGTGGACCACGTCCGCAACCCGATGGACGGCTGGAGCTGGTGCGAAGCAGGCACCTACGTCCATGGCATCCAGGACCAGGACGTCGCGCAGGCGCGGTTGCTGCAACACATCCAGGCCATCAAGGCCCAAGGCTTCGAGCGCTGCACCGTGTTCGGCACCGGCCCCTCGCTGGAGCGGGCACGTGGGCGCGACTGGCAGGACGGCGCTCGCGTGGTCTGCAACACCATCGTGCGAGACGCCGAGTTGTGGCACCACATCCAGCCGCACATCGTCGCGGCCGGGGACGCCATCTACCACTTCGGCTTCACCGAATTCGCCCGGGCCTTTCGCAAAGACCTGCATGCGCGCCTGGGCGAGTCGCCCGACGTGCTGTTTGTCTACCCAGACTACTTCGACTTCATCGTCAGGCGCGAGTTCAGCGCCTACGCGAACCGCCTGGTGCCCATCCCCAACGGCACGCAGACGCGCGTGCACGACGACCTCGCGGTCAACTTTTCGCTGCCCCCGCTGGGCAATGTGCTCAACAAGCTCTTGCTGCCGCTGGGCTGCAACCTGAGCAAGCACGTGGGCCTGTGGGGCTTTGACGGCCGCGCGCCGAAAGACCAGCTGTTCTGGTCCAACTCGCAAAAGCAGAGCTACACCGAGCTGATGCCCACGCTGCAGGCCGCACACCCTGCGTTCTTCGACCACTTCGTGCCGCGAGAAAACCCCGAGAAGTACGTGCAGTCTGTACACGGCGACGTGCTGGAGTACCTGCTGTCGCAAGCCGAGCAGGATGGCTGGACCTTCACGATGCTGCACCACACCTGGACCCCCACCCTGGCCAAGCGCATGGACGCTGCGGCACGGGCCGAGTCCGAGGTGGTGATGCAAGCCATGCAGAAAGCGAGCTGAGCGCATGAGTGCCGCATCCACCCCGCTGCGCCTCGTGGTGGTCTACCACGAGCTGCCTTACCCGATGAACCACGGCGGTCGCCTCGATGTCTGGCGCCGCCTGCAGGCCCTGGCCGCGCAAGGGGTGCTGATCCACCTCGTTTGCTGGCGCAACGCAGCGCTGGGCGAAGAGGTGCCGGCGGCCGACTCGCCCATGCGGCAGGTGCTGCATTCGCTCACGGTGCTCGACGAAAAAGGCAAGTTCGCCAACTCGCACCTCACCCTCGGCCTGCCCGGCTATGCTCGCCGCCGCCTGCTGACAACGGCAGACTGGGCCCAGGTCCAGGCTGACCTGAAGGGCTTTGACCCCCAAGCCTTGTTGCTGGAAGGCCCTTTTGCCTACTCGGCTGCGCAGCAGATCGCCAAGGCCTTCGAGCTGCGCATCGTCTACCGGTCCCACAACATCGAGTCCCGCTACGCACGCTTCATCCACGAGCGGGCCAAGGGCATCAAAGAGCGGGTCAACACCTGGCTCAACGTCCAGGGCATCGACGAGCTCGAAGAGTCGATTTTTTCAAGCTCCGCCTGGTATTTCGATTGCTCGCCGGATGACGCCAAGCATTGGCACGCGCGCGGCCACCGCCACGGTGAATGGTTGCCCCTGGTGGTCGAGCAGAACTGGGCACAGCGTGTCAGCCAGGAAGCCGATTGGTCACCGGGCTATCACGTGGGTTACCTGGGCAACCTCTACCAGCCCAACAACGTCGAAGGCATCGTGTGGTTCCTCGACAAAGTTGTGCCTCAACTGCGCCAGCGCTTGCCCGACCTCAAGGCCTTCATCGCTGGGTCGCGTCCGTCCCCGGAGGTGCGTGCAGCGGCTGAAAGAGCGGGGGTCGCCTTGATCGAGAACCCGCCAGAAGCCGAGCCCATCTTGCGCAGCGCTCGCGTCCTCATCAACCCGGTTTTTGCCGGCAGTGGCGTCTACACCAAGTGCATCGAGATGCTCTTCACACCGGCCGGGCTGGTGGCAACCCCCATCGCGATGACCGGTCTGGCCGAAGCGGGGCAGCAATGCTTTGGCATCTCGGACGACCCCGCCGTGTTCGCCGATCTGATCGTGCAACGCCAGGCTGGTGCCGCAGGCCAGAAGGAACAGCGCGATGCGGCGCGTGCTTGCTATGACGGCCGTCGCATCGGGCGAGTGGTCGAGGTGCTCAGGCAAGCATCGCAAGGCCCCATCTCGCACGCGACAGGAGAAGCGCATGCGCCCGCGTAAGTTCACGGTCGTCACGCCTTGCTACAACGCGCGGGCCTTCCTGCCGGAGACGATCGCATCGGTCCTGAACCAGAGTGCCTTCCTCGAAGGCCGAGCCGAGCTGCAATACATCATCGTGGACGGCGGCTCCCAAGACGGCACACCAGAGTACCTGGCCTCGCTGAACGACCCGCGCATCACCTGGATCAGCGAACGTGATCGGGGCATGTACGACGCCGTGGCCAAAGGGTTCGAGCGCTCAACCGGCGAAGTGCAGTCCTACATCAACGCCGGGGACATGTACTTCCCGTGGGCATTCGATGTCGTCGCTGAATCCCTGGAAGACCCGGAGGTGAACTGGCTCACCGGGCTTTCCGTGTTGCGCAATGAGCGGGGCCAGGTGTTCCAGGTCGAACGCACCCGGCGTTACTGGTCGGGGCTGATCCAGCGCGGCGCCTACGGCCCACGTTTGCCCTACATCCAGCAAGAATCGACCTTCTGGCGCAGCAGCCTTTGGTCCAGCGTGGACGTGCCACGCCTGCGGCAGCTCAAGCTGGTGGGCGACTATTACCTCTGGGTGTGCATGTCGCGCCAGAACCAGCTGCTGGCGGTCAACAGTGCGCTGGCCGCCTTCAGCATCCAACCCGGTCAGCTGTCAGAGGCCAAGGACCGCTACTTCGCGGAGCTGACGCAGGTTTGCGATGGTCCGCTGTCGCTGTCGGACCGCGCCCTCATCCTGGCGGACAAGGTCCTGGCCAGCCTGCCCCCCTTTGCCATCAGGGCGCTGGGCTACGACAATGCCATCCGGTTCGACCAGGGCAGCAAACAATGGGCGCGCACACGGTGAGCCACACGCGAGGACATGCTTATGAATGAAATGGGGTATGTGCTGGCGGCGCTGCTGTTGTCGCTGGTGTTGATCCGCCGCGGCATGCTGAAGCTGAGCCGCCAGAACGTGGTCTGGTACACCGATCCGGTCGTGCTGTTGACGGGCACCTGGGTGATCCAGAGCATCGCGTACGCGCTGCCGATCTTCATCAACCGCGAGCACGTCGAGGCGCGGCACATCCTCTACATCCTGCTTTGCCACACCGCCTTCCTGATCGGGGTGCTGCTGGTGCCCCGCGCCAGTCGTCCCAAGGACGCTGCCGCAGATGAGTTGAAGATCACTTTGCCGATGTTGGTTGCGATTGGCCTGATCGGCCTGTTCGGCACCTTCTCGGCCATCTACGACGGCCTGGCAACCAGCAAGGTGGGGTTGTGGCAACGCCTGAGCGGCGAGGGGCTGGAAACCATCCGCGTCGAAAAGGTCGCCAACGCCATGATCTTGCGAGGCGGGCCGCTGGCGTCCTTTGAGTTCCTTGCATCGGCCTCGACCGTCTACGTTTGCCTGATCACCGCAGGCGTGGCAACCAAGCTCAACCTCAAGCGATGGCAGTTCCGCGTGCTGATCGCAGGTGCGCTGCTGTCCATCCTGATGGTGGCGTTCAACGCGCTGATGATTCAGGGCGGGCGTTTGGGCATCATCCTGCTTGTGCTGGGCGCGGTGATGGGCGCGATGATGGACCCGCAGCGCTCCATCTTTCGCTTCATCGATCGAAGCCTGGGTCGGGCCAAGGGCGCGGTCTACACCTTGCTGATTTTCGGTGCGGCGGCCTTGGTCTGGTTTTTCGCCACGGCCTTCATCAAGGACCGTGGTGGCGAGACGCCACCCATGGTGTCGCTCTACCAATACCACCGGGCATCGCCGACCCCTCTCGTCGAGGAGCTGATCGGCAACACCGAAGAACTGCAGTACGCGCTGCTGAGCTTCAGTTACGTCACGGTGCCCTTGACCACCTTGGTCTACTACTACGACATGCCCAACGGGCAGTTCCCCGGCCCGTATTGGGGACAGTACAACTTCACCGGGCCTGCGACCTTCGCCATGCGGCGCATGGGCAAGGTGCGAGATCAGATGACCATCCAGGACATCCGCATGGAAGCGACCCGCTACCTGCGCGTCATGGGCTATGGCGACAACGTCTGGCCGACCCTGTTGCGCGACCTGGCCCTTGACGTGGGTTGGACGGGTGTGCCCCTCATCATGCTCTTGTTGGGCTTCTTCGCCGAATGGGTGATGCGCAGCGCCAGGCAGGACGGCAACTTCCTGCAAAAGGTGTTGGGGCTGCTCACCGGCGTGCTGCTGATTTTCTCCATCGCGCACAGCCTGCTCATCGTGGAAACGTTCCAGAAAGCGTTCTGGGTCTGCTTTGCCCTGCTGATCTACCTGCGCGTCTCCGCAACACTCAAGCCCGCCAAAACACCAGCCAGCGATTTGCGGCATGAACATGCCAACGGGTCGTCGAACACGGTGATTTCCTCGTCATGATCCGCGCATCACACCCCCCATCGCCCGACGACCGCCATCGCGCATCGGTTGCTGGCGCTCGCGTGAGCCCCCCTGGCACAGAGACAGAGCAGCCCGCCTTCTCGGTCCTGTTGTACGGCCTGAACTACGAGCCTGAGCTCACGGGCATCGGCAAGTACTCGGGTGAGATGGCGCGCTGGCTGGCCCTTCGTGGACACCAGGTTCAAGTCGTCACGGCACCGCCTTACTACCCGGAATGGGCCATCCGCGAGGGCTATGTGGGATGGCGCTACAGCACGGACCAGGCGCTGTCGCAGGACAAGCTGCGCGTGCTGCGCTGCCCGCTTTGGGTGCCGCACAAGGTCTCGGGCAAGACGCGCATGCTGCACCTGATCAGTTTTGCCATCACCAGCTTCCCGGCGTTGCTTTGGCAGAGCCTGCGGCAACGGCCATCGGTGATCATGCTGGTCGTGCCCACGCTGGCTTGTGCCCCGGGCGCATGGCTGGTGGGCAAGCTGACCAGGACCCCCGTGTGGCTGCACGTCCAGGACTTCGAGGTGGACGCCATGCACGCCATGGGACTGGGTGGGCGGGGCAAAACACTGCAAAGCCTGGCCCTGGGGATCGAGTCCTGGTTGATGCGCCGCTTTGACCGCGTCTCCAGCATCTCCCAAAAGATGGTGGAACGCCTGGCGCAAAAAGGCGTCGATCCACGTCGGATCGTCGAGTTCCCCAACTGGGTGGACGTCTCGACCATCCACCCTTTGCACACCCCGCGCTCGCTCAACCCCTGCCGACAACTGGCAGGACTGCCTGAAGGTGCCACCGTGGTTCTGTACGCCGGCAACCTGGGGCAAAAGCAGGGGATCGAAGTGGTCCTGGATGCGGCCAGGGCGTTGCAGGCAGAGCCCCGGATCCAGTTCGTCATGGTGGGCGCTGGTGCCGCCGAAGCCACGCTCAAGGCCCACGCGGCCGACCTGAAGAACGTGCGTTGGCTGCCCTTGCAACCGCTCGAGTTGCTCAATGACTTGCTCAACATGGCTGACATCCATGTGTTGCCCCAAAGGGCCGATGCAGCCGACCTGGTGATGCCATCGAAGCTCACCGGCATGCTCGCCAGCGGCAAGCCCGTGATCGGCACGGCCACGCTGGAGACCCAGCTGGGCCAGGTCCTGGCGGAATGCGGCGTGCGCGTCGAACCGGGTGACGCAGCGGCGCTGACTGCCGCCATCCGAGCGCTCGCCAGCTCTCCTCAGGAACAAGCTCGCCTCGGTGCCATGGGCCGCCAGCATGCACTCGCGCACCTGTCGCACGAGGCCGTGCTGGGCAAGTTCGAACAAGCCGTGCACGCACTGATCAAGTCGCAACCCGCAGAGGTCACCACATGAAACCAGTGGCTGTCCTGATGGCGTCTTACTCACCTGGGTTCCCGGCGGAGCACCTCGGCGCCACCAAAAAAATCGAGTTGGTGGCCAAGCTGCTGCAGCGCATGGGCTACGAGCTGCACTACGTCGACAGCGGGCACCCCGAGCAACGACTGGCTCAGCCAGTGCAAGGCCAGGCGGCGGTGGTGGGCGAGTCGGCGGTGACCCTGTGGCGCCCGGCATGTTTGCCGCATCGCAAGGTCGGCAAGCTGTTCAATGTGCTGCACGCGGGCTCGCTCATTGACGAGCTCGCCCGTCGCAAACCGCAATTGATCTGGCTGTACAACTCCTACGCCTTCGAGGCACGCTGGGGCATGGCGCTGCAGGCGCGCACAGGCGCGCGCTTGATCCTGGAACTCGAAGACCTGCCACTGGCTCGCCATCGCGGACTCAATCCCAAGCCGCACCTGGATCAGTGGTACTTCCAGCGCCTGCTGCCTCGCGCAGACATGGTGACGTTCGTCAACGCGGACCTCATGCAGCAGTACGCGTCGCGCGTGCGGCAAAGTTTCTTGCTTCCCTCGGTCCTGCAAGATGCCATCGCCACCTTGCCAGACCGACAACGGTTCTCCAGTGCCACCCATCGACTCGGCTACTTCGGTGGACTGGAAGTGGACAAGGGCGCTCAGACCCTGCTGGAGCTGGTGCCCCGCATGCCTGAGCGCTGGAAGCTTGTCGTCACCGGTGTCGGCAGCCTGACCGATCGGCTTCGCGAGGTCGCCGAGCGTCACCCGGATGCGATCGAGTTCCACGGCGCGGTCGCACACCGAGATGTCATCCGCTTGATGTCGGGTTGCGATGCCATCGTCAACCCACACGCCGCCATCACCGAGATGGACAACGGCGTGTTCCCCTTCAAGGTTTGCGAAGCGCTGGCCAGCGGCGCCCTGCTGATCACCACGCCATTGCCAGCGATCGACCTCGACCTGGCCGGCCACATCGAAACCTTCGACGGCTCCGTCAACGAGTTGGTTCACGCCATGCAGCGCGCACCGGCGCTCTACGCGCGCCGCCACGCCGAGCTATCCGCCCTGCGTCATGCGGTTTGCCAACGCTACGGCGAGACCGCCGTCTTCGAACGATTCAACCAGGCCCTGCATGCGCTCGAACAACCTTGATGTCCAGGACCTGGCGCGCTTCAAGCTGCCGCCAGGGTTTCGGGGCCGCCCTGGCTGGTACGTGCAGCTGTGGTGGCTCGTGCAAGCCACGCTGTTTCGCTGGTCGCCGCAGTTCGCCTACGGTTTCAGGGCGATGCTGCTCAGGGCCTTTGGCGCCAAGGTGGGGCCACACACGGTGATCCGCCCCACCGTCACCGTCACCTACCCCTGGAAAGTCACCATCGGTGAACGGGCCTGGGTCGGCGACGACGCCATCCTCTACAGCCTCGGGCCCATCGTCATCGGCGATCACGCCGTGGTCTCGCAACGCAGTCACCTGTGTGCGGGCGACCACGATCACGAGCAGGTCGACTTCCCCATCCGGGGTCGGCCCATCACCATCGGCTCACAAGCCTGGGTCGCGGCGGACGTGTTCATCGCCCCCGGCGTGACCATCGGAGAGGGTGCAGTCATCGGCGCGCGCAGCTCGGTGTTTGGCGACATGCCACCGCGCATGCTCTGCGTTGGCTCGCCCTGCCGCCCCGTCAAACCCCGAGTGGGTGGCCAAGCCCCCCTGAAGTAAGTCAACATGAAATTGCTGCATGTCCTGCCGTCCGTCGACCCCCGCACCGGCGGGCCGGTGGAAGGGGTCAGACAAATGGGGGCCATGCTCAGGTCCTGGGGTCACACCGTCGAGGTCGCGTGCCTGGACGAGGCAGGCTCCGATTGGCTGGCGTCGTTTCCCCTGCCCGTGCATGCACTGGGCCCCGCCAAAGGACACTACCGCTACTCGCCCAGGCTCGTGCCTTGGCTGCGCGAGCACGCCCCCCACTACGACGCAGTGATCGTCGACGGGCTGTGGCAGTACAACGGCTTTGGCACCTGGCGTGCCCTGCGCGGATCGAAGACACCCTACTTCGTCTTCAGCCACGGCATGCTGGACCCGTGGTTCAAGCGGCACTACCCGCTCAAGCACCTCAAGAAATGGCTGTACTGGCCCTGGGCGGAGTACCGGGTCCTGCGCGACGCCGCTGCCGTGATCTTCACGTGTGAAGAAGAACGCATCCTCTCGCATGAATCGTTCTGGTTGTACCGCTGCACGCAGGAAGTCAGCGCCTTCGGCACCCGCCTGCCCCCTCAGGACGGCGAGGCATTGCGCGAGCGCTTCCTGACACGCTTTCCGCAATACAGAGACCGGCGCATCGTGCTGTTCCTGGGGCGCATGCACGAGAAAAAGGGCCCCGACCTGCTCGTGGAGGCCTTCCTTGGGCTGGCGCGGCAGCACCCCGATGTCGACCTGGTCCTGGTCGGTCCTGACGACGAGGGCCTGTGCCAGCCTTTGCTCAAGATGGCCCAGGACAGCGGCATGGCCGAGCGCGTGCAGTGGCTCGGCATGCTCTCGGGCGACGACAAGTGGGGGGCATTCCACGCAGCAGACGCTTTCGCCCTGCCCTCGCATCAGGAGAATTTCGGCATCGCCGTGGCCGAGGCCATGGGTTGCGGCAAACCTGTGCTGATCTCCAACAAGGTCAACATCTGGCGGGAAATCGAAGCGGGCGGCGGCGGCATCGTGGGCGATGACACGCTGGCAGGCACAACCGGCACGCTCAAACGCTGGCTGGAGATGCCAGCGCACGCCAGCGCAGAGATGGGGAAAAAGGCTCACGCGACCTTTCTCGAACATTTCACCGTCGAGGCCATGGCCCGTGGTGTCATGGACATCGTTGCTCGACATCGGCGCTGACACCTTTGCAGCCCGCGCTGCCACCTCACGTTTTGCCACCCATTCACCCGCCCATCACGCCTGTCCATGTCCGAGCTGAAGCGACCACACATCCCGCAGATTGACGCGCTCAGGGCGCTGGCAGTCGTCGCCGTCCTCGCCTTTCACATGGACCCCAGCTGGTTGCCTGGTGGGTTCTCAGGCGTGGATGTCTTCTTCGTGATCTCCGGGTACGTGGTCAGCGCGTCCATGACCGATCTCGAGTCGCTCAAGCCATCGAGGTTCCTGTCGACCTTCTACGCGCGACGCATCATCCGGATCCTGCCCGCCCTCGTGGTGTGTTTGGGCGTCACCGCGCTGATGGCCGGGATGATCATCCCCAAAAGCTGGCTCAGCAACAGCAATCAATCCACGTTGACCTGGGCCTTTGCGGGCCTGAGCAACTACGCGCTGATGCTGTCGGGCGATGAGTACTTCTCACAGCGCATCGAGTTCAACCCGGCGGCGCACACCTGGTCGCTGGGTGTCGAAGAACAGTTCTACCTGATCTTGCCGGCGCTGTACTGCGTCTTCCTGCGCCTGCAACGCCCCGAGACCCGTCAGAGGGCGCTGGTTTTTTGTGTGCTGGCGATGTCGCTGCTGTCGCTGGCCTACTCGGCCTGGGTGAGCGGCAGCGGTGCCGCACAGGCCTACTACTCGATCGCCAGCCGCTGGTGGGAGCTGGGTTGCGGTGTCCTGCTGTTCCAGGCACACCGACACGGGCTGCACCTGTGCAACCACCCTCGTTGGTCAGCGCTCCAGGCCACCGTGGCCTTGCTGTTGCTGGCCCTGGGTCTGGTCCTCTCGGACAAGGCCCACTTCCCTTTCCCATGGGCCATGCTCACGGTCGGGGGCACCGCGCTCCTCATCGATGCCATCGTCTCGCCAGCGAGCAAGGCGCAGACCTGGATGGACATCCTTCGCCACGGCGCCTTCGTCACCGTTGGCAAGCTCTCGTACTCGCTCTACCTGTGGCATTGGCCTGTCTACGTGGCCTTCCGCTGGACCGTCGGGCTGGAAACACCGGTGCAACGCGCCCTGGCGTTGAGTGCCACCGTCGGCCTGAGCTGGCTGTCCTATCGATTCGTCGAGAACCCCCTGCGCCGTCACCCCGCCCTGCCTGGCCTGCCCAGGTACCAGATCATCGTGGCGGGTCTGATCGTCGTGCTGCTGGGCATCGTGTTCGCCAAAGGCGTCTACAAAATCCAGGACCCGCTGCTCTCGCTCAGCGTCACGCGAGACGCCAAAGACTGGTACCCCGATGCCTGGTACGCCAACAACGATGACGTGTCTGGTTGCCGGGTCAGCAGGTCTTCCATCGGCAAACTCAGCGGCTCGCGCACAGACTTTCTTGCGCAAGGTTGCCCGTCACAGCACAACGGCCAGCGCCTGTTTGTGCTGGGGGACTCCCATGCCCGCGTCTACGAAACCATGTTGAGCCGGCTGGCCAAGGAGCACGGCATCCAGGTCACCCTGTACTTCTACCAAGGGTGCCCGACGCTGAGCCTGATCAAGGCCCAAAGCAGCTTCAACCAGGCCTGCCGTGAATTTCAGGCGCTCGCCATGGACGAAGCCCTCCAGGAAATGAAACCGGGAGACCTGGTGTTCCTGCCTTCATTGCGGCTCATCAAGCTGGGTGATCAGAACGGGCTCAAGCCGGCCGCCGAAATCGAAGCGTTCATCTCCGGGCCACAGGCCTCGAGCGAGCGTCGCATCGCCCTGGATGAAGCCCAAACGGCCATCCGGAAGATCCTGGCCAAGGGCGCCAACGTGGTCTTCGCCGCCCCGACACCTTTGTTCCCATCGCCGCCATTCCGTTGCTCGGACTGGTTCAACAAGCACAATCCGATTTGCGCACAAGGCATGACCACAGATCGCGCCTTCATGGAGCGCCTGAGATCGCCCGTCATGCAGGCCCTGGACGAGCTGGCGCGCACGAGCGCACCAGGGCGCGTGCGCGTCTGGGATCCCCTGCCCACACTTTGCCCTGCAACCACCTGCGAAGTTCAGGTCAATGGGCGCCCCTTGTTCTTTGATGGCGACCACCTCAGCGGTCACGCCAACGAAGTGCTCTACCCCGGCTTCGAACAAACGATTCAGGCCAGCTCCACAACGCAGCCATCGGACGGCAAACCCGACGTGGAAGCCGCCCCATCCACACATCACTGACAGGAAAAACAGCATGCCCAAAGTATTCCGTGCTCGCGCACCTTTGCGCCTCGGCCTGGCGGGCGGCGGCACCGACGTCAGCCCCTACAGCGACGTGCATGGTGGCTGCGTGCTCAACGCCACCATCGACCTCTACGCACAAGCCATCATCGAACCCCGCGACGATGGACAGGTGTGCTTTCGGGCCACCGATCGCCTGGAAGAGGTCTTGCTGGACGCCGAGACCGACATGCCCGACGCCGACCCGTTGCGCCTGCACCGCGGCATCCATCGCAGGGTGGTTCGGCAGTTCAACGGCGGCAAGCCTTTGTCCTGCACCCTGACCACCTTCGCCGACGCCCCTGCTGGCTCAGGCCTGGGCACCTCTTCGACCATGGTGGTGGCCATCTTGCAGGCTTATGCCGAATGGCTCAACCTGGGCCTGGGTGAGTACGAACTCGCTCGGCTGGCTTTCGAGATCGAACGCGAAGACCTGAAGATGTCTGGCGGCAAGCAGGACCAGTACGCTGCGGCGTTCGGTGGCTTCAACTTCATCGAATTCGGCGCCGAAGGCCGCGTGCTGGTGAACCCGCTGCGCATCAAGGAATGGGTGGTCAACGAGCTCGAAGCTTCCACCGTCCTGTACTACACGGGGCAGTCTCGCGAATCGGCCGCCATCATTCAAAAGCAGATCGACAACACGGAGCGCGCGGACGTGCGTTCGATCGAAGCCATGCACGCGCTCAAGCATGACGCGGTGTCCATGAAGGAAGCCATCCTGCGCGGGGACCTGAGTGGTTACGCCCAAATCCTGGGCCGCTCGTGGGTGGCCAAAAAGCAGATGGCCCAAGGCATCAGCAACGCGATGATCGATGGCGTGTACGACGCGGCCCTCGCTGCTGGCGCCCTGTCGGGCAAGATCTCCGGCGCAGGCGGTGGTGGTTTCATGATGTTCTTCGTGCCGCCTGAACACCGCATGCAACTGATCCAACGCCTGGCCCAGTTCGAGGGTCAGGTCATGAACTTTCATTTCACTCCTGTGGGGGCTCAATCGTGGACGCTGGGTTGAAGAATTTGGTGCAGTCGTGGCTGCAAGAATCGCTGGAAGTCAAACAAGCCGTGGTGCGCGATGAGCAGCTCATCGAGCTGCTCCAGCAAGCATCCGTGTGGTGCGCCGAGGCATGCCAGGCGGGCAACAAGGTCATGTTCATGGGCAACGGCGGCAGCGCAGCCGACGCCCAGCACATGGCGGGCGAGTTCGTCAGCCGCTTCAACTACGACCGCCCCGGCATCGGCGCTTTCGCCCTGACGGTGGACACCTCCATCCTGACGGCCATCGGCAACGACTACGGCTACCAGCACCTGTTCTCCCGCCAGGTTCAGGCCTGCGGTCGGCCCGGCGACGTCCTCGTGGGGATGTCCACCTCGGGCAATTCGCCCAATGTGCTGCTGGCCTTCGAAGAGGCTCGCCGCATGGGCATCCGCACCGTGGCGCTGACAGGTGCCACCGGCGGCAAGATGCGCGACGCGGTCGACATCTGCCTGCGTGTGCCCTCCACCTCCACGCCACGCATCCAGGAATCCCACATCCTGCTTGGACACGTCCTGTGCGGCCTGGTCGAAGCGATCGTCCACCCGAAGGCCGAGTGATGACCATGTCGCAGGCATTGGCCCACGACGTCATCGTGCTGGCCGGGGGCTTTGGCACCCGCCTGCGCGAAGTGGTAGCCGACGTTCCCAAGCCCATGGCGCCCGTTGCGGGGCGCCCCTTCCTCGACCACCTGCTGCAACGCCTGGCGCTGCAAGGGGCATCCCGCGTGATCCTGTCCGTGGGGCACATGGCGCACCTGATCGAAGAGCGGTACGGCGCTGGCTTCGCTGGCCTGGACATCACCTGCGTGCGAGAAGACACCCCCCTGGGAACAGGCGGTGGCATCCGCAAGGCGCTGTCTGCGGCCCGGACCGAATGGGTGCTCGTCATCAACGGCGACACCTGGCTGGACATGCCCTACGGCGAGTTCCTGAGCCAGGCTGAACAAGCCGGTGCGCCCGTGGCCATGGTCACCCGGTGGGTGGACGATGCCGCCCGTTACGGGCGCTGCGTCGTGCAGGACCAGCGCATCGTGGTGTTTGGCGAGAAGAGTGGATCGGGGCCAGGTTTGATCAACGCCGGCGTGTACGCGCTGCGTCGGGACCTGTTCTCGTCCTTTGACCTGCCGGAGGCGTTCTCATTCGAGACGGATTTCGTGGCCAAGCACCTGCCTGATCTGCGACCTTTCGCCCACCGCTCGGATGGCTACTTCATCGACATCGGGGTGCCGGATGACTACCGACGAGCCCAAATCGAGCTGCCCGCACAAGTGCCGACCCCATGAAGTTCTCACTCGTCATCCTGGACCGTGACGGCGTCATCAACCACGACAGCCCGAATTACATCCGGTCGTTGGAGCAATGGACACCCATCGACGGATCCATCGAAGCCATCGCTCGCCTCTCGCGTGAGGGCTACCCTGTGGCCATCGCCACCAACCAGGCCGGCGTGCCCAAAGGGTTCGTGCCGGAGCATGAGCTCGATGCCATGCACGCGCGCTTGCGCGAACTGGTTCAGGCGACGGGCGCACCTGCCCCACGCATCTACGATTGTCGGCACCACCCGGACGAGCGATGTGCTTGCCGCAAGCCACAACCGGGCATGCTCATCGCGGCTTGCCAGGACCTGGGCGTGCCCATGGAGCAAGCCGTGTTCGTCGGTGACTCATGGAGCGACATGCAAGCCGCCAAGGCCGCTGGGTGCCAGCCGGTGCTGGTGTTGACAGGCAACGGGGTGACCACCTCACAACGGCCCGAATTCGACCCCGGCATCCCCAAAATCAACAGCCTTGCCGACTTGCCAGGGTGGCTGGCGTGCTCGGGTGAAATGCTGTCTTGATGAATTGCCTCAACGCTGCGGTCTCAAGGGTTTGAGCGGCATATCAGCGCGGGTTTTCAATTTTGCGCGACCGCCTCGAGAAACAGTACGAAACACATGTATCTCGACGGAATTTCCGTCACGGCTCTCATTCAACGCACACAGGGTAACCACGCAAGCTGCGCCCCCCCTTGCCCAGGGGGACTGGACGGGAGTTTTCAACGAAGAAACCCCCTCATCCGTTTGCCCAACTGCTGTCCAGGATGCGAATCAAGGACAATCAAATCATTCGAAAGGCGCCCGGCGCCCCAGTCACCCATCAGGTACCCATGAAGCCGATCAATCGCTCCCTCCTGCTGATGTCCCTGGTCTCCTCCCTGTTTGCGCTGAGCGCTTGCGGCGGCGGTGGTGGCGAAAGCACCCCAGACGACAAGGCAACCACGCAAAAGGTTGTCACCACCGACGCCTCGGAGACCGCGACCGCATCAGCCCTGGCTGGCGGCAGCACCGCCACGCCGGTTTCCTGGGTGATCCGGGGAACTGGCTGGGTGTCGGCCCCCTTGCTCTTGCCCGACCAGCGCAGCCGCGCCACGACCCCGACCGCTGACAGTTCGGGCTACATGCCCGTTTTCACCGGCACCGGCTACTACGTGGACCGCGACAACGGCAACGACTCGAACCCTGGCACCCTGGCCGCACCTTGGCGCACCCTCGCCAAAGCATCCTCTGCGCCGCTCCAGGCTGGTGATGCACTGCTGCTCAAGTGCGGCTCCGTCTGGCGCGAAAGCCTCGAGATCACTTCCGCCTTCAGCCGCACGGGTGATTTCCTGATCGGCGCCTACGGTGACTGCTCCAACAACATCCGCCCGGTCATCCGCGCATCGGACTGGGTGCCCACCACAGGCTGGAGCCGCGTCGCCGACGACGACCGCCCCATCTACACCCGCGCAGCCAGCACCGCCGTGACGCGCCTGTTCATCGACGGCGCACCACAAATTCCTGCCCGCTACCCCAATTTCAAGGGCGTGGGTGCTGAATACGCGCTGGCCGTGAACCTGGCGTCCCGCCAGAGCTTCAAGCTCAAGCCCGCCGACCTGGCCGCGCTGGCCTCGCGTGACCTGATCGGCGCGACCGTCCACGTCAAGACGACGCAATGGATGGTTGAAACCGCCAAGATCCAAGCCTTTGATTCCAGCACTGGCGTCATCACCCTGGACCGCCAGTTGCCCTTCACCGTTCGCGAAGGCGCCGGCTTCATCCTGGAAGGCAAGCGCTGGATGCTCGACACCCCTGGCGAATGGTTCTACGACGCAGACACCAAGGAACTGCTGGCCTGGACGACGGACAGCGCTTCGCCCGCCGCACACAGCGGCATCGAAGCGGCCTGGCGTGAAAGCGGCCTGACGGTCAAGTGGCTCAAGAACGTTCGCATCGAGCGCTTGCGTTTCGAACAACAAAGCGGCAATGGTCTGTCTCTGATCGAAACGCCCGACGCCAGCGTGCGGGACGTGATTTCCATGCACTCGCGCGACATCGGCATCTCCGTGCTGTCATCGCCTCGCGTGTCCATCATCGGATCGAAAGTGGTTGGTGCAGGCGAAAACGGCATCGTCACGCGCGAATCCATTGACGCCAAGGTGCAATCCAACCACGTCTCGGACACCGGCGGATTTGCCCGCGCCGACACCACAGACGCCGCCATCACCGTTCTGGGCAGCGGCTCGGTCGTGACGAGCAACCTGGTCGAGCGCTCGGCGAACATCGGCATCCGCTTCGGCAACCGAGAGGGCACCGTGGTCGAAGGCAACTCCGTCTTCTACTACTGCCTGCGCTTCACGGACTGCTCAGGCGTCTACACGTTCACCGCCTCGGCACCCAAAACCCCCGAAACCACCTACGTGGCACGCGGCATGGTGCGCAACAACATCATCGTGGGCGCCAAGAGCAACATGGAAGGCTGCGGTTTCTCGTGCGCGAACCTTGCCGTGGGCATCTACCTGGATGAACTGACCTCGGGCGTGACGCTGCAGGGCAACACCATCTCGGACACCGAGGTGGGCCTGGGCATGCACAACGCGTCCTTCAACATCCTGAACGGCAACAAGGTTCGCAACGTCAGCTTCTCCTCTGTCCGCGTGGTGCAAACCCGCTCCGACCAGAACTACGTGGTGGGCAACAAATTCACGAACAACTCTCTGGTGGCCGGCAAGACGACGGCGATGGTCAACGGCGTGCCTGCCGAAACCGGCTCCATCCATGCGTTCTACTGGTTCCACAGTGCGTCGCCTGTCAGCCTCGTCACCACCCAGAACAACACGGTCAGCAACAACACCATCCTGAGCACCCAAAAGGGCGGCGAGGCCACCTGGTCTCTGGCCACCTGGAGCTCCAGCAAAACGCTGAAGAAGAGCGAGTGGGCGGGCTATGCCCCCACGGACGCAGCCGTCAGCCGCGTGGCGTTCAAGGATTACTCGGTCACCACCGAAGCCAACGTGCTCAAGAACGGCAACTTCAACCCCGCAACGACCGATGGCTGGACGACGTACTTCAACTCGGCCGGCACCGGTGGCGCGTTCTCGATGGGCACGTTCACGGGATGTGGCAGCAACTGCGCCCGATACGCCGCAGGCCACAGCTCCGACTACCTGACCAGCAACACCTTCCAGCTCAACAGCACGGCAGGCCAGAACCTGTACGTGCTGCGCATGACGGCCATCGGTGGGGCCAACGGGGGCATGAAGCGCGCGGTCGTGCGGCGCCCGGTCTCTCCTTGGGAAAGCTATGGCCTGTCGATTCCCGCCACCCCGCTGGCCAACGGCGAAGTGGCCAACGTCGAGCAGTTTTTCCTGGCCAACAGCAGCGATGCGGGTGTGCTCGACCTGCGCAGCGCCGTGGGTGGAGAAACCCTGTTCCGCAACGTTTCGCTGCAGCGCGTTTCATCCATCGCGTTCCAGCAGCCCAAGCAACTGGTTTCGCACGTCATCAACCCGACGCCCGAGGACCTCACCTACCCCTGCGTCGCGCTGCAACTCAACAGCTGCGACCTGGTGGACGAAACCGGCGCGAAGGTGGTGTTCCCGATGAGGGTTCCGGCACGCAGCAGCGCTTTGGTCTTCGCCAAAGACCCGGTCTGGGTTGCCAACTGACGGCAAACGCTCCAGCGACGCTCCCCTGAAAAACCAAACCGGCCTTGAGCCGGTTTGGTTTTTTTTCGTCTGCCAAATGGCTTTCAACCAGTGCGCTGAGCGCTGGGGCAGGCGCACGGGTCGTGACATCTCTTGTCACAGGCAAGCCATGGGCTGATTGGATGATTGCCTGAGAGCGCCCACCCGCCCATCATTTCAGGCGCCTACCGACCAACCAAAAGGACGCACCCTCGAACAGCATCACCCAACCAGATCCCTCACCGCGCCCAGCTCGCGATACAGCTGGAACAAAAACACAAAATCAGAGAGAAAAATGAAATACAGGCGAGAAATCGATGGCCTGAGGGCCATTGCTGTCCTGCCGGTCATATTCTTCCATGCAGGCTTTCAAACCTTCCATGGCGGATTCATCGGCGTTGACATATTCTTCGTGATCAGCGGTTACCTGATCACCTCCATCATCATGGATGAGCTGGAGAAAGACAGGTTTTCCATCATCGATTTTTACGAGCGTCGAGCCAGGCGAATTCTCCCGGCCCTGTTCCTGGTGATGCTGGTCACCGTGCCATTCGCGTGGCTGTGGCTGCTGCCGCATGAAATGAGAGATTTCTCTCAAAGCCTGATTGCGGTGTCGGCATTTTCCTCGAACGTACTTTTCTGGAAAGAAGCCAACTATTTCGACACCGCTGCAGAGCTCAAGCCGCTCCTTCACACGTGGAGCCTGGCCGTCGAAGAACAGTACTACCTCTTCTTCCCGATTCTCCTGATGGTGCTCTGGAAGGTGGGCAAACAGGCGGTGATGCCCTTTGTGCTGGTGGCGCTCATTGCCAGCCTGGTGCTGGCCGAAGTCGGCGTCAGAACAGCCCCCACCGCCACGTTTTACCTGCTGCCGACCCGGGCCTGGGAATTGTTGATCGGCGCGGTTGCAGCGCTGCTGCTGCGCGGTCGGCAAGACGCGGGAACGCACGCCCGCATGGGAGGCTGGCTCAGCCTGGCTGGATTGGGCCTCATCCTGGCGTCCTTGTTCACGTTCGACAAAGAAACACCGTTCCCGGGCCTGCACGCCTTGATTCCGACGCTCGGCGCCACGCTGATCATCCTGTTTGCCCGAGAGAGCAACCTCGTGGGCAAATGGTTGGGCAGCAGGTTGCTGGTCGGAATCGGCCTCCTGAGCTACAGCGCCTACCTCTGGCACCAACCGCTTTTTGCCTTTGCCCGCAGCGGCAACACCGCGCATCCTGGCTCGTTCACCTTCGCGGCCCTGACGCTGGCCACCATGGCTCTGGCTTACCTGAGCTGGAGGTTTGTCGAAGCGCCTTTTCGGGACCGCTCGCGAATCGGTCGGAGCGCCATTTTCTCCATGGCGGCCATGGGCATGGTGATGTTCTCTGCCCTGGGCGTTCAAGGGCACCTCCAAAACGGCAACCTTGGACGCTACACCGAGGGCGTGACGCACTACTTTGCCCTCAAAGACGCATCAGACGAGTTCGTCTGGAAGCTCAAGAACGCGCATCGACATGCCAGCTTCGACCCGTCCAAGGTCAAGATCCTGGTGATCGGAGACAGCAATTCGGGAGACCTGACCAACGTTCTGGCCCACGGCCCTGGTGCCGACCAGTATTCACTGTCCACACTTCAGGTGAGCGTCGGTTGCGGCAACCTCTACCTGCCGCGCGCGCGTTTCGAACACTTCATTGAAAGAGACAAGCTCAAAGGCTGCACCGAGAGCGATGACCTCATGTCCGAGACGACCCGGAAATTGATGCGTGAGGCTGACTGGGTTTTCCTGGCATCTGGCTGGAGAAAATGGGAAGCAGAGCTATTTCAGGAAAGCTACCAAGCACTCGTACGCGATTTTGGAAACAAGTTCTTTGTTTTTGGCAACAAAAACATCGATTTCATCCCCGAACAGCACATCCGCGCCCATCAAAACACCGATTTTCCAAAGCTGACGCAGCGGACGCAAACCAAGCTGGAAATCAACGACACCATCCGGGCCGCTGCAGGAGAGCGGTTCATTGATCCGTACAGATTTCTGTGCCCGACATCAGCCTGCGAAACCCTCTCCGAGAACGGACAGCTGATTCAATATGACGGCTTTCACCTCACGGAGATCGGCGCGCGCTTGTTTGCCCAAAGGATGCACGAGCACCTGCCCCCGCTCTACGCGAGGGGGACACAGCCCGAACCCGCCATGGACACGCCGATCGCGGGCATGGAGGGCGATGGCCCGTGACGCCAGCCGGCTCAGCTTGGCACTGTGATATCTGAAAGAAACCGGTAACGCCAGTGAACTTTCATCGCAAACGACGTTCCTTACCGAGCGTTGCTTGCCAGAAAGGAAGTTGCAATTGCGACCCTGAAGTTCCCCTTCGCGCCTCCGAAACACCGATGAAGCCGCGAGCGATCACTCGTCTCGCGTTCAGGGCGGTGCCAAGTGGGCTCCGTCCAGCCTCAGTCATCGGCGGTACGGATGTTCACGAATTTCAGGCACTCCTTGGCAACACGGCTCACAGGCCTGTTGCTGGCTGGCGGGCTCACGGCCTGTGGCGGTGGTTCAGGCGGCGACTCGGCCAACACCGGAAACAGCTCCGCCAACGTCAGCGCACTGACCCCGGAAGCTGTCGACAGTGGCTGGTCGCCCCAACATGCCGCCACCCGGTCCTTGTTGCCCGTGGCCCTGGCTGGCACCTACCTCAAAGGCACCGGCTGGGCCCTGGCGACGCGCACCGATGCGGCAGCGGTCACGGGCTACAGCGCCAGCTTCGCAGGCCGAGGCTGGTACGTGGACCCCGACTCGGGCGACGACAGCGGCCCCGGCACGCAGGCGCGCCCGTGGCGCACCCTGCAACGTGCGGCCAGTGGCCCCTATGCCGCTGGCGATGCCCTGCTGCTGCGTTGTGGCAAGACCTTCCGTGAAACGCTGGACATGACCAACGCCGCCGCGACGGGTGGCAACTTGCTCATCGCCGGCTATGGCGATTGCACCGGGGGCTCGCGCCCCGTGATCAGCGGCTCCGACCTCATCGCATCGACGGGATGGAGCAAAGTCAGCCAGGGATCGGACCAGGTCATGGCCCACGCCCTGGCGACGGCCCCTCGCCGGGTGTTCTTCAACGGCCAGCCGCTGAGGCTCGCCCGCCATCCCAACGCCCAGGGTGTGGGACAGGAGTTCTCCTTGCTGCGGGCCGATGGCGCCAACCGCAACCGCTTCTTCCTGAGTGCAGCGGACACCAGCGCCTTGGCCGCTCAAGACCTGATCGGGGCCACCGTGTACGTCCGCGTGGCGCCCTATGAAATCGAAAAAGCCGTGGTCACGGCACACCAGTCGGGCACCGGCCTGCTCACGCTCGACCGCAACCTCGACCACGCCATCGTCGACGACGCAGGCTACATCCTGGAAGGCAAGGCTTGGATGCTGGACGCCCCCGGCGAGTGGGTGCACGACAGCGGCTCATCGACGCTGCGGGTGTGGGGCCCCAACAGCGAATCAGCCGGCGCGTTCACGCGGGTGGAGGTCACCACCCGCGACCGAGGGCTGCGCCTGCGCTGGATCACCGATGCCACGGTGGCCTGGCTTCAGACCGAACAACACGCCGACATCGGGCAACAGTTCGTGGAAACGCACGGCCTGCGACTGAGCAGCGTCGCCAGCCGCTTTGACCAGGAATACGGTCTGCAGGTGCATGATGCCAACAACGTCCGCATCGAAGACGCCACCGTGGTGGCTGCCGGCTGGGTGGGCATCGCGGTTCGCGAGGGCTCGCAAGTGACGGTGCAGCGCAACCTGGTGACCGACATCGGTCTCTACGATCGCCCGGGCAGCACAGACGCCAGCATCTCGGTGCTCGCGTCCGCTGCCAGCGTCAACGACAACGTCGTCTACCGCTCGGCGCACCACGGCCTGAGGTTGCGCAACGTGGCTGGCAACGAGGTCCTCGACAACCTGGTCGTGGCCTCCTGCGTGCGGCTGACAGACTGTGCCGGCATCTACACCTTCACAGCCGCCTACCCGACCCTGCCGGCGGCGGGCTACACGCAGGCAGCCACCATCTCGGGCAACGTCGTGATCGGCTCGCGCAGCAACCGCGAAGGGCTGTGGGCCAGCGTGGGCAAGAACATGGCCACGGGCATCTTCCTGGACGAGTTGACGTCGGGAGCCAACGTGACTGGCAACCTCATCGCCGACGCCGAGATCGGCATCCACCTCCACGACGCGGCGTTCAACGTGATCTCCGGCAACCAGGTTCGCGCGGTCTCGTACGCCGCCATCCGAGGCATGGCCAGCCGCACCGATGTGGATGCGCTCAAGGGCAACCAGGTCGTTGACAACAGCCTGGGGCACTTCTCGTCGATCACGGAACTGCCCGGCGGCATCAGCACGGATCGCAGCATGGCCTTCGTGCAGTTCTGGTATCACCCCAACGACGCCCAGGGCCTGTTCCAGGGCGCCACGCCGAACGTGAGTGCGCGCAACGAAACCGTTGGAACGATCGCCCAATCGGAAGTCCGCTGGCGCCTGGTGCAAAGTGGCACCGAGTGGGTGCTGGAGCCGGCTCAGTGGCAGGCCATCGCACCTCAAGACACCCATGTCGCGCCCGTGCTGCACCGCCGTTACCGCGCCATCACGGCGGGCTCCTCGCTGATCGGCAACGGCGCCTTCCAGAGCGGCACCACGAGCTGGGACCCTTACCTCAACTCAATGGGCTCGGGCGGTGCGTTCCTGGCCGGCAACCTCGCCGATTGCGGCGTGGGGCAGACCTGTGGCAGCTGGACCCCTGGCATGTCTGGTGACTACCTGGCCTCGGCGCCCTTCACGATGAGCAGCACCTCGGGCGACAACCTCTACCTGCTGCAGTTCAGCGTGACGGGTGGGCAGGGCGGTGGCAACGCCAGGGCCACCATCCGCCGTCGGGTCTCGCCTTGGGAGGGCTATGGCCTGAGCATCCCGTCAACCCCGGTGGCGCAAGGCAGCACGCTGGCCGTGGAGCGGTTCTTCCGGGCATCGGGCGGCACCGACGCCGTGCTGGACTTCAAGGGACAAGTGGGCGGCCAGAGCCTGCTGCGCGATGTGACCTTGCAGAAGGTGAGTGCCGTCGAACTGCCCGACGCACCGAACCTGGCTGGACACCTCTACAACCCCCGCAGCACGACCGCCACCTTCACCTGCGCCATGCTGGCCCTCAGCAGCTGCGACGTCGTGAATGCCTCAGGCCAAGCCGTGGCCTGGCCGATCAACCTCTCGCCACGAACGAGCATGTCGCTCTACACGCGAGATTCGCGATGGCTGCGCCCCTGAGGCGTCAGTTGCCAGCCTGACGAGGAAACACCGCCACCCCTTTGCGCGGTGCCAGGGCCAGGGGCCATTTGACCTCGCGCCCGGCATCGTCCACGGCTGAGCAATCTGGCAAGCCCGCGTCAGAACAAGAGATGTTGCGTGGGCGATCGCTCAGGTTCACGAGGAACAGGGAGCGCGCGGCGGTGATGCGCTGCGTTGACGCGGGCGCCACCTGCGCCACCTCGACTTGACTGAGGAACACCTCCGAGCCTGGCTCGGCAGAGAAGTCGACCCTGGCAGGGTCGGCGCTGGTCGCCTCGAACGGCAGCTCCGCCTTGAAAACCTGGCCTGGGCCGAGCTTCAGCGGCGGTTGATCCAGCCCGAAACTCTCGTACGGAGGGCCATTGCGCCGCACCGTGACCCGGATGGCCCCACCCTTGGGGCCGGCCTTGACCGTGTAGCGAAGCACATGGTTGTTCTTGCCGTTTTGTGCCGACATCTTGAACGACTTGCTGGACAACACGTCGCCCATGTGACCGGTCACGAAGCGGATGCAGGGCACGCCATCACACGCCATGGGGGTCGCAACGCCCCCGGCGCCAGCGGGGTTGAAGTACGGCGACCACGCAGAGGGCTTGGCGCGCATGTCCCCATCGAGCACCACGCCAGCGCCTGCACGCTCCAACTGGCGCACCGGCTCTGGCGCCAGGTTCAGGACCTGCTCGCGCTCGCGCACGGCGAACTTCTGCCAGTCACCTGGGGCCAGCGTGCGCGTCGTCACCCCTTCGCCCACCAGCCACCGAGAACGCCCCTCGCCCCCCGCTCGCACGACCTCGTTGTCCTGAACCACGTTGGCGTCATCGCCCGAGAACAGGCGAGCTGCATCGGCGCGCTGTTGCCACTTGAACGCAAACACCTCATCGCCACCGCGAGCGGGAGGGCGGGAGACCAGTGAGTTGTTGCGCAACCGGTTGCCACGGATGACGTCCTGGTCCGGCAAAGACATGTGTGCGGTGATGCTGGCGTGCGTGACCGCCCGCACCGTGTTGTCGGTGATGTCGTTGAACTGCGCGTTGTGCAGGTACACCCCGTTCTCCATGCCTGCCAACACGTTGGACAGGACCTGCACCCCACCCGTCATCTCGTCGAGGTAGATGCCAACCGATTGGTTGCGGCCACGCCCGGCGGTCCCCTCCAGGTTGCTCGTGCCGCCCAGCACCACGTTGTTCTTGACCGTGGCCCGGGTCGTGCGCTTGCGCGTGGCCAGGCTGGGAGAGTGCCCCGTCCAGGTGTAGATGCCACCGCAGTCCGCCAGGCGCGCACAGGGCTGGATCACGACGTTGTCGACCACGCTGGTGCCTTCCTTGTTGAAGAAGGTGATGCCTGCGTTGGCCGCGCGCAGCACAACGTTGCGCGTGACCAGGTTGCGCTCGCCATTGGCGATGATGGCCGCGCCACTGCCCACCGCACGCCCGAGCAAACCGGAGTCGATGACCAGGTTGCCGTCCACCACGCAGTCGGGTGCGTTGCGCGTCATGATGCTGGACCAGCCGCTGGCGACCACGCGCGAGCCCTTGAGGATGACCCCGTTGCTCTGGTCGATCACCACGGCGTACTCGCCCGGGTAGGCGAAATCAAGGCCTTCAAAAACAGATTCGCGCGTGGACTGAACATCCAGCGCCACCCCCGCGGTTTGACGCAGGTCCAGCCCGAGCACACGCAACTGCCTGGCCCCCCTGACCAGGATGGCGTGGTCGCGAGACACCACCTCGATGTCTCCCGAGTTGGGAGCCTGCCCATCAGGCGGCAGGAAGGACAAGCGCTTGGCCGAGGTGTCGTGGAACCACTCGCCTTTGGCGTTCATCATCCAGCGCTTGCCCTCGAAGATGTAGCCCGCGCCCGTCAGGATGTTGGACGTCAGCTCTTTGTCCAGCGTCACCACACCGGAGGCCGGGTCGTAGCTGCTCACCACGGCCTTCTCGACCTGCCAGGGCACCGCACGCACATAGACCGTCGCACCAACGAGCTCTCGGCTGCCGATCTGTCCGCGCTCGGCATCGCGCACCCGGAAAGACCTGCGGCTGTTTTGACCATCGGCCAGCAAAAATTCCTGGCCCGGGCCACCCGCGTCGGGCATGCGGGCGGGCAGCATGCGTTGCCCCTTGTAGAAAAGCGCCGACGCCGCGCCAAACCGATCGGTCACGAAGCCCCCTTTGGTGACGGCATCGGCCGCCCAGGCCGCCTCGACCACATCCGAGCCTCTGATGCTGGGCGACTTGCCCGTCGCGCAGCCTTCCTCGGCCGCGATGGTCAACCCTGCGGGCAAGGAACGCCCGTCGAGGAGGAGGGTCTCCCGCCAGACCGAGCCACAGCGCAAACGCACCACGTCGCCCGAGCTCAAGGCGGCGCGCTTGAGGCGCCCCAGGGTCTTCCAGGGTGAGGACTTGCTGCCGGCACCCATGTCGTCGCCCTTGGCCGCGTCCACGAACCACTCCCGGCCCTTGGCGCGGACCTCGGGCACGACGGGCTGGCTATCATCCGGCATCACCGCCAGCCAGCCCGGCGAGCGAAGCAGCTCTGCGGCATCGGACGACAGGGGCTGCGCGGCGGCGACCACCACGGACACGGAAACCAGGCCGCGAAACACCTGATTCAGGCAAGCCGGTCGGAAACAGCTGAAACGATGAGCCATGACGGAGCGAGGATGAGTGCGAATGTGATGCTGGCCACCGCCAGCCAGCTGGGCGAAGGCCTGCACTGGGAAGCGGCGCGACAGCGCCTTTGGATGGTCGACATCCATGGATGTCGGATCATGCGCTGGGAACTTGGTTCCCCGACCTGGTGCGAATGGAAAACGCCACAGCGCGTGGGCTGGGTGCTGTCGACCGGGCAAGCCGACCTGCAGCTGGCCGGCCTGCAAGGTGGCATGGCCTGGGTCCGTTGCCCGGCTGGCGCGAGCGAAATCGAGGTGCTGGGCTGGCTGGCCCGCCCCTTCCCCGAGGGCTCTGCCCTGCGTCTGAACGATGCCAAGACCGACGCCCATGGCCGCGTCTGGGCCGGCTCGCTCAACAACGACGACGAGTCGCGCCCCGATGGCCGCTTGTTCCGGCTCGACGAAAACGGGCGTTGCGACGAGGTCGACGGCCCCTATGGCGTCGCCAACGGCCCAGCCATCTCGCCCTGCCAGACGCGGATGCTGCACACCGACAGCGCCGCGCGCACCATCTTCGCCTTCGACCTGGACGTCGCCGCTGGCACGCTGAGCAACAAGCGCGTGTGGCTGCGTTTCAGCGAATCCGACGGTTACCCCGATGGCATGACCTTCGACGCCCAAGGCAACGTCTGGGTGGCGCACTGGGGCGGCGCCTGCGTCAGCCGCTTCACGGCAGAGGGCCGGCTCACGCACCGCGTGTCCCTGCCGACAGACCACGTCACCAACGTCTGCTTTGCCGGCCCGGATCTGGATCGGCTGTTCGTGACGACGGCAAGACAGGGCTTGTCAGCCGAACAGCTGTCGCGGCAGCCCGCGGCGGGCCACCTGTTCGAGGTCGACGCGGCCGGCTCGATCGGCCTGGCCCCCACATCGGTGGCCTGCCCAAGGGCCGCCTGAGCTGGATCGGGCACGCGACGTGCAAGAGGCTCAGGGCAAACCCTTGCTCCTTGATGCATCAAGCAGAGTGCGTGCTGCAAGCCACACCCCCCTCATCGCGTGGGGAACTTCGCACCACTCTGTAGCATCATCCTCCAACCAACAATCAGCAGTGAAAGTCGATCCATGGCAAAGGCGATGATCCTGGCGGCGGGTCAGGGAACCCGGGTCCGCCCCCTCACCAAGCAGACCCCCAAGCCCATGGTGCCCATCCTCGGCAAGCCGGTGATGGAATACATCATCGAGCACCTTGGTCGCTACGGCATCAAGGAAATCATGGTCAACGTGGCCTTCAACCACTGGAAGATCGAGAACTACTTCGGTGACGGGCACCGCTGGAACGTCGAGATCGGCTACGCCTTCGAAGGCACGCGCGAACACGGCGAGATCGTGCCCAAGCCGCTGGGCTCGGCCGGCGGCATGCGCCGCATCCAGGATTTCTCGGGCTTCTTCGACGAAACCACCATCGTCCTGTGCGGCGACGCCATCATCGACATCGACTTCAAGTCGGCGCTGTACGAGCACAAGATGAAGGGCGCCATGGCCAGCGTGATCACGCTGGAGGTGCCCAACGACCAGGTCAAGAACTACGGCATCGTCGTGGCCGACAAGGAAGGCCGCGTCACCTCCTTCCAGGAAAAGCCCAGCCCCGAAGAGGCCAAGTCCAACCTGGCCTCCACCGGCATCTACATCTTCGAGCCCAGCGTGCTGGACCTGATCCCGCCGGGCCGCGAGTTCGACATCGGCAGCGAGCTGTTCCCGCTGCTGGTCGAAAAGGGCCTGCCCTTCTTCGCGCAAAGCCGCCACTTCAACTGGATCGACATCGGCCGCGTCTCCGACTACTGGGCCGTGTGCCAGCGCGTGCTGGCCGGTGAAGTCGCCCAGATGGACATGCCCGGCACGCAGGTTCGCCCTGGCGTGTGGGTGGGACTGAACACGCGCATCGACTGGGACACGGTCAAGATCAACGGCCCGGTCTACATCGGCTCGAGCTGCGATGTCGAGCCCGGCGTGACCATCGAAGGCCCTTGCTGGATCGGCCACGGCAGCCGCCTGCGCAAGAACTCCACGGTCAAGCGCAGCGTGTTGTTCGAGTACACGCGCGTCTCCGAGAACACCGTGTTCGAAGACGTGGTGGCCTCGCCGCAGTACTGCGTCGACCGCAGTGGCAAGACCACCTACCAGGGTGACGAGACCACGTCGCTTCGCTGGGGCGACGCACGCGTCTGACCCGGCCCCGGCTTGACACCGCCCTGGCGCGGTGTCGGGAGCCCTTGCGCTGACCGACAATAGCGGGATGCGCAAGTTCCTCGTCACCGGCGCGGCCGGTTTCATCGGCATGCACGTGTCGCAAGCGCTGCTGCAGCGCGGCGACACGGTCATCGGCTTCGACAACCTCAACGACTACTACAGCCCGCAGCTCAAGCGGGACCGCCTGGCGGCCATCTCGGCCAGTCCGGGCGGTGAGCGTTTCCGCTTCGTGGAAGCCGACCTGGTCGACATGCCCGCCCTGGACGCGCTGTTCAAGGCCGAAGGCTTCGATGGCGTGGTGCACCTGGCCGCCCAGGCCGGCGTGCGCTACTCGCTCACCCACCCCCACGCCTATTCGCAGTCCAACCTGGTGGGTTTCGTGAACATGCTCGAAGCGTGTCGCCACCACCGCACCGAGCACCTGGTGTACGCCAGCAGCTCGAGCGTGTACGGCGGCAACACCCGCATGCCTTTCAGCGAAGACGACGCCGTGGACCACCCGGTGAGCCTGTACGCGGCCACCAAGAAGGCCAACGAGCTGATGGCCCACACCTACAGCCACCTCTACGGTCTGCCGACCACGGGGCTGCGCTTCTTCACGGTCTACGGGCCGTGGGGCCGCCCGGACATGGCGCCGATGCTGTTCACGCGGGCCATCCTGGCCGGCGAGCCGATCAAGGTGTTCAACCACGGCAACATGCGCCGCGACTTCACCTACATCGACGACATCGTTGCGGGCGTGGTGGCCACGCTGGACCGCCCACCCGAGGCCGACGATGCCTTCGACCGCGAAGCGCCGCAGGCATCGGGCTCGTGGGCGCCTTACAAGGTCTTCAACATCGGGCACAGCGAGCCGGTTCAGCTGATGGACTTCATCCGCACGCTCGAGTCCGCGTTGGGCGTGAAAGCCCAGCTCGACCTGCAGCCCATGGCACCAGGCGACGTGCCCGCCACCTTCGCCGACGTCAGCGCGCTGCAAGCCTGGACAGGCGTGGCCCCGCACACGGGGCTGAGCGAAGGGGTGGCCCGCTTCGTGGACTGGTACAAGGCCTACCACCGGGCCTGAACGACCGACACAGCGAGAGGCCGTTGGACGCCGCTGGCGCCCATGCGAGCGGCAGCCGTTGCGCAGGGTTCAGCGCGCGCGCGACCAGCCCGGCAAGCTCAACACAAACAAGCTGCCCCCACCCTCGCGCGCTTCGCAGCGCACCTGGCCGCCATGCCGCTCGGCGATCTGGCGCACCAGGCTCAGGCCCAGCCCGATGCCGCCGGCGTGCTCTGCGTGGCCCGGCAGGCGGTAAAAGGGCTCGAAGATGCGCTCGCGCTGCTCGGCTGGCACACCCGGGCCGCGATCGGCCACCGACAACTCCAGCTGACCTCGGGCGCTCTGCAGTAAGAGCTCGACCTGCGGGCCACCATAGCGGCGTGCGTTCTCCAGCAGGTTGCGCAAGGCGCGGCGAAGCAGCCGCTCGTCACCCTGGTGCGGCGTCAGCGGGAAGGACGCATCGATGTGCACCTCTGCCCCCACACGCGCAGCCTCTTCGGTGGCCAGGCCCATCAGGTCCACCGGCGCGTGTTCGATGTCGCGGCGCGAATCAAGGCGGCTGGCCAGCAGCACCTCTTCGACCAGGGCGTCGAGTTCGCGGATGTCCTGGTTGATCTCGTCGCGGATGCGCGCGGCCCGCTCTGGCGAGGCCTCGGCCATCAGCGACACCGCCATCTTCAGTCGGGCCAGCGGCGAGCGCAGTTCGTGGCTGGCGTTGGCCAGCAGGCTGCGGTTGGAGGTGACCAGGTCTTCGATGCGCTGGGCGGCCTCGTTGAAGCTGCGCGCCAGCGCGGCGACCTCGTCGGCCCCTTCCACGCTGACACGGTGCTGCAGCTGGCCTGAGCCGAAGACCTCGACGCCGGAGCGCAAGGCTTGCAGGCGACGCGTCAGGCGGTTGACCACGGGCCAGGCGCCCAGTGCCACGGCACCGAACAACAGCACCAGCGCCAGGATGAGCGCCGGCACCCCATGGGCCATCCAGGGCGGCACGAACATGGCCACCGGCTCCAGCCAGGGCTGCACGCGCGGCGGAGGTGGCGGCACACCAGGCGGGGCATCGCCCTCCCGCATCGGGCCCATGATGGTCTGCGGGCCCTTGCCGCGCACCACCCAGGCGCGCAGCACCCACATCGTGCGGCCATCGGACAAGATCGAGCGCTGCATGCGTTCGCGCAACTCAGGTTGGCGGCGCAAGCGCTCTTCCAGCAAGATGGACGTGGCGATGCGCCGGCCCAGCGGGTCGTCCAGCGCCATGGGCATGCGCAGGCGCTCGGACCAATCCAGGAAGATGCGCGACTGCTCATCCACCGGCGCGGTGGCCGGTGGCAAGCTGTTTTCGATCAACTCGGCCCAGGCTGCAGCGCGCTCGTTCCAGGCGGCCATGGACTGCACCTGGGTGCGCTCGTGCTCGAGGTTGCGCTGCGCCAGCCACCCTGAGACGAGCGCGAACACCAGCAGCACCGCCACCACCGTGAGGTAGATGCGCAGGGCCAGGGTCTTCATGCCGCGTCGAGGTCAGCGTCCTGCTTCTTGGCGAAGACGTAGCCCACGCCACGCACCGTGAGGATGCGGCGCGGCTCTTTCGGATCGTCCTCGATGGCGGCACGGATGCGCGAGATGTGCACGTCGATGGAGCGGTCGAAAGCCTCCAGCGGGTGGCCCTTGAGCGCGTCCATGATCTGGTCGCGGCTGAGCACGCGCCCCGGGTGCTGGGCCAGCACGCTGAGCAGGTCGAACTGGTAGGACGTGAGGTCGCATGCCGAGCCCGCCAGGCGAACCTGGCGAAGCCCGGTGTCGATCTCCAGGCGACCGAAGCGCCACACGTCGGAGTCATCGGCGTGCACGGAAGTGCGGCGCAGCAGGGCCCGCACGCGCGCCAGCAGCTCGCGCGGCTCGAAGGGCTTGGGCAGGTAGTCGTCGGCGCCCACCTCCAGGCCGACGATGCGGTCGGTCGGCTCGCCACGGGCGCTGAGCATGAGCACCGGCAGGGTGCGGGTGCGCGGCGAGGCCCGCAGCTCGCGGCACAGGTCCAGGCCGTCGCCGTCGGGCAGCATGAGGTCGAGCACCAGGGCATCCACCGCTTGGCGAGCCAGGAGTTCGCGCCCCGCGTTCAGGCTCGCAGCGGTGGAGACCTGGTAGCCGTGGCTGCGGAGGTAGTCCGCCACCATGGCGCTCAGGCGCATGTCGTCGTCGATGAGCAGGATGTGTTCAGCCATGTCCGCCATTGTCGCGCCCTCCGGGGGTCAGCGGGAAGGGGCCGGCTGGCTGGCCACTGCTGGGGCCGAAGCGGGCGGTGCCGGGCGGCGCAGCATGTGGTTGTTCAGGCGCTCTTGCGCGCCTTCGCGGGAGCCATGCGCCTCTTCGCGGCGCTCGTGACGTCGCTCTTTGCGATCGGCCATGCGCTCTTGCATGCGCTCATGGCGTTGCTTGAGAAGGGCCGCAGCCTTGGCACGCTGTTCGGGCGTCAGCACCTGACCGACGTCCAGCATGGCCTGCGTCAGGCGCTTGCTGACCTGGTCGTGCTGGGCCAGCATCTGCTGACGCTGCTTTTCGGCCTCGCCGGCATCGAGCTTGGGCGAGGTCCAGATGGCCATGGCATGGTGGTGCTGCTCGCGCGACTTGTCGTGCAGGGCGCGCAGGTCGGTGCGGGCCTTGTCGGCAATGTCCCGGATCTGCTTGCGCTGGGCATCGGTGGCCTGAACTTCGTCGAGCAGGCGCTCGAAGCCCGGGCCGGCAAACGGCAGGCCCATGCCGTGCTCGGCCTTCATGCCGTGGCCATGGTGGCCCCCCTTGCCATGGCCTTTGCGATCGCCCTTGTGAGCATGCTCGCCGGCATGCCAGGGGCACATGCCGTCATCGCACCCGCCCGCAGAGGACGGGCCCGACGCTGCCTTGGCCACTGCGGGGCTGGCGGCCTGAGCCACCTGGGCGGCGGCGAACACCAGGGCCCCGCCCAGCAGCAAGCTGCCCAGGATGCGGGCGGGCTGGGCGGCAAGAGGATGGCGGTTGACGCGAGCGTGGGTCATGGTTCTCTGTCCTTGTTGGGATGGCAACGTGTGATGACGCCATGGTGTCCCGGCGAGGTCAAGCCAGGGTTGCGCCGCCGTAAAGATCTGTGAAATGAACGCCGCGGCTCAGACAGGCGCCACCGATGCGGCCAGCGAACAGGCCTGGCGGGCCAGGGCCGTGATGCGCTCCCAGTCGCGCGCCTGCAGCGCTTCAAGGGGCGTGAGCCAGGAGCCGCCCACCAGCGCCACGTTGGGCAGTTGCAGAAACGTGGCGAGGTTGGCTGGCGAGACCCCGCCCGTCGGGCAAAACCTCACGTCACCGAGCGGACCGGCCAACGCTTTGAGCATGCCGATGCCGCCCGCCTGTTCGGCCGGGAAGAGCTTCATCAAGCCGAAACCCAGCTCGCGCGCCCGCATGACCTCACCCGGTGTCATCACACCCGGCACGAAAGGCAGCCGGGCTGCCTGCACAGCCTCCAGCAACTCGGAGGTGAAGCCTGGCGACAGCGCGAACCCGGCACCGGCATCGCGCACCTGGGCCACCTCTTGGGCCCTCGTCACCGTGCCGGCGCCCACCCGCATGGCCGGCACCGCTCGGGCCACAGCCTCGATGGCCGGCAGGCCGGCAGCGTGGCGCAAGGTGATCTCCATGGCGTCGATGCCACCGGCGAGCAAGGCTTCGGCCAGCGGCACCGCCTGCGCCACATCGGTGATCACGATGACGGGCAGGACGCGGGTGGTGAAAGTGGGCAAAGGGACTGGCGTGGTCATCGTCGTGATCGGGTTCGTGCTGGGCGCTGTGTTGACACGGTGTGGTGCAGAAATGCAATGTTGGCAGGCCGCTTGGACACAGCAGGCCGGGCCCGAGCTCCTCAGGGCATCGGGCGCGGGTCTGCAGGGAACAAAGGCGAAGCGCCCTGCTCCGCCCGCGACACGCCCTGGCGGAACAGGCCGAACAGCTGGCGACCATGTGGCAGCCAGGCTGCTTGGGGCGAAGGCGCCGGCAGCGGCCGGGCGGCCAGCTCGGCGTCATCGACTTCGAGCTGCAGCACACCCCGCTCGCAATCGACGGTGATGAGATCACCCTCCTGCACGCGGGCGATGGCACCGCCATCGAGCGCCTCGGGCGAGAGGTGGATGGCCGCTGGCACCTTGCCCGAGGCCCCGGACATGCGCCCATCGGTGACCAAGGCCACGGCAAAGCCCTGGTCCTGCAACACGGCGAGCACCGGCGTGAGCTTGTGCAGCTCGGGCATGCCGTTGGCACGCGGGCCCTGCTCGCGCACCACGGCCACGAAGTCTCGGTTGAGCTCACCCGCCTTGAAGCGCTGCTCCAGTTGCTTCTGGTCGGTCACGACCACGGCTGGCGCGCGCACCACGCGGTGCTCGGGCTTGACGGCCGAGACCTTGACCACCGCGCGCCCCAGGTTGCCCGCCATCAGGCGCAGGCCGCCGTCGGCGCTGAAGGGGCGGCTGGCGGGGCGCAGCACGTCTTCGTCGCCCGAGGTGACGGGCGCGGGGCGCCAGGCCAGTTGACCATCGATCAGGTGGGGCTCGTGCGTGTAGGCCTGCAGCCCCTGCCCGGTGATGGTCTGCACGCCCTCGTGCAACAGGCCGACACCCAGCAGTTCGCGGATCAGGAAACCCATGCCGCCGGCCGCGTGGAAGTGGTTCACATCGGCTTTGCCGTTGGGGTAGACGCGCGCCAGCAGCGGCACCACGGCCGACAGCTCCGAGAAATCATCCCAGTCGATGACGATGCCCGCCGCGCGTGCCATGGCGACCAGGTGCAGCGTGTGGTTGGTCGAGCCCCCCGTGGCCAGCAGGCCCACGATGCCGTTGACGATGACGCGCTCATCGACCTGCCAGCCCATGCCGACCGGCTCGGCCTCGCTGCCCACCTGGCTCAGGTGCACGGCCTGGCGCACCGCGGCATCGGTCAGGGCTTCGCGCAGCGGCGTGCCAGGGTTCACGAAGGACGAGCCCGGCAGGTGCAGGCCCATGATCTCCATGAGCATCTGGTTGGAGTTGGCTGTGCCGTAGAAGGTGCAAGTGCCCGGCCCGTGGTAGGCGGCCTGCTCGGAGGCCAGCAACTCGGCGCGCCCGACCAGGCCTTGCGCGTAACGCTGTCGCACCAGCGCCTTGTCGTCGTTGGACAGGCCCGAGGTCATCGGCCCGGCCGGCACGAACACGATGGGCAGGTGGCCGAACTGCAGCGCGCCCATGAACAGGCCCGGCACGATCTTGTCGCACACACCCAGGCACAAGGCCGCGTCGAACACGTTGTGCGACAGGGCCACAGCCGTGGACAAGGCGATCACATCACGCGAGAAGAGCGACAGCTCCATGCCGTCTTCGCCCTGGGTGACGCCGTCGCACATGGCGGGCACACCACCGGCGACCTGTGCGGTGGCACCAGCCAGGCGGGCGGCTTCGCGCAGGCGCGGCGGGTAGTGCTCGTAGGGCTGGTGGGCCGAGAGCATGTCGTTGTAGGCGGTGACGATGCCCAGGTGCGGCTGGCGCTCTTGAGCCAGGGTGAGTTTGTCGGGCGTGGGCAAGGCGGCCCAGGCGTGCGCGGCGTTGGCGCAACCCATGCCTTGCCGGTAGCGGCCTGGCTTGCGCGAGGCCGCCAGCATGCCGAGGAAGGCCTGGCGGGTGGGCGCGCTGCGCTCGCGGATGCGCTCGGTGACGCGCTCAAGCACCGGGTGCAGGGGAACGATCAGGTCGGGTCGGTTCTCGCTCATGCGCACATCATCGGGAACAGGATCGAACCAGTGTCGCCGAAAAAAACGGACCACCCGGCTGCGTCACCACTTGGTTGACGCGGCAGGGCTGCTGCGGGCCAAGACCACGTCAGGGTCAGTGGCGAGCGCGAGACGTTTCGTTCAGGTCCTGCAACTCGTGCTGCACGGCGGTGGACCAGGCCGCACCGATCGCTTGCAAAGTGCCCAGGGTGCTGCGGGTCAAGCCGGCGGGGGTGAAGTCGAGCGGCGGGCACAGCACGGGGCCCGCCGAATCGGGCATCACGTGCAGGTCTTGCGGCTCGCCACCGGTCCAAAGGCGCGTGGCGTTGGCCTGCATGTCCTGCCACAGTCGCATCTGGCTGTCGACCAGGGCCAAGCCGGTGCGCTGCCCCTGCGCCACCTGATCGAGCCACAGTTGCATGACGTCGCCCATCACCTGGCCCCATGGGGCAGCCTGCAGGTTGGTGAGGGTTGCATCGACCGGGGCGGTCGGGCTGCCGCTGGCGGCCTTCGAACGGGAACGGGCTGCGGAACCCTTGTTGCTGGTGTTGCTCATGTCTGCCTCCTCGTGTCGTGCCTGGGGTTGCCGGGGGTGAGATACCTGCGGCAGGCTACTCCCGAGCGAGGCGGATGGCAAACGTGACCCCTCGGGCGTCTTGCTTTGGGTCAATCTGGGGAGCACAAAGCAAAAACCCCGAGTGGGAGGCACTCGGGGTTCGTGTCTGCGTGAGCAGTGGCGGAGAGGGTGGGATTCGAACCCACGGTACGTTATTCACGTACGCCTGATTTCGAGTCAGGTACATTCGACCACTCTGCCACCTCTCCTGAAACGGGGCACGCCGGGGTCTTGTTCGGCGCCAGGGCTCGTGCCCTGGAAAGCTCGGCAGTATAGCAGGCCTTTTGCAGCTTTTTGACCGCTCCGTGCGGCCTGCTCACCACATCAGGCCGCTGTCAGCACCTCGGCGCCGCCCAGGTAGGGGCGCAGTGCTGCGGGCACCTTGATGCTGCCATCGGCCTGCTGGTGGTTCTCCAGCACGGCCACCAGCGCGCGGCCCACGGCCAGGCCCGAGCCGTTGAGCGTGTGCACGTACTCGGTCTTGCCTGCGGCGTTGCGCAAGCGCGCCTGCATGCGGCGGGCCTGGAAGGCCTCGCAGTTCGAGCACGAGCTGATCTCGCGGTAGGTGTTCTGCGCAGGCAGCCACACCTCCAGGTCATAGGTGCGGGCGGCGCCAAAGCCCATGTCACCGGTGCACAGCGCCATCACGCGGTAAGGCAGCTCCAGCTTTTGAAGGATGGCTTCGGCGTGGCCGACCATGGCTTCGAGCGCGGCGTTGCTCTGCTCGGGCGTGGTGACCTGAACCATCTCGACCTTGTCGAACTGGTGCTGGCGGATCATGCCGCGCGTGTCGCGGCCGGCACTGCCCGCCTCCGAGCGGAAGCAAGGCGTGTGGCCCGTCAGCTTGATGGGCAGCTGCTCCAGCGGCACGATGCTGTCGGCCACGGTGTTGGTCAGCGTGACCTCGCTGGTGGGGATCAGGTACCACTTGCTGTCGGCGTCTTCGGCATCGCCCGAGGTGACGTGGAAAAGGTCCTGCTCGAACTTGGGCAGCTGGCCCGTGCCCTGCAGCGCCGGCGCCTTGACGAGGTAAGGCGTGTAGCACTCGGTGTAGCCATGCTCTTGCGTCTGGACGTCGAGCATGAACTGCGCGAGCGCACGATGCAGCCGGGCGATGGGGCCCTTCATGAAATTGAAGCGCGAACCCGAGAGCTTGGCGCCGGTGTCGAAGTCCAGGCCGAGCTTTTCACCCAGGTCCACGTGGTCCTTCACGTCGAAGGCGTAGGTGCCGGGCGTGCCCCAGCGGCGCACCTCGACGTTGCCCGACTCGTCGCTGCCAACCGGCACGCCTTCCTGGGGCAGGTTGGGCACCGACAGCAGCATGGCTTGCAGCTCGGTCTGGATGATCTCCAGCCTGTCGGCGCTGGCCTTGAGCTCGTCGCCGATGCCGGCCACCTGGGCCATCACGGCGTCCACCTCGGCGGCGGTGTCTTCACCCTTGGCGGCTTTGCCCTTGAGCATGCCGATCTGCTTGGACAGGCTGTTGCGCTGGGCCTGCAGGTCTTCGGTGCGGGTCTGGATGGTCTTGCGCTCACCTTCGAGGGCGCGAAAGCGCTCCACGTCCAGGAAGGGCTGGGGGTTCTTGCGCTGGGTCAGTCGGGTCAGGACCGTGTCGAGGTCCTTGCGCAGCAGAGCGATGTCGAGCATGTTGGTTCTCGGTTCTCGAAGAGTGGGTTCGTTGTGGCGCGGCATGTGCCTGCGCAGGTCGGTGTTCTGGGGCTCGGTTCAGGCCTGGGATCGCTGCGTCGGCAATGGCCGATCCAGTCCGGTGCCGCCCAGGCCCTTGGGCAGCGGGAAGCGCACGTGCTCTTCCACGCCCTGCATGCGGCGCACGGACACCGCACCCATGGCCTTGAGGCGGGCGATCACCTGCTGCACCAGCACATCGGGCGCCGAGGCACCGGCCGTCAGGCCCACGCGCGGGCGGCCTTCGAACCAGGCGTCCTGCAAGTCGCCAGGGCAGTCGACCATGTAGGCGGGTGTGCCCAGGCGCTCGGCGAGTTCGCGCAGGCGATTGCTGTTCGAGCTCGTTGGGCTGCCCACCACCACGACCACGTCAACCTGCGGCGCCATCAGCTTGACGGCGTCCTGGCGGTTCTGGGTGGCGTAGCAAATGTCTTGCTGCTTGGGCTCGCGCACCTTGGGAAAGCGCCGCTTGATGGCCGCCAGGATGGCCGCCGCGTCGTCCACCGACAGCGTGGTCTGCGTGACCACGGCGAGCATGTCCGGGGTGGTGACCTGCACGCGCTCGACGTCGGCTTCGTCTTCGACGAGGTAGATGCCATCGTGCAACTGGCCCATGGTGCCTTCGACCTCGGGGTGGCCCTTGTGGCCGATCATGATGAACTCGTAGCCCTCGCGGCGCAGCTTGGCCACCTCGACGTGCACCTTGGTGACCAGCGGGCAGGTGGCATCGAAGACGCTGAAGCCGCGTGCATCGGCCTCGCGGCGCACCTCCTGGCTGACGCCGTGGGCGCTGAAGATGAGGGTGGCTCCCACAGGCACCTCGGCCAGGTCTTCGATGAAGATGGCGCCTTTGGCCTTGAGGTCGTTGACCACATAAGTGTTGTGCACGATCTCGTGGCGCACGTAGATGGGCGCGCCGAACTGGGTCAGTGCGCGCTCGACGATCTCGATGGCGCGGTCGACACCAGCGCAGAAGCCGCGGGGCTCTGCCAGCAGGACGTCGTCAACACGGTGGGGGGCTGGGGTGCTCATGCGGGTGCAGCCTCGGGCTCAGAGCACGCCGATCAGCTGCACCTCGAAGGTGACAGGCTGGCCGGCAAGCGGGTGGTTGAAGTCGAACAAGGCCCACTCGCCTGCGGTGTCCACTTCGCGCACGACACCGGCGAAGTTGCCGCTGCCATCCGGCGTGGGGAACTGGACCACATCGCCCACGCTCCAGGTCTCGTCCGGGTCACCCAGCTCGCGCAGCAGCTTGAGCGCCACGCGCTGGATCATCTCGGGGTTGCGGGGGCCGAAGGCCTCACCGGGCTCGAGCTGCAAGGTCGTGCGGGTGCCCTCGACCAGACCCAACAAACGAGTCTCCAGAGCGGGCGAGAGCTCACCCGAGCCCAGCGACAGCGTGGCGGGCTTGTCCGTGAAGGTGTTGACCAGGTCGTCGCCATCAGGGCCCGCCAGGCGGTAGTGCAGGGTCAGGAAGGAGCCGGGGACGACGGTGGGAGCGGGTGTGGTCATGGTGTCACGCCCCACCCTTCAGGAGGATGGGGTTCGCGGGGGTGTAAAACCACAATTTTAGGTTTGAGAACGACACATCGGGGATCCCACGCCATGAAAGACCTGCCAGCCGCCATGAGGCCACGCGAAAAGCTGCTCTCTCTGGGGCCTGCCTCGCTGGCCGACGCCGAACTCCTGGCCCTGCTGCTGCGCACGGGCCTGCGGGGGCAAGGGGTGCTTCAGATGGCCGAAAACCTGCTGCAACAGCTCGGCGGCCTGGGCGGCCTGCTGACCTCGTCGGGGCGCCAGCTGCAGGGCATCAAAGGCCTGGGGCCAGCCAAAAGGGCAGAACTGCTGGCGGTGATGGAGCTTGCGCGCCGCGGCCTGACGGCAGGCCTGCGCGAAGAACCCGTCTTCACCACCCCGCAGCGGGTCAAGGACTACCTCCAAATGCGCCTGGGCGCCCTGCCCCACGAGGTGTTCGCGGTGCTCTTCCTCGACGCCCAGCAGCGCCTGATCGCCTGCGAAGAAATGTTCAGGGGCACCTTGACGCAGACATCGGTCTACCCCCGGGAGGTCGTCAAGCGAGCCCTGGAGCTCAACACCGCCAGCGTCATCCTCAGCCACAACCACCCCTCGGGCGTGCTGGAGCCGTCGCGCGCCGACGAGCTGCTGACCCAGACGCTCAAGTCCAGCTTGCAGCTCGTGGATGTGCGGGTGCTGGACCACGTGGTGGTTGGACGCACGGGCGCCATGTCCTTTGCCGAACGGGGCCTCATGTGAACGCTTGAAGCACACAAAAGCCTGGATCAGGGTTGGGAGCGCCCCCAGGCGCGTGTGCAGCCAATCCGCCTCGGACTTGTTGTAGTCTTCGGCCCGTGAGCCGCTCCACCAAGTCGACCGCCAAGCCCTCTACCCCCACCACGCTGCGTGACTTCGGTGACCTCAAGCGTGCGCTGGGCAATGCCGCCAAAGAGGCGGCTGCTCGCGCCGAACAGGAACGCCAGGAGCGCGCGCGACGCGAGGCCCAGGAACGCTCCCGCGAGGCCGATGCCGCGCTGTTCCGTCGCATGGTGGGTCAGGTCAATGGCCTGCCCGACACGGGGCGCGACACCACGCCTGCGCCCAAGCCTCCCCCTGTGCCGGCCCGCCGCCAGGCCGACGAACAGGAGGTGTTGAAATCCTCGCTGTCCGACGAATTCGACGTGGAGAGCTTGCTGGAAACCGACGAGAGCCTGTCCTGGCGAAGACCGGAACTCGGCATCGACGTGGTGCGCAAGCTGCGTCGTGGCGTCTGGGCCCTGCAAGGCGAGCTGGACCTGCACGGCCTGCGCACAGACGAGGCCCGCGAGCGCTTGTCTCAATTCCTGCGCGAAGCTCACCTCAAAGGTTGGCGCTGCGTGCGCGTGGTGCACGGCAAGGGCCTGGGCTCACCGGGCAAACAACCGGTGCTCAAGGACAAGGCCAAACGCTGGCTGGTGCAAAGCGACCGGGTGCTGGCCTTCGTGCAGGCCCGGGCCGACGAAGGTGGTGCCGGGGCCCTGGTGGTGCTGCTGCAATCGGCCTCCGGGCCGGCCTGACGCCGGGGATCAGGCGACCTCAGACGCCCTGGTTGCGCATCCAGTCGGCGGTTTGCATGAACGACTCGCGCAGGCGGGTGGCGAGTTCGGCATCGACTTGCTCGTCGGCCATGGCCTGGGCCATGCAGGCCACCCACTGATCGCGCTCCTTGATGCCGATGCGAAACGGCATGTGCCGCGCGCGCAGGCGGGGGTGCCCGAAGCGTTCGATGTACAGGTTGGGGCCACCCAGCCAGCCGCTGAGGAACCAGAAGAGCTTGTCTCGGGCATCGTCGAGCGAAGGCCCATGTGCGGCGCGCAACTCGGTGTAGAGCGGCTCCAGGTCCATCAGGTCGTAGAAGCGGTCAACCAGGCTGCGCACGCGCGCTTGGCCACCCAGCCATTCGTAGGCGGTGGCAGGCCGCGAGGCGGCATCGGCAGGCGCTTGAGAGGGGTCTTGCAGGTCGGACATGCCGGCACTCTAGCAGCCGGTCTCGACCAAGTCGGGCGCCAGGATTTGAGGCGGATCGATTGCCGCCCGGGTGGGGGCGCCGCCAACAGGTGATCAGCCGCGTGCTTGCAGCCGCGTTGCCACCTGCACCACGCCCTGCGCCGCAGCGCTACCGGGGTGCAACTCGAGCAGGAGCTGGCGCTTTTGCACCGCTTCGCGCACGCTGCTGTCGAGCGGGATGTCCCCCAGGAAGGAGAGCTTGGGCGAGACCCCGTTGGGGCCTTGAACAAAGCGCTCGACGACCTGCTGGAGCTGGTTGCAGATGGTGCGGCCATCGCCCGCGCGGGTCACCTGGTTGACCACCAGGTGCAGTTGCTCGCGGTTTTGCTGAGCCGACAGCACCTTGATGGTGGCGTAAGCGTCGGTCATGGACGTGGGCTCGGGCGTGGCCACCACGATGACCTCGTGGGCCATGGACACGGCGTACAGCACCACGTCGGAGATGCCGGCGCCCGTGTCGATCAGCACCACATCGAAGCGCGGCTTGACCGCTTCGAAGATGCGCATGAGCTGGTCGCGCACCTCGGGCGTCAAGCGTGAATATTCCACGAGGCCGGAGCCAGCCAGCAGCACATGAAAGCCACCGGGCGCAGGCAGGATGGCCTCTTCGAGCTCGGCCTTGCCAGTGAACACGTCGTGCAACGTGATCTTGGGGTACAGGTTGAGCACCACGTCGAGGTTGGCCAGGCCCAGGTCGGCGTCGAGCACCAGGACCTTCAAGCCCTGGCGGGTCAAGGCAGCGGCCAAGTTGGCGCTGAAGAAGGTCTTGCCCACGCCGCCCTTGCCGCTGGTGATGGCCACCGTGCGGGCAAGGCGAGTCGTCGTCGCACTGGGGGTGGTTTCGGGGGCGGTCATGAGCTCCATCATTCCGGTGTATTCGGCAGGTTGAGCGCCATTCCTGAGGCCTCATTGGCGTCAGTTGAAGTCAGACCGGCAAAGAGCATGCCTTTTTCCTCGGCGCTGACCACCGTCAGGGGTGGCATGTCGAGGCAGGTTCGGTTGCGGCCTTCGGTTTTCGCGCGATAGAGCTGCTGGTCGGCGCGATCGGACCACAGGCTGGCCGACGATCGGACCCAGGGTGGCGCAAAAGCCCCGCCAATGCTCACGGTGACGTGCAAGGCCTGGCCGCCGATGATGACCGAGGGGCGCATGGCCACCTTCTGGCGGATGCGCTCGGCCACCGTCTGCCCGAAGGCGGGTGGGCAGTTGGGCAGGATGATGGCGAATTCTTCGCCACCCACGCGGGCCACCAGGTCCATCGGGCGCACGCAGTCCTGCAGGCAGTCGGCCACCGTCTTGATGACCACGTCGCCGGCAGCGTGACCGTGGGTGTCGTTGACCTTCTTGAAATGATCGATGTCCGCCAGCAGCAGCAAGGCCGGCTCGCCGATGCGGGCGACGCGGTCGACCTCGCGTGCGATCGCGGCCTCGAACTGGCGGCGGTTGCTCAAGCCCGTGAGGGCGTCGCGGCTGGAGACTTCGCACAAACCATCGATGACCGCCTGCAACCAGGCTGTTGACCCCGGCAACAAACCAGGCGGCGGCTGCCAGCCCGCCTGGGCCAGCAGGCTCAGGGCGGTCTCGAGGCGCAGGTCGGTCGCGGGTTCTGCGGATCCGGCCGCCACGCCTGTTGAGGCGAGGTCGATGAGGGCGATGGTGGTTCTCCAGGGAACAACGGGGGAACGCCGTCCAGTCTAGCAGCGGCTCAAGGCGCCAAAGCCCGATGAAAGCCGGCTTTGTGCCACATATCTCGCGGTGCGTGCGCCCCTGGCGCGGCAAGCTCAAGGTTCCACCAGTGCTGTCCGATAAGCAGGAATGAGCCACCTTCGGCTCGCGACCTCTTGATGCCACGATGATCTCCACCGCCGAAGCCCCGAGCATGCCCGTGGACCGAGAGTTCACTTTCACCACGCGCGATTTCGCACGCGTGCGCACCCTGATCTACGACCGCGCCGGCATCAGCCTGCACGACGGCAAGCAGGCCATGGTCTACAGCCGCCTCTCGCGCCGCCTGCGCGACACCGGCTACTCGTCCTTCGAGTCCTACCTGCAGTGGCTGGAACAAAGCCCCAACCAGCCGGAATGGCAGGAATTCGTGAACTGCCTCACGACCAACCTGACCTCGTTCTTCCGGGAGGAGCACCACTTCCACATGCTGACTGAGTGGCTCAAGGCACGGGGCAGCAAGCCCACCCGCATCTGGTGCTGCGCGGCCTCCACCGGCGAAGAGCCCTACTCCCTGGCGATGACCGTCGCCGAAACGCTGGGTCTGCACGCGCCGGTCAAGATCCTGTGCAGCGACATCGACACCAACGTTCTGACAACCGCCTCGCGTGGCGTGTACGACGCCAGCTCGCGCGGTTTGTCTCCTCAGCGGCTGCGCAGCCACTTCCTCAAGGGCAAGGGCGCGCACGAGGGCAGCATCCGGATCAAGCCGGAGCTGGCGCGTTTCATCGAGTTTCGCCCCTTCAACCTGATGCAGGCGAACTGGCAGTTGGGCGAGCCTTTTGACGTCGTGTTCTGCCGCAACGTGATGATCTACTTCGACGGCCCGACACAACGCAAGGTGCTGGAACACATCCACGCCGTGATGAAACCGGGCGGCATGCTGTACGTGGGCCACTCCGAGAACTTCACCGAATCAAGGGACCTCTTCCTCCTGCGAGGCAAGACGGTCTACGACAGGGTTTGACAGTCACCGCCAGCCAGGACATCCAGATGATCAGCACCCCGTCCGTTGGCGCCTCGCGCGCAGGATCCGCCGCCCCGCCCGCCATGGGCCTGCAGGCCAACCGAACCGAGCGCCTGACGCGCCTGAAGTCGCGCATCGCCAAGCCGGGCGAGGCCTCCTTCTTTTTCTACGATGCGCACTTCCAGTCCGAAGCCGTGAAAGTGCTACCGGGCGAGTACTTCGTGTTCAACGAGGACGTGCTCATCATGACCACGCTGGGCTCGTGCATCGCCGTGTGCCTGTGGGACCGCCAGGCCAAGGTCGGCGGCATGAACCACTTCATGTTGCCCGACAACGGCGGCGGCGCCAGCGACTCGGGTCGGTATGGCTCGTTCGCCATGGAACTGCTGATCAACGAAATGCTCAAGCTGGGCGCCTCGCGGCTGACGCTGGAAGCCAAGGTGTTCGGCGGTGGTGCGGTCATCAGCGGCATGAACACCATCAACGTGGGTGAGCGCAACACCGCCTTCGTGATGGACTACCTCAAGACCGAACGCATCCCGGTGGTCTCCAAGGACGTGCTGGAGATCTACCCGCGCAAGGTCTGCTTCCTGCCGCACAGCGGCAAAGCCATGGTCAAGCGCCTGGCCCCCACCAACCCGGACGCGATCGTCCAGCAGGAACGCGCCGCCGCTCAGAAGGTCGTGCCGGTTGCGTCCAGCGGTGGCTCGATCGACCTGTTCTGAGACACGGAGACAAGAAAAATGGCCAAAACACGTGTGGTGGTGGTGGACGATTCCGCCTTGGTGCGCAGCATGCTCACCGAGATCATCAACCGACAGCCCGACATGGAGTGCATCGGCGCCGCAGCTGATCCTCTGGTGGCGCGCGAGATGATCCGCAACCTCAACCCCGACGTCATCACGCTCGACGTGGAGATGCCGCGCATGGACGGCATCGACTTCCTGTCCAAGTTGATGCGCCTGCGCCCGATGCCGGTGGTGATGGTGTCGACCCTGACGGAGCGCGGCGCCGAGGTCACGCTCAAGGCGCTGGAGCTGGGCGCCATCGACTTCGTGGCCAAACCCAAGATCGGTGTGGCCGATGGCCTGCGCCAGCTGTCGGACGACATCACCGACAAGATCCGCGTGGCGTCGAAGGCGCGCATTCACCGACTGGCGCCGGCACCTGGTGCCAGCGCACCCACGCCAGCCGGAGCACGCGCTCCGGGCGCACCTGCGGCCGCCAACGCAGCCAGGCCCGCCGCGGCCACGTCTTCGCTGGGCCGGCTGTCCACCGAAAAACTCATCTTCATCGGCGCCTCCACCGGCGGCACCGAAGCCACCAAAGAGGTGCTCATCGGCTTGCCCGCCGACGCGCCGGCCGTGGTCATCACCCAGCACATGCCGCCGGGCTTCACCAAGAACTACGCCGCGCGGCTGGACGGGCTGTGCAAGATCAGCGTCAAGGAAGCCAGCGACGGCGAGCGCATCCTGCCCGGGCACGCCTACATCGCACCGGGCGGCATGCACCTGAGCGTCGAGCGCTCAGGCGCCAACTACATCGCGCGCGTGCAGGACGGTGAACCGGTCAACCGCCACAAGCCCAGCGTCGAGGTGCTGTTCAAGTCGGCGGCTCGCGTGGTGGGGCCCAACGCCATCGGCATCATGCTCACGGGCATGGGCGCCGACGGTGCCAAGGCCATGCGCGAGATGAAGGACGCAGGCGCTTATTGCGTGGCCCAGGACGAAGCCAGCTGCGTGGTTTTCGGCATGCCCCGTGAAGCCATCAACGCCGGCGCCGTGCAGGAGGTGCTGCCCCTGGGCAAGATCTCGGGCCACGTGCTCGACCATTTGCGCGCCACCGTCGGCCAGGCACTCAGCCGGGTCTGAAGCGAGCGGGGCAACTGGCCCGCGCCGTCAAGGCCGGCCGACAAACAGCATCACCGTCGGGCCGATGCGCGGGCTGTGCAGCAGTGCCGCGTAGATCGGCCCGATCGCCGTGTCGGCGCCCAGGTACAGGCTCATGCCCTGGCGGTGAACCCCTGCAGCGTACGCATCTCGGCGGTCCCATGCGCGGCCGCTCTCCAGGCTGACGCCCATGAAGGTGCCGCTGGTGAGCGGCGAAGGCACCAGCTTGACCTGGTAGCCGATGCGCGCCAGCGCCACCTGCTGTCCGCTGACCTGGAAGGGCCCGTAACCGGAGAGTTGCTGAAAACCACCCAGGCCATTGCGAGGCACCAGCGATTCCACGCCGTCAGACAGGTTGAAGCGCCCGAGGGCGCTGAAAGTGTGCACCCCCCATGACGTGGCCCACTGGCCCTGCAGGTCAACCCGGCGGATGAACCCGTCCTGGAAGCGGTGGTCGCGGCTGTCGCGATGCCCTTGCATCCACTGCCCTTCGACGCGCCAACCCCGCATGGGGAAGAAAGCGTGGTCGAGCTGGTCGAAGATCACCTTCAGCCTCAGGCCGCGCTCGTACCAGCGCTCGGTCTGCACGGGGCGAACACCACGCAGCGCCTCCAGGCGGCTGCTCACCAGCGTGGGGTCGTCGTGCCAAGCCTCGTTGACCACACCCAGGCGGATCTCGCCCAGCTCGCGCCAGTTCATGCCCAGGTCCAGGTTGGCGCCGATGATGCGGCGGTTGACCTCGGCATCGGGGTTCTCTTCGGGCACGAGGTGGTAGTCGAGCCGGTGGCGCTCCACCCTGCCCTGCACCGCCACGAAGCCCTCCAGGCCATCGGGCAGGCGCAGGTTCATGGGCCGATACCACTCCGATCGGATGGCCGGGCTGGTGCCGATGCGCACGAAGTTGCGCCACTCGCTGCCCGAAGCGTCGAGCCAGTGCCGGTTGTGCACCAGCTTGAGGTTGAAGATGCTGCGGCCGCGGTTGTCGGCGCTGAAGTCCATGCCCACCTGCAGGTAGTTGGGCCCCCAGGGCTTGTCCTGCAGGTCGAAAACCAGGCCACGCTCGCCATCGGGTGTGCGCACCAGTCGGTAGTCGGTGCGCAGGTAATCGCCCGATGCCGCCAGGCTGACGAGGTCCCGCTCGGCGTGGGCCACGCTGAAGTCCTCGCCCGGCTGCGACTTCAGCAGGTCAGGCCGGTTCTCGGGGTGGGTGATGTCCGAGCCCTCGAAGCGGACAAAGTCCAGCTTGGTCGATTGCAAGGACTTCTGCCGCCGCTGGGCCTGCCAGCGGGCATACGCCTCGGGCGAGAGCTTGAGGTCCTGCATGCGCAGCACCAGGGCTTCGGCCTGCAACTCGCCCAGGCGCATGAGGTCGATGGCGCGGTCGAAGTCGCCGGAGGTCAGGCCCTCCAGGGTCGGCGCAATCAACACGTCTTGCGGACCGAGCGTCTGCAGGCTGCGCTGCACGTTCTGCTCGGTCAGGATGTTGATCATCTGAGCCGTCACGCCCATGATGGAAGCCAGGGTGTCCCGACCCGAGAGCGGCGTGCCGATGTTGACGGCAATGATGCGCTCGGCCCCCATCTTGCGCACCACATCGACCGGCAGGTTGTTGACCAGCCCGCCATCGCCCAGGATGCGGCCATCGACCTCGGTGGGCGCGAACACGCCCGGCACGGACATGCTGCTGCGCAAGGCGCGCGCCAGGTCACCCGACTCCATCACCACGGCCTGGCCTGTCTCCATGTCGGTGGCGATGGCGCGAAACGGCGTGGGCAGGTCGTCGAAGTCCGGCACCTGGGTGGCGCCCAGGGTCATGCGCCGCAGGTGCGACTCCAGCACCCGGCTCGAGACAGCGCCCAGCGGCGCGGTCAGGCCATCGGAGCGGATGCCGAACTCCAGCAGCGGCGAGACCTCGAAGTCCTGCTCCTTGCGGCGCTGCGACAGGTCTTGGCGGTTGACACGCAAGGCGAATGCGCCAATCCAGTCCAGGCGCTTGACCTCTTCCTCGATCTGGGTGGCGGTCAGGCCCGTGGCGTAGAGACCACCCACGATGGCGCCCATGGAGGTGCCGGCGATGAGGTCCACCGGGATGCGCTCTCGCTCGAGCACTTTGAGCACCCCGACGTGGGCCAAACCGCGCGCACCGCCACCAGAGAGCACCAGCCCGACGCGGGCGCGGGTCGCGTCCCGCAGGAGCGCATCCGTCGAGCCAGGTGAGCCGGGCGCGCTGGTGGCCTGCGCTCCGGCCAGCTGCCCGGCAAACGCCAAGGCCAGGCCGCAAAGCAAAGCGCAGGGGTGAAGCCGGCGGGGGGACGAGGCAGGGTGTTTCATCGGGCGGATGACGAGCAGTGCAAACGATTGTGCCGCATCAAATCCGGCGAACCCGGTGGCTCGCGTCCCTTCGCGACTTGATCTGCATCAGGACGCCAAAGGTCGAACAGGCGTCAGATGGAGCCTGTCAGAAACGCCCCGCAGAGGAGAAAACACCATGCAAGCCTGGATCGACTTCTTGACCACCGACTACGGCATCCTGAGCCTGCTGTCCATCGCAGCCATGCTTTGCGGCCTGGGCTACTTCCTGTATTACGTCAGCAAGCACGTCAAGGAAGACACCGAGCGCCACGACAAGCTGCTGCGCGAGGCCGGCAAGCTTTGATCCCGTCGGGCAGCTCGGCTGTGCCCGCGCACGGCTGAGGTGTCGCCGCCAAAAAAGAAAAAGGCCGCTTTTCAGCGGCCTTTGTGCTTTGCAGCAGGGCAGGCGCCTCACCGAAGCGAGGCACCTGGCTCAGGCATTTACATGCCCATGCCACCCATGCCGCCCATGCCACCCATGTCGGGCATGCCACCGGCGGGGGCATCGTCCTTCGGGGCTTCGGCGACCATGCACTCGGTCGTCAGCATCAGCGAAGCCACGGAAGCGGCGTTCTGCAGGGCGGTGCGGGTCACCTTGGTCGGGTCCAGGATGCCCATCTCGATCATGTCGCCGTAGGTGTCGTTGGCGGCGTTGAAACCGAAGTTGCCAGCGCCTTCGAGCACCTTGTTGATCACGACCGAGGGCTCGCCACCGGCGTTGCCAACGATTTCGCGCAGGGGGGCTTCGATGGCCTTGAGGATCAGCTTGATGCCGGCGTCCTGATCGGCGTTGTCACCCTTGATGGCGCCAGCGGCTTGGCGAGCGCGCAGCAGGGCCACGCCACCACCGGCCACGATGCCTTCTTCCACGGCAGCGCGGGTGGCGTGCAGGGCGTCTTCCACGCGGGCCTTCTTTTCCTTCATCTCGACTTCGGTGGCGGCACCGACCTTGATGACGGCCACACCGCCGGCCAGCTTGGCCACGCGCTCTTGCATCTTTTCGCGGTCGTAGTCGCTGGTGGCTTCTTCGATCAGGATGCGGATCTGCTTGACGCGGGCTTCGATGTCACCAGCGGCGCCAGCGCCATCGATGATGGTGGTGTTTTCCTTGCCCACTTCGACGCGCTTGGCCTGACCCAGGTCAGCCAGGGTGACCTTGTCCAGGGCCATGCCGACTTCTTCGGCGATGACCTTGCCGCCGGTCAGGATGGCGATGTCTTCCAGCATGGCCTTGCGGCGGTCGCCGAAGCCAGGGGCCTTGACAGCCACGACCTTGAGGATGCCGCGGATGGTGTTGACCACCAGGGTGGCCAGGGCTTCACCGTCGACTTCTTCGGCGATGATCAGCAGCGGACGACCGGCCTTGGCGACTTGCTCCAGCGTGGGCAGCAGGTCACGGATGTTGCTGATCTTCTTGTCGAACAGCAGCACGAAGGGGTTGTCCAGGATCGCGGCTTGCTTTTCCGGGTTGTTGATGAAGTAGGGCGACAGGTAGCCGCGGTCGAACTGCATGCCTTCGACGACGTCGAGTTCGTTTTGCAGCGACTTGCCGTCTTCAACGGTGATCACGCCTTCCTTGCCGACCTTGTCCATGGCTTCAGCGATGATGCCGCCGACGTCGGAGTCGCTGTTGGCCGAGATGGTGCCGACCTGAGCGATTTCCTTGGAGGTGGTGGTGGCCTTCGAGGCCTTCTTCAGTTCGACAACCAGGGCGGCCACAGCACGGTCGATGCCGCGCTTGAGGTCCATCGGGTTCATGCCGGCGGCCACGTACTTCATGCCTTCGCGCACGATGGCTTGAGCCAGCACGGTGGCGGTGGTGGTGCCGTCACCAGCGTTGTCAGAGGTCTTGGAAGCGACTTCCTTGACCATCTGGGCGCCCATGTTCATGAGCTTGTCCTTGAGCTCGATTTCCTTGGCCACGGACACACCGTCCTTGGTCACGGTGGGGGCGCCGAAGGAGCGCTCGAGCACCACGTTGCGGCCCTTGGGGCCCAGGGTGGTCTTGACTGCGTTGGCGAGGATGTTCACGCCTTCGACCATGCGGGCGCGGGCGTCAGAACCGAAGACGACGTCTTTAGCTGCCATGTTTGTTCTCCGAAGAATTCAGTGTGTGGGGTTGGCTTACTTGGCGATGACGGCGAAGAGGTCTTCTTCGCGCATGACCAGCAGCTCGTCGCCGTCGACCTTGACGGTCTGGCCGGAGTACTTGCCGAACAGGACGCGGTCGCCGACGGCAACGTTCAGGGCCACGAAGTCGCCCTTGTCGTTTCGCTTGCCGGGGCCGACGGCCAGGACTTCACCTTGGTCGGGCTTCTCGGTGGCGGCGTCGGGGATGACGATGCCGGAGGCGGTCTTGGTTTCGCTTTCGAGGCGCTTGACGATCACGCGATCGTGCAGAGGACGCAGTTTCATGGGTTCTCCTGTCTGGAAGACAACTTGTGGGTTGGCAAGCGCTTTCGAGTGAGCGAACACTCACATCGAAGCTGATTTTTGGGTCTCGTCCACCACGGGGACCGGCCGCTGGAGCGGATCTCCGGGGTGGTTCGGCAGGCATGTTAGCACTCACCGAAGTCGAGTGCTAATGATTATATGGACATGCTTGGCGGTTTCAAGAGGGCGTCGATGCCAAGGGGGAGCTGTCGAGCGCCGTTCAGTTCTGTACTTTTGTTCGTTCAGTTTTGTACTTTCGCAACCTGCATGAGGCCCCTAAATGGCGAATAGCACAGCAGGATTGATGTCGACAGTCGTCCGCCCATCTGATCTTTAGTAGCCGCTCAGAGCTCAAAAATCCGCTTTGGGCGGCATGGGCACGAGCTCAAGCCTAGGAGCGCATCGAGACCTCCGACCACGGACCGTGTCGCCGCAAATGGCGTTGGAAGCCGTCGGAGGCCTCCACCTCCTCGCCCATGCCACCCATGAGGTGAACATCGGAGAATCGACCTGGCCCCAACATGGCGTGAGCCCTCAGCACCCCCTCGTCAAGGAACCCAAACTTCCGCAAAGTTGACTTCAACGTCTTCAGCTTGGGGTTGCTGGAGTAAATGGAGGTCGTGACACGCCTGAAGCGCAGCCGTTTGAACGCAAGGTGGGTTAAGAAGCAAGACAACTCGGCGATCCGAAATGAGGACTGATCCTCTGTGAAGCCGACCACCAACTCCGATTGCCTGGCCTCAGCATCGATGGACACAAAGCACGCAATCCCAATGGGGCGACCGCTCTGCCGCTCTTCGACCACCAACATGAGTGCGCCAAGGACGGCAGGTGATTGAGGCGACTGCCGCTCCAACTCCTTGCTGATGGCCGAAACAGTCATCTTCGCAACCTTGTTCGCATAGTTGCGATTAACCTGCTGGGCAAACAGAGGCTGAGAGAACACCCGCTTGAGCCAAGCCGCGTCCGATGGTTGCAGCCGCCTGAACAACAGGGACTGGCCTTCATGGCGTGCCCACCATGCTGGGTTGACGCGCCACAGGCTTGGACTGGACATCAATGGGTTCAATGTCGCTGCTGCTTCATGCAAGCATGTGGCGGCGTTCAAGTTGTTCGTCGCCAAGCAGGCGGCAACAAAGCAGTCCACCACCTTTGGCTGAGACAACAGGACCCGAGGGTGCGCGCTTGCGATGGGCTTCAGCAAGTCAACGCATTCTTCAAATGCTCTGCTGCGGTGGTGAAGCAGCGCAAGGTAGAGAACAGGTGCATGCAAATGGGGAAGTACCTGTTGATACCCTCGGCACGCTTTAACGAGTGCCCTAAGGTCTGTGCCTTGTGCCAGCTCACAAGCACCCCACGCCACCCAAGAGGCCAGGTCATGAGGGCGTGCTTGCAGTATGGCCCCTGCTTGAGCACGGGCCTCAGCCATCCTCCCCTGCTGCATCAACTGTTGAATGCTGTTTTGCATGCAAGTTTGAGCCTGCGAGCAGGGGTTGCCCGCTCGCGGAGCTCGTTCAGACCCAGTTTGTGGCGATCACTTGGCCAAGCTGCGACTGCTGCTGGGCGGTCAAGGTCGTCTGCCCCATGGCCGGCGGCGTGAAGGCGGCCATCGCTGAGATCAAGGATTGCACGTTGGACGCATTCAGGGTCTTGCCGTCAGCCAACTCGAAGGATTCGACCTGATACAGCGGGTCGATGAACCAGCCCTCGATGAGCAATCGGTCGCTGGTACCAATGACCTGGAGCTCAAGGGCCAGCCCCTCCTGGCGCAACCAGATTTGATCGGCGGCGACTCCGTCGAGAACCTGAAGCTTGTCAACACCACCTCCATCGGAGATGACGTCATACCCTTCTCCACGCCCCCAGGTGTAGTGTTCGTCCCCAGCATCGTCAATCAACATGTCATCACCGGCGCCACCGACATAAATGTCATTGCCTTCACCGCCTGTGAGCCAGTCATCGCCGCCCAAGCCAATCAGTTGGTCATTGCCGTTGCCTGAATCGACCTGGTTTGCATCGTCCGAACCGGTGATCACGTTGTTGAGCGCATTACCAAAGGCGGACTTGCCAGACATGACCAGGTTCTCAACGTTGGCGGGGAGAACGTAGTCGGCGATGTCTGTGTAAACCGTGTCGATGCCGCCTGAGTAGGCATCGAACTCAAGCACCTCGTCCACAACATAGTTGTCGCCTGGCATCAGCGTTTGATCAACGTAGTAGACGTCATCGCCCGAACCACCCTCAAGCACGTCGTATCCCAGCCCACCATCCAGGATGTCGTTGCCGTCATAACTGACGATCGTGTCGTTTCCAGCAAGACCGCTGATGTTGGAACCGATCCATGAGCCGACGATGTAGTTGTCCAGCGCATTGCCACTGGCCGTGTTCACCTCAGCCTTGCCATTCATGATCAGGTTTTCAACGTGATCAGGCAGGACGTAGTCGCTCAGGGTGGTGTCGACCGTGTCGTTGCCACCGTTGGCTGCTTCGATGACCCTGTCCCCAACGTCGTCAACGTTGTAGCTGTCATCGCCAAAGCCACCGTACATGGTGTCGGCGCCTTGCCCGCCATCCAGCGTGTCTCCTCCGGATTCGCCGTACAGGGTGTCATCTCCAGCTTGGCCAAAGAGACTGTCACCCTCTGCCCCGCCAAAAAGGACATCTGAACCTTCCCCGGCGCTGATGGAGTCAGCCCCACCATGCCCTTGCATGATGTCTGATGACGTGGTGCCAGTGATGCTGTTGCCATTTTCATCACCTGCCATCACAACTGCGGTGGACAGCAGGTTCGCGGTCGCCATCGACATTGACGCACTATCCTTGAAGACGAAGTTCTCGATCCTGTAGGCGGTGTCGTTCCAGTTTTGGACAGTGATTTGATCATTGGTCAAAACACCATTTTCCTTGATTCGGATGATGAGTCCTGATGATCCAACAGAAAACACCACATCTGACACACTGATGCCGTCACCAAAAGAAATGGTGTCGTCACTT
>NZ_LFRI01000102.1 GCF_001447195.1 Aquabacterium parvum | reverse complement strand
CCTCTCCGCGTCGAAGTAAGCCGGGGGGCTGGGGGACACCCCAGTGAGCCCGAAGGGCGTTGCAGAGGGAGGGGTACCCGACCGGTCCACCTTCAAGCCAACCAGCGGAGCGATGGTCGCCGTCCTCCGCTGGTCTCCGCGTGCATTGCGTTTCGTGTGGCACTGCCTATCCTGCGCGGCCATCAAAACCTTGAACTTTTCAAGCGGCGCAGTTTCCCTTGCCTGCGATCTGACTTCCTCCTAGAATCCAAAGCATCCGCTTTTGGATTTTGG
>NZ_LFRI01000101.1 GCF_001447195.1 Aquabacterium parvum | reverse complement strand
GCCTAACTACCAAGGTAACCGGCGCCGGAGCCCGCCAGGGCGGAGGGTACGACCAAGGGCCGTGAAAATGCCGAAGGCATGGCCCTTGGTTGCGTCCGCGTTGACCTGACAGTTAGGCTGGGGCGCGGAGTAGAGGGCGTGAAGCACACGGCAACCTGATCGCGGTTCGATGAACAGCAGTGCTGCATAGACGCTCCCTCTAATGTTTCTTGCCAGTGTGTCAAACGCAGGCGGTAGCTTAGCGCTGCCGCTTGATGATGAACGCATTCTCTGCGCGCTCGAAGCCCACCTGAGGGTAATAGGACATGGCGCCCGCAGCCGATAGAAGGATGAGAGAGACTTCATCGCCGATGGCGGCCTGAGTCCTTCGGATGAGCTCCGTTCCAATGCCTTGGCCTTGTACTGACCGGTCGACTGCCAAGTCGGACAGATAGCAGCAGTAGGCGAAGTCAGTGAGCGAGCGACAGACGCCAACGAGACGCCCTTCTAACCAGGCAGAGATGATCAAGCTTGGGGCGGAAAACATTCGTTCAATGCGAGGCGCATCGGACGTTGGCCGTTGGATTCCTGACGCGTTGAAAACGCGGATGACCTCAATGGGATCGAGATGGACGTCGCGGAGGTACTCGACTGCAGGCATGTATGTTGAGCTGCCAGAGCTTGTGTTTTCGAGGGGCCTAACGCC
>NZ_LFRI01000100.1 GCF_001447195.1 Aquabacterium parvum | reverse complement strand
CGCGACGCGGTCAAAGCCCGGCTGCGCGCCGTGCTCGCCCCGACCCGCATCGACGGCGCCTCGGACCTGCCCGGCCGCGAAGACGGCTGGCCGCTGAACACCGCCGTCAACGTCAAGGACCTGTGGGCAGAGGCCGCGCGCGTGCCAGGCGTGCTGCGTGTCAACAACGTGCTGCTGGCCGATGCCCGTGGCACCGCCATCCCCGACGAGCAGGCCCTCTACGGCCTGCAGTTGCCCCGGCTGTTGGGCCTGAGCGTGGAGGCGGGCGACCCCGTCGCCATCGACACCTTGCGCGGTTTGGGCACGGGCGATGGCACCGGTTTCGACGGCACGGGCGATGGCGTGCGCAAGGTCGTGCCGGTGCCCACCGTGCCGCGCGAATGCTGAAGCGAAGAGGCACACCATGATCGACGCCAACGGTGCCCGCTTCGACCTGCTGCTCGGCCGCGCCGACTGGGGCCGCTGCCGCCTGGATGCCCAAGGGCAGCCCACGCTCGCCTCGCTGTGGGACAACCCCGCCATCGACGAAGCCGCCCCGCTGAGCATCGACCCACGTGACGGCCAGCTCATCCTGGCGCGCCGGGTGGGCCGCTTCCCCGCCACGCCCGGCGACCTGCCACCTGATGCAGGCCAGCGCCTGGGTGCCGCTGCCGATGCACAAGGCAACGTCTATGCCATCGTTGAACAGGGCCTGACCATCGAGGTCCGGTCAGCCGGATCGGGCGCCTTGAGCCGCTTCTGGCCACCCGCCACGCCCGACGCAGCCACGGCACCCGATGCCTTGTCCGCATCGACATCGTTCGGCGATTTCGCGTCCAGCGAGCCCGCCGAGCCCCCGGCGCCCCAAGTGCTCAGGGGCCTGGCCGTCACCCACGACCAGCACCTGGTTGCCGCCTTCGAATCGACCCCGGACACGCCTGGCCAGGGTGCGGGCCTGCTGGTGTTCGACCTGCTCGCGGGCGGCCCGCCGATGGTGCTGGGCTGGCCCCAGGGCTGGCCGCTGCAGGCCACCGACATGGCGCCCCGGTGCTGTGGCGGCCTGGCCATCCTCGATGCTTCGCGTCGGCGCGTTTGGCTGCTCGACCGGCGCCTGCGCATGAGCGCCAGCTTCCCGGTCTCGGCAGAGGCGCCATCCGACTTCACCTGGCCCCCCGGCCAATTGCCCCCCACCGACCTCGCAGCCCCGCCGCCCTCCGGGCCACCCTGGTTCGAGCTGCAGGCCGCAGGCGCGTCCGGCGCCGAGCAGCGCCCCATCGCCATCGAGGTCATGCCCGACGGCAGCATCCTGGTGCTCGACGAGGCCGATGCCGAGGGCTTTGCCGTCGTGCACCGCTATGTCGATGGCGTGCACGCGGGCCGCGCCAGCACCAGCGGCATGCTGAGCGTGTTCCCACCGGCCGACGCCGAAGGCTTCCAGTGGCCGGGATTCGACTTCGCGTGGCATGCGCCCGCCGAAGGTGACAGCGCATCGGCCATCCCCCGCTTGATCATCGTCTCGACGGAGGGCAACCAAGGCGTGCTGTTCGAGGTGCTGGTGCAACCCGCCGCGAGCGGCGCGCCTTTGCAACTGGCCGCTCAGCCCGACTACCTGCCCCTCAAGCGCTACCTCGGCATGCCCCTGGTCAGCCTGGGGCGCAGCCTGGTCGAAGGCGACAGCGGCCTGCTCTACCGCAGCCAGACGCATTGGCTGCCACTCGTGGCCCAACGCCGCCCGCGCCACCACCACCGCGCCACGCTGCACACGCCCATCTACGACGCCCGCGAGCCCGGCCACACCTGGCACCGCGTGATGCTCGACGCCTGCGTGCCCGCCGGCTGCAAGCTGGTGGTCGCCAGCCGCTGCAGCGACGACCTGGAGCTGCTGGACAGCCTGCCCTTCACCGACGAGCCTGTGCCCGTGCTGCGCCCGAACGGCAGCGAACTGCCATGGCTGCTGGACGCCCCCGGCTCGCGCACCGATGCGAGCAAGGGCCTGGGCACCTGGGAGACCCTGCTGCAGCGCTGCAAGGGGCGTTGGGTCCAGCTCTCGCTGCGCCTGGAAGGCAACGAGCTGACCACCCCGCGCGTGGCCGCGATGCGCTTGTGGCGCCCGCGCTTTTCGTACCTTGAGCGCTACCTGCCTGCGGTCTACCGCGAAGACGAGGCCTCTGCCGATTTCCTCGACCGCTTCCTGGCCTTGTTCGAAGGCGCTTTCACCACCCTTGAAGACCGCATCGCCACGGCCAGCGCCTTGTTCGACGTGCGCAGCGCCCCCGCCGAAACACTGGACTGGCTGGCCAGCTGGCTCGGCCTGGTGCTCGACCCCGCGCTCGACGAAGCCCGTCGGCGCCAGCTCATCGACCACGCCAGCGCGCTCTTTCAGTACCGGGGCACGCCTCAGGCGGTGCGGTTGGCCACGCAACTGGCGGTCGCCACCACCGTGCTGCCCGAGTCGGAGTTCGCGCTGCCCAAACCCTCGCAGGCGCAACCCTGGGGCGTGCGCGTGATCGAGTCCTTCCTGACCCGCAGCCAGCCGCCAGAGTTGCTGGGCCGCACCGTGGTCAGCGACCAGCCCCGCCTGCTGCAAAACAACGCCCGCTGGTCTTTGAAAGACGGTGCGGCCGGCCTGCAGCAACGCTGGCGCGAATGGCTGCAGGCCAACGGGCACAGCACCACGGCCAACGCCTTCGCCCCGCTGCCCTCGGCCGACGTGCCACTCGACCTGTGGCAAGGCTTCTGCGAGGCGCAACTGGGCGCCGTTCCCAGCCTGGCCATTGACCTCGATGCCGCCTGGCAAGAGCGCCTGCGCCGCCAACCCGATGCCCGACTGCCCGAGCGCCTGCCTCAACGCTGGCCCGATCTGGTCGATGGCGGCGACAACACCAACGCCCTCGCGCTGCAGACCGCCTGGCGCGATTTCATCGCCAAGCTGAACCCGCGCCTGGCCCGACACCTGCGCCGCTGGCAAGCCTTCGTTGCGCGCCGCCACCACGGCATCTCCACCTGGCGCACACGCACTGGCGGCGGCAGCGGCACCACCGGCAACTGGCCCTCGTTCGCGCTGATGGCACCGCCCACCGAGCTGCCCACCGACACGGTGTCGCTGACCGACTGGGCATTGTTCGAGACCCGCCTGGAGCCCATGCAGGCCCGCGCCCACTCGTTCAGCGTGCTGCTGCCGATCTCCGGCCCGGGCAGCGACATCGCCACCTTGCAGCGCGACATGGACCTGGTGCGCCGCGTGGTCTCGCTGGAAAAGCCCGCCCACACCCGTTTCGACATCCAGCCCTACTGGACGCTGTTCCGCCTGGGACAGGTGAGGCTGGGCCTGGACACCCTGCTGGGCGACGGCAGCCGCGACCCGCAACTGGCGCCGGCGATGGTGCTGGGCCAAGGACACATCGGTGCATCGCGAACGGCCAGCCGCCGCGACGTGCCGCCCGACCGGATCTTGCTCGAATGCTGAGCGACAAATGCTGATGGCCCGCGAAGGCCGATGAACACTGGAGGACACCACCATGGGATGCTGCGGACAGACGACGACCATCGGGGCCGGCGTGACCGCCCTGGACACGAACAAGCGGGTCAACTACACCAAGGGCATGCTGCTCGGCGTGGACGACTTCGTGCAGGAGCAGGCCTGGCACATCGCGCGCAGGCATGAACTCGCGCGCGAGCTCATCGGCTACGGCACGGCCCGAGGCCTGACCGTGGGCACGGACGCCAGCGGCGGCACCGTGAAGGTGAGCCCGGGCATCGGCTGGACGCCCTCGGGCACCCCGGTGTGCGTCTCCGACGAACAATGCGCCAACGTCACCGCCTGGCTGCGCAAGCAGGATGCCGCCTTCAAGGCCAGCCTGGGCAGCGGCACCAGCGAGCTGACTGTGCACGTCGTGCTGGCCTACCAGGGCGTGCCCACCGACAAGGTGCCCGTGCCTGGCGAGCCTTGCCGCAGCGAAGACGCGCTCACCGCCAACTCGCGCATCGCCGACTGCTTTGGGCTCACGCTGCGCACGCAGGCCCCGCCGCAGCTCGAAGAAGACGCCATCCGCGACTTCGCCGACTGGCTGGCCCAGGTGCCCGTGGACCTGAGCTCGCCCCCCATGTCGGATGACGACTTCCTGAAAAGCCTGCGCGACGCGGCCGAGGGCTGGCTCACGCCCAGCTCCCCTCCGCCCACCGACTTCATGCTCGGCTCACCGCCCGCGGGCCTGGGCACCACCGATGAGCTGATGCGCGTGGCGCTGCGGCTGTGGGTGACCGAGCTGCGCCCGATCTGGCGCGCCCGCTACGGCTGTGGCCCCAACGCCGTCGCACCGGGCACCGACGACGACGCCATCCTGCTGGCCACGCTCACCTTGAGCGTCGATGGCAGCAACGTGAGCGGTGTCGTCACCGCCATCGACGAAAGCCGCCGCCCGCTGCTGCTGAGCCTGCGCATGCTGCAGGAGCTGATCCTGCAGAACCCCGCGCCGGAGGCCGCCCAGGACGTCACCCCTGCCTTGAGCTTCGGACTCGACCCGGAGGTTGGTGTGCTCAGCGAGTACGCGCGCGCCGACCACAGCCACGGCACCCCCGATCTGCCCGACCTGGCCGGCGACGTGACGGGCGACATCACGGACAACACGGTGGTGGCACTGCGCAACCGGGGCATCGCCGCCACCGCGCCGCAGGTCGGCGACGTGCTGGCGCTGGACAACACGCAGCAGTGGTCGCCCGCGCACCTGCCTGTGGCGTCCACCGCGCTGCCCGCAGGGCTCGCCTTCGGTGGGAGCGGTCTGGTCGGCAACCAGTCCGACTATGCCCGCAGCGACCACGTTCACCCGCTGCCCGCCCTGCCCGAGCTGGCCGGCGACACCCTCGGCCCCATCACCACGAACAAGGTGCGTGCGCTGCAAGGCACGCCGGTGTCCGACACCGCGCCCATCCTTGGCCAGGTGCTGATGTTCCAGGAGGTGCTGCCCTCGGGCCCCGGCCCAACGGGCCGCCCGCGCCGCGTCTGGGTGCCCACCACCTTGCCCACGCCCGAAACGCCCGAGCTGCCGCCATTGGGCGGGGACGTCAGCGGCGACGCCAAGGACAACCAAATCGAGCAGCTGCAAGGCAACAAGGTCTCTGCCGCCGAACCCAAAAAAGGCGACGTGCTGACCTTCGATGGCGAGGCCTGGGTGGCCGCAGCGGGCACCTCCGGCGCCGCCTCCGGTCCCGTCGAGGTGGTGGCAACCGGTGTGGCGCAGGTGCTGATCTCGTCGGGTCAGTTCAAGGCAGGCAATGCAGGTGGCGCCCCCAAGGTCGAGGTGCGTGGCGGCAGCGCCGATGGCCGCGTGGCGCGCATCAGCCTCATCGTTCACGACATCCCGCGAGACGAACACCCCAACCACGGCATCACGGTGCTGCTCACGCCCATCGTCGACGACCCCAAGCGGGCCATCCTGGCCTACGTGAGCAAACCACCCGTGGCCGAAGGCACCACGATCCATTTCGACATCATGATCCTGGGCGTGCAGGAGTTGCCCGACGGCGATCACTTCGTGCAGTTCCAGGTCAGCCGCTTCGCCACCACCGCGTCGAGGCCGGTATGAGCGAGCGCACCCACACCCTGCTGGGCGAAGCCCTCACACGAGACAGCGTTCGCGCGGTCCACTTTTTCAACGGTCGGCTGCTGACGGCGTCCGACCTCTCGCGCGACCAGGCCGCGCGTCGCCAGGCCGATGCGCAGGTCGGTGCCGCGACCGGTTCGGGCATCGCCTGGGGACTGGAAGTCAACGCCGCCGGTCCCGCCTCCGACGCCGACAGCCTGGGTGTGGTCACGATCGAACCTGGTCTGGCGGTGGCCTTGTCGGGCCAGGCCCTCAAGCTGAGCCAGCGCATCAGCCTGTCGCTGATCCAGCCACCTGTCGACACCAGCGACACAGGCGGCCTGACGGGCACGTTCGGCCCCTGTGCAGGCGCCACGGCCAGCACCTACGTCGCAGGCGACGGCCTGCTGCTGCTGACGATCTCGCCCATCGACGTGCCCGAGGGCTTTGCGCCGGTGCTCGCGCTCGAATCGGTCAACACCCGCTGCGCGCGCGACGTCATCGCCGAAGGTGTGCAGCTGAAACTGCTGCCCATCCCGGGCGGCACGCTCACCGGCACCACGGCCACCGCGCTCGCGCAACTGCGCAACCGCATCGCACACGAGTGCCTGGGCTCGACGCTGCTGCGCCAGTCACACCGCCTGCCAGCATCGACCACGCCCCGCGCCACCTCGATCGCGGCCCATGGCCACGGCCTGCTCGACCGCATGCTCGCCGAGCGCAGCCTGGGGCCTTGCGACGTGCCCCTCGCCCTGGTTTGCCTGGTCGGTCGAGAGCTCAAGTTCGTCGATGGCGCCTCGGTGCGCCGCCGCATCGCCGCCCAGACGGCGTCGGTGCAAGGCGCGGCCTGGCTCGGCGAGCGGCTGCAGGGCACGGCCGAGGCCCGCTTCCTGCAGTTTCAGGAGCAACTGGCGGACACGCCCGCCATCGCATCGGCAGCGGCCACGGTGCACCTGAGCTGGCTGCCACCGGCAGGCCTGCTGCCTCCAGGCACCGACTGGCGACGCTTCTTCGCTGACCGCGCGCCCGCACGCGAAACACCCCTGGCCGCGGCGGATGCCCCAGGCGTCCTGCAACGTGCGCTGGCCGAAGACGCCATCGACCTGACGGCCAGCGCCGCCAGCGGACGCGTGCGGGTCTACCAAATCGAAGGCAGTGGCGCGCCCCTGCTGTTCGTGCGCGACAGCCGCAACGTGCAACACTCCGAACGGACCTGGCTGGATGGCGTGCGCAGTGGCATGAGTGGCGTCAGCGATGTGCAGTCCGCCATCGACCAGCTGCGCAGCGGCAGCTGCCTGCACACGGTCATCCACCCGGGCATGTCCGCATCGACCATCCATGCGGCTTTCAAGGCCCTGCAGGGCAGCCAGCGCACGCTCATCAGCTTCGAGCCCGGCGAGTACAAGCTGGGCAAGCCACTGATCCTCAGCCAGGCGGGGCACGTCGAGATCCGGGGGCACCAGGCGCTGCTGCACGAGAGCCAGTCCGCCCGGGTGCTCGTCGTGCGCGACTGCGACAGCCTGGTGCTCGAGGGCCTGAGCCTGGCGGGCGAGGCCAATGGCCGCTTCGGGCGCGACAGCTTGCGAGAGGCCCTGTCCCTGGCCGGTCTGATAGACGACGAGGAAGACGACGGCAAGGCATTGGCCGGTGCCCTGACGGTTCAGGACACGCCCCAGGTTCGGCTGCACGGCGTGAAGGCCGAGGTGGCGGCGGACGATGGCCCGCAAGCCGTCGGCATCGGCATCGCGGACCTGGCATCGATCAAGGCGAAACGCCAGGGCACCCGCATGCACGTCGACATCGGTCACTGCGCCGTCAACGTCGGTGCGAACCAGGGCGGCATCGCCTGCCTGCACGCCCAACGCGCACACCTGCACGACAACGTGTTGAGCGCCGAAGACCCTGGCAAACCCATGCGACACGGCATCGTCATCATCGGCTCGCAAGAAGGTTCGGTGCTGGTCGAGCGCAACCTGGTCGAGGGCACCACCGAGGGCATCGGCATCGACGGCGCCCTGACCGCCCACCTGCGGCAAAACGATGTCCGCACGGACACCAAAATCGGTCGTGAATCGGGCGTGGTGGCCATCGATCTGCAGGGCGAGTACGGCAGCCAGGTGATGCTGCAGGACAACTTCATCGCGGGCGCGGCCACGGGCATCCGCTTTCAACCCACCAACAAGGCCACACGCCGAGTGCTGTGGCTGATCGCCGGCAACGTGGGTGAGCAAGTCGGTCAGTTGCTGGACGTGCAGGGCTCGGCGGACGGCCGCATCACCCAGCGCGACAACATCGAAGCCTGACCATGGACCAGGCCACACGTGTCCAACGGTTGCGGGTGCACGGGCAAGGCCTGAGCGCCAGCCACGCCAGGCAGCACGTGACACGGTGGATGGAGCGGCAGACACCCACGCGCCTGGGCCTGCCCCCCGACGCCATCGTGCTGTTGCGCAGCGTGCGGACACCCTGGTCAGCGCTGCACCCCGACAGCCCGGTGGATGTGCTGGCCGGCCGACTGAGGAGTGCCGTTCGCCCGGCCATGGGCACCTCGCCAGGACCAGGTTGTGAGGCCGTCTGGTTCGCCGACGAGGCCGAGCTGCTGGCCTGCCTGGCGCACGACAGCGTGCAAGGCAGCATCGGGCACCAGTGGTGGTGGCAGACCTGGCTGGGCCGCAGGCCCACTGCCGAAGAGGCGCTGCAGGCTTGGCTGACATCGGCCCGGTCCGCACCGGCGGCGATGGTTCGCCTGAAGGCCATGGGGCCAGGGCTGGCATGGGCCAGGCACATCGGCTCGGCAGGGCGAGTGGCGCTGCTGCAAGCCATCCAGCGGCATCACCCGGTTGCCCAGGGAGTCTCGGCATGGCTGACGCAGGCCCTGGGCAACGCCGAGGTCACGCTCTCATCGCAAGAGGCTGCAGCGGACATGGCGCCGCCACCCCAGACGGGTCCACGCGCAGGGGGTCCGTGGCCTTTCGCCAGTGAGCCCACCCCATCGCACAGGCCTGAAGACCTGCACCGCCTCGATGGGGCATCTCTCCTGCTGGCCTTGTGCACCTTGCTGCACGGGTCTCCCCACCTGGCGCTGGACGCACGTCAGCTGAGGGCACGCTTGACGCCTGCCCCCACGGCACCCGATGAGCGACATGGGCAGGTCAGCCAACACGGTCTCGACTCGCTCCGGCTCCTGGCTGAACAACAGCCCGCTCAGCCACACGCCGCCAGACCACCGTCCCCATCAACAGGCCCGCGCCCCGCACGCCAGGACACCGCGCCCGATCACGCCACCGATCAAGGCCACGGCGAGGCCAAACCGCTCCGACTTGCTGCGCCAAGCCACGGCATGCAAGACGCCAGCGCCACGGGGCCCACGACCACCACCGACATGCCGATGGCGCCGTCGACACCGATCAGCCAGGGCCCAACCACGGCCTCCGCCAGCGCGGCGCCAACCCAGCGCTGCGTGCCCCCCCTTCACATCGTTCGTTCGCACCCGACGCAGACCTCGCTGGGCGGCGTCTTCTTCCTGCTGAACGTGGCGCTGGCCTGGGAGCTTTACGGCGACTTCACCCGCCCCAGGCACGCTTTGCTCAGCGTGTCACCGTGGCAGTTCCTGCACGCGGCGGGCATCGCCTTGTTGGGCCGCTCCTTCGCCAGCGACCCCATCGCTGGCTGGCTGCGCGCCCAATCACCCTTTGGGCGCCCACGCCCAGCTGCCGCACTGGGCGCCGCCCCCTTGGCCTTGCTGCCCGAAGCCGAAGCCCAAAGGCTGCAATCGCCCGACGCCCTCAGGCCTGCGCATGCCCCCTCATCCACAGCACAGCGAACCCCCAGGCGAGCCGACCACGAACTGAGCTGCTGGTGGCCGCTCCTTCGCCATCGCCTGTCCCTGGCGCTGAACCTGCCCGAGGGCGAGGCGGTCGCCACCTGCCTGAAGCTGCCCGCTCGCATCGAACGCCGAGGTGAACGGGTCGATGTGGGCTTTGCCTTGCACCACCTCCCCCTGGCCATTCGGCTGGCTGGGCTGGACCGCAACCCTGGCTGGGTGCCCGCCTCGGGTTGCGACGTGCGCTTTCACTTCGAGGCCTGACCATGCCAGACACCGCTCGCCCCATCGCCCCGACCTTGTCTGCCTGGCGGGTGCGCAGCCTGCTGACGCTGCTGCGGGGTGCATTGCAAAACGGCGAAGAGCTGGGCAGCTGGTTGACGCGCCACCCCGTCTTGCACGGTGTGCTGGACGAGGCCGCGGCACTGGGCCTGAACGACCTGACGCTGGACGAAGCGCTCAACCGCCTCGACCTGGCGCTGGCCCCATCGTCCAGCTTGACGCCAAACGACTCACCCTCAGATGCCGATGCAGGTGGTGTACGCCTGCAGCGACTGGCCCAAGCCCTGTCACTGGGCCCGGATGACCTGGGCATGTGGGTGGCCCTGGCCCTGCCCGAAGACGACCCCCGCCTGGCGCGCTTCATCGACGAGCTGCACGGCGAGGGTGGCTTGCTCACCCGCGCCACCCTGGTGCGCTGCTGGGCCCCCCTGACGGTCGCTCGCGCATTGCAGCGCATGCAGACTGCGAACCTGCTCCAGCCCAGTGCCGCCGAGGCCGCGCAGGCACCAGCCCTGCGCGCTCACCCTGCGCTGTGGGAGCTGGCCTGTGGGCTGCCCCCCTCATCCAGCAGTTGGCTGCATCGCCCCCGGCAAGAGCTGCCCAAGCTGGATGAGCTCATCCTGCCCGATGCATGGCGATCGAGGCTGAGCGCTGCCTTGCCGGCGCCAGCCGCTGCACTCGAGGATGCGCCACCGACGACAGGCCAACGCACTTGCGACAACGAGTCACGTGCTTGCTGGGCCTTGCGCGGCCTGCCCGGCAGCGGCCGGCGCACCCTGGCCGCCGCGCTGGCCCGCCACCAAGGCCAAGGCCTGATCGAAGCCGTGGACCCTGCGCACCTGCCCACCCTGGGCGCCGCCGCCGCGCTGATGGGTGCCATGCCCCTGGTCAGCTTCGAGCCCATGCTCGGTGAGCGCCTGAACTGGCAGCCCCCTGCCGGCTGCGCCGGGCTGATCGTTGCCCGCCTGCCCCAGCATGGTGGCCTGGCGGTGACAGACCGGCCCGTGCACACGCTCGAGCTCGACGCGCCCGACCTCGGCGAGCGCCGCCTGCATTGGCGCCTGGCCTTGTCCAGAGCGCCACACGCCCTGCAAAGCCCCGATGCCATCGAGCCCACCGACGCGTTGCTTGACCTGCGCCTGCCGCGCGGCACCTTGCACCGACTGGCCCGCTCGCTGCCAAGGCCATCCCAGGCCAGCCAGGCAGACGCGGTTGAGCTGCACACCGCCGTTCTGCGCCAACTCGACGAAGCCGGCCGCTTCGCGCTCGATGGCCTCGCGCAGCGCATGCCTGACTTGCACGACGACGAAACCCTGGCCCTGCCCGGCCACGCGCAAGAAGAGTTCGACACCCTGGTGGCCCGCTGCCGCCACCGCGACCGGCTGGCCAGCCTGCTGCCATCGGCCTTCGGTCACAGCGACGGTGTGAAAGCCTTGTTCAAAGGCCCCAGTGGCACCGGCAAGACGCTGGCTGCGCGCCACCTGGCGCGCGCCTTGAGTCGACCGCTCTACCGCGTCGACCTGGCCGCCACGGTGAGCAAGTACATCGGCGAGACCGAGCGCAACCTCGAGCGCGTGTTCGAGGCCGCCGAATCGCTCGACGTGGTGCTGCTGCTCGACGAAGGCGACGCGCTGATGGCCGGCCGCACGCAGGTGGGCAGCGCCACCGACCGCTACGCCAACCTCGAAACCAACTACCTGCTGCAGCGACTGGAGCGCTACCGCGGGGTGATGGTCGTGACCACCAACGCCGCCGACCGCATCGACGCGGCCTTCACGCGGCGCATGGACGCCACGCTCGACTTCCCCCTGCCCGATGCCCTGACCCGATTGGCGTTGTGGCAAGCGCACCTGGGCTCGCTCCAGCATGTGTCGGGTGAAACGCTGGAGCGGGTGGCGCTGCGCTGCCAGCTCTCCGGTGGGCAGATCCGCAACGCAGCCCTGCACGCGGCCCTGCTGGCCATCGAACGCGCGCGCGCCATCGGCCCAGGCGAGTTGCAACAAGCCCTGGAGCGCGAGTACCGCAAAGCCGGTCAGCAATGCCCCTCGCTGGAGCCGCAGGACTGAGGCCATGTCCGCCGTGCTGAGCCCCACCCTCCACCGCCAGGAGACCATTGCGTCACCTGGCGCCGCGCCAGTGTCGTTCCGAGGTGGCCTGAGCGAGGCAGGCCGCGTGCAATGCGCCAGCCTGCACGTGTCCTCGCCCCACGACACCGCCGAGCGCGAAGCCAGCGACGTGGCACGTCGGGTGGTGCAGATGCCGTCACCCTCAACGGCCAGTCCGCAAACCTCCTCACCCGCAGGACGCGTCTCGCTTTCGCGCGTCGCTTCGCCGCGCCTGCTCTCGCGCGCATCGGCACCCAGTGCAGGGGCCGCGCTCATCCAGCGCGAAGGCCAAGGCGACGCTGCGGTCGATGGCCCCACCACGGCTCGCATCCAGGCCAGCCGTGGCGGCGGCCAGCCCCTGTCGGTACCTCTGCGTCGCTTCATGGAGCCCCGCTTCGGCGCCGATTTCTCGCGCGTGCGCATCCACACCGACGGCCAGGCCCAGCGGCTCTCGCAGCGTCTCAACGCCAAAGCCTTCACCACCGGCCGCGACATCTACTTCAATGCCGGCCAGTACGCGCCCGACACCGCAGAGGGTCGCGAGCTCATCGCGCACGAACTCGCCCACACCATCCAGCAAGGTGAATCGCCCCGCGCGGCGGTTCAGCGCAGCGAACTCAGCCCCGCTGGCCCCACACCCGCTGAGCAGCTCAGCCCGGCAAGCGGCAACGTGGTGCACCGCCTGGGCCTGTCGGACATCCTCGACGGCTTGGCCGAGCTGGCCGCCAACGTGCCCGGCTACACCCTGCTGACGCTGATCATCGGTCGCAACCCCATCAACATGCGCGTGGTCGAGCGCAACGTGGTCAACATCCTGCGCGCCTTCATCGGCCTGATCCCGGGTGGCGAGCTCATGTTCCAGGTGCTGCAGCGCCAGGGCATCGTCACCCGCGTGGCCGATTGGGTCGGCGTGCAGACTGCCGCGCTGGGCCTGAACTTCCAGACCATCCGCGACGCCTTCACTCGCTTCACCGACTCGCTGAGCTGGACGGACATCTTCAGCCCTGGCGATGTGTGGCGGCGCGCGCGGGCCACCTTCACGCCGCTCATCGACCGCGTCACAGGCTTCATCGGCAACCTCATCACCCAGGCCATCACCTGGCTGAAAGAGACCTTCATGACCCCGCTGTCGGACTTCTGTCGGCAGATCCCGGGCTACGGCCTGGTCACGGTGCTGCTGGGCCGCGACCCCTTCACCGGCGCCGCCGTGCCGCGCACCGCCATGAACGTGGTGCGGGCCTTCGCCGAGTTCATCCCCGGAGGCACCGAGAAGGTCGATCAGCTTGTGCAGTCGGGCGCGCTGGAGCGGGCCTACGCCTGGTTCCAGCAGGAAACCGGCTCGCGCAACCTCACGTGGAGCCGCGTGGCGGGCACCTTCACCGCCGCCTGGGCTTCGCTGCAGCTGTCGGACGTGCTGCACCCGATCGAGACCATCCAGCGCATCGTCGGCCAGTTCCGCCCCCTGATGAGCGACCTGGTGGGCTTCGCCGGCGCAGCGCTGATGAAGCTGCTCGAACTCATCTACGAAGCGGCGATGGGCGCGGGCGGCCGGCGCATCCTGAGCATCCTCACGCGGATGCGCGCCACCTTCGTGACCATCATCCAGAACCCGGTGGGCTTCCTGCGCAACCTGCTCGGCGCAGTGGGCCGGGGCGTGCGCCAGTTCATGACCCGCATCCTCACCCACCTGCGCGACGGCGTCATCGCCTGGCTGACCGGGCCGGTGGCGCGCGCCGGCATCCAGATGCCCGAGCGCTGGGACCTGCAAGGCATCATCTGGTTCGTGCTGCAGATCCTGGGCTTGAGCTGGCAGCGCGTGCGCCAAAAACTCGTCACGCTGATCGGCGAGCCGGCCATGGCGGCCATGGAGCGCGGCCTGCAGTTCATCCGCGACGTGCGCGACCGCGGCCTGGTCGCCACGCTGCGCGAGCGCGTCAGCGAGTTCTTCGGCAACCTGCGAGAGTCGGCCCTGGGTGCCATCAAGGGCTTCATCCAGCAGCGCCTGGTGCAGGCGGGCATCCAGCAGTTGCTGTCCTTGCTCAGCCCGGTGGGCGCGGTCATCCAGGCCATCATCAAGACCTACACCACCATCCAGTTCTTCATCCAGCGCATCAACCAGATCATGGACCTGGTCGAGTCCATCCTCGACTCGGTCTCGGCCATCGCGTCGGGTGCCATCGGCTCGGCCGCCAACTTCGTCGAGCGCACGATGGCGCGCACCATCCCCGTCATCCTCGACTTCCTGGCGCGCTTCATCGGCCTGGGCGACGTGGGCGCGCAGGTGCAGACCACCATCCGCAACCTGCAAGGCGGCGTGGACCGCATGCTGGACCGGGCGGTCGAATGGATCAGGCAACAGGCAGTCCGCCTGGGCGGTGCCATCGTGAGCGGAGCCCGATCGGTCGCAGGTCGCATTGGGGCCTGGTGGCAAGGCATGCGACAGGGATTCCAGGACGAACGTGGGGCGGAGCACAGTGTCTACATGGGTGACCAGCCTGAGCGCCCCCAACTGATCGTCGCGAGCAACCCGGAAGAGGCCGGCCGCTTCCTCACGCGCCGCGAAAGCGAGTTGAACGGAACCCCTGGCACAAGTCCAGAGAAGGCCGCCAAGTTGCAGGCCATTCGAGATGCGCGAGCGGTCATCCAGCTGATCAACAACCTGGTCAACACCCGCCGGGCCACCGCTGCAGCCCCGGCCGACAACCGCCCTCATCAACAGCAACTGACCGGGCACATGGTGACCTTGAGAACGCACTTGAGAACGGTCGGCTTTGGATCCACCCCACCCGTTCAACCGTTCACCGTCACCCCCGCGTTCTCCGGCAGCCGAGGCAGCACGATCCGGATGGAGGGCTACATGCACCGCGCCAGCCCACGAGGCGAAGAGGCCGGCGTCTACACCCGAGCCGGAGGTACCTTGCAAGGCGCCTTGCCGATGCTGTCGGGCTGGGGCATTCGCAACCGCTGGGTGGCCTACCACCTCCTCAACGAGGGCCTGGGCGGGCGAGCCGTGGAGTCCAACTTGATCCCCGCGCACGCCGATGACAATGCGCACTTCAGCGACAACCTCGAGCAGCACCTGCGCGGCATCGCTGGCGTGAGCAGTGGCGCAGGCGCCCCCAGGCCAGTGTGGATGACCGTCACCGCCACGCCACTGGACAACCGATTCTTCTCTGCTGTGAGAGCCCAAGGAGGTCCCATGGAAGCACAGCGCGATCGCTGGGCACCCGTGACACGGGGTCCCGAGGTCAAGACCTACTCGCACACCCTGACGCAACCTCAGCGCAACACCATCGCGATCAACCAACTGCGGACACTGACGCCGCCCCAGCGCGCCGAAATACTGGCTCACGCCGCCGTTGACAACACCACCATCAACCACGTGCTGCAGGTCACGAGCGGCAGCATCTCCAGTCTCGGCGTCATCGTCCACCTGATCGAAAGCAACCCCAACTGGGTCGCCGGAGACAAGACCCGGCGCCTCAACCAAGTCAACCGAGCGTCATGGTCTTTCGACTGAGCACCTGCGACCTGATCCCTGACAGCCAGGCCCGGTCTGAAGGACTGGCGAACTGGCGTGATCGCCATGCGGGCGAGTCCATCATCGTCTGCGGCTGCGGCAGCTCCCTCACCCCCGAGGTGGCGCAACTGGGTCTGACCACGATCGGCGTCAACGACGTCGGCCGCCTGTTCGATCCGACCTACCTGGTCGTTCTCAACCCGGCGCGGCAGTTCAAGGGTGACCGCTTCAACTTCGTGAGGCAATCGCGGGCACAAGCCTTGTTCACACAGTTGGACCTGAGCCCGGTGGCGCCGCCGGTGGTGCGCTTTCAACTCGGTCGCCACGGCGGCACCGAGATCGGCCAGCAAGCCGTGCTGCACCACACGCAAAACTCGCCCTACCTGGCGGTGTGCCTGGCCGCATGGATGGGCGCCAGGCGCATCGGCCTGATCGGCGTGGACTTCACTGATCACCATTTCTTCGCCCGCACAGGCAGGCACCCGCTGAGCGCCAGGCTGCAACGCATCGACGAGGAGTACGCACGGCTGGCCGATGCTTTTCAGTGCCAGGGCATCGAGCTGTTCAACCTCAGCCCTGTGAGCAGGCTGCAGGGGCTGCGCCGCATGTCGGCGCTCGATTTCGCGGCCGGCTCGAGGCCAGCCGCCCTGCTGCAAGCACGCGCCCAAGCGACCGAAAACCCGATCGCGCCGGTCACGCCGATCGCATCGGTCACACCTCAGGCGCAGCCGACCACATCGCTGCAACCAGCTCCCCGAACGGCCCGGGTGTTCGTCGTCACCTACCGCTTCGTGACCTGCGGCGACGTGTTCTCAGACGGCCTGCGCCACGCCGCGCACCAACTCGGCATCGCCCACGCCGAAGCCGACTGCCTGGACCCGCGCCTGCCAGAAAAAATCGCGGCCTTCGCCCCAGACCTCGTTCTGGTGGTGCATGGCCGGCGCTTTGCACAGCGTTGGGGCCGGCGCCTGGCCAGGTGGCACACCGCTGTCTGGTTGGTCGATGAGCCCTACGAGGTCGATGACACATCGAGCTGGTCGCACCACTTCGACACCGTGTTTGTCAACGACCCGGGCACGCTGGCGCGACACGAGCGCCCAGGCACCACCGCACACCACCTGCCCATGGCGCACGACCCGGTGCATTGCCACGATGCGACCGAGCGCGTGAGCGCAACAGACGCTGTCACCGCTGAGGTTGGCCTGCCACGTCGCCACCGCGTGGGCTTCATCGGCGGAGCCAACCCCAGCCGCGAACGCATGCTGCTGCGCCTGGCCGAAGCCGGCCTGCTGAGCTACGTGGTAGGCGGACCCTGGCACTCGCCCGTGCTCAGGCGCCTGTGCCTGGCCCAGCGCGTGGCGCACCAGCGCACGGCCGAGCTCTACCGCCAGACCTATCTGGTGCTGCACATCTACCGCGACCAGCACCACTTCAACGCGCAAGGCACCCGCGAGCAATCGCCCAGCCCGCGCACTTTCGAGGCGCTGGCCTGCGGGGCCTTGGTGGTCTCGGAACGCCGCGATGGCGTGCTCACCACCTTCCCCGAGTTGCCCGTGTTCGATCACGAAGACGAGCTGGTGCCGCTGGTGCAGCGCCTGCTGGACGACGCCGGAGAGCGCGAGAGGCGGCTGCGCGCTTGTCAGCAAACCCTCGGGCAACACCGCTACGCGGACCGACTGGCTCAGGCCCTGGCGCTGTCCGTGGGCATCGCCGTGCCAGGTGAGCGGCCAGCGGCCTTGGGCCCAGACACTGGTCGATCTGCCCCGCTCAAGCCAACGCAGCAACTTCGCCCGACCTCTCGCCCCCCAATCTCTCGCCCCCCGACACCCGAACGTCGGCAGGACCTGACCCGCCCCGCACCTTCTGCGTTGCCACCCCTCGTCGCTGCCCCTCGCCGGCACCTGATGTACCACCTGTGGCCCGTCAAGGGCGAGACCTGGCGCTGGAACGTCGAGTTGCTGCTGCAACGCATCGACCTGTTCAACGGCCGCCGCCTGGTGGCCATCGTCACGGACGAACGCACAGAAGACCTCGCCAGCGTGCAAGCCGCTTTCGCAGGCCATGGCGTCGAGTTCATCGTGCGCCCCAACGCACAAGGCGGCGAGTCCATCACCTTCCCGCTGATGCTGGCCGAACTGGCGCGCGAGCACCGTGACGACGTGGCCTTCTACGCCCACGCCAAAGGCGTGAAGTACGAGCCCACCTGGCCGCCCGCCGTCAAGCGCTGGGCCGAGGTGCAGATGGCCGTGACGCTGGACCACTGGCCCACCATCCGCGCGCAGCTTGACCAGCACGCGATGACCGGCCTGCTGCGCCGCCCCGGCCGCTTCGCCAACCACCAGCACGTCGGCGACTGGCACTACAGCGGCACCTGTTTCTGGTTCCGCCACGACGCCGTCTTCCAGCGCGCCTGGCAGGACGTGCCCGCTTTTTATGGTGGCGTCGAGGCCTGGCCCGGCATGCTGTTCACCCAGCAGGAAACCGGCTGCCTGCTGCTCGACCAGTTGCGCGAGTTGCCCTACCGAGAACGCTTCTGGGCCACACGCGGCAACCCGGCTTTCGAGCGCTGGCGGCGCAGCCTCAAGCCCGTGCCCCCACCGGCTGACCTGCTCAAGCCATCGGCGTTCGAGGGCCACCACGAGCCCCGTCTGGAGCAACACCCGCAAGAGTTCGGCTGGTGGCTCGATCAGCTCATGAACGACCGCCCCCGTCACCTGCTGATCATCGGCGACGGCCAGGACGGCGTGGCTTGGCACGTGCAGCGCGTGGCGACCGAGCGCGGCTTGGCCCTGCAGGTCCATCGCTTGCCCACCCAAGCCGACGCCGATGTCCGCCAAGCAGCGATGGCAGCCCTGCCCGAGCAGGTCGATGCCGTGTTCATCGATGGCCTGCACGGCGACGCCGACTGCGAGGCCGACGTGCAACTGGCCTTGCGCCTGGGGGCGCGCCACATTGCCCTGCACGACATCGTCGATTCCGACTGGCACGCGGCTTCGCGTTGCTGCGTCAGCCGGGTGTGGACCCGCTGGAAGGCCCGCCTGCCGCATGAAGCATGCATTGCCAACGTGCCCACTGGGGCCCCCACCTGGGGCGGCATCGGTGTCCTGCGCCCCCCTGTTGGCAAAATCCCCGGGTAGATCATATACTCCCAAGGGTATCAAGCCTCACCCTGCGTGGAGACCCGCCATGGACCTGTCCGTTTTCCTGCCGCCGCTGGCTGGCGGCCTGCTGATCGGCGCTGCCTCGGTGCTGCTGCTCATTGGCCTGGGACGCATCGCCGGCATCAGTGGCATCGCCTTCGGCCTGATGGACCGCCCGAACTGGAACAGCGCCAACCTCTGGCGCGCTGGCTTTGTGCTTGGGCTGGTGGCCGCGGGCTGGGTGTGGACGCAATGGACCGGACAACCCTCGCAGCCTGAGCGGGCCAGCAACGTGCCGTTGCTGATCGCATCCGGCTTGCTGGTGGGGTTCGGCACCTCGCTGGGCAGCGGTTGCACCAGCGGGCATGGCGTGTGTGGACTGGGCCGCTTGTCGCTGCGATCGCTCGCGGCCGTGGCCACCTTCATGCTGACCGCCGGGCTCACGGTGTTCGCGATGCGCCACTTGCTGACTTGAACGCCGCCGAACCAGCCAACCGCCCGCTTCAACGGAGTCCCCCATGACCCGCCACCCGCATCCCACCAACGCCCACCCCTGGCACGGCTTCCTCATTGCCCTGGGCACGGGCCTGTTCTTTGGCTGGGGTCTGTCGCTCTCGGGCATGACCGACCCGCTCACGGTGCAGGCCTTCCTCGACGTGGCCGGTGCCTGGAACCCGGCATTGGCCTTCGTCATGGGCGGCGCCGTGCTGGTGAGCTTGGTGGGCTTTCAATGGCTGCTGAAAAAGCGCCAGGCCCCGGTCTGCGACGCGGTGTTTCACCTGCCGCAGAACAAGGCCATTGACCGGCGCTTGCTGGGCGGCGCCGCGCTGTTCGGCATCGGCTGGGGCCTGGCCGGCTACTGCCCGGGCCCCGCGCTGACCAGCCTGCTGGCCGGCAACACCGAGGTGTGGGTGTTCGTGCCAGCCATGCTGGCGGGCGCCTGGCTGCAAAAGCAGACCAACCGCCCGCGCTGAACAGGCAGGGGGCACGAGCCCTCCCCCTGCATCGGCCATCAGGCCTTGGCCAGCGCCTGGTCCAGGTCGGCCAGCAGGTCGTCGATGTGCTCGATGCCGATCGACAGGCGCACCGTGTCTTCGCCCACACCGGCCTTGGCCAGCTCCTCAGGCGCCAACTGACGGTGCGTGGTCGAGGCGGGGTGCGTGGCCAGCGAGCGCACGTCGCCGATGTTGACCAGGCGCGTGAACAGCTGCAGCGCATCCAGGAAGCGCTCACCACCCTGGCGGCCACCCGGCACACCGAACGTGAGCACGCCCGAGCCCTGGCCCGAGAGGTACTTCTGCACCAGGTGGTGCTCGGGGTGATCGGGCAGGCCCGCGTAGTTGACCCACTCCACGCGCGGGTGCTTTTGCAGGTGCTGCGCGATCTTGAGCGTGTTCTGGCTGATGCGGTCCATGCGCAGACCCAACGTCTCCACCCCCTGCAGGATCAGGAAGGCGTTGAAGGGCGAGAGCGCCGCACCCATGTTGCGCAGCGGCACCACGCGCGCGCGGCCGATGTAGGCCGCCGCGCCCAGCGCCTCGGTGTAGACCACGCCGTGGTAGCTCACGTCGGGCTCGTTCAGGCGCTTGAAACGCGCCTTGTGCTGTGCCCAGGGGAACTTGCCCGAGTCGATGATGGCGCCGCCGATGCTGGTGCCATGGCCACCGATGTACTTGGTCAGCGACTGCACGACGATGTCGGCACCGTGCTCGATGGGCCGGCACAGGTAAGGCGAAGGCACGGTGTTGTCGACGATCAGCGGCACGCCGTGGCGGTGCGCGATCTCGGCGATGCGCGCGATGTCGGTGATGGCGCCCGACGGGTTGCCCAGCGACTCGACGAAGATGGCCTTGGTGCGCTCGTCGATCAGTTTTTCGAAGCTGGCGGGATCGCGGTGGTCGGCGAAGCGCGCGGTGATGCCGTACTGCGGCAGCGTGTGCGCGAACAGGTTGTAGGTGCCGCCGTACAAAGCCGTGGACGAGACGAAGTTGTCACCTGCTTCGGCGATGGTCTGGATGGCGTAGGTGACGGCCGCCTGGCCCGATGCCAGGGCCAGCGCGCCGATGCCGCCTTCGAGCGCCGCGATGCGCTTTTCCAGCACATCGGTCGTCGGGTTCATGATGCGGGTGTAGATGTTGCCCGCCACCTTGAGGTCGAACAAGTCGGCGCCGTGCTGGGCGCTGTCGAAGGAGTAAGCCACGGTCTGATACAGGGGCACGGCCACCGACTTGGTGGTGGGGTCCGGCGAGTAGCCGGCGTGCACGGACAGGGTCTCGAATTTCCAGTTTTCCTGGCTCATCTGGCTTTCTCCTTGGGCGAACGGTCCGCCACCGTAGCGGATGAAGCCAGGCTTGCCAAGTGAGGAGATCAAGGAAGGGCATGCGCTGGCCACATGCCCCTGGACAGCCAAACCATGCGCGTCCGAAAACCTTGTCAACAAGACACGACGTGCGGGCGCCTCAATGCACACCCGCCTTGACCGCCCCCACGTCCCGCAGCGCCGGCGCTTGCTCACCAAACAGCACTGGCAGGTAATCGCGCTGCTGCGCCCTGCCCCGCTTCATCAACCATACCTTGCCACCCGGTGACAGCCGTGCCACGCGGTGCAAGGCCTGGTTGAACACCATCATCCACAGCGGGTACCAGGGCAACGTCCACACCGGCAGGCCGAGGTCGCGCAGCGTCTCGTTGCCCATGCAGGTTCGCGCGATGCTCAGCTGCATCGACCGGTTGAAGTGCCCCATCAACCAGCCCCAGCGCGGGTAGTGGCGGTGCAGCGGCTCGTTGGCCAGGGCCTGCGCCAGGCGGGCGCTGTCGGCGTCGGCCATGCGCTGGCTCAGCAGGTTCTTGAACAACCAGGCCATGCCCGAGCGCTCGCCATCGGCCAGGTCGTGCAGCAGGCTCTCGTCCACGCCATTGACCCAAGCGATGCAGCGCCACAGGTGCATGACGGCGGCCTTGTCTTCGCGGCTGAGCGGGATGCCCACCAGCTTCATGCCCAGCAGGTAGACCACGCTGAAGCCCAGGTAGGTGGCCTGCATGTCCGTCTGGTTGACGGGCACGCCGAGGTCGGCCTCGTCCCAGGTGGTTTGTTGTGAGACGTGGTGGCGCACCAGCGCATGGATGATGCGCACGCGCAAGGTGCTCTTGAAGCCGTCTCTACCGGGAAGCATGGCGCCAGGCTCGGTCACGTCGATCCACCACTTGGTGGTCTCGGCGATGCGGCGGGCAGCACCCTTCTCCAGCGCGCCGGTGGCCAGCAAGGTCTGGTTGACGGCAGCGAGCTGGTAGCCGGCCATCAGGCCCGTCACGGCCAGGGCCCGCATGCCGGCGCGACCGCCCAGCCCGCACACATGGGCGCCACGGGTCAGCAACCGCTCGTCCACCCAATCAGGCAGGCGCTCGACGTGCTCGAAAAAGGCACGCAAAGCAGACGGGGCATCGGGCACAGCGGCCAAGCCGCCTTCGATGGCCTGATTGACTTGGGCCCAGGCGGCGCGCATGCCGCTGGCCTGCATCCACGCCACCAATGCGTCTGCCAGCGGGTCGCCTTGCAGCAAGCCCTGCCCCAGCTTCGCCCATTCGGCTTCGGTGGGTTCGGCAGACACGCCCGGTGGCATTTGACCGACGATCAGGCGCGCCGCGCGGCGGGCACGCGCCACCTCGCTGCCGTGGCGCGAGGGGAATGCGGAGACGGGACCTGGTTGGAAAGCGCTCATGGTCTGGCTCCTCAGCGGGACTGGCCGGGTGCCACCGCAGCAGCGGCGCGCAGGGCAGCATCGCTCACAGGCCCCTCCGAGGGATCCAGGAAGAGGTCGATGATGGGCGTGGCGCCTGGCTTGACCAGGTAGCCCGAGAAGTCGGTGACACCGGCCTGGCGCAGCACGGCCTCGTCGACGAGGCTGCGCCCCGTCAGCGAGCGCGAGTCGGCGGTGAGCACATGCCAGGCGGCGTCGGCCATGATTTCCGGTTTGCGGCCCATCTCGCCCAAGCCCACGTTGGCCACGTTCAGCGCCGAGGTGGCGATGATGGTCTGCGGCCACAGCGTGTTCACCGCGATGCCTTGGGCCTTGAGCTCTTCGGCCAGGCCCAGCGCGATCAGGCTCATCGCGTACTTCGACGTGGTGTAAGCCGCGTGCACGCCCAGCCACTTGGGGTCGAGGTTGAGCGGCGGCGACAGCGACAGGATGTGCGGATTGGCCGCGCGTTGCAGGTGCGGCAGACAAGCCGTCGCGCACACAAAGCTGCCACGCACATTGATGTCCATCATCAGGTCGTAGCGCTTGAGCGGCGTGTCGAGCGTGCGGGTGAGGCTGATGGCGCTGGCGTTGTTGACCAGGATGTCGATGCCGCCGAAGTGCTCGGCCGCACGGGCCACAGCCGCCTGCACGGCGTCTTCGTCGCGGATGTCGACCTGCAGGGCCAGGGCTCGGCCACCGGCGGCTTCGACCTCGGCGGCCGCGGTGTGGATGGTGCCGGGCAGGCGCGGGTCAGGCTCGGCGGTTTTGGCCGCGATGACGACGTTGGCGCCGTCGCGTGCGGCGCGCAGCGCGATCGCCAGGCCGATGCCGCGGCTGGCGCCGCTGATGAAGAGGGTCTTGCCTTGCAGGGTGGCCATTTGGACGCGGGAAAAGTCAGATCAGGGCCGAACCATAGCCGGGTGAGGCTGCCCCGGCTTGCGTCAACTGGCTACGCTGGGGTAAGCCCTGACTCGTTCCAGACACTGAGGTGGCGCGAGCCCGAGATGATGTCGCTGGGCCGCAGCCCGGTGATCTGGCGGATCGCGTGGCTGAAGTGGGTGCCGTCGGGGTAGCCCAGGGACAGCGCCAACTGGGTGAGGTTTTCTCCCGTGTGAACGCAGGCCAGCAAGGCCCTCGCCCGCGTCCAGGCACGGAAATCTCGCCAGCCCATGCCCAGCTCAGCCTTGAACAGGTGCATGAAGCGTGATGGCGATAACCCGCAGTGCGTGGCTGCATCGGTCGCTTGCCAGGAAAGGGCTGGATCAAGCCGGACACGCTGCACGACATCGGCAATTCGATCATCGATCTCCCGCCTGGACAGAACCTTTCCCAATGCCAGGCGGTCCAGTTCCGCGTCGATGCAACGCCCCTCTTGTCGCCAAGCGCTGAGTTGGCTCGCGTCCAGCGCGGACAACGACGCCTGCTCAAGCGGCGTCAAACCATGCACCGACAGGGGCAGGCCGACAGCACCTGACGCATCGGCGAACTCAGACTCCACGAGGAAACAAAGGATGTGTCCCGAATCGGTGTGAACCTCGTGGGGCGTGCCCGCTGAGACGCAAACGGCCTGTGAGCCAGAACAAGCCTGGGCGCCAGGGGCTGTCACGCTCAGCGCCCCCTCGATGGGCACGTACCAAGCCACAGCCGCCAACTTGCGCGTGCGCGGCTTGCCCAGCGGGCCCCGATACAGCACCCGCTCGGTCGAAACGTACAACAAGGCGCTGGCTGGGTCCATGTGCGCATTTTCGACGATTCAAGGCCCGCACCGACCCGAGGCTGCCCAGGACAACTCACGCCGTGACCCGCGTGGCTGTGGAAAAGGACTCAGGGCGCATGAGGTTTTCCCGCTCGCAGGGTTGACATCTTCCCTGCGCCGCACAAAAATGAATGAACGTTCATTCATTGCTCGATTCAAATGCTGATCGGGCACCGTCCGAGGCCCTTCATGTCCACGTCCAACCTGTTCCCCCACCCCCAAACCCCCTGGCTGACAACCGCCGCCGCCCTGGCCATCGCCCTGGTGCTCGCCGGTTGCGGCAAGGGCCAGGCCGATGGCGCCCAGGCTGGCCACGGGGGCGCCGCCCCACAAGTCACCGTGCTGACCATCCAGCCCAAGCCGGTGCCAGTCACGGCCGAACTGGCCGGCCGCACCACCGCCTACCAAGTCGCTGAAGTGCGCCCGCAAATCACCGGCATCGTCAAGGCGCGCGCCTTCACCGAAGGCAGCGAAGTCAAGGCCGGCCAGGTGCTCTACCAGGTCGACTCGGCCTCGTACGAGGCGGCCCTGGACAGCGCCCGAGCCACCCTGGCCAAGGCCCAGGCCAACCTGACGACCACCCAGCTCAAGGCCGGCCGCTACGACGAGCTCGCCGGCATCGACGCCGTGAGCAAGCAGGCCCGTGATGACGCCCAGGCCGCCCTCAAGCAGGCCCAGGCCGAGGTCGCCGCCGCGCAGGCCGCCGTGCGCACTGCGCAAATCGAGCTGGGCTACACCCGCGTCAGCGCCCCCATCGCCGGGCGCATCGGCCGCTCGGCGGTCACGGCGGGCGCGCTGGTAACCGCCAACCAGGCCACTGCGTTGGCCACCGTGCAGCAGCTAGACCCCATCTACGTCGACGTGACCCAGACCAGCGCCGAGTTGCTGCGCCTGCAGCGCGACCTCAGCGAAGGCCGCCTGCAGCGCGCCGGCGATGGTCAGGCCAAGGTCAAGCTGCTGCTCGAAGACGGCAGCACCTACCCGCTCGAAGGCAAGCTGCAGTTCTCCGAGCTGTCGGTGGACACCACCTCGGGCAGCGTCACGCTGCGCGCGGTGTTCCCCAACCCCAAGCGTCAGCTGCTGCCGGGCATGTACGTGCGCGCCGTCGTCGAAAAGGGCGTGAACGAGCAAGGCATCCTGGTGCCACAGGCCGCCGTCTCGCGCGACGCCAAGGGCAACGCCACGGCCCTGGTGCTGGGCACCGACGGCAAGGTGCAGGCCCGCACGCTTCAGACCTCGCAGTCGGTGGGTGACCAGTGGCTGGTGTCCGCAGGCCTGAAGGCCGGCGACAAGCTCATCGTCGACAGCCTGCAACAGGTGCAGCCAGGCGCGCCCGCCCAAGGCGTCGAAGCCCGCCCGGCATCGGCCGCATCACCCGCCTCCGCCGCCAGCTCGAACTGATCGCTGGCACGCGCAACGAGGAGTCCTCCCATGTCCCGCTTTTTCATCGACAGGCCCATCTTCGCGTGGGTCCTGGCCATCGTCGTGATGCTGGCTGGCGCCCTGGCCATCCGCACGCTGCCCATCTCGCAGTACCCCAGCATCGCCCCGCCCCAGGTGTCCATCAACACCGCCTACCCCGGCGCTTCGGCCAAGACCCTGGAGGACACCGTCACCCAGGTCATCGAGCAGAAGATGAAGGGCATCGACGGGCTGACCTACATGGCATCGACGTCGGACTCGGCCGGCAACGTGGGCATCACGCTGACGTTCGAAGCGGGCACCGACCCGGACATCGCCCAGGTGCAGGTTCAAAACAAGCTGCAGGCCGCCACGCCGCTGTTGCCGCAAGAGGTGCAGCGCCAGGGCGTGCAGGTGGTCAAGTCCACCGTCAACTTCCTGATGGTGCTGGGCTTCGCGTCCGAAGACGGCAGCATGGACGATGCCGACCTGGGCGACTACGTGTCTTCCAACGTGATCGACACGCTCAGCCGCGTCGAAGGCGTGGGCGAAGTGGAGCTGTTCGGTGCGCAGTACGCCATGCGCATCTGGATGGACCCCAACAAGCTCAACCAGTTCAACCTGACGCCCGCTGACATCAGCACGGCCGTGCAAGCGCAGAACGCGCAGGTCTCCGCCGGCCAGATGGGCGCCGCGCCCGCCGCGCAAGGCCAGCAGCTCAACGCCACCATCACGGCGCAAAGCCGCCTGCAGACGGCAGAGCAGTTCGGCGCCATCCTGCTCAAGACCCAGGCCGATGGCTCGGCCGTGCGCTTGCGCGACGTCGCCCGCGTGGAGCTGGGTGCCGAGAGCTACGCCACCGTCTCGCGCTACAACGGCAAGCCCGCTGCGGGCGTGGCCATCAAGCTCGCCACCGGCGCCAACGCGCTGGCCACGGCCAAGGCCGTCGAGGCCAAGGTCGCGGAAATGCAGCAGTTCATGCCCCATGGCATGAAGGTGGTCGTGCCTTACGACACCACGCCCTTCGTCGAGGTCTCCATCCACGAGGTGGTCAAGACGCTGGTCGAAGCCGTGGTGCTGGTCTTTTTGGTGATGTACCTGTTCCTGCAGAACTTCCGCGCCACGCTGATCCCGACGATCGCCGTGCCGGTGGTGCTGCTGGACACCTTCGGCGTGATGGCCGTGGCGGGCTTTTCGATCAACACGCTGACGATGTTCGGCCTGGTGCTGGCCATCGGCCTGCTGGTGGACGACGCCATCGTGGTGGTCGAGAACGTCGAGCGCGTGATGAGCGAAGAGGGTCTGTCTCCCAAGGAAGCCACGCGCAAGTCCATGGGCCAGATCACCGGCGCGCTGGTGGGCATCGCCCTGGTGCTGTCGGCCGTGTTCGTGCCCATGGCCTTCTTCGGTGGCTCCACGGGCGTGATCTACCGCCAGTTCTCCATCACCATCGTCTCGGCCATGGTGCTGTCGGTGCTGGTGGCCATGGTGTTGACGCCGGCCTTGTGCGCGACGCTGCTCAAGCCGGTCGAGAAGGGCCATCACATTTCCGACAAGGGCTTCTTCGGTTGGTTCAACCGCCGCTTCGAGCAGGCCACCAACGGCTACCAGGGCGTGGTCGGCCGCATGCTGCAAAAGCGCGGGCGCCACCTGGTGGTGTATGGCGGCATCGTCATCGCCATGGGCGTGCTCTTCGTGCGCCTGCCCACCGCCTTCCTGCCTGATGAGGACCAGGGCATCCTGTTCTCGCAGATCCAGCTGCCGGCCGGCGCCACGCAAGAGCGCACGCTCAAGGTGGTCGAGCGCGTGGAACAGCACTTCCTGCAAGCCGAGCAGGACAACGTGAAGTCGATCTTCACCGTGGCCGGCTTCAGCTTCGCGGGCCAGGGCAAGAACATGGCCATCGGCTTCGTGCAGCTCAAGGACTGGAGCGAGCGCCAGGGCGCGGCCAACAGCGTGCAGGCCGTCGCCGGCCGTGCGATGGGCGCCTTCATGCAGTTCAAGGACGCCATGGCCTTTGCCTTCGCGCCGCCTGCGGTGCTCGAGCTCGGCAACGCCACCGGCTTCAGCCTCTACCTGCAGGACCGAGCTGGCGTTGGACACGAGGCCCTGATGCAGGCGCGCAACCAGTTCCTGGGCATGGCCGCACAACACCCCGACCTCGCAGGCGTGCGCCCCAATGGCCTGGAGGACTCGCCCCAGCTGCGCCTGGAAGTCGACCAGGCCAAAGCTGGTGCGCTGGGCGTCTCGGTGGCCGACATCAACGCCATGCTGTCGACCGCCTGGGGCAGCGCCTACGTCAACGACTTCATCGACCGCGGCCGCGTCAAGAAGGTCTACCTGCAGTCGGACGCCAACTTCCGCATGCAGCCCGAGGACCTGAACCAATGGCGTGTGCGCAACAGCAGGGGCCAGATGGTGCCCTTCTCGGCCTTCGGCACCGCGCGCTGGGAACTGGGCTCGCCCCGTCTGGAGCGCTACAACGGCCTGGCCGCCGTCGAGATCGCTGGTGAGCCGGCCCCTGGCAAGAGCTCGGGCGCCGCGATGAAGGCCGTCGAAGAGATCGCGGCCAAGCTGCCCGCTGGCGTGGGCGTCGCGTGGACGGGGCTGTCCTACCAGGAACGCCTGTCGGGCTCGCAAGCGCCGGCGCTGTACGCGATCTCGCTGCTGGTGGTGTTCCTGTGCCTGGCCGCGCTGTACGAGAGTTGGTCCATCCCCGTCGCCGTGATGCTGGTCGTGCCCCTGGGCGTGATCGGCGCGCTGCTGGCCGCCGGCCTGCGCGGGCTGTCCAACGACGTGTACTTCCAGGTCGGCCTGCTGACCACCATCGGCCTGTCGGCCAAGAACGCGATCCTGATCGTCGAGTTCGCCAAGGAGCAGATGGAGCACGGCAAGGACCTGATCGATGCGACGCTGACCGCCGTTCGCCTGCGCCTGCGCCCCATCCTGATGACCTCGCTGGCCTTCGCCCTGGGCGTGTTGCCGCTGGCCATCGCCACTGGCGCCGGCTCGGGCAGCCAGAACGCCATCGGCACCGGCGTGCTCGGCGGCATGGTCGCCGCCACCGTGCTGGGCATCTTCTTCGTGCCCGTGTTCTTCGTGGTGGTGCGCAAGCTGTTCCCAGGCCGCCGAGACGAGGCTTCGACCACCACGGTGAGCGCGCAAAGCCTGCAGACCGCCCTCCCCTCCAACCAGGAAGGTGCATGACATGAACAACGTCAACCCCATTCGCTCCGTGCTCACACTGAGCACCATCGCCATCGCCGCGCTGCTGAGCGCCTGCGGCACCCTGGCCCCCGACTACCAGCGCCCCAGCGCCCCCGTGGCGGCAAGTTGGTCCGACGGTGCCGCGTCGACGCCGGCAGCCACCGCCACAGCGGCAGCCCAAACAACAACCACTGACAGTCAGACCGCTGCCGACCTGGGCTGGCGCGAGTTCTTCACCGACGACAGGCTGCGTCAGGTGATCGAACAGGCCTTGAACAACAACCGCGACCTGCGCGTGGCCGCGCTCAACGTCGAGAAGGCGCAGGCACAGTTCCGCGTGCAGCGCGCCGACCTCTTCCCTGGCGTCAGCGCCGCTGGCGGCCAGAGCGCCCAGCGCCTGCCCGCTGACCTGAGCAGCACGGGCGAGCCCACCATCACGCGCCAGTACACCGCCACGCTCGGCGTGAGCGCGTACGAGCTCGACCTGTTCGGCCGCGTGCGCAGCCTGCGCGACGCCGCGCTGGCGCAGTACCTGGCCACCGAAGACGCCCAGCGCAGCACGCAGATCAGCCTGGTCGCCCAGGTCGCCACCGCCTACCTGACGCTGGCCGCCGACCAGGAGCGGCTGGAGCTGGCCAAGCAAACGCTGGCCAGCCGCCAGGAGACGCTGCGCATCACGCAAAAGAGCCACGAGTTCGGCGCGTCTTCCGCGCTCGACGTGCGCCAGGTGCAGACCACGGTCGAAGCCGCGCGCGCCGACGTCGCCAGCTACACCAGCCTCGTCGCGCAGGACCGCAATGCGCTGACCCTGCTCGTGGGCATCCCGATCAAGGCCGATTTGCTGCCCGCCAGCGGCACCCAGGCCGCGCTGACGCTCACCCAAGACCTGCCCGCCGGCGTGCCATCGGAAGTGCTGCTGCAACGCCCCGACGTGCAACAGGCCGAGCGAGCCTTGCAGGCGGCCAACGCCAACATCGGCGCGGCGCGTGCAGCGTTCTTCCCGCGCATCACGCTCACCGGCAGCGCGGGCGCGGCCAGCGCCTCACTCGACCAGCTCTTCCAGGGCGGCCAGGGATTCTGGTCCTTTGCGCCACAGATCACGCTGCCCATCTTCGACGGCGGGCGCAACAGCGCCAACCTGAAGGTGGCCGAGGTCGAGCGAGACATCGGCGTGGCCCAGTACGAAAAGGCCATCCAGTTGGCCTTCAAGGACGTGGCAGATGCACTCGCCCAGCGCGCCACCATCGGCGAGCAGACTGCCGCTCAGCAAGACCTCGTCACCGCTAGCCAGGACGCCTATCGCCTGTCCGACGCCCGCTACCGCCGCGGCCTGGACGACTACCTCAGCACGCTCGATGCCCAGCGCTCGCTCTACAGCGCCCAGCAGGGGCTGATCACGGCGCGCCTGTCCCAGCAGGTCAACCGCATCACCCTGTACAAAGTACTGGGAGGCGGCGTGCGCGACGCGTCATCGTCATCGTCATCGTCATCGTCATCGACGACGACCATGGCCTTGCCCGCCGCGCAGCGACAATCGGGGTCCTGAGCCCCCAACTCACGCTCACCCCCTTCCCAGCCATGTGCGCAGCCTTCAACCCCGACCACGCCCTCAACGACCGAGCCCTGGCGCGCCGCCAGCAGGTGCTCGATGCCGCTGCCGAGTGCTTTCGCCGCAAGGGCTTTCACGGCGCCTCGATGGCCGAGATCGCCAAAACCGCAGGCATGAGCCCGGGGCACATCTACAACCTGTTCGAGAACAAGGACGATGTGATCACGGCCATCGTCGAGCGCGACCGCGATGAGATCGTGCGCCGCATCCAGGAAACGCTGGATGGCGAAGACGTGACCAGCGCCATGCTGGGCTGCATCGAAGAGAGCTTCCAGGAGCCCAACCGAGAAGCCGAGGCAGTGCTCAACATCGAGGTGCTGGCCGAGGCCAGTCGCAACCCGAAGCTCGCCGAGGTCGTGGTGGGCAGCGAAACGATGATCCGCAACAAGGCCATGGTGCTCATCCGCATGGCCCTGGGCCCTGCGGCCGACTCGCTGCCCGCCGACGACATCGAAGCTCGCGCCACGGTGGTGGGTGCGCTGTTCAATGGCCTGATGGTGCTCACCGTCAGCCAGCCCGACTTGAACCAGCTCGCGGTCACGCGGGTGATGCAGCGCGTGATGCGCGTGCTCATCGAGCCTTGATGACGCACCTCGCGTCGCCGCAGTGCATCACGGTGCATCAACGCGCGCTCAGGGCCTGGCCTTGATCAGCGCGAGCACCTGCCGAAAGGCGGGGTGCTCGCAGGAGCGCAGCCACTCGAAGGCCACCATCTCGGCCGACACCAAGGTCACACCCACCTGCTGCATGCGCTGCAGGGCCGCCCGCTTGTCCTCAGGCCTGCGACTGCCGCAGGCCTCGGCCACCACGAAGGCCTGGATGCCGGCCTGCTGGACTTCCAGCGCGGTCTGAAGCAGGCAGACGTGGGTTTCGCAGCCGGCCAGCACCACCTGCTGCGCACGGGGCGCCAGCGAGATCAACTCGGCCAGCAGGCCATCGGCTACGGCGCTGAACTGCGCCTTCGGCAAGGTGCGGTCACAAAGTTCGCTCACGCGAGGGTCGTTGGGGCCCAGCGCGCGCGGGTTCTGTTCGGTGCCCAGCACCGGCACATCCAGCTCACGGGCCGTGCGCGCCAGGAAAACGGCGCCGTCGAGCACACGCTCGGCATCGTGGATCACCGGCATCAAGCGGGACTGGAAGTCCACCAGGACGAGGGCGCTTCGGTTGAGGTCCAGCAGCATGGCGGGATCTTAGTGCTTGCTGCCAAGGCACGTCGTGTGCACCACATGGGGGGCTCAAGCAACTTTCGTCGCCATGACTGGCAAGAAAAAACCCCGTGAACCTTTCGATTCACGAGGTTTGTTCTGGTGGGCGGTGCAGGGTTCGAACCTGCGACCCCTGCCGTGTGAAAACAAAAAAATCGGTCTTTCAGATCAACGACTTAGAGAAAAACTCCAAGAGCGACAATCACTTAGCGTACATCAGTGTACTTGTTTGTCCTTCGATATCCAAGTGTCAGTGTCCCAAAATTGTCCCAACGCGAGGGGTGCGCGCCCTTGGGCACAAGAGGCTCATGTCGGCGTCCAAACGGCCTTCACGCCCAGCCTGCGTCCACGCAACGTCCACACGTCCGCGACCTCCACGCGATAGCGACCTTCGTCTGGGCTGCTTCCGAGAAGGACCAATGCATCACCATCGATTTCGATGCGCTGGACGGCAAAGGTCCTGGACGGAAAGACGTAAACGAACTTGCCCAAAAGCTTGCTTGCCAGGGGCTTGAGCCCCTTGCTCAACAAGGTCACCACGGTCAGTTCTTCCCACGGGTCGTTGTAGTCCGCAACGAGCAGATAGCCTTGCCCTGTGTCGAATTGGTCAACGAGTTGCAAGCCTTCAATGGCAATGCCGATTGGCTTGCCATCCATCAAAAGCTCGGTACTCGTCGTGTCCGGATCTCGCGCAGGCGCCCTGGGCTGTAAAGCGAACCTCTTGATGCGCTCCACCAGTCAGGCCCCAGTGCGAATCAACGGCATGTGGGTGACTCGATGGCGTAACCTACAGACCGGTACAGGTGCGTGCGTTCGGATGCCCCCGCTCTCTCGATGAGATGAACGCCCTCTTCGCTCGTACACAACCCGGCTCGGCGGATGCCCTGGCCGCGATCCACCGACACCAGTTCAGCACCCGCATTGCGCGTTTTCATGTTCTTGCCCACCGCGGCGACCCCAATGAATGGCGCCACGTACCAAAGTCGGGGAACCCGAACACGGTAGACGAAGACCCGTTCTCCGCTGACCTCGTTCGTTGCCAGCAGTTCGTCGGATGAGGCTTCTGTGAAGTCACTCGCCATCAGGCGCTTGCAACATGCGCTGCCCCCTGCTGCAGCGGGATACTGCATGTGCACCGAATCGCCCCTGGCGAGCGGCGCGGAGGCGATCAAATGGCCATGTCCAGCACCATCCATCTGGACGATGGCGTAGCGCGCATCCGATGCGGAGGCAATGCCCGTGGCCATGGCACATAGCCACAGCGCAAGCAACTTAATGCCCGTTGTCGGACCAGTGAGGCGGATCTGAAACAAGCTTGTTCACTCCATAGGTTGCGCCGACGGCATTGAGGTCGCTGAGCTTCTTGATCTCGACATCCTCGCCCGACGCATTCTTGATTTTCTTACCGACGATGCCCGTGATCGTCATGTCAACCGCCGCGCGTTCTGTGTGACGTGAAATCAAGGCGGGCGGGTACACGATCGTGTACCCCTTCGCCATGGCCGAGGCGGCGGCCTTCGACGCATCATCCGTGTCATGAACCCAATCGATGTTCACGCCAGCCATGGCAGGCACCTTGTCCGCCGTGATCTCGCCACGAGCGATTTTCGAAGCGTAGTGCATGAGGTAGGCGCGCTCCCTCGGGCGATAGGTCGCTGCAATGCTGACAGACCCGCCGGCGGTCTTGATGGCAGAGATGAACTTCTCCGCCTTTTCCTTGAACGTGGATTCAAGGTCATTCAAGCTGGCACTGCCGGGGAAGCGAGACACCCATTGGGCTCCACTCTTTTCCTTCGCAGGTACCTCAGCAACAGCAGGCGTCGTATCGGCCTTGGGCGTCAGCTCCGCAGTCACCGTCGTCGCCATAGTGATGAACCTCCAATGTCGCTTTTTGTTTGGTGTTGGAGCTGATCTTTTCTGTCAGCCCCTTATCGTCTGTGACGCCTGTGATGGAGCGGCCATCCTCCAGGGTGATCTTGTATGACACCCTGGGTAACGGCTGGCCAGTGAGCTCGTCACGAACAACGAAGTGAATGTCGTACTCATGGTTCTCGGGTAGCAGAGAGCTGATGAGGCCCGCCGCCTTTGCGCCAACCGGAGCAGATGAACTGGAGGCCGCACCGGTGCTGGCACGGGCTCCACCACCACCGCCACCACCATCTCCCACGCGCGACACCACCTGGCTGGAAATCAATGTCGCGCCACACGCGCACTTGTCCCCGTGCCTGGCGACGGGAGCACCATCAACGATCATCGTCGGATCACCCGTGACGATCACCGTGGTGCCGTGCCCCTTCTTCGGACAGGTAACCTGGTCGCCCACGCGAGCCAAGCGTTTGCCATGCGTGTCGGTGGTCATGGTCGAACCAATGACCACGCCGCCGTGATCGGTCCTGTCACCGATGACGATGAACGGCCTCATCTCTTCCCCTGGTTAGTTTGGCTGAAACTCTAGCAGCGGAAGAAATGTTGCCAACGCCCCCAACGGAGCGATAGCTGTGACACAGCGTTCCCAGTTGTTGCCGATCTCCGAACACCGATCGGAAATGGCCGCTCTGCACCTCAGAACGGCCTGCAGCCCCATTGCCCAAACAGTTCGAACTGAAATGGCAATGAAAAAACCCCGTGAACCTTTCGATTCACGAGGTTTGTTCTGGTGGGCGGTGCAGGGTTCGAACCTGCGACCCCTGCCGTGTGAAGGCAGTGCTCTACCGCTGAGCTAACCGCCCGAAACTGGTTTCGGGACTTTTGATCCACCTGCTGACTGCTTGGTGCATTGCTGCCCTCAGCAATCAGCGAAGACCAAAACTATACCACACCTTCTAGCTTTCTCCAAACACACTCACCGCCCGCAGCTTTGTCGAGATCCTGCAACGCCTTGTCGAAGGCTTCGGCCTCTTCAGGCGTTGGCGCCAGCACAGGCAGCTCGAAGGCACTGAAGTCCACCGCCACGGCTTCGACCGTGCCGCCCATGCCATCGCCTTCACCCGCGTCGGTGTCCATCAGCAGGGCGTCCTGGCCCCGAGTCATGTTGATGTAGACCTCGGCCAGCAGCTCCGCGTCCATCAAGGCGCCGTGCAGCGTGCGGTGGGTGTTGTCGACCTCCAGGCGGCGGCACAGCGCGTCCAGCGAATTGCTTTTGCCCGGGAACATATCGCGGGCCATGACCAGGCTGTCGATGACCCCGGCGACGTGGTCGCGGAACTTGCCCTTGCCCAGGCGCTTGAGCTCGGCATCGAGGAAGCCGATGTCGAAGCTCGCGTTGTGGATGATGACCTCGGCGCCACGGCAGTACTCGACGATCTCGTCGGCGAGCGACGCGAACAGCGGTTTGTCGGCCAGGAACTCGTCGGTCAGGCCGTGGATGCGCACGGCGTCTTCGTGGTTGGGACGCTCGGGGTTGAAGTAGTGGTGCAGGTGCCGGCCGGTGAGGCGGCGGTTGACCATCTCCACGCAACCGATTTCGATGATGCGGTCGCCGGACTCGGGGCTCAGGCCCGTGGTTTCGGTGTCAAGAAAGATCTGGCGAGTCATGTGAACTGAGCCTCAGGGGTGCAGGAAGGAGCGGCACCGGGCCGCCTCAAGCCGGCCGGGTCAGTGATTCTCTCTCGCGTGGTTGATCGTGTATTTGGGGATCTCCACGGTCAGGTCCTGACCGGCCACGATGGCCTGGCAGCTCAGGCGCGAGTTGGGCTCCAGGCCCCAGGCGCGGTCGAGCAGGTCTTCTTCGGTCTCTTCGATTTCGTTGAGGCTGTTGAAGCCCTGGCGCACGATGACGTGGCAGGTGGTGCAGGCCGCGCTCATGTCACAGGCGTGCTCGATCTCGATGTGGTTGTCGAGCAGGGCTTCGCAGATGCTGGTGCCGGGCGCGGCCTGGATCTCGGCGCCCTGCGGGCACAGCGTGGCGTGGGGCAGGATCTTGATGACGGGCATGGTGGGGCTTCGTGTGGGGCTCTGGGGCGGTCGAGGGCGTTGAAGCGCCTTGTCAGATCTGATCAAGCGTGCGGCCAGCCAGCGCCTGGCGGATGCCGCGGTTCATGCGCTCGGCCGCGAAGTACTCGGTGCCGTCGGCCAGGGCCTTGGTGGCGGCTTCCAGCGCGACCAAGTCACCGCGGTCACAGCGCTGACCGATCTGGGCCATGAGCTGATCGATCTCGGCACGTTGTTCGGCGGTCAGCAGGTCGCCGTCGGCGGCCAGGGCGGTGCGCGTGGCTTCGAGCATGCGCTCGGCTTCGACGCGAGCTTCGCGCAGAGCGCGGTCCTTCATGTCTTCGGCGGCGGTGGTGAAGCCTTCGCGCAGCATGTGGGCCACCTGCTCGTCGCTCAGGCCGTAGCTGGGCTTGACGACAACCGAGGCTTCCACGCCGGAGAGCTGCTCTTTGGCCGACACGCTCAGCAGGCCATCGGCATCGACCTGGAAGCTCACGCGGATGCGCGCGGCACCGGCGGCCATCGGCGGGATGCCGCGCAGCTCGAAGCGCGCCAGCGAGCGGCAGTGCTCGACCTGCTCGCGCTCGCCCTGCACCACGTGCACGGCCAAGGCGGTCTGGCCGTCCTTGAAGGTGGTGAAGTCTTGCGCGCGGGCCGACGGGATCGGGGTGTTGCGCGGGATGATGCGCTCGACCAGGCCACCCATGGTTTCCAGGCCCAGCGACAGCGGCAGCACGTCGAGCAGCAGCAGCTCACCGTTGACGTTGTTGCCCGCGAGCTGGTTGGCCTGGATGGCCGCGCCCAGCGCCACCACCTCATCGGGGTTGAGGTCGGTCAGCGGGGCCTGGCCGAAGAAGGCGCCCACGGCGTCGCGCACGGCGGGCATGCGGGTCGAGCCCCCCACCATGACCACGCCCTTGACCTCGTCGGGCTTGACCTTGGCGTCGCGCAGCACGCGCTTGACCGAAGCCAGCGTCTTGTCGATGAGCGGCTTGGCCAGCTCGTTCAGGCGCTCACGCGTGATGGTGGTCGAGACCATGCCGCCCGACAGCGCACACGAGAAATGCACGCTGCCATCGGTGGAGAGCTTTTCCTTGGCACGGCGAGCTGCCACGAGCACGGCGCGCTTGTCCTGCGGCGTGACGGCCTCCATGCGGGCATCGGCCAGGGCCGCGTCGGCCAGCACGTGGTCGATGTCGTCGCCGCCCAGGGCCGAGTCACCGCCCGTGGCCACGACCTCGAACACACCACGGCTGAGTTGCAGCATCGAGATGTCGAAGGTGCCGCCACCCAGGTCGTAGATGGCGTAGAGGCCTTCGGAGCCGTTGTCCAGGCCATAGGCGATGGCAGCGGCCGTGGGCTCGTTGAGCAGGCGCAGCACGTTGATGCCGGCCATCTGGGCCGCGTCCTTCGTGGCCTGGCGCTGGGCGTCGTCGAAGTAGGCGGGCACCGTGATGACGGCACCGAACAGGTCGTCGTTGAAGGTGTCTTCGGCGCGCTGGCGCAGGCTGGCCAGGATCTCGGCCGAGACCTCGACCGGCGACTTCACACCGTCCACGGTCTTGACGCCGACCATGCCAGGCTGGTCTTCGAACTGGTAGGGCAGCTTGCCGGCGTCGGGCAGATCAGCCAGGCGGCGGCCCATGAAGCGCTTGACCGACACCACCGTGTTGAGCGGGTCTTCGGCCTGCGCATGGATGGCGTCGAAGCCGATCTGGCGGCGCGTGCGACCTTGCGCATCGACCAGGTAGCGAACGGCCGAAGGCAGGATCACGCGGCCTTGTTCATCGGGCAGGCATTCGGCGGCGCCATTGCGCACGGCGGCCACCAGCGAGTGCGTGGTGCCCAGGTCGATGCCGACGGCGATGCGGCGCTGGTGCGGATCGGGCGACTGCCCGGGTTCGGAAATTTGCAGCAGGGCCATGCGTCAGGCGCCTTCCTCGTCTTCGTAGCGTTGCAGCCGGGTGTCGACTTCTTCGAGCAGGCGGTCGATGAACATGAGCGCCCTCACCTCCTGCGCAGCTTGGGCGGCCTGAGCCGCCTGAGCAGTGCCGTCGGTGTGCGCGGCTGCACCATCGAGCAGCTCACCCACGCGGGCCAGCCGGGCGCGGCGCTGGGCCGTCACCTCGGTCGACAAAGCCTCGACCTCGGCCGCATTGCCAGCTTCTTCCAGGGCCTCGCGCCACGTCATCTGTTGCATCAGGAAGTCGCCAGGCATGGCGGTGTTGTCGTGCGCCTGCACCTGGGCACCCGCGAGCTCGCACAAGTAGGCGGCGCGCTTGAGCGGGTCTTTCAGGCGCTGATGGGCCTCGTTCACGCGCACAGCCCACTGCATGGCCAGCCTTTGCGCGGCGCCACCTTCGGCAGCGAAACGATCGGGGTGGACCTTGGCCTGCAGCGCCTTCCAGGCGTTGTCCAGCAGGGCGCGCTCCAGCGCAAAACGGCGCGGCAGGCCCAGCAAGGTGAAGTCGTCGGCGTCGATGTTCATGGTCGGTCAAAGTGCGAAACCCCACCGAGGGGGCGGGGCTTCGTTCGACGCAAGGTGTGTGCCTTGGCGCGTCGTGCGGGGCAGCACCAGGGCCATCCCGAGCGCGGATGCTCAGATGCGGAAGGATTCCCCACAACCGCAACGATCGCGTTCGTTGGGATTGTTGAATTTGAAGCCTTCGTTCAGGCCTTCGCGCACGAAGTCCAGCTCGGTGCCATCGATGTAGGGCAGGCTCTTGGGATCGACCAGGATCTTCACACCCTGCTGCTCGAAGACGATGTCTTCGGGCGCCACCTCGTCGGCGAACTCGATCTTGTAGGCCAGGCCGGAGCAACCGGTGGTCTTGACACCCAGGCGCACGCCCACCCCCTTGCCCCGGCGGGCCAGGTAGCGCGTGATGTGGCGCGCCGCGGCATCGCTGAGCGAAACGCGCATGCCTTCGGTCGCCAAGGCGATCTCGGGCAGCGGCTCCTTGCCGGGGCCGGCGGTGCAGGATGCGTCAGTTTGCATGCTTGGCCTTGTAGTCGTTCACAGCTGCCTTGATGGCATCTTCCGCCAGGATCGAGCAGTGGATCTTGACCGGGGGCAAGGCCAGCTCTTCGGCGATCTGGGTGTTCTTGATGGTCAGCGCTTCGTCCAGCGTCTTGCCGCGCACCCACTCGGTCACGAGCGAGCTCGAGGCGATGGCGGAGCCGCAGCCGTAGGTCTTGAAGCGCGCATCTTCGATCACGCCGGTGGACGGGTTGACCTTGATCTGCAGCTTCATGACGTCGCCGCAAGCCGGGGCGCCCACCATGCCAGTGCCAACCGATTCGTCGCCCTTTTCGAAGGAGCCGACGTTGCGGGGGTTTTCGTAGTGGTCGATGACCTTGTCGCTGTATGCCATGTCAGTACTCCAAATTCTTCAGTGAGCGGACCATTGGATGGTGCTCAGGTCGATGCCGTCCTTGTACATGTCCCACAGCGGGGACAGCTCGCGCAACTTGGCCACGCGCTCCTTCAGGGTGGTGACGACGGTGTCGACCTCTTCTTCGGTGGTGAAGCGGCCGATGGTCATGCGCAGCGAGCTGTGGGCCAGTTCATCAGAGCGGCCCAGGGCGCGCAGCACGTAGCTGGGCTCGAGCGAAGCCGAGGTGCAGGCCGAGCCCGAGGACACCGCGATGCCCTTGATGCCCATGATCAGCGACTCGCCTTCGACGTAGTTGAAGGAGACGTTCAGGTTGTGCGGGATGCGCTGGGTCAGGTCGCCGTTGACGAAGATCTGCTCGATGCCCTGCAAGCCCGACAGCAGTCGCTGCTGCAGCGCGCGGATGCGCTCGTTCTCGGCGTGCATCTCTTCCTTGGCGATGCGGAAGGCCTCGCCCATGCCGACGATCTGGTGCGTGGGCAGCGTGCCCGAGCGCATGCCGCGCTCGTGGCCGCCACCGTGCATCTGGGCTTCCAGGCGCACGCGGGGCTTGCGGCGCACGTACAGCGCACCGATGCCCTTGGGGCCGTAGGTCTTGTGCGAAGCCAGGCTCATCAGATCGACCGGCAGCTGGTTCAGGTCGATGTCGATCTTGCCGGTGGCCTGAGCAGCGTCCACATGGAAGACGATGCCCTTTTCGCGGCACAGCGCGCCGATGGCGGGGATGTCCTGGATGACGCCGATCTCGTTGTTCACGTACATGACCGAGATCAGGATGGTGTCCGGGCGGATGGCGGCCTTGAGCGCGTCCATGTCGAGCAGGCCGTCGTCCTTGACATCGAGGTAGGTGGCTTCGAAGCCCTGGCGCTCGAGCTCACGCACCGTGTCGAGCACTGCCTTGTGCTCGGTCTTGACGGTGATGATGTGCTTGCCGCGCGACTGGTAGAAGTGCGCAGCGCCCTTGAGTGCCAGGTTGTTGGACTCGGTGGCGCCAGAGGTCCAGACGATCTCGCGCGGGTCGGCGCCGATCAGCTCGGCCACCTGGGTGCGGGCGCGCTCGACGGCTTCTTCCGCTTCCCAGCCATAGGCGTGGGTGCGCGAAGCCGGGTTGCCGAAGTGCTCACGCAGCCAGGGGATCATGGCATCGACGACGCGGGGGTCGCACGGCGTGGTGGCGCCGTAGTCCATGTAGATCGGGAAGTGCGGGGTCATGTCCATGGTGGGGGCACTGCTTCTTGTCTTGCGAACACTTGCAAATCGCGAAAACCGGTGTGCTGAGTCCGGCTCACGCTGACGCCCGCCCCGGTCGCCAACCGAGGTCAGGCGGAAAACCTTCCATTATCCGGGCTTCAGGCAGGGGGCGGGAAGCCCTGTCCTGCCATGACCCTCACTTGGTCAGGGCCGCTCCGAGGGCGAACACCGAATTCGGTGCCGTCACCTTGATCGGCTTGACCACGGGCGCCGTGGAAATGGCCCGCTTGATGGGGGCGGCCTCGATGGAAACACCCTTGGCGATCTGGTCATCGACCAGTTTGCGCAGCGAGATCGAGTCGAGGTACTCGATCATCTTGTTGTTCAGGCTGGTCCAGAGGTCGTGCGTCATGCAGCGCCCGCCGTCCTCGCCCATGCAGTTTTCCTTGCCGCCGCAGCCGGTGGCGTCGATGGGCTCGTCAACGGCCACGATGATGTCGGCCACCGTGATGTCTTCGGCCTTGCGGCCCAACGAGTAACCGCCGCCGGGGCCGCGGGTGCTCTCGACCAGCTCATGCCGGCGCAGCTTGCCGAACAGCTGCTCCAGATAAGACAGCGAGATCTGCTGGCGTTGGCTGATGGCAGCAAGGGCGACGGGACCGGTGTGCTCGCGCAAGGCGAGGTCGATCATCGCGGTGACGGCAAAACGGCCTTTGGTGGTCAGACGCATGGCGCTTCTCCTGAATCAAGACTCGGGGCCTCTTCAAGCGAGGGTTTGCCTGAATGTGGCCTGCCAGGGTGGGGTCTACCGGCCCCGGCGTCAATTCCCGAGTGGGTTAGTCAGATTCTAGGAAAGCCGAGTGATTCTGTCAAGTTTCAGCAAGGGGTAACCCGGAGTCATTGCCAATGCACCCGATGGCCTGGGCCTATTTCTTGTTCAGGATGTGCAAGCGCATGCGCAGGTGCTCCATCAGCCCGTCGCAGGCAGCTTCGACCAGGTCGAGCACGTGGTCAAAGCCTTCGCGCCCGCCGTAGTACGGGTCGGGCACCACGACGGAGCCCGCCAGGGGATGGGCACCCGGGATGAACTCCGTCAACCGACGCAGCTTGCGGCGCTGCTCGTCGGGGCAGCGCTCTTCGAGCAGGGCCAGGTTGTCCCAATCCATGGCCAGCACCAGGTCGAAGCGCTCGAAGTCAAGCGGCACGACCTTGCGCGCGCGCAGCCCGTCCAGGCGGTAGCCGCGTCGGCTGCCAGCGTCTTGCGAGCGGTCGTCGGGCGGGCTGCCCACGTGGTAGGCGTGGGTGCCGGCAGAATCGACCTCGACCTGGTCGGCCAGGCCGGCCTGCTCCAGTCGCTGGCGCAGCACGGCTTCGGCGGTGGGGCTGCGGCAGATGTTGCCCATGCAGACCATGAGCACGCGCACGCGGGCACCCGGGTTGCGCTCAATGGACGCGTCGCCAGGCGCGGTGACGCCGGCGGCGCCGAGGATGCGAGACAGCAGGCTGGACATCGGAGGCTTGGACTTCTTGCTCACTTACTTGCGTGCAGGCTGGGCGGCCGATGCGGCCAGGACGTGGTCGTGGCCGGCGGCGCCAAAGGCCTGCTCCTTGAGCAGGGCGAGTTGGTCGCGCAGGCGGGCGGCTTTTTCGAACTCCAGCGCGCGGGCGGCTTCGAGCATGTCCTTTTCGAGTTGCTTGATGCGCTTGCCCAGGTCGCGCTCGGACAGGGCCTCGGCGCCTTCCATCGACTTGGCCAGGGCCTCGGCGGCCTTGAGGTCGTCCTTGGCGGCGTTGGACATCACGCCATCGATCAGCTCCTTGACCTTCTTGTTGATGGTCTTGGGGGTGATGCCGTGGGCCTCGTTGTGGGCGATCTGCTTGTTGCGGCGGCGGGCGGTCTCGTCCATCGCCTTGCGCATCGACTCGGTCACCTTGTCGGCATACAGGATGGCGTGGCCGTTCTGGTTGCGGGCGGCGCGGCCGATGGTCTGGATCAGGCTGCGCTCGGCGCGCAGGAAACCCTCCTTGTCAGCGTCCAGAATCGCCACCAGCGAGACTTCGGGGATGTCCAGGCCCTCGCGCAGCAGGTTGATGCCCACCAGCACGTCGAAGGTGCCCAGGCGCAGGTCGCGCAGGATCTCGACGCGCTCGACGGTGTCGATGTCGGAGTGCAGGTAGCGCACCTTGACGCCGTTCTCGGTCAGGTAGTCGGTGAGCTGCTCGGCCATGCGCTTGGTCAGCGTGGTGATGAGCACGCGCTCGTTTTTCTCGACGCGGATGCGGATCTCCTGCAGCACGTCGTCGACCTGGTGGGTGGCGGGGCGCACCTCGACGACCGGGTCGACCAGGCCGGTGGGGCGCACCACCTGCTCGACCACCTGGCCGGCGTGCTGCTGCTCGTACACAGCAGGGGTGGCCGTCACGAAGATGCACTGGCGCATCTTGCCCTCGAACTCCTCGAACTTGAGCGGGCGGTTGTCCATCGCCGAGGGCAGGCGGAAACCGTATTCGACCAACGTGGTCTTGCGGGCGCGGTCGCCGTTGTACATGGCGCTGAGCTGGCCGATCATCACGTGGCTCTCGTCGAGGAACATGAGCGAGTCGGCCGGCATGTAGTCCACCAGCGTGGGCGGCGGGTCGCCCGGCTTGGCGCCTGACAGGTGGCGGGTGTAGTTCTCGATGCCCTTGCAGTGGCCGACTTCCTGGAGCATTTCCAGGTCGAACCGGGTGCGCTGCTCGACGCGCTGGGCCTCGACCAGCTTGCCTGCGGCCACCAGCTCCTTGACGCGCACGTTGAGCTCTTCCTTGATGCCTTCGATGGCGCGCAGCACCTGCTCGCGCGGCGTCACGTAGTGGCTCGAGGGGTAGACGACGAAGCGCGGGATCTTCTGCTGGATGCGGCCGGTGAGCGGGTCGAACAGCGAGAGCGAATCGACCTCGTCGTCAAAGAGTTCCAGGCGCAGGGCCAGCTCGGAGTGTTCTGCCGGGAAGATGTCGATGGTGTCGCCGCGCACGCGGAAGGTGCCTCGGCTGAAATCGGCATCGTTGCGCTTGTACTGCATGCGAATCAGCTGGGCGATCACGTCACGCTGGCCGACCTTGTCGCACTTGCGCACGATGAAACGCATCTGCGTGTAGTCCTCGGGCTTGCCGATGCCGTAGATGGCCGACACGGTGGCGACGATGACCACGTCGCGGCGCTCCAGCAGGCTCTTGGTGGCGCTCAGCCGCATCTGCTCGATGGCCTCGTTGATGGCGCTGTCCTTCTCGATGAACAGGTCGCGCTGCGGCACGTAGGCTTCGGGCTGGTAGTAGTCGTAGTAGCTGACGAAGTACTCGACGGCGTTGTTGGGGAAGAACTCGCGGAACTCGGCGTAGAGCTGCGCAGCCAGGGTTTTGTTGGGCGCGAAGACGATGGCCGGGCGGCCTTCACGGGCGATGACGTTGGCCATGGTGAAGGTCTTGCCCGAGCCGGTCACGCCCAGCAGGGTCTGGTAGCTCAGGCCGTCTTCGATGCCCTCGCAGAGCTGGGCGATGGCGGTGGGCTGGTCACCCGCCGGCGGGTAGGGCTGAAAAAGCTCGAAAGGCGAGCCTTCAAAGCTCACGAACTGGCCGGTGGGCTGACCCGAGGATGCGTCGGATTCCGTGACACCTGAACGGCTGGCAGCAGGGGATTGGGCGGTGGAGGCGGGCATCCGAGGCGACTACGGGCTAAAATCAAGGGTTTGCCCACATCGGGCACTGGCTGAACGGTGGCACCCGAGGCGACGCATCCCACAGGAAGCGCTGGCCGCGGCACCGAATCTTTCAGCTTATCTCAACCGACCGGAGACTGCTTGCATGGCCTCACTGTTTGCTTCCGTTGAAATGGCCCCCCGCGACCCGATCCTGGGCCTCAACGAACAGTTCAACGCCGACCCCAACCCCAAGAAGGTGAACCTGGGCGTGGGCGTGTACACCGACGACCAGGGCAAGCTGCCCCTGCTCAAGTGCGTGGCCGCCGCTGAAAAGCAGATGCTCGAAGCCCCCAAGGCACGTGGCTACCTGCCCATCGACGGCATCGTGGCCTATGACAAGGCTGTGCAAGGCCTGGTCTTCGGCGCCGAACACCCCGCCGTCAAGGGCGGCCGCATCGCCACCGCCCAGGCCATCGGCGGCACGGGCGGTCTGAAGCTGGGCGCCGATTTCCTCAAGCGCCTGAACCCCAACGCCCAGGTCCTGATCTCGGACCCGAGCTGGGAAAACCACCGCGCCCTGTTCGAGTCGGCCGGCTTCCCGGTCGACACCTACCCCTACTACGACGCCGACAAGCGCGGCATCAACTTCGATGGCCTGATCGCCAAGCTGAAGGCGGCTGCCGCCGGCACCATCGTGCTGCTGCACGCCTGCTGCCACAACCCGACCGGCTACGACATGACCGACGCCCAGTGGGACGAAGTCATCGCCGTGATCAAGGCCGGTGGCCTGGTGCCCTTCCTGGACATGGCCTACCAAGGCTTCGGCAACGGCATCGCCGAAGACGGCGCCGTGGTCATCAAGTTCCTCGACGCCGGCCTGAGCTACTTCGTGTCGACCAGCTTCTCCAAGAGCTTCTCGCTGTACGGCGAGCGCGTGGGCGCCCTGAGCATCGTGAGCGAAACGGCTGAAGAGTCGGCCCGCGTGCTCAGCCAGCTCAAGCGCGTGATCCGCACCAACTACTCCAACCCGCCGACGCACGGCGCGCAAGTGGTCGCCACCGTGCTGACCACCCCGGCCCTGCGCCAGATGTGGGAAGACGAGCTGGCCGAGATGCGCGACCGCATCAAGGTGATGCGCGGTGCGCTGGTCGAGAACCTCAAGGCCGCTGGCGTTGAAGGCGACCTGGGCTACATCACCCGCCAGAAGGGCATGTTCAGCTACTCCGGCCTGAACGCCGCCCAGATGCAGCGCCTGCGCAGCGAGTTCGGCGTTTACGGCGTGGACTCGGGCCGCATCTGCGTGGCCGCCCTGAACACCGGCAACCTGGCGTACGTCGCCTCGTCCATCAAGGCCGTGATGTGAAGGCACTGAGGTCGCGGCGGGCCTGAGGCCCTGCCTGCGACGCACAAGGGGCGTTTTTCACCAGGCGCAAGGACCCCCGAACAAACCTGCTTCGGCTCACGCCGTTGCAGGTTTTTTTACGTCCATGACAGACAGCATGATCCGATCGGATCAACACCCTCGGTCGCCACCACCCAACCCTTGTCACACCCTTTTACGAAGATCCCGGTGAACGGTTTTCATGCCTGCCCCACAGGCAACCATCTGCATCAACCCACCGGAGATTTCGATGAAGGGTGCTTCCCATCCCACCAACGACGTGACGCTCGCCGAGTCGCACGTTCCCACCATCCGCGACGTCATCGACAGCGTAGAAGCCAGCCGTCGGCAGTTCATCCAGGGTGGCGTGAGCGCCGCCGCACTGGCATCTGTGGGTGGCTTGACCCTGGGTGGTCTGGTCGGCACCGTCGAAGCCGCTGCCGTGCCGCCCAGCGTGGGCTTCCCCGGCATCGGTTTCGAAAGCGTGCCCGCCAACACCCGCGCGCTGAACGCCTCGCTGGGTGGCTCCGCCACCTCCACGGTTGACAAGGTCACCGTGCCCGCTGGCTACACCGCTCAGGTCTTCGTGGCCTGGGGCGACCCGATCATGCCCGGTGGCACCGCCTTCGTCGGCAACGCCTCCGAAACGGCCGCACAACAAGCCAAGCAGTACGGCATGCACACCGATGGCATGCACTTCTTCCCCTTCCCGGGTGCCAGCGGTGCCGCCGCCAGCGACCGCGGCCTGCTGTGCGCCAACAACGAGTACACGCACGAAGACATCCTGTTCACCGACGGTCAGGCCAACGGCTACAACATCGCCAAGACCCGCAAGTCGCAAGCTGCCCACGGCGTGTCGATCGTTGAAGGCCGCCGCATCAACGGCAAGTGGACCGTCGTCAAGAACTCGATCTACGGCCGCCGCATCACCGCCAACACCAAGAGCCGCGTGTCGGGCCCGGCCGCCGGCCACGCCCTGATGAAGGCCAACGAGTACGTCATTGGCGAAAACGGCTCGGTGCCCACCGGCAACCAGCTCGACGGCTTCACCGCCTACGGCACCATCAACAACTGCGCCCACGGCATCACGCCCTGGGGCACCTACCTGACCTGCGAAGAGAACTGGAACGGCAACTTCGGCTCGAACGCCGCCCTGCCCGCCACCAGCACCGAAACAGGCAAGCTGTACAACCGCTACGGCGTGACCGCTGGTGGCTTCGGCTACCGCTGGCACACCACCGACCCTCGCTTCGACCTGTCGGTCAACCCGAACGAGACCAACCTGTTCGGTTGGGTGGTCGAAATCGACCCCTACGACCCGCGCAGCCTGCCGGTCAAGCGCACCGCCCTGGGCCGCTTCAAGCACGAGAGCGCCCAGTACGTCGTCGATGCCCAGAACAACGTTGCCTTCTACATGGGTGACGACGAGCGCAACGAGTACATCTACAAATTCGTCTGCTCCGGCAAGTTCAACCCGACCAACCGCGCCGCCAACCGCAACCTGCTCGACAGCGGCACCCTGTACGTCGCTCGCTTCGACAGCAGCCTGCAAGGTCAGTGGGTCGCCCTGGAGCCCGGCACCATCGGTGTCAACGGCCAGGCCCTGCGCGACAACCCCAACTTCACCGGCGCCAACGACGCCGAGGTGCAAGCCAAGATCCTCATCAAGACCCGCATGGCCGCTGACGCCGTCGGTGCCACGATGATGGACCGCCCCGAGTGGACCGGCGCGCGCCCCCGCATCAACGGTTTCGACGAAGTCGAGGTGTACTGCACCCTGACCAACAACAACCGCCGCGGCAGCAGCACCACGCCTTCGTCCAATGCCATCGACGGCAGCACCACCGCTGCTTCGGCCCGTCCCGCTGTGGACGCGGCCAACCCGCGTGCCGACAACGTCTACGGCCACATCATCCGCTGGCGCGAGACCAACAAGTCGGTCACCTCGACGACTTTCAGCTGGGACCTGTTCGCACAGGCCGGTGACACCGCCACCACCAAGGCCGCCAAGCCGACCAACGACTACAAGGGCAACATCGTCGACGCCCCCAACGGCAGCGCCGACTACGGTGCCCCGGACGGCCTGTGGTTCGACTACTTCGGTCGCCTGTGGGTGCAGACCGACCAGGTCGGCGATGGCTCGGGTGACTTCGTCAACATCGGCGGCAACATGATGGTGTGCGCCGACCCGAACACCGGCGTGACCCGCCGCTTCATGACCGCGCCCAACAAGTGCGAAGTCACCGGCGTGACGATGACCCCGGACGGCAAGACCATGTTCGTGGGCATCCAGCACCCGGGCGAGGACTCGACCTTCGCCAACCCGACGCAGTTCTCGAACTGGCCTCAGAACCAGTACGCCGTGGAATCGGACGGCGTGACCGTGCTGCCCGCCGGTCGTCCCCGCTCTTCCGTGGTCGTCATCACCAAGGACGACGGCGGGATCATCGGCTCCTGACGGGCGCCGCAGTTCAAGCTCCCCAAGAAAGGATTCACTCATGAAAACCAAGCTGTTTGCTGCCGCCCTGATGGCAGCCTCCATGGGCGCCCAAGCCGCCCCGGTCATCGCCGACAGCGCCACCTTCACCGGTGACGTCATCACCTTCAACGAGTTCGACGGCCTGACCGTGGGCAGCAGCCTCGACCTGGGCAACGGCGTGACGCTGACGACCACGGCCAACGCCATCGCGGGTCAGTACGCCCAGGACCTGGGTGACAACGGCCTGTGGAGCGTGGTGGGCAACGCCAACCGCGACGGCTCCTTCCTGGCTTCGGCCTTCACCACCGGGCGCGGCGAGATCGGTTTCTCGTTCGCCAACCCGGTGTCGTCGGTCGGCGCATTCGTCAACCAGTTCCAGGCTGCAGGCAAGACCAACAACAGCATGCTGGTGGTGGCTTATGACATCGACGGCTACGTGCTGGAGAGCTTCCGCGTGTCGATCGACACCGATGCTTTCGGCTACGACGAAGGCAAGTTCCTGGGCTTCCAACGCGCCACGGCCGACATCTACGGCTTCGGCTTCGTCGATGGTTCGGTGGTGATCGACAACGTCACGACCGCTGTGCCCGAGCCGGGCACCTGGGGCCTGATGCTGGCTGGCCTGGGCGTTGCTGGTTTCGTGGCTCGGCGCCGTCGCGCCTGATCGCACGCGACCCGCTCGCGTCAAAGGTGAGGGGCCCTTCGGGGCCCCTTTTTCATGCGCTCTTCAGCACGTCACCCCAACTTGATGATCTTGGCCACCGAGGGCACCCCTGCGCTGTTGAACACAAACAGCATGTAGTAACCGGGCGGCGCCAGGTTGGCGTTGGCAGGCATGGTCACGCTCAGCTGCGTGCCGGAAACCGTGTGCGTCAGCGGCAGGAAGCGCTGGTCGAAGTCCACGGTGTGCGTGGCCGAACCGGTCTTGACCAAGGTCACGCGGCTGATGCCCGCCACGTCAACGCCCACGTTGATGCGCGCGCCCCAGGCCGCCGTCTGCGGCGCCGAGGTGATCACTGGCCGCGTGGCCAGCGTTGCGGTGCGGTCCTGCTTGTACAGGTAAGGCGGCGTGTAGATCTCGGCGTTGAGGTTGTTCTGCGGACCGGGTGCGCCACCGCCCCCCAGTAGCACGCGCCCATCGGGCAGCAGCATCGCCACCGAGTGGTACAGCCGCATCTTCGTGCCCGATGGGGTGGTGGTCCAGCTGTTGTTGGCCGGGTTCCAGATGCGCGCTGAGTACGTCACGCCAATCGCCACGTTCGAGACCATCGAGCCGCCGCTGACCAGCACCTTGCCGTCGGCCATGACGGTGGCCGATGCGTGGTAGCGGTCCTGGCCCACACCCCAGACCGATTTGGAGGTGGGCGTGGTGCCATTGAGGTCGATCACCACCGCGCGGTTGAGCTTGCGCAGCGACAGGACCTTGCCCGGCGCGAACATCACCGAAGGCAGGTAGTCGTCGCTCTCGGCCAGCTTCAGCGGCGTGCGGGTGAGTTGCCCGGCGCCAGCCGCGGCATTCGGGTCCAGGTAGTAGGTGCCTCCCCACTTGGTGGCGATGAAGACCTGACCGTTGGGTGCTTGCCAAGCGCGGGGGTAGCTCCAGTTGCGCGCACCATAGGCGTCGTCGCTGGCCACCGCCGGCAGGCTGCGCCAGCCGATGCCTTCGGTGTAGACCTCGGGGGTGGCCACCCAGCTCTCGGTCGAGGCGCCAGGCACCGCGGGGGTCTGGCGCCCGCCCAGCACCAGCGTCGAGCCATTGGCCAGCGTCAGCACGGTCGGGTACCAGCGCAAAAACGCCATGGGCGCCTGGGCCGAATACAGCGCGTTGCTGCGCCAGTCGAACAGGTTGACGTCGTTGATCGAGTAATTGCGCACGCCGTTGATGGTGCGGTCGCCCCCGGTCAACAACACCGCACCGCTGGCAGGCAACACGATCTGACCGCTGCAGAAGGTGTCGGCGCCCGTGGTGTTGGGCAAGGTCAGGTGTGAAGTGGCGCCCGTGCCCTTGCTCGGGTCCCAGACGTCGTAGGTGAACTGACCGGTCTGGTTGCCCTGACCGTCTGTGCCGTAGGTCAGCAGTCGGCCATCTGGCAGCAGCGCAGCGTGGATGGGGATCAGGGGCCAGCTCACCACCGGGCCGAAAGAGCCGCGTTGATAGGTGTCGGTGGCCGCGTGCACTGCGGGGCTCAGCACGCCCACCAGGACGGCACCAGCGGCACCCATCACCCTCACGCCACCCGCCTGCACCTTGCTTTTTCGGACACAACGACCATCGAACGAACCGACGAAGGGAAGACCGGGATGGATGGGCATGGGGGCTCCTGTTTGAATGCGGGGACGCGCTCGAGGCCGCAAAAATGCGACAGAACGTTAACCCAGGCCTGCCAATGTGGCCAGGTTTGCTGCATGGCGAAAGGCATCGACCCCCTCAAGCAGGCGTCAACTGCGCCCCATTGCGGGTCAATCACCACTCCATGCACCGAAATAAGCCGGACAGATCCGGTCTGTTGACACGCTCTGTGATCAGACGGGCGTGCAAAGATGCAAAATCCCTCATATGCTGCACTGCACCATGCACCGATGGCACCCGTCGGCACCCATGGTCAGGCCATGAGGTCCAACCGAGAACAAAGGTCCCGCCATGCTCTACCAGATCTACGAAACACACCGCGCCTGGATCAGCCCCTTCTCCGAGTTTGCCAGCGCGGCCTCGAAGCTCTACAGCAACCCGCTGTCGCCGATGGCGCAAATGCCCTCTGCCCACCGCATCTCGGCCGGCTTTGACCTGGTGCACCGGCTGACCAAGGAGTACGAGAAGCCCGAGTTCGGCATCAACAAGGTGACGGTGGACGGCACCGACGTGGTGATCCAGGAACAGGTGGTTGAAGCCAAGCCGTTTTGCCGCCTGTTGCGCTTCAAGCGCTTCACGGACGACGGCAAGTTGCTGGACAAGATGCGCCTGCAGCCTTCCGTGCTGGTGGTGGCGCCGCTGTCGGGTCACCACTCGACCCTGCTGCGCGACACCGTGCGCACGCTGCTGCAAGACCACAAGGTCTACATCACCGACTGGGTGGACGCCCGCATGGTGCCCACCGAGGAAGGCGCCTTCCACCTCGACGACTACATCAACTACGTGCAGGAGTTCATCCGCAAGGTGGGCACCGATGTGCACGTGATCTCCGTGTGCCAGCCCACCGTGCCGGTGCTGGCCGCCGTCTCGCTGATGGCCAGCCGAGGCGAGCCGACTCCTCGCTCCATGACCATGATGGGCGGCCCCATCGACGCCCGCAAATCGCCGACCGCGGTCAACAACCTGGCGATGAACAAGTCGTACGAATGGTTCGAGAACAACGTGATCTACCGCGTGCCGCCCAACTACCCTGGCGCCGGTCGCCCCGTTTACCCGGGCTTCCTGCAGCACACGGGCTTCGTGGCCATGAACCCCGACCGCCACGCGACCTCGCACTACGACTACTTCCTGGACCTGGTGCGCGGTGACGACGACAGCGCCGAGTCCCACCGCGACTTCTACGACGAGTACAACGCCGTGCTGGACATGCCGGCCGAGTACTACCTGGACACCATCAAGACGGTGTTCCAGGACTTCTCGCTGGTCAACGGCACCTGGAAGGTCGCCAACCCCAAGGGCAAGCTCGAGCTGGTCAAGCCGCAGGACATCAAGACCACGGCGCTGCTGACCGTCGAAGGCGAGCTCGACGACATCTCGGGCGCGGGCCAGACCCGCGCGGCGCAAGAGCTGTGCGCCGGCATCCCCAAGGCCCGCAAGAAGCACTACGACGTGATCGGCGCGGGCCACTACGGCATCTTCTCGGGCCGCCGCTGGCGCGAGAAGGCCTACCCTGAGATCCGCGCCTTCATCCTGTCTCACAACAAGTGAGCCCCGGCGCCTGACCGGCATGGGGCGGCTACACTCCCGCCCCATGTCGCCGCACGCCGATCAGATCAACGCCCTGCTGCCCCAGACGCAGTGCACGCGCTGCGGCTACCCCGATTGCGCCAGCTACGCGCAGGCCATCGCGCAAGGCGAGGCCGGCATCAACCAGTGCCCACCCGGCGGAGAAGAAGGGGTGCGCCGCCTCGCCGCCCTGACCGGCCAGCCGTTTGCCCCACTGAGCGAAGCGCACGGCCTGGAGGGCCCGCGCCAGCTCGCGGTCATCGACGAGGCCTGGTGCATCGGCTGCACCCTGTGCGTCAAGGCCTGCCCGGTCGACGCCATCATCGGCACCAACAAGCACATGCACACCGTGATCGAGCCGGACTGCACCGGCTGCGAGCTGTGCATCCCCGTGTGCCCGGTGGACTGCATCTCGCTGGTGCCCGTGCACGCCGAGCCCGCGCCCACGGGCTGGGCCGCGTGGTCCGCCGAACAGGCCGATCGGGCCCGTGAGCAGTACGCCTGGCACCAGGTGCGCACGCGCCGCGCCAAGGTCGAGCATGACGAGCGCCTGCAGGCCAAGGCCGAGCACAAGCTGGCTCACCTGCCCGAGGTCAGCAAGCTGACCGAGCCGGCCGAGCTCGACGCCAAGCGCGCGGTGATCGAGGCCGCGCTGGCCAGGGCTCGGGCGCGGCGACGCAGCGAGTGAATTGCCACGCGGGATGAGCCGGGTGGCGCCCGGATGGCAGGGTGGCAACACGCAGGCCTGACACGCGCGCTCAGCAGACTGTGCAGATCTGGTCCACCCTGCACTGCACACCGCCATGCCGAACCGCGCCCCCGCTTCCGCCTCCCCAAGTTTCGCCCTGCGCCCGCTGTGCGCCGCCTTGGCCCTGAGCCTGGCCGCCGCCGCCCAGGCATCGCCCAGCGGGCTCGTCATCAGCCAGGTCTACGGTGCGGGTGGCAACAGCGGTGCGCTGCTCAACGCCGACTACATCGAGCTGTTCAACGCCGGCAGCGCGCCGTTGAACCTGGCAGGCTGGTCGGTGCAATACGCCTCGGCCACCGGCTCAAGCTGGGGCAACAAGACCGACCTGCCGGTCTTCACCCTGCAGCCCGGCCAGTACTTCCTGGTCCAACAGTCCGGCGGCGGCAGCGGCAGCGCCCTGCCCTCCGCAGACGCCACCGGCACCGTCTCGATGGCAGCGGCCAGTGGCAAGGTCGCCCTGGTGCAAGGCACCACCGCGCTGACGGGCACCAACCCCAGCGGCGCCGAAGACATCGTCAGTTACGGCAGCACCAGCAACGCCACCGAAGGCTCGCCCACCGGCACCGCGCTGAGCACCACCCTGGCCGCCTGGCGGGTCAACGACGGCTGCACCGACACGAACAACAACGCGGCCGACTTCATCACCGCCGCGCCCGCGCCGCGCAACAGCAGCAGCCCGCTCAAGCCATGCAGCGGCGCGCCCGCGCCCTCTCCTGCGCCGTCGCCGTCTCCCTCGCCTTCGCCCAGCCCCTCGCCATCGGTCACGCCCATCTCGCAGATCCAGGGCACGGGCCACACCAGCTCGCTCGTGGGCCAGAGCGTGACCACGCGCGGCATCGTCACGCGCGTCAACAACAACGGCTTCTTCATCCAGAGTGACGCGCCCGACGGCAACCCGCTCACGTCGGAAGGACTGTTCGTCTTCACCAGCAGCGCCCCCACCGTCAGCGTCAAGCAGTTGGTGCAGCTCACCGGCACCGTGACCGAGTTCAACACCGGCGCCGCCTCCAACGCCCTCACCGCCAGCCGCCCCATCACGCAGCTGACCAGCGTGAGCGGGCTGAGCGTGTTGGCCAGCAACCAGGCCATCGCACCCACGCCACTGACCCTGCCCGCCACACAGGACGAACTCGAAGCCCTGGAAGGCATGCTGGTGCAGGTCACCAACACGCTGACCGCCTCGCAGAACTACTTCCAGGGCCGCTATGGCCAGGTCACGCTGTCGGCCGACGGTCGCCTGGTCAAGCCCACCAACGTTCACCCCGCCGGCTCGGTCGCGGCACTGCAACTCGCCGAAGCCAACGCGCAACGCCAGCTGTTGCTTGATGATGGCAGCTCGCTGCAGAACCCCACGCCCATCCCCTACATCGGCGCGGACAACACGCTGCGCGCTGGCGACACGCTGGACGGCCTGGTCGGCGTGCTCGACTACGGCCTGAGCACCACCAGCAACACCGGCCTGGCCAGCTACAAGGTGCACCCCACGCAAGCCGTGAGCTTCCAGCGCGCGCACCCTCGCAGCACGCAACCAGCGGACGTGGGCGGCAACCTCAAGGTGGCCAGCTTCAACGTGCTGAACTACTTCACCACCTTCACCAACGGCCAGACCGCCAGCGGCGCCAGCGGCCAGGGTTGCTCGCTGGGCAGCAGCGTGGCGGCCGGTAACTGCCGTGGCGCCGACAACCTCACCGAGTTCACCCGCCAGCGCGACAAGATCGTGCAAGCCCTGCTAGGGCTGGACGCCGACGTGGTCGGCCTCATGGAGATCCAGAACAACGGCAACACCGCTGCGCAGAACCTGGTCGATGCGCTCAACGCCGTGGCCGGCGCCGGCACCTACGCCGTCGTGTCCCTGCCCGTGGCCTTCGATGCCACCGTGGGCGGCAACCCCACCGGCACCGATGCCATCCGTGTCGCGCTCATCCACAAGCCGACCAAGGTCACGCCGCAGGGCAGCGCACTGGCAGACACCGACCCGATCCACAACCGCCCGCCGCTGGCACAAGTGTTCGCCACGCCCAACGGCGAGCGCTTTGCCGTCGTCGTCAACCACTTCAAGTCCAAGGGCTGTTCTGACGCGGCCGGCGCCAACACCGACCAAGGTGACGGCCAAGGCTGCTACAACGCCAACCGCCAGGCCCAGGCCAGCCGCCTGCTGAGCTTCGTGAGCGAGCTGCAGACCCGCACCGGCGACAGCGACGTGCTGGTCATCGGCGACCTCAACGCCTACGGCAAGGAAGACCCGATCCTCACGCTGACCCGGGGCGGCTTCACCGACCTGATCGAGGCCTTTGAAGGCGAAGCTGGCTACTCCTACGTCTTCGACGGCGAGGTGGGCTACCTGGACCACGCCCTGGCCACAGCCAGCGCACTGGGCCAGGTCAGCGGCGTGACGCACTGGCACATCAACGCAGATGAGCCCTTCGTGATCGACTACGACATGAACTTCAAGCGCTCGCCCAGCACCGGCCAGTGCTACAACGCCTCGCTCACCGCTTGCAGCCCCGACCTCTACACCGCCACGCCCTACCGCTCGTCGGACCATGACCCGGTGTTGATCGGCCTGAACCTGCTGAAGTCGCTCACGGGCACCGCCGGCCGCGACACGTTGGTGGGCACGCCGGGTGACGACGTCATCACCGGCCTGGCGGGTGCCGACCGACTCAGCGGCGGCCATGGTCGCGACACCTTCGTCTACACCAGCCTGCGCGACGGCAGCGACACCATCACCGACTTCGTGCCCGGCACCGACCGCATCGACCTGAGCGCCGTGGTGGCCCTGCTGCGCAGCACGCATGGCGTGACCAGCGCCGACCTGATCGCCAGCGGTCACATCCGCCTGGTCGACAGCGCGTCCGGCCTGCAAGTGCGCGTGGACACCGATGGCAGCGCGGGCCCTGCGGGTGCCTTGCTGCTGGCCACGCTCAGCGGCGTGCACAGCTCCCACATCGTGGCATCGCGCGACCTGATCCAGTGAACAGCAAACGATCTGCATGAGGGGCGGCGCGCGACACACCACCTGACGCCAACATGCACCGGGCAGGAATGCTCACAAAGCGGCCTTCCTCGTTCATTTGTGGCGAAACTGTCTTCAGGCAAACCCTGGAACGGGGGTCACCACCGTGTCACAGCTGGCCCGCAACATGCATTCTGACGACGTGAGCAGCGCCCCGGCGCCGCGCACCCCCTGGAGAAGTGCATCATGCGTGCCCTGATGAACCTGGCCATCGAGCCTGCCCTCAAGCTGTACGAAGTGTCCACGATGGTCGTGATCGACCCGTCGTGCAAAGCCGTGCAACGCGTGCTCAAGGTGATGGCCGACACCCCGATGGGTGCGATCTCCATCGTGCGAGACCGCTACCCCCGCTCCCGTGCGCACCAGGTCGTGTCCTGCCGCATGCTGGAAGGCCTCTCGCCCGCCTGACCCAGCCTGGTGCCCCACCCTTCCACGCCGAAGCGGTGTGGTGCGGCCGCCTTGCCCCCAGAGGCGCTTTCAAGCCCCTTGAAAGCCGCATCGCGCATCCTCATTTATGCTGGCGAAATCCCTTCGCTCCATGCACCGAGAGGAAGCGCCATGCACCTGATGAAGTCCCCCTCGATCCGAAGCCTGCGTCGCACCGCCCTGATCGCCACGCTCGCCACCTCGGCCGCCCTGACCGGCTGCGGCTACAACGACTTCCAGCGCCTGGATGAGCAAACCAAGTCCGCCTGGTCGGAAGTGCTCAACCAGTACCAGCGCCGCGCCGACCTGATCCCCAACATCGTGGCCACCGTCAAGGGCGAGGCCAACTTCGAGCAGGAAACGCTGACCAAGGTCGTTGAGGCCCGCGCCAAGGCCACCAGCATCCAGGCCACGCCCGAGCTGATCAACAACCCGGAAGCGTTCAACAAGTTCCAGCAGGCCCAAGGCGAGCTGTCGGGCGCGCTGTCTCGCCTGCTCGTGGTCAGCGAAAACTACCCCAACCTGAAGGCCAACCAGGGCTTCCAGGACCTGCGCGTGCAGCTCGAAGGCACCGAGAACCGCATCACCGTGGCACGCAACCGCTACATCCAGACCGTGCAGGAGTACAACGTCCTCGCGCGCAGCTTCCCCAGCAACCTCACCGCCAAGGTGATGGGCTACGAGGTCAAGCCCGGCTTCACGGTGCAAAACGAAGCCCAGATCTCGCAGCCGCCCACGGTCGATTTCGGCGACAAGAAGTGAACTGAGGCGGGCGCGCGATGACAGCGGTGCTGCGCGGCTTCCTGAGCATGCTGCTGACCTGGCTGATGCTGGGCGGTCTGGGCGTGGCCGCACACGCCCAGGACGGCGGCGTGCTGCCCGTTCCAGCGCTCAGTGGTCACGTCATCGATCAGGCCAGCGCACTCGCCGCACCGCAGCGCCAGGCGATCGACGACAAGCTCTCGGCCTTCGAGCGCGAACGCGGCACGCAACTCGTTGTGCTGATCGTGCCCACCACGCAGCCCGAAGACATCGCCGCCTACGCCCAGCGCGTGGGCGACACCTGGAAGATCGGCAGGCGCAACGTGGGCGATGGCCTGCTGCTCGTCGTTGCCCTCAACGACCGGCGCGTGCGCATCGAGGTGGCCAAGGCCCTGGAGGGCGCGGTGCCCGACCTGGCCGCCAGCCGCATCATCGAAGGCGCCATCGTGCCGGCCTTCAAGCGCGGTGACGTGGCTGCGGGCATCGACGCGGGGGTCGATCAGTTGATGGCCCGCGTCCGAGGAGAAGACCTGCCCCTGCCCGAGCCTGGCCGCCCCCACTCCCCGCCCGGGGCGCAACTTGAAGACCTCGTCGTCTTCGGCCTCATCGGCGTGCCCATCGTCGCGGGGGTGCTCGGCGCCATCTTCGGCCGCAAACTCGGCGCCATGCTCACCGGCGGGCTGGGCGGCGGCATCGTGTGGTGGCTCACCACCAGCTTGATGCTGGGCGGGGTGGCCAGCGTGGTGGTGGCCATCTTCGCGCTGGCCATGGGCAACGGCGGCGCGCGCAGAGGCGGCTGGGGCGGTGGCCCGGGTGGCGGCTGGGGAGGAGGTGGTGGTGGCTGGTCCTCCGGCGGGGGCGGCTGGTCATCGGGCGGCGGTGGCGACTTCGGAGGCGGCGGCGCATCGGGCCGCTGGTGACACATGGCTGAACACCCGAACACACCCGCCTTCCAGCGCACGGCTGCCAGCTGGCTGCGCCACCTCTGGCTGGACGCTGCCGACAGCCGTCGGCACCTGCCTGACGACGCCCGGCAACGCCTTGAAGCGGCGGTGCGCGCCAGCGAGGCGCGCCACCTGGGTGAGCTGCGCATCTGCGTGGAAGCAGGCTTGAGCCTGCCCAGGCTGTGGCGCGGCCAAAGCCCCCGCCAACGCGCCATCGAGTGCTTCGGCCTGCTGCGCGTTTGGGACACCGAGCACAACAATGGCGTGCTCATCCACCTGCTGCTGGCCGACCGCCGCATCGAGGTGGTGGCCGACCGAGGCCTGAGCCAGCGCGTGCCGCCCGAGACCTGGCAGGCGCTGGCCGATCACCTGGGCCAGGCCCTGGCGCAAGGCCAAATCGAAGCAGGCCTGCAGCAAGCCATCGCCCGCGTCGGTGACCTGCTGCACGCACACTTCCCGGCCCCGGCCCACGCGCACAACCCCAACGAACTGCCCGACGCCATCGTCCTGATCTGAATCGACCCGAAGTGACCCGTCCCAGCACCCTGATGAAACCGGCCGAGATCGAAGCGTTTTTCCAGACGCTCCAGGCCGCCAACCCCCACCCCGAGACCGAGCTGCACTACAGCACGCCCTTCGAGTTGCTGACCGCCGTGCTGCTCTCAGCTCAGGCGACCGACGTGGGCGTCAACAAGGCCACGGCCAAGCTCTTTCCCGTGGCCAACACGCCCGCCGCCATCCTGGCGCTGGGCGAAGAAGGCCTGTGCGAACACATCCGCACCATCGGTCTGTACAAAAGCAAGGCCCGGCACCTGCTGGAAACCTGCCGCATCCTCATCGAGCAGCACGGCGGCGAGGTGCCGCACGACAGAGAGGCCCTGGAGGCGCTGCCGGGCGTGGGGCGCAAAACAGCCAATGTCGTGCTCAACGTGGCATTCGGCGAGCCCACCATGGCGGTGGACACGCACATCTTTCGCATGGGCAACCGAACCGGGCTCGCGCCTGGCAAGACGCCGCTGGCGGTGGAGCTCAAGCTGCTCAAGCGCATCCCTGCGCCTTACCTGCAGCACGCGCACCATTGGTTGATCCTGCATGGGCGCTATGTTTGCCAGGCACGCAAACCACGCTGCTGGGAATGCAGCGTGGCCGCGACCTGTCACTTCAAGGACAAGACACCAGCGCCGACTTGACGGCCGCCTGTTGGCGACGACGGGCCAGCGCACCCACGGCCAACAGGCCGGTGAAGCTCAGCACCCAGGTGCCAGGCTCGGGCACGGCGGCAGCCATTTGCAGCCCCAGGTGGTTGTGCACGTAAGCCGTTGGGTGCACTTTGTCGAACAGCACGTGTTGATCGGAGTCGGCGCAAAGGGTGCCGCCGGTGCCGCTGTAGTTGCCGGTCCAGCAAGGCAGGCTGGCGGTGCCACCCGCGCCGACGATCTCCTTGGTCACGGCCAGGAACGAGGGGTAGACATCGAACAAGGTGATGTCCACGCCCAGCTCGGCCTCCAGCTTGTTGGCGGTGAAGGTCAGGCCCTGGTTGAAGGCCACGCTGATCTGATGCAAGGCGTTCTGCAGCTGCGTGCCACCCGCAAAGCCCAGGCCACTGGCGCCCAGGTCGGGCAGCGTCGGCAGGAAGAAGTGCTGCGCACCACCGGCGTCCAGCGAGCGGATCATGCCCTCGTAGTTGCTGCGAGCCTGAATCAACAGCTGGGTGACCGTCTCCGTCGTGATCGGCGTGGCGCTGTCGAGCAGCTTGAAGACATCATTGCCGCCGCCCCACACGAAGTACAAAGCCTCGGCGTCCACCGCGTTCGACTTCTCGCCGAGGTACTGCTTGACCTGAGAGGTCATGCCGGTGGCGTCCAGGATGGGCGTGGCCGTCTTGTTGCCCGTGCCGGTGGTGGCGCCACCGTATGCGCGGTCATCGAGCGCCAGGCCCAGCTGCTTGGCCATGACTTCCACCGCCACGGGGCCGTCGCTGAACCGACCCTCGAAATACGGCGAGGCGGGCGTGTCCACACCGAACTTCGCCATCAGGGCATGCAGGTTGCCGTTGTCGGACAGGCTGTCGCCAAAGGCGACGATCTGAGAGTAAGCCTGGGCCGACGATGCTGCGGCCAAGGCAGCGGCGGTCAGGGCCAGTCGGACGCTGGTGTGCAAGCTGATGCGCATGTGGGAACCCCTCTGGTGGTGTGTGTTGAACTCGGATGGTTGGCGAGTCTGCCCCCGAAGTTCGCCTCAGCCGGTCGGGGTTGCCCCCATGTCCAGGGGGGACGGGTCCAGCGACAGCCCCGGGTGACGCAACACCAGGCCAAGTTCGTGTTTCATCCGGACATTGCTCAGTCGACGCGACTCGCACAGGAAGCTCCATTGCATCGGACTGACCCGCGCACGCAACTCGTCGCGCGCCAGCCTGGGTGGGCGAGGCAAGCCGCTGAGGTCGGCCACCCGATCGAAGTGATCGCCCATCAGGTGCTGGGTGTCGTCGCACACATGCACCACGCGCTGCGGCTTGAGCCGCCACAAGGCCAGCATGCAGGCGCGGGCCAGGTCATCGGCGTGGATGTGGTTGGTGTAGACGTCGTGCTCGCGCGCCAGCACCGGCGAGCCTCTGCGCACGCGCTCGCGCGGGTCCCCACCCTCGCGGCCCACGGCGTAGATGCCGGGTATGCGCAGGATGCCCACGGCCACGCCACCTTCCAGCCGAGCGCTGTGACGGTGCGCGGCCCGCGCCTTGCGACGCCCGAACGCCCTCAAGCGCTGCTCGGCATCCACGCGCCTGCGCGCGCGGTCCGACTGAGGTGCGACCGTGCGCGTCTCGTCAAATAAAGCGCCCGCCGCATCGCCATACACACCAGTGGTGCTGCCATAAACCAGGCTGACCGACCCGCCGCGCTGCGCCAATGCGTGCAGCAGGGCCGCCGTGCGGGGGTCGCGGCTGCCGCTGCCGGGCGGTGGCGCCAGGTGCAGCACGCGTGGGGCCAGCCCTGCCAGCCGAGCCAATGAACCAGGCACATCGAGCGAGCCCACCAAGGGTGTGACGCCCCATTGCCGCAGGGCCGGCACGCGCGACGCAGACGAGGTCAGCACGCGCACGCGAAGCCTGCCGCCGAGTTCGCGCAACACGCGCTGCCCCACGTCGCCGCAGCCCACGATCAGCAAGCGAGCCTGGCGAAAAGCCCGGGGCCTGTGCACCCTCGGCGAAGCACGGGGACACCAGGTGGCGGGAGCGACAGCGGGGGACGACCTGAAAAGGGACATGGGAGAATCATGCCTGTTTCCAATCGCCTTGCCGTGCGCCCTCTTTCTTCGCCTCGATCATGAGTTTCACCGTCTCGATCCAGCCCAGCGGGCGTTCTTTTTCCATGCAGCGCGATGAGACCGTGCTGAGCGCCGCCATCGGCTCCGGTGTCGGCCTGCCCTACGGCTGCAAGGACGGCGCCTGTGGCTCCTGCAAGTGCAAGCTGCTGGAGGGCCGCGTCATCCACGGCGCCCACCAGGCCAAGGCCCTGAGTGAGGCCGAAGAAGCCGCCGGCTGGATGCTGAGCTGCTGCGCCACGCCTCAGACCGACCTCGTCATCGAGTCGCGTCAGGTGGTGGGCCTGGGCGATCACCCGGTCATCAAGATGCCCACCCGCGTGACCAGCCTGACGCCGGTCGCGCCCGATGTGATGGTGATCCGGCTGCAGCTGCCCGCCACCCATCAATTCGGCTTTCGTGCCGGCCAGTACATCGAGTTCATCCTCAAAGACGGCGTGCGGCGCAGCTACTCCATGGCCAACGCCCCGCACACCGCCAAAGAGCCGGGCGCTGCGGGTGGCATCGAGCTGCACATCCGCCACATGCCGGGTGGCCTGTTCACGGACCACGTTTTCGGTGGCATGAGGGAAAAGGAAATCCTGCGTGTCGAAGGCCCGCACGGCACCTTCTTCCTGCGCGACGACTCCGACCGCCCCATCGTGCTGCTGGCCTCGGGCACCGGCTTTGCCCCCATCAAGGCCATCGTCGAGCACATGCGCCACGAGGGCATCGAACGCCCGACCACGCTGTATTGGGGCTGCCGCAGCCGAGCCGACCTCTACCTGCACGACTGGGCCACGCAGCAAGCCGCAGAGCTGCCCTGGTTGAACTACGTGCCCGTGCTCTCCGACGCCCACCCCGAAGACGGCTGGCAGGGCCGCACCGGCTTCGTGCACCAGGCCGTGCTGGCCGACCTGCCAGACCTGTCTGCCCACGAGGTCTATGCCTGCGGCGCCCCGATCATGGTCAGCAGCGCCCGCAGTGACTTCACCACCCGGGCAGGCCTGCCTGACGAATTCTTCTACGCCGACGCTTTCACCAGCGAAGCCGACAAGCACGGCGGCTGAACCCCACACCTTCAACAGGAACAGGAGATGACCATGGCCTACGACACGAACAACATCTTTGCCAAGATCCTGCGCGGCGAGATCCCGTGCATCAAGCTCTTCGAGGATGAGCACACGCTGGCCTTCATGGACATCATGCCGCAGGCCGAAGGCCACGCGCTGGTCATCCCCAAGGAGGCGGCCACCACGCTGTTCGAGCTGTCCGACGCCGCTGCGGCCGCCTGCATGGCCACCGTGCGCCGCATCGGCAACGCGCAAAAGAAGGGCCTGGGTGCCCAAGGCATCGTGCTGATGCAACTCAATGGTGAGGCCGCCGGCCAGACCGTGCCGCACTTTCACATCCACGTGATCCCTGGCTCGATCGCCGACCTGCGCAGGCCGCACGCCGCCGTGATGGCGGACATGGCACACCTGAAGTCCGTCGCAGAGCGCATCACCGCCGCGCTCTGAAGAGCGACCTCGCCCAAAGCCGTCCTTTTGGATGGTGTGGCGCGGGGCTCGGGTTCGTACACTGCGCTGGCTCGGCTCCGGGCCATTAGTGCAAAAATACCGGTCAGCTCCCCCCTTTTTCGAGGGAACCCTCGCTTTTTGCGCCTCTGCCCCCCCAAGGCGCAGGGGGGAGCCATGCCCCCAAGATGGGTCAAACCACCCATACTGGATCACTTACAAAATTTACATGTGGGTTCCAGGCCCACACGGAGATTTCCATGCCTCAGATCCTCGGACGATCCGGCCTCAAAGGCCTGACCGCCTGTGTGCTCTTCGCCCTGTCCACTGCCAGCCTGGCTCAATCGAGCGTGGACGATCAGTACCGCCTCGGCCTGTACCAGCGCGAGACGGGGCTGCCTTACGCCTCGATCGAGACCCTGGAGTCTTTGCTGGCGGCCAACCCGACGCTCAACCGCGCACGCCTCGAGCTCGCCGTTGCCTACCACCGCACGCTGGACTACGCCCGTGCCCGCGCCGAAGCCGAGCGCGTGCTCAAGGACCCGAACACCCCTGAGACCGTTCGCCTGTCGATCAGCAGCTTCCTCAAGCAGATCGAGCTGGAAGAGCGCGCCAACTTCGGTCAGCCCCACCGCTTCGAAGCCAACGTCTCGCTCGGTCTGATCTACGACAGCAACGTCAACGCCGGCCCCGATTCGACCCTGCTGGGCTCGTTCAACGGTGGTGACCTGCTGCTCAACTCCGAGTTCACCAACAAGTCCGACTGGGGCAGCATCGCCCAGGCCGAGCTGCGCCACACCTGGCAACGCCCTGCCCCCGTGCGCGTGCTCGACCAGCCCTCGCGCCTGCTGTGGACCAGCTCCCTGGGCCTCTATCACAAGGGCTACAAGCAGTTCAACGAGTACGACCTGGATGTCGTGACCGTGGCCACCGGTCCTGCCCTCATCGTTGGCAACAGCTGGCGCGGCAACCTGAACTTCCAGCTCGACGACCTGCATTTCGGTGGCGAGCACCTGGGCCTCTACAGCTCCATCAGCCCCTCGGGCACCTGGAAGGTCGGCCGCAGCGGCGAACTCACGCTTGACGCGCAGTGGGTCAAGCGCGACTTCCACCGCGCTGGTGACTCTGCCCGCGAAGGCCAGTACCGCAGCGTCGGCGCCAGCTATGGCCGCATGATGGGCAACCAGACTTGGTCGCTGCAAGGCGGCGTGCGCCTGTTCGAAGAATCGGCTCGCGAAGACCGCTTCAGCTACACCGGTGACGAGTGGTTCGTGGGCGCTCGCGCGCAGCTTGCCGGCATCGACCTGTTCACCCGCGCCGCCTGGCGCAACGCACGCCACATCGGTGTCGAGCCTGTGTTTGCGGTCAGCCGCCGCGAGACCGAGCGCCGCATCGAACTGGGCGCGGCCTACACCTTCAACGCCGGCCTGATGGAGAAGTGGCAGCTCGCCGCCACCCTCGCCAACATCCACAACAAGGCCAACCTGACCTTGTACGGCTACGACCGCGACACCGTCACGATCAACCTCAATCGCAGTTTCTGATAGCAGGAGCACCACCATGGCAAACCGCATCCCGACCCTCCTGGCCACCGCAGTGGCCGCCGCATGCAGCCTGAGCGCCCATGCCAATGGCCCTACCCAGGCCGATTTCGCCAAGGTCGTGCTCTATTCGAACGTGACGATTGCGCAGGATTCGTCCAGCCAATGGGGCATCTGGGAAGAGCTCGAACCCACCGCCGCCGGCCCGCAAACACCGCTGCCGCTGCTGGCAGGCACCACCGAGCTCTACCGCCCGGTGGGTGCTGTGACACCGTCCACGCCCGTGCAGCCCCCTGTGCAACCCCCCGTGGTCAGCGCCTGCACCAGCGGTGGCCTGTGTGGCTTCGGCGTGATGGCCCTGTCGACCTACTCCTGGGACCAGAAACAACTCGAAGTGGCAGCGATCTCTGAAGGGGAGTCCAACGACCTGCGCGTTGGCTTCCAGCTCTTCCCCCAAACCACGACGGCACCCACCTGGCTGCCTGAGTCGATGTCGATCAGCACACAGCCGATTCGCTCCGACGAGCCGGCGACCGTGCCGAGCTTCAATGTTCAAGGACCTCTGGTTCTTGATGGCCTCAACAGCCACGACTACGAAACCCCCTTCGCCGACTTGCCAGTTGGTGCAGAAGGCAATTACGAGCGCGTGAGCATCGAAACCGACCTTGAATCGTCTCCTTCTGGCGTTCCAGTGGGCAAGTTCCAAGGTGGCCTGACGATCGTTCGGTACGTGTCTGGTGGCACTGACTCGCCGCCGCTGTCCGGAACTGAGCAATTCGGTGAGATGTACGGCGTCTGGGGCATCACGACCCCGGCACAGGACATGGACAACCTGCGCTTGAGCAATGCCCAGGCCAACTACTACGGCAACACGTTCAATGGCGCTGGCAACGCGACCGGCTCTGTTCAGATGAGCGTGAACTTCGGTACCAGCACCTTCAAAGCCGATTTCAACGGCGGCTCCGGTGTGTCGAACCCCCTCATGGGCGGCCAGTTGCAACAGACCGCCAACGGTGGCTACCAGGTCAACGGTGCCCTGAGCTTCAGCGCGGCAGGCACCATCAGCGGCAGCCAGTTCAGCTCCAAGTCGCTGGACATCGGAGGTCCCTACAAGGCCATCACCGGCAAGGTGGAAGGCGCCTTCTTCGGTCAGAACGCTGCCGTGGCAGGCGGTGTGGCTGATGTGTCCGCCGTGGTCACTGCCCCAGGTTTCACCAGCCCGGTTTACGCCCGCTACGCCACGCCGTTCGTCGCCGTCAAAGGCGAGCCCAGAATCGAAAAATAAATCTGCAGGGTCTCAGGCCTTCGCATCGACGCCCCCTTCGGGGGCGTTTTTCTTTGGGGCTCAGCCTCCCAGGTACGCCGCCTGCACCCGCGCGTCACCCAACAGTTCGGCCGCCGCACCACTGAGCGCCAGCTCGCCCGACTCCAGCACGTAAGCCCGATCGGCCATCTGCAAGGCACGCTGCGCGTTCTGCTCGACCAGCAGCACCGTCACGCCTTGCGCGTGCACATCGCGCACGACCTCGAAGATCTGGTCGACGATGATGGGCGCCAGGCCCATGGTGGGTTCGTCGAGCAGCAGCAGCTTGGGACGGGCCAGCAGCGCGCGGCCCATGGCCAGCATCTGCTGCTCACCACCCGACAAGGTGCCGGCCAGCTGACGATGGCGCTCCTTCAGGCGCGGAAAGCGCTGGTACACCGCGTCGATGTCGGCGTCGACTTCGCCATCGCGGCGCAAGTAGGCCCCCATGCGCAGGTTCTCTTCGATGCTCATGCGCGCGAAGATGCCGCGCCCTTCGGGCACCATCACCAGGCCTTGCGCGACCAGGCCCCACGGACCTTGTGCCCCGATGGCGCGGCCTTGGTAGCGCACCTCACCACCCTGAGGCTGGAGCAAGCCGCAGATGGCTTTGAGCGTGGTCGACTTGCCAGCGCCATTGGCACCGATCAGGCTGACCAACTCCCCTTCACGCAATTCGAGGTTCAGACCCTTGACGGCCTGGATGCCGCCATAGGCCACGCGCAGGTCGCGCAGCTCCAGCAGCTTGTTCGATGGGTTCGTCATCAGGCGCCCTCCCCCTGCCGGGCATCATCCTTGGCCGCCACCGGCGCGTGCGAGGTGCCCAGGTATGCCGCGATCACCGCCGGGTGGCGCTGAACCTCGGCGGGCGAGCCGCTGGCGATCAGCTTGCCTTGATCCAGCACGGTCACGTGGTCACACAGGCCCATGACCAGCTTCACATCGTGCTCGATCAGCAGCACGGCTCGGCCCTGCTGACGGATGCGCTCGATCAACTCCCGCAGCTGCACCTTCTCGGTCGCGTTCATGCCGGCGGCGGGCTCGTCCAGGGCCAGCAGCTTGGGTTCGGTGGCCAGCGCGCGCGCGATCTCCAGGCGACGCTGGTCGCCGTAGCTCAGGGTCCGCGCCGTTTGCTGCGCCCGGCCCTCGAGCCCGACGAAGGCCAGCAGCTCGCGGGCCTTGTCGGTGATGAGCTGCTCTTCGTGCAGGAAGGAGCGCGTGCGCAGCACCGCCTGCCACCAGCCCACGCGGCTGCGCACGTGGCGACCCACGCGCACGTTGTCGATCGCGGTCATGTCGGCGAACAGGCGGATGTTCTGGAAGGTGCGCGCGATGCCGGCCTTGGCCACCAGGTGCACGGCGCTGGGCTTGTAAGCGCGGCCATCGAGCTCGAAGCGCCCCGCATCCACGGGCACCAGACCGGTGATGGTGTTGAAGAAAGTGGTCTTGCCGGCGCCATTGGGGCCGATGAGGCCGTGCACCTGCCCCGGCAACACGTCCAGGCCCACGTCGCTGAGCGCCTGCACGCCGCCAAAGCGCTTGCTCACACCTTGCACCTGAAGCAACGGTCGGCTCATGCCTGGCCTCCCTTGACCTGACCCGCGGCAGGCGTGCCCTCATCCGGGATCAGCCGGTCTTCGTGGCGCGGAGAGGGCCACAGCCCGCGCGGGCGCAGCAGCATGATGCCGATCATGGCCAGGGCCACCAGCAGCTGACGCAAGATGGCCGCGTCCAGCCGCCCATCGGTCATGGCTTGCAAGGGGCCTGCGACGTGGCGCAGCACCTCGGGCAAAGCCGCCAACAGGAAGGCGCCCAGGATCACGCCGGGGATGTGCCCCAACCCGCCCAGCACCACCATGGCCACCACCAGCACCGACTCCTGCAGGCTGAACGATTCAGGTGAGACGAAACCCTGAAAGCTCGCGAACAGCACGCCCGCCACACCGCCGAAGGTGGCGCCCAGCCCGAAGGCCAGCAGCTTGAGGTTGCGCACGTTCAGGCCCATGGCCTTGGCAGCGATCTCGTCCTCGCGGATGGCCATCCAGGCTCGACCAAGTCGCGAGTCGTGCAACCGGCTGCACACCACCACCGCGATCACCACGATGAACAGGAACAGGTAGTAATTCAGCGTGACAGGCGCCAGCGTGAGACCGAAGACGTGCAGCGGCTCGCCCAGGCTGACGCCACCAATGGTCATCGGATCGATGCTGCTGATGCCCATCGGTCCGTTGGTGACGTTGACCGGCGCGTCCAGGTTGTTGAGGAAGACGCGGATGATCTCGCCAAAGCCCAGCGTCACGATGGCCAGGTAGTCGCCGCGCAGGCGCAGCGTGGGCGCGCCCAGCAGCACGCCGACCATGGCCGCCACACCTGCGCCCAGCGGGATCACGGCCCACACCGGCATGTGCAGGCCGTCGGGGAAGGCCGCCGCCACCGCCGGGAAATGCTCCAGCAAATGCGGAGAGGCCAGCAGCGCGAACAGGTAGGAGCCCACGGCGTAGAAGGCGATGTAGCCCAGGTCGAGCAGGCCGGCAAAACCCACCACGATGTTCAGGCCCAGCGCCAGCAGGATGTAGAGCAGCGCGGTGTCGAGGATGCGCACCCAGGCCTCGCCCAGCGGCTGCAGGACCACGGGCAGCACCAGCAGGGCCACGGCGCAGACGAGGAAGGCCGCAACCCGGCCTTGAAGGCGAGCCTGGACGCCGCCCGGCATGCGAGCGCGCAACAGCTTGTTCACAGAAGACGAGACGGGCTTCATGGCAGACATGGCATCGATCTCCAGGCCTCAGGCGCGATCGGCCACGCGCTCGCCCAGCAGCCCCTGCGGGCGCAGCGTCAGCACGAGGATGAGCACGGTGAAGGCGAAGATGTCCTGGTAATGGCTGCCCAGCACGCCACCGGTGAGGTCACCGATGTAGCCAGCTCCCATGGCCTCGATCACGCCCAGCAGGATGCCGCCCACCATCGCACCACCCAGGTTGCCGATGCCACCGAACACCGCCGCAGTGAAGGCCTTGAGGCCCGGCAAAAAGCCCATGGTGTGCTGCACCGAGCCGTAATTGGCCGCCCACATCACACCGGCCAGCGCCGCCAGCGCCGCCCCGATGACGAAGGTGGCCGAGATCACGCGGTCCGGTCGCACCCCCATGAGCTGAGCCACGCGCGGGTTCTCGGCCGTGGCGCGCATGGCCCGGCCCAGCTGAGTGCCGTGGATCAGGGCCATCAGGCCCGCCAGGGTCAGCGCCGTCACCACCAGGATCAGGATCTGCACCAGGTTGATGGTCGCGCCCATGAACTCGTAGGGCTCATCGGGCAGCAGGATGGGGTACGGCTTGTAGTCCGGCTTCCAGATGATCATGGCCATCGTCTGCAGCAGCAGCGACATGCCCATGGCCGTGATCAACGGCGCCAGGCGCGGTGCATTGCGCAGCGGCCGGTAGGCGAGCTTTTCAATCAGGAAGTTCAAGGCCATGCACGCCAGCATGGCCGCCACCAGCGAGATGGACAACAGCGCCCAGCCCGGCAGGCCGCTGTCGGCGAACACGGTGACCACCGTCCAGCTCACCAGGGCGCCCACCATCAGCACCTCGCCATGGGCGAAGTTGATGAGGTTGATGATGCCGTACACCATCGTGTAGCCGAGCGCGACCAGGGCGTACATGCTGCCCAGCACCAAGCCATTGATCAGTTGCTGAATGAAGATGTCCACAGGCGTTTCGGATGCAAAAAGCCCGCCAGGGAGGCGGGCCGTTGACCATCGGGATGCCGGGATTATCGGTCAGACCGACGCCGGCTCCGAAATCAGAGCGAAGGCAGGCGCAACGAGTCCACCGTCCAGCGGATGAGCTTCTGCTTGAAACCGGTGTACGGCGGGAAGAACAGCTTGGCCATCATGATCGGGCCGGACTTCAGCACCGCGCGCTCGTGCGAGAAGGCCTTGAAGCCGTACTCACCGTGGGCGTTGCCGATGCCCGAGTTGTTCACGCCGCCAAACGGCAGGTTGCCGTGGGCGTAGTGCAGCACGCAGTGGTTGATTGCCACGCCGCCCGAGCTGGTCTTGGCAATCAGGTCGCGGGTGCGCGCCTTGTCGGTGCTGAAGATGTAGAGCGCCAGCGGCTTGGGGTTGGCGTTGATCTCGCGCACGACCTTGTCGAGGTCGCGGAAGCCGATGATGGGCAGCACCGGACCGAAGATTTCTTCGGACATGATCGACGCTTCTTCCGGGATTTGCTCCAGCAGCGTCGGTGCGATGAAGCACTGCGCCACGTCCACCTCGCCCCCCACGGCCACCTTGGCACCACGGCTGACGGCATCCTGCAGCAGGCCGGCGATGCGCTGGGTGTGGCGCTGGTTGATGACACGGGTGAGGTCGGGGCTGTTGCGCTGCGCGTCGGCCGTGGCGCCATAGCGCTGGGCGATGACGGTGCGGCAGGCGGCCACGAAGCGCTCGCGGATCGACTCGTGCACGAAAACGTGGTCGGGTGCCACGCAGATCTGACCGCAGTTGGTCAGCTTGCCCCACATCAGGGTTTCGGCCGCCAGCTTGATGTCGGCCGTCTCGTCGACGATGACGGGCGACTTGCCGCCCAGCTCCAGCGTGACGCTGGTCAGGTGCTTGGCGGCGGCGGCCATCACCACCTTGCCCACGGCGGGCGAACCAGTGAAGAAGATGTGGTCGAAGGGCAGCTCGAGCAGCGCCTGCGAGGTCGGCAGGCTGCCCTCGAACAGGGCGACTTCGTTGGGCTGGAAGGTGGCGGCGATGACCTCGGCCATCACGGTGCTGACGGCGGGCGTCATCTCGGAGGGCTTGAGGATGACGGTGTTGCCAGCGGCCAGGGCCGAGACCAGCGGGCCGAAGCACAGGTTGAGCGGGAAGTTCCAGGGCGCGACGATGAGCACGCGGCCGCGCGGCTGCACTTCCACCCAGGCCTGCGTGCCCATGGTCGTCATGGTGGGCCACACGCGCTTGGGCTGGGCCCATTTCTTCAGGTTGCCGATGGCGTGGCGGATCTCGTCGAGCACCGGCATGAACTCGGTGCCTTCGACCTCGGCCGAGGGCTTGTGGTAGTCCTTCTGGAAGGCCGCGTAGAAATCCTCGCGGCGCGCCAGCATGGCTTCGCGCAGCTTCTTGAGGCGCGCGATGCGCTCGGCGATGGTGGACTCACGCCAGGCGATGGCCGTGGACTCTTGCGACGCGAAGACGCGGCGGATGTCTTCCGGGTTGGATTCGCCGGTCTGGGGGTCAACGAGGTGCATCATGGGTCGGTTCATGGCGGTCTCCATCGGGCTGGCGTGGCTGGGGGTCAGCGTGCCGCCTTCTTGGCGGTCTTGGTGGCAGTCTTGGCAGCGGTCTTGGCAGCCGTCTTTTGAGCTGCCGCCTTCTTGGCTGCGGCCTTCTTCACAGGGGCCTTCTCAGCGGCCTGCTTCGCGGCGGGCTTGCCGGCTGCCTTGTTGGCCGGGGCCTTGGGCGCGGGCGCAGCGGGCACCTTCTCGGCGGCTGGCTTGGCGGATTTTTTCGGGGCCTGAGGCGCCGCAGCGGTCACCATGGCAGCGGGCAGTTGTGCCAGGCCGGCGCGCAGCACCTCGTCAACGAATGCATTGAGCGTTACCTGACGGGCCGAGGCCAGGTCACCCAGGCGCGCCACGAGCTCCTTGTTGAGCTTGACGGCGAATGGCACCAGGCCAGCTGCTTGGTCCAGCTTGCGCTGTTCACGGCGATCAGGCAAGGCGGCCCCTTGCGCAAAGCGGCTGGGCACACCAGCGTGCTGCATCTGGCCCTGGATCTTGAGATTCAGGTTCTTGGCGAGGTCGGTTCGTTTCAGGCTCATGCGAAAACAGGGGGCGTGGTGACCCCAGGGGCGACAATGTCACAAACGTGGTGGGCGCGCATCTGAAGACGTCGCTCACCAAATCATGACATTGTGCCTGCAGCCACCCATCGGCGCAGCATGGCGCGACGCCGGTTTTCCCTGAGGCCAGCGCCGGTTTCCCCCGCATCACCTTCCCCATGACCCGTCTCCAGCAGATCACCTTCCCGCTTCGCAGCGAATTCATCACCCTCGACAGCCTGATCAAGGCCTGTGGCCTGGCCAACAGCGGGGGGCAGGCCAAGGCCATGGTGGCCGATGGCCTGGTGCAGGTCGATGGGCAGCAAGAGCTGCGCAAGACAGCCAAGATCCGGGCCGGCCAGGTGGTGAGCATGCCGGGTGCGCGCATCCGGGTCGAAGCCGTCGAGGCGGACGGGCCAGGCGAGGCTGACGCCAGCGACGCGGGCTGAGCACACTCAACCGAGACGCGTTAAACAATTCCCTGTGTCCTCGTTTGGCACAGGGGAATGGCCCGATGCGGACCAGGGTTTCCCTGGGGCAGGATCTTCGGCGGCCCTCACAAGGGGCCCGAACCAACGGAGAACCCCCATGTCCCAGACGACGTCCCGCATCCACGAGCAAGACCTGCCCAAGACCCCGGCCAACCACGCCCCCTTCACCCCGCTGAGCTTCCTGGAGCGCACGGCGGCCGTCTACCCGGACCGACTCGCCATCGTGCACGGCAGCCTGCGCCAGACCTGGTCGCAAACCCACGACCGGTGCCGCCGACTCGCCAGCGCCCTGCGCCAACGCGGCATCGCCATCGGCGACACGGTGGCGGTGATGCTGCCCAACACGCCTCCCATGGTCGAAGCCCACTTCGGCATCCCCATGGCCGGCGCGGTGCTCAACACACTCAACACCCGGCTTGACCCCGAGGCCATCGCCTTCATGCTCGACCACGGCGAGGCCAAGGCCATCGTGGTCGACCCCGAATTCAGCGGCACCATCGCCGCCGCGCTCAAGCTGCGCACGCGCCCCGAACCCATCCTGGTGATCGACACAGAAGACGCGCTGTTCACTGGCAAGGCCGAGCGCATCGGCAGCCTGACGTACGAGCAATTGCTGACCGAGGGCGATGCCAACTTCGACTGGCACATGCCCGAAGACGAGTGGAACGCCATCAGCCTGAACTACACCTCGGGCACCACCGGCAACCCCAAGGGCGTGGTCTACCACCACCGGGGCGCGGCCATGAACGCTGTCTCCAACATCCTCGAATGGGACATGCCCAAGCACGCCACCTACCTGTGGACGCTGCCCATGTTCCACTGCAACGGCTGGTGCTTCCCGTGGACGGTGGCGGCGCGCGCGGCCGTCAACGTTTGCCTGCGCCGCGTGGACCCCAAGGCCATTTTCGATGCCATCCGCACGCATGGCGTGACCCACTATTGCGGCGCGCCCATCGTGCACGCGGCCATGGTGGCGGCACCGGCCGAACTCAAACAAGGCATCACGCACCAGGTCAAGGCCATGGTGGCCGGCGCCGCGCCACCCGCGGCCATGATCGAAGGCATGGAGCAAATGGGCTTCGACCTCACCCATGTCTATGGTCTCACCGAGATCTATGGGCCGGCGGCGGTGTGCGTCAAGCACGCCGAGTGGGACCTGCTCGACGTGGGCGAGCGCGCCCGCCTGAACGCTCGCCAGGGCGTGAACTACCACCTGCAACGCGGCATCGCCGTGATGGACCCTTTGAGCATGCAGCCCGTGCCCGCCGACGGCGAAACCATGGGCGAGATCATGTTCCGCGGCAACATCACGATGAAGGGTTACCTCAAGAACCCCAAGGCCACCGAAGAGGCCTTCCGTGGCGGCTGGTTCCACACCGGCGACCTGGCCGTGATGTACCCCGACGGCTACGTCAAGATCAAGGACCGCAGCAAGGACATCATCATCTCGGGCGGCGAGAACATCTCGTCCATCGAGGTCGAAGACGTGCTCTACCGCCACCCCGCCGTGATGGCCGCGGCCGTCGTCGCCAAGCCCGACGAGAAGTGGGGCGAGACGCCCTGCGCCTTCATCGAGCTCAAGGCCGGCGCCCAGGTCACGGCCGAAGACATCGTCCAGCACTGCCGTCAGCACCTCGCTGGCTTCAAGATCCCGCGCGCGGTGGTGTTCGGTGAGCTGCCCAAGACGTCGACCGGCAAGATCCAGAAGTTCGAGCTGCGCAAACAGGCCGGCTCGGCGGCCGCGATCGACGTCTGAGCCAGGGCCGACCCGTTCGGCCCGACGTGACACGAGCGTGACTGCGGCGTCAACGCCACGGTCTGTCGCCGCCCGTCAACAAAACGGGCGGCCATCGTTCACCCCCTGAAATCACCGGCGTTTGCGCCCCTTGCGCCGCCGAAAACCCGTGATGACCCTCACGAACCCCCACCGACACTTGTAACATCATGTTGGTTTCACGGGAGGTTGCAGGTCTGGGCCTGGGCGCGACCGTGCCACCGCTCACGCTCACCCCAGACGGAGTCACGTTGCATGCCCGCTGCCGCCCTGCCCCGGGACGAAGACCTGAGACTGGCTGTGCTCGACAGCCTGGGTCTGCTGGAGATCGGCCAGGACGACGCCTTGCAACGCCTGAGCACCACCATCGCCGAGGTGCTCGATGTGCCGGTGTGCGTGATCACGCTGCTCGACCGCGACACGCTGTGGTTCAAGGCCCACCATGGCACCCGGCACACGCATTGGCGGCGAGAGCAGAGCCTGTGCGCGCACGTGATCGCCAGCGGTCGCCCCATCCTCGCGCACGACCTGCGGCTCGACGAGCGCTTCGCGGACCTCGAGCTCGTCACCCAGCGCATGCCGCCCTTGCGCTTTTACGCCGGCATGCCGCTGGTGTTTGAAGATCAGGTGGTGGGCACCGTGGCCGTGCTCGACCAGCGCCCCCGTCATGATTTCGACGAGCGCAAGCTGGCCCAACTCGCGCGCTTCACGGAGCTTGCACACGACCAGTTGCAGCAGCGCCGCGAAGGCCAGCTCAGTCGCCAGGAACGCACCCTGTTTGCCGAGGGCCCCGTCGGCGCTGTGGTGTGGGACACCGGCACGCCACCGCGCGCCACCTACCTGTCTGCCAACCTCGACGCGCTGCTGGGCGACCACCTGGCGCGCGAGTTGCGCAGCGGTCGCCCCTTCGAGACCATCGTTCACCCCGATGACCAGGAGCTGTGGCGCACCGGCCTGAGCAGCCACCAGGTCGGCGAGCTGCCCGAGCTGGAAATCAGCTACAGGCTGCAGACCAGCGGCCGGCACCCACGCTGGATCAACCAGGTCACCCAGGCCGACCGAGACGAACACGGCCGACTGCGCCGCATCCGTGGCTACCTGTTCGACCTCACGCGACAAAAGCAGCTCGAGTCCTCGATCGAATCGACGAAAGAGCGCCTCTACCTCGCGCTCGAATCGGCCCGCATCGGCACCTGGGACCTCAACCTCGCCACGCAAGAGCGCCTGCTCAACACACGCGCCGCGGCCATGCTGGGCTACCGAGAAGACGAGCTCGAGCACAGCCAGCTGGCCTGGATGGACCTGGTGCACCCGCACGACCGCATGGCCATCGAACGCGCCAGCGAGCGCTACCGCGACCGGGACAACGACGTCGTCATGGTCGAGTACCGCATCCGCCACAAGCGCGGTCACCACGTCTGGGTGCGCAGCCACGGCCGGGTGGTCGAACACGACCGCCGAGGCGAGCCGCGCCGGGTGGTCGGCACCCTCATCGACATCACCGAGGACAAACAAAAGGAAGGCCTGCGCAACCGCCAGCGCCAGCTGCTGGACCTGCTCAACCAGGCGCAAACCTCCTTCCTGCTCAACCGCAGCGTGCAGGAGGCCTGCGAAGCGCTGTTCGAGCCCCTGCTGCGCATCAGCGACTGCCACTTCGGCTTCATCGGCGTCGTGCAGCGCGACACCCAGGGCAGGCCCTACCTGCGCATCCCCACGCTGTCCGACAACGAATGGCGCGACACGCTCACCGACCCGCTGGTGGACACCCCACGCCGCGAATCGGCCGTGTTGCGCGCGCTCGACAGCTGCTTCGGCCAGGCGGTCACGACCAACGAGGTGGTGCTGATCAACCACCCGGTGCGACACCCCTTGGCCGGCGAGTTGCCCCAGCACCGCGCCGAGCTGCGCAACTTCCTGGGCCTGCCCATCCGTTTCGATCACCAGGTGGTGGGCATGATCGGACTGGGCAACCGCCCGGAAGATTTCGACGAGACCCTGGTGCAGTTGCTCGAACCCCTGGTGGTGACGCTGGGCACGCTCTTTCACGCCCGCGAGCAGGAGACCGCCCGCGAAGCCGCCGAGGCCGAGCTCATGCGCCTGGCCAGCCGCGACACGCTCACGGGCCTGGCCAACCGTCGCCAGTTCTTCGACGTGGCCGATGCGGGCCTGGCCCAAACGCGCCGCTACGGCAGCCCGCTGACCGTGGCCTTGATGGACCTGGACCACTTCAAGCACATCAACGACACGCATGGCCACGCGGCTGGTGACGCCGTGCTCAAGGTCTTTGCAGAGGTGCTGCGGGAGTCACTGCGCGACAGCGACACGGCCGCTCGCATCGGCGGCGAAGAGTTCGCGGTGCTGCTGAGCAACACGCCGCAGGACGAGGCCATGCATGCGCTGGAGCGCGTGCGCGCCTCGCTGGACGTGCGCCTCATCGAGGTTGGCGCGCACAGCATTCGCGCCACCGTGAGCATCGGTGCCGTGCAATGGCGCCCAGAGCACCACGGCATCGACGCCATGATGGCCCAGGCCGACGAGGCCCTCTACACGGCCAAGCGCCTGGGCCGCAACCGCATCCACCTGCACCGCCACGACCTGGACCCCGGCACCACCCCACCCGCACCGCGCGCGGCGAACGACGCGGCTTGAGTTACCGTAACGGCCTGGCGCAACCCGCGCCGACCCAGCCCCGGAAACGACCATGAACCTGTTCACCGCGCTGCACAGCGCCTGGCCCGTCACGCGCCAGGACGCCGCCATCCTGACCGAGCGAGGCACCTGGAGCTGGGACGACCTGGACCGCGCCACGGCCATGGTGGCCAACCTGTTGGAGAGCCTGCACCTGCCGCAGCGCAACGGTCACCCGCCCATCGTGGCCGCGCACGTGGACAAGTCGGTCGAGTCGCTGGTGCTGTACCTGGCCACCTTGCGCTGCGGCGCCGTCTTCCTGCCACTGAACCCGGCCTACCGCTCGGCCGAGCTGGGCTACTTCCTGGAAGACGCCCGCCCCGCCGTGCTGGTGTGCCGCCCCGAAGACCAGGAATGGGTGATCCCGCTGGCCGCGCACGGGCAGGTCGGCCACCTCTTCACGCTGGGCACGCAAGGCAATGGCAGCTTGCTGACCCACGCCGGCCTGCACAGCGATGTGCACGAACCTGCGAGCCGCCATGAAGGCGACCTGGCCGCCATCCTCTACACCTCGGGCACCACCGGCCGCAGCAAAGGCGCCATGCTCACGCACGGCAACCTGCTGAGCAACGCGCGCACCCTGCTGCGCCACTGGGACTGGCGCCACGACGACTGCCTGGTCCATGCCCTGCCCATCTTCCACATCCACGGCCTGTTCGTGGCCTGCCACTGCGCGCTGCTCTCGGGCACGCCCATGCGCTGGCTCGATGCGTTCCAGCCGGCGCAAGTGCTCCAGCACATCGCCGATCGCAGCGCGCCGCAGGCCACGCTCTTCATGGGCGTGCCCACCATGTATGGCCGCCTGCTCGCGCAAGCGCAGCTCAACCATGAAACGGTGCAAGGCATGCGCCTGTTCATCAGCGGCTCGGCGCCCTTGCTGCCCGCCGCCTTCGAAGCCTTCCAGGCGCGCACCGGCCACACCATCCTCGAGCGCTACGGCATGAGCGAGACCGGCATGCTGTGCTCCAACCCCTGCCGCAGCCGCGAAGGCACGCGCATGGCGGGCAGCGTTGGCAAGCCCCTGCCGGGTACCCAGCTGCGCATCGTCGATGACGAAGGTGCGGCGCTGGCCAAAGGCCAGACCGGCCATGTCGAAGTCCACGGACCCAACGTCTTCGTCGGCTACCTCGGCATGCCGGAGAAGACGGCCGAGGCCTTCACGCCCGACGGCTGGTTCCGCACCGGCGACGTTGGCCGCATCGACGACGATGGCCGCGTGCACCTGGTTGGCCGCGCCAAGGACCTCGTCATCACCGGCGGCCTCAACGTCTACCCGGCCGAGGTGGAAGGCCTGCTCGACCGCCTGCCCGGCGTGACCGAGTCCGCCGTCATTGGTGTGCCCCACCCCGACTTCGGCGAAGGCGTGGTGGCCGTGCTCACCACCCAGCCTGGCCACGTGCTCGACGAGGCCGAGGTGATCCGAGCCATGCGCGAGCAACTCTCGGCCTACAAGTGCCCCAAGCGCATCTTCGTGACCGACGAGCTGCCGCGCAACGCCATGGGCAAGGTGCAGAAGAACCTGCTGCGCCAACGGCATGCCGATGCGTTCGCCGATGAGGCTCAGCCGACACAAGCGCGCACCGGCTCCTGAAGCCAGGCCTGCCAAAATCCCCAGCACCGCCGCACCGGACCCTCGCCAAGAGAAGGGCCGGCGCCACCATGAGGAGAACAACTTGAACACCCCATCGCTGCAAGCACAGGTCAGCCCTGAAGAGTGGCAACTGCGCCTGGACCTCGCCGCCGCCTACCGCCTGGTGGCGCTGCACGGCTGGAGCGACCTGGTCTTCACCCACATCTCGGCGCGCATCCCCGGCCCCGAGCACCACTTCCTCATCAACCCCTACGGGCTGATGTTCGACGAGATCACCGCCTCCAGCCTCGTCAAGGTCGACCAGGACTGCAACAAGCTCTCTGACTCGCCCTTCCCCGTCAACCCGGCCGGCTTCACCATCCACAGCGCCATCCACGCCGTGCGCGAAGACGCGGGCTGCGTGCTGCACACCCACACGCGTGCCGGCGTGGGCGTCTCGGCCCAGCAGGCTGGCGTGCTGCCCATCTCTCAGCAAAGCACCTTCGTGCTGGCTTCGCTGGCCTATCACGACTACGAAGGCGTGGCCTTCCGCGAAGACGAGAAGCCGCGCCTGCAAGCCGACCTGGGCGACAAGAACTTCCTCATGCTGCGCAACCACGGCCTGCTCACCGTGGGCCGCACCATCGCCGACGCCTTCCTGCACATGTACATCTTCGAGAGCACCTGCCAGATTCAGCTGGCCGCGCAAAGCGGCGGTGTGCCACTGACCGAGGTCAACCCGCAAATCGTGCAAGGCGTGGCTCACGCCATGAAGGTGCAGACCGGCGGCATGGGCGGCGCCTTCGTGTGGCCCGCGCTGATCCGCAAGCTCGACCGCGTCGACACGGGCTGGCGCGCATGAACAAGGTCGCCATCCTGGCCGGCATGGTCGCCGGTTCGCTGCTGCTGGGCACGCTGGTGGTGGTCGGCGGCGATCGCATGAAGGCGCCGCCTCATCAGGACAGCCAGACCGCAGGCGCCGAACCCGCTCCTGGCTTGCCCTGGCAGATCGAGGCGCGCTCCGACGGCAGCAGCCGCGTCATGGGCCTGACGCTGTCCAGCGGGCCCGACGCCAGCACGCTGGCCGACGTGCGACGCCTCTTTGGCGCCGAAGTGCAGGTCGCCATCATCGCGGCGCCGGGTGAAGCCGGCTCGCTCGAAGCCTTCGTGGACCCGGCCCAGCTGGGCTTCGTCAGCGGCAAGCTCGTGGTCACGGCGAAACTCGAGAACGACGCGCTCAAAGGCCTGCGCGAACGCGCCCTCAAGAGCGACTTCATGGAGAGCGCCACGCGCAAGTACACGCTGTCGCCCGAAGACGAGGCCCTGGCCCTGAAGGCCCCGATCGCCTCCTTGAGTTTCATCCCGCAGGCGCGCCTGGACGTCGATGCGATCCTGGCCCGCTTCGGTCAACCGGCGCGCCGCGTGAAAAGCAACGGCCACCTGGAGCACTTCCTCTACCCCGACAAGGGACTGGACGTGATCCTCGACTCGGAGGGCAAGGAGCTGCTGCAGTACGTGGCCCCGGCGGCTTTCGAGCGACTGAACGCACCGCTGGCTGCCAGCCAGCCTCCGGCGCCCTGATCGGGGGTCAAACCCGCGTGTCAAACGGGCGTTCGGTCGCCCACCCTCGTGAGAAGCATCACGCCGCCTCGCTTGCCTGCCTGGCTGGCATCGCCACGCGAAGGCAGGCTTGCCTTATCGTCGCTTCATCACCCCGATGGAGACACCCGTGCAGGCACAGCCCCTCCTGTCGCCGACGTCCGCCGAGCCGGCGCCCCTGACCCACGCCCTGACCTGCTGGCAAGGCTGGCAAGACCTCACCGATCGGCTGGAGCCATTGCTCGCAGCCCCGTTTGATCAAGCCCAATTCGGGCCATCCATCGAAACCTGCGCACGCACGGTGCTCAACCTGTGCCAGCAAGACGCCGACGTCGCCATCGCCTTCATGGTGCACGACACCCCTGACAAGCTGCTGCGCTACGGTGTGCTGCATGCGGTGCACACGGCCATGCTGCTGGCCCTGGTCGCCCGTCGCCGCGACTGGAGCCCGACGCTGTCCTTCAGCGCCGTGCAAGCCGGCCTGACGATGAACCTGTCCATCACCGCGCTGCAATCGGCCCTGGCGCTGCAAACCGAGCCCCTGAGCCTGATCCAGCGCGCCGACATCCACGCCCACCCGCAAGCCAGCGTGCAGCGCCTGCGCGAACTGGGGGTCACCGACGAAGACTGGTTGCAGGCCGTGCTGCAGCACCACGAGCAGGCCGATGGCAAGGGCTACCCCGCCGGCATGACCCAGGTCAGCCTGCTGGCCGACGCCTTGCGCACCTGTGACGTCTACAGCGCCAAGATGGCGCCGCGCGTGGGCCGCAGCGTGATGCAGTCGCCCCAGGCTGCCACGCAGATCTTTCGCGAGCGCAGCGCCAACTACTTCGGCGCCACGCTGACGCGCGAGATGGGCCTGTACCCACCCGGCACCCTGGTGCATTTGTCCAGCGGTCAGGAGGCGGTGGCCGTGCGACGCGGCACGGACCTCGGCTTGCCCGTGGTCGTCATCCTGCAAGACACCGGCGACGGGCGGTGGGCCCCCCTGGCCCGCGTGCAGACCCACGACACCAACCTGGCCATCACCATGGTGCACGAGGCCAACGAGTGGGCGCACCGCCTGGACATGCGGCAGGTGCTGGCGCTTTGCTGAAACCCGCCGGCGAGAGCGGCCGTGTCACACCTGACGCCCTCAAGCCCTCAGCGTGACGTCAAGCCCGCCTTGATCTGCGCGATCTCGGCGTCCTTTTCTTCCCACAGGCCATTGATCCAGCGCTGCAGCACCGCGCGGTCGGCCGCCTGCCCCTGGTCGTTCACCAGCAGCTCCTTGGGGATCGGTCGCGTCTGAACCCGGACGATCACCTCCGGGATCCGGCCCGTCATCAGGTCCATGAAGGTCGGCACCCCGCCCGGGTACACGATGGTCACGTCCACCATGCCATCGAACAGCTCGCCCATGGTCTCCAGGGCCATGCCCACGCCACCCGTCTTGGGCTTGAGCAGGTGCCTGTAGGGCGACTTCTGCTGCGCGTGCTTGTCCGGCGTGTGGCGTGTGCCTTCCATGAAGCTGATCACCGAGGTCGGGATGACCTTGAATTTCTCGCAGGCCTTGCGCGCGGTCTCCAGGTCTTTCTGAGCCGAGGCGCCACCACGGCGTTTCATGAAGGGGAAATCGAGCGCCCACCAGGCCAGACCCATGATCGGCACGTAGATCAGCTCGTGCTTGATGAAGAACTTGAGCAGCGGGATCTTGCGGTTGAACACCCATTGCAGCACCAGGATGTCGACCCAACTCTGGTGGTTGCAGCTCACCAGGTACCAGCCGCGGTAACGCAGGCCATCGACGCCCGAGACCTGCCAGCGCGTGCGCCCCACCGCGTTCATCCAGAACTTGTTGACCCCGATCCAGCTCTCGGCGAAGGCGCTGAGCACCGCGTCGATCACGCGGCGCACGACCCGAAAGGGCAGCACCAGCTTGACCAGCGCCAGCGGCAGCAGGAAAGAGATGTGGAACAGCGTGTTGATCAGCAGCACCAGGCTGGCGAACAGGGCCTTGAGGGCATTCATGGGCAAAAGGGGCATCGAGCCCCTCGGTTGAAACACCCGAATTATGTGCACAGATGTGCAGCAATTCGCACGATGCTCCCTGTCGCCGGGCTGTCACACACACCTGTCAAGCTCGCCAGTTGCGTTGCCCACACCCGAAATCCGCCATGGACCAGCCCCTGCCCCCCCTCGACCCCGAACTGCTTCGCCGCCTGCAGGACGACATCCTCGACAGCTACGACGAGGAGCTGGAGCAAGAGCTCGACGACCGATTCATCGACCAGCAGGCCGGGCGCCCCAGCGAGCAGCAGGAACTGCGCCGCCTGTACTTCCGTGAGCTCTTTCGCCTGCAGGGCGAGCTGGTCAAGCTGCAGGACTGGGTGGTGCACACCGGCGAGCGCGTGGTGGTGCTCTTCGAAGGCCGCGACGCCGCAGGCAAGGGCGGCGCCATCAAGCGCATCACCCAGCGCCTGAACCCGCGCGTGTGCCGCGTGGCCGCCCTGCCCGCCCCCAACGACCGCGAAAAAACGCAGTGGTACTTCCAGCGCTACGTGGCCCACCTGCCCGCGGCAGGCGAGATCGTGCTGTTCGACCGCAGCTGGTACAACCGCGCCGGCGTCGAGCGCGTCATGGGTTTTTGCTCCGACGAAGACCTCGAAGAGTTCTTCCGCTCCGTGCCCGAGTTCGAAAAGATGCTGGTGCGCAGCGGCATCCGCGTCATCAAGTACTGGTTCTCCATCTCCGACGAAGAGCAGAGCGCGCGCTTCATTGCCCGCATCAACGACCCGCTCAAGCAGTGGAAGCTCAGCCCCATGGACCTGGAGAGCCGCCGCCGCTGGGAGGACTACACCCGCGCCAAAGAGGTGATGCTCGAGCGCACCCACATCCCCGAGGCGCCCTGGTGGGTGGTGCAGGCCGTCGACAAAAAGCGCGCCCGACTGAACTGCATCCACCACCTGCTGTCGCAGTTCGACTACCACGAGGTCGAGCACGAGCCGGTGCACCTGCCCCCGCGCGAGCGCCGCGAAGACTACATCCGCAACTCGGTGCCCGCCTCGATGCACGTGCCGGACGTTTACTGAGGGCCCACGGTGAACCCGCCTGGTTCACTTGGCCCGGGCACGCATTCGCCAAACGCGTTACGCTGGCGGGTTACACGCCTTTTGCGGAGCCCCCTGTGCTGAGCTGGTTCGAAACCCGAGTCGACCCGTACCCCGAGACGCCCCCCAGTCCCCCACCGAAAGGCTTCATGGCCTTCGTCTGGGCCGGCACCCAGGGCATGCGCCCATGGCTGCTGGCCATGACGCTGCTGACCGCCAGCATCGGCGCCTTCGAAGCCCTGCTCTTCAACATGATGGGCGGCATCGTCGAGCGGCTCTCGAACGTGCCGCCAGGCAAGTTCTGGGAGAACACCGAAGGCCACCTGCTGGCCCTGGCCGCGATCCTCATGGCCAGCCCGCTGATCGTCTGGCTGCACACCACGCTCAAGCACCAGACGCTGGCTGGCAACTTCCCCATGCGCCTGCGCTGGGTCTTTCACCGCCTGATGCTCAGCCAGAGTCTGAGCTTTTATCAGGACGAGTTCGCCGGCCGCGTGGCCGCCAAGGTCATGCAGACCGCGCTGGCCGTGCGCGACACCTGTTTCATCCTGGGTGACATCCTCGTCTTCGTCGTCATCTACTTCTTCACGATGACGGCCGTGGTCGGCGGCTTCGACCTGCTGCTGATGGCTCCCTTCCTGAGCTGGCTGGCGCTCTATGCCCTCGCCGTGCGCTGGTTCGTGCCGCGCCTGAGCCGCGCCGCGCGCAGCCAGGCCGACGCCCGCTCGCTGATGACTGGCCGCGTCACCGACGCCTACACCAACATCACCACCGTCAAGCTGTTCTCGCACGCCAACCGCGAGGCCGGCTACGCCCGCTCGGCCATGCAGGACTTCATGAAAACCGTGCACGGCCAAATGCGCCTGGTCACCGGCTTCGAGGTGGTCAACCACACGCTGAGCATGCTGCTGATCCTGTCGACCTCGGGCGTGGCCCTGTGGCTGTGGACGCAAGGTCAGGTGGGCATCGGCGGCGTGGCGGCGGCCACCGCCATGGCCCTGCGCCTGAACGGCATCTCGCACTGGATGATGTGGGAGATGGCTTCGCTGTTCGAGCACATCGGCACCGTGCAGGACGGCATCAACACGCTCTCCAAGCCCCACACCGTGCTCGACCGCCCCGGCGCACCCGCGCTGAAGGTGAGCCAAGGCGAGGTGCACTTCGACAACTTGCGCTTCAGCTACGGCGGCCAGCGCACCGTCATCGACGGCCTGAACCTGCGCATCCGCCCCGGCGAAAAAATCGGCCTGGTCGGCCGCTCCGGCGCGGGCAAGACCACCATCCTCAACCTGCTGCTGCGCTTCTACGACGTCGAGTCGGGCCGCGTGCTGATCGACGGGCAGGACATCTCGCAGGTGCAGCAAGACAGCGTGCGTGCACAGGTCGGCATGGTCACGCAGGACACCTCCCTGCTGCACCGCTCCGTGCGCGACAACATCCTCTACGGTCGGCCCGACGCCAGCGATGCCGACATGGTCCGCGCGGCCGAACGCGCCGAAGCGATCGACTTCATCCACACGCTGACCGACCCACACGGCCGTCACGGCTTCGAGGCCCACGTGGGCGAGCGCGGCGTCAAGCTCTCCGGCGGGCAACGTCAGCGCATCGCCATCGCCCGCGTCATGCTCAAGGACGCGCCCATCCTGCTGCTCGACGAGGCCACCAGCGCGCTCGACTCCGAGGTCGAGGCCGCCATCCAGGGCAGCCTCTACAAACTCATGGAGGGCAAGACCGTGGTGGCCGTGGCGCACCGCCTGTCCACCATCGCGGCCATGGACCGCCTCATCGTCATGGACCAAGGCCGCATCGTCGAAGAGGGCGACCACGCCTCGCTGCTGGCCAAGGGCGGCTTGTATGCGCGCCTTTGGGCCCACCAAAGTGGTGGCTTCCTCATCGAAGAGGACGACGGCGAACCTGCCCCCCTCGCGGCGGGCGCAGTCTGATCACCAAGGCAAAGGCTCACCGGTGTGGTCCAGGAACCCGCCCGTGTGCCCGGTACCCAGGCCGTCGATGACCGCCAGCAAGCGCTCGGCCGCCTCGGCTGGCGAGCGCACCGTCAGGCCTGTGTGCGAGAAGGGCTGCGACAGCGCCGTGTCGACCGTGCCCGGGTGCAGGGCCACGCAAATGGCCTGCGGGTGGCTTCGAGCGAGCTCGATGGCTGCCGTGCGCACGAACTGGTTGAGCGCGGCCTTGGCAGCGCGGTAGCCCCACCAACCTCCCAGCCGGTTGTCACCGATGCTGCCCACCTTGGCAGACAAGGTCGCGAACACCGCTCGCTGCTGCCTGGGCAACAGCGGCAGGAAGTGCTTCATCAGCAGCGCGGGCCCGGTGGCGTTGACCGCGAACTGGTGGGCCAGGTGAGCCGGATCGAGTTGGCGCCAGCTCTTCTCGGGCATCCAGCCATTGCCATGCAACCAACCGGTCGCATCGATCACCAAGTCCAGCGATCGACCGGTTTCATGCAGGCGTGCCTGCACCGCCTGGGCGCACACCCGCAGCGAGGCTTCGTCCAGCAAGTCGAGCGCTGGCGTTGATTGGCGCGACAAGGCCATGACCTCGGCCTGAGGCCAACGCTGCGCCGCCGCTTCCACAAAGGCCCCCCCCAGCCCACCGCTGGCTCCGATGACGAGCACCAACCCGCGCGGATCGGCGGCGCTGCTCATGCCGACCTCGGCAGGCTCACGCCTTCTGCGATGGCCACGGTCGCCAAAGCCTCCTCCATCATGGCCCGGGCATGGCCAGCGATGCGGTAGAGGTAAGCGTGCAGGGCCACGTCCGCCGGTTGGCGGCTCTCGCAATCGGCGCTGTAGGTCTCGAACTGCCCCAGCAAGGTGATGAGTTCGGCCAGGTGCTTGGGGCATTCGCAGGCCACCTTCGGCATCTGGGCAATCAGCATGACCAGGTCAGCGCTGTCAAAACGCGGCGCGGGCGCCGGGTCAGGCAAGGCTTGCAGGGCCTGGCCCACGCTGAACCACCCTCGCACCGCCTCCAGGACGGTCTGCCTGAATTCATCAGGGTGCAGCGGCGAGCGCCGCAAAACCGCCGCCCGGGCCCGCAAGGCCTCGAGCACCTGAGAGTTGGCAAAACCGTGGATGACGATCATCTGCCTGGCGCCCACGTGCCGCATCAGCCGCCCCAGCCAGTCCACCGACTCCATGTGCACAGAGCCGAGGTCCGCCAGGATCAGGTCGGCCCTCATTTGCTGAGCGGCCATCTCCGAAGCCGCGCTCTCGTCCAACGCACCGATCACCCGCACGCCCTGCAGGCCACGCAGGGACTCCGTCCAGCGGGCGCCCGCGCCATGCCCCACCAACAGCAGCCGCACCTCCTCGGCGCTGGCCGAGCCAGGTGAGCGCACAGGCGTCATGACCTGCCCCGTCGTCACGGCGGCCTCGGCTTGTTCTGCCTCGCTGGCCAGGTCTTGCAGCTGATGGGTTTCCAGCCTGGCCAACATGCTGATGGCGTGGCCCTTGTTCACCATTTGCTTGATCAACACCAAGCGCCGGACATCCTGGCTGGAATACAGTCGGTGTCCGGAGGGCGCCTGAGAGGGGCCCACCACGCTGTAGCGTCGCTCCCACACGCGCAAAGTGGCCACCGGGATGTTCACCATCCTGGCAGCCGCGCTGCTGCGATAACGTGGCAACGTTGCGTCGCCGAGATCTTGTGCTTCAGCCATTTCTAGACTCCGGTCAGTTGAATCAGGTTTGACCCCAACGAAGCTGATTTGACCTCAGACAGGCCAGCACAAACCGGACAAAAATACGTCAAAGGCAGTTCAACGCCTTTTCTTTTCCCCCACCACGGAGAACCCACCATGACCAGTCGCCGTCAATTCATCATGACCATCGTCCCGGCCGCAGCCGCCCTGGGCGCTGTCACCGGCATGACCAGTGCCCACGCCCAGGCCGCCAAGGTCGATGAAAAGGACCCCGCCGCCGTGGGCCTTGGCTACAAGCACGACGCCACCAAGGTCGACGCCAAGAAGTACCCTCAGTACAAGGCCGGCAACAACTGCGCCAACTGCCAGTTCTACCAAGGCAAGGACGCCTGGGGCGTTTGCCCGCTGCTGGGTGGCAAGCAGGTTGCTGGCAAGGGCTGGTGCCAGGCCTGGGCCAAGAAGGCCTGAGGCTCGGTGTTGCGATGGCCGGCCGGCCCCACACCGGCTGGTGAGTCGCAACCAGCAACGACGCCAAAGCAAAAGCCCGTCCGGCTCACGCCGGACGGGCTTTTTCAATGGTGCTGGAGCGGGCGTGGCCAAAGCCACGCTGCGTCATGCCGTCAAACGGCTCAGGCTTGCAGCGGCGTGATGCCGGCAATCGCCCATTCGCGGCCGCCATCGAGCGGTTTGACCAGGTGCCACAGTTCGTTGAACGGCTCGGCGCCCTGGCCCACTTCCTCGCGGATCAGGCCACTGAAGCGCACCGAAGCCACCCACTGGCCGTTTTCCTGGGCCGTGTCGACCAGCTCGGCATCGAGCTGCATGACATCGGTTTGCTGGGCGGACTGGCCACGCTCCTGCAAGTCCAGGCGCAGCGATGCGAACAGCTCCGGCGTGGTGAACTTGCGCAGGTCGTCGAGGTTGGCCTCGTCGTTGGCGGCTTGCAGGCGGATGAAGATCATCTTGGCGATGCGGGTGAAGCCATCGGCGTCAAAGCCTTCAGGGCGGGCAGAAGCTGCAGCCGCGCCGAAGCCGGCAGCCGAGGCGCCGTTCGCCTGACCACCGCCGAAGACCCCATGCGCCTCACGCGCCATGGACGAGCCCATGGCCTGCTGCGACCCGGCCAGACCGGCCGAAGCAGGCGTCCCCTGGAAGGGCGCGCCCGCACCCGCCAGTTGCGGACCGGCCGGCTGCGCACCACGCATGCGGCGCACGACCCAGGCGATGGCAACCATGGCCACCACGCCGAGCAAGGCCATCATCATGAAATTGGCGAGCTCTTCACCAAATCCGAGGTGGCTGGCCAGAGCGGCCAGACCCAAACCTGCGGCCAGGCCGGCGATCGGGCCCATCCAGGAGCGCTTGGCGGGCTGGGCGGCGGCGGGGGCCGCTGCGTTGGCCGGTGCGGCCTGAGCCGGCTTGCCGGCCTGGTTGGGCGTGGCGTTTTGCGCCGGCGGCGAGCTGTCGGCCTGCTTGGCAGGCATCTGACGCTGCATGCCGGAGGCGCGGCCGCTGCCCAGGCGCTTGGCCTCGGACTCGATCGGGGCCACCGACAGGGTGACGCCGGCCAGGGCGACGGCGAAAGAAGCAAAGACACTGGTGATGCGCTGACGGATCATCGTTGGAAAGCCCCTTTCTTGGGCGAATCGGACACATGAACATTGTGCGGCGCAGGCCCATCGCGCGCACGGGCCGCAGGGCCTTGAAACATCGGCTTTACAAAAAACAACCCGCCTACCCTGGGGCAGGCATCGCGGTTTCGGTCATCAAACTGGTCAAGCGGACACGGTGAGCTCCCAACAAGACCCCGCCTGGCCTGGGGGATCCTCACGCCCGCTCGACGCCCACCCAGGCGACAATGTCGGGTTGTCTGCCGACGCCCCACCTGCGTCACCCCCATGCCCCAACTGACCGTCGCCCCGCCCTCCCCTCAGGCCAAACCGCTGAGCAGCTACAAGCCCTTTTGGGCCAAGCGCTTCGGGCCGGCCAAGTTCCTGCCCACCACCCGCGCCGAAATGGATGTGCTGGGCTGGGACAGCTGCGACATCGTCATCGTCTCGGGCGACGCCTACGTCGATCACCCCAGCTTCGGCATGGCCGTCATCGGCCGCATGCTCGAGAACCAGGGCTTTCGCGTGGGCATCATCGCCCAGCCCGACTGGACCAGCGCCGAGCCCTTCAAAGCCCTGGGCAAACCCAACCTGTTCTGGGGCGTGACGGCCGGCAACATGGACTCCATGATCAACCGCTACACGGCTGATCGCAAACTGCGCAGCGACGACGCCTACACCCCCGGCGGCGTGGGTGGCAAACGCCCCGACCGAGCCGCCACCGTCTACTCGCAGCGCTGCCGCGAGGCCTTCCCTGGCGTGCCGGTGGTGCTGGGCGGCATCGAGGCCTCGTTGCGCCGCATCGCCCACTACGACTACTGGTCCGACAAGGTGCGCCGCAGCGTGCTCACCGACAGCAAGGCCGACCTGCTGCTGTATGGCAACGCCGAGCGAGCCATCGTCGAGGTGGCGCACCGCCTGGCCGCGCGCGAGCCCATCGAGCAGATCACCGACGTGCGCGGCACCGCCTTCATCCGCCGCCGCAACGACCCGACGGCCCAGGGCTGGTTCGAGCTCGACTCCACCGAGGTCGACCGCCCAGGCCGCATCGACCAGCACATCAACCCCTACATGGGCATGTCCGAGGCGGCGGCCGAACAGGGCCAAAGCTGCGCGCTGGAAGACGCCGGGGCATTTGACCCGCTCAAGCCCAGCGGCAAAGGCAATCGGCTGGGCAGCGAAGTCAAGCCGATCAAGCTCGTTCCCAATCCGGCGCTCAAGCGAAAGGCAGCCCCGATCGATGCAGCGTTGACAGCCGTCGCCACCGCCGAGGTCGCCGCTGAAAACGCGGCGCCGGTACATGCCCACGCCCACGAAGACGCCGACGAGCTGGAAGCGCCCGCGACCAGCCACCACGACGCCAACGCCAACCGCAGCGGCAAGTTCGTGCTGCCCCCACGTGATCGCACCGTCATCCGCCTGCCTTCCTTCGAAGCCGTGTCGCAAGACGCCGTGCTCTACGCCCACGCCAACCGCGTGCTGCACCTGGAGACCAACCCCGGCAACGCGCGCGCCCTGGTACAGCGCCACGGCGAAGGCCCCGGCGCCCGCGAGGTCTGGATCAACCCGCCGCCCATCCCGCTGACCACACCCGAGATGGACCTGGTGTTCGACCTGCCCTACGCGCGCGCGCCCCACCCCGGTTATGGCGACGACAAAATCCCCGCGTGGGACATGATCCGCTTCAGCGTGAACATCATGCGCGGCTGCTTCGGCGGCTGCACCTTCTGCTCCATCACCGAGCACGAAGGCCGCATCATCCAGAGCCGCTCCGAAGGCTCGGTGCTGCGCGAGATCGAGGCCATCCGCGACCAGGTCAAGGGCTTCACCGGCGTCATATCCGACCTGGGTGGCCCCACGGCCAACATGTACCGCATCGGCTGCAAGTCGCCCGTCATCGAGGCCGCCTGCCGCAAGCCCTCGTGCGTCTACCCGGACATCTGCCCCAACCTCAACACCGACCACGGCCCGCTGATCCGCATGTACCGCCGTGCGCGCGCCCTGCCCGGCATCAAGAAGATCCTGATCGGCTCGGGGCTTCGGTATGACCTGGCCGTGCGCTCACCGGAGTACATCAAAGAGCTGGTGACCCACCACGTCGGCGGCTACCTCAAGATCGCGCCCGAGCACACCGAACAAGGGCCGCTGTCGAAGATGATGAAGCCCGGCATGGGCGCGTACGACCGCTTCAAGGAGCTGTTCGAAAAGTTCAGCGCCGAGGCCGGCAAGAAGCAGTACCTGATCCCCTACTTCATCGCGGCCCACCCGGGCACCACCGACGAAGACATGATGAACCTGGCCATCTGGCTCAAGCGCAACGGCTTCAAGGCCGACCAGGTGCAGACCTTCTACCCCAGCCCCATGGCCACGGCCACCGCCATGTACCACTCGGGGCTCAACACGCTCAAAGGCATCAGCCGCGATGCCCGCAAGGGCGAGCGCGTGGACATCGTCAAGGGCGAGAAGCGCCGTCGCCTGCACAAGGCCTTCCTGCGCTACCACGACCCCAACAACTGGCCGCTGCTGCGCGAAGCCCTGATGGCCATGGGCCGCCGCGACCTGATCGGCAACGGGCCGCACCACCTGATCCCGACCTACCAGCCGGCCACCGACGGTACGTACGAAAGCGCTCGCCGCAAGAACTCGACCAAGGCCGGCACCAAGACCTCGGTGGTGACGGTGGGGCGCGTGGCGCGCGGCGGGTCGAACGAGCCTGCGCCTTCGCGACGCGGGGGCAAGCAGGCGGAACATGACCCGCGGGACCTGCCGCAGGTCAGCTCGCGCAGGCCCAAACCAGGCCAGGTGCTCACGCAGCACACCGGGCTGCCGCCACGGGCTGGCACCGGGCCTGCGCGCAAAAAGCCCAAACCGCGCTGAGGGCAACCAGAACCAGCACCACAGCCCTGGCTCAGGGTGTGAGCGCGCCCCAGCCCCAGACCACGGCCAAGCTCAAAGCGAAAGCGGCACCGATGCCCGTCGCGTAACGCGCGCCCCCTGCCGCCCAGGCAGCGATGGTGCGCGTGCCGGCGTTCACGCTGACGGCCACCAGAGTGCCATGCAGCAGCTCGTCGGCAGACAGCCCGCCACCATCGCGCATGCCCCACAGCGCAGCCACGGGCGCGTGCGCATCGGCAATGGCCGCGATCGCCACCCCGATCAACAAGCCCGTGTCGCTCCAGGCATGGGCCCATTGCACCAGCAGCGCCCCGAGCACCAGCAAGCCGCTGACCTGCAGCGCCTCTTTCAAGCGCAGCACTGGCCCGTCCATGCTCGCCTGCACCAACGCGCCCCCCGACTGGCGTCGCCAAAGAGCCAGCCCGATCACACAAGGCACCGCAGTCCCCATCAGCGCCAGGCTTGCCATCTCGAACACATGATTCGGCGCCAGCACCGCGCCGATCAACCAGGCCTGCAACCAGGTCGCCGCCGTGGACAGCACCCCGCCACACCATGCCAGCCTGAGCGGCACCTCGCCGCTGCGCACCTGGCTGCCCAGGGCGCTGATGGTGGCCGTGCTGGAGACGAAGCCGCCCAGCAGTCCCGCCATCGGCACCCCCGCGCGCGGCCCCAACAGCCGCTGAGCCAGGTGCGATGCGGCCTGCATCGTCAGGATCACCACCACCAGCATGAGCACCCGCCGAGGCGAGAGGTGCCCCAGCCAGCGGATCGGCTCTGCGGGCAACAGGGGCAGCAACACCAACGCCAGCGCAGACAGCAGCAAGCCATCGTGCAACTCGGCTTCGCTGAGCCAGTCGGTCGCGAAACGGTGCAGGCGCGCCTTCAGGGCGAGCACCCCGGCCAGCACCACCGCCAACGCAGCCGCCAGTTCGGGCTGCGGTACCGCCAGCATCCCGATGAGCGTCGTCGCGATCAAGGCCAACTCCGTGGTCAAGCCAGGGTCGTCGGAGCGCGAACGCCAGTAGGACAGACCCGCCAACCCGGACACCGCCACCAGCACCACCGCAGCCACCACCGGCGACAGCACCTGCCCGACCGCCCCGACCAAAGCCGCAACCACGAAGGTGCGCAAACCGGCCGAGTGCCGATCAGCACCCTGCCCCTTGCGGCGCTCGCGCTCGACACCGATCAGCAACCCCGCCCCCAGGGCCACGATCAACCCTGTCTGCACGCCCGACAACGATTCGAGCCCCACCATGCCTTGCCCAGTCCTTTCTCGTGGCCAGCCAACCCACAAACCTCGGGTCCGCCCTGAGTCCAAGTATCCGACGAAGGCATGTCCGCGCCCCGGAAGCACCCTTGCGCTGCCTTAAACTTCACGTTTTACCAGCGCCGCTGTTCATGAACGCCCCTGCCGCCAACGCTTCCGCCTTGTTCGACCTCAAGAGCGCTTCGCTGACGCTGGAAGCCTTCCTGCTGAAAACCGGCAACCTGACGACGCTGGCCCAAGCCCTGCAAGACCGCTTTGGCGCCACGCCCGACCTCTTCGACGGCGAGCCCCTGGTCATCGACCTGACCCACCTGGCCAGCCTCGATGTCGCCATCGACTTCCCGGCCCTGATCAAACTGCTGGGCCAATACAAACTCAAGCCGATCGCCGTGCGCGGCGCCACCCGCAAGCAGGGCGAAGCCGCACGGGCCGCAGGCCTGGTCGAAGCGCCCGACAGCGTGGCCTCGCCCGCCCGCGTCGAAACCATCGAGGTGGTGCGAGAAGTCGTCCGCGAAGTGCGCGTCGAAGTGCCCGTTGAAGTCGAAGTGCCGGTGGCCGCCAGCACCGTGGTGCTCGACAAGCCGCTGCGCTCGGGCCAGCAGTTCTACGCCAAAGGCGGCGACCTGGTCATCACGGCGGTCGTCAACCACGGCGCCGAGGTCATCGCCGACGGCAGCATCCACGTGTATGCGCCCCTGCGCGGCAAGGCCATCGCCGGCGCCAAGGGCAACGCCCAGGCGCGCATCTTCGCCACCGTGATGGAGCCCGAGCTGCTGTCCATCGCCGGCACCTACCGCACCACCGACAACCCGCTGCCCGACAACGTGCGCGGCAAATCGGCGCAGATCCGCCTCGACGGCGACCGCCTGGTGTTCGAACCGATTTCTACCTGATCCACTGAAAGGACCGCCCTCCCATGGCCAAGATCATCGTCGTGACCTCCGGCAAAGGGGGCGTTGGCAAGACGACCACCAGCGCCTCCTTCGCCTCGGGCCTGGCCCTGCGCGGCCACAAGACGGCCGTCATCGACTTCGACGTCGGCCTGCGCAACCTCGACCTGATCATGGGTTGCGAGCGCCGCGTGGTCTACGACCTCATCAACGTCATCCACGGCGAGGCCAACCTCAACCAGGCCCTCATCAAGGACAAGCAGTGCGAGAACCTGTTCATCCTGGCCGCCTCGCAAACGCGTGACAAGGAAGCCCTGACGCAAGAAGGCGTCGAGAAGGTCCTCAAGGACCTGGGTGACATGGGCTTCGAGTACGTCGTCTGCGACTCGCCCGCCGGCATCGAAACCGGTGCGCTCATGGCCATGCACTTCGCCGACGAGGCCGTGGTGGTGACCAACCCCGAGGTCTCCTCGGTTCGCGACTCCGACCGCATCCTGGGCATGCTCAGCAGCAAGACCAAGCGCGCGCAAGAAGGCGGCGAGCCCATCAAGGAGCACCTGCTGATCACCCGCTACAACCCCAACCGGGTCGAAGGCGGGCAGATGCTGTCCCTGGACGACGTCTATGACATCCTCAAGGTCAAGCTGATCGGAGTGATCCCCGAATCGGAGACCGTGCTCAACGCCTCCAACCAGGGCATCCCGACCATCCACATGAAGGGCACCGACGTCGCCGAGGCCTACAGCGACGTCATCGACCGATTCCTGGGCCAGGACAAGCCCCTGCGCTTCATCGACGCCGAGAAGCCCGGGTTCTTCAAGCGCCTGTTCGGAGGCAAGTGAACGCCATGGGATTCCTCTCCTTCTTCCTCGGTGAAAAGAAGCAGACGGCCTCGGTCGCCAAGGAGCGCTTGCAGCTCATCCTGGCGCACGAGCGCAACGGCCGCAGCCACAGCCCCAGCTACCTGCCCGACCTGCAAAAGGAACTGGTGGCCGTGATTTCCAAGTACGTCTCCATCAACCCGGACGACATCAAGGTGGCCATGGAACGCCAGGGCGACCTCGAGGTGCTGGAAGTCAAGATCGAGCTGCCCGAAGCCGGGCGCTGAGCGGCCCGCGCCGCCTGCCCTCGCGACCGCGAAGGCGACTGCGGCCGCCCACGACAAGCTGCCCGCCAGGCGCCCCCAAACCGAAGCCGGCCTGTCTCGCCAGAGAGACGGCCGGCTTCGCGCTTGTTGCAGTGCACAATGCCAACCAGGCAACCATTTTGCGAGGGGCAGGTCACCATGCGCTACGTCGTTTTCAACCAGAAGGGTGGCGTCGGCAAGTCGACGATCGCCTGCAACCTGGCCGCCATCAGCGCAGCCGAAGGCCTGCGCACGCTGTTGGTCGACCTGGACCCGCAGGGCAACTCCAGCCACTACCTGCAAGGCGCGCCCGCCGAGGACGCCAGCCGCAGCGCCGCCGCCTTCTTCGAGCAAACCCTGCGCTTCACGGCCAAGCCCAGCGACATCCACGACCACATCGTCGCCACGCCCTGGGAAAACCTCGACCTGCTGCCCTCGCACCCCTCGCTGGACGAGTTGCACGCCAAACTCGAGTCCCGATACAAAATCTACAAGCTCAGGGACGCGCTGGAGGAAATCGGCCAGACGTACGACAGAATTTACGTCGATACCCCGCCCGCCTTGAATTTCTACACGCGCTCGGCTCTGATTGCGGCGCAAGGTTGCCTGATTCCCTTTGATTGCGATGACTTTTCGCGCCGGGCGCTGTACACCCTGCTGGACAACGTCCAGGAAATTCGCGCCGACCACAACGAGGAGCTGAAGGTTTCCGGCATCGTGGTCAACCAATTTCAACCAAGGGCCACGCTGCCCCAAAAACTGGTCCAGGAATTGATCGACGAAGGCCTGCCCGTGCTGCAACCCTACCTGAGCGCCTCGGTCAAAATCAAAGAATCCCATCAATTGTCACGGCCGATGATCCACCTGGATGCGCGCCACAAACTCAGTCAGGAGCTGGTGGCACTGCACCAGCAACTCAAACCCTGAAAATCACACGTTGCCTGAGGGTGTTGCAACAGGGGCCTCGGTCGCTTTGCGATTCAGCAAATGAGCGATGCGGGGCTCGATGTGTCGATTGACCCACACCCCAACGGCCAACGAGACGACCAGGCACAGCAGAACGCTGACGATGTGCCCTGCAGCGCCGGCCAAACCGCACGCCTGCACGATGCGACAACCAGCGCTGACCACGCCGATGTGAAACAAAAAAGTGGCGTAAGAGGCGTCAGAGCCTCTTCTCACGATCGCAGCCAACCAGCGTTGAACACCCTGGTAGCTGAACGATCGGACGGCAAGGATCAAGCCACAAAAGGCCAGCCCGAACGTCAATTCCTCGGTCACTTTGTCAATGAGGCCCTCCTGCCTGGTCACCAGGGCCACGACAAACCAGGCGCCAGCCCACAGGAACGCAACATCCCGCCGAACTTCCACGCCCCCCAGGAACTGGCCGAGCACGACCCCGAACCAGAAAATCAGCAGCCATTGAGAACCCAGGAACGACAACAACCAGATTTCACTGCCGGCGCCGAGCACATGAATCGCGGGCCAGAACCACAAAAAGCCCCCAAGCAGGAGTCGGCTGCACATGGACAGAGCCACCAGCCCGTAGGCCAGGATCTCGTACTGGAGCACCCAGGCCGGATAAACAATCGGCGCGCCCGTTCCACCGACTTCACTGGGGTTTTGGGGCAACAGCAGCAGGGTCTTGATCACGCCTGAAGCATCGTCAAAAGGCAGGGAGCCGACGACCAAGATCGTCGCCACGCACATGACGCCCAGCGCCAGCCAGTAAAGCGGGAAGATTTTCTTGGCTCGCTTGAGCAGGAAATCCGCGGCCAGCGCGCTGCCTGAGGTGCGCCGCAGGTACAGCGTCGACATGAGGTAGCCACTGAGCACAAAAAACAGCGGCATTCGGATGTGCTCGACCTCGAACAGCCAATCGTGCCATTGCGGCCCGAAATACCTGGGCATGGAGGCCGTTTTGGATGCGTGAAAGACCACCACCATGAGGCAGGCAATCAGTCGGATGGCATCCAGCCCCAGACTTCGTTTGAACATGCTGACCCACCTGAAACTTTTTTGATTGATGTCGGGTGCAGGCGTGACCCTGCCCCATCTCGCGATATTGCCATCCCTTGGGGGATTCGCGATCGATACCATGTAAGCCAAAGATACCTGTTCATGAGGGCGTAAGAATCAACGTTCAGTGCCCTGCCCCCCCGGTGCGGGGCGACACACCAGTGGGGCCGCACCCAATCAGGCAATACCCTCCCCACAACGGCTTCAAGTCGGCGGATCCGAGCGCGCACCCAAAGCGCGTTTACAACACAAAAACCGTTAAAACCACACGCTTTCTCAACTTTTGTCATTTAAGCTGTTGACTCTGTAAGAATGTGTGAAGCCATGAGGAAGCATGCAACCTCATCGGCTGCCCAGGTTCCACGCGGGTTGCTGTTTGCCTGGGAATCCCCGGTGCAGCGGGTTCGTCACCGGTCTTGAGAGGTGTTGTTCATGTCCAGGCCCACTGTCAGGCTCGACCGTCCCTACAGTCACCAGATCTCCGACACGCAGCTGCTGCCGTTCACCATCCGACTGGCCAATGGCCAGGACGACATTGAAAAGGTCTGCTTGCAGCGCGCCCAGGCATACGGGCGCCACCAGCCCGACCTTGTGACCCGGCTGACGCTATCAAAGCCCGAACCCGAAGACCTGCGCGAAGACGTCCTGATCTTGATGGCCGAGTCCAAGGACAGTGGTGAGGTTGTGGGTGCGCTGCGCTTGCAGACCAACCTCAACCAGCCGCTGCGCTTCGAGACCGAACTCGCGCTGCCAGAACGCTTCCGGGGCAAGCACTTGCTGGAAGCTGGCCGCATGACGGTGCGCAACGGCCCCGAAGGCCGGATGGTGCTGCCAGCCCTGGTCAAAGCCGCTTTCGAGATCAGCCACCGGGTGGGCATTGATTACTCGCTGCTGATTGGTCGCTCGCCGATCGATCGCATGTATCACGCCATGCAGTTTCAGGACGTGTTCGGCGGCGAAAAGGTCGTCACCTCCGCGCAACCGGGTGTGCCAGTCACGCTGTTCTACATGGACATCACCCAGGCCGATGCGCGCTGGATTGCCGCAGCCTGCCCGCTCTACGGCTTCATGGCCGAAACCCTGCATCCAGACATCGACATCGACTTTGAGCGGGCCGAGCGCAAATTTTGTGTGCCCCTGTCCGTCGTGGACCAGCCCGAGTTCAGCGAATCCCTGAGCTGACCCTTTTGACCTTGGTCAGGAGCGGCCCAAGATCGGGCCAATTTGCGACAGTTTGACCACAAACCGACCAACTGCGAGAAAAAGGCGTCGGTTTGGCCCAGTGATGCCCGCATTGCACCACTTGAAAAGGGGAATAATGGGGCCCCAATCGCCTCCCCCATTTTGGGGGTAGGCTCAACACCACCCAGCGCAGAGGTGATATGGGGCCCGTCAGAGCAACCATGCAGAACATGTTGCGCACCCTGGGTAACCGAGGGTTTTCGAACGCCTCCCTGGAAACCGAATTCCAGGTGGCTTATCGCTCCTACGGCACGCGTTTCCTGTTCGTGTCCTCGACGGTGGCGGCGGTTTATTTCCTGGTCTTTTTCAGCTTCGACTTGCTGACCGGCCACCGCCAGGTGACCGACCAGGTGCAACTGGGCCGCCTGGGCTTGTCATGCGGCCTCCTGTTGTTCGGCTCTGCCACCCGGCTGAACAAGTCCTTTTTCACCCGCCATTACACGGCCGCTTTCGTTGCCATCGTCAGCCTGGTCTGCCTGCTGAGCAACATGATCATCACCACCGGTCATTGGCAGGACGACCCGATGAGCCTGCTGTGGGGCCTGACATCTGCCACGGTGTTCGCCACGGTGATGGTGTACGGCTTTGCCCGACTGACCGCAGGCCCGACCCTCCTGATCGCGTCGGGCATCGGCTTGCTGGCCCTGGCGTTCGCTTACCAACAGCCCCAGGCTCACGGCACAGGCTTTCAACGCATGGTGGTGCACCTGGTCGCGGCCAATGCGCTGGGCTACTGCCTCTACCGTTTTTCGCTGGCCCGTGAGCGCAAGCTGTTCCTGCAGTCCAAACGCAAGAACCACATCGCCGAGTTGCGTCGCACCAAAGAGCAGGCGGAGTCCGCCAGCCGGGCCAAGACGGCCTTTCTGGCCAACATGAGCCACGAGATCCGCACCCCGATGAATGGGGTCATCGGCGCGCTGAGCATGCTCAACGATGAACACTTGTCGGAACGCGATCGCCTGTTCGTCAAATCGGCACGAGACTCCGCTCGCAACCTGATGCACCTGCTCAACGAGATCCTGGATTACTCCAAACTCGATGCGCACAAGGTTCGCCTGTCCCCGACGCCATTCGATCCGCTGAGCCTGATCAGCAGCGTCGCGCACGCCTTCCAGGCCACCGCCGAACAAAAGGGCATCGGCATCCGCCGCGACTGCCACCACGTGCCTGCCGACATCCGCAGCCTGACCGGCGACGAAGGCAAGATGCGCCAGGTCTTGCTCAACCTCGTGAGCAACGCCGTCAAGTTCACGCAGTGCGGCGAAGTGCTGCTGAGCCTGTCGGTGCGCAAACTCGGCTCCGAGATGGCACGCGTCACGCTGGACGTGTCCGACACCGGCGTGGGCATCCCGCCCGACTCGATCGACAAGCTCTTTCAGCCCTTCTACCAGGTCGAGTCCGGCAGCAACCGCAGCTATGGCGGCACGGGCCTGGGCCTGGCGATCTGCAAGCAGATCGTGGACGAGATGGGCGGCGAGATCACCGTGCGCAGCGTGCTGGGCATTGGCACGACCTTCGAGATCACGGTGGACATGCCCTACAGCACCGAGGCCTTGAGCGAAGCCGAACGACTGCAAGGCAGCGAGGGTTTTGCCGACACGCAACCTCCAGCACTGGCCGAGCTGCGACTGCAGGGCGAGGTGCTGCTGGTCGAGGACAACGAAGTCAACGCCTTCATCGCGACGATGACGCTGGAGAGCCTGGGGGTGAGCTGTCAGCACGCCCGCAACGGCGAGGATGCCCTGGCCCTGTTCGGTCAAAACGCTTTCGACGTGGTGCTGATGGACTGCGAAATGCCGGTGATGGATGGCTATGAGGCCGCACGCCGCATCAGGCAGATGGAGGCCGCAGACACCGCGCGCGAGCGCACACCGGTCATCGCGCTGACGGCGCACGCCCTCAGCGGCGACCGAGAGGTCTGTCTGGCCAATGGCATGGACGACTACCTCACCAAGCCTTTCGACCGCGAGGCCCTGGCCTTGCTGCTGTCGCGCTGGTTGCCGGTGGCGACCAACGCCTGAAGCCGCGTCGCTCAGTGCCTGGACACGGCCGCCACCCCTCGGCGGAACTGCTGCGGCGTCATGCCAGACCAGGTGCGAAATGCCCGAGTGAACACGCTCTGGTCGGTGTAGCCCAAAAGCAGTGCGATCTCCATCAGGGACAGCGCTCGATCAGACAGGTACTGACGCGCCATGTCAAACCTGATCTGGTTGAGTTCAGCCTTGAATCGGATGCCTCGCTCGTGCATCTGGCGGTAAAGGGTTCGCTCGCCCACACCCATGCGACGGGCCACGGCAGCGAAGTCCAACTCCCCTTCGTGCAGGCAGTGCAGGATGTGATGGCGCAACTGCGGCAGCAAGGGGTCCCTCGCCTGCATCGAAGACAGGATTTGTTCGGCTTGGTGCTCCAGTTGCTCAGCCAGGTCCGCGTCACGGTGGATGTTGAGCCGATCCAGCAAGCTCAGCGGCCAGCGCAAGCTGAGCACAGGGGCCATGAAGTGCACGGGACACTGGAAGTACCGCCTGTGTGCATCGCCGTGCGGGGGCTCGGCTTGGGGAAAGGTCACGCCCGTCGGGTTGATGCCCGCTGGCGAAGCATGGGTGCGGACCAGGTTCACGATGCCCCCCCAGGAACAGCTCGTCAGAGACCAGGGGCGCCGGGTTTTGCTCGTGGCCGAACCAGCGCATCACGAGCTCGCTGCCTTCGACCATCAAGTTGAACTCGATGACGTTGTGCAGCAGGCCTTGAAAGCGACAGTAGCGGGTCAGCGCCTGCATGATGTTGTCGCTGTGCACGGCCAGGTAACCCAGCGTGCCGACATGCCTGGGTTGCACGATGCTGGCAACATCCAAGCCCACCGATGGCGAGCCAGCGAGTTGCTGCAAAGAGGCCAGCCGACCGAACCAGACTTCGATGGGCATGCGAGGTGCTTCGCACAAGCCGATCAGGCGGGCCTGGAGTTCCGGCTCCACCATCCCGCGTGAGCGCATGAAATCCAGCAGGAGGGCCGCTCCGGTGCTGGATGTGTGGATGCGTGGAACGTTCATGTGCACAAGTGCCGGATGACTGAGAGGAGGCGCAGGCTACTGCCAAACATCATCCCGGATCAATGCATGCCGCACTGGAACCCGCCCCCGTGTTCAAGTGGAGAGGTGTGCGGAATTCACAAAACAGACACTGCTTTGGCGATGAGCGACAAAGGCTTGCGGGAAATGCAAAGCCTCCCATTCACGGCCATCGAAGAATGTGGACGTCGGACATCGAGTCCGTTTCAACCACCGCCCCAAGAAAGACAAGCATGGTCCACACCGCCCAACGCCTCCGCATCGCACGCATCACCTTGAGCATCATGGGTGCCTGCGCCCTGCATGGCATCGCCACATCCGCTCAAGCGCAAAGCTACACCTGGACGCAGGTGTCTCGCTGGCAGGAAGAAGACCGCTACCTCTCAGGTGGCAACACCGTCTACCGCGAGGAGTTCTTCCCCTCCAAGGGCTACGACGTTCGCCCGCACCAGGCCACACTCACGCTGTTCCCCGACGCCATCGTGGGCGGCGGCAACAACCAGGCCACGAGCAACTACCTGTGGGCAGCGCTGGCCACCTCCGAGAACGTGATCGGCAACGGCACCACGCTGACCCGCGCCCGCGACTTCGTCGAAGACTGGGACATCAACTTCATCAACCCATCGGTCAACAGCGTCAACTACTGGTTTGACTTTTACTCGGACAACTCCACCAACACCGTCTCGCGCTCCAGCTTCCCGCTCACGCTGGTGAACGGGCCGCAGGCAGGTCAATCGCTCATCGGCAACAACAATCTGCTGGCCATGGGCGATGACAACTCTCTGTGGCTCGATGCCGATGGCAGCCTGAGCTACTACAACTACCCAACAGGCACGCTGGAGTTCAACTCCACCAAGACCAGCTTCACGACAGGCCCGAGCAGCTGGCAGGGCAGCACCTTGCTGAGCAAGGTGGGCAACCTGATCGGTTACGAAGAAGGCAACCTGTACTTCCTGGAAGGCGACAACACGGTTCAAGTGTTCAATTACGACCTGACTTACCTGCGCACCGATCAGTTCCGTTTTGATGGTGACCTGGCAGGGCACAGCCTGGCCGACGTCATCGACGGCAGGGTCGCGAACACCACGTACCTGGGTTGGGACCTTGGGCCCGTGATCGCCATGGTTCAAACCTCTGCTGTGCCAGAGCCGTCGGCCTTCGCGATGCTGGGTGTCGGCCTGGTGGGCCTTTGCCTGACGGCTCGTCGCCAGCGGGCCCAGGCCTCAGCCTGAACGCTTCAAGGACGCAGGCGTCGCCAGAGGGCCGTCACGGCTGTTGCCACCGCTGCGAGCACAACACCCGCGGCGAAGCCACCCAGGCCGTCGGTCAGCAATGGCACCAGCGCGCTCATCGCCCCGCCCACCGTGGGCCACTCTGCCACGCTGTGCTGCAGGGAGTGCACCCAGTCGTGCACTCCCGGCACGCCGTGCAAAAGGATGCTTCCACCAACCAGGAACATGGCCGCGGTACCCACCACCGACAGGGCCTTCATGAGGCGCGGGGCGGTGGCGAGCAGGCCTCGGCCAACGAGTTGTGCCGCGCCATTCGAGCGCTGGCTCAGGTGCAAGCCGGCGTCGTCCATCTTGACGATGGCCGCCACCAGGCCATAGACCCCCACGGTCATGGCCAGGGCCACGCCACCGACCACCAGCACCTGCTGGGTCAGCGGCGCCAGGGCCACGGTGCCCAAAGTGATGACGACGATTTCGGCCGAGAGGATGAAGTCGGTTCGCACAGCGCCCTGAATCTTCTCGCGCTCGAAGGCCACCATGTCGACCTGCTCGTTGGCAACGGCTTGCGTCAACGCGGCATGATGCGCCGCCTCCTCGTCGCGATGCAACAGGGGGTGAAGGATCTTCTCGGCCCCCTCGAAGCACAGGAATGCCCCGCCAGCCATCAGCAAAGGTGTGATGGCCCAGGGCGCCACCAGGCTGATGCCCAGGGCCGATGGCACCAGGATCAGCTTGTTGCGAAACGAGCCCTTGGCAACGGCCCAGACCACGGGCAACTCGCGTTCGGCTCGGATGCCAGAGACCTGCTGGGCATTGAGGGCAAGGTCGTCGCCCAGCACGCCAGCCGTCTTCTTGGCAGCCACTTTGGACATCAGCGCGACATCGTCGAGCACGGTCGCGATGTCATCGAGGAGGATGAGCAGGCTGGATGCCACCTTGTTTTCTCCCTGGTTCTTTGAAGCCGCGATCATATCGGCTCCACCAACCCACGCCGGGAGAATCACTCAGGCGACATCAGACGGCGTCAAAAGCTTCCTGAAGCTCTTCGAACCACGTGTTCAGGTCGTCTTCGTTGATGTGCAGCCAACCCATCGCCGTTGCACCATGGACAACCCAGTCCGCATCCGGATCGAGCGCTTCGTGACGGCGCATCAACCACTCGGCGAGCAGGCCAACCGAAACCAAGGCATTGACGTCGGGATCGGCGCTGCGCTCGCCGAGCGCTTCCAGGTCATGGTGAAGGCGGATGGCGGCTGTCACAGAAGGCGCCAGGCGCCAGAGGCGAGACACCAGCGCCCCCACCACGGCATGGTCGGTGCGGTGGTTGGCGTTCTCGGTCTGCACGTATGAGCGGTCGATGCGCGCGCTGGCTTCGACCATCGTGCCCAGGTAGCCCTTGACGCTCTGCGCCATCACCGGCATGCCGACGTGGCAGAACAATCCATAGGTGTGCGCCAGGTCGGCCGAGATGCCCGGCAGGCGCTCTGCCAAGTGAGACATGGCCACCGCGCGTTTGGTGGATCGTTCCCAGAAGCGCTGAAGCTGTGGAGCGGTGACCTTCATGGCACCACGCGCCAGGAAGGCCGTCATGACCGCTGCGGTGCGTTGCAGGCCCAGGCGGTTCATGGCCTGGCCAATGGTCTGAACCGCAGCGCCGCCCGCCGAGTAAGCCGGGCTGTTGGCTGCGCGCAGGAGGGTGGCCGACATCGCCACGTCGCTGGTGGCGATGCGAGCCACTTCGTTGAGGTCGGGTTCGGCCTCCGACATGGCCTTTTGCAACCGGGTCAACAACTCCGGGCACGGCGGGATGACGATGTGTTGCAGGGGGCCGTTGCGGCGCGCCCTGTCGAGCTCCTGCAGCACAGCGTCGATGGTGAGCAATTCGGTGGCGGTGATCATGGCAACTGCAGGCATTCTGATTCGGGGTTATCGGCGGAAACAGTCACCGACTGAAGCCCCCAGCACGGGACTCGGTGCGTGCGTACACTGGCGCCCTTCGACTGCCTCTCATTGTCCCGCTTCAGACCCCATGCAGATCTTGCTCGCGCCCATGGAAGGCCTGCTTGATGCGCCCTTGCGTGACATCCTCACGCGCGCCGGCGGCGTGGACCGCTGCGTGTCCGAATTCATTCGCGTGACCGAGCGAGTGTTGCCCGAACGCGCCTTTCGCCGCATCATGCCTGAACTCGATCGCGGCGCACTCACCCCTGCAGGCATCCCCGTGCGAGGGCAGCTGCTGGGCTCGGATGCGGCTTGCATGGCCGACAACGCAGCGCGCCTGGCGGAGCTGGGCTCACCCGGTGTCGACCTCAATTTCGGCTGCCCCGCCAAGGTGGTCAACCGCCACGGCGGTGGCGCGGCACTGCTGCAGGACCCCGAGCACGTGCACCGCGTGGTCAAAGCCGTCCGAGAGGCCGTGCCAGCGCACACCGTGGTCTCGGCCAAGATGCGCCTGGGCTTTGACGACGACGCGCTCGCCGAGGCCAACGCCCGTGCCATCGAAGCCGCAGGTGCCAACGAGCTGGTCGTGCACGGCCGCACCAAAGCGCATGGCTACCGCCCACCCGCCTACTGGGACCGCATCGCCCACGTGCGCGAAGCCGTTGGCATCCCGGTGGTGGCCAATGGCGAAATCTGGACGGTGGACGACGCCAGGCGCTGCCTGAGCGAGAGCGGCTGCAGCGCCATCATGCTGGGGCGCGGCATGGTGGCCGACCCCGGTCTGGCGCTGGCCATGCGAGCCGAGCTGGGCTGGCCGGCCTGCCCGGGCGACGCAGGCCGCACCTGGGCAGATTGGGATGCCCTGCAGCCGCTGGTGCACCGCTACTGGCGGCTCATCCAGCCCCGGGTCGAGCCCAGGCACCAGGCTGGCCGCATGAAGCAGTGGCTGAACTTCCTGCGCCGTCGTCATCCCCAGGCCGAGGACGCCTACCAGGCGCTGCGCACGCTGACTGATTCGCGGCAGGTCACGGCCTGGCTGGACGCCCACATCGCCCGGGGCCAGCAAGGTGACCCAGGCCACGAGGTCGGAGACAATCACGCCTGCGCACCGCTGGCCGTCTGATTGCACGCCCCGCCCCAGCCAGCGCCCCTGTTCCTCCCGCCCGAGCCCTGAAAGCCCCGCCCGATGGCCATCCAATGGTTCCCCGGTCACATGAACGTGACCAAAAAAGCCATCCTCGAACGCATCAAGGACATCGATGTCGTCATCGAGCTGCTCGACGCCCGCCTGCCCGGCTCCAGCGCCAACCCGATGCTTGCCCAGATCACTGGCAACCGCCGCAAGCTCAAGGTGCTCAACAAACAGGACCTGGCCGACCCGGTGCAGACCGAGGCCTGGCTGGCCTGGTGGCGCGAGCAGAGCGACACCGGCGCCATCTCTCTCGACGCCGGTGAACGCGCCCCGGCCCAGCGCCTCATCAACGCCTGCCGCGAGCTGGCCCCCAACCGCGGCGGCATGGACAAGCCCCTGCGCGTGCTGATCTGCGGCATCCCCAACGTGGGCAAGTCGACCCTGCTCAACACCCTGGTCGGCAAGAAGGCCGCCAAGACGGGCGACGAAGCGGGGGTGACCCGCATCGAGCAGCGCATCAACCTGGCCAGCGACTTCTACCTGTTCGACACGCCCGGCATGCTCTGGCCCAAGATTCACGTCGAGAAAAGCGGCTACCACTTGGCCGCCAGCGGCGCCGTGGGCAAGAACGCCTACGACGAAGAAGAGGTCGCGCTGGAGCTGGCCAACAGCCTCAAGGGCCCCTACCCGCAGCTGCTGGCCGCGCGCTACAAGCTCGACGATGTCGACGCCATCCCGTCCATGCATGACGACGCGCTGCTGACCGAGATCGGGCGCAAGCGCGGCGCCGTGATCAGCGGCGGGCGCGTCAACATGCAAAAGGCCGCCGAGGTGCTGATCAACGATTTCCGCTCATCGGTCATGGGCCGCATCACGCTCGAAACCCCCGCGCAGTTCGAAGCCTGGTGCGCCGCCGCCGAGGCCGCAGAGGCAGAGAAACAGGCCAAGAAGCTGGCGCGCCAGAAAGCCGCCAAACGCGGCACGCGAGATGCGCTGCCCGATGACGAAACCGACGCCGAAGACTGAGCAGATCGCCCACCACCCGAGATGAGCCAGCCACGCGCGCCCCTGCTGCCCCCCAACGCCCGCACCGCATCTGCGGCCCACGCTGCGCCCGAGGCCGAGGGCGTTTTCACCCCGAAGGGCATCGCGCCCACACCGGAGCAACGCGCCATCCAGCTGGTGCGCAAACCCCACCTCATCATCGAAGCGAATGCGGGCGCGGCCAAGACCACCACGCTGGCGCTGCGCCTGGCCCAGGCCCTGCTGCGCGGCGCCGCCCCCCAACGCGTGCGCGTGCTGACCTACACCGATGCCGCCGTGCAGGCTTTCAACGACGCCATGGCTCGCATCGGCCTGGGCGCCGACGTGCGTCGCCAGGTGCGCGTGCAAACCTTCGACGCCTTCTGCACCGAGCGCCTGCTGGCCATCGAAGGCGCACCCGTTGCCTTGCTCGACAAAGCCGAGCAGCTGCGGCCCCATGTGCTCCAAGCCATCGACCGCGTGCTGCACAACGCCGACGAACGCCACCCCGACGAGTTCACCTTCGATGGCCGCGACGAAGCCAGCGTCGAGGGCCTGCTGTCGGACTTCCTGCACCTCAAGGGCACGATGCAGCTGCAGGTGGAAGCTTTGGATCGCGTGCTCACCCCGAAGGTGGCGGCCGAGCTGGGCCGCGAGTACGCCACGCTGAAGATCTTCCATGCGTACGAGCACATCCGCCGTGGCGGCCACCCCGACCACCCCGTGTTCCGCGCGGAGCACGACGCCACGCACGACCTGGCCCGCCTGCTGACCGACGAAGACGCCTGGATCGGCGTGGGCGAAGGTGGGGAGCACCCACTCGCCATGGGCCTGCACCTCGTGCTGGTCGACGAGATGCACGACACCAACCGCGCCATGTTCACGGTGCTGCGCGAGCTGATGGCGCGCAACCGCGCGGGCTTCGTCGGCGTGGGCGACCGCGACCAGGTCATCCATGCCATCTCGGGTGCAGACGCCCGCTTCATGACGGAGGCCTTCGACCGCGAGGTGGCCCCAGCCACGCGCATGCCGCTGAGCACCACCTGGCGCTTCGGCCAGAAACTGGCCACCGCCGTCGGCAAGCTGGCTCAAAAGCCTTGCGTGGCGCAACGCCCCGCCGGCCTGGCAGACACCGAAGTCGAAGTCATCCGCACCACCGACCCAAGCGAAGTGCGCGTGCACCTGCGACGGCTCATCACCGAGCGCGTGGGCCTGGACGCGAAGGCCCCGCTGTCGAACATCGCCATCCTGCTGCGCCAACCGCACCAATCGGTCGAGTTGGAGAACCTGCTGCTCGACCACGGCATCGACCACCGCACCAGCGGTTTTCTGCCCTACCTGCAGCGCCCCGAGGTGCTGTTCGTGCGCGGCCTGCACGCCTGTGCGCGCGACGCTCTCGGCCTGATCGAGCGCACCGAGACACGTGAAGCCGTGCTGCGCGCGCTGCTGCGCTTCGCAGGTTCGCGCGTGGACACGGGCGACTTGAGCCCCGAACAGGCCGAGGACACCGCCCTGCTGGCCAAGCTCGAAAAGCAGGCCATCAAGGCGATCTGCGACGACCCTTCGTTCGCGCCCGACTTCCTGAACAACCAGGTGCTGCGCAACGCGCCCGATGCGATCAGGCCCTTGCTCGAAGACGCCCTCGATGTCATCGACAGCGATGACCCCGATGTCTGGCAACGCCGCTTCGTGCGCGTGCTGCAGCCGCAGCGCCTGGCCGCGCGCATGATGGTGCGCAAGCAAGACATCGAGCAAGTGATCGGCAACCTCGAAGGCCTGATCCGATCGGCCTCGGGCTACGATCACCTCACTTCGTTCTTTCGCGCCATGAACGAGCGCGAAATGCGCCAGCACCACATGCCCAAGAAGCACGCGCTGCTGCTCTCGAGCATCGAAGCTGCCAAGGGCCTGGAGTTCGACCACGTCATCCTGCCAGGCCTGAACAAAGGTGAATTCGCCATCGGCGGCCACTCGGTGGACAATCGCAACCTGCTCTATGTCGCGATGACCCGTGCGCGGCGGCGTCTCACCATCCTGTGCGACGCCAGCCGCCCCAGCGCCTACCTGCGGGACGCCGGTCTGCTCTGACCCGCGCCCGCCCCCCACACCACAACAACAAACAAGAAAAGAGACACCATGCCCCAACACGACCACATCAGCATGGCGCTGTTCTGCGACTTCGAGAACGTCGCCCTCGGCGTGCGCGACGCCAACTACGAGAAATTCGACATCAAGCGCGTGCTCGAGCGCCTGCTGCTCAAAGGCAGCATCGTCGTCAAGAAGGCCTACTGCGACTGGGAGCGCTACAAGGGTTTCAAGGCCCCCATGCACGAGGCCAACTTCGAGCTCATCGAGATCCCGCACGTGCGCCAGTCCGGCAAGAACTCGGCCGACATCCGCCTGGTGGTCGACGCTCTCGACCTTTGCTACACCAAGAGCCACGTCAACACCTTCGTCATCATCTCGGGCGATTCCGACTTCTCGCCCCTGGTGTCAAAACTGCGCGAGAACGCCAAGCACGTCATCGGCGTGGGCGTGAAGCAATCAACGTCTGACCTCCTGATCGCCAACTGCGACGAGTTCATCTACTACGACGACCTGGTGCGCGGCACGGCTCGCCGACCCGGCGCCAACGCCCAAGGCGGGCGCGACGGCGGTGGCAACACCCGCCGCAGCCCCGAAGAAGAAAAGCGCCGCCGCGAAGAGATGGACACGCGCCGCGCCAAGGCCGTCGAAATGGCCGCCGAGACCTACGAAGCCCTGGTCACCGACCGCGACGACGGCGGCCGCATCTGGGCCTCCGTGCTGAAAGAAGCCATCAAGCGCCGCAACCCCGGCTTCAACGAGAACTACTACGGTTTCCGCACCTTCGGCAACCTGCTCGAAGAAGCGCTGGCGCGTGGCCTGCTGGAATTCGGCCGCGATGAGAAGTCAGGCACCTGGGTGGCGCGCGGCAGTGGCGTGCCCAGCGCGCAAGCACGCGCACGTGCCGACGCGGCCGCCCAGGCCGAAGCCCAGGTTGCCGAGCAGGAAGTGGATGTGCGCCTGGCCCCTGAGCAGGATGCGCCGGCCCGCGTGCAAGCCGCGCCTGTCGACCATGCCGACGAGGAATCGGATGGCAACGGGGCGGGTGAATCGAGCGCGCCAGACGCTGCCCCCGCTGAGGAAGGGCGAGGCCGTCGCCGCAGCCGAGGTGGCCGTGGCCGCAACAAGGGTGAAGGCCGCGAGGCGCGTGCCGACGGTCGCTCCGACGAACGCACGGAAAGCCGCACAGACACACGACCAGACAGCCGTGGTGAGCACCGCCGGGACGAGCGCGGCCCCGGTCGCGCTGACTCGCGCAACCCCAGCGAGCGTGCACCCCGCGAGACGGCGCTGATCACCGAGGCGCCAGCGGCCCGCCATGCGCAGGTCGACAGCGCGCCGCCAGCACCCGCTGTCGTCGCCCCAACCGGAGCCCCGGCGGCCAAGAAGGCCCCCCGCAAGACCGCACCACGCAAGACAGTGGCCAAGGGCAGTGAAACGGCCGAAGCCAAACCCGCACGCAAAACCGCCAAAGCGCCGGCCAAGGCCCCGGCGAAGAAATCAGCCAAGGCCGCGACTGGCAACGATCAGGCCTGATCAAGGGGGCTGGCCAAGCGCGATCAACCCAGCACGCGCGCCCAGTGCTGCTCAAGCGACGGCAGCACGCCCGCCGGGTTGCCCACCAGGCCCATGTGGCCCAAACCCTGGAGCACCTCGACCTGCGCATGCGGGTTGACCGCTGCCAGGCGGCGCACCATCTCGCGCGCAGGCGGCTGGGTGCGCTCGCCCTTGACCAGGGTGAGCGGCACCTGGAAACGGTAGGCCTCAAAGGGTTGAGGCTCTTCGAACACCATGCGCACTTCCTGGAACATCTTCCAGCCCACCAGGCGGGCCATGTCCTTGGCCTTGTCCGGCATCGAGGCCCACATGCCCGGGTGGTTCCAGTAGTCGACGAAGTTCTCCAGCCAGGCGTCCTGCCCACCCGTGCTGGCATCCAGGAAACGATCGGGCTTTTCGGTGAACTCGCGCACCTGCTGCGCAACGTCTTCGGGCAACTCATCGACCAAGGGACGCAAGGCGCCGAACAGCACGGGCTCGTACAGCCACAGCGACTTCACCGGCACCTCGGGGTCGAGCGCCAGCGTCAAGGCCACCAGCCCGCCGTACGAATGCCCACCCAGGTGCACACCCGTCGTGCCCGCCGGGATCTGGGCCTTGATGTGGGCCGCTTCTTCGGCCACCGTCACCTTGGTGCCTCGCGCGACCAGGTCTGGCAGGCTGTAACCACGGTTGGTGGGTGTCAGGGGTGTGACGCCGGCAGGCAGGTTCACCAACAGCTTGTTCCACATGAACGGGCCCACACCGGTGGAGTGGACAAACAGGGCGACGTCTGACGAGGGAGCGGACATGGGGGCCTTTCGAAACTGCTTGCTTGAAGAAAGTAGTTGCGCAGCCTACTCGCTTTACTTGCTTGAAGCAAGTAAGATGCACCCACCATGCGACGCACCTCGTTTTCGGACATGAGCTGTTCCATCGCCCGCTGCCTCGAGCAGGTGGGCGACGGCTGGACGCTGCTCATCATCCGCGAGGCTTTTTTTGGCACCCGCCGCTTCGGCGAGTTCCAGTCGCACCTGGGCATCGCGCCCAACGTGCTCACCGCCAGGCTGCAGAGCCTGGTTCAGCACGGCATCCTGCAGGCCATGGCCGAGAGCGAAAACGGCCGCGTGCTCGACTATCGGCTCACCGACAAGGGCCGCGACCTCTTCCCCATCATCATCGCGATGCTGCAATGGGGTGACCGCCACGCGCCGGCCCCCGATGGCCCGCCCGTGAAGATCGTCGACCGTGAAAGCGGCCGGCCCATCGCGGCGATGCAGGTGACGTCCGACGACGGTCGCGCGCTGCAGGCCCGCGACGTGCGCGTGCGCCCCACTTGAAACAAAACGCTTGCTGCGTAGGCCTCGGCTGACAAACAGCCTCGGCCCTGTCCTGCTTCCTCGCCAGCCATCGGTTGGCACAGTGAACCCGTGGCCAAGAGGTCACACGGGAGCTGCGGCCCCCGCCGTTCATCACAACAGAGGAACCCCCATGAAGCGACACATTGCCCTCCTGCCCATCGCCCTTTGTCTGGGCTTCCTGCAACACGTTCAAGCCGCCAACCCGGCCCCGATCAATGCCGAGGTCTACAAGCTGGCCAAGGACGACATCGAGCAGCACTACGCTCGCGAGAAGGTGACCTGTGACAGCGTCACCGGCAACGCCAAGGACATCTGCCAAGCCGAGGCCAACGGTGCAGAAAAGGTGGCGCTGGCCCGACTGAAGGCCCAACACACCGGCAAACAGGCCGACAAGGATGCAGCCACCGAAGCAGGCATCGACGCCCGCCACAAAATCGCCAAGGAGCGCTGCGACGACCTGCAAGGCAACCAGAAGAACGTCTGTGAGAAGCAGGCCAAGGCCGAGCACGACAAGGCCATCACCAACCTGAAGGCTCGCCAGGAGATCAAGGAGGTCCGCGACGAGGCCGCCGAGAAGAAGCGCGAGGCCGACCACAAGGTGGCCGCCGAACGCTGCGAAGGCCTTGCCGGCTCCGCCAAGGACGCCTGCCAGGCATCCGCCAAGGCCCGCTACCACATCGACTGATGACGCCCCAGCGTGGATGGGCCAGGCGGCTCATCAGGCGGCCACGCGGATCCAGGCGTGGTCGCCTTGCGGTGTGGCGCGACGGTTGGCTCACTGCACCGTGTAGCCGCCATCCACGACCCATCCCTGACCGCTCACGTAGCTCGCCCCCGACGACAGCAAGAAGGCCACCACCTCGGCGACCTCTCTCGGCTGACCGGCTCGGCCCGCAGCGCTGCCGCTCATCATGGCTTGCAGGTTGTCGCGGTTGCCAAAGCCTTGCAGAGCCATCGGCGTTTCCACCGGACCTGGCAACACGGCGTTCACGCGGATGCCCTGTTTGAAGTACTCCAGCGCCGCCGTCTGGGTCAGCCCCATGACAGCATGCTTGCTGGCGTTGTAGTGCGCGATGCCGGGAAAGCCGATCTGCGCCACGATGGAGGCGTTGTTGACGATGGCGCCGCCACCGCTTTTCAGCATGGCAGCGAGTTGGTGCTTCATCGACCAGAACACGCCCAGCACGTTGGTTCGCATCACGGCCTCGAACGCTTCGGTGGACATCTCGTGAAATGGCTGTCCCGCACCGAGCAGACCAGCGTTGTTGAAGGCGCCATCGATGCGCCCGAAGTGCGCCACCGCCTGCATGACGGCTCGCTGCACGTCGCTTTCCTGGTCCACGTCCATGCGCAGAACCAGCGCGCGGCCACCCGCGGCCTCGACCTCGTGGGCCACGTCGGCGCAGGCGGCCTCTCGCCTGGCCGCCAGCACGACATTGGCACCGCGAGAGCCCAGCAGGCGGGCCGTGTCGGCCCCCATGCCCGACGACGCGCCGGTGATGAAAATGGTTTGACCTTGGAAGTTCATGTTCGGCTCCTGCCTTGGCTGGGTGAAAAGACTGGGCAAGCGTAGGGCGCCCTGATTCACCACACAATCCACCCATCACTCAATGCATTGATGAACAGGATTCAACAATGAACACCCCTCCCCTGCAGGACCTCCAGGCCTTCTCGGTCGTCGCGCGCCTGGGCAGCTTTCGGCGCGCGGCCACCGAGGTCGGGGTGAGCCCATCGGCGCTGAGCCACACCATCAAAGGGCTGGAGCAGCGCCTGGGTCTGCGCCTGCTGCACAGGACAACGCGCAGCGTCTCGCCCACCGAGGCGGGGCGGCAACTGCTGGCCAGGTTGGCACCCGCGCTGCAGGACATCAGCAGCGCACTCGAAGACATCAACGCCTTTCGCGACAGCCCCATGGGCACCTTGCGCATCAACGCCCCCCGCGCGGCCTGCCAGTGGGTGTTGCCACCCCTGGTCAGCGGCTTCCTGACCCGGCACCCAGGCATGCGCATGGAGGTGGTGGCCGACGACCGTTTCGTCGACATCGTTGCCGAGGGCTTCGACGCCGGCGTGCGCTTCGGTGAAAGCCTGCAGCAAGACATGGTGGCGGTGCCGCTGGGGCCGCCTCAGCGCTTCGTGGTCGTGGCCTCGCCCGAGCACATCGCACGCCATGGCCGCCCCAAGCACCCGCGCGACCTTCAGCAGCACCCCTGCATCCGCATCCGCTTCCCCAGCGGCAGCTACTTCAAGTGGGAGTTCATCAAGCGCCAACACGCGGTGCAGGTGGAGGTCGATGGTCCGCTGGCCAGCGACGACCTCATGCTCATGGTGCAGGCCGCAGAGGCCGGCGTGGGCCTGGCCTACACCTACGAGCAACATGCGATGCCTGCCCTGCAAGCCGGACGGCTGGTCACCGTGCTGGACGACTGGTGCCCTCGTGTGCCGGGCTTCAACCTCTACCACCCCAGCCGCAAGCTGATGTCGGCGGGGCTGCGAGCCTTCATCGACCACGTGCGCCTCACCCATGAGGGGGTGGCCGCAAGCTAGGGGGAGGCCCTAGTTAGCAGGATGTGTCCGAAAGGACGGGTGCTTACCGTTCGGGTGCTGCTCACAGCCCAACCCGAAAGGACCTCACCATGCCCATCCTCCACTTCCAGGCCCCCTTGGCCACCGTCGCCCGCGCCGACCTGATCGCGCTCTACAAGGAGTGCCAGCCGCGCATCCTGGTCGTGACCGACACACTCAACTTCGACCCCGGCCAGGGCTTCGGCCTCACGCAGTTCGTCAACACGCTCAAGGGCTCGACCATCCACGGCATGACGCCCAAGGTGGTGACCGCCAGCCGCATCGCCGACCCGAACGCCGACATCCCCAACTTCGACTTCAACGATGCCAGCAAGGGCTTGAGCATCTCGCGCTACGACGTGGTCTTCCTGTTCGGGGCTCGGCCCGAAGGCCTCAGCGACCTGCCAGCCCCGCAAGTTGAAACGATCGCGAAGTTCATGGAAGCCGGCGGCGGCGTGTTCGCCACCGGTGACCACCAGACGCTCGGCGCCTCGCTGTGCGGCAACGTGCCCCGGGTGCGCGCCATGCGCCGCTGGAAGGCCGCGCAAACGCCGCCCCATGTGAGCAACACCAACCGCTTCTCGACCAACCTGTCCGGCCCGAACGAAGGCGAAGAGTTCAGCGATCAGTCCAACACCGAGCCGCAGCGCCTGTACCTGAACTTCCGCACCCAGGCCGGTGGCGTTGGCAGCCCTCACCCGCTGGTGCAACTCAAGGCGCCCCGCCGCGCCCTCGAGGTCTACCCGGATCACCCGCACGAAGGCGAGTGCCTGGTGCCAGCCAGCCTGGGCGGCAACATCACCGTCGGTGGGCAATCGGTGCCCGAGTGGCCCAACGACCTCACGGGCGCCGCCCTGTCGCCGGAGATCGTGGCGATGTCGGTCTCGCATGGCGACGGCTTCCCCAGCGGCCCGACCGGCCCCAAAGACGCCCTGATGCCCAGGCTGTTCGCCTCCATCGTGGCCTACGACGGCCACCGCGCCAACAAGGGCCGCGTCAGCACCGACTCGACCTGGCACCACTTCATCAACATCAACCTGGACGGCACGGGTGAGCCCGGCTTCAATGGCCTGCAATCACCCGCTGGCGTGGACACCGAGGCGCTCAAGCGCATCCGCGAGCATTACGTCAACCTCGCCACCTGGCTGATGCCCAAGAAGGTTCGCAAGTGCCTGCGCTTCCCGCTGGTGCTGGAAGAGCTGACTCGCTTCCCGTTGATCGAGGAGCTGGAGCTGCCCCCATTGAAGGCGGCCACGGTCGCCGACCTGACCCAGGCCGGTGGCGCGCTGCTGCAAAGCCTGTCTCGCCGCGTCGCCCCGTGGGAGGTGCAGGCCTTCGTCTTCGACACCCTGAGCGACAGCCTGGGCGAGGCCGAGGCGCTCAAGTTGCTGGACCAGGACGACGCCGCCACCGCCTTGCGCAACCAGGACATCGCGCAGGCCGCCGTCGGTGGTTTGCTGACTGGTGTGGCGGCCCGCCTCGCCGAGCTGTCATCGGTCAAAGAGATCGTGCCCCACCGCACCTTCGAGGCCTCGGCCATCGAGGGCACGCAGGTGGCGACCAAGCTGGCGCTGGTGCGCAGGCGCGATCAACTCAAGAAGATGGACGAGTTGCTCTCGCGCCTGCAATCGGCCGGCGAGCTGCGCTGAAGCGCTGACCGCTCGGGCTTGCTGCGCTCAGCGGCGGGTGGGGATGCGCCAGACCACCCACGCCCCCAGCAGGCCCGCAGCGATGACCACGCCCGACAACCAGGGGCGTGGCCAGAGGTGCCAGGCCGACAGGCTCACCATGATCGACATCATGGTGGTGGCCAGCCACTTCACCTTCAGGGGCAGCGTGTGGTGGGCTTCCCAGTCGCGCACCATGGGCCCCAACCAACGGTGGGCCAGCAGCCAGGCGTGCAGGCGCGGTGAAGACTTCGCGAAGCAGCCGGCCGCCAGCAGCACGAACGGCGTGGTGGGCAAGCCAGGCAGGATGGCGCCGGCCACGGCCAGCCCCAGCGAGACCACCCCCGCGACAACCAGCAGGCTGCGTTGGAGGCGTCCCGCCACCTGCATCACTTCCAGGTGTCCTTCAACCCGGTGACCTTGTTGAACACCGGCTTGCCCGGCGCGTGGTCGTGGCGATCGGCCACGAAGTAGCCAAAGCGCTCGAACTGGAACTTCTGATCCGCCGCCGCCGCAGCCAGCGAAGGCTCGACGTAGCCCTGGAGCACCTTGAAGCTGTCGGGGTTCAGGCTGGCCTTGAAGTCCTTGCCACCGGCATCGGGGTGCGGGTCGGTGAACAGGCGGTCGTAGATGCGCACCTCGGCGGCCACGCCATCGGCCACGCCCACCCACGTGATGGCGGCCTTGACCTTGACGCTGTCGGCGCCCGGCGTGCCGCTCTTGGTGTCGGGCACCACCGTGGCCAACACCTCGGTGACCTTGCCATCGGCGTCCTTGGTGCAGCCGGTGCACTCGATGACGTAGCCGCCCTTGAGGCGAACCTTGTTGCCGGGGAAAAGGCGCTTGTAGCCCTTGGGCGGCACCTCTTCGAAGTCTTCACGCTCGATCCAGACCTCGCGGCCCAGCTTGAAGTGGCGCACGGGCGACTCGGTGCCTTCAGGCGGGTGAGGCAAGGCCGGCAGCGAGCAAGGCTCTTGGTGGCCCGCACCCATCACCTCGTCCCAGTTGGTGAGCACCAGCTTGACCGGGTCAAGCACCGCCATGCCGCGGTGGGCCTTGTTTTCGAGGTCGTCGCGCAGGGCGATGTCCAGCGTGCTGTAGTCGATCCAGCTGTCGGACTTGCTCACGCCGATGCGCTCGCAGAACAGCTGGATGGCTTCGGGCGTGTAGCCCCGGCGGCGCAGGCCGGCGATGGTGGGCATGCGCGGGTCGTCCCAGCCGGTGACCACGCCTTCATCCACCAATTGCTTCAACTTGCGTTTGGACGTGATGACGTAGGTCAGGTTCAGGCGCGCGAATTCGTACTGCTTCGGGTTGGGGTGCTTGAGCAGGCCCAGCTTGGCCAGGTTGTCGACCAGCCAGTCGTAGAAGGGGCGCTGGTCTTCGAACTCCAGCGTGCAGATGCTGTGGGTGATCTGCTCGAGCGCGTCTTCGATGGGGTGGGCGAAGGTGTACATCGGGTAGATGCACCACTTGTCGCCGGTGTTGTGGTGGGTGGCACGGCGGATGCGGTAGATGGCCGGGTCCCGCATGTTGATGTTGGGGCTGGCCATGTCGATCTTGGCGCGCAGCACCATCGAGCCGTCTGCGTGCTTGCCGTCGCGCATTTCACGGAAACGCGCGAGGTTTTCGTCCGGCGTGCGGCTGCGGAAGGGGCTGTCCTTGCCGGGGGTGGAGAAGTCACCGCGGTTGGCGCGCATCTCGTCCGGCGTCTGCTCGTCCACATAGGCCAGGCCGGCGGTGATCAGCGCCTCGGCCGCGCGGTACATGAAGTCGAAGTAGTTGCTGGCGTAGTAGAGGTGGCTCTCAGGCCGGCCGTTGAAGTTCGACTCCCAGCCGAAGCCCAGCCACTTGACAGCGTCCAGGATGGCGTCGACGTACTCCTGCTCTTCCTTCTCGGGGTTGGTGTCGTCGAAGCGCATGTGGCAGACGCCACCGTAATCACGCGCCAGACCGAAGTTCAGGCAGATGCTCTTGGCGTGGCCGACGTGCAGGTAGCCGTTCGGCTCGGGCGGGAAGCGCAGGCGGACCTTGGCGGGGTCGCTCTGGCCGGCATCCTGGTGGGCGGCGTCACCGGGCGAGCCGGCCCAGCGGCGGCTGGCGTAGGTGCCCTGCTCCAGGTCGCGGTCGATGATGCCGCGCAGGAAGTTGGTGGGCTTGTGGGGAACGTTCGGATCGGTGGCGTCGGTCATGCCCCGATTCTATCGAGGCAAGGCGCCGTGCTCTCCACAGGCGGCACAAGGAACACGGCGCCGCACGGCCGAGCAAGCGCTTCGTCGGTTATGGTTTGATCCAGACACCGAACCGGAGGGCTCAAATGGGCAACAAATCGGACCGAGCAAAAGGCGAGAAAACGGGCGGCAACAAGCTCAGTCGCAAGGACTACGAAGCCGCGCTGGAACCCATGCAGCTGGAGCTGGCCCAGATGTCGCGCTGGCTGGCGCACCATCACAAGCGCCTGCTGGTGATCTTCGAGGGACGAGACACGGCGGGCAAGAGCGGCGTCATCCGCGCCATCTCCGAGGTGCTCGACCCGCGTCGCTGCCAGGTGGTGGCGCTGGGCAAGCCTTCGGAGCAGGAGCGCAGCCAGTGGTACTTCCAGCGCTACGTGCCCCACCTGCCTTCAGCCGGCAACGTGGTGCTGTTCGACCGCAGCTGGTACAACCGCGCCGGCGTCGAGAAGGTGATGGGCTTTTGCACCGACGAAGAGCACCGCCGCTTCCTGCGCGAAGTGCCTTTGTTCGAGCGCATGCTGACCGACGACGGCATCCTCGTCTTCAAGTACTGGCTGTGCGTGAACCAGGCCGAGCAGGAAGCGCGTTTTGCCGAACGGCTGGCCGACCCGCTCAAGCGCTGGAAGCTCTCGCCCGTGGACGTGGTCGCGCGCACCAAGTACGCCGAGTACGGCAAGGCGCGCAACGCGATGCTCAAGGCCTCGCACACGGAGCATGCGCCCTGGACGCTGGTGGACTTCAACGACCAGCGCCTGGGCCGCCTGACCCTCATCCGCCACCTGCTGGATCACCTGCCCGACCAGAAGGTGCCCGAGCAGAATATCGACATGCCGCCGCTCGAGGGCCGACCGGGCAAGGAAAGCTACCCGGCAGGGCACACGCCACTGCCGCCTTTCGCCTTGCCCGTTCAAACAAACGATTGAATCGTCCACACTGGGAAAAACACATCGTTTCAAACACCCCCATTCAAGCGTTCAGCGTCCACTCGGCGCGTAAACCCTGTGCGGTGGAGCGGTCATGGCCCGGGAAGATCCGTCCCACGCCACACCAACCGCCAGCCGCCATGCTCACCACCCGCTACCAGAAGGTCCAGACGCTCACGGTCACCGACGTGCTGCGCATGCACGCGCTGTTCGAGGCTCACTACGCCAGCAGCCCGCTGGCCACTTTCCTGGACGACCTGTCTCGCAAGGAGGGGGTCTTCGTGGTGCGCCGCCGCAGCGACGCCGAAATCGTCGGTTTCTCGACGCTGGGTGTCTACCACTTCAAGCTGGGCGGGCGCACCGCCAAGGGCCTGTTCAGCGGCGACACCATCATCGAAAGCGCCCATCGGGGCTCGCGCACGCTGCAGCAGGCCTTTGCCTGGAAGCTGTTTGTCGAGGCCATCAAGTCGCCTCTGACGCCCCAGTACTGGCTGCTCATCAGCAAAGGCTACAAAACCTACCTGCTGATGGCGCGCAACTTCCCTGACTTCCACCCGCGTCGCGGCCAGGCCAACCCCGGCATGTCGGAGATGGTGGCCAGCTACTGCGACGCCATGTTCCCCGGCAAGCTCGACCACGGCACGATGCTGCTGAACTTTGGGGACGACGCCAACCGCCTCAAGCCGGATGTGGCCGACATCACCGCCGAGATGCGCACCGACCCGGACATCCGCCACTTCGAGCAGCTCAACCCGACCTGGGCCCAGGGCACCGAATTGCCATGCATCGCCCGTTGTGACCTGAGTGCGTTCTGCGAAGCGATCGTGCCGTTCCTGAGGAAGGTCTGGCGCGACCGGGGGCGCACGCGGGCTGCCTCGGCCGCAACGGCCGGTGGCGTGCCGGCTCAGGTCCCGGGCCGCTCCGCCTGAGGCGCCACGGCGCCCTGCGCCTCTCGAGCGCGCTCCGCATAGCGGTTGAAGCGCCAGGCGCTGGACTCGATGGTGATGCGCCGCCAGGTCTCGCGCTTTTCGCCCGGGCTCATCTCGGGCCACAGCTGCACCTCGTCGAAGGTGCGCCCACAGCCCTTGCACAGGTCATCGCCCTGGCTGGTCGAGCAAATGGCGATGCAGGGCGTGTCGGGCGTGGTCTCGTACCACTTCAACCAGGCCTGGTGGGCCGTGGCGGGCATGCTGTCTTCGTCGCAAAGCGGCTCGTGGTGGTAGACCATGAGCGCGTAGACCTCGGCGAGCTTTTTCACCTCGGGCGCCAGGCTGATGCCATCGGGCGATGGCGAGCGCTCGCGCCACCAGTTGATGGCGGACTCGATGTCGGTGATGTGGATGCCGGCCATGGGTGCTGGAGCGGGAGCGGTGTGTGAGCAGGTGCCTGGTGCGAGGGGATCAGGCCTGTGCGGCCTTGGCAGCCTTCTCGGCCTCGGCCTGTCGCGTGGCCTCGACCAGGGTGGCCAGGGCTTCGGACACCACGCTGGCGTCCACCCCCTCGGCGCGGGCCACCGGCGCATCGGCCAGGGCCGCTTCGCCTTCGGTCTTCAGGCGCTTGACCCAGTTGCCCGCCTCGCGGCCATCGGCCAGGCCTGAGCTCTGCAGCAGCAGCGAGCCCTGGTGCGTGGTGAGCTTGAAATAGAAGAGGCCATCGGCCTCACGGTATTGCTTGATCTGCGGCAGCGCCTGCTTGTCGACAGCGGCCTTGGCGGCCGGCTGGGCCACGGCCACCATCTTGCGCAGGCCCACGGCCTGGCGCAGCTCGGCGATGAACGGTGTGGCGGTGCGGCGGGCCTTGTCGGCACCGGCTTGCAGCACCTCTTCGATGCGCTCGGGGTGGGCCACCAGCTCGGCGTACTGGGCTCGCATGGGGCCCACGTGGGCCTCGATCAGGTCGACCACGCGCTGCTTGGCATCGCCCCAGCCCAGGCCGGCGACCAGGTCACGGCGGAAGGCCTCGCGGGTGGCTGTGTCGGCGAAGGCATCGTGCAGGGTGACCAGGTGCGAGGTTTCCGGGTCCTTGGGCTCGCCGGGCAGGCGCGAGTCGGTCACCACGCGGGCGATGGCGTCTTTGAGGCCCTTGGCGCCGCCTTCGAACAGGGGCACGGTGTTGTCGTAGCTCTTGCTCATCTTGCGGCCGTCCAGGCCGGGCAAGGTGGCCACGCTTTCTTCGATCTCGGCTTCGGGCAGCACGAACAGCTCTTTGCCTGCGCCATAGAGATGGTTGAAGCGCTGGGCCACGTCGCGCGCCATCTCGATGTGCTGCACCTGATCGCGCCCCACGGGCACGCGGTGGGCGTTGAACATCAGGATGTCGGCAGCCATCAGCACGGGGTAGCAGAACAGGCCCATGGTGACGCCGTCGTCGGGCTCGGCGCCCTTGGCCTCGTTGGCATCGACCGAAGCCTTGTAGGCGTGGGCGCGGTTCATCTGGCCTTTGGCCGTCACGCAGGTCAGCAGCCAGTTCAGCTCGGTGATCTCGGGGATGTCGCTTTGCGCGTAGAAGGTCACGCGCTGGGTGTCGAGACCCGCGGCCAGCCAGGTGGCGGCGATCTCCAGGCGCGAACGGGCGATGCGCGCCGGGTCATCGCACTTGATGAGGGCGTGGTAGTCGGCCAGGAAGAAGAAGCTCTCGACACCGCTCTCGCGGCTGGCTGCAATCGCCGGGCGGATGGCGCCGACGTAGTTGCCGAGGTGGGGGGTGCCGGTGGTCGTGATGCCGGTGAGGACGCGCTGGTTCATCCGGTGATTTTAGGGGTGGTGGGGTTGCGGTGGGTTGGGGATGGGTTTGCCACGGTTTGCGCAACGGGATGGGGGCGAGGGGGGCCTGCTCCGGGACCACGCTCGCGGGGCACCACCGAGCACTTCATTCGTCACCCCTTGAACACCAGCCAAGTGGTTGCCGAGTCAGGACACCGCGAATGGGCCCTGCGCAGACCCCCCTCGCCCCCATCCCGCGACAAACCGTGGCAGGCGGAGAAGGAACAAGGGCGACGCTTTGCGTCGCCCTTGTTCCGCACCCCACGCAGTGCGCGGTGGCTCGGGCTCGCTGGGTGGGGAGCGTGTGAGCCGGCCCGACATGTGCGGTGTCATGGCTCGGCAACCACTTGGCTGGTGTTCAAGGGGTGACGTGAGCCAAGCTCGGTGATGCCCCGCGCAGGGCCGGATCACACGCTCCCCACCCAGCGAGCCACGCCCCAGCCGCAGCACGAAACCAAACCTCCAAAACACCCCGATCACCCGAGAACCTAAAATGCGCGCCTCACCATGAAATCCATCGTCATCCTCATCAGCGGCCGCGGCTCCAACATGGAAGCCATCGTGCACGCCTGCCAGCAAGAAAACTGGCCTGCCCGCATCGCGGCCGTCATCAGCAACAAGGCCGACGCCTCGGGGCTGCAGTTCGCGGCCTCGCACGGCATTGCGACGGCGGTGGTCGACCACAAGGCTTTCGCATCGCGAGAGGCCTTCGACGCCGAACTGGCCAAGGTGATCGACGGTTTCACACCCGACCTGGTGGTGCTGGCCGGCTTCATGCGCATCCTCACCGAAGGTTTCGTGCGCCACTTCGAGGGGCGGTTGCTCAACATCCACCCCTCGCTGCTGCCGGCCTTCCCCGGTCTGCACACGCACCAGCGCGCCATCGAGGCCGGCTGCAAGCTGGCTGGGGCCACGGTGCACTTCGTCACGCCCGAGCTCGACCATGGCCCCATCGTGGCCCAGGCGGTGGTGCCAGTGCTGGTGGGCGACACCGCCGAGCAACTGTCCCAGCGCGTGCTGACCCAGGAGCACCGGATGTACCCGGCTGCGGTGCGCTGGTTTGTTCAGGGCGCGCTCGACCTCACGCCCGACGGGCGGGTGCTGCACCGTCAGCAGGCGCCCCAGTTGCTGGGGCAGCTCTCGCCCGAGGCCTGAGACCTCGGGCCCGACGCTCAGGTCGCGGGCGCGCTCATCGCCACAGGGACCTCGAACCAGAACAGGCTGCCCAGACCTGGCTGACTGGAAGCGCCGATGCGTCCGCCCATGGCGTCGACCAGGCGCTTGCAGATCGCCAGGCCCAGGCCAGAGCCACCGTGGCTCGCGATCGTGCGGTCGCTGGCCTCGCAAAAGGGCTCGAAAAGGTGTGGCAAGGCGCTGGATGGCACACCGATGCCACAGTCCTGCACCTCGATGTGCAACCAGCTCGGGGCCTCCATGCGGCAGCGCAGCGTGACCTCGCCGGCGGGCGTGAACTTCACGGCATTGGCCAGCAGGTTGAGCATCACCTGCTTGATCCGCAAAGGATCGCCCACCATGTCTCCGCAGAAGCCTTCGTTCAGGTCCCGCTCGAGGTGCAGGGTCACGCCCTTGGCCAAGGCCACGGGCAAGACCATGTCCATGGCCTCCTGGGTGACCCGCAGCAGGTCGAATGGCACCTGCTCGACGCGGGTGGTGCGCTCTTCCATGCGCGAGAAATCAAGCACCTCGTTGACCATCTGCAGCAAGGTGGCGCCGCACTGGTTGATCTGCGCGAGGTGGCGCGACTGCGTTTCACTCAAAGGGGTCTGACCCATCAGTTGCGCAAAACCCAGCACGCCGTTGAGCGGGGTGCGGACCTCGTGACTGAGTTGCGCGAACAGGCGGGTGCGCTCGAGGTTGGCCTGCTGCAGGGCCTGGAGCATGTCCTCAAGGTGGGCGGTGTGCTCGGTGAGCTCCATCTGCTGGGCGCGGATGGTGGCCTGCTGGCGGCCGATGTCGCGCTGGTAACCCTCGTAGGCGCGGCGCACCACCAGGCCCACGCCACAGCCAATCAGCAGGAAGCCGATTTGCAGCAGCGGCATGGGCAACTCGCGCGCGTCCATGTGTGGCTGCAAAACAGGATTCAGTTCATGCCACCACATGCCAGCGGCAGCCAGCAGCGTCACGGGCACCCAGGCCACGCCATCGCGCCAGCCCAGCACGTGGGCCACGAACATCGGCCACCAGACGAGCCACCACACGCTGGCCTCGGGCTTTTGCCCCATCCAGATCAGGCTGACCATGACGAGCAGCATGTTGGCAAACAGCGCAGCATGAGCGATGACGCGCACCTTGGCGGCCGCCACACTGGAGCGCATCAGCGGGAAGAGCACACCCACCATGGCGCTGCTCAGGCCCAGGCTCAGGCCGATCCAGGGTTGAGCGCAGAACAGCCCGAAAAAAACGGCAAAGGCCAAGTGCCCCGCCACCGAAACGAACAGCAGGTCACTGAAACGCTGATAAGGAACCCAGGCCGCAGGGGCCGATGGGGAAGGCGGTGATGCCATGGTTACTGCTTACTCCTGGGCCTCGACTGCCACGCCTGATCTCACCGGGATCAGGACAAGGAGACTAGCGCATGGTGAAGCGGTGGTCGGCACGATGCGATGGGGGTTTGCGAGAAACCCCTGCATTGTGGCGCGTCGGGCACGGTGAATTTCGGTCAACCGCACACCGATGCTGCAAGGGATCGCCCCAAGCCACCAGGCCTATCACCCCGGCATCAAACCGTGATCGCCCGCGTGGCCAGGGCCGCAGCCGCCGCCCGCGTCTCGACACCCAGCTTTTCAAAGATGTGTTCCAGGTGCTTGTTGACGGTTCGGTGGCTCATGCCGAGGATCTCGGCGATGTCGCGGTTGGTCTTGCCGCGCGCCAACCAGGTCAGCACCTCGGTTTCGCGCGGGGTGAGCGAGGCCTGCAGCAGGCGGTCGGTTTCGGGCGAGGCGTTGAGCGGCAGCGGGCGCTGCTGCATGCTCGCCTGGGCCAGGGCCTCGCGGGCGGCGCGGGCGTTGCGGGCGTTGCGCACGTGCGTATTCAGTCGGGCCAACACCTCTTCGATTCGGATGGGCTTGACCACGTAATCGACCCCGCCGACCTCAAAGCCGGTGACCACGTCGGTGGTGTCGCTCAGGCCGGTCATGAAGATGACCGGGATGGCCTGACCAACGGGGTGGGCCTTGATGCGCTGGCAGGTCTCGAAGCCACTCCAGCCGGGCATGACGCCGTCGAGCAAGATGGCGTCGGGCGTGACGACATCCAGCCGCGCCAGGGCTTGCGGGCCATCGCGGGCCACGAGCACGGTGTAGCCCTCGCCGGCCAGCGCGTCGCACAGCATGCGCAAGGTGTCGGGTGCGTCGTCCACCACCAGCACCGTGCCGGCCCGCGCAGGGGGCGTGGCTGCCTGGGCGGGCGGGGCCTCAACGTCGGGGCTCATCGGCCTGTTCCTCCATCAATTCGGGTGCCAGGTCGGCCTGGATGGCATCGAGGTCAAAGGCCTCCAGCCAGGACTGCAGTTGCCGCCAGCGGGCAGCGTGTTCGGGCGATTCGGTGCGCCAGCCAGCCAGGGACTCGGCCAGGGCCTGGGCGTGGCCACGGCGGGCCAGGCGGTGCAGTTCCCAGGCGGCGTCAGGAGGCAGCGGGGCGACCGGGGGTTTGGCGGCCTCGATCGGCACAGGGCACGGCTCTTCGGGCATGCCCAAAGACACCAGGCCTGGTTCGCTGACTGGCACCTCGGCCAGCGCGTCGGTCGGGGTCGTGCGCGCTGGCGATGCCTCGGCCTGCCAATGCAGCCCCAACTGCTCGCCCAGCGTGTCGAGCAGCTCGGACTCCATCACCGGCTTGGCCACGAAGGCCTGGGCCTGCGCTGCAGCGAGGTTCTCGGGTCGGTTCTCGAACACGTTGGCCGAGACCATGATCACGGGCACGTCGGTGCAGCCGGCCTGGCGCAGGGCACGCGCCGTCTGCCAGCCGTCCATGTCGTCCATGCTGATGTCCAGCAGCACGGCATCGGGCGGGGCCTCGCGCACGCTCTCCAGGCATTCGTGGCCGCTGGCGGCTTCGCGCACCACGAAGCCCAGGGGCATCAGCATGCCGGCCAGCATCTGACGCTGGATGGGTTGGTCGTCGACCACCAGCAGCGTGCGGCGCGGGCCGCTGTAGCCAATGACGGGCCGGTAGTCGCGGGCGATGAGATCGCTGTGAACATGGTGGGCGCCGTTGGCGTCGTGGGCGTGCCCGCTGACCTGCCAGGCTTGGGCGCCTCGGGTTGACGACAACGCCTCGGGCGCCGGCACCGGCTCGGAGATCTCCCGCAGGTACAGGCGAACGGAAAAGGTGCCGCCCTGCCCCATGGTGCTTTGCACGCTGAGCTCGCCGCCCATCAGCTCGGTGAGCAGGTGGGTGATGGTCAGGCCCAGGCCGGTGCCGGGCTCGCTGCTGCGCCGCCCGCCGCTGCCGCGCTCGAAGGGCAGGAAGATGCGCTCCATGTCCTGCGGCGCGATGCCGATGCCGGTGTCTTCAACCTCGAAGCGCAGCACCTCGCGGCGGGCGTCGAGCCGCAGCGTGATCTGCCCGCGTTCGGTGAAGCGCACGGCGTTGCTGGTCAGGTTGATGAGGATCTGCCGCAAGCGCCGGGCGTCGGCGTGCACCCAGGCCGGCACGCGGCCGCGCGTCTCCAACCGAAAGCCCAGGCCCTTGGCCTCGGCCTGCGGCTTGACCATGCCGACCACGTCTTCCAGGAACTCGATCAGGGGCACCGGCGATGGGTCGAGCCGCAGGCGGCCGGCTTCGATGCGGGCCAGGTCGAGCAAGCCATCGATCAGGCCGCTGAGGTGCTCACCGCTTCGCTGGATGGTGGTCAGCGGGCCGCGGCGCGCACCCACTGGAGGCTCGTCTTTGAGCAGGATCTGCACGTAGCCCATGATGCTGTTGAGCGGCGTGCGCAGCTCGTGCGTCATGCCGGCCACGTAGCGGGTCTTGGCCTGGTTGGCGGCCTCGGCCAGCTCCTTGGCCTGCTGCAGCGCGGCGTCGGTGCGGCGGTGAGCGTCGATTTCCTGCTGCAGCAACTGGTTCTGTCGGTTGGAGTCGTCCTGCGCCATGCGCCGACTCTCTGAAGCCAGCACCACCCACCAGGCGCACACGGCCGCAGCCAGCAACAGCAAGGCATAGACCTTCACGAAGGGGCTCTCGAGCGCACCCGGCGGCAAGGTGTGGTCAGCCAGCAGCTCGGGCCGCACCACGCCCTCCTGGTAATACACCACGCCCAGCACAAAGGCCAGCAAAGCCGCCAGCGACAGGAAGACCACCAGGTAATGCCCGACGCGGAAGTTGATGCGCCGTGACATGTAGGCCGGCAGCACCGAGCTGAGCACGTCGGAGACCTGCTCGGCCGCGCGCGAACGCGTCTTGCACCGATCGTGGCAGCGCGACTCCAGCGTGCAACACAGCGAGCAGATGGGCGCGTCATAGGCCGGGCAGGTGGCCATGTCTTCGGACTCGAAGGCGTTCTCGCACACGCTGCAGTGCACCAGCTGGCCAGGTCGCCAGGGCGTCTGCGGCTGCCTGGCCAGGTAGTAGCGCCCCTTGGTCCACCAGGCGATGGAGGGGGCTGCCACCAAGGCCAATGCCAGCGCGATGAAGGGCGCCCACGGCACCAGGCTCGCCCCCAGCAACCCCGCGTGCGCAGGCACCGCCACGCCCGCCCCCAACAGCGTGGCCCCCAACCCAACGGGGTTGAGGTCGTGCAGGTAGGCCCGCTTGAACTCGACCCCTTTGGGTGACCAGCCCAGCGGCTTGTTGATGACCAGGTCGGCCACCAGCGCACCCACCCAGGCAATCGCCACGTTGCTGTAGAGGCCCAGCACGCGCTCGAGCGCCCCGAACACGCCCAGCGTCATCAGCAGCACGGCGATCATCACGTTGAAGACCAGCCAGACCACGCGCCCCGGGTGGCTGTGCGTGAGCCGCGCAAAAAAGTTCGACCACGCCAGCGAACCCGCGTAGGCATTGGTCACGTTGATCTTGACCTGCGAGACGATGACAAAGAGCACCGTCACCCACAACGCCACCGTCGGCGAGCCAAACACCTCGCTGAAGCCGGCCAGGTACATCTGCGTGGGCTCGATGGCGTGCTCCACCGGCACCTCGCGCTGCAGGGCCAGGTAGGCCAGGAAGGCGCCGGCCAGCATCTTGAGCATGCCCGGCACGATCCAGCCCGGCCCGGCCACCAGCACCGCCGTCCACCAGCGCACGCGGTTTTCTTTCGTCTTCTCGGGCAAGAAACGCAGGAAGTCCACCTGCTCGCCCACCTGCACGATCAGCGAGAACGCGACCGTGGCCGCCATGCCGAAAGCCAGCCAGTGGAACTCGCTGTCACCCGTGGCGCGGCCAGCGAGCTGCGTGAACTCGACATAGGCCTCGGGCTTGTGCCAGGCCACCGCGATGAAGGGCAGCACCCACAGGCCCAACCACAGCGGCTGCGTCCAGGTCTGCAGGCGAGAGATCAGCGTGATGCCGTGCGTGACCAGCGGGATGATGACCAGCGACGAGATCACATAACAAACCGGCAGCGACCAGCCGAACAGCATCTCCAAAGCCAGCGCCATGATGGCTGCTTCGAGCGCGAAGAAGATGAAGGTGAAGCTCGCGTAGATCAGCGAGGTCAGCGTCGAGCCCAGGTAGCCGAAGCCGGCGCCCCGGGTGAGCAGGTCCATGTCCACGCCGTACTTGGCGGCGTAGTAGCTGATCGGCAGGCCGGTGAGGAAGGTGATGATGCCCACCACCAGGATGGCCCACAGCGCCGTGCTGAAACCGTGGTTCAGCGCGATGGCCCCGCCGATGGCTTCGAGCGCCAGGAAGGACACCGCACCGAAGGCCGTGTTGGCCACCCGCATCTCGCTCCACTTGCGAAAGGTGCGGGGGGTGTAGCGCAGGGCGTAGTCCTCCAGGGTCTCGTTGGCGACCCAGGAGTTGTAGTCACGGCGAATGCGAAAAATCTTCTGCCGGGCAACGGACACGAACAGGCTCCAGCTGAAACACCAGCACCCTGAGTGTGCAAGAAGCAGTCCAACCGTTGCCCTGCGCAACGACTACGTTAATTGACGTATTCATGGAAACCCTGGCCCTGCCTAAGGTGTGACCCAAGGCCGCGCCGGGCTCGCTGTTTGAAATGGCATGCACCGGGATGCGGCATCCGAGTCCCCGTTGGCAACCCATTTTTGTGCAAGGAGCCTTTCCATGTCGAACCGCGAAGATGACCTGTCCCACAACCGCAGCAGCCGCCGCCGCCTGCTGCAGGGCATGGGCGCCCTGCCCCTGGCCGGCATGGCCGGTGCGGGCGGGCTGGGCATGCTGGCCACCTCGGCCAACGCCCAGTCCTTCCCGACCGCCAAGGTCAACACCACCAAGCTGGCCGTGACCGACACCGAGGTCATCGTCGGTCAGCTGCACTCGGCCACCGGCACCATGGCCATCTCCGAGACCGGCTCCATCCAGGCCGAACAGCTCGCCATCGACCAGATCAACGCCATGGGCGGCATCCTGGGCCGCAAGATCAAGGTCATCAAGGAAGACGGCGCCTCCGACTGGCCGACGTTTGCCGAGAAGTCCAAGAAGCTGCTGGTAAACGACAAGGTCGCCGCGGTTTTTGGCTGCTGGACCTCTGCCTCGCGCAAGGCCGTGCTGCCCATCTTCGAGAAGGAAAACGGCCTGCTGTACTACCCCACCTTCTACGAAGGCCTGGAGCAGTCCAAGAACGTGATCTACACCGGCCAGGAAGCCACGCAGCAGATCATCTACGGCCTGGACTGGGGCGCGAAAGAGAAGAAGGCCAAGACCTTCTTCCTCGTCGGCTCCGACTACATCTGGCCGCGCACCTCCATGAAGATCGCGCGCAAGCACATCGAGTCGGTGGGCAAGCTGGGCAAGGTGGTCGGTGAAGAGTACTACCCGCTGGGCCACACCAACTTCAACTCCCTGATCAACAAGATCAAGGTGGCCAAGCCCGACTGCATCTTCGCCGCCGTGGTGGGTGGCTCGAACGTGGCCTTCTACAAGCAACTCAAGGCCGCCGGCATCACCGGTGCCAAGCAGTTCCTGCTGACCCTGTCGGTGACCGAAGACGAAATGCTCGGCGTGGGTGGCGAGAACTTCGCTGGCTTCTACAGCTCGATGAAGTACTTCCAGTCGCTGACCAACGACAACAACAAGAAGTTCGTCGAAGCCTTCAAGAAGGCCTACGGTCCGAAGTCGGTGATCGGCGACGTGACACAAGCTGGCTACCTGGGCCCCTGGCTGTGGAAGGCCGCTGTCGAGAAGGCAGGCAGCTTTGACGTCGACAAGGTCGTTGCCGCATCGCCTGGCATCGAGCTCAAGACCGCGCCGGAAGGCTACGTCAAGGTCCACCAGAACCACCACTTGTGGAGCAAATCGCGCATCGCCCAGGGCCTGCCCGACGGCACCTTCAAGGTGGTTGCCGAGTCGCCCGAGCTGATCGAACCGAACCCCTTCCCCAAGGGATACCAGTGACCGAGTGAGCGCGCGGGTGGTGCAGTTTGAAACCACCTGCTTCCTGCTGCGGCCCGCGCCAGCGCTGGCCGGGCCGCGCAGGTTTTTTGGCGGATGCGAGGGTGAACAACATGGACATGACACTCAACGACATGCTCAACATCGGGCTCATGCAAGGCTTCGCCGGGCTGAGCCTGTTTTCCGTGCTGCTGCTGATGGGCCTCGGCCTGGCGGTGATCTTCGGCCAGATGGGGGTCATCAACATGGCCCACGGTGAGTTCATGACCATCGGGGCCTACACCGTCTACCTGGGCTCGACACTGACTGAGACCTTCGCGCCCGGCTTGGTGCAGATGTACTTCCCTGTGGCCATCGTCGCGGCCTTCCTGTTCGCCTTCGCGGCGGGCTGGCTCACCGAGTGGGCCCTGATCAGACACCTCTACAAGCGACCGCTCGACACCCTGCTGGCCACCTGGGGCTTGAGCCTGGGCCTGCAGCAGGTCTTTCGCTCCACCTTCGGCCCCAAGGAAGTCAGCCCGACGCTGCCCGACTGGCTGATGGGCTCGTGGGCCCCGGCCGAGGGCCTCGACATCCCCATCAACGGCCTGTTCGTGATGGGCCTGACCGCCGTGGTCACCGCCCTGCTGCTGCTGGCCCTCTACAAAGCCCGCTGGGGCCTGCGCGTGCGCGCCACGGTCAGCAACCGCGTGATGGCCAACGCCATCGGCATCAACACCAAGAAGACCGATCGCCTGACGTTCGCCATCGGCTGCGGCATCGCCGGTGTGGCGGGTGCGGCCTTCACCACCATCGGCTCCACGGGCCCGACCAGCGGCTCGCTCTACATCGTCGACAGCTTCCTGGTGGTCACCTTCGGTGGCGCGGGCAGCCTGCTGGGCACCGTCGCATCGGCCTTCGGCATCGCACAGACGCAGTCGATCTCCGAATTCTTCATGAGCGGCTCGAACGCCAAGGTGCTCACGCTGATGGCCGTCATCACCATCTTGATGCTGCGCCCGCAAGGCCTCTTCGCCTCCAAGGTCCGCCGTTGACGTTGCACACCAGATCAAAAGGAGCACTCACATGAACGTTATGCAAGACTGGCTGGCCAAACAAAAGCTCGGCAGCTTCCTGCTGCTGGCCCTGGTGCTGCTGGTGGCCTTCCCGCTGGCCCTGGAGCCCTTTCGCCTCAACCTGGTGGGCAAGTACCTGACCTACGCTTTCGTGGCCATCGGCCTGGTCATGCTGTGGGGGCACGCCGGCATCCTCAGCCTGGGCCAGGGCTGCTTCTTCGGCCTGGGGGGCTACATGATGGCCATGTTCCTCAAGCTGGAGGCCTCCGACCCCGAAAGCACCAAGATCCAGTCCACGCCGGGCATCCCCGACTTCATGGACTGGAACCAGCTCACCGAGTTGCCCTGGTGGTGGCAGCCCTTCGACAACCTGGGCTTTGCCCTGGCTGCCGTGGTGCTCGTGCCCATGCTGCTGGCCTTCATCATCAGCTTCGCCATGTTCAAGCGGCGCGTGGGTGGCGTGTACTTCGCCATCATCACGCAGGCCGTGGCCCTGGTGCTGACGGTGCTGATCATCGGCCAGCAGGGCTACACCGGCGGCGTCAACGGCATCACCGACCTCAAGACGATGCTGGGCTGGGACATCCGCACCGACCAGGCCAAGCTGATCCTGTACTACGTGTGTGCAGGCCTGCTGCTGGCCTCGGTGCTGCTGTGCCGCTGGGTGCAATCGAGCAAGCTGGGCACGCTGCTGCTGGCCATGCGCGACAAGGAAGACCGCGTGCGTTTCTCGGGCTACGACGTCTCCATGTTCAAGGTCTTCGCCTTCTGCCTGGCGGCAGGCCTCTCGGCCATCGGCGGCGCGATGTTCACCCTGCAGGTGGGCTTCATGTCGCCGTCCTTCGTCGGCATCGTGCCCTCCATCGAGATGGTGATCTTCGCCGCCGTCGGTGGCCGCATGAGCCTGGTGGGCGCCATCTACGGCGCGCTCATCGTCAACTTCGGCAAGACCTACTTCTCCGAGTCGGCGCCTGACCTGTGGCTGTTCCTGATGGCCGCCCTGTTCATCGGCGTGACCATGGCCTTTCCCGACGGCCTGGCCGGCCTGTGGGAGCAAAAGATCAAGCCCTGGTGGGCCAAGCGACAGGCCGATCGCAAGCTGCAGGCCGAGCGCATCAAGACGGCGCACGCCATGTACCCCGAGGTGCCGCCCAACGGCAAACCTCCGGCAGGTGGCGGCATGCCTCCTGGCATGAGCGGCCAACAGGCCTGACCCCCGCACACAACGCATCGACAACCGGAGTCCACACCATGGCACCCAAAGAGTTCGTGCTCTACATCGAAGGCCTGACCGTGTCCTTCGACGGCTTCAAGGCCATCGACAGCCTCAACCTCTACGTCGACAAGAACGAGCTGCGCGTGATCATCGGCCCCAACGGTGCCGGCAAGACCACCCTGCTCGACCTCATCTGCGGCAAGACCAAGGCATCCACGGGCAGCATCCAGTTCAAAGACCAGGAGCTGACCAAGAAGTCCGAGCACGCCATCGTGCGCTCGGGCGTGGGTCGCAAGTTCCAGACGCCCTCCATCTACGAGAACCTCAGCGTCTTCCAGAACCTGGAGGTGTCCTTCCCGCAGGGCCGATCGGTGCTGGGCGCGCTGGCCTTCAAGTGCACCAACGAGGTCAAGGCGCGCGTGCAGGTGGTGGCCGAAGAAATCGGTCTGGCCGACAAGCTCGAGATGGAAGCCGGCCTGCTCAGCCACGGCCAGAAGCAATGGCTCGAGATCGGCATGTTGCTGATGCAGGAGCCCGAGCTGCTGATGCTCGACGAGCCGATCGCCGGCATGAGCGCCAAAGAGCGCGAGCTCACCGCCGAGTTGCTCAAGCGCATCTGCAAGGGCCGCTCGATGATCGTCATCGAGCACGACATGGACTTCGTCAAGCAGATCGCCTCCAAGGTCACCGTCATGCACCAGGGAAAGATCCTGGCCGAAGGGACCATGGACCAGGTCCAGAGCGACCCCAAGGTCATCGACGTTTACCTCGGTCACTGAAAGGACCTCACCATGCTGCAAGTCAAGGACCTTCACGTCGCCTACGGCCAGAGCGAGGCGCTGCATGGCATCTCGTTCGAAGGCAACAAGAACGAGACCATCGCCATCATGGGCCGCAACGGCATGGGCAAGACCACGCTGTTCAAGAGCCTGATGGGCGTGCTGCCCACCAAGTCCGGTGAAATCACGGTGGCCGGCAACAACGTCACCAAGGACGAGAGCTTTCAGCGCGTGCGCAAAGGCATCGCCTACGTGCCCCAGGGCCGCATGATCTTCCCCACCCTCACGGTGGAAGAAAACATCCAGACCGGTCTGGAAAACGCCAAGCACAAGCGCATCCCCGAAGAGATCTACAGCCTCTTCCCCGTGCTCTTCGAGATGAAGCACCGCAAGGGCGGCAACCTCTCGGGCGGTCAGCAACAACAGCTCGCCATCGCGCGCGCTTTGGTCACCAACCCCAAGGTGCTGCTGCTCGACGAACCCACCGAAGGCATCCAGCCTTCGATCATCAAAGACATCGCCAAGGCGCTCAACGAGATCCGCAAGCTGCGCGAAATCACCATCGTGGTCAGCGAGCAGGTGCTGAGCTTCGCGATGGACGTGGCCGACCGCCTCTTCGTGATCGAAGGCGGCCGCCTGGTGCACGAAACCACCCGCGCCGACACCGATGCCGAGCGCATCAAGGCCTACCTGTCGGTCTGAGTGCGCCGACCGCACCGCCCCAACGCCTCACTCGTTTGCTGACACCCGTTCGTACCAAGGAGCCAACCATGCCCGAAACCCTGATCAAGGTCGACCTCAAAGACTCCCCCTACAACAACCCGATGGTGCACAACCGCTGGCACCCGGACATCCCGATGGCCTGCTGGGTGAACCCAGGTGACGACTTCATCCTCGAAACCTTCGACTGGACCGGCGGCTACATCCAGAACAACGACAGCGCCGACGACGTGCGCGACGTGGACCTGACCACCGTTCACTTCCTCTCCGGCCCCGTGGGCGTCAAGGGCGCCGAGCCCGGCGACCTGCTGGTCGTTGACCTGCTCGACATCGGCGCCAAGGCCGACAGCCTCTGGGGCTTCAACGGCTTTTTCAGCAAGAACAACGGCGGCGGCTTCCTGACCGAGCACTTCCCCAATGCGCAGAAGTCCATCTGGGACTTCAACGGCATGTTCACCAAGAGCCGCCACATCCCCGGCGTCGAGTTCGCGGGCCTGATCCACCCGGGCCTGATCGGGTGCCTGCCCGACCAGAAGATGCTCGACATGTGGAACGAGCGCGAGGTGGACTTCATCGCCACGCAGCCCGACCGCGTGCCCCCGCTGGCCAACCCACCCTTTGCCAAGACCACGCACGCAGGCAAGGCCACCGGCGAAGTCAAGGACAAGATCGCCGCCGAAGGCGCGCGCACCGTGCCCCCGCGCGAACACGGCGGCAACTGCGACATCAAGGACCTCTCGCGCGGCTCCAAGGTCTTCTTCCCCGTGTACGTGGACGGCGCCGGCCTCTCCGTGGGCGACCTGCACTTCAGCCAGGGCGATGGCGAGATCACCTTCTGCGGCGCCATCGAGATGGCCGGCTGGGTGCACATGCGCGTGAGCCTGATCAAGGGCGGCATGGCCAAGTACGGCATCAAGAACCCCATCTTCAAGCCCAGCCCCGTCACGCCCAACTACAAGGACTACCTGATCTTCGAGGGCATCTCGGTTGACGAACACGGCAAGCAGCACTACCTGGACGTGCACGTGGCCTACCGCCAGGCCTGCCTCAACGCGATCGAGTACCTGACCAAGTTCGGCTACTCCAAGGCCCAGGCTTATTCGATCCTGGGCACGGCGCCGGTGCAGGGCCACATCAGCGGCGTGGTCGACATCCCCAACGCCTGCGCCACGCTGTGGCTGCCCACCGAGATCTTCGAGTTCGACATCAACCCGACGGCCTCTGGCCCCGTGAAGATGCTCGACGGCAGCATCGACATGCCGATCTCGTACGACATCGTCAAGTGAGCTCGATGCACTGAAGCAAGGAGCCCCCCGCATGCCCACCTACGACTACGACTGTCCGAGCTGCGGGGGCTTCGACGCCTTTCGCAGCCTGGCCGAGCGCAACGAGCCGGCCGCCTGCCCCGACTGCGGCACCCATTCGCCGCGCGTGTTCGTCAGCGCGCCGCGCCTGGCCTGCCTGAGCAGCGACACCCGCACGGCCATGGACCGAAACGAAACCGCCCGCCACGCGCCCATGACGTCAAAGGGCTACCAGGAGGGTGGCTACGCCAGACTGAAGCACCCATCAGGCTGCGGTTGCTGCTCGAGCGGAAGCAAGGGCATCCGCAGCGCGACGGTCACGGCGGCCAATGGCGCCAAGGCCTTCCCGAGCAAGCGCCCGTGGATGATCAGCCACTGATTCACCCAGGGCCAACCAGGAAGCCCTGAACGAAAAGGCCCGCATCGCGCGGGCCTTGTTCATGCATCAAGCGAGTCGCCTCAGGCTGATCGTTTTTGGCGGCGCGACACGCCCCACACCGTGGCCAGGCCCGCCAGCAGGAGGGCCCATTCGCTGGGCTCGGGTGCGTGGCTCACGCTGCCTGGGCCGCTCAAGGGGCAGGTGCTGCCCTGGCGGCAGGCCGCGAGGTCGGCATCGTTGTAGAAGCTGACCGTTTCACCATACTTCAGGGCCACATCGCGGATGAAATCCGCTTGCTCGCCGATGAAGCTCCAGAACGACTCATCGCCCAGGTCGGTGTAGCGGCCGTTGTTCTGGTTGTCGCGGGCATAGGCGGCGGTGCCGAAGATCACGCCCTGGCCAGACGACGTCCAGGACATCAGCGGCCCACCGGAGTCCCCACCTGCCAAGGCCGCACCACCAGGAACCAGGACGGCGGACAAGGTGCCGCCCTTCTCGTCGTCGTAACCGGTGATCTGGGTGTAGCCCATCCAGCGGTTGTAAACACTGCCGCCCTCGATGAAGCGCCCCTCTTCGTGGTGCTGACCATAGCCCACGACCATGGCGCCGTCCCCGAGTTTGGACAGGGCGCTGTCGGACAGCTCGCCTGAGTAAACCGAGTAGGTCTGCGTGGTGGCCGCCAGGGGCGTGTCCAGCACGATCAAGGCCACGTCGCTGTAGGCCTTGTAACCCCCAGCCAGGATGATTTCGTATTTCGGGGACACGACCACATCACCGTTGTGAAGGGTCAGCCCGCGGCTTGCGCCCTCGCCTTCCCATGCGTAGAACATGGAGCGGCTGTTGTCCGTCTTGTTGTCGTAGTTGAAATCGAAACAATGCGAGGACGTCAGGATGAGGCGCGACGACAAGGCCGCGCCCGTGCAGGCCACGTAGTTGCCGGCAGACTGGTTCGCCGTCAGCACATAACCCACGCCATCGAGGTAGCTGAACGAGGAATTGCTGACCGTCGAAGCCGCCGTGATCTCGGCGGAGTCGAAATAGGCCAGCGCCATCGCCTGCCCAGGCAGGAGAGCGGCCGCAGACAGGATCCATCCAAGCGGCAGCAGCGACGACAGGGTCTTCATGGGCATCCCTTCACCCATTCGGGTGAGACATATTTCTCAAGACAGCTAGTAAAGCACTGATGCGGTGCGATTCCAATCCCCTGATCGACCGGGGGCGTTTGAGGCACACCTCAACTGTCGCAAAACTGCCCTCGTCTCCCGGATTCACGGGGCAGGGCAATCCCGGGTGCGCCCCCCCCTGAGCGAACTCACGCCTCGCGCATGGCCGCCTTGTAAACCGATTGTTTGGGACTGGCCATCACGCGCCGCAGCATGGGCTCGAAGTGACTCAGCGGCCGGGTGGGCGCGGCCGGGTCGAATGCCGGGTTGTCGTAACGCTCAACGAACTCCGCAGTCCGTTCTGCGTGAGGGTGTCCCGCGAACTGATCGCGCATGTCCCGGTCCAGCCCGATGTGGTGAAAGAAGTTGTGCCCTTGGAAGATCCCGTGGTGCTGCACCATCCACAAGTTCGCCTCGCTCACGAAGGGTTTGAGGATGGCGGCGGCGATGTCGGGGTGGTTGTAGCTGCCCAGCGTGTCACCGATGTCGTGCAACAGCGCGCACACGATGTACTCCTCGTCTCGCCCGTCGGCCTCGGCCAGCGTGGCAGCCTGCAGGCAATGGCTGAGCCGGTCCACCGGAAAACCGCCAAAGTCGCCGTCCAGCAAGCGCAGGTGTTCCATCACCCGATCGGGCAGGGAGCGGGCCATCTTCATGGCCTCCGGCAGGATCACCGCCCAGTCGGCCTGGGTGCTTTCTTCCATGCGGGTGAAGGTGGCTCGGGGCGCATCCATGGTCAAACTCCAGCAAAAGGTGTGGGCAGATGATGCCGAGGTTCTCGGCGCGGCATCACCCGGTGAAACGCGGGCCCAACACGGACCCAATGCGGGCCAGACGCGGGCACTGTGGCCGAAAACCTCAGGCCAACAGCTTCTGCCAGAACAGGGCGCGCCCCATGCGGGGGTCGAGCTGATAACCAGCGAACCCAGCTCGCCGGTAAGCCGCCTGCGCCGACACATTGCCCTCGAGCACCTCCAGGGTGACTTTGCAGCACCCCCGCTCGCGCGCCAGGCGCTCGACCTCGGCCAGCAGTTGCCCAGCCAGGCCCTGCCCCCGGTGCGCCGGCAGCACCACCATGTCGTGCACGTTGAGCAAAGGCTCGCACGCAAAAGTCGAGAACCCCTCCATGCAGATGGCCATGCCCGCTGCTTCGTCACCCGCAAAGGCCAGCACCACGTGCACCCCCTGGCGCTTGCGCAACTCGGGCACGAGGTTGCGCCGCACGTGCTCGCTCAAAGGGCGCCCACCACCCATCTCGTCGCGGGCGTAGGCATCCAGCAAGTTGACGATGGCGTCGGCGTGTTCGGGGTGGCCGAGGTCGGCCAAGGTGATCTGGGTCCACATGGACGAGATTGTGCCGCCGCCCCGGGCGTGCTTGGCTCAGGCCCGGCTCACGCCGTGCTCAAAACCGAGTCTGCAGCGAGCGCAGCAGCTGCTCCTGGAGCGACTCGGCCTGCTCTGGCACGGGACCGGCAGCCCCCACCAGGACCAGCTTCTGATCCAGGTGGCAGCCAACGAACAAGGCGTAGTCGCCCTGGCGAGCGAACAGGGCGGCATCTCCGGTCTGGTCGATCTCGGTGACGCCGGCCTCTTTCAAGGCGTCGGCAGCGAGTTGACGGCATTGTTCGTCGCGCAAGCCGTGACCGGTGTGAAGGGGCAGCATGCCGTAGAGCATGGTGGGCGCGTGCTCTGACGAGCGCGTGGTCGCAGGACCCGCTGCGGTCGGCATCAACTCGATCGGCCCCTGATCACCTGACAAGGTGGCGTGCACCGCCTGCGCGGAGGCCGCGCCATGGAGCAGCCAGGCCTGGGTGGCCCAAGCCGCGATAGCAGCAGAGCCCAAGGTGAGCAAGGCCACGACCCAGAGTGGCACGCGTCGCGCGCCAAAGGGCTCTGCATTGGGGGCCACCGGGCGGGCGGGTGGGAACGATTCGGCCATGAGCCACCTCCTGAAACACGGGTCTTGTTTTGTGCCACGCGCATGACCTGCGTTGGGTCTGCGCTTTCACGTCCATTCTGACGTGGAAAGGCCCTGCCGCCCAGCCCCCTGCCCCCTAGATCGAAGCCCTTTGCCTGCGGCGCAGCCAGGTGGGCACGAGCACCAGCCCACCCAGTCCCATCAGCGTGAGCACGCCGGGCTCGGGCACCGAGGCCACGGCCGTGAAACCGATGTTCTGGAAGTCCACCTGGGCATTCGAGCCAGTCAGGAAGGCGCTGACGTAACGCACATTCAGCGGCGCGGCCAGGCCGATGTCCTGCGCGTAGATGGCAGGCGAGCTGCCCAGTGCAGGCTGGATGTCCAGGGCCCCCACCTGCAGGTTGCCCGCGTCGAAGAACTTGAAGCTGACGTTGTCGACGTCATAGGCTTCGCCGTCGTAGTTCCAGAAGTGCAGCGTCTGGATGTCGTAGGCCTGGCCGAAGTCGAACAGCAACTCCAGCCCACCACCCACGCTGCTGGCGGTGAACCAGATGTGGGTCTGTTGATTGTGGAATTCAGCGGCGTCTGCCGTGGGGGCGTCAATGACCTTGGTGATCGTGGCGCCGCCCGAGAACGTGTTGTTGAACGTGCCCGCAGACGTGCCTGCACCCACGGACACCGCGATGTTGTCCTGGTTCAGGTAGACGGACTGAGCCTGAGCTGGCAGTGCAGTCGCCAGGCCCAAGGCGGTGACCAAGGCGGCAGAAAAAGCCCGATGCTTCATGTGGATCCCCCAGTTGATGAGGGATCCCATTCTGATGAGGCGATGGCCGATGTCAACGACCGGGCGGCGCCGCGCGGACTGCAAACTGGGGGGGGGATGCCGATGTTCGCAGCCCGAAACGACCGTCGCGGATCAGCTAGAAAACACGAATGCGCCCTTGACCTTTTTGGGCCCGAAGAAAAGCAAATCGGGGAACAGTTTGCTGCGCACGTACCAAGTGAACGCGATGATCGCTGCTCCGACGAGCAGGGCCACGATGCTGGTGATGGGCTCAGAGTTGAAGTCTTTCAGCGTCTTGGGCAGGTTCGAGCACGAGAGGATGAACGCGGCCGTGTAGGCCCAGGCCTTGTGGTGCTTGAACCCCCAGATGAACAGGTAACCGAAGGCGGCGGTGAACGCCATCAGGAACAACAACGCTCCCCAACCCAGCGGCGCGCCAACCACCAGGACCACCACCATGGCAAGCGCCAACTGGATCCAGGAAATGATGACCAGGGCCGTCACCAAACCTGCGTGCTTCTGCGTCAGTTGCGGGTCCGCGTGGGTGGCGATGAGGTTGGCAACCTGGCGTTCACTGAGTTCGCCTCCACTCAATGCTCGGTGGATGGATGCCTTGCTTTCGCCTTGGGCGATGCGGCGGGCGATTTCTGCCTGAGTTTGTTTTTTGTTCATGGCCGGCATTTTCCACGATGGATACCGCCGGTCTCTGTCAACGCTCGGCGACCGTCTCCAGCAAGGGCGAGTCAAACAAGGCCGATGGCGGCACAACAGGTTCATCCAGGGGGATCTGGCTGCCGTAGCGCTCCTTGAGCTTGGACCGCACGGCGGGCGATGTGAGGTCGAAGCTCTTGAGTTGCGACAGCGGCGCCAGCTCGATCCCCGCGCTGCCCTTGTAGAGCTTCCACACCAGCTCGGAGCAATAAATGCGGTCGTCAGACCACTCGAAAGTCAGGTCGTAGGGCTTGCCAATGAACCGCTTGGCGTCCAGCTCCATTTGCGCCGCAGCCGAAGCCGCCAGGGGTTGCTTGAGGCGCTTGATCACGTAATGCTGCCCTTTGCCTCGTTTCAGCCAAGCTTGAAGCGAAGTGAGCTTCACGGGCTCCACCGCTTCGAGCACCTTGGGGCTGCCCAGGTCGTGAACCACGACGCCCACGTGGCTGTATGCGGAGTGGGTGGCGGCCTGGATGGCTGCGCTTTGGGCCGACGTCGAGGTGTGAAAGACGATGTCGCCCGTTCGGGGCTGGTACGCCCACGACTGAGATGCGACGAACAGGCTGGCGACCATGGCCGCGAGTGCGAACTTCATGAATTCCTCCGAGGTGACTTGTTGTGATCTTGCGGGATGACAACTCGCTCGAAGAGCGAGGCACCATCGGCCCTGCCTGATCTCCCTCAACCTAGGGATGCGTTCAGGCTGATTTCTTCCATGGCCTGCCCCTATCCTAACGAGGCACGCAGACCGTGTTGAATCAGCGTGCGGCTACGGCCTGGCGCCCCCTGCCCGGCCGGCCCGAGAAGCAACACCTGATCACCCCCAAGGTGGTCGCCCCCAACCTAAATAGGGAAACCATGTCCAAATTTTTTGCCCTGAGCGCTCCGCTCGCCGCCCTCGCCATCCACGCTTCGGCTGGTGCCGTCACCATTGACTTCGACACGCTGGCCGGCGGCCCGATCTGGTCCGGTGAACAAGTCACCACCCAGTACCAGTCGCTTGGCGTGACCTTCGAAGACTCGCACAGCGGCGGCGCCCGCGCCAACAACACGCTGACCGGCCTCATCGCCGGCGCCAGCGCCCCCAACGTGCTGTGGGTCGACCAAGGTGGCGGCAGCACCACGGGCCAGTACCTGGACATCGACTTCACCTCGTCCTTCGACCGCGTCGATGTGCTCTTTGGCACGTCGCTGTCGGCCAACTTCACTCTGCAGGCATATGGTCAGGCGGGTTTGCTGGGCTCCGTCACCCTCACGGGCGGCACCATCATTGGTGATGTGCGCTCCGGCCTGGCCACCCTGTCGCTCAATGGCATCACCTCGCTGCGGATGTTCTCGAGTCGGCCTTGCAAAATTCAATTTGAGCCCTTGAGTGCATGATCGTGGCTGCGTTCAAGGCTTGCTCGGACCCACATGCCCCACATGGCCAGCCACAAGGCGGGCGCAAAAAGGCCCTTCAGGCCCTTGCGGGCG
>NZ_LFRI01000099.1 GCF_001447195.1 Aquabacterium parvum | reverse complement strand
ACTTGACGGCGTACTTGAAAACCTCCATGAACCCCTCGGCGGGATCTCCAACGATGGGCCGCACATCAACGATGAAGCTGTCCCCGGTGATCTGGTGCCAATCCCGCGACAAGCGCTCCTGGCTGGGCTCGACCTCAGCCAAGGCGATCATGTGCAGGTGCGGGTGCCACTGGCCCGAGTTGTCTCCCCGCTTCACTTCGTATGACCAAACAGCGCCCACAACACCATCGAGCACAGAGCCGCGACCACGTTGCCGGCGTTTCCATAGCTCGC
>NZ_LFRI01000098.1 GCF_001447195.1 Aquabacterium parvum | reverse complement strand
GACAGGAGTATTTCGAGCATCGCCTGCCATGCGATCCCAGCCAGATCGGGCGCTTTCGTCGGGTGCTCGGTGAGGCGGGGGTGGAGCAACTGCTCAAGACCACCATCGAGACGGCGGTGCGCATCCAGGCGGTCAAAAAGAGCGAGTTCGAGCGCGTCATCGTCGACACCACGGTGCAGGAGAAGGCCATTGCCCACCCCACCGACAGCCGCTTGCTGGAGGTCGCTCGCGGGCAACTGGCCGAGCTGGCCAAGAAGCTGGGGCTGGCGCCCA
>NZ_LFRI01000097.1 GCF_001447195.1 Aquabacterium parvum | reverse complement strand
CTCCGCTGGTTGGCTTGAAGGTGGACCGGTCGGGTACCCCTCCCTCTGCAACGCCCTTCGGGCTCACTGGGGTGTCCCCCAGCCCCCCGGCTTACTTCGACGCGGAGAGGCGCTCCATGTCATTGAGGACAGGCCGGGCATGCTGATGCACGGCCATCATGTAGGCCTGCGAGGCCTTGTCCCAGGCGTCGATGTGTCTGGCCAGGATGAACAGCCAGGGCGGCGTGTCAACATCCGGGCCAGCAGCTACGATCCCGTAGAAGGCCCTCACCG
>NZ_LFRI01000096.1 GCF_001447195.1 Aquabacterium parvum | reverse complement strand
GGTGAGCCGCTGGTGAAGCGTTTCTTGACCTTCAACGTGGTCGCCGATAAACTGCGCTACATCGAGCGCACGACTCTTTGCCTTACCGTACCGATCAACCCGCCTGGGTAGCGTCTCGATTCCATCAGCCCCGAACCCCTCTGACCAGGACTCGGGGCTTTCCTTTTCAAGGTCGGGTGGCGACATACCCCCCCCTTCCTGGCCGGGGGACTCCCCCGCTCCCCCGTGTGAACAGGTCACACATCACGCAACCCATGTTGCAGGGGGCCATGC
>NZ_LFRI01000095.1 GCF_001447195.1 Aquabacterium parvum | reverse complement strand
CAACGTGGTCGCCGATAAACTGCGCTACATCGAGCGCACGACTCTTTGCCTTACCGTACCGATCAACCCGCCTGGGTAGCGTCTCGATTCCATCAGCCCCGAACTCCTCTGACCAGGACTCGGGGCTTTCCTTTTCCAGGTCGGGTGGCGACATACCCCCCCCTTCCTGGCCGGGGGACTCCCCCGCTCCCCCGTGTGAACAGGTCACACATCACGCAACCCATGTTGCAGGGGGCCATGCCGTGATCTGACAGACGGTTTAGCCGTATTCGG
>NZ_LFRI01000094.1 GCF_001447195.1 Aquabacterium parvum | reverse complement strand
AACGAACAAAATGGTCATGGACTTCCCCTTCCGAGTGAGTGGATGAGATTCGCAACCCCATCGTGGCACTTCGTTGCCGTTCGCCGCAATATGCGGCTAGCTCGGGACGGGGAAGTCCCTTTCATTCGTTAGGCGCACACACATAAGGAACAGGGATGCAAATCGAAAACAGGTTATCGCCAGAGCAATGCGCGGGAATGGACGACATCCGCACCGAAATCGACTTGCTTGACAGGGCTGTTGTCAGCCTCATCGGCAAACGCTACCAATACGTCCTCGCGGCAGCAAAGTTCAAAACGTCAGCGACCTCTGTTCGTGCGCCCGAACGCTTCAAAGCTATGCTTGAAAAGCGTCGCCAATGGGCTGAGCAGGAAGGCCTAAGCCCTGACGCCATTGAGCGCATGTTCTCCGACTTGGTGAATCACTTCATCGACGAAGAGATGCAGCGCTGGAAGAGCACTCATGCGTGAATCATCCCCTTCGTATAACCAGCGCCTAACTGGGCGTTGCAGGGGACGCCAATACATCGCATCGCTTCGGCCATGCCAAGCGCGCGCCCCTGAACTTGGGCGTTAGGCCCTCGCGTAATACGCTGCTTGCACAGGCCACACGAGCCGCCTCCTCGGCGGCAGTCGCACATTCGTTCTTGCCACCAAGTTGGTGTGCTGGCACCGCTGCCGCTCAGGTGGAAGGTGCGTTAGATTGAGGTCTTCGTCAGCGCATGGCTGACGCCATACGCAAAGGGAGGCGTGATGGCACGGTTCACATCAAGGGCTGCCACTGCAGTTCATCGCGCACACCAGGCTTGCGCCTCGTGTGCGGGTTCGCTGGCCGCGCAACGGCTGTGCTACTTGCACCGGCCTAACTGGGCGTTGCAGGGGACGCCTCCACCACTGCTCGCTTCGGCCTCGCCAAGCGCGCGCCCCTGAACTTGGGCGTTAGGCCAATGCTGAATACCCCGCATGCGCAGGCCAAGCGAGCCGCCTTCTCGGCGGCAGTAATCAGCCAGGCATGCGCTTCTAGGCTCGCGCAAGGGCTCGTGGCATGCTTGCGCTCAAACGGGCCATCGGCTCGGCAATCAACACACAGGGGCCTCATGCACAAGCTGCCGTTCACCTGCCACCCCCGAGTTCGACACCAAATGCTGTAAGTGGTTGATTTGACTAGGTTGACCTAGTCAGCGTGCCACTACAGGAGGGATAACTGGAGTTCGTTGCTGAGCTTTTTGACCTTCAAGGCGGCCATGGTGGCGGCCTGAT
>NZ_LFRI01000093.1 GCF_001447195.1 Aquabacterium parvum | reverse complement strand
GGTTCTGCTGGGTGCTTCCGAGGTGTCGAGGTGCCGGAAGAGCTGACCGATGAGCCGCTCGATGAGCTGCCGTATGTCGAGCTGTTCTATCGCTATCTGCATGGAAAGGGCTACGCCGTTTCGCATGCGAATCGCCACAAAGCGGCGTAGCCGCCGAGGGATCAGACGGGTAGGGGATTGGCCTGGAACGCCGCTCCCCTGCCCTAACCAAGCCAACTACACAGGAGTTGAAATGGCTGGAATGAAGTCTATCGATGAAGCGCGCAATGTCCT
>NZ_LFRI01000092.1 GCF_001447195.1 Aquabacterium parvum | reverse complement strand
AGACATCGGCTGCATATCCAGCTAGTTTTCCAGACGCCAGTGCTGCTATCACCGCATTCTCATCCACGACCGAGCCGCGACATGCATTGATCAGGTAGCTACCGGTTTTCATCTTGGCCAACGCGGTGGCATCGATCAGATGCAGTGTCTCTGCGGCCATCGGAACCATCGGCACGACATAATCACATTTTTCGAGCAGTTCATCGAGCGTGACGCGCTGTACGTGCCAAGCCTTTTCTTGTTCGGCATTGAGCGGAATCGGATCGCAATACA
>NZ_LFRI01000091.1 GCF_001447195.1 Aquabacterium parvum | reverse complement strand
TTTCCATGCAGATAGCGATAGAACAGCTCGACATACGGCAGCTCATCGAGCGGCTCATCGGTCAGCTCTTCCGGCACCTCGACACCTCGGAAGCACCCAGCAGAACCAAGAAGGCGTTTCCCCTTGAGCGTCTGAAGGGCATGCCATGTATCGGCAACCGGCTGATCGCTGAACTTGACGGCGTACTTGAAAACCTCCATGAACCCCTCGGCGGGATCTCCAACGATGGGCCGCACATCAACGATGAAGCTGTCCCCGGTGATCTGGTGCCAA
>NZ_LFRI01000090.1 GCF_001447195.1 Aquabacterium parvum | reverse complement strand
GCTTCGTGCAGCTCGAAGCGCTCGACCATCAAGTCAGCGGGCAAGGGCTGCTCGGCATGCGTGGCCGCCAGCGCGTGCAGCCGGGTGTCTTGCGCCCACGCAGACAGCAGCCCGGCCAGGTCCGACAGGCTTGGCAAATTCATGGTCCCTGATTTGGTTTGTTTGGTGCCGGGAGTTTAGGAGCAGCGCCCTGCCCCACCCCTCCCCCCATCAGGGGCCCGAACGCCGGAAAATGGCAACAAACGCAACAAGCCTGATACGGCTTGCAACAACCTCACGCATGGGCTCGGTCCTGCGCGCGCCAGTGCACCGAGTGGCGCTGGGCAAGTCTCCTGCGCTCGGCGTCGTCAAGCCTCCGCTCGCGCTCGCGACAAGACGAACTCGATGAAGGCAGACATGGCGCGCGTGGGGTGGCGGTTGGGCATGTAGAGCATGAACATGCGCGTGCCGAAGATGCTGAGCTTCCAGTCGTCGAGCGTGGTCTGCACCTGGCCCGCGTCGATGAGCGACTGCACCACGTAGTCCGGCACCAGGCCCACACCCAGACCGGCCTCGATGGCCTCGCGCAGGAAGTGAAAGTTCTCGGACGTGAGCGTGGGCGAGAGCGGCACCTCGTGGCGCTCGCCGTGAAGGTAAGCGGCCAGGCGCAACTGCCGCCCCACCACCGCCGAGGTGATCAGCGGCGCGGTGCACAGGTCTTGGAGCTGCTGCGGCAGGCCGTGGGCAGCCACGTAGGCGTTCGAGGCGCAGGCCACGTAGCGCACCGCGCCCATCTCTCGGGCCACCAGTTGCTCAGGCGGGTCGGAGAGCACGCGCACGGCCACGTCCACCTCGTCGCGCATGAGGTCGACCACGCGGTTCTCGAACACCACGTCGAGCACGATGCCGGGGTGGGCGCGCTTGAAGTCGATCAGCCAGGGCGACATCACCAACTGGCCGTATCCGCTGGGCACGCTCAGGCGCACTCGGCCTTGCAGGGACTGGCCGAGCGCAGAGATGGTGTCGCGCGCGGCGGCAAGCTCGTCTCGGATCTTGCGGCCGTGTTCACACAGCTGCAGGCCGAGTTCGGTGGGGGCGATGCGGCGGGTGCTGCGGCGCACGAGCTGCTGGCCCAGGCTGCGCTCGAGCTGGCTCAGGTGGTAGCTGACGTTGGCTCGGCTGGTTTTCAGGCGCCGGGCGGCTTCGCTGAGCGAGCCCGCGTCGAGGATGTCGACCAGCAGGGTCAGGGCGTGGAGGTCCATGGGGGCGTCGGCCATGGCATCAATGATCGCACGATTGTCAAAACCGGCTTGACAGCCTGTCAATGGAAGATCGGATTGTCAAAGGTAGATCGCTCTGGGAGGATGCTGGGTGCCTTCTGACGCGGTGGCCAGTTCCTTTGCTGACCGGCCTCGCAGACTTGGCCTTCCCAATAAAAGCGCAGAACGCGCCCAGGAGCGAGACATGCCCGCCGATACCCCTGCCCCATCGCCCGCAGAACTCGCGGCGCTCGCCCACCTGCAGCGTGCCGAAGCCGCCGTGATGGACACGCCCGAGGCCCGCGTGGCCCAGCCACGGCCTTTGATCAAGGTGGGCGTGGTGGGCGGCGGCACCATGGGCGCGGGCATCGCGGTGGCGCTGCTGAGCGCGGGCCTGCCAGTGGTGAGCGTCGAGCGCGACGAGGCCGCGCTGGCGCTGGGGCGTGCGCGCATCGAAAAGGTCTACGACGGGCACGTGGCCAAGGGTCGGCTGACACCCGATGGCAAGGCCGAGGTGATGGCGTGTTGGCAAGGTGCCGTCGGCTACGCGGCCTTCGCCGATGTGGACCTGGTCATCGAAGCGGTGTTCGAGGACATGGCCGTCAAGCACGCGGTGTTCGCCGAACTGGATCGCGTCTGCAGGCCTGGGGCGGTGCTGGCCACCAACACCTCCTACCTGGACATCGACGAGATCGCGCGCAGCACCTCGCGGCCGGGCGACGTGATCGGGCTGCACTTCTTCTCGCCAGCCCACATCATGAAGCTGCTGGAGATCGTGGTGCCGGCGCAGGTGTCGGCCGACGTGGTGGCCACGGGCTTCGCGCTGGCACAGCGTTTGAAGAAGGTGCCCGTGCGCGCTGGTGTGTGCGATGGGTTCATCGGCAACCGCATCCTGGCCGTCTACCGCACGGCGGCCGACCACCTGATGGAAGACGGCGCCTCGCCTTTCGAGATCGACGCGATGGTCAAAGCCTTCGGCTTCCCGATGGGGCCTTATGAGATGAGCGACCTGGCGGGTGGCGACATCGGTTGGGCCGCGCGCAAGCGCCGCGCCGCCACGCGCGACCCGCGCGCTCGCTACGTGCACATCGCCGACCGGCTTTGCGAGCAGGGTTGGTTCGGGCAGAAGACAGGGCGCGGCTGGTACGTGTACGAAGCCGGTTCACGCACGGGCACGCCCAACCACGACGTGGCACCGATCATCGATGAAGAGCGCGCGAAGGCCGGTGTGACACCGCGCAGCTTCACGCGCGAAGAGCTGGCGCGTCGCTACATCGCCGCCATGGTCAACGAAGGAGCCAAGGTCGTCGACGAGGGCATCGCCTTGCGTCCGCTGGACGTGGATGTCACGCTGGTGCACGGCTACGGTTTCCCGCGCAGCAAGGGCGGGCCGATGTGGCACGCCGACCAGGTGGGCCTGGCGAAGATCCTGGCGGACATCCGCGAGTTCACTCAGGCCGATGCGCTGTTCTGGCAACCGTCGGCCTTGCTGGAGAGGCTGGTGGCCGAGGGCCTCGGCTTCGATTCGCTGAACAGCGGTTGAACTCGCCGACAGCATCGACCGCCACCAGGGCCCGCCAGCCCTCCCGACATCCGAACACCTCAAACACGAGGCCACCATGCACCCCTCTCAACACAGCCGCGAAGCGGTGATCGTCTCGACCGCCCGCACACCGCTGACCAAGTCGCATCGCGGTGAACTCAACATCACACCTGGGCCCACGCTGGCGTCGTTCGCGGTGAAAGCTGCGGTCGAACGTGCGGGCATCGACCCTGGGTTGATCGAAGACTGCATCCTCGGCTGCGGCTACCCGGAAGGCACGACGGGCCGCAACATCGCGCGGCAAAGCATCGTGCGCAGCGAGCTGCCGCTTAGCATCGCGGGCACCACCGTGAACCGCTTCTGCGCCTCGGGCCTGCAGGCCATTGCGATGGCGGCCGGGCGCATCGTGGTCGAAGGCGCACCGGCCATGATCGCGGGGGGCATCGAGAGCATCTCGGGCATCCGCACGCGCGAAGACGGCAACTCGGGGCTCGACACTTGGATCGTCGAACACAAGCCCGCGCTGTACATGGCCATGATCGAAACCGCCGACATCGTGGCGCAGCGTTACGGCATATCGCGCGAAGCGCAAGACCGCTTCTCGGTGGAGAGCCAGCGCAAGACGGCCGAAGCTCAGGAAGCCGGCCGCTACCGCGACGAGATCGTGCCCATCACGACCACCATGGCCGTGCAGGACAAGGTCACCAAAGAAGTGACGCACGTGCAGGCCACCATCGACCACGATACCTGCAACCGCCCGGGCACCACCTACGAAGCATTGGCCAAAATCGAACCCGTGCGCGGGGCCGATCGGTTCATCACCGCGGGCAACGCCTCGCAGCTGTCGGACGGCGCGTCGGCCTGTGTGCTGATGGAGCGCCGCGAGGCCGAGCGCCTGGGCCTGCAACCGCTGGGCGCCTTCCGGGGCCTGGCCGTGGCGGGTTGCGAGCCCGACGAGATGGGCATCGGTCCGGTGTTCGCGGTGCCCAAGCTTCTCGCACGGCACGGCCTGAAGGTCGAAGACATCGACCTGTGGGAGCTGAACGAGGCGTTTGCCTCGCAGTCGATCTACTGCCAGCAAAAGCTCGGCATCCCCGATGATCGCTTGAACGTGAATGGCGGCGCCATCTCCATCGGTCACCCGTTCGGCATGACGGGTGCGCGACTGGTGGGCACGGTGCTGCTCGAAGGCCGCCGCCGAAAGGCAAAGGACCCGAGCGTGAAGTGGGCCGTGGTGACGATGTGCATCGCCGGTGGCATGGGCGCGGCCGGGCTGTTCGAAATCTTTTGAAGGAGACTCGCCATGGACCTGAGTTTCACTCCCGATGAACGGACCTTCCGCGAAGAGGTGCGCGCCTTCCTGCGCGAGAAGGTGCCCGCCGAGTTGACCGACAAGGTGCGCGAAGGCCGCCACCTGAGCAAGGCCGACCACGAGCGCTGGCACGCCATCCTGAATGCACGCGGCTGGCTGGCCAACCACTGGCCGCGCGAATGGGGCGGCACCGGTTGGAGCGCCGTGCAGAAGTTCATCTTCGACAACGAGTGCGCGCTGGCGCACTGCCCGCGCACCGTGCCCTTCGGCGTGAACATGCTGGGCCCCGTGCTCATCAAATACGGCAGCGAGGCGCAAAAGCGCCACTGGCTGCCGCGCATCCTGAGCGGAGCCGACTGGTGGTGCCAGGGCTACTCCGAGCCCGGTGCAGGCTCCGATCTGGCCTCGGTCAAGACCTCGGCGGTGAAAGACGCCTCGGGCGAGTTCTACGTGGTCAATGGCCAGAAGACCTGGACCACGTTGGGCCACCACGCCAACATGATCTTCTGCCTGGTTCGCACCAACCGCGACGCCAAGAAGCAGGAAGGCATCAGCTTCCTGCTGATCGACATGGCCACGCCCGGCGTGGAGGTGCGGCCGATCATCACGCTTGATGGTGAGCACGAGGTCAACGAGGTCTTCTTCACCGACGTGAAGGTGCCCGTCGCCAACCTGGTGGGCGAAGAGCACAAGGGCTGGACCTGCGCCAAATTCCTGCTGACGTATGAACGCACCAACATCGCGGGCGTGGGCTTTTCGGTGGCAGCGCTGGAGCGGTTGAAGTCGGTGGCACAGCGCGTGAAGAAGAACGGCAAGCCCCTGGCCGATGACCCACTGTTCGCCGCCCGCGTGGCGCACGTCGAGATCGAGCTGGAGAACATGAAGACCACCAACCTGCGCGTGATCGCGGCGGTGGCAGGCGGTGGCGCCCCGGGCGCGGAAAGCTCGATGCTCAAAATCAAGGGCACGGTGATCAGGCAGGAGCTGAACGCGCTGTTGCGCCGAGCCATGGGCCCTCACGCGCTGGCTTTCATCGAAGAAGGCGAGGCCGGACCGGCTGGCGCGCAACCCGAGGCGCTGCACGCCACGCCTCAATACTTCAACAACCGCAAGCTGTCGATCTTCGGCGGCTCCAACGAGATCCAGAAGAACATCATCGCCAAGATGATCCTGGGCCTGTGAGGACCAAGCCATGAACTTCCAGCACACCGAAGACCGCCGCATGCTGGCGGACACGCTTGGCCGCTTCATCGGCGAACAGATGGGTTTCGAGGCCCGCATGGCCACCGTCAAGCAGGCGCAAGGCTTTGATCGCCGCGCCTGGCAACAGCTGTGCGACGTGGGTGCCGCAGGCGCGCTGTTCAGCGAGGCCGATGGGGGCTACGGCGGCCAGGGCTTCGACATCGCCGTGGTGTTCGAGGCCATCGGGCACGGCCTGGCGCTCACGCCCGCCCTGCCGGTGCTGCTGGCGGGCAGCGCCGTGGCCCATGCGGGCAACGCCGAGCAGAAAGCCTTGCTGGGCAGCCTGATCGACGGCAGCCAGGTCGCCACGCTGGCGCATGAAGAGCCTTGCGCCTTCCATGACATCCGACATGTGACCACGCAGGCCGATCGCAATGCCGATGGCTGGCTGCTGCAAGGCCGCAAGACGGCGGTGCCGCTGGGCGACCAGGCCGACTGGCTGGTGGTGTCGGCTCGCGTGTCGGCCGAGGTGGCTGACGCCGATGGCATCGCGTTGTTCATCGTGCCAGCCAAGGCAGCGGGCCTCACGTTCAGGGGCTTTGCCACGCACGACGGTGGCCGCACGGCCGACGTCACGCTCGACCAGGTGAGCCTGCCTGCTTCGGCCCTGTTGGGTGAAGCCGGGCAGGGCCACGCCACGCTGGAACACGCCATCGGGCTGGGGGTGCTGGCGCTGTGCGCCGAAAGCCTGGGCTCGATGGAGGCCGCCAAGCGCATGACCATCGAGTACCTGCAGACGCGCAAGCAGTTCGGCGTTCCCATCGGCAGCTTCCAGGCCCTGCAGCACCGCATGGCCGACGTGCTGCTGGAGGTGGAGCAGGCGCGCTCGGCGGTCATCAACGCGGCGGCGGCTTTGGGCAGCGATCGCATCGCACGCGAGCGAGCGCTGTCGGCGGCCAAGGTCAGCATCGGCCGCATCGGCACGCTGGTGGCGCAAGAGGCGATTCAGTTGCACGGCGGCATTGGCATGACGTGGGAGCTGGCGTTGGCCCACCACGCCAAGCGCCTGATCCTCATCGACCACCAGCTTGGCGACGAGGACCACCACCTCGCGCGCTTCATCGAGCTGGGCCGCGCGGCCTGATCGCCCGTCAACCGCTCACAGGACACGTAACATCGCCGCCATGTCAGATCGCCACCTCCAGCACTGGCCCAGCGGCGTGCCCCGCTCGCTGGACTTCCCGCAGGCGCACCTGTGGGCCAATGTCGCGGCCTCGGCCGCGCGCCACCCCGACAAGCCCTGCCTCGTGTTCTACGACAGCGTGGTCACGCATGGGCAGTTCAAGGTGCAGACCGAGTGGCTGGCCGGCTGGCTGCAGCAGGTGGCGGGCGTGCAGCGCGGCGACCGGGTGCTGCTGTGCACGCAAAACAGCCCGCAGTTCGCCATCGGTGCGTATGGCGTGTTGCGCGCCGACGCCGTGCTGGTACCGGTCAACCCGATGAACCGCACGCAAGAGATCCGGCACCTGGTCAAGGACGCGGGCGCGAAGGTGCTGATCTGCACGCAGGACCTGTTTGATCAGGTGGCGCCCTTGCTGGAGGAAGGCCGGCGCATCGGCGAAGGCCTGCAGCACGTGCTCGTGGCCGCGTACAGCGACCACCTGACCGCGCCGACCGACATGCGCGTTCCCGACTTCATCGCCGCGCCGCGCCAGCCAATCAACACCGAAGGCGTGACACTGTGGGCGGATGCGATGGCCGAGCACCGCCAGCCCAATCCCCTGCAAGGCGGCCCCGACGACCTCGCCGTGATGCCCTACACCTCGGGCACCACCGGCCACCCCAAGGGCTGCATGCACACGCACCGCAGCGTCATGTACGGCACCGTGGCTCGCAGCGTCTGGCTGGACAGCCCGCGTGACGCCGTCATCCTGGCCACCCTGCCCTACTTCCACGTCACAGGCTTTCAGAGCAGCCTCAACAGCGTGCTGCACCTGGGCGCCACCGTCGTCATCCTGCCCCGTTGGGACCGCGATGTCGCGCTCGAATGCCTGCAACGCCAGCGCATCACCGCCGCGCAGATGATCTCGACCATGGTGGTGGACCTGCTGGCCCACCCGGGCATTGAAAGCGCCGACCTGAGCAGCCTGCAAAGCATCGGCGGAGGTGGCGCGGCCATGCCCGAAGCTGTGGCCGCGCGCCTGAAGGCGCTCACCTGCCTCGACTACATCGAGGGCTATGGCTTGTCGGAGACCATGGCCGCCACGCACATCAACCCCGTTCCGCGTCCCAAGAAGCAGTGCCTGGGCATCCCCATCTTCGACGTCGATTCGCGCGTGGTGAACCCCGAGACCTTCGAAGAACTGCCACCCGGTGAAGTGGGCGAGGTCATCATCCACGGCCCGCAACTGATGCAGGGCTACTGGCGAAACGACAGCGCCAACGCCGAGGCCCTCGTCACGCTCGACGGCAAGCGCTTTTTGCGCACGGGTGACCTGGCCCGCACCGACGAGGACGGCTACTTCCACATGGTCGACCGGCTCAAGCGCATGATCAACGCCTCGGGCTTCAAGGTCTGGCCCAGCGAGGTCGAGGCCCTGCTCTACGCCCACCCCGCCATCCAGGAAGCCTGTGTGATCGGCACGCGCGACGAGCGGCGAGGCGAAACCGTCAAGGCCATCGTCGTGCTCAAGCCCGACTCACGCGGCCAGGTCAGCGAAGCCGACATCGTCGACTGGGCGCACACGAACATGGCAGCCTACAAGGCGCCGCGCATCGTCACCTTTGCCGAGCGCCTGCCCAAGTCGGCCACCGGCAAGATCCTGTGGCGCGAGCTGCAATCGGCCGAGCCAATCTGAACACCGCACGCATGCCGCCGGCATCTGCGCATCCCCAGCATCACACACCACGAGACACACCACGAGACACACCATGAGCGCAACCAAAGCCACCTTCAACTGGGCCGACCCCTTGCTGCTGGACGACCAGCTCACGCAGGAAGAGCGCATGATCAAGGACGCCGCGCGCGAGTACGCGCAAGGCAAGCTGCTGCCGCGCGTGACCCTGGCCTTTCGCAACGAGCAGACCGATCCGGCCATCTTCCGCGAGATGGGCGAGCTGGGCCTGCTGGGCGCCACCATCCCGACCGAATACGGCGGTGCGGGCCTGAACTACGTCAGCTACGGCCTGATCGCCCGCGAGGTCGAACGCGTGGACAGCGGCTACCGCTCGATGATGAGCGTGCAATCGTCGCTGGTGATGGTGCCCATCCACGCCTTCGGCAACGAGGCGACCAAGCGCAAGTACCTGCCCAAGCTGGCCACCGGCGAGTTCATCGGCTGCTTTGGCCTGACCGAGCCCAACCACGGCTCCGACCCGGCCAGCATGCTCACGCGCGCCACCAAGGTCAATGGCGGCTACACGCTGCGCGGCAGCAAGATGTGGATCAGCAACTCACCGATCGCCGACGTGTTCGTGGTCTGGGCGCAGTGCAACGAGAACGGCAAAGACCAGATCCGCGGCTTCGTGCTGGAAAAGGGTTGGAAAGGCCTGAGCGCCCCCGCCATCCACGGCAAGGTGGGCCTGCGCGCCAGCATCACCGGCGAGATCGTGATGGACGACGTCTTCGTGCCCGAAGAGAACGCCTTCCCCGAGGTGCGCGGCTTGAAAGGCCCCTTCACCTGCCTCAACAGCGCGCGCTACGGCATCTCGTGGGGCGCCATGGGTGCGGCCGAAGACTGCTGGTTCCGCGCACGCCAGTACGTGCTCGACCGACAGCAGTTCGGCCGCCCGCTGGCCGCCAACCAGCTCATCCAAAAAAAGCTGGCCGACATGCAGACCGAGATCGCCCTGGGCCTGCAGGGCAGCCTGCGCCTGGGCCGCATGAAGGACGAAGGCACCGCTGCGGTCGAGATCACCTCCATCATGAAGCGCAACAACTGCGGCAAGGCGCTGGACATCGCCCGCCTGGCCCGCGACATGATGGGTGGCAACGGCATCAGCGACGAGTTCGGCGTGGCGCGCCACCTGGTGAACCTGGAGGTGGTCAACACCTACGAGGGCACGCACGATGTGCATGCGCTGATCCTGGGGCGGGCGCAGACGGGGATTCAGGCTTTCTTCTGATCGCCTCGCAGCGGGGGCATGCCTACACTGGGTGCTGACCGGCCCACTTCGGAGCACCCATGGCCCACGACACCACCGCATTTCGGCAGCGCTATCGCGCCCAGATATCTCGCTGGTACAACCCGTGGCTGCATGGCGGTTTCATGCTTGGTTACGGAGCGCTGGCCGTGGCTTACTTCGCTCATCAAATCGTTGATGTGTCAGCCTGGGAGTGGGTCACGGTGCCCCTGACGATGGCGCTGTTCAGCTGGGGCGAGTACAGCGTCCACCTGCACTGCGGCCACGTCAAACACCCCTGGAGCGCGCTCTTCTACAAGCGCCACACGGGAGACCACCACAGCTTCTTCGTTGAGGGACAAATGGTCTACGAGACCCCACAGGACTGGCGGGTCATCTTGTTCCCGCCCTGGTTGATCGTGCTCTACAGCTTGGGTGCCGGCGGTGCCTGGCTGGCGCTGTCAACCTGGAACACCAACGTGGGCGCCCTCTTCGCGCTCACGCTGATGGTGGGCTACATGGCCTACGAGGTCTGTCATGTGTGCGAACACCTGCCCGAAGACCACTGGATCGCCAGGCTGCCCGGCATCCGCCGGCTGCACCGCCTGCACGCCCTACACCATCGGCGCGACCTCATGCAGACGCACAACTTCAACATCGTGCTGCCGCTGGTCGATTGGCTCAAGGGGACCTTGTTCTGGGAGCCTCGGGGGCGCCGGTGACGGGCAGTTTGCTCAGGTTCATTGGTTCGCTGCCACACGCGGGCCTGTCAACACATCGATGCCGCGGCACTCACCGATCTGTGCAACCCGAGCCTAGGCTGCGCGCAGGCCAGATGCAATGAGTCCGCATGGGTCAAACGACTCCATCGCTCACTGGCTGTCAGCCGGACTCTCCGTGATCAAAACATCTTGACCGTGCTTAGCCTCCAGGTATGAAGAGACCTTCAAACCGGTGCTGCGGACCGCAACCCTGGGCGCCATCTTGTCTGCATCGTGGTGCACGTATCCTTCCGTCCAGAAGCAAGGTTTGCACGATGGGGTTTCATTGGAGTGGACCTCGACCATCGTTGCATCGAGATCACCCGAGATGACCTGATCAACAGGACTGACAAGCAGAACCTTCTGCAACTGCACTCCCTCGCGCAAGACAACCTGCCAGCTTGTTCGAGTGTTTGCCGCCAACGCGAGGACAATCGGTGCACTGCGATCTGCCACGTTGACCGTGACCGAAGGCAATCGGCCTCGGATCCCCGCACTGCCAGTCACCACCAGAACATGCAGTTTGGCTTCAGGGCTGACATACCCCGGCTCACCTTGGCGAGGGGGACGAAGAACCCCCGGTGAAGCATCGATGAAGGTGGACAACTCGACGCAAGCCTTCGCCCTCGATGGCGACCGACAGTACCACTTGATGTGGGCCTCAGTCGGCCGCCCCCGAATGGTCGCCCCTGTGGCTTTCGCAAGAATGCGAGCGCGGCTCATTTCCTGCGATCGATTCGTGAAGTAGCTGTCCTCTTTTGCCAAGATGGCCGCGATGAGGCTCGTTTCAAGGGCGTTGAACGCATATCGGTCATGCGCACGCAGGGGCCCTGGATGGTCCGTGCTCGCACCTTTTTCCAGGAACAATTCAACGAGTTCCGGGGCACCGCAGGCCTGCAGGAGTGACTTGCCTTCCTTCAAGGTGCGCACGTCGGCCAAACCTCTGTCAATGAGCAAACCCATGGCAGCCCGGCGGCCCTCACGCTGGGCGTCGCGCATCCCGGTGTCGTGCCCACATTCGAACAGGATGTCCTGGGGGACCCCAACACGAACGCCCATCGGCGAATCCAACAAGTAGTTCAGAACCGGCAGGTTCCCCGCGGCGACCACGTGGTACAGCAGTGCCCGCTTGTTGCAAGACAAGCTTCGGCCCTCGATGACGTCCAAGATGGCCTGCCCCCGGGAAACCGGGTCCTCCGATTGACCACGCAGCGCTTGCCCCAAGCGCGCGAACACACCCAACTCGCGCCGATCCTCTTGTCTGGAGACAACCTTCTGAATGGCTTGTTCCAGCTCTGATGGAGATCCCTCGGTCAGAACCTTCCCGAAGGGTGCATCGCCATTGCATCCACCCTGATCGCCAATGGCGCGCGCCAGACCACATGACAATGCCAGCAACAGTGGCAAACAGCATCGCAACGAGCGATCGAGTGATGGCATGAATCAATGCGTGGCAATGAGCAAGGTCAACCAGATCGGCGAAAGCACGACCGCTCCGATGACGATCGCCCCATCCGCAGCCATCGTGACGGGCGTCATCGCCGCTTTCAAAACCGCTTTCGTGCGCCCCGGAACCTCGATCACATCGATGGCGTAAGCGCGCTTGAGCGGTTGAGCAAGCTTGCTGTCAAAGTCAACTGGTGCGGCATACCGCGTCCCCCGCATGTCCAGACTCAGAACAGGCGACGCCGTGCCCTGAAATCCGATGGATGAAGCTTGCGCTCGCTGTGCCGCGGGGGCATCGTGTTTGAGCATCAACCGAACCCCACCCTGTATCACGTTGTCAGCGTCCACCTTGAATGTGCTGAAACTGGCGCCCTCGATAGAAGGGTACAGATCTGGGGACAACGCAGCCAGCAACGACCTCGGCACTTCAAAGACATAGTGGTGCTTGGACCCCAGCACGACCAATGTTTTCTTATCCGCCGACATGAGGATGGATCGGACGTCCTCGACGTACCGAGTCTCGGCGTTCATCGTTCGAGTGATGCAGCCCGCCAAAGCGGATGCAGCGAAGGGCAAAGATAACTTCAGCAGCGTTCTTCGTTGCAAGGTAATCTCCTGGGGTATCTGATTGCTTGTCCGATGTTACGCACCGATCGCCGCGATCGTGACCCAAACAGCGGGAGAAGTCACGCCCAATTGCGGATGCACGAAGACGAACAGAGCGAAACCGCAAACAGCTCACAGGTACTTCGCCCACAACTCATTGGAGAACACCCCCCGCGGGTCCACGCTCCGTTTGAGTTCGCGCAAGGCCCGCGCCTCCGGGTAGGCCTGATCGAACTGCAGCCGCGTCGCGTGCGGCTGATAAGGCAGGTAGTAGCGCCCTTCGCAACGCAGGACCAGGTCGATCAGCACCCGCGTCCACACGCCCACGGCCTTCTGCGCCCGCTCGTGGGTGCGCTGCTTGTGATACAGCACGAACGAGAACACCTCTTCCCTGGCCCACGGCAACAGCGAGTCCACATCCGCCGGTGAGTGGCGAATGGACACGTTCAACGCCTCCACGTCGTGCTCGCGCAGCACCTTCGCCATGCCCCGCGCAAAGGCCACGAAGTGCCTCGGCGGCACGAAGTACTCCTGCAGCACGTAGGTGGACATGCGCCGCGTGCGCGGCTCCAGCTCGGCCACATCGAGGCTGGCTTCGTGGTTGCGCCACACCACCGCCGGGGCCTTGTTGAGCAGCGGGTGCACCACCGATTTGCGCAGGCGCTCGGCCCCCGGCACCTCGGTCATCAGCCAGATCATGTTCTGCTCCAGGCTGTAACGCTGGCCTTCGGCCACCAGGCGCGCGGGCTCGGTGAGCGCCTTGTCCGTTCGCCGCCAGGTGACCGACACGGGCTCGTCGAAGTAAGGCGGCATCAGGTCGGCGTTGTGCATCAGGCTGGCAGGATCGGCCTGCACGCGGGCGCGGAAGAAGGCGGGGTAGTCCTCCAGCCGCACGGCCTGCACGACGCGCTCCATGCGCTCGTTGGGCACCAGGTCCAGCTCCACCTCGGTGATGACGCCGACCGCGCCATAGCCGCCCAAGGCCGCCTGGAACAGCTGCGGGTTCTGCCGCCGGCTGGCTTCGGCCACCTTGCCGTCGGCCAGCACCATCTGCAGCGCCCGCACCGAATGCCCCACCGGGCCGTTGCCCACGTAGCGCCCGTGCGCGTTGACAGACACCGCGCCGCCCACCGTGAAGTTGGCGTAGCTCTGCATGGTCTTGACGGCCAGGCCTTGCGGGTCGATGAGGGACTGCAGGTCGCGCCAGCGCATGCCGGCCTGAACGCGCACCTTCTGCTCAGCTGCGTTCAGCCAGACCAACTGGTTCATCTGGCGCATGTCCAGGTGCAAACCCCCTTCAACGGCCACCTGGCCGCCCATGCTGTAGCGCCCGCCCCCCACGGCAACCCGACCAGGCCAGGCTGCGATGGCCCTGGCCACATCGTCGGCCGAACGCGGCGTGGCGATGCGGGCCACCCGCACGCTGTGGAGCTGCGTCACGTTGGCCACCAGCAGGTCGGGGGCGGCGAGCACATGCGGCTAGCCGGGCGCGGCAACGAGGCCGGCGCCAACCAAAGCCTGCACGAGCAGGCGGCGGCGGGTGAGTGGTGCGTTCATGGTGGGTCCCTGGTGTGTTTGATCGCTAGTTTGCTCGATGCCAGGGCGCCCCCTGGTCATGCGAGGATGGCGAAAACCACTCACCCCAAGGACCCACCATGAAGCCGCTGCTGCTCGCCACCACCTTGCTCGCCCTGGCATCCGCCACCCACGCTGCGCCTGTCACCTACGAGATCGAGCCCACGCACACCTACCCCAGCTTCGAGGCCGACCACATGGGCCTGTCGTACTGGCGCGGCAAGCTCAACAAGAGCGCCGGCACCATCGTCTACGACAAGGCCACCGGCGCGGGCAGCGTCGACGTGCAGATGGACCTGGCCAGCATCGACTTCGGCCTGGAAGCGATGAACGCCTGGGCCCGAGGCAAGGACTTCTTCGACGTCGAGAAGAACCCGAGCGCGACGTTCAAGGGCCGCTTTGCCGGCAACCGGTCGGGCGCGCCCACCTTGGTCGAAGGTGAGCTGACGCTCAACGGCAAGACCCGCCCGATGACGCTGATGGTTCACCACATCAAGTGCATGCCGCACCCGATGCTCAAGCGCGACTTCTGCGGCGCAGACGCCTCGGGCAAGTTCGACCGCGAAGCGTTTGGCCTGAGCGCCGGCAAGGACTGGGGCTTCAACATGAACGTGAACCTGCGGATTCAAGTGGAGGCGGTGGCGAAGGAGTGAGGCGCGTTGGGCCGCAACATGTGATGGATCACGGCCCACCTCACCCGTTTGAGGCAACATGGAATCACAGGAGCCACCATGAAGCTGTTGCCATCGCCCACCCGATACCTCTTCTTCACCGGCAAGGGTGGCGTGGGCAAGACCTCGCTGTCGACCGCCACCGCCATCCAGCTGGCCGACGCCGGCTCACGCGTGCTGCTGGTCAGCACCGACGCGGCCTCGAACCTCGATGAGATGCTGGGCGTGCCGCTGAGCAACGCGGCCACCCCAGTGCCCGGTGTACCAGGCCTGTCGGTGCTCAACATCGACCCCAACGTCGCGGCCGAAGGCTACCGCCAGCGCGTGCTGTCGCAGATGGCGGCGCACAGCACCGAACAAGAGCGCGAGACCGTGCGCGAGCAGCTATCAGGCGCCTGCACCACCGAGATCGCGTCCTTCGACGAGTTCTCCAGCTTGCTCAGCGATGGCGCCCGCGCCTACGACCACGTGGTCTTCGACACCGCGCCCACCGGTCACACCCTGCGCCTGCTCAGCCTGCCCAAGGCCTGGAGCGGCTTCCTCAAAGACAACGACCGCGGCGCCTCGTGCCTGGGCCCGCACTCGGGCCTGAAGATGCAAGAGGCGCGCTTCAACGCCGCGCTGGCTGCCCTCAGCGACGAGCAACAAACCACGGTCGTGCTGGTGGCGCGTGCCGACGCGGGCTCGCTCAACGAAGCCGCCCGCACCTCGGGCGAGTTGCGCGAGCTGGGCCTGCGGCGCCAGCACTTGGTCGTCAACGGTGTGTTCCGCGCCTCGGTGCAAGGCGATGCGCTGGCCGATGCGCTGCAACAGCTGAACCAGGACGCGATCGATGCCATGCCCACGCCGCTGAAGGCGCTGCCCCGGGCCAGCGTGCCCTTGCGCACGTTCGACACCGTGGGCCTGCCAGCCTTGCGCGCCCTGCTCAACGATCAGGCCGCGCAAACCCTGACCCCGGCATGCGACGACACCGCGCAAACCTCCGTCGGCGACGGCCTCGACAAGCTGGTCGCCGAGCTGTCGGAGGCCGGCAAGGGGCTCATCATGGTGATGGGCAAAGGCGGCGTCGGCAAGACCACCATCGCGGCGGCCATCGCCGTCGGCCTGGTGCAGCGCGGCCACGCCGTGCACCTGAGCACCACCGACCCGGCCGCCCACCTGGCCTCGACGCTCGAAGGGCAATTGCCCGGGCTGGAACTCAGCCGCATCGACCCGAAGGCCGAGACCCAGCTCTACATCGACAAAATCATGGCCACACGAGGGGCGCGGCTGGACGCGCAAGAGAAGGCCTTGCTGCTTGAAGACCTGCAATCGCCCTGCACCGAAGAGGTGGCCGTGTTCCACGCGTTCTCACGCACGGTGTCGGCCGCGCGCAGCGCCTTCGTGGTGCTCGACACGGCCCCCACTGGCCACTCCCTGCTGTTGATGGACGCCACCGGCGCCTACCACCGGCAGATGACCCGGGAGTACGAAGGCAGATCGGCGGCGCACCTCGTGACACCCTTGATGCGCCTGCAAGACCCGAACCACACGCGCATCGTCCTGATCACCCTGCCGGAGACCACGCCAGTTTCACAAGCCGCCGCCTTGCAAGACGACCTTCGTCGCGCCCACATCGAGCCCCACGCTTGGGTGGTCAACAAGTCCATCCTGGCCTCGCACACGCGCGACCCGGTGCTGCGCGCGCGCCAGCAAGGTGAGCGGCAGCAGTTGGCCCGCATCGAGGCGGGGCTGGCCAAGCAAACCTTCCTGATCCCGTGGACGGCAAAGCCCCCGGTCGGGCTCGACGGCCTGGCGCAGCTGCTGCAAGCTTGAGCACCGAGATGCTGTATATTTGCAAGGGGTATCCTTTTAGCGCCAGCAGCCCCGGAGTACTGGATGGATATCCAGCATATCGCAAGCCCAGAGGCAGGTAAAGACCACCCGTCCAATTGGAACGATTTCCTCGACTGGTTCAGCTCCGAGGATGCCTGTTTGGCTTACTTGGAGCGGC
>NZ_LFRI01000089.1 GCF_001447195.1 Aquabacterium parvum | reverse complement strand
CAAACAGCGCCCACAACACCATCGAGCACAGAGCCGCGACCACGTTGCCGGCGTTTCCATAGCTCGCGCTGGGCTCTATGAAGGTGCTTAAAGCGTTCAGCCAGGTCATCACCGTTCTTCACCGTCAAAGTCACCACAAAAGGCCTCAGAGCCGTTTTCTCGGCTCGGATGACCTCCCACCTATCCAAGTAGGCTTTCATCGACTTAGCGCCCCGTCTAATGGCACACAGAGGGCAAAGCAGGTGCTTCATGCAGAAGCTGGCCGCATGCAGC
>NZ_LFRI01000088.1 GCF_001447195.1 Aquabacterium parvum | reverse complement strand
TAGTCCGCCCTGAACAATTGCCTCACGCGGCAGTCAGCGCAACCTGAACGCGGTAGTGACAGGCCGAGCGCGCCAGCCAAGCCAAGACAACGGCCTGTAGATGGGCAACAAAAAGCCTCAACAGGCTCAGCAGCAGGCGGATGTTGTGCCCGGCACCGCACAGCACGGCATGCAGCGCATCGCCCAGCGCGCCCTTGAGTGGATTTCGATCCAGTCGTCCGTCGCTCTTCATGTGTCCGATCGTCGGCTCGATCGCGCTTCGCCGTTTGATCATGGCCTTCATCGTGCGCGTCACGCCTCGCCGCTGGCCTGATCTGAGAATCTGCACGCCCTCGACCTCGGCACCCTTGTAGCCCTTGTCCACCATCACAGTACGCGGCCGGTGGTTGGCCAGGATGCTCACCTGCTCGATGGTCTCATCCAGCGTGTGCCCGTCGTACGGATTGCCGGGCATGGAGCGCATGCCCACCACCAGGCCTTCTTTGAGCGTGGTCGCCAGTGT
>NZ_LFRI01000087.1 GCF_001447195.1 Aquabacterium parvum | reverse complement strand
GCCGTCCGCGCCTGCCGATCCGTTTGATGGTGGCACTGCTGTACCTCAAGCACGCCTTCAACGAGAGCGATGAGTCTGTGGTCGAGCGCTGGGCGCAGGATGTGTGCTTCCAGTTCTTCAGCGGACAGGAGTATTTTGAGCATCGCCTGCCATGCGATCCCAGCCAGATCGGGCGCTTTCGTCGGGTGCTCGGTGAGGCGGGGGTGGAGCAACTGCTCAAGACCACCATCGAGACGGCGGTGCGCATCCAGGCGGTCAAGAAGAGCGAGTTCG
>NZ_LFRI01000086.1 GCF_001447195.1 Aquabacterium parvum | reverse complement strand
GGGTTGGGAGGCGGGGTGTCGGGCGGGCGGGGCCATGGTGACCTTTGGTGAGGGTGTCGGTACTGCTGACTCCCTCTTGATCGGTCACGCCACGGGTTTCTTCAGGGTCGAACGTTTGTTTTCAGGCCGCCGCCACGATGTTTTGCGCTTTGTCGTGCGCCTTGTCACGATTGGTTTCAGCCGAGGGCGCGGTTTGCAGATCGCGCAATTCGCACAGTTGCCGATCGAGCTCGTTCAGGAAGCGGTCCACTGTGGCGGGCGAGATCTCGTCGTTCTGGTGGATGACGGTGAAGAACTGCTTGCCGTTCAGGCTGAGCGCGCCCAGCAGGAAGACGTTGCTGATGGTGGTCGGCCAGAGTTCGGACAGGCGCACGCTGCCGCCCTTGGGGTTGATGAACTCGGCGCTGCCCAGGTTGCTGAGGTGGCACGACAGCGCCGGCAGGCTGCGTTTGACCTTGCTCTGCACGATCAGGTGGCTGTAGAGCGTGCGGCCCACCCAGGGCACCATTTCCCAGAAGGTGAGCGGCAGGGCGAAGTCGCGGCGTTCGAAGCGCGCCATGGCCGCCTTCGATTGCGCTTCGAGCGAGGCGATCTGCTCGGCCAGCGTGGCTTGTTGGCGCGCCCGCACCGTGAACACGGAGACGAAGTTGCCGAACTCGGGGCCCTTGCCGTCGGGGAAGTAGCGGCGCAGGTCGACCGAGGTGCGCATGGCCGCCACCGATCGCGGGCCGCCCGGTCGGTCGGGGCCATCGCGGTGGCCCAGCGCCAGGAAGGTGTTGGCCACCATGGCCATCAGCAGGGTGTTGACGGTGGTGCCGTGCTGCTTGGCGAGCGCGCGCATGGCGTCGGCGGCCAAGGGCATCTCGTGGTAGCGCACGCTGACGGTGGTGTGGTGGCTGGAGCTGCCGTCTTCGAGCTGGATGACGCGTTCGTTGCGCGTGGCGGCTTTTTCGGCGCGGCTGTCACGCCACCAGCGGGCGATGCTGCCGGGCCATTGCCACCATTTTTGCGGGGTGACGGCCGGCATCATCGATGGGGAGTCGACCTTGCAGGGTGCGATGGGCTGGCCGTTGAGGCGCCCGAGGATGGCGCACAGCATCTGCACCATCGAGCGGCCGTCGCCGATGATGTGGTGCACCGAGAACATGATGGCCGGCTGCGTGGCGTGCGGCAGGAAGCGGCCGCGCCAGGGCAGGCCGCGCTCCAGCGAGATCGGCTCGTTGAGAAAGCGGGTGTGCCAGGCTTGGAGGGCCTCGCGCGAAGAGGGGTCGACGCCGAGCTCGATGCGGTAGCAGTCGTCGAAGAGCTGGTCGACGAAGCGGTCGTCGGGCAGGATGCGCAGCTTGTGCGTCCAGGCCGTGGGCACGACGATGCCGCGCATGCGCGGGAAGGCCGTGGTCAGCTCGCGCAGGGCCTGGCGAACCAGGGCCTCGTCGAGCGGCTGGTCGAATCGCAGGATGTAGGCCTGGTTGATCGGGCCGAGGTGTCCTTCACCGGCCCAGTACATGTGCTCGGAGCGGTTCAGGGGGATCAGGTTGGCGGTACTCACAACGGTGTCCCGGCGACGTTGGTTTTGCCGTGTCGCGTCAAACGATGGTCGCTTGACTGTAGCCAGCAGGGGCAAAAGGCGCTTGGGGGCTTTCCAGCGGAGGCGCTCCCCGGATCAGGGGGGGGCGGCGCGGCCGGGGGCCGGGCAGACGCGGCGCTGCGTCAATGGCCGCCGCCGAGGCGGGACGCTCTCAGGCGGGCGCCGCGACCTCGGCCAGCTGCAGTGCCAGGCGGCGCAGCGCCTCCCAGGCGTCCACCGGCCACTGCGGGTGGGGCAAGCCCTTGACGATGCCGTCGACGATGCTGGCGTGTGCCACCAGGCGCGCCAAGGGCGGCGTGCGCAGGCGGGGCAATGCGCGTTCATAGAGCCGCTCGCGCGGGCCCCAGACGCGCTGCTCGCGCAGCACCATGGGCAGCGGCTTGCCACCATCCAGGCCCAGGCGCGCGTGGTACAGGCCCTGGATCTCGCCGGCCAGGGTGTAGTGCACCAGCACGGCGGCCTCGCCTTCGGCTTGCAGGCCGTCGAGCATGCGCAGGGTGCGCGCCACGTTGCCCGAGAGCACGGCCTCGGTCAGCTTGAAGACCTCGAAGCGGGCCACATCGACCACGGCGGCGTCGATCTGCTCGAGCGTGAGCACGCCGGGCGGGTGCAGCAAGCCGAGCTTGACGATTTCCTGGTGGGCCGCCAGCAGGTTGCCTTCGACCCGGTCGGCGAAGAACGTCAGGGCGCGCTGGCCGGCTTCACCGGGCTCGACTTCCTGGCCCTGTGCCTTGAGCCGCTGCGCGATCCACAGCGGCAGTTGCTGGCGCTCGATGGGGTCGCAGCGCAGGGTGATGCCGGCGCCATCCAGCGCGGTGAACCACGCGCTGGACTGCTGGGTCTTGTCGAGCCGGGGCAGGGTGATCAGCGTGATGAGCGCGTCGTTGCCGGCGGCCTGCTCGATGTACTGCTGCAGGGCTTGCGAGCCTTCCTTGCCCGGCTTGCCGCCTGGGATGCGCAGCTCGATGAACTGGCGGTCGCCGAACAGCGACATCTCGCTGGCCGCGCCGATCAGGCTGGCCCAGTCGAAGGTGCCGGCATTGAGCACGGTGTGCACCTGGCGCTCGGTGTGGCCTTGGGTGCGTGCGGCGGTGCGGATGGCATCGCCGGCTTCCTGCGCCAGCAGGGCCTCGTCGCCATGCAGGGTGTAGACCGGCTTGAGCGGGCCCTTGGCGAGGTGGGTGGCGAGTTGGTCGAGGCGCAACTGCATGGTCGGGGATGCGGGGTGCGCGATCGGTGCGCGTCGGGGCCGGGCCTCAGCGCGCGGCGCCGCCGGTGGCCTTGTTGGCCTCGGGCGGTGTCGGCAACTGCTGAGGTTTGATGGCGGCCAGGCGGCGCATCACCTGGTTGACGATGTCGGTCTGCATGGCGCGGGTCAGGGCTTCGGACTCGTCCTGCTTGGCCAGGGCGTCGCGTTCGTTGTAGCTGAGGTCGCGCACCAGGGCCACGTCGGAGGCGGGCAGCAGCACGCTGCCGTCGCCACGCCGCACCTCGAAACGCAGGATGGAGCGTGCCGTCATGGTGCGAACCTGACCGAAGGCCGTTTTGGCCGAGACCAGGGAGTCTCGCGTGTCCTGCAGCGCCACGAACTCAACGTGGGTGACGGGCACCTTTGCGGCCGATGCGGCTTGCGTGGCCTGCAGGGTGCTTTCGACCACGGTCACGCCGCTGGCGTCGAGCGCGCGTGCCAGCTCGGTGGCCAGGGGCGACGTGCCGATGAAGCCACTGAGCTGGATGGAGCGAAAGGCCATGTCGTGCTGGCGACGCAGCTGAAAGCCACAGCCCCCGAGCGTGGCCAGGGGCAGCAGGGACGAAGCACCCAGCAGGGTCAGGAGTTGGCGGCGTTGCATGGGCATGACCTTAACACCCGCGATCAGACGACCAGGTTGACCAGGCGGCCCGGCACGATGACGACCTTCTTGGGCGCCTTGCCTTCGCTGAACTTGGCGAAGTCTTCGCTGGCCAGGGCCGCGGCTTCGATGGTGGCCTTGTCGGCCTGCGGGCTGACCTTGATCGAACCGCGCAGCTTGCCGTTGACCTGCAGCATCAGCTCGATTTCGTCCTGCACCAGGGCCGAGGGGTCGACCTTGGGCCAGGGCGCATCGAGCAGGTCGCCGAGCTTGCTGGCATAACCCAGCTCGCTCCACAGCGTGTGCGCCAGGTGAGGCGTGGCCGGGTAGAGGGCGCGCAGCAGGATGCCGAAGCCTTCGATCAGGGCGATCTGGCCGTCTGCGGTGTCGGTGGCCTTGAAGCCTTCGAGCGCGTTGAGCAGCTTCATGGCGCCGGAGACCACGGTGTTGTACTGCATGCGCTGGTAGTCGTAGTCCACCTGCTTGAGCACGGTGTGCACTTCCAGGCGCAGGGCCTTGGCGTCCTTGCAGAAGGCGACGTCGGCCAGCGAGGTGGCGCCTTGCGTGGCAGCGGCCGTGTCGGCCTTGGGCAGGGCTTGCAGCTTCATGCCGAAGTTCCACACCCGGCGCAGGAAGCGGTAGCTGCCTTCCACGGCGGCGTCGTTCCACTCCAGCGTCAGCTCAGGCGGGGCGGTGAACATGGTGTACAGGCGGGCCGTGTCGGCGCCGTACTTCTCGATCAGCTCTTGCGGGTCGATGCCGTTGTTCTTCGACTTCGACATGGTGCCCACGCCTTCGTAGTCGATGGCGGTGCCCACCGGCAACTGGCCGTCAGCGCTGTCGACGGCGTTGATCAGCTTGGCGCCGATGACCTTGCCGGCCTCGTCCATCACGTGCTCGACGTCATGCGGCCAGAAGTACTCCTTGCCACCCTTGGCCGTGCGACGGCTGTAGATGTGGTTGAGCACCATGCCTTGCGTCAGCAGCTTCTTGAACGGCTCGTCGACCTTGACCAGGCCGAGGTCGCGCATGACCTTGGTCCAGAAGCGCGCATACAGCAGGTGCAGGATGGCGTGTTCGATGCCACCGATGTACTGGTCCATGCCGCCGTTGGCCATCCAGTAGTTGGTGCGCTCGTCGACCATCGCGCCGTGGTTGTCGGCGCAGGTGTAGCGCAGGAAGTACCAGCTCGAGTCCACGAAGGTGTCCATCGTGTCGGTTTCGCGCTGGGCGGGCTTGCCGCACTTGGGGCAACCCACGTTGAGGAAGTCGGGGCGCGACTTCAGCGGGTTGCCGCTGCCGTCCGGCACCACGTCTTCGGGCAGGCGCACGGGCAGGTCTTTTTCGGGCACCGGCACCGGGCCGCAATCGGCGCAGTGGATGATGGGGATGGGCGTGCCCCAGTAGCGCTGGCGGCTGATGCCCCAGTCGCGCAGGCGCCAGGTGGTTTTCTTCTCGCCCACGCCCTTGCCGATGAGGATCTCGGCGACCTTGTTGACGGCGTCCTTGTGGCCCAGGCCGTTGAGAGCGTCGCTGTTGATGCACTGGCCCTTTTGCTTGTCGCCGTACCACTCGGCCCAGGCGTCGGTGCTGAACGTTTCGCCTTCGACGGCGATGACTTGCTTGATGGCAATGCCGTACTTTTTGGCGAACGCGAAGTCGCGCTCGTCGTGCGCGGGCACGCCCATCACGGCGCCGTCGCCATAGGACATCAGCACGTAGTTGCCGACCCAGACTTCCACCTTCTCACCGGTGATCGGGTGGTTGACGAACAGGCCGGTGGCCATGCCCTTCTTTTCTTGCGTGGCGAGTTCGGCCTCGGTGGTGCCGCCGGTCTTGCATTCGTCGATGAAGGCCTTGAGCGCAGGGTTCGCGCTTGCGGCGTGCGCGGCCAGTGGGTGCTCAGGCGCCACGGCGCAGAAGGTCACGCCCATGATCGTGTCGGCGCGGGTGGTGAAGACCCACATCTGGCCGTTGTTGATCAGGCTGCCATCGGCCCCTTGGATGTCGTGCGAGAACGCAAAGCGCACGCCTTCGCTCTTGCCGATCCAGTTCTCCTGCATCAGGCGCACGCGCTCGGGCCAGCCGGACAGGTAGTTCTTGTCCTCGGGGTTGGCGACGGCGCCCAGCAGCTCGTCGGCGTACTTCGTGATGTTCAGGTAGTAGCCGGGGATCTCGCGCTTTTCAACCAGCGCGCCCGAGCGCCAGCCGCGGCCGTCGATCACCTGCTCGTTGGCCAGCACGGTCTGGTCGACCGGGTCCCAGTTGACGGTTTGCGTGCGGCGCTCGCAGATGCCGGCTTCCAGCATCTTGATGAACAGCCACTGGTTCCACTTGTAGTACTCGGGCTGGCAGGTGGCGATCTCGCGCGACCAGTCGATCGCCAGACCCATCGCCTTCATCTGCTTCTTCATGTAGGCGATGTTGTCGTAGGTCCAGGCGGCGGGCGGCACCTTGTTCTTGAGCGCCGCGTTCTCGGCTGGCAGGCCGAAGGCGTCCCAGCCCATGGGCATCAGCACGTTGTGACCGTTCATGCGCAGGTAGCGCGTGAGCATGTCGTTGATCGTGTAGTTGCGCACGTGGCCCATGTGCAGCTTGCCCGAGGGGTAGGGCAGCATCGAGCAGGCGTAGAAGGCCGGCTTGTCCGTCGACTCGGTGACGCGGTAGGCGTCGGCGTCCGACCAGTGCTGTTGGGCACGGGCTTCGACGGCGCGCGGGTCGTAGGTCTGGGTTTCGTTGGTGCTCATGGTCGGACGGGACGACGGGGATCGGGCGGGGACGGGCCACCGCAAGACGAAAACAGGCCGACCCGGGGGGCGTCGGCCTGCGCAGAGGGGATCCCGAGATTATAGAAAGCCGGTGCGATGGCGGCTTCAGTCCCTGCCAGCCCGCTGGTATCGGGCTCGGCCCGCGTCGTCTTCGACGCTGACCAGCGCGCCCTGATCCAGGCGCCAACGCGTGGTGCGGCTGGGGGGCGTCATGGCGGCGTGGTCGACCTCGACCTCGATGCGGTTGGGCAGGTGGCCTTGGGCGTCGGGCGCCAGGGGCATCAGCGTCCAGCGGAGTCCGTCCTCCAGGGCCACGGCCATGGCCAGGCCTTCGAGCTGACCCAAAGCAGGCGGGCCATCGAAGTTGGTCCAGCCTTCTTCGTCCCGGGGGCGCAGCTTGCCGATGTGGCTGATCTGGCTGCCCACGGGCATGACCACGAAGCCCTGCATCAGCCGACCGCCCGAGGAAGCGCGAACGTCCACGCCTTTGACGCCGGCCTCGTACCAGGCCTTGAGGATGCGCATGGGTGCGGTGGGCAAGGCGTCTTCGCTCTGGAACACGACTTCTTTGCCCTCGACGTGCCAGCGTCCGGTCACGAACTGGTCAACGGCGCCGTAGCTGGTGGCCAGGCTGTAGCGGCCATCGGCGCGCAGGCGCAACTCCGAGCCGACCTCGCGCACGCCGCTGAGGTAGTACGCGCCGGGCAGCTTGGCCGCCAGGGCTTTTTCGGCCGCCGTGGGGGCTTTGGCGGGCTTTGGGGTGCAGGGCGGGGCGGGCAGGTCGGCAAAGCCGGCCAGGGGGCGCCACGTGACGGGTTGGTCGCAGCCCAGGTGCCAGGTCAGGGTCTTGCCGTCAGGCAGGCGCGTGTCGCCCGACAGGCCGTGTGCGCGCATCAGGCCCAGGGCCTGCGGGTTGCGGGCGTCCAGGGCGATCTGGGCCAGCGCACCCAGCGTGCCGGGGCTGGGCGGCTGTGCATGCAAGGCCAGCGACAGCACGTCCGGGCGGTGCTGGGTGATGGGCTCTTGGAGCAAGGACCGAGGCACATTGCGCTGCGTTGGGTCGCTCTGCCACAGGCGTTGCAGCAGGGCCGTGGCGCGCTGGTGGCGGGTGCCCATGAGTGGGCGGCTTTCCGGTGCGACCCAGGCCTGCAGCAGGCGGTGGCTCAGGGGGCCGGCCTGGCCGCATGGGCCGGTCTGCAGGCCCAGGTCGAGCAGCCGGTCGGCGAAAGGCGGCGCCTCGCGGACCAGCCGGATCAGGCTGTCGTAGTCGCGAGGACAGCTCTGAGACAGCGATTGCCCGCTGAGCTGCGACACCCGCTCGATCAACCCGAGTTGTCCGGTGGCCATGGCATCGGCCAGGGCCTGGGGCGGCCAGGGGGCTTTCGCGGCGTGCAAGGCCTCGATGGCACCCATGTCGCCAGCGCGGATGGCCCAATGCAACATGGCCGGTGGCAGCTCCGCCCCGCTCACGCCGGCTTTCAACAGGGCCTCGATCAGGGGGCGTTGGCTGGCTTGGCCGGCTTTGGGGGATTCGAGCGCCTGGCGCAGCAGCTGGGGTGCTTCTTCGCGCAAGGCTTTGATCGTGGCTTCGCTGGGTTGGCTCAGCAGGGCCGGCAGCAGCTCGGGTGCTTGTTCGATCACCCAGGTCAGGGGCGAGCCATCGGAGTGGTAGGAGCGGTATTCGACGGGGTTGGCGCCGCGCTGAATCAGCAGTCGCACCAGGGCCTCGCTGCGGATTTGAATCGCCGCTTTGAGCCCGTCGCCCGTGGGGGCGCCCCAGTCCAGCAACTGGGTGGTCAGAGCGATGTCGCCCCGGCGGATGGCGGACTCCAATGCGGTCATCGGGCCCTCGTGGTCGATCTGGACGTATTGGCCCAACCGGGGCGCGCCCTGAGGGCCCTCCTGGGCCCAGGGCATGTCCGCTCTCAGCAAGCTCTTGGCGAGCAGTGTGTGCCCACCTTGCAGCGCCGCCAGGGCGGCGTCCAGTTGCAGATCGAAAGGCGGGTTCTTGTTGGGTTGGTAGGCAGCCGGCCGTTGTTTGGGCAGGTGCTTGAAGAGCGTTTTCAGGGCTTGGTCGTCACCCAGGTAGGCCGCGGCGGCGGTGGGCAAGGCGCTTTGGCCGGTGTCCGCCAGATCGTCTGCTGTGGGGGCATGTTCGGCCAGCAACCGCGTCAGCCAGGCATCGCCTGCCACCAGGCTGACCAGATCGGTCCAGTTCACGTTGTCAGGCTGGGGGCTGCCGGCCTTGAGCAGGCTGGCCACGACGCGGGCGCGTTCTTCTCGGGTCAGCAGCTCGGGCAGGCCCCGCAGGCGCAGGAAGAACTCGTGGTCGAGCAGGAATTCGAGCGGCGTGAGGTGGCGGTCCTGGTTGGCTTGCCGCGGGTTGGCGCCATGTTGCAGCAGGGCTTCGACCATGTCGGGCGAGCCGAACACGACCGCCAGTTGCAAGGCGGGGACGCGACTTTGGTAGGTGATGAGGTTGGGGCGTGCGCCCTGAGCCAGCGCAGCTTGCAGCATGCGCTGTCGGGCTGCCAGGGTGGCGCGGTGAGCCTCGAACAGGCGCTCTCGCTCTGGCGCGCGGGTCCAGCCCCAGTTCCTGTCCGTTGTCTTGAGGTCCGGGTCGGGGCGGACGATGGCCGAGAGCAGGGGCTCGCCCCCCATCGTCACGTCGCTGATGTCGCCTGATGCCGGCAGCAGGCGCAAGAAGGCGTCGGCATCGGCTTGGTGGGCTGCCTTGAACAAGGCTTGCTGCGTGGGCGTGACCGCTTCGCGGGTTTGGTCGAAGGACGAATGGCAGCCGCAGTCGGCGGCCGTCGTCGAGGTGGGTGCTGTGGCCTGGGCTGCGGGTTGGAGGCAGCACATCAGCGCCAGCACCCAGGCTGACGCGCGCCCGGCCTGTCGGCGGGCATCCCTGTTGATTTTATTGTTCATGTGGCTCGGGCGTTCTGGCGCCCAGGTCTGGATCGAGTCCGGAGTGTGCCGCAGCTCACGGAGGTGTTTGGGCTCACCCCCATAATCGCGCGGCCCGCGTCCCCTGATCGGCGCAGGCCCCACATGACCCGAGCCGCTGCTTCACGACACTTCACCCGCACCTTCCTGGCTGGCCTGCTGGCCGCGCTGCCTTTGATCGCCACGGTGCTGGTGTTCACCTGGCTGGCGCAGCTGGTTTACGGTTGGTTGGGCCCGCAGAGCCTGATTGGCGGGGTGTTCGTGCAACTGGGCCTGGGCCTGTCCGAGTCCGAATGGGCCGGCTATGGCCTGGGCATCCTGATCATCGTGGCTTTCATCTACGCCCTGGGCTTGTTGGTCGAGGCGCAGCTGCAGGCCGGTCTGGCGCGCATCCTGAACCTGGTGCTCAGCCGCATCCCGCTGGTGCGCAACGTCTACGACCTCATCAACCGCTTCGTCGACATGCTGGGGCAGCGCGACGAAGAAGGCCTCAAGTCGATGAGCGCGGTCTGGGTCACGTTCGGTGGGCCGGGTGGCGTGAAGGTGCTGGCGCTGCTGTCAACGCCCGAGCCGGTGATGCTCGATGGGCAGGCCTACGTGGCCGTGATCGTGCCGACCGCACCGGTGCCGGTTGGCGGCGGCTTGCTCTACGTGCCGCAAGCCTCGGTGGTGCCGGCCGATGTGGGCATGGAGGCGGTCACCAGCATCTATGTGTCGATGGGGGTGACCTCGGCTCAGCACCTCAGATCAGGCCTTCGGCCTTGAGCGCACGCTGAACGGCAGGGCGAGCGCCCACGCGGGCCTGGTAAGCCGTCACGTTGGGCCAGGGTGCCAGGTCCAGCTTGATCATGCGCGCCCAGCCCAGCACCGTGAACAGGTAAGCGTCGGCCACGGTGAAGTCTTCGCCCATCAGGTGCGCACGGCCTTCGAGTTGCTCGTTGACGTAGCCCAGGCGACGCTCGATGTTGGCGCGCGAGATGGCCTTCATCTCGTCCGTCGCGGCCGGGTTGAAGAAGGGCGAGAAGTTCTTGTGCAGCTCGGTGCCGATGAAGGTCAACCAGCTTTGCAACTGGTAGCGCGCCAGGCTGCCGTTGGGCGGGGCCAGCTTGAGTTCGGGCTTGAGGTCGGCCAGGTACTGCACGATGGCCGGGCCTTCGGTGAGCAGCTCGCCGCCGGGCAGCTGCAAAGCCGGCACGTAGCCCTTGGGGTTGATGGTCAGGAAGTTGGCGCCACTGGCCGTGACCTTGGTCTTGAGGTTGACGGCTTCGGTCTCGTGGGCGACGCCGATTTCTTCGAGCACGATGTGCGGCGAGAGCGAACAGACGCCGGGGGTCAGGTAGAGCTTCATGGAGCGGGTCCTGGTGGGTTCTGAAAATGACCGACGCATTCTGCGCCGCTTGCTCAAGCCCCGGCGGCGCGCAAGGGTTTGGCCAATGTGTCAGGGAGTTGGTCGATGAAAGCCAGCACCGCATCGGCGAACAATTTCGGCTCTTGAACCGTGATCCAGTGGCCGGCGTCGATTTCCTGGCGCACATAACCTGGGGCCCAGCGGTGCAGGTTCTCGCTCAAAGCTGGGCTGACGAAGTGGTCGCGCAGCGGCACGATCACCTGCACCGGGGCGTGCGCGATGCGCTCGCGCGGGTGGATCAGGCAGGGGAACACGTTGGCGCGGTAGAGGTTGACGCCGTTCGCGCCGTCGTCGGCCTGGGTGGGCCGGGGCTGGATCTGAACGCCTTCGAGCCAGCGCATCAGGCGTGGCCAGTTGGGGCCGGTGAGGTGGCGCCACATGAGTTCGGGCACGGCAGGCAGGTGAAACAGGTACACGTACCAGGACTTGAGCAGCTGCACCGTCAGGCGAAACAGGTGCGTGGGCGTGGGTTTGCCCAGTTGTTCGCGCATCCAGTGCCCCATGTGGTCCAGGCAGGGGCCGGAGCACGAGGTGTAGGACGCGATGCGGCCTTTCAGCAGGGGCTCGGAGACGAACTCCCAGCTCTGGACCGAGCCCCAGTCGTGCGCCACCAGGTGCACGGGCTGCGTGGGGCTGAAGGCGTTGATGACGGCGGTGAAGTCGGCCGTCAGGCGAGCGAGCTTGTAGTCCTGTTGGCGCGTCGGGCGGAACGAGGCGCCTGCACCGCGCACGTCGTAGGCGATGACCTGGTAGCGCTTGGACAGGTGCAACGCGACCTCGTCCCACTTGTGGCGGTTGTCGGGATATCCGTGCACCAGCACGACAAGGGGACGCGAGCGATCGCCCCAGCGCTGAACGGCGAGCTGCCCATCAGGGCCCTGGACGAAGAAATGCTCGGTGGGGATGGGGCTCATGCGTGGGGCTTCCGAAACGGCTGGGCAACCCCGCATGCTAACGACCTGTCGGCCGATCCGTGGCAGTTTTCGCGACAGCGTGGGCAACGCAGGCGACAACCGGGGGCAGGGATGCCCCGGCTGTCGGCAGGCGTTGCACGCCTTACTTGCAATGCTGATTGATCAGGTTCAGCAGGTTGCTGCGGGTGGTCGCGATGTTGCTGGTCGTGCCCGCCTGACTCAACGTGGGGGTCTTGCTGGGGTCGGTCCAGTCGGACACCGTGGGGGGCAGCGTCGCAGCGATCTGCATGACCGAGCCCACCGTGTCGTGTCCGGCCACACTCTGATTGGGCGAAGACTTGAGCGCGCGCCATGAAGACCAGTTGAAGACGTTGTTGGGCCAGCCCAGCAGAGGGTCGGGGGTCCAGTCCTGCAGCCAGAAGTGCAATGAGCCCGCGCTGGCTGCCCGACCGCAATAGCGGTTGTTCGACAGCGTGGTCGAGGGCGTCACCCACACGGGTTTGCGGTTGCCGCTGGCCTCGTCGTGCCAGGCGAAAACGTTGCCGGTCACCTGGATGCCCGTGTTCAGGTGGGCGGGGTCCACGGCAGACTGCGCGGTCATGAACACCCCATCGCCGCCGTTGCCCGCGAACTGGTTGTTGGTGATCCTGGTGCCGGGGCTGCCGCGCAGCTGAACGCCCTGGTTGCGGTTGCCAAAGACGACGTTGTTGTTGATCAAGCCGCGGTCCGAGTTCTCCAGGTAGATGCCGATGAGGTTGAAGGCCACCACGTTGTTTTGGATCAGGTTGTCGTGGTTGAGCGTGTCCAGCCAGATGCCGTGTCCTGCGTTGGCAGCGACGACGTTGCCCGAGATCTCGGAGCCGGTCAGGGCCTTGCCTCCGATGAACTTGGTCGGCCCGGCCTCCCAGTTGGGGTTGAAGCCGCGCGTGTTGTTGCCGGTGAAGGTGTTGCCCGTGATCTTGAGCTTGTTGCCGTTGGCAAACAGGCCGACCTGGCCACAGCGTTTGAAGCTCGAGGCCGTGACCACGCTGTTGTCGCCGGAGATCACGGCGCAGCCTGAGTCGGCGTCGCGGATGTCGACGCGGTCCAGGGTGTTGCCGCTGCCAGTGAACTGCACGGCGCCGCCGCGCCAGAAGGTCGAGGTGTTGCTGCGCTCGAAGACGAGGTTCTGCAGCACCACGTTGTGCACCTTGGTGCCTTGTGCGATGAACTGCATCACGCTGACTTCCAGCGTTTCACTGGCGCCCAGTGCGGTGGCCAGTTTCACGTAGAGCTCGTTGTTGGCGCGGTCGAACCAAAACTGGTTGTTGCTCAGCTTGTCGGTGCCCTGGAACGCTCGGTGTCCCGGCCACAGGCCTTCGGGGTTGCCAACCAGGCCGGCTTGAAGGTCGGGGTCGATGGTGCTGGTGTCCACACTCGGGTGGTAACCGCCGAACACCTGTCCGCCCACTTGCTGCAGCGAGCGCTGACCATCGGGCAAGGTGTCGCGAAAGACCTGCTGAGGCTCCAGCGTCTTGGTGGCGCCCCACTGGCGCACCAGCCAGCTGCGTTTGTAGAGGTAGCCGCCGGTGCTGCTGACCAGCTGCCAGTTGCCGACTTTCAAGCTGCCTCGGATGATGGGCTTGGTGCTGCCTGCGGCTTTGATGGTGGTGACGGCCTGGCCCGCGCCCGGATTGGCGCTGAGGCGGTCGAAGTTCATCACGTCCTGGCCCACCACGTCGGTCAACGCACCGTCGATCGTGGCGTGGTAAGGCTTGTCGCTGTTGCCGGTGATGATCACCGTGTCGCCCGCGACTGTCTTGCTCAGTGCGTCCCCCAGGTGCTTGTAGGGCTTGAACAAACCGCCACAGTCGGTGGCAGGCAAGAGGCAGCTGCCTTTGTTGTTGACGTAGATGTTCTTGGCCTGTGCCGACGTCATCGCCAGGATGGCGAGCGCCAGTGCGACACCGGTGGTGCGTGCATGCATGGGGTCCCTTTTTGCTAGCTTGATGCCTGCAGTGTCCGCATTCCCCTTGCCGCGTCGATGAGGGAAGTCACGAGTTCGGCAACCACAGGGCAAGCTCGCGACGCAAGATGCCCCGACCAATCGGTCGGTGGTTCAGGGCGCGATGGTCAGCGCGATGTCCCATTCCTGCATCAGCTTGGGGAAAGGCGCGGGAGGCAGCGCCTGCGTGAACACGCGGCGCGCATCGCGCAGCTGGCCGACCTGGGCCAGGCCGGCCTGGCCGAACTTGCTGGCGTCGGCGACGATCCAGCTCTCGCGTGACTGACTGACCATGGTCTGGTAGACCGCCTGCTCGCGCAGGTCGCGGTCGCGCAGGCTGCCGTCGGGGTCGATCCCCAGTGTGCCCACGATGGCGATGTCGACCTTGAACTGCTGCAGGTACTCCACCGTGGCGTCGCCTTCCATGGCGCTGTCGCGGGTGCGCAGCATGCCGCCGGCCACGTGAACCTTGCACTGCGGGTGCTCGCTGAGCAGGCTGGCGACGTGCAGGTTGTGCGTCACCACCGTCAGGCCGGGCTTTTTCAATAGCTCGCGCGCCACCGCCTCGATGGTGGTGCCGATGCCCATCATCAGCGTGGCGCCATCGGGCACGGCGGCGGCCACCGAGCGGGCGATGCGCGCCTTGGCATCGGCGAACAGGGCCTGGCGCTCCTTCCAGGCGGCCACAGCCGGCGCTTCGCGTGGCAGGCTGACACCACCATGAAAGCGCGTGAGCAAGCCGGCCTCGGACAGGCGCTGCACGTCGCGGCGCACGGTTTGCATGGTCACGTCCAGGCGCTGGGCCAGGCGCTCGACCGACACCGACCCGCGCGCCTTGACTTCGTCGAGCAGGGCTTGCTGGCGGGGGTTGGGGCTCCAGGTCGGGGAGGATGGCATGGCGGCGATGAGGAGGATGGACGGGTGAAGGTGCGACGCGAAAAGCGTTTTGCGCGCAGCCTATCCGAAAAGATAGCAACAGAAAAGCAAGGAAAGCGCGCGTGGCATGCGCGCCTCCCCAAGTAAATCCGGGCATGCCGTGGCGAGGCCTTCGGCACAATCGGGGCACAGATGCGCCACAGCATCGGAAATGGCCTGCCCAGCCCGGGCCATCCACAGAGGAGACCGCTTGAGCACGACCGCCGAACGCGCCGACCCGAACACCGAGGCGAGCCCGGGCGACCCCGCTTTGCGCCCCGCAGATCACCTGTGCGATGTGCTCGTGGTGGGTGGCGGCATCAACGGCGTCGGCATCGCGCGCGACCTGTCGGGCCGAGGCTGGCGCGTGGTGCTGTGCGAGCAGGACGACCTGGCCAGCCACACCTCGTCGGCCTCGACCAAGCTCATCCATGGCGGCCTGCGCTACCTGGAGCACCGCGAATTCGGCCTGGTGCGCAAGGCCCTGCAAGAGCGCGAGGTGCTGCTGCGCAGCGCGCCGCACATCATGTGGCCGATGCGCTTTGTGTTGCCGCACGATGCGAGCATGCGACCGGCCTGGCTGGTGCGCCTGGGGTTGTACCTCTACGACCACCTGGCGGGCCGCGATTTCCTGCCCGGCACCGAGTCATTGAACCTGCGCGAGAGCCCGCTGGGCGAGGGCCTGCAGCCGAGCTGGCAGCAGGCCTTCGTCTACTCCGACGGCTGGGTGGACGACGCCAGGCTGGTGGCCCTGTGCGCGCTCGACGCCGCCGAACGTGGCGCGCAGGTGCTCACCCGCACGCGCTGCACCAGCTTGCGCCCCGATGGCGCCGGCTGGCGCGCAGAACTCAGCCGCCGTGACGCGCTGACAGGCCAGGAAACGCGCCGCCTGGTGGTGCAGGCCCGCGCCGTGGTCAACGCCGCAGGCCCCTGGGCCGAGCAGGTGCTGCGCGACCTCATGCAGGTGCCCCCGCCCTCCAGTGGGCGCGGCCGCCACGCCGGCCCGCACGGTGCGCTGCGCCTGGTCAAGGGCAGCCACATCGTCGTGCCCCGGCTTTTCCAGCACGACCACGCCTACATCTTCCAGGGCCGGGACGGGCGCATCATCTTCGCCATCCCGTACGAGCGCCAGTTCACCCTGGTGGGCACCACCGACGTCGAGTTCAAGGGCGACCCGGCCCACGTGGACATCGAAGGCTCGGAGATCGACTACCTCTGCGGTGAACTGGGCCGCTACCTGCGCCGCCCGATCACGCACCAGGACGTGGTGTGGTCCTACGCGGGCGTGCGGCCGCTGCTCGACGATGCGCGGGGATCGGCCTCGGCCGTCACGCGAGACTACCTGCTGCAAAGCCAGGTGCGGCCCGCGCCCTGGCTCACCGTCTGGGGTGGCAAGCTGACCACCTTCCGCAAGCTGTCCGAGCAGGCGGCCGATCAGGTCGGGGCGATGCTGGGCGAGGTGCGCCGGCCCTGGACGGAGTCCGCCTTCCTGCCGGGTGGCGACCTGTCGGAGCTGGTCGATGAGCTGAGCCACCCAGAGGCCGACATGGCGGCTTTTCAGCACCGCCTGCGCCAGCGCCACCCCTGGATCGACCTGCCTTTGCTGCGCCGCTGGACCCGCGCGTACGGCGGGCGCGTGCTGCGTTTGCTCGATGGCGTTTCCTCGCGTGGCGACCTGGGCGCCGAGGTCGCACCTGACCTGCACGAGGCAGAGCTGTTCTTTCTCAAACGAAATGAGTGGGCACTCACTTGCGATGATGTGCTGTGGCGACGCAGCAAGCTGGGTTTGCACTGCACGCCCGAGCAGCGCGAGGCGGTGGCCGTGTGGCTGGCCGCTCAGGCGCGCGGCGCGGCCAGCGGCTTCCACTGCAGCGACCTGAGCCGGCAGTTGAGCGCTTGAGCGCCTGAGCGCGCGCTGGGGGCGTGGCGACCCCGCTCAGGCCGGATCGGGCGTGGCGCCGTTGGCTTGGGCGGGTGTGGTGTCGTGGCTGCCAGGTGCCTCGGCCTCGCGGTGGCGCAGCCGCTGCCGCCAGGTCAGCGGCGCTTGCCCACTCCAGCGCTTGAAAGCGCGCGAAAACGCGCTTTGTTCGGTGTAGCCCAGCAGCTCGCTGACATCGGCCAGCGTCAGCCGTTCGTCGGCCAGGTGCAGCTCGGCCAACTCGCGCAGCGCGCCGTCACGCAACTGACGGAACTGCTGACCGCGCTCGGCCAGCCGCCGGTAGAACACGCGGGGCGAGAGCCGCAACTCGGCGGCCACCTGCTCCAGCTCGGGCACACCGTGGCGGGCCAGCTGGCGCACCACGCGGCGGGTCAGCTCAATGAGGTCGCCGCTGTCGGGCAGGTGGGCCAGCGCGGCTTCGACCTGTTCTTCCATGAGCCCCAGCAGCACCGGGTCCGGTTGATGCAACGGGGTCTGCAGGCTTTGCAGTGGGATCACCAGGCGCGTGACGGGTTGCCCCCAGCGCACCGGGCAGCCGAAGTGGTCGGTGAACGGCTGGGGCTGACTCGGTGCCGGGTTGACGAAGTCGACCGCGCGCACCGGCAGCATGCGCCCGCACAGCGCCCGGGCGAACTGCACGATGGCGGTGATGCCGGTCTCGTCGAACAGGGCGCCTGGCTTGCCCCGGGCCACGCCCCACTGCAGCACCATGCTGTCGCCTTCGATGTGGTGCTGGATGGGGTTGATGTCGTGCAGCAGCCGGTGGTAGCGCTGGATGCGCATCAGCGCGGCGCCCAGGTTTTCGCAGGCCAGCAGCACATAGCCCAGCGCGCCCAGGTGGGCCGGCTGGATGGACTGGCCCAGGTGCAGGCCCAGCAGCGGGTCGTTGAGCCGCTCGGCTGCGCGCAGCAGCAGCTGGCAGTAAGCCTCGGCCGGGTAACGACCCAGGTGCTGCATCCCGAAGCGCAGCGCTTCGGGTGGCATCAGGCTGGCGGGGTCGACGCCATGCCGCTGCAGGTGCTCGGCCAGCACCTTCAGGAAGGTTTGCGGCACCATGCCCTGGACGGCGTCTCTGGCGTGCAGGCGGCGCAGTTCGTGCGAGGGCTGGGTGTCGTGCATGGATGAAATTGTTAAAAATCAAGCCGACCGGGTCAAGACCGGGCAAGCCCCTGGTCCTTATGCTCGGGCCTCACCCCAGGAGCCTGTTTCAATGCCACCCACCCAGCGTCCCACCCTTTTTGTCACCGGCGCCGCCGCAGGCATCGGCCGAGCCGTGGCCGAGCGCTTCCTGGCGGCAGGCTGGTTCGTCGGCGCCTATGACGTCGACGAGGCGGGGCTGCGGTCATTGCAGCAGAAGTGGGGCGCCGAGCAATGCGTCGCGGCGAGGCTGGACGTCACCAGCGCAGACGATTGGCGCGTGGCCCTGGCGAGCTTCGAGCAAGCCACAGGCGGCCGCCTGGACGTGCTCTTCAACAACGCCGGCATCGCCGTGACGCAGCCCTTCGAAGAGGCTGCGCTGGTGCGCCACCACCGCCTCATCGACATCAACCTCAAAGGCCTGGTCAACGGCTGTCACCTGGCCTTTGCGCTGCTCAAGCGCACCCAGGGCAGCCGCGTCATCAACATGTGCTCGGCCTCGGCCCTGTACGGCCAGCCCGAGCTGGGCACCTACTCGGCCACCAAGGCCGCGGTGCGCAGCCTCACCGAAGCGCTGGACATCGAGTGGCGCCGCCACGGCATCCGCGTGGTCGACGTGCTGCCCCTGTTCGTCAACACCGCCATGGTGACCAACGAGGTCAGCCGCATGAAGACGGTGTCAACGCTCGGCGTGCGCCTGGGCCCCGAGGACGTGGCCGCCACCGTCTGGCAGCTGGCCAACGCTTCTCAAGGCAGCCTGCCCGTGCACTCGCTGGTGGGTTGGCAGACCAAGTTGTTCGCGCTGCTCTCGAAGCTGTCGCCCGCTTTCATGAACCGCCTGGTGACCGCCCGCATGGCCGGTTACTGAACCGTGGGGCACTGCGTCCCCTCTCGCCTTTTCCTGGAGACCCCGATGACCCAGATGCCTCACCCGGCAGGGATGCGCTCGCTCACCGATTTCGATGGCGCCCGTGACGCCGCCGCCCCGCAAGACCGCCTGCGCGAAGTGCGCCGCCGCGCCCAAGCCCTGCGCGAGCGCATGCTCGCCGAGCCCGAGGTGCTGTGCTGGCGCAGCTTCGACCTCATTCGCGCGCCTTACCCGACGTATTACGCCTACTCGGGTGTGTTCGCCGACCGCGGCTTCAAGTTCCCGCTGGTGCACCTGCTCAACCGACTCTTCGTGGTCCAGTACCTCGACCACGACGGCGTGCTGCGCACCTTGCTGATGTCGCCCACCGATCACGACGCCAACCGCGAGACACCGTTCTTCAAGCGCCTGGCCGAGCGCGCGCCCAAGTGGGTGCAGCCCATCGTGGCGCCGCAGTTCAACACCGTCGAGAGCGTGCTGGCCACCTGCGGCCTGCGCCCCGAAGACATCGACTACATCAGCTACGACCACCTGCACACGCAGGACGTGCGCCGCTGGCTCGCCGGCCCCAAGCCGTACTTCCCGAACGCCAAGCTGCTGGTGCACCGCCAGGAGTGGGCCTCCACGCTGGCCTTGCTGCCCTTGCAAGCGGAGTGGTACTGCCCGAACGGCATCGCCGGCATCCCGAGCGAGCGCATCGTGCCTTTCGATGGCAGCCTGAGCCTGGGCCCCGGGGTGGCGTTGGTCCACACGCCGGGCCACACCGAAGGCAACCACTCGCTGGCCGCCCGCGTGCCCGACGGCATCCGCGTGACCAGCGAGAACGGCGTCGGCGTTGACGCCTACGAGCCGAAGAACTCGCGCATCAACGCCGTGCGCCGCCACGCCCTGTCCACGGGCAAGGAGGTCATCCTCAACGGCAACACGCTCGAAGGCAGCAACGACCAGTACATCTCCATGGTGCTGGAGAAGACGCTGGCCGGCCCGTCCATCAACCCCGAGTACCCCAACTGCGCCTCGTCCAGCGAGCGCACGCCTTACTGGTTGTTCCCGGGCGAGCCGGTGAGCCACCTGTTCGGCGAAGCGCACTTTGGCCGCATCCAGCGGCGCGGCGAAGGCGCCTTGTCGCGCAAGGCCGCGTGATGGCCGATTTCGAGGCCCCTTCTGCTTCACCGCGGGTGCTCCAGCCGGCAAGCCAGGACCGCATCCTGGTCACCGGCGGCGCCGGCTTCCTGGGCCGGGTGCTGGTCGAGCAACTGCTCGAGCGCACGGCGTCCACCGTGGTCGTTTTCGCCTTGCCGAACGAGCCCGTGCCGCAGGCCTGGGGCCCACGCTGGGGCGATCGCGTTGTCGTGCTGCGCGGTGACATCACCTCGGGCCATGACGTTGCGCGCGCCATGCAGGGCTGCCACTGGTGCTTTCACCTGGCGGCCCTGGTGGGCGATGCCGGTCGGGATGAGGACCACCAGCGCGTGACCGTGGGTGGCACGGCCCATGTTTTCGAAGCCGCTCTCGTGAACCGGGCGGCGGTGGTGCTGGTCACCAGCATCTGCGCCTACGGCGACGCCATCCAGCGCGGGCCCTGTCGCGAAGACGTCGCGCCTGGCGTCGGGCAAGGCCCTTACGGTCGGGCCAAACAAGGCCAGGAGGCGCTGGCGCGTCGCTACATGGCGCAGGGCGTGCAAGTGTGTGTCGTGCGACCGGCCAACATCATCGGGCCGGGCTCGGGGCCCTGGGTCGTCGACGCGGCCGAGGCCTTGCGGCAAGGCCTGCCTGCGCTGATTGGTGGTGGGCGGGGCAACGCGGCCCTGGCGGGTGTCGACAATGTCGCTGACTTCCTGGTGCACGCGGCCATGCACCCGCGCGCCTGGGGCCAGGCCTTTCACGTGCACGACGACCTGCCCCTGAGCTGGCGCGACTACTTCAACGACCTGGCGCGGCTGCTGGGCACGCGCCCGCCCAAGTCGGTGCCCCGTGTGCTCGCCTACCTGGGGGCGCGTTTGACGGAGCCGGTGTTCAAACGCTTGTGGCCGCGCAAACGCCCGCCCGTCACCACCGAAGCGCTCAACCTCATCGCGTGGGACAGCCGCTTTCCGCTCGACCGCGCGCGGGCGCTGGGTTGGCAGCCGAAGGTCGATCACGCCACGCAGATGGCACGCATCGGGGCCTGGCTGGCGAGGGGCGATCGGTCCGGCGTGTGAGCCGATTGCTTATCATTTGTCACAACCTCGGTGAGGTGCTTCGTTAAGAATTCGGGCGCGGTCCATCACGGACCCCAGTCAACACACATTCACGGAGGAATCACCATGCTATCGAGCCGACACGCTCTTTGCACTGCTTTGTTTTGCCTGGCCAGCGCCACGGCCCCTGTCACAAGCCATGCCGCCGAGTGGCGCGTCGTGAGCTTCGATGTTGATCTTCTCAGCTTGGACGAAGCCTCCTCGGCTGGGCCTTTGCAGCACGCGAAGCTGTCTGGCACGGGGCTGACGTTTGACGATCGAACATACCGAGATGACGTGGCTTCTGGTTTGGCTGGCCCTGCGACGCCGGGTGGTTGGTCCAGCTGGCGGCTCTCCTTCTCCTCGGGTTGGGGGGCCACGACGCCCCCCTCGGTCGATTTGTCCACCATGACGGCGCGCTTTGATAGCGCGACGCTCACGATGTTGGAGTATTACGAGGGTGATCGGGGTGCCTGGTATTCGGTTCCGCTTCCGTTCTTCTATGCAGTGGGACTGGATGAGGCTGTGCCGATCACTCAGATCGGTGAAGGCCAGTACCAGGCTGCTTGGCAGATCCACTCGACAATGAGCAACTTGCAGCATGACCCTTCCATGCCTCTGTACGCGGTCAGCCTGCAATTCAAGTCGGTCTCAGCGCCCCCACCCGCCGTGCCCGAGCCCACGTCTGGGCTCATGGCGCTGGCTGGTATCGGCGCGTTAGCCTGGGCGCGTCGCCGCCAGATCTCTCTCCTTGCGGCCTGACGGCCTGATGGTGGGGCACCGCGCGGCGCTGCCCCATGCCGCAATCAGGCCGCTCAGTCGTCCTCGCGTGGCATCAGGAAGTGCCCGCGCGCCTGCACCACCGGGCGCGACGGGTCGTCCTGCCACAGCGACACCATGACCAGCGCCACGCGGTTGCCCTGGCGCACCGTCGTGCTCTGCGCGAACGTGTCGATGGGCTTGGCCGAGCGCATGTAGGCGATGGCGAAGTCCACGCTGCGCGGGATGGCCGCCAGCGTCGGGTTGGTGGCCAGCAGGTGCAGCACCATGGCGGTTTCACCAAAGCCTGCCAGCACGCCGCCGTGCAGCGCCGGCAGCACCGGGTTGCCGATCAGGTCGGCCTTGTAGGGCATGCGGAACACCGGGCCGGCGTCGATCTGCGGCTGCTGGTGCACGTTCAGAAAGTCGACGTAAGGCGAGCGGCCCACCGGCACGGCCAGCGTCTCGGGCATGTCTGCGGCGCGGCTGACGAAGACCTGGCTGGGCTCGACCGAGGCGGGTGCGATCAGGGACGAGGCGGCTTCGGCGGGTGTGGGGCGCGAGGGCTTGCTGGGCGCCGGTCTTTGCGCCTCGACGCTGGCCGCAGCACCTGCTGCAGGCAAGTCCTTGCGTCGCGTGGCGGCCGTGGCGCGCATGAAGGTGGCGTACACGGTGGCCACCGGCTCGCTCTGGCCGGGTTGCATCAACTCACCGCGCACGAAGGCCACGCTGCGCGACAGGCGGTGGCATTCGGCGTGGCAGATCAGGTCGGTTTCTGCCACCGGCGGGCGCAGGTAGTCCATGCGCAAATCCAGCGTGGCGTAGGGCTCGATCTGCTCCATGGCGCAGCTCACGGCCACGCCGCAGGCGGTGTCGGCCAGCACGCTCAGGCAACCTGGGTGGATGAGTTTGCGCTCGGCGTCACCCGTCCAGGTGCTGCGCGCGGGCAGCAGCAGGCTGGCGCGGCCAGGGCCGATGTCGGTCAGCGTCATGCCCGACGCCATGGCGTAGGGGATGCCGGAGATGACGGCCTGGGCCCAGGCCAGGCGGTCGTTGCCCGTGAAAATGCTCATGGTCACTGTTCAACGCGGTTCAGGGAGAACCCGCATTGTCGCACATGCCTGACCATTGCGTCAGCGGCATGACCTCCAGGCCCGTGAGCTTCCTCGCACGTCCGGCCAGTTTGAGCAGCGCAGCGTCCTTGCTCAGCAGCCATGTCGCGCCCACGTGCAGCGCCAGGTCGATGAAGACCTGGTCGTCCGGGTCTTTGCAGCGCAGGGGGCCGCGCGGCGGCTCGTCCACGAAGGTGGCGTGCTGGAACACCGTCAGCGTGAGCATCGGGTCGGGTTGCCAGGGCTTGAAGTAACTGCGTGGCCAGACCTGGTGCCACTCCTGCTCCATCGACGGGCAGGCGAGCCAGCGCAGGCGCCCGCTCAGGATGGCGCCTGCGATGGGGTGAGCGACCGGGTCCTTGAACACCCGCCAGTCCAGCAGGGCGTTGGTGTCGAGGATGACGATGGGCGCGGCGGCGCTGCCGGTGGGGGCGATCAGGGCGTTCATGTCTCGCCATTGTCGCCACCCCGCCAGCCCTGAGCCGGCAAGCGCGCGCAGGGCCTTCTGGCTGGACCTCGTTCAATCGCCCACTGGCAGGCCCAGCCGCCGGCGAAACCGCGTCATGTCCAGTGCGCTGATGCGGCTGTCCCCGTCCATGTCCGCCACAGGCAGGTAGGCCGGCTGTCCGACCGATGAACCGTAGGCTTGACGGATGATGGCCTCGTCGAGCGCATCGACCCGGCGGTCGCCGTTGAAGTCGGCGTCACAGGCGTTGCCAAAACCGTCGCCATCCGCGTCCAGTTGAGTTGGGTTGGTGGATTTGGGGCAGTTGTCGACGTGGTCGGCGATGCCGTCGCGATCCGTGTCGGCCACGCCCATGCCCAGGCCCGATCGGATCCACTGGTCCAGCAGGGCCACGCCCGCCTCGTCCACCAGGTTGCGGCCCAGCGGTGGCATGCGACCGGTCTCCAGCAGGTGGGTGCGCAGGCTGACGATGGACAGATCAGGGCGGCCTGGCGTGATGAGCTTGGCGCCCTCGACGCCGAAGTTGGTCTGCGTGGGTTCGACACCGATGGCGCCCATGGCTGCTGCGGGCGTGGTGAAACGGAAGTCCTCCGGCCCACGACCTGGCCCGCCAGGCTGGTGACAAATGGCGCAGTTGGCGTGCAGGTAGGAGCGCGCCCGAGCGTCCAGTGCCTTCGATCTGTCGCCAGGGGTCGGCAGCGCTGCCAGGAAGGCCGGCGCCTCGGTCAGGGGCGCGTCGAACAGGCCGATGTGGTTGAGCGTGCTCAGCTGGTTGGCCATGCGGCCCGTTGCCTGATAGCTCGCCGTGCGGTTGAGTTGGCCCGTCTCCAGCCCCAGCGAGCGCCCCGCCACCTCGGTGTGACAAGCCATGCACTGCGCCCGACTCGGGTAGTGCCAGGTCTGGGTGCCGACCTGCTTGACCTTGGCCGACTCCAGCAGGTGCGCATCGCTCTGGTCATCGGCCCACTCGTAGGTGTAGCCGCTCCAGTCGCCATCGGTGTGCCGCACCAGGAAGCGGGTCTCGATCAGTCGCCCCCCCAGGCGGAAATGCTTGATCAAGACCGAGCCGATGGGCAGCGTCCAGTCGCCGTTGGCCTCGATGTGGATCTGCTTGCCATCGGGCAATGCCAGGAAGCGCTCCTTGCTGGCGCCATCGGACCACAGCGGCGAATTGACCTCGAAGGGCAGCACGCCCGACGCAGGTTGCCAGTCGCGTTGCGCATCGAAGCAGCCGGTTTGCGACAAGCGCGCGGGCAAGGCAGAAGGCTCACGAACTCCGGAGGGGCCGATGGCCATCAAAGACCAGCCCACGGACAGGAACAGCTCGTCCTTTTCGTCGCGGCCAAAAATGGTCGGGTAGCCGGAGACCTGAGCCAGTTGCTGCCGCAGGTGCTGCCCGCTCTCGGTTTGCTTGAGCGCGTAGACCTTGCCCGAGACGTCGGCGAACACGAACCGGCCTTTGAGATCGGGGATGGCGTCGCCGTGGTACACAAAGCCGCCGATGACCGCGTTGCCGGCGCCGCTGTCGTCGTGCTCGTACACGAGGGCGGCTTCGGACAGGCCAGTGCGCACACAAGCGACCCAATTGGTGCACTGGTTGCCCTCCAGGATGGGCCATCCGTGGTTGCTGCCCTTGACCACCCGGTTGACCTCCTCGAACGCGCCCTCACCGACATCGCCCACCCAGATGTCGCCGCTCACGCGGTCGATGGTCCAGCCCCAGGGGTTGCGAAAGCCCAGGGCGAAGATCTCCGGCCTGGCTCCTGCTCGGGACACGAAAGGGTTGCTCGGTGGCACGGCGTAGCCCGTCGCCGGGCTGACATCGATGCGGATCATCTTGCCCAGCAGGCTGCTCAGGTCTTGCACGGCGGTGTGTTGCCGTCCGTCACCGAAGGCCGCGTAAAGAAAGCCGTCCGGGCCGAACTGCAGCGAGCCGCCCCAGTGCAGCGCCGACGTCCGGGGCACCCGGATGAGCACCTCTTCGGAATCCTTGTCCAGCGTGAGCCCGTTGTCGCGGCTGATGAACCTGGAGATGCGCCCCTCGGTGGCCGTGCCGCTGGCACTGGCCCCGCTGTAGTAAACGTAGACCTGAGCGTTGGCTGCGAAGTTCGGGTGCATGACCAGGCTGAGCAGGCCCATCTCGCCCTGGTTGCCTTGAACCGCGGTCTGGACCCGGTCGCGCAGGTCCACGAAGTCGCCGGCAGCGCTGAACGAGCCACCTTGTCGGTTGAAGCGTTTGATCACGCCTGCGCGGTCGACCAGGTACCACTTGCTGGGGTCGTTGGGCGCGCGGGCCATGCCCACCGCGCCAAAGCCCACGTTCGAGATGGCCCTGCTCAAGGAAACGCTGGCCTGCTCGACGGGGCGCTCCGGTGCGTGGCAGGTGGCGTTGGGCGGCCGGGTGTCCAGGCCGGGGGGGGATTCGTTGGGGTCGCCAGGTGTGGGTGAGGTCGGCACGCCCGGGACGTCGGGCGCAACAGGGGTCGAGCCGATCAGGGTGGTGGCTGGGGGCAGGGTGGGCGTGGTGGAGCCGCTGCCCCGGATCAGCAAGGTGGCGGCCATCACGCCTCCCACCCAGCACAGCAACACCCATGCACCCTTTGACACGGCCGATCGGCCGAGCTTGCGCGTCCCTGGCATCTTGGTTTTCTCCGCTGCGTTGGACCTTGTTCAACCGACATGGCCAGCGCCAGATCGGAGGTGCAGGAAGCGAGCTGCACGCGCGCTCCGCGTCGCCCAAGTTGTCAGAATTGCCGAGTGACGTCCAGCGGGAAATTGTTGCAGCATGTCATGGTGGCCGTTGCATCGACCCCGTTGACCGGGCTGCGCGCCGAGGGCCGGGCGGCGTCAAGGCCGTGTGCGTCAGCCTGCGCTGGCGATCACGCCGCCACCCAGGCAGACATCGCCCTGGTAAAGCACGGCCGACTGGCCTGGCGTGACGGCCCATTGCGCCTCGGGGAAGCGCAAGGCCAGCGTCTGCGCACTTGCGCCCGTGACCTCGCAAGCCGCATCGGCCTGGCGATAACGCGTTTTGGCGGCCATCGGCTGCAGGCCCACCGCCGGGCCCCGACCATCGACCCAGCTCAGGTCATCGGCCACCAGCGTGTGCTGCTGCAGCCAGGGGTGGTCGTGGCCTTGCACCACGTACAGCGTGTTCGCCTCGAGGTCCTTGCGGGCGACGAACCACGGTTCGTGCTCACCACCCCCACGCGGTGCGCCCTTGTCTTTCACGCCCCCGATGCCGATGCCCTTGCGTTGGCCCAGCGTGTAGAAGCTCAGGCCCACGTGTTCACCCAGCTTGCGGCCCTTGTCGTCCTTGATGGGGCCGGGCGTGTTGCTCAGGTAGCGGTTGAGGAACTCGCGAAAGGGCCGCTCGCCGATGAAGCAAATGCCCGTCGAGTCCTTCTTGCGGGCGTTGGGCAGCTTGATCTCGCCTGCGATGCGGCGCACCTCGGTCTTGGGCAGCTCGCCCACCGGGAACATCGTCTTGGACAGCTGCGCCTGGTTCAGGCGGTGCAGGAAGTAGCTCTGGTCTTTCAGCGGGTCCAGGCCCTTGAGCAGTTCGAAGCGCTGGCCGGCTTCGAAGGCTTCATCGGCCACGCTGCGCACCCGCGCGTAGTGCCCGGTGGCGATCTTTTCGGCGCCCAGGCGCATGGCGTGGTCCAGGAAGGCCTTGAACTTGATCTCCGCGTTGCACAGCACGTCGGGGTTGGGCGTGCGCCCGGCCTGGTACTCGCGCAGGAACTCGGCGAAGACGCGGTCTTTGTAGTCGGCCGCGAAGTTCACGTGCTCGATCTCGATGCCGATGACGTCGGCCACCGAGGCAGCGTCCAGGAAGTCCTGGCGCGACGAGCAGAACTCGCTGTCGTCGTCGTCTTCCCAGTTCTTCATGAAGATGCCGATGACCTCGTGGCCTTGCTGCTTGAGCAGCCAGGCCGTGACGGCCGAGTCCACCCCGCCACTGAGGCCGACGACGACACGTTGGGGGCGGATGGACATGGGGTGCAAGAACGTTCAGGGGGCCGCGGCGAACCGGGGCCGGCCGCTGTCAGGCGGCGCGGTGGTGGCTGGGCGCGGAGAACACGCTGTCATGCACGGTCAGCAACTCCAGCGGGTAGCGCTGACCAGCCAGGTAGCTTTCCAGGCATTCGAGCACCAGCGGGCTGCGGTGGCGCTCGGGGCAGGCGCGGATCTCGTCGGCCGTCATCCAGACGGCGCGCACGATGCCTTCGTCGAGCTGCAGCGAGAGATCGGGCTCGCTGACCGAGCCGAAGAAGGCCAGGCGCAGGTAGGTGATGTCTTCGCCGGTGCGGGTGCGGCGAAAGCGGGACATGTACAGACCCAGGAAGCCTTCGGGCGTGAACTGGCAGGCGGTTTCTTCCAGCGTCTCCCGGATGACGCCCTGCAGTGGCGACTCGCCCGGGTCGAGGTGACCGGCGGGGTTGTTCAGCAGCAGGCCGTCCGAGGTGTCTTCCTCGACCAGCAGGAAGCGGCCGTCACGCTCGATGAGCGCGGCGACGGTGACGTTGGGCTTCCAGCGCACCTTGGGGGCGGCGGGTTGGCCAGGCGGTACCGTGACGGCGAGCAGATCGGCGGAGTTCATGAGCCCGGCATTATCCCCCAATGGCGTGACGTGTGGGTGACCCGCTTGGGGGAACGGTGGGCGCAGGCCCTGTGCTGGCCAAAATTGACAACGTTTGTCATCAATTCGCGGGGGGTGGGGTGCCCTCGCGACGCAAAACGGGCCCTTCGCATCACGCCGCGCCCCGGGAAAGTCGCCGTCTTTGTGTATGCTGGTGGGTTTGGCACCATTCATTCCCGTCGGGTTCACCTTTCTTCACAATCATGTGAGGGGGACAGGGCCCGGCGCCTCACCAGCAGGAGACACGTATGCTCATCGGCATACCCCAGGAAACCTTCGCGGGCGAAACCCGCGTTGCCGTGACCCCGGAAACCGTCAAGAAGCTCAAGGCCCAGGGTCACACCCTGCGCGTGCAATCGGGCGCAGGCGTCGCCGCCAGCGTCACCGATGAGGCCTACGTGGCCGCCGGTGCCGAGATCACCGACCTGGCCGGCGCTTTCGGTGCCGACATGGTGCTCAAGGTGCGCTCGCCGAACGCCGACGAACGCGCCCTCATGAAGCCCGGCGCTGCGCTGGTCGGCATGCTCAACCCGTTCGACAAGGACGGCCTGCAAGGCCTGACCGACGCCAAGCTGACCGCCTTCGCCTTGGAAGCCGCGCCGCGCACCACCCGTGCCCAGAGCATGGACGTGCTGTCCTCGCAGGCCAACCTGGCGGGCTACAAGGCCGTCATGATCGCCGCCGACAAGTACCAGCGCATCTTCCCGATGCTCATGACCGCCGCCGGCACCGTCAAGGCCGCCCGCGTGGTGATCCTGGGCGTGGGCGTGGCAGGGCTGCAGGCGATTGCCACGGCCAAGCGCCTGGGCGCGGTCATTGAGGCCTCCGACGTGCGTCCTTCGGTGAAGGAGCAGGTCGAGTCGCTGGGCGCCAAGTTCATCGACGTCTCTTTCGAGACGGCCGAAGAAAAGGAAGCCGCCGAAGGCGTGGGCGGTTACGCCCGCCCGATGCCGCAGTCCTGGCTCGACCGCCAGAAGGTGGAAGTGGCCAAGCGCGTGGCCGCCGCCGACATCGTCATCACCACCGCCCTGATCCCCGGTCGCGCCGCCCCGGTGCTGGTCACCGAGGACATGGTCAAGGCCATGAAGCCTGGCTCGGTCATCGTTGACCTGGCTGCGCCAGCCGGTGGCAACTGCCCTCTGACCGAAGCCGGCAAGACCGTCGTCAAGCACGGCGTGACCCTGGTCGGTGAAACCAACCTGCCGGCCCTGGTGGCTGCCGACGCGTCCGCACTGTATGCCCGCAACGTGCTGGACTTTTTGAAACTGGTCTTCAACAAGGAAGGCCAGTTCCACGTTGACCTCGAAGACGACATCGTCAAGGCCTGCCTGATGTGCCGCGACGGTCAGTTGCTGCGGGCCTGATCACTGTAGGAGTACCCCATGCAACGCGTCATGCTGCGAGCCAAGCTTCACCGTGCCACGGTGACCGAGGCCGATCTGAACTACGAGGGCTCCTGCGGGATCGATGAAGACCTGCTGGACGCCGCCGACATGAAGGAGTTCGAGTACATCGAGCTCTACAACATCAACAACGGCGAACGCTTCTCCACCTACGTCATCAAGGCGCCGCGTGGCTCGGGTGTCATCTCGCTCAACGGCGCAGCGGCCCGCAAGGCCCACGTCGGTGACCTGCTGATCATCTGCACCTATGCGCCCATGACCGAAGGCGAAGTCGCTGGCTACAAGCCCAAGGTGGTGCTGCTCGACGAGGGCAACGCCATCAAGGAAGTCCGCAAGTTCGACTGACCCCCCTTTTTCAAGATCCCAGGAGACAACGATGGAAGCGATCTCGCACGTCGTCATCAACCTGACCATCTTCGTGCTGGCCATCTACGTTGGCTACCACGTGGTCTGGACGGTGACCCCCGCTCTGCACACGCCGCTGATGGCTGTCACCAATGCCGTGTCCGCCATCGTCATCGTGGGCGCCATGCTGGCCGCCGCGCTGACGGTGACCCCGCTGGGCAAGACCATGGGCGTGCTGGCCGTGGCGCTGGCCGCAGTGAACGTCTTTGGCGGCTTCCTGGTCACCCGGCGCATGCTCGAGATGTTCAAGAAGAAGGACAAGAAGGCAGGAGCCAAGTAAATGAGCATGAACCTCATCGCACTGCTGTACCTCGTCGCCTCGGTGTTTTTCATCCAGGCGCTCAAGGGCCTCAGCCACCCGACGACGTCCATCCGTGGCAACGTCTTCGGCATGACCGGCATGACCATTGCCGTGCTCACCACCATCGGCCTGATCCATGGCCAGGCGCAAGCCCTGGCGCTGAACTTCGGTGAAGGCATCGCCTACGTGCTGGGCGCGCTGGTGATCGGCGGCGGCGCTGGCGCCATCATGGCCAAGCGCGTCGAGATGACCAAGATGCCCGAGCTGGTGGCCTTCATGCACAGCATGATCGGTCTGGCTGCGGTGTTCATCGCCGTGGCCGTGGTCGCCGAGCCTTATGCCTTCCAGATCGTGGCCAAGCCGGCTGACGGCTCGCTCGCCCAGATCCCGGTGGGCAACCTGCTCGAACTCGCCCTGGGCGCGGCCATCGGTGCCATCACCTTCTCGGGTTCGGTCATCGCCTTCGGCAAGCTCAGCGGCAAGTACAAGTTCCGCCTGTTCCAGGGCGCACCGGTGAACTTCGCTGGTCAGCACATGCTGAACCTGGTGCTGGGCCTGGCCCTCATCGGCCTGATCGGTGTCTTCATGGCCACGCAGCGCATGGACGTGTTCGTGGCGCTGATCGCGCTGAGCTTCGTTCTAGGCGTGCTGATCATCATCCCCATCGGCGGCGCCGACATGCCCGTGGTGGTGTCGATGCTCAACAGCTACTCGGGTTGGGCGGCAGCCGGCATCGGCTTCTCGCTGAACAACTCGATGCTGATCGTCGCTGGCTCGCTCGTGGGCTCGTCCGGTGCCATCCTCTCGTACATCATGTGCAAGGCGATGAACCGCTCGTTCTTCAACGTGATCCTGGGTGGCTTCGGTGGTGACGCAGGTGCTGCCGCCACGGGTGGCGCACAGCAGCAGCGCAGCGTCAAGAGCGGCTCGGCCGACGACGCCGCCTTCGTGCTGGGCAACGCCGAGACCGTGGTGATCGTGCCGGGTTACGGCCTGGCCGTGGCCCGTGCTCAGCACGCGGTCAAGGAACTGGCTCACAAGCTCACCGAGAAGGGCATCAACGTCAAGTACGCCATCCACCCGGTGGCGGGCCGCATGCCCGGTCACATGAACGTGCTGCTGGCCGAGGCCGAAGTGCCCTACGACCAGGTCTTCGAGATGGAAGACATCAACGGCGAGTTCGGCCAGGCCGACGTGGTCATCATCCTGGGTGCCAACGACGTGGTGAACCCGGCTGCGCACGTCAAGGGCTCGCCGATCTACGGCATGCCGATCCTGGAGGCCTACAAGGCCAAGACCGTGATCGTGAACAAGCGTTCGATGGCTTCCGGTTATGCCGGCCTGGACAACGAGCTGTTCTACATGGACAAGACGATGATGGTGTTCGGCGACGCCAAGAAGGTGGTCGAGGACATGGTCAAGGCGGTGGAGTGATTCACCTGGTGGTTGTCTGATGGCAGCCGCCTCGCCAAAGCAGAAAGCCGGGGCATGCCCCGGCTTTTTTCATGGTGCCCCGCTGATGAAGTGCTCACCCGAAAGGGGCTTTGCTCAAGCAGGACCCTGTGACTGTTTGGGCACGGTGGCCAGCGGCAGAAACAGCGTCAAGGGTGTTTCAGGCAGCGCGATGAAGCCGTGATGGCGGTAAAACGCCGCCGCAGGTTCGTCTTTGGCATCGACCACCAAGGCGTAGGCCGCGATCTCCGAGCGCGCCGCCCGCGTGAGGGCATCGCCCAGCAAGGCACCGCCCAAGCCCTGCCCTTTGAACGCTTGGTCAACTGCCAGCCGACCCATGCGCACCGTGGGCACAGCTCGGTAACGGGGCAGCTTCTTGATGGCCTCAGGCGTCAGCTCGGTCAAAGGCACGCTGGCAGACGCCAGGGTGTAGAAGCCGGCGATGCGCTGATCTTCGGTCAGTGCCACGAAGCAGCTCGCCACGCGGCGGCGCACGTCTTGGGTGACTTGCTCTTTGAAGTAGCGATCCAGGGCGCGCGCGCCGCTGTCGAAGCTCGATCGGTCGTGCGAGGCATCCAGCAGCGCCAATCGAAATGGCGCGCGGTTCATTCTTCTTCAGTGAGCAAGAGCTTGCTGCGGCGGGTGAGGGCCCGTTTCAACGCGGGTTGAGGCTTGGGGGGCGACAGCAGCGCATCGGCAAAGCACTGTTGATCGGCCATCGACAGGCGGATGACCTCGGCTTGTTCGATGGCGCGCTGTGCGGCGTCTTGAACCGCCGACACCACAAAATCGGTCATGGTGCGGCCCTGAAGTTCTGCGGCGCGCTTGAGCAGGCCGTGCAGGTCGGTGCTGATGCGTGCTTCGAGTCGGGCCGTCAGGGGGCTGGATGGCATGGCGAATCTCCTCGAAGGGAGTGTACGGCAGATTGCCGTATTGGTGCAATTTGGTGCGATTTGACGCGCTTGGGTGCAACTGGAAGCGTTTGGCGGCTACTGCGCAGCAGCAGAGGCCGCAGCGGCCGCAGAAGCCGCGGAAGGCGCCGATGCGGGCAATTCAGCGGCCTTCTTGGCCGCCGCCGCTTGAACGGCCACCGGGCAAGCCATGCCCAGGCGAATGCCCTTGAGGTAGGCCCGTCGAACGCCACCGGCGATGATCGATGCGGCGACTTCCTTGCTGTGCTTTTCTGCGCCGGTGAGCTTGCGCACCCAGCTGCGGAAGGGGACCATGCCCTCGACCGTGCGGCGCACGAAGCCCACGCCGTAGTCTTCGGCGGCGTCGGTGCCCCGGTCCAGCAGGCTGAGTTTGCCCTTGGTGTTGGGATCGTCGATGTCCGGGCCGAGCACGGCGGTCAGGCGGTTGATTTCATCCTGAACGACCGCGCATTCCAACTTCTCGGGGGCGGCGTAGGGGCCCACTTTCTTGGCGTTGCGCAGCACCTCGGGGATCTTTTCTTGCACCACGTTGAGGTCGCTCAGCGGGGTGATGGCCGCCTGGCCCACGCGGTCGGTGACGTCGCTGTCGGCATCGACCCGGTCGACCTCCACCATCGCGGGCACGGAAGGCAGTTCGGGGGCCTTGGGGGCGCTTTCGCAGCCAGCGAGCAGCAGGGCGGTGATGGCGACGCAGAGGAGGCGACGCGGCGTGGCTTGGGTCGGGTGTGCGTGGGTGTGCGATGACATCGGGGGTGGGTCTCCTGTTTGGATCATAGGCGGTCGCGGTGGCCTCGACATGCGGGCCTGCCCCACCCATTGGGGTGGGTTGCGGGCTGGATGTTACGGCGAGCGCGGTGGCATCAGCCGTGATCGCTCAGCAAGCTGCGAAAGCGCTGTTCACCGTCTTTGAGGCTATAGCGGTTGATCACCGTCTGCCTTGCGGCATCGCGCAAGGGTTGCAGGGCGGCCTGGCGCTCCAGGCTTTCGACAATGCGGTCGGCCATCGCGCCGGTGTCGAAGAAGTCCACCAGTAAGCCGTTGACGCCGTCTTCGATGACCTCCTGCACAGGCCCGGTGCGCGAGCCGATGAGCAGGCAGCCCGAGGCCATGGCCTCCAGCATCGACCACGACAGCACGAAGGGGTAGGTGAGGTAGACGTGGGCCGCAGACACCTGCAGCACCTTGCAATAGGCGTCGTAGCGCAGCTTGCCCAGGAAGTGGGTGCGCTGCGGGTCAAGCTGCACTTCGGCGAGCATCTTCTCGCGCCAGTTCTTGGCGTCTTTGGGTTGCCCGCCATAACTCACATCGTCGCCGCCCACGATGAGGGCCTGACACGTTGGGTGGGCCTTTTGCACCTTTTCAAGCGCGCGCATGAAGTTGTGAAAGCCGCGATAGGGCTCAAGGTTGCGCGCGACGTAGGTGATGACCGGCTCGCCCTTGCGGATGGTTTGGCCTGAGGGCAAGGTGAACTGCGCATGCTCAACGGGTGCCAGCAGGTCGGTGTCGATGCCTTCGTGCGCGAGCTGGATCTTGTTCAGGTAGGCGCCGGGGTGGCGGCTGCGTTGCCACTCGGTGGGGCTCACGCCCACGTCGCAATGCTCGAGGTTGAGGGTGTGCAGCGCGTTCCAGGTGCGCAGCTTGGCCAGGCCGTCGAACGAGGTGGGGAATTCGGGGTCGAAGTTGGTGTCGCTTTGGGGCGTGCCGTAGAACCACTCGCAGAAGTGAATGAGGCGGGTGCCCGGGAAGATGTCTTTGGCGTAGAGCGTCTCGCCCCAGCCGGGGTGGGCGAAGATCACATCGGGTGTCCAGCCCTGCTGTTTGAGTTGCATCAGTTTGCGCGCGACGGCCTGGCCGTGCAGCACGGCGGTTTCCATCTGGCGCAGGTAGGGGTGCTGGTCTTTGAGGCCCTGGCGGTGCAGGGTGTACGGGATCCAGCGGATGCTTTCCATCCCCGGGGCGGTTTGGCGGCCCATGCCGATGACTTCCCAGCCGGGTTGTTGGGACCAGAGGTGGGCGATGCGGCGGAACTGGCCGGGGAAGTTCTGGTGGATGAAGAGGATGCGCATGAGTCAGAAAGGCCCGGCCTTGTGAGGGCCGGGCCTTGTTGGCCTGGTGTCAGGCTCTGGGGGGTCAGCTCCAGTTGGCCGCGAGCACTGGTGCCAGCTGGGCGCGCTGGGCGTCGGTGAGGGTGGTCTGGCCCATGGCGGGTGGCGTCATGGATGCCATGGCCTGGACGAGGTTGGAGACCTGGGTGTCGGACAGGGTCTTGCCGCCGGCGGTGAGTTGCTCGATGCGGAAGTTGCTGCCACCCGCACCTCCGGCAATCGTGACTTGGTCGCTTGTACCGATCACGCTGATCTTCAGGTTGTTGCCGGATTGGCTGAACCAGAGTTGATCATGCGTGATGCCCGCTTGGAATTGCAGGACGTCGACGTTGCCAACGGTTGCGTCGATGTCGACGATGCTGTCCTGCCCACCACCCCGGGAGAATCGGTAGGTGTCATTGCCGATCCCGCCACCTAGGTAGTCGTTGCCCGTGCCGCCGTCGAGCAAGTCGAGGCCAGCACCACCGTACAGCTTGTCGCTGCCACTTTCGCCAAAAAGGGAGTCGTTTCCGTCTTTGCCGTAGATGGTGTCGTCAGTAACGTAGCCTCGCAGGTTGGTGTCGTTGCCGGACGAGCCTTGCAGTGCCAGTTTGCGAACCTCGTCAGCGGTGATGGTTTTGTCATCGAAGACGATTTGGCTGACGCCAGTGAACTCGTGGGTTGAGTCGAAAGCTTGGCGAACCAGGGTCAGGATGTTGTAGCTGGTGCCTGACGAGGTTTGAGCGATGTTGATGTCGGAGAACGTGCGGTTGAAGGTGACATCGGTGGATTTGAAGCCCTTCATGATCAGGGTATCTTCGGCCCGTTGGCCGTAGATGACGTCGTAGCCGTCGCCTTTGTTGTAGACGTAGGTGTCGGTGCCTGCTCCGCCGTAGAGAACGTCTTGGCCGATGCCGCCGATCAGCGAGTCCATGCCCTCTCCGCCCTGCAGAACGTCATTGCCAGCAGCACCATACAACCAGTCATCTCCACCAAGCCCACTTACTGAATCGGATGCAGTTGAACCGAACACAAATTCAGCGGTGTTTTGGCCTGTCCATGCAGCACCTCCGGCAGACAGTTTTGTCAGCCCGGCGGCCGTGATCGCTTCGATCGCGGGTAACGACCAAGTAATGCCATCTGCGAACGTGATGTGTTCAATTTTGGCAGGGCCACCGGTGTAGTAGAAGAAGGTTGAGATGGTGATGGAGTCTGTCGCTCCATAACTTAGTGTCACATCGTACGTGCTGCGTGTAACGGAGGTGATGTCGGTGGATCTCACATTGGTGAAGGAGATGACATCTACGTTGCCTGGAGATGAATCGAAGTCGAAGATGGTGTCGGCTCCGTCGCCCAAAGAGAAAACATAGGTGTCATTGCCGGCATCGCCTTCCATCCTGTCGTTGTCCGCGCCTCCACGCATCACATCGTTGCCCGCACCTCCATAGATGGAGTCGGTGCCGCCACCGCCATCGAGCGTGTCTTCGCCGCCCTGGCCGTATAGACGGTCGCTCCCGCCAAAGCCGTTTATCACATCGGCGTTGATGGTTCCTTTGAGTGACTCCGCAGAGTCAGTGCCGGTGTACATTTTTTTCAGGATCGCTGCCACGTCCCAGATCGTGCCATCCGCGAACTTGATCTGCTGGAGTGGGTTGTAGCTATTGGCAGGATCGTCGGCGGATAAAAAGTTCTCAACGGTGAGTTGATCTGCCGATCCGGCTACTTTGATGGCTAGCGAAGAGCCATACGTTCCTGATCTTTCGAATGTGATGTCTGCGGGCACGACGCCAGACTTGAATGACAGGGTGTCGAATTTGCCCGCTGTGGAGTCGTTGACTGCGGCGATGGTGTCTTGTCCATCGCCTTTGCCGAAGAGGTAGGTATCGCTGCCGAGGCCACCGCTGATGTAGTCATTGCCAACTCCGCCATCAAGCGTATCGGCACCAGCCTCACCGTAAAGGGTATCGTTCCCAGTTCCTCCCTGCATCACGTCATTGCCAAGACCGCCGTAAATCAGATCGTTGTCAACACCCCCATCCAAGGTGTCGCTGCCACCATTGCCGTACAGAGAGTCTTTGCCCGCAAGGCCGTTCATGGCGTCCCCGCTGGCCGATCCATAGAGCGCGTCATCAGAAGCTGTGCCAGATGGCAGACGACTCAGGATGGCCGAGATGTCCCAAATGCTGCCGTCGGCAAACTTGATTTGCTGGAGCGGATTGCTGACGTTGTCGGGGGTGTTCTGAGCGAAAAAACCCTTCACGGTGATTTGGTCATTTGTCCCAGTGATCTTGATGATCAAGGATGTTCCAGATGAAGCGAGCGAGACCTCGCCAGGTGCAATCCCAGATCTGAACAACAGGGTGTCGTCACCTCCCAATGAATCTCGGGCGTCAGTTGTCTCGTCAATCGTGTCCTGCCCGTCACCTCTGCCGAAGAGGTAAGTGTTACCTCCCCTGCCCCCATTGATGTAGTCATTGCCAACGCCGCCATCCAGGGTGTCGCCTCCGTAGCCTCCGAACAGAGAGTCATCCCCACCCTGGCCGTTGATGGTTTCGGCACGGTTGGTGCCATCCAGCCTGTCGGCTGATTCGGTTCCAGCGTAAAGCTTGCTCAGGATGGCAGCTGTGTTCCATGTGGTGCCATCGGCGAACTTGACTTGCTGGAATGCGTAGCTGGTGTTGGTGTAGCCATCGTAGAGAAAGTTTCTGGCGACGATTTGATCCGTGGAATTTGCAAGTTTGATGATGAGGCTTGAGTAAGAGGTTCCGAGCGTGACTTCGCTGGGGGCCACGCCTGGCTTGAACAGCAGGGTATTGACCTCGTCGGGTTCGCTGTCCTGACTGCCGTCAATGGTGTCTTGCCCATCGCCTTTACCAAACAGGAAGGTGTCGTTGCCATCGTCACTGCCCTCATGGATGTAGTCGTTGCCTGCGCCACCATCCAACGTATCCCTACCGTCGTTGCCATAAAGTGAATCATTGCCGGCACCACCTGTTATCAACTCGCCTTTACTTGTGCCGTCAATGATGTCCGCTGCGTTCGTGCCGGCGTAGAGCTTGCTCAAGATGGTTGAAATGCCCCAGGTCGTGCCATCGTCAAACTTGATTTGCTGCAAAGGGTTGCGCGTGTTGGCTGGATCGCCGTTGTTAAGAAAATCTTGAATGAGGACTTGGTCTGTTGTGCCAGCGATTTTGATGACCAGCGCATTGCCACCGCCTTGCTGTCTCCACCAAGAAGGGTCTGGTGCCGTGCCGAACGAGACCTCGCTGGGTGCCACGCCGGGTTTGAACAACAAGGTGTCGATCTTGCCAACGGCGGGGTCGTCACTGGACGCGACCACATCTCGACCATCTCCCTTGCCAAATTTGTATGTGTCACTGCCAAGGCCGGCATAAATGGTGTCGTTGCCAGCTTTGCCATCGACGACATCTGCATCGGGCGTCCCATACAAGGCATCGGGACCATCGGTGCTGATGGTGAACTTGTTCAGGACAGTTTTGACATCCCATGTGGTGCCGCTCGCAAATTTGAGGTTCTCAACCACGTGCTTGGATACGCCGTCGTTGTAGAAGTACTCCTTCACGACCAAGCGGTCACTGGTGCCGTTGATGCCAATGATCAGGTCGTTATTTGACTTTGAGAGGCTGATGTCTGCGGTGCTGATGCCTGTACCCAGCAAAATGGTGTCGGGGTTGGTGCCCACGGCATCGGTGTCTTCGTTGTGGAGGGTGTCTTGGCCCGCCCCCTTGCCGAAGAGGTAAACGTCTGCACCCAGCCCCCCCCGGAGGTCATCGTTGCCACTGCCGCCTTCTAGGGTGTCGTTGCCATTGTCTCCGCGCAGGTAGTCGTTGTCCTCGTTGCCTTGGAGGCTGTCGTCGCCGTCGCCGCCATATAGGATGTCCGTTCCAGTGCCGCCCTTGAGTGTGTCGGCCCCGGCTTCGCCATACAGGCTGTCGAGATGTTCATTGCCTTGGAGGCTGTCGTTGCCGTCGCCTCCGTGTAAATAGTCGGTTCCAGTTCCGCCCTCAAGCACGTCATTGCCAGCGTAGCCATAGACAGTATCGTTGCCTGCTCCACTGTTGATGGTGTCGTTAGCGGCGTAGCCGTGCAAGCGGTCATCGCCTGTTGTGGGCACCATCGCCTTAGCCTTGACGTTGGCATAGTTCCACACGGTGCCGTCGGTGAACTTGATGCTGTCAACCATGCTGCTGGTCGTGCCGTCGCTGTCGAAATAGCGAGTCACGAGCAAGCTGTCGCTGGTGCCGTTGATGCGAATGATCAAGTCGTCACCAGAGTGGGAGAGAGTCAAATCGGCGGGGACGATGCCAGCACCCAGGAAAATGGCGTCAGGACTGGATCCTGCCGCCTCATCACTTCCGTTGCTGATGGTGTCTTGGCCAGATCCTCTGCCGAACAGGTACACGTCGTCGCCACGTTCACCGGCCAGGTAGTCGTTGCCACCGCCTCCGTCGAGTGTGTCGTTGCCGTCATCACCATAGAGTGTGTCGTTACCTGCTCCGCCCGAGATGCTGTCATGGCTGGCGTACCCGGTGAGGGTGTCATTGCCGGCGGTGCTTTGCAAGACCCGGGCCTTGACGGTGGGGATGTCCCATTCGGTGCCATCGGCGAAGCGGAGGGCTTCGATGGCGTAGCCGGTGGAGGCGTCGGCGTTGAAGTAGCTGCTGACGGTGAGGCTGTCGGTGGAGCCATTGATTCGAATGAGCAGGCTGGAATTGCTGCGTGTCAGCAAGATATCTGCTGGAGAGATGCCCGTCTTGAAGACGATGGCATCGGCACTGGGGCCTGTCCCGTTTGTGTCAGAACTGAATATCGTGTCCTGTCCATCACCTTTGCCGAAAAGGTACACGTCGGCGCCCGAACCGCCTCTGAGGTTGTCGTTGCCGAGGCCTCCTTCCAGGGTGTCGTCGCCGACCTCACCATAGAGGGTGTCATTGCCAGATCCTCCGCTCAACAAATCAGAGCCGTCGCCTCCTTTGAATGAATTGTTGCCTTGGTCGCCCAGGTACATGTCGTTCTTGCTGGTGCCTGTCGTGGCGCCAGCTTGAAACAGCCCCAAGGTGGGCAACTGACTCAATAGGGGCAAGTTGCTTGGTGCGGACGCAAGCAAGCTGCGCATGGTGCTCGCGCCATCGAATCCGATCGTGAACATGGTGCTGCCGGTGAGCTGACTCAGTTCGAGCACATCGGTGATGGCTTTCGAGATGTCCGAGGATTGCGTGCTGGCGATCAAGGCTGACAGTTTGGTCAAGTCAAATCGCAAACCTTGGTCATCCACGACCAGCTCGATGGCATCCAAGTACGGCTTCAGCCTAGTCTCGATGACAAGGGCACCATAGACGGCTTCTCGCAACGCTGTGTAAGCGGCGTTCAGCGAGTTGGTGACGGCGGTGGGAAGGGTGATGTTCCACCTGCTCATAAGCGCTGCCAGTCCCATCTGCCCATTGAATTGCTCGAGCACGATGACCTTGCGGTACATCTCGGGATTTTGCTCTGCGAATGTTTTGATGCGCTGCTGTGTTGTTGCGCTGAGAGCGGGGTTCGGGGTGGTGGACTTCGCGAGCCAAGTGCCTGTCGCAGGGTTGCCGCTGGTTGTGAGCTTCGATGTTGCCCCCCACTCTGTTATTAGCTTGTCGATCAACGCGATCTGTGCATCACGGGTGGCGGCCGCAGCGAAGGCCTGCACGGTCGAGGTCAGTGCGTTGGACGCGGTGTTGCCCAGGCTCATGGCTTGGCGCAGGCCATAGACGAGGCCGCTGCCTTGCATGTCGGGCAGTACCTGTGCGGTGTCATTGACGGGCAAGTCTGGCAGGTCTGTGTAGAAAGGGTTCTCTGCCAAGTTGAGGTTGGCGGCGGAGTCGCTGCTCACGAGCACGCTGTCGATTTCGGACTCGCTGGTGCTGGAGTCGACTCGGCGGGTCACCTTGGCTTTGCCGGTGATGCTGTTGCCGCCACCCAGGTCTTGATTTATTGCAGTTTCTTGCAACTGGATGCTGACGATGCCCAGAGCGCTCAGCGTACTGAGTTCGCCTGCATCGGTCACGCCATTCTGGTTCTTGTCCTGCCATACGCGCAGTTGGCTGAAGGCGGCGTCGCGGCTGTCGAAGAGGTTCTTGCCGTCGCCTTCCTGGTGGGTGTCGAGCGCGCGTAGGGCTTCGAAGCCGGTGGTGGCTTTGCGAGACACGCCACCCACGGTGATGTCCGTGTCGACACCCAACAGCTCCTTGCCTGATGTGATCTTGCCATCGCCGTCGAGGTCGTTGACCAGCCAGCCATCGTCTCCTTTGAGCCAGCCGGTGGCGGACGGGGCACCGTCACCGTTGTGGTCGAAGAGGATGGGGGCGGTGGCACTGATGGCGACGGTTTCTATGCCGTCGTTGTCGAGGTCAAGGGCGAGGGGGTCGCGGGGCGCAAACGTTACTGCATCTTCTAGTTTTTTTCGTACGTCATCCGGCAGAGGCAACGGTGGGAAATTCAACTTTACTGGGGGGAGGTTTCCTCGTTGATATTGAGTTCTTCCTGATTTTGTTTTGTACTCGGCCTCGTAGCTTCCGTCTGGATTGATTTTTATCTGGCCGGATTTGGAGCCCTGCTCTATTTTGATGATGATAGATTCTTGTCCTTCATATATGTCTCCTTTTGTTATGCGACTGCCGTCCCATTTGCCTATTTCAATCCCATTTTTTTTCGGTGTTGCGTGAATTATCGTTCCGTCTTTTGCGATAACAGTCACATTCCCGTTGGGGTGTGATATGACGATTCTGCCTTTTGGGGTGATAATTGTGGACATGTTTTCTCCTGAATTTTAGTTGCATGAAAAATATGAACCTGGCAGCGGCCCTGCCCGAAAAATGGCGGTGTATTTAAAATAAATGTCGCGGTGTATCGAGATGAGTTGAAAACTGCTGCCGTTGAGTGGGGCTTTATATATGTTGGTTGTTTTGCTTGTGGCAGCTCCCAGCGGGGAGCAATTCATGAGTGCGAAATCGATTTCTGTTGTGTTTTTATAGGACTCAATTGCGGCCTTGTCTTTGTGCTCGATGAAAATCGTCGAAAAGACATATATTCCGCCGATCGTTAATAGCGTCAGAACTGTAAATGGCTTGTTTTTTGTCATGATGATTGGGTGTGTAAATGGCTCATGAATATTTGGAAAATTACCGTTCCTTGAGGCTTTCACTGACATGCGACTGCACGGGGCTGAGCAGGTATTCGATGACCCTGCGCTTGCCCGTCTTGATTTCCGCCGTGAGGTTCATCCCCGGCGCCAGCCGAATCGCTTTCCCATCCACATCGATCGCATGTGCCGCTAGCGTCAGCGTGGCCGGGAACACCGCCCCACCCGAGGCGACTGCCTTGCCATCCTTGTCTGCCCGCACGCTTGGCTCTTTCATCACCGCATCGGCCGTGATGGTCGTCACCTTGGCCTCGACCGTGCCGTAGCGCGTGAAGGGGAACGTCTCCAACTTGATGGCCGCTTCCTGCCCCAGGTGCACAAACCCCACGTCCTTGTTCTCCAGCGTGACCTCGGCGGTGACCTGCGCGGCGTCGGGCACCACCACCATGAGCACCTGCGCGGGTGTGACCACGCCGCCGGTGGTGTGCACGGCGCGCTGCTGCACGGTGCCGCTCACGGGCGCGCGCAGCGTGGTCAGCTGCTCGCGCTGGCTGGTCTTGGCGCCTTCTGCTTGCAGCGAGCGGGCCTGCAGGTCGGCCTTGGCATGGCGCTCGCTCAATGTCTTGAGCGCCTCGGTGCGCCAGGCCGCCAGGGTGTGCTCGGCCTGCGCGATGGCGGCCTTGACCTCGACCAGGCGGGCGCGCTGGGTGGCCAGGTCGCGCTCCATCTCGATGCGCGCCTGGGTGCGGTCCTGGCCGGCGTGCTGGCTCACGAAGCCTTGTGCCTGCAGGGTCTGGAAGTCGTCTTCGCGCTTGCGCACGATGGGCAGCGTGGCCTGCAGCTTCTCGATCTGCTCTTTGACGGTTTGCAGCTCGGCCTGGCGGGTGTCGATGTCGGCTTGCAGGCGCGCGAGCTGGGCCTGCGTGTCGCGCCACTCGGCGTCGAGCTGGCTGCGCATGAGCTCGCGCTCATCTGGGCTCAGGCCGTTGCTGGCCTGGCGGGCTTCTTCGGGCAGCACAGGGGCTTTGGTGCCACGCTCGCGCAAGGCTGTCAGCAGGGCTTGCGTGCGCCAGGCTTCTGAGAGGGCGCCTGAGCGCTCCTGGTTGACCCGGCTGTTGTCCGCCTGGGCGCTGGTGGGGTCTAGCTCGATGAGCACCTGACCAGCCTGCACCTTGTCGCCATCCTTGACGTGGATGGCCTTGACCACGCTGGCTTCGAGCGGCTGGATGAGCTTGGTACCGTCGCTCACCACGATGCGCCCTGGCGCCACGGCCACGATGTCGACCTGGCCGATGCAGGCCCACAGCAAGGCGATGGTGAAGAGGGCCATGATGGTCCACAGCGCGCGGCGGGGTGCTGGATGGGGCGGTGTGGCCTGAAGGCTCAGTGCAGCGGGCAGGAAGGCGGCTTCGTCGGCCATGCGCGCGGGGCCGGCCAGTTCATGGCGGTGGGCCCAGGCAGTTTGCACCACGGCGCGGTAGCGCTGCAGCAGGTCGAAGAAGGGGTGGCGGGTCGATGCTGCGTTGCTCATGCTTGGCCCTCCGGTGCGTCGTCGCTGCCGCCTTGCTGTTGCATGCGCCACAGGTAGGCGTACAGCCCCTTGGGCCTCTGAATCAGCACCTCATGAGGACCGGACTCCACGATGCGGCCCTTCTCCATGGCCACGATGCGGTTGGCGTGGCGCACGGCACTCAACCGGTGCGCGATGATGATCACCGTGCGCCCCTTGCTGATGGCCGCCATGTTGCGCTGGATGATGGCCTCGCTCTCATAGTCCAGCGCCGAGGTGGCCTCATCAAAAATCAGCACACGTGGGTTGGTGAACAGCGCCCGCGCAATCGCGATGCGCTGGCGCTGCCCGCCCGACAGCGACGCGCCTTGCTCGCCCACCACCGTGTCGTAGCCCTCGGCCAGCTCGCTGATGAAGTCGTGCGCGCCGGCCAGGCGGGCGGCGTGCATGATGGCTTCGAGCGGTGCGGCCGGGTCGGCCACGGCGATGTTCTCGCGCACGCTGCGGTTGAAGAGAAAATTGTCTTGCAGCACCACGCCCACCTGGCGGCGAAGCTGCGCCGCGTCCACCAGGCTGATGTCGATGCCGTCGACCAGCACGCGGCCCTGCTCGGGCACGTACAGGCGCTGCACCAGCTTGGTCAGCGTGCTCTTGCCCGAGCCCGAGCGCCCGACGATGCCGATGACCTCGCCGGCGCGCATGTCCAGGCTCACGTCATGGAGCACGGGGGCGGCCTCGGGCCGGTAGCGGAAGGTGACGTTGTCCAGCGTGATTCGGCCTTTGAGCTGGGGCAGCTGGGCCGCCGTGCTGGGCGGCACCTCGGTGCGCGTGTTGAGGATGTCGCCCAGGCGCTCCATGGAGATGCCCGTTTGCTGGAAGTCGGTCCACATCTGGGCCATGCGCATGATGGGCTGGGACACGCGCCCGGCGAACATGTTGAAGGCCACGAACTGGCCGACGGTGAGCTCCTGGTCCATCACCAGCTTGGCGCCGAACCACAGCGTGGCGGCGTTGATGAGCTTGCCAATGAGGTTGATGCCCTCGTGGGCCCAGGTCGCCAGGGTCTGGGTCTTGAAGCTGGCCGAGACGTAGGCGGCGAGCTGGTTGTCCCAGCGGCGCGCCATCTGGGGCTCCAGCGCGTTGGCCTTGACCGTCTGGATGCCGGTGATGGTCTCGACCAGCAGGGACTGGTTCTCGGCACCCCGCGCGAACTTCTCGTTCAAGCGCCCGCGCAGGATGGGCACGACCACCAGCGTGAGCAAGGTGTACAGGGGCAGGCTCAGCAGCACGATGAGGGTGAGCTGCCAGCTGTAGAGCAGCATCACGGCGATGAAGAGCACCGAGAACAGCACGTCGAGCACCAGCGTGAGGGCCTGGCCAGTCAGGAAGCTGCGGATGTTCTCCAATTCGCGCACGCGGGCGACCGAATCGCCCACGCGGCGGGCCTGGAAGTAGGCCAGGGGCAGTTGCAACAGGTGGCGGAACAAGCGCGAGCCCAGTTCCACGTCCATGCGGCTGGTTGTGTGGCTGAAGACGTAGGCGCGCAGGCCTGTGAGCAGCGACTCGAAAACGACCACCACCACCAGGCCGATGACGAGCACGTCCAGCGTGGTCAGGCCCCGGTGCACCAGCACCTTGTCCATGACGACCTGGAAGAACAGCGGGCTGACCAGGGCGAAGAGCTGCAGGAAGAAGGAGACCAGCAGCACCTCACCCAAAAGCTTTCGGTGCTTGACGATGCTGGGGATGAACCAGCTGAAGTCGAACTTGGCGAGAGCCCCGACGAGGCTGGCGCGGCTGGTGGCCAGCAGCAAGGTGCCGGAGCCAGATGGATTGCCAGCCGGGGCCCAGCGGGCAACAAAGGCCTCCATGGGCTCGATGGTGGGGCGGCCACCGCCTTCGGCCGACGGGTCTTGGTAGAGCACGCGCTGACCGTCGCATTGCGCCAGCAGCACCCAACGCTCAGCGCCATCGTCAGCGCGGATGCGAGCCAACGCAGGCAAGGCGGATAACGACAAACGTGATCCTGTTGTCTGGCTGAGCTTGGCCTTGAGGCCAACGTGCTTGGCGGCCAGCAGCAGCTCGGTGTCTGAAACCGAGCTGGAGGCGGTCAAACCCAACTCGTGGGCGAGCAGGCCTGGGTCGGCTGCGATGTGGTGCAGCCGAGCAAGCAGGCTCAACGCCTGCAAGGCTGCGGAAGGATTTGATTCGTCGCACGCCTGCGCCGCCGCCTGCTCTGAAGAGCTGGGCAGCGGGTGTGCTGCAGCGGTGTACTGCATGCCATCCCTGATGTGTTGTTGCTTTGTGCAGAAAGCGTAACCGAATCGGCCAAAAGTGCGACCCTCCTACGGGGGAGCTTTGCGCGGTTAAATGTAACGAACCGATTCGGTCGCCTCAATGACGGGGCGTGGCCTGTCGCCCCCAATGCCACCCTGTCGCCCCCGATTCACCCCCAATTGCTTCGCGCGCGAAGTTGTCCGATCCGGTCACGTTCTGTCCACCTCTGTCATGCCGACCCGATGTGCAATGCACCCGAGCCGCCGTTCGGCCCCACCGACTCAGCGCAACCGAGGAGACACCCATGACCCCGCAGCCAACCCACGCACAGCAGCAATCCCGCCCCATGCAGGCGCGTGAAAAGCTCGACTTCCAGCTCGACGAGCACATCCCGCGCTTCTGGAACGGAGGCGATCCCTACAAAACCCGCTTCTTCGACGCCATGTCGCTGACGTTTCCGATCGGTGAGCGCTACTTCATCAGCAGCGTGCGCGCCTACCGCGACCAGGTCACCGACCCGAAGTTGCTGCAGGAGGTCAAGGACTTCACACGGCAGGAAGCGCAGCACGGCATCGTGCACGCGCAGTTCAACGAGATGCTCGAAAAGCAGGGCCTGAACGTGGGCTGGACGCAGCGCTTCCTGGACAACAAGTTCAAGTGGCAGCTCAAGGTGTGGCCCAAGTCCTTCAACCTGGCCTACACCGCTGCGGCCGAGCACCTCACGGCCATGATGTGCACCACCTTCATGGAGCGGCCCGACATCATCGAAGGGTTCGACCACCGCATCCGCGCGATGTACGCCTGGCATTCAATCGAAGAGGTCGAGCACAAGGCCGTGTGCTTCGACGTGCTCACCAAGGTGGCCAAGGCGAGCTACTTCACGCGCATCGCCGGCCTGATCTACTTCAGCATCGAGTACCCGATTGGCAACTGGTACATGGTCAACCGCATGCTCAAGGACGATGGCTTTGGTTTCTGGTCGCGCATGAAGATGCTGGCCAAGGGCGCCTGGTGGTTGTACAAGCCGGGCGGGGTGTTCCTGCCGGCGGCCGGTTTTTACCTGAGCTACTTCAAGCCAGGCTTTCACCCATGGCAGCACCAGGAGATGGGGCGCTACGACACCTGGCTCAAGGCCTTCGAGCGCAGCGGTGACCCGGTGGTGGCCGGCGAAGCCTATGCGCAGGAGGTGATGGCGGCGCGCTGAGGGGCGCCTCCAGGTGGCTGGTCTGCTCGGCGACCGTCTGGTTGTGCAAGCGCTGGTGCCATCCGTGAGAAACGGCACGTTTGTGCCCCCTTGTTTGCCGCGTTGAATGTGGGGCGTCCGGCCTAGGGAAGGTCTGCACAAATGAGCGCTGACCATGGCTGGGTGTGCTGACATGACCGGAACGGCGGCTGAACGCTCTTGCGGCAGGCGTTTTGAGCGCGTTTCGCGCCCATTTCCCATGCGCAGGGCGCACTCATGCCAGGCTCCCCATCAAGCGCCTGCGCACCATCCACAGATTGGCCAGCGCAAACAGCGTTTGCAACTGCGCCGTGTTCTTGGCCAGACCGCGGTAGCGCACCTTCACGTGGCCGAACTGGCGCTTGATGACTCGGAATGGGTGCTCCACCTTGGCGCGGATGCTGGCCTTGATCCGCTCGACCTGTTCGGTCAGCGCATCCATCGGGTCGGCCTTGTCCAGCAGCTTGCGCAAGCCCGGACGCATGGCCACATGCCACGTCACATCTTCTTTGGCGTCGGGTCGCTTGTGCGCACCTTGGTAGCCGGCGTCGGCAAACACATCCATCTCTTGACCGTGCAGCAAACTGTTGGCCTCGACCACATCGTTGACGTGACCGGCCGTGCCGCGCACGGTGTGAACCAGACCCGAGTCGGCGTCCACGCCGATGTGCGCCTTCATGCCGAAGAACCACTGCTGGCCCTTCTTGCTCGTTCGCGGCTGTGCGCTCGCGCCGCTCACCATCTCCGGGTCGCGCTCACCGCTGGCGTTCTTGGTCGAGCTCGGTGCCGAGATCAGCGTGGCATCGACCACCGTGCCACTGCGCAGCATCAGGCCTTTGGCACCCAGCAGCAGGTTGACTGTTGCCAGGATCCGCTCGGCCAGCTTGTTCTTCTCCAGCGCATGACGGAACCGCAAGATGGTGCTCTCGTCAGGCAGTCGGTCGTCCCAGCCACCCAGACCAGCGAAGTCACGGAACAGCGGCATGTCGTGCAGCGCTTCTTCCATCGCCGGGTCGCTCAGCGTGAACCACTGCTGCATGAAGTGGATGCGCAGCAGCGACTCCACCGGGAACGGCGGACGGCCGCGTTTGCCTTCGGGCATGAACGGCGCGATCTCCGCCACCAGGTCGGACCACGGCACCACCCGGTCCATCTCGTCGAGGAACTCGCGACGGCGCGTGCGCTTCGTCGAGGTTCCCAATCCAAGGCTGCTCTGCTTCATGGGCTCAATGGTCTCAGGCAATCAGGTCTGGGCCAAGCACATGTCTGAGCGGTTTATGCAGACCTTCCCTAGCATCCGGATCATGAGCGAACCCCTGGCTTCTGCGCTGCCAACGTCACCTGCGGGTGACGGCGGTGTGTCGCGCTTGAGCGAGCGGGCCCTGCAGGGCCTGTTGCGCGAGCGCGGCTGGCGAGCGGCCACGGCGGCCTTGTGCACGGAGCTGACGCTGGCGCTGGGTTGCCGGCGCGTGGCGCTGGGTTGCCGGCGCGTGGCGCTGGGTTGCCGGCGCGTGGCGCTGGGCTGGCGTGTTGACGGGCGCGTTCGCGTGGTGGGCTTGTCGCACGGTGCGCAGCTGGCCGAGCACCCGGTGCTCGGGGGCGTGGCCGAGGCCATGCACGAAGCCATGGGCCAGGGCCTGACCCTGTGCGTGCCACGCGTGGCCGATGGCTCGGTGCGCATCACGTTGGCGCAGCGCGCGCTCATCAAGCGCGAGGGCGTGGCTGCGGTGTTGACCGTGCCCTTGGCACAGGACGGCGAGGTGCTGGGCGCCTTGCTGTGCGAGCGCGATGACGGGCGCTTCACGCCCATCGACAACATCGCCATGGAAGACGTGGCCCGAACGGTGGCGCCGCTGCTGCGCCTGTTGCACGAGGGTGAGTTGTCCTGGCGGCAACGCTGGCAGCGCAGCTGGCGTGCATGGGTGGCCGCAGACGACCCCAGGACGCGGCGTTTGCGTCAGGCTGGCCTGGGCATCGCGGGGTTGATGCTGGTGGCTTTGATGGCCGTGCCTTTGCCGCACCGCGTGCAGGCCAACGCCCGGGTCGAGGGCGCCGAGCAGCGTGGCCTGACCGCGCCGCTGGATGCCTACCTGCGGCAGTTGCACGTCAGGCCGGGCGACTTCATCAAAAGGGTCAGGTGCTGGCGCAGTTGTCCGACGAGGACTTGCGGCAGCAGGCGCGCAGCCGAGAGGCCGAGGTCGCGCAGCACGACAACGCTTTCGTCGATGCCTTCACCAAGGGTGAGCGCAGCCAGGCGGCGCAGGCCCAGGCACGTGCCGCCGAAGCGCGGGCGCAGTTGGCGCTGGTCGAGCAGCAGCTGGCGCGCACGCGCATCACCGCACCTTTTGATGGCGTCGTGATCGCGGGGGACCTGAGTCAGAGGCTGGGTGCGCCGCTCAAGCGCAGCGACTTGCTGTTTACCGTCTCGCCCATGACGGGCTGGCGCGTGGTGCTGGAGGTCGATGAGCGCCAGATCACCTGGGTGCAAACCGGCCAGGTCGCGCGGCTGCTGCTCACGGCGCTGCCGAGCCAGCCGGTCGAGTTGAAGGTGCAGCGAATCACGCCGGTGGCGCGCACGGTCGATGGTCGCCAGCGCTACGAGGTCGTTGCCGACCCGGTTGGGCAGCCGCCTGCCGGATGGCGCCCTGGCTTGCAGGGTGTGGCGCGCATCGAGCTGCCCCCCGAGCCCTTGGGTTGGCGTTGGGGTCGCGAGGCCTGGCAGGCCTGGCGTTGGGCCAGCTGGTCCTGGTTCTGAGTCCACCCAGGTCAGGCCATGGAAGCGTCCTTGCTGTCATCGCAGTGGTTCCGGGTGGCCACGCTCAAGCCGCACCTGCGGCCCCAGGTCAGCGTGGTGCGCCAGCAGGCCCGTGGTCAGCTCTGGTACGTGCTGCACAACGAGGCCAGTGGCCGCTTTCATCGGGTCAACGAGCGTGCTTACGAGGTCGTGGGCCGGCTTGATGGTGAGCTCACGGTCGATGGGCTTTGGCGCGAGCTGATCCAGCAACAAGGCGATGACGCGCCGTCTCAGGACGATGTGCTGCGGGTCTTGGGCCAGCTGGCCGAAGCCGACTTGCTGCAGGCCGAGCACATGCCCGACCTGCGTCGGCAAGTCGAGCGTGGCCTGGCTCGAGAGCAGGTGCAGGCGCGCAGCCGGGTGCACCCGCTGTCCTTTCGGGTCAAGCTGTTCGACCCTTCGCCGTGGTTGCTCAGACTGGGCGGCATGGCGCGGTTGGTGTTCAACCGCGTGTCACTGTGGATGTGGGTGGCTTTGCTGGCCACAGGGGCGTGGGTGGCCTGGCAGAACGGGCCTGAGCTGATGGCGCATGCGCGCAGCAGCCTGTCACAACCGCGTGTGCTGTTGATGATGTGGTTGATCTACCCGCTGCTCAAGGCCTTGCACGAGTTCGGCCACGCGCTGGCGCTGCGCCGATGGGGCTGTGCCACGCACGAGGTGGGCCTGACCTTCCTGTTGCTGATGCCCCTGCCGCACGTGGACGCGACGTCGTCTTTGCGCCTGCCGGATCGCTGGGCCCGAGCCACCATCGCGGCCGCCGGCATCATGGTCGAGCTCGGCGCGGCGGCGGTGGCCGTGATGGTCTGGGCGGCGGTGCAGCCTGGCTGGTTGCGCGATGCGGCCCTGGTCACGCTGACCTTGGGTGGCATCTCCACCCTGGTCTTCAATGGCAACCCCTTGATGCGTTATGACGGCTATCACTTCCTGTGCGACGCGGCGGGTTTGCCCAACCTGGCCGGGCGCAGCCAGGCGCACTGGCGCCAGCGCCTGACGGCCTGGACCGCGCGCTTGCTGGGCTCGCCCGTGGCCGACGCAGACGACGCGAACCTGCGGCTTGACCTCACCGAACGCCTGGCCTTGTGGTCGCATGCGCCAGCCGCCTGGTTGTGGCGCTTGACGGTTGGCACCGTGATCGTGGCCTGGCTGGCAGACCTCTCGACCTGGTTGGCGGTGGCGGGTGCGGTCTGGGTGGCTTGGGGGCTGCTGGCCGCACCGATCGCGGCCTGGGTGACCGATGTGACCTCCGCGCCCGAGCTGGCGCCGGTGCGAGGGCGCGCCCGTGCGCTCATGCTGGCCGTGGTCAGCGCGTCCTTGTTGTGCACCCTCGTGTTGCCCTGGCCCGCGAGCTTGCACGCCGATGGCCTGGTGTGGCTGCCGCAGGAAGCCCAGGTGCGATCGGGCAGCCCGGCGCGCCTGGCGCAGGCGCTGGCCCGCGATGGTGACCTGGTTCAGGCCGGCCAGCCTTTGATGAAGCTGGTGGCCGATGAGCTGCTCGCCGAAAAAGCGGTGCTCCAGGCCCGCATCGCGGCGTCCGAAGCACAGCGCAGCGCGGCCTGGGCCACGGACCCTGTGGGGGTGTCGCAGGCCGAAGAAGCCGTGGACCGTGACCGCCAGGCCCTGGCCGAAGTCGAGCGACGCATCGCCGGTTTGACCGTGCGCGCGGGCGTGGCGGGGCGCCTGGTGTGGCCGCATGCTGCCGACATGACGGGGCGCGATGTGGCCGAAGGCGAGGTGCTGGCGCAGGTGTTGCCACCTGGCGGCGCTCGGGTGCTCGTGGTGGTCAGCGAAGCCGATGTGGGGCTGTGGCGAGAGGCTTTGCGCCGTCGCCGCGCGGGTGATGATGACCTGCACGTGCTGTTGGCCGACGCCAGGGGCACGGTGTGGCCCGCCAACTTGGTGCGTCAGGTGCCTGCTGCGCTCGATCGTTTGCCCGCTCCTGCACTGGGCAGCGCCGCAGGCGGGCCGGTGGAGGTGGACCCGGCGGATGCGGATGGCACGCGCCCCTTGCCCCCGGTTTTCACGTTTGAGCTGCTGGTGCCGCAGGCCGTGGCCGAGCGGGTGGGCGCGCGCGCGCAGGTGCGCCTGACGCTGGCGCCGCAGACCTTGGTCGATCGCGTGTTCTTCCGCATGCGTCAGCTGCTGCTCAGCCACATGGGGGCGCTGGGGTGAGTGACGCGTCGGCGCGTCGCCTGCCCGCGTCTGCTGCGGGCGAGCGGTCGGCGGGGCTCACGCCCAGGCCGGGACCCGTCTGGGGGAGCTACCCGATGCGGCCGGTGCCGCGTTGGCCCAAGCAGGCGCTGCTGTCGGCCGGCAAGGCCTGGCTTGCCCAATGGGGCCGAGGCCAGGCGAAATCGGTGCGCGAGTTGTGCAACAGCGTGCGCGTTCACCAACCCCCCTTGCAGGCCATGTCGGACGAGGCCTTGAAGCTCATGGCCTGGCAGGCCCGAGCCGGCTTGTTGCAATCGGGTTTGACGGGTCACCCCTTGTCGCTGGCGCGGGCCGTGGTGTCGGAGGCGGTGCGACGCGAGCGCGGTTGGTGGCCGCGTGACACACAGATCGAGGCCGCGGCCTGGATGCTGCACAACCACCTCGTTGAGCTGGGCACCGGCGAAGGCAAGACCCTGGTGGCCCAGCTGGTGGGGGCCACGGCCGCTTTGGCCGGTGTGCCGGTGCACGTGCTCACCTCCAACGACTACCTGGCGCAGCGAGACGCCGACGAGGCGCGCGGTGTGTGCGACCGCCTGGGCCTGAGCGTGGGCTGCATCCAGCACGACGACAAGCCCGATGCACGCCGTCTCACCTACGCTTGCGACCTGGCGTACGCCAGCGCTCGCGAGGTCGTCTTCGATCATTTGCGGGACCGGCTCGGCGCCTCGGAAGAAGGGCGGGGCAACCCCGCTGCGCACGAGCAGCCTGTGTTGCGCGGCCTGTGCATGGCCGTGCTTGACGAGGCCGACAGCCTGCTGATCGACGAAGCTTCCACGCCTTTGATCCTGTCGCAGCAGGTGCGCGACGACGAGTTGCCCAGGTGGCGCCTGGCGCTGTTCCTGGCCAGGCAGATGAAGCCGGGTGAGCAGGTGATCGAAACCGCCCCGGGCCGCTGGCAGTTGACCGATGCAGGCCGCGAGTGGCTGGGCCAACGCGCCCGCAACCTGGGCACGGAGTGGCAGCTGCGGCGTTTGCGAGAAGAGTGGTTGACGCAGGCGCTCACCGCCTTGCATGCGTTCCAGCGTGATGTGGATTACGTGGTGCACGACGGCGAGATCCAGATCGTGGATGTGCACAGCGGCCGGCGGGCGCAGGGGCGCAGCTGGTCGCGTGGCCTGCACCAGCTCATCGGCCTGAAGGAAGGCTTGCAGCCTGCGCCAGCCACGCAGACCTTGCTGCAGATGACCAGCCAGCAGTTCTTTCCGCGCTACCTGCGCTTGTGCGGGCAGAGCGGCACCCTGAGCGAGGCGCGCTGCGAGTTGCTGGCCACTTACGGCCTGCCGGTTCGGCCCGTGGCGCCTCACCGGGTCAGCCAGCGTCAGGACCTGGGGCTGAAGGTGCACGCGCATGCCCAAGCACATTGGCAGGCTGTGGCCGAGCGGGTGATGGCTTGTCGGGAACGCGGGCAGCCCGTTCTGGTGGGCACCCGCTCGGTGGCCGATTCGGTGGCCTTGTCAGGCGTGCTGCAGGCGCTGGGCTGCGCACACCGTGTGCTCAACGCCAGCCAGGACCAGGCCGAGGCCGAGGTGGTGGCCCAGGCCGGCGAGCCGGGTGCGGTGACCGTGGCCACGCAGATGGCGGGCCGAGGCACCGATGTGCACATCGGTGATGCGGCGCAGGCTTTGGGCGGTTTGCACGTCATCGTCGCGGGCCTGCACCCGGCGCGGCGCATCGACAGGCAGCTGGCTGGGCGATGTGCCCGGCGCGGCCAGCCCGGCACGCACGAGCGTATGGTGCACCTGGGCGACGAGGGTTGGTCGCCGTGGGCGCCTGCGTGGTTCAAGCGCGGCCTGGCGACGCTGCTGCTGCGCTGGCCCGGCTTGGCGGCGCCGGTTGCGCGCCTGGCGGTGCGCTGGGTGCAAGGGCGTCACGAAGGTGCTGCCGCGCAGGCCCGCTGGGCCCTGCTGCAGCAAGAGGAACAACTGGCCAGCCAGCTCAGCTGGCGCGGTCGGCACCCCTGGGACCAGGCCTGACCCCCGGACTGTCTCCGAATGTTCCGCCGCCGTCCCGCCCCCGCCCGCGCCACGCCCCAGCCGCGCCTCCTTGTGGAGGAGCTGGATCCACGCGTGCTGTTTTCGGCAGACGCCGAGGCGGTGCTGCCCGGCCTGAGCTGGCAAGCTGATCCGCCTGCAGGGCCGCAGGTCGAGACCACCCTGGTGAGTGCTCACCAGGTGCGCAGCACCCAAGACGCGGCAACCACGGGTTCGCAAGCCGAGGCGCCGCGCCACGAGGTCGCATTCGTCGATGGGGGCATCGACAACACCGACCAGCTCATTGCCTTGCTGCAGCAGCAAGCCCAGGCCGATGGCCGTGTGCTCGACGTGGTCCGGCTGGACGCCAACGCAGATGGCCTGCAGCAGATCGGCGACTGGTTGGCCCAGCATCAGGACCTGGACGCGGTCCACGTGTTCAGCCACGGGCAGGCGGGCTCGCTGCAACTGGGCTCGGCGGTGCTCGACAGCACCACCTTGGCCGAGCGGGCCGGTGAGCTCGTGCAGTGGTCGCAAGCCTTTGGGGAAGACGGCGACCTGCTGCTCTACGGATGCGACCTGGCCGCCAGCGCCGAAGGCAGGCAGCTGCTGTCCGACCTGTCCTTGCTGACCGGTGCCGACGTGGCCGCCAGCGAGGACCGAACCGGCGCCAGTGCGCTTGGCGGTGACTGGGTGCTGGAGCAACGTGTCGGGCAGGTCGAGACTGCGGTGGCGCTGGGCGAGGGCCTGCAGACCCAATGGCAGGGCGTCCTGGCCACAGCCACCTTCCAGCAGGGGGTGTCCAGCTACACAGGCACGCAGGACACGGTCATCAACTCTGCGGCCCCGAACACGGCAGACGGCAGCAACACCTTGTTGAACATGCTGAATGCAAACAACGATGCCAAACAGGTCTTGCTGCGCTTTGACAACCTGTTCAGCAGCGGAGGGGGCAGCATCCCGGATGGCTCCGTCATCACCTCGGCCACGGTGCGCCTGTACATCACCGAAGACGGCACAGGTGATGCCTACCTGCACCGCATCCTGGCGGCGAACTGGGATGAATCGTCGACCTGGAATTCGCTGACGAATGGCATCTCGATCGACAACGTGGAGGCCTCTTCGACCTCGGCTGGCGCCAACGACCTCAGCAGCAAGAACGTCTACACCACCTTCACCGTCACCAGCACCGTGCAGGCCTGGGCCAATGGTGCGAGCAACCTGGGCTGGATGCTCTACACCGATGGCAACGAGGTCGCGTTCGCCAGTTCCGAGAACGGCACCTCCGCCTACCGTCCGCTGCTGACCATCAACTACACCGCCCCCACGCCGCCGGCGGTGGACCTCAATGGCGGCGTGGCTGGCACCGGTTACTCGGCCTCGTACTTCGAGAACACGCCCGTCAACATCACCAGCAGCACCCTGGCCACGGTGACGGCTGGCACCAACGGCGTCAGCCCCAACCTCAGCGGCATGACGGTGACCATCAGCAACATCCAGAACGCCGGTCTGGAGTCGCTGCTGGCCGATGTGACAGGCACCAACATCAGCAAGTCGTACAACGCCACCACCGGGGTGCTCACGCTCAGCGGCAGCGACACGGCGGCCAACTACCAGCAGGTGCTGCGCACCATCCAGTACGACAACGCTTCCGACCACCCGAGCACCACCACCCGCACGATCAACTTCGTGGCGATGGACCCGTATGGCGGCAACAGCGCCACCGCGACCGCTTCGGTCACCGTCACGCGGGTCAACGACGCACCGGTCATCACCAGCAACGGTGGTGGCGCCACCGCCAACGTCAACGTCAACGAGACCCTCACGTCGGTGACCACGGTGGTGGCCACCGATGCCGAGGGCAGCGCCATCACCTACAGCCTGGGCGGCATCGACGCCTCGCTGTTCAACCTCAACAGCAGCACCGGCGTTCTGACCTTCAAGAACGCCCCCGACTTCGAGAACCCTCAGGACAGTGGCGGCAACAACGTCTACAACGTGACCGTGTACGCCAGCGACAGCCTGCTGCTGGACCAGCAGGACATCGCCATCACGGTGCTCGACATGCCGACCACGCTGGTGGTGGACACCACGGCCGACACCAACGACACCGGCCTGGGCACGGGCTTCAACGTCGAGCAGCTCAACGCCAGCAAGGGCACGGACGGCAAGGTTTCGCTGCGCGAGGCCATCATCGCGGCCAACAACACAGCGGGCCTAAACACCGTCACCTTCAACATCACGGGCTCGACGGGTGCCTACGGCGAGTACACGATCACGCTGAGCTCGACGCTGCCGACCATCTCCGAAGCGATCTACCTGAACGCGGCGACCCAGGCCGGCTACAGCACGCACCCGCTCATCGTGCTCGATGGCGAAGGCGGCAGCGGACACGGCTTCACGCTCAACTCGACGGCCGACGGCAGCACCATCCGCGGCTTCGTGATCCGCGACTTCTCGGCCGATGGCATCCACATCGACTCGGGTTCTGACAACCACACCATCGTTGGCAACTACATCGGCAGCTTCAACGCCGATGGCAGCAACGCAGGAACCGGAGAGCGCAACGCATCCGAAGGCATCGAGAGCTATGGTGCCAACGTGCTGATCGGGGGCATGACGGCGGCAGATCGCAACGTGATCTCCGGCAACGCGTCGGCCTACAACATCTACCTGGCCAGCGGTGCCAATGGCACCACCGTAAGCGGCAACTACATCGGCACCGATGCCGCTGGCACCAGCGCCTTCACCAGCACCAACAGCGCCTACGGGATCATGCTGGAGACCTCCGCCAGCAACGTCACCATCGGTGGCACGGCAGCCGGGGCGGGCAACGTCATTTCCGGCTTCAGCAACCGGGGCGTGTGGGTCACCACCACGGGCACGGTGACCGTGCAGGGCAACAAGATCGGCACCGATGTCACGGGCACGGTTGACCTGGGCAACACCGGCTACGGCCTGTACGTGGACGACGGCGGCACCGTCACCGTCGGTGGCACGGCGGCGGGCGCGGGCAACCTGGTGTCGGGCAACGATGGCGGTGGCATCTACATCGGTGGCAGCGTGACCGCCACCGTGCAGGGCAACATGCTGGCCCTGATGCTCAGCCTGAGCACGGCAGGCTTGCTGGTCTATTACTTCTACCTGCGGCGCATGCTGCAGCACCTGGACCCATCCCAGGCCATCCCCGAGCGCGTGAGGGCGGCTTTCGATGCCCTGGCCGAAGGCCTGCTCGTGCTCGATCATCAGCAGCGCATCATGCTCACCAACGAGGCCTTCTCGCGGCTCTACCCCAGCGAGGGCGCGCAGCTGGGCAGACCGGTGTCGGAGCTGGCCTGGCTCAACGATGCGCTGGGTGACGCGGCCAAGAACCCACCCTGGCTGGTGGCGATGAAGACCCGCGAGCCCGTGCTGGGCGTGCAGGTGCGCATCACCGGCGAAGACGGCCAGGCACGCCAGGCCCTGATGAACTGCGCCGCCATCTGCGATGCCAAGGGCGCTCCCCGGGGGTGCGTGGTCACGCTCGACGACGTCACCGAACTCGACCGCGCCAACGTCCGCCTGCGTGAAGCGCTGGGCGAGCTCGAGCGATCGCACGACCGCATCCAGACGCAGAACGTCGAGCTTGAAAAGCTCGCCAACCACGACCCGATGACAGGCTGCCTGAACCGCCGGGCTTTCTACGCCCGGGCCGAGCCGCTCTTTTCTCGCGCCCGCGAGCAGGGCACGCCCCTGGCCTGCATCATGAGCGACATCGACAAGTTCAAGAACTTCAACGACACCCATGGCCACGCCGTGGGCGACCAGGTCATCCAGCAGGTCGCGGCCTTGCTCAAAACCTCCCTGCGACCCGAAGACCTTCTGTGCCGCTACGGAGGCGAGGAGTTCTGCATCGTGCTGCCCAACACCCCGTTGCCCGAGGCGCTGCGTGTGGCCCAGCGCATGCGCGCTCGCATGGAGGCCGAAGCCGGCCCGGGGGTGACCAGCGTGGCGGGCTTGCGCATCACCTCCAGCTTCGGTGTGTGCACCCTGCCTGAAAGCCAGGTGGCATCCCTGGACAAGCTGATCGAGCAGGCCGACGCCGGCCTGTACGCGGCCAAGGAAGCGGGGCGCAACCGGGTCCGCTATGCCCCCGGCGTGCAGGCTTCGCTGGATGTCGTGAAATCGTCCACCGCCTGAGGTGCCTTGTGGCGCCCAGGCCGTTGCCGAGCAGTGTTTGACACCAGGCAACGCCTGACACAGCGGGCAATGGCTTGGCGCACAATGGAATCGCGCGGGTGTCTTGCGGGCCTGCGAGGTGTCGATGTGCGCCGCAAGCCCCTTGACCCAATGCCCCCTTGGCCATGGCCCGCACACCTGCTTCCGCATACCAACACCTGCCGGTGCTGGTGCCCCTGGCGCTCAGCGTCCTGGCCTTGCTGTTGACCCACCTCGCGCTCAGGCAACTCGAAGAAAGCGAGCGAGACGCAGCCTTTGCCAAGCAGGCCGTGAGGCTGCATGAACGCCTGGCTCAGCGGCTTCAGATATGCGATGCCATCTTGCGCGGTGCGGCGGGGTTGTTCGCGTCGTCCCAGAACGTCACCCGCGAAGAGTTGCGTGAGTACGTCGTGGCCTTGAGGCTGGAAGAGGTCCAACTGGGCATCCAGGGCTTGGGTTACTCGCAGCACATCCTGCCCGCTGACCTGCCCGAGCACCTGCGAGAGGTCCGTGCCAGCGGTTTTCCGGCCTACGACGTCACGCCCAACGGGCAGCGGGATCACTACAGCGCCATCGTCTACCTCGAGCCCTTCACCGGGCGCAACCTGCGCGCCTTTGGCTACGACATGATGTCCGAGCCAGTGCGCAGCGAGGCCATGTCGCACGCTCGTGACCAGGGCGGCATCGCATACAGCGGTGGCGTGCGATTGGTTCAGGAAACCGATGCCAACGTCCAGACCGGGGTGCTGGCCTACCTGCCGGTCTACGAAGGTGGCATGGTGCCCGTGTCGACCGAGCAACGCCGCGTTCGCCTGAAAGGCTGGGTCTACAGCCCCATCCGCATTGGCGACCTACTGGGTGCCGTGTTCCAGGACGAACTGCAACGCGTCAAGGTGCGCCTGGTCGACCAGGGCATCAACAGCCAAGGCAAGCCACAGGTGCTGTTTGAAAGCGCCCCGCAGGTTCAGCCCGATGGCGTCATGCAGGACGAGAGCCTGCCCGAGGTCAGCCTGACCATGTGGTTGCACGGGCGCCAATGGGAGGTGCGCTACAGCGCGCTGCCTGGCTTTTGGCCGCTCAATGGACGAAACACGCATGCCCTGACGCTGGCTGGCGTGGCGCTGGCGGGGGCCTTGCTTTGCGCCCTGACCTGGAGCCTGGCGAACACGCGCGCGCGCGCCCGCGTCATGGCGGCCTCGCTGGCCAGCGAGCTGGCCGATGGCGAGCAGCGCTTTCGGCTCATGGCCGAGGCCTTGAAGGACCACGCCATCTTCATGCTCGACGCCCGCGGCGTCATCATCAGCTGGAACCAGGGCGCGGAACGCATCAAAGGCTGGCACGCCGACGAGGCCATCGGCCGGCACTACAGCTGCTTTTTCTCCGAAGCCGATGTGGCGGCAGGCAAGCCTCAGCAGGCGCTGGCCACGGCCCTGGTCAACGGCCAGTACAGCGAAGAGGGATGGCGCCAACGCAAGGACGGCACGCTCTTTCGGGCCAGCGTGCTCATCCTGGCCTTGTGCGATGCCCAGGGGCAGGTCAAGGGCTTTGCCAAGATCACGCGCGACATCACCGAGGCCCACGAACAGGCCGAGCGCCTCAAGCTGGCGGCCACCGTGTTCCGCTCGACCCAGGAAGGCGTGGTGATCAGCGACCCGCAAGGCCGCGTGATGGCGGTGAACCCGGCCTTCGAGCGCATCACCGAGTACCGGGAGTCGGACGTGCTGGGCATGAACCTGAGGTTGCTCTCATCAGGTCGGCACGAGCGGGCGTTCTTTCAGAACTTGTGGCGCGAGCTGCTGGAGACGGGCACCTGGCAAGGCGAGATCTGGAACCGCCGCAAGGGCGGCGAAATCTTCCCGAGCTGGTTGGCCATCAGCACCGTGCGCGATGACCAGCAGCGCGTGATCAACCACGTGGGCGTGTACACCGACATCACGCGCATCCCCCATGCCGAGACACAGATGGAGCGCCTGGCCCACCACGATGCGCTGACCGAGCTGCCCAACCGGCTGCTGCTGAACTCGCGCCTGGCTCACACGCTGGAGCGCACGCAGCGTGGGGGCGGCCGGTGTGCGGTCATGTTCCTCGACCTGGACAAGTTCAAGCCCGTCAACGACCAGATGGGTCACGAAGCCGGGGACGAACTGCTGAAGGCGGTGGCCAAGCGATTGCGCCTGCACCTGCGCGACAACGACACCGTGGCCCGCATCGGGGGCGACGAGTTCGTGGTGGTGCTCGAAGACCTGAGCAGCCCGGAGGGCGCCGAGGTGGTGGCGCGCGCCATCATCGAGCGCATGCAGCGCCCCTTTGCTTTGTCCGGTGACCGGGAGGCCCACATCGGGTGCAGCGTGGGCATCGCGATGTTCCCGCAGGACGGCACCGATGGCGAAACGCTGCTGCGACATGCGGACGCTGCCTTGTACGCGGCCAAGGCGGCGGGGCGGGGGGTGTTCAGGTTCTTTTCATAAATAGATGTTTGTTTTTTGGCATTTTTGATAACATGAATGAATGCCAAAACCATCTCGCGCCCTCGCTTGCATGCCGCCCGCCGTGCTGGCGCAGATGCGGCAGTTGGGTGAGCACCTGACCATCGCACGCAAACGGCGCAAGGCCTCGCGAAAGGCCTGGGCAGAGCGCATCGGTGTCACCGAGCCCACGCTGGCGCGCATGGAAAAGGGCGACCCATCGGTGGCATTTGGCAGCTATGCCACGGCCTTGTGGCTGATCGGGCGTGCACAGGCCCTGGCCGAGCTGGCGCCTCCTGATCTTGACTTGGGCGCACTGGAGAACGATGTCCGCACGGCGTCGATGCGTTCCGTGCGCAAAGGGTCTGCTGTCTATGGCGGTTTGCAGCAGTCGGCGCAACTGAGCGCAGGCAGCAAGCCATGAGCGACATCACCGACGCCCACACAGAGGCCCTGACCGGCCCCTGGGACGAGCTGCACCTGTGGTGGTTGGGGCGTCCGCACTCCCCCGTTCCGATCGGGGTTCTGAGCTTCGTGTCGTCCATGCGCGGGGCCTCCCTGCGCTATCACGAGGACTGGTTGAAACGCGGCTTCGCTTTGAGCGAAGACCTGCCCTTGCTCGACCAGGTCTTCTTGCCCTCAAGCAAGGACACGGCCGCAGGCGCGGTCGATGACGCCCGCCCTGATCGCTGGGGCGAGCGCGTCATCCGGCTGCTGGATCGCCCGGCACGCCTGTCCATCATGGAGCACCTGTTCCTGGCCGGAGATGAGCGCCTGGGTGCGCTCGGGGTGTCGCTGTCGGGCCAGGTGTACCTGCCGCGTGCACAGGGCCCGCTGCCAGCTTTCGCCGACGCACAGGCGCTGCACGACGTGGTTCGCCAGGTCGAAGCGGGCACCCCGATTCGCGACGAACTCAAGCGCTTGATCGCGCCTGGCGTGACCATGGGCGGCGCCCGGCCGAAAGCGCTGATCCAGATGGATGGGCACCCGTGGGTGATCAAATTTGCCGAAGCGGGTGAGCTGCTGGACGAGCCGCTCATCGAGCACGCGACCATGACCCTGGCCGCACGTGCGGGCATCAACGTGGCGCCCACCCGGGCGATTGCCTTGACCAAAGGCCACGCGGTGGCTGTGCGCCGCTTTGACCGCCTGCCCAGCCCGGATGGCCTGTTGCGCCTGCACGCCTTGTCTGCCCACGTGGCTTTGCGCGCTGCGGGTGAAGAGATGGGCTACCCCGAGCTGGCGCAGCTGCTGCGGCGCCGAGGCCCTTTGCGCGATGGCATCAACCAGGCGCAAATGCACGAGCTGTTTCGGCGCATGGTGTTCAACATCCTGATCGACAACACCGACGACCACGAGAAGAACCACGTGCTGCTGATGAACGAGCGCTGCGAGTACGAACTCTCGCCCGCGTTCGACGTGTTGCCGACCGGGCAGGCGCTGGGGTATCAGCAGATGCGCGTGGGCCGCGACGGCGCGGTCTCATCCATCGACAACGCCTTGTCGGACGCGGCCTTGTTCGGGCTCAGTGCTCAGCAGGCGCGCGATGCTGTGCGGCGAGTGGCTGAGGTGGTGGACGGGTGGCGAGCGCACTTCAAGGCATGTGGCGTGCGCGATGCGGATGTCGAGATGCTGGCGGGGCAGGTGGATCGGGAGGGGTTGGTGAGGCAGAGGGAGGGGGAACACGCTTAAGGAGAGACTGCACAAATCCGCCGGCCATGGCAGGGTGCACTGACATAACCAGATTGACGGCTGAACGCACCTGCCTGTGGCAGATGGTCTGGCCGTGATGTCGCGCTTCACCTGGCCAAACTGGCGCTTGACAACATGAAATGGGTGCGCCAAGTTCGCCCCCACGACCTTGGCTGTCTGCTAGATTTCGAACCAACGACTAAATCAGAAGAGGACAGCCATGGCCACGTTGCCATTTGTTGTGCTGGGCGACCGAACCAGTCATGGGGGAACGGTCATCAGCGCCGATTACACCTTCGCCATCCATGGCAGGTATGTCGCGCGCGCAGGTGACATGGTGACGTGCCCCCGATGCCGGGGCACCTTCCAGATCATTTCGGGGGCTTCTGACATGACCTCTATGGGGCAGTCACCAGTCAGACACGGGGATAAAACCGCATGTGGTGCAGTGCTGATTGCTGGCCAGGCGGTGGCCACCTGGTCAGATAAAAGCTTGACGGGTGATCCTGCTGCCGACGACAAAGCAGCCGCCTTGACGCAAGCAGCAAGCATCGCGGCGCCAACGACTTCAGGCGTCTGCCTTGAATGCTTGATGAAAGCAGCGGAGTCCGGCAGCTCTACCGTTCTGCGGGAGTGAGCATGGCCATCGATGTCACTTTGAGACTGGCCGAGCTGCGCCAAAATTTTGCTGGGCTTCGCTTGTACGCCCTGGTAGATGGGGTGCAGTACCAAGAACACCGAAGCGAACGTCTGACCTTTCAGCCTGGGTTCAGGGCCTTGTTCGCCGGCACGCCTGACGAGCCCTTGGCCCACGCTGGCCCTTGGCTGGTAGATACCGCAGAAGTTGGTGAGGAACGAACCGACGACCTGGCGCAGCTCGAGCGCGAAGCCCCGGCTGTGACCTGGCTGATTGCGCCCCAAGACCTTGAGGGCCTTGCCCAGTTGCTGCAGTTGCGTCTCGACACCAAGCTACCAGATGGAAGAACGGCTTTGCTGCGGTTTTGGGACCCCCGCGTTTTGGTCAGCCTGGCGCAGTTGCTGGACGAGGCCCAACGCGGGGAGTTCTTCGCGCACATCGAAGAATGGCATTTGTTGCACAACGGTAAGCGTGCATGGATTGGGAGGCAGTCATGCTGACGCTGACAGAGGCGCAATGGCGCGAACTTCAAGCCCATGATGCTCGCCAGTTTGTCGTGACCGTGGCCGAACAGTTCTTGGCCAACAGGCCGGACATGCTCGAACAACCTGGTCGAAATGGGGTGATCGAGCGCATGCAGGCTGCCTATGACTACGGTGCTCGCATCGGATTCACATCCACGCCGCACGTCGTGCGCTTGATGTACCTGGCTGCTGACGCGCCATGGATACACGACGACCCTGTTGTCCATCATCACTTGAGCAAGCCTGGCGCAACGCCAGAGCAGCGGCTGGATGATCTGCTAGCGGTCATGAACAAAAAGCTTGAGAGGGGTTCCTGATGGTGGCTATTGTTGTTCCAGCGGTTGAAGCTGCTGCTGTGAGAGTATTGGCCGCGCTTGGTGTCGGCGTTGTTGCCGGCGCGGCCGGAGAGGCTGCGCGTGATGCAGCAAAGAAGCGCAGCGAGGCCGCTGACCAGGCCAAGAGCGCCCCTATTGCCAAAACCGAAGCCACGACCAGGACGAAGGAAAAATGCAAGGAATGCCCGCCAGACAAGGGGGCGCCTTTCAACAGGTCTACGGCCGGTTGGTCTGAAACCTCGATCGCGTATCAGGCGCGAATTGGTGGGCTTCCGGTTGGGGCTGGCTTCATCACAGAATGGCTCTTCAACGGTGTCACGTTCGATGGCTTCGATTCAAGCGAATGCCTCTTGAAGGAAGCGAAGGCAAAGTACGACCAATTCTTTGACGAATTCGGCTATCGGAGAGACTTTTGGAAGGGAGATGAAGCACTGTTGGCCCAGGCAGTCACGCAGTCTACGGTTGCCTTACCCCAGCCCCCAGTGCAGTTGCGGTGGTACTTCATGGAGCCGTTGAGTTGCCGCTATTTCTCGAAGATTTTTTCATCCGCGAAGTTGCGCATTGAAACGGTATATCAACCATGAAACACGCCTACGAACTCGTACTTTCTTTTCGCCACGAAGGTGAGCTAACAGTTGGCGGCATGCTCGGTGAACTGCAACGATTCGTTGTGTCGCTAGAAGGGCTCTCCCCCAACCTCCGAGACTGGTTGCTCGCTGGCGATACCAAGGAGGAAGCACTGCTATATGAGGCCTTCAAAAACGGTCAGCCGACGACCGCTGCACAAGCCGTTCTGGAAACAAATCTAAAAGGGCAAGCCGACCCGAAAATCATTACTATCTGGAACGGAATGGAACGCTATGAGGGTGCGTCTCTCAGGTTCTTGGCTCGACCACAAGAACACGCAAGTCTCGTAACCCTTGTTGGGCGACCGAAGTCTTTCTCATCAAGTTGGCAAGCGATTGTCAAGGTGATTGAAACAGGGGCTCTAATCTGGAGTCCAGACTTCATCGCGCTGGAAAGCAACGGGTACTACGAGCACAGAACATTCAAGGATCGTCCCGGCGTTGGGTGGATGCTCTACTTGCCCCGAGTGCTGACCGTCCAACAAGTTCCCGAGGCTCGCGCGCTCGTGCCTGTCATGGGTAAGGACGCGAACGGCAAAGACAGGCAGCTTGGCACGATCATCGTCAGCGTCACCGACGAACCTTTTTCCGACGAAAACCCAGAGCATGTCAAGATTGCCAACGCCATCGAGACCCGGCTCGTCGATCAGGACTTTTTGCCTCGCTATTCCGAGCTCTGAAAGCGCGTCGCGCGAAGCTCTGCTCCGCTTCGACGAGATGCAAGCAATCATCGGTATTCTTGAAAGCGGTGATCTAGACTGAAGTACCACGATGCCAGCGCGCAGCCATGGTTCCGGACAGATCACGTATTCCGATGATCTAGAATCCCTCACCTCCGACACGCCCGGCGCGGGGCGTTCCGGCCAGATCACATATCCCGATGATCTAGACTAGGCGCGGCGAGCTGATGACCCGCATCACCGTTCCGGCCAGATCACATATCCCGATGATCTAGACTCAAACCTTTGGGGCACTTCTAGAAACCTCTCTCATCCGGAAGGCGCCTGAGACGGCATGATGGAGCGCATGATCACCCCACGCATCAAGCCCTCGGCCTTCTGGCGTCGCCAGCCCGGTGGCGACCTGTTTGTGCAGGACCAG
>NZ_LFRI01000085.1 GCF_001447195.1 Aquabacterium parvum | reverse complement strand
CAACGTGGTCGCCGATAAACTGCGCTACATCGAGCGCACGACTCTTTGCCTTACCGTACCGATCAACCCGCCTGGGTAGCGTCTCGATTCCATCAGCCCCGAACTCCTCTGACCAGGACTCGGGGCTTTCCTTTTCGAGGTCGGGTGGCGACATACCCCCCCCTTCCTGGCCGGGGGACTCCCCCGCTCCCCCGTGTGAACAGGTCACACATCACGCAACCCATGTTGCAGGGGGCCATGCCGTGATCTGACAGACGGTTTAGCCGTATTCGG
>NZ_LFRI01000084.1 GCF_001447195.1 Aquabacterium parvum | reverse complement strand
TCAGCTCTGAGGCTTGCTCTTCTGTCAACACAATCTCGGGGGCAACTCGCACTGGCGCACTCCATTTCAGGCCGTAGTAGACCATTGGAGTCACCCCAAATAATTAAGTTCAATTAAGAATCAAACACTACACTAGCTTGACGTGAGCGGACGCTAAATGCAACACGCCCAGGCTTCGGTTGCGGGAGGAATGCGGCCTGGGCAATGCCCGAAAAGCCCGCCCGCAGGGACTCTCGCCTGACTCGTTCAACGAGCGCCGATCTTGAGCTTCGCTCGGATCGCGGCCAAATGCCGCAGTGCTTCCTCGCGCGTTGAACGCTCCATCCCTTCTGGGATGCTCAGCCCAAGCACCTTGGCGACGTTCGAGACGAACGGTCTTCTGGCTCCGGCCAGTTGATCCACCGCCGCAGCAATGGCCTCATCGCTCACCCGACTGCGCAGCCAGGCGAGCGTTCGCCGGTCGCGGTCATTGAGCACAAGGATGCAGTCCTCCGGGCTGCTGCCTTGCAAACTGCCCTTGCCGGTCTGCTGACCGGCTGCGGACGGCGACTCGCCTGCTGGCTCGCTCGCCGAAGTTTTTGAAGATGTCAGGGCGGAAGGCATTGGAAAACCATAGCACACAGCCTCAAGTTTGCGTATAGTTTTGCACACACGCAAACCACAAAAGACCAGCCCCAGATGCAGTTCAAGATCATTCGCTATCGCGATCAGCAAGGCGTCTATCACGAGGGCAATACTGTCCAGTGCCTGCGCCGAGCGCGAGAAGTGACGCCGGACTTTCCCGAGGGGAAAAACGTGCAGCGCGTGGTCGCCAAGTTCGACCGCGCGGTGCGCGAGCTGCCTGCGGACGTGGCGGACATCCTCACCCCCGAAGAACGCAAAGAGTGGGCCGTCTGGCGTGAACGGCAGGATGAGGCGCACCTGCAATCGGTAGCTCAGTACGAACTGGACACGCTGGCCGAGAGCGTGCGCGTCGCCCGAATTGGGCTCGCCAAAAGCTACGCCGCGACCACGATGCAGAACGCCGTCAACATCCGCAAGGAAGTTCGGGCACTACTGCGTGTCATGACTGAACAGGGCTTGATGCCGGAACCTGTGCGTGGCCGCCCTGAAAAGGACGAAGAGAGCGAGATCGAATGGCTCCCCAACTTCGCCACGCCGGGCACCCCTGAATTCGAGTCCTACCAGCGGCTGCTTGAAAAGCACGCGCGCCGGAAGGCAGATAACCAAGGAGGCTGACATGCGCTACTGGACTTTCGATGCCAACACCTGCCGCTTCGAGCGCGCGAGCAAGCAAGCCGCTTTGCATGTGGCCGACGTGGCCGTGGTCAATGATGACAGCGACGTGCAGGTCATCCGCGACCACCAGCCGCCCAAGCGCTGGCCCAGTGGTGAGCCGCTGTTCGTGGCTGGAGTGGAGTTCGAGCGCGAGCTGTTCGAGTAGCTTAGTACGTCCTAGCGTAGATATGAACGCACACACGCACGGATTCAAGGCCATCGCACTGGACGCCTTCGGGACGGTGATCCAGTACGGCCAGCGCCTGGCCCCCTACTCCCGACTGCTCGCTGGACGAGGGGAGGGCGCGGCACGCCTGCCCTTCCTGACCCGCGACGTGCCGGTGGCCACCTTCGCGGCCGAGCTGGGCGTGGAGCACTTACTGCCCGACATCGAGGCCGACCTGGCTGAAGAGTTGGCCGGCCTGCGGCTTTTCGCCGAGGTGCCCGAGCTGCTGGCCCGAGCGCGCCGCGCCGGGCTGCGCCTGGCTGTATGCAGCAACCTGGCGGCCGAGTACGGCCCGGCCGTGCGCGGCCTGCTGCCTGACATGGATGCCTACGTCCTCAGTTACGAGGTCGGCGTGGCCAAACCTGACCCGGCCATCTTCCGGCGCGTGTGCGACGCGCTGGGCTGCGCGCCTGGTGAGGTGGTTTTCGTGGGGGACTCCAAGCGCTGCGACGTAAACGGCCCGCGAGCCTTCGGCATGCAGGCCCAGCACCTCGACCGCAAGCGCGGACAGACACTGCTCGATGTGATGGACGACCTGGAGGACTTGGCCATCGCAGAGCAGCGCCTGGCCGACATTCATGCGGGCAAATCCAAGACCGTACCCCTGGACGATGTGATGCAGATGTTCGGTGACGCCTACGACTCGCTCAAGGCAAACCCCGGTGCGGGCCTATCTGCTGACCAAGTTCGCGCCCGCCTGGCGGCACAGGGCGGTCAGGCACCGGACATGGCCAGCATTCCTCGGCGACCAGAGCCAATGACAGTCGCCGACCTGATCTCGACCCTGCAAGGGTTACCGCAAGACCTCCCGGTGATGCTCGCGGCCGAGGACGGAATCGACCACGCGCGCTCAGTTCGGGTCGCCGACGTGGCAAGACACCAGCGTGATTGGGCCGGTACGCCTGTTGGCCAGTACCGAGAGCTGCCCGATGACGACACGACGGGAGCGCCTGTCAGCGCCGTCATCATCGACCTGGACGGGATCACGCCATGAGCCACGCTGAAACACTCACACCGCCACTGCCAGAACGGTTTGCGGCATCCTCCATCGCCGAAACGGCACGCCTCGAAACTGCCGCCGAGACACTGGCTGAGTACATCGGGTACTTGAGCGTGGAGATCGACGTGGAGCAAGAGCAAGCGATGCCCAACGCGGAGCGAATCAAGGCGCTTGAGCACGAGCTGACCACTGTTCTGGGTGAGCGCCGGGCGCTGACGCCAAGCAATCGCAACATCATCAACCGGGCGCTCTACATCTATGCCCCGGTGTTGAAGCGGATGCGCGGGGGCACACCGTGACGCGCGACGAATTGCTGGCAGCCGTACCTGTTCGCCGCACTGCGGCCGATGGCCCCTTTATCGCCCTGGCCGACATTCCTGCGCCGTGGCGCGACCAGTTCGAGCAGGCGCTACGTGGTAGCGCCGCCCCGGCCATGCCCGATGTAGGCCCGTGTGCGTGGGCATGGGACTGGCAACAGTGGGTCATGGGGAGTTGGCACCGCGACAGCCGCGTTGAGGGCCTGCAACCATGACCGACTACGCCGTCATGCAAGCCCTCTACCGCCTGGCCGACTACCCGGTTCTCGCGGCTCTGGCCAGCACGAGGACGGCCGCAACAAGGCTTGATGGCCGTGCCTGCCTGCATCTTTACAAGGAGGCGCTGGGAGCTATCGACTGGCCGACCGTCTCCGACACCGAAAAGAACTTGATGCGCCGGCTCGGGCTGTTCGCCATCTGCCCGAGCTGTGGCGCTGCCGCCTTGGTGCGCAATACCCGCGACCATGCAGTCACCCGCAGCGACGGCCAACCTGTGACCATCAAGGCGCTAACCGGCGACTACTGCGGTGCATGCGGCGAGGTGATCCTGGACGCGACGGAGGGACAACGCTACATGGACGCGATGCGACGGGAGGATGAGCAATGACGGCCGCCGAACTGATTGAGCACCTGCGCCAGGTGCCTGCTGACACGCCTGTACTTGTGGAGGGCTATGAGACGGGCTGGGACGCCATTCACGAGGTAAAGACATCCAATGTCGTGCGCTATCGGCGAGCCCAAGCCTGGGACGGCGAATTCAAGGATGCCGCCGAGTTCGGTCAGGAGGGCGATGCGGCCATCGTCGTCGTAGGACGCCGGGAGGCGCACCGAAGATGATCCTATTCCTGGACTACGACGGCGTGCTCCACCCAGACGCGGCCTACCTGGTACGCGGACGGCCAGAGCTGCGCGCCGATGGCGAGCTTATTATGTGGGCGGGCCACCTGGTGGACGTGCTGGCAAGCGCGCCTCAAATCCGCATCGTCCTGAGCACGAGTTGGGCGCGCGAGCTGCGTTTCGCCCGCGCCCGCGACTACCTGCCCGCCGAGCTGCGGCAGAGGGTCATTGGTGCCACCTGGCACTCCGGCATGTCAACTGACGACGAGCACCGGCCGCTCGGCCGAGACACCTGGTGGGACACGTCCACGCGCTACCAGCAAATCCGCCGCTACGTGGATCGCGCGGGCATCACTGACTGGATCGCCCTCGATGACCAGCCGGAAGGCTGGGCCGATGCCGACCGCGACAAGCTGGTGGCCACCGACAGCAATCTTGGCCTGTCCGCGCCTTCGGCGCGCGCTCGCCTTGCTGCGGCCGTTGGCAACATGGCCAGCGCGTGGGCCGTGGCTGACGCGATGGCTGAAGTGCTCACCATTCCGCAGGTCGCGCGTAGCGCGTCCTGCGCTGACCTGGTGCAGTGGGTCGAGTGGTGGCAGTCTTCCTACCTCAGTGCCATCGATCTGTAAGCGTCTGGCGAACGCATCTTGACAGCCCGTCAACCGGACGGAATCAGGCGGAGGCAGGAACCCAGCAATGCGGCAACAGCTCGCCAATCTGGTTGGCCTTGTGCGTGGGCAGTCGCCGCAACACATCGCGCAGGTAGGCATGCGGATCGTGCCCATTGAGCTTGGCCGACTGAATCAGACTCATGATGGCAGCCGCACGCTGCCCCGCCAGCAGCGAGCCCGCAAACAGCCAGTTCTTGCGCCCAATCGCAATCGGTCTGATCTGGTTCTCGATCCAGTTGTTGTCGATGGGCAGCCGGCCGTCGTCGATGAAGCGCGTGAGCGCCTGCCAGCGCTTGAGGCTGTAGTCCAACGCCTTGGCCGTGGCACCACCATTGGCCACCTGGCTGCGCTGCGCCAGCATCCAGCCGTGCAGCGCATCGGCAATGCGCCGTGACTTGTCCTGGCGGATGGCTTGGCGATCTTCGGCGCTGAGGACCTGGGTTTCTCGCTCGACGTCGTATAGCAAGCCAATGGTCTGCAGGGCTTGCCCCGCGATCTGGCTGCTGCCGTTGGCATGCAGCTCGAAGAACTTGCGCCGGGCATGCGCCATACAGCCTACCTCGGTGATGCCGTTGGCGAAGCTGGCCTTGTAGCCGCCGTAGTCGTCGCAGATCAGGCTGCCCTTCCAGTCGCCCAGGAAGGCGCGCGCATGCTCGCCTGAGCGGCTTTCTGCAAAGTCGTAGACCACGGCCTTCATGGCTTCGAACACACCGGGGCTGTAGGCCCACAGGTAGGCCCGGTGCGTCTTGCCTGTTCCGGGCTTGAGCATCTCTACCGGCGTCTCGTCGGCGTGCAGCACCGAGTAGGTCAGCATCTCGGCCTTGAGCGCGTCGACCAGGGGCTGAAGCTGCACGCCGCATTGCCCCACCCACTGCGCCAGCGTTGAGCGTGGCAGCGGCACCCCCTCTCGGGCGTAGATCTCTTCGAGCCGGTACAGCGGCAGGTGGTCGCCATACTTGGCCACCAGCACGTTGGCCAGCAGGTTCGACGTCGGGATGCCCTTGTCGATGATCTGCGCAGGCACGGGTGCTTGCACCAGCTTCTGGCAGGCCAAGCAGGCCCACTTGCCGCGCACATGGCGCTCCACCGTAAAGGTGCCGGGCGTGTAGTCCAGCTTCTCGCTGACGTCTTCGCCGATGCGCTTCATCTGGCAGCCGCAGCCGGGCGTGGTGCAGGCGGTGCTCTCGGGCTCGTGTTGGATCTCCACGCGCGGCAGGTGTGCGGGCAGCGCAGCGCGACGGGGCTTGGCCTTGGGTGTATCGGCCGTGTCGCTCTGCTCGGCCGGTGTTGGGCTCAGCGCCTGGAGTTCGGCCTCCAATGCGGCCAGGTCGGCATCCAGGGTCTCGTCGAGCAGGCTGCGCTGGTCGGCATGCAGCTTCTCGCTCTTGGCGGCGAACTGCACCCGCTTGTAGCGGGCGATCTCGTGCGTGAGCAGGTCGATCTTGGTCTGCTTGAAGTGGATCTCCTGATCCTTGCCGACCAAGCTCTGCTGATGTGCAGCAAGTTGTTGATCCTTGTCCACCAGCTTGGCCATCAAGCCCTCGGCCAGGGCGCGCAGTTGCTGCGCGTCCATGTGCTGAAGTTGCTGGGGATCGATGACCATGGCCGTCATCATCACAGCCATCCGGCATGTTGGCCATCGTGGGCTTGAGGGATTGCGCCACAGTTGATGCGATGTCGAGCACTGCCATCCAGCCACCCGATGAACAGGCCAGCCAGTGCGCGTTCACACCACCCGGATGGCGCCATCGGCCTGCAAGCGCTGCCAGGGCAGGCCCATGATCAAGGCTTGCCACTGCGCCGGGTTGAGCTCGATCTGTGCAGCCAGGCCGCCCTGCGGCCACACGAATCGGCCTTGGTGCAGGCGTCGCGCCAGCAGCCACAGCCCCTGGCCGTCGTGCACCAGTACCTTCATGCGCGTGCCGCGCTGGTTGGCGAACAGGTAAGCGTGGTGCAGGCGTGCGGCACCAAAGACTTCGACCACGCGGCCCAGGGCCTTGTCTGGCCCGGCGCGCATGTCCAAGGGTGCTGTGGCCAGCCACAGCGCGTCGATGCGGATCATGTCGGCGGCCTCGTCTCATCGCAGCCACTCGCGCAGCCAGGCACCGCACTCGGCTGCGGCGGATGCAGGCCATTGCATGATCACGGTGCTGGAACCTCGGCGCAGCTCCAGGCGGATGGACTCTGTGGTCGATGAACTGACCCGAGGCATGGGCACTTCGACGAAGGCGCTTGACGTTGCGCTAACGACGGACACCGCACCCCTTGCCCTTGCCCCTGCGCCATCTCGCAGCCAGCGGCGTACCAGGTTGGCATTGAGGCCATGGGCCAGCGCCACACCGGCCACAGATGCGCCCGGTTGTTGGCAGGCCAGAACGACCTGGCTCTTGAGTTCTGGCGCATGGTTGCGCCGGGTGCGCTTCGCTGGAGTGTTCTGCATAGTGTCCACTTGTCTGCTTGGTGGACACTATCCTCACGGTTCAGGATGGGGCGCTCAAGATGCCTTCACCGGACGCATACATCGATCTAACACCCGCTCAAATTGCCCATGCGAAAGCCGGTCGCTGGTGGCCGCCAGTGTCTGACGAGCAAATCCGCGAGATGCCTCCTGCCATCGCTCAGAGGCGCATCCCATGACAGCCCGCGACAACGAAGCCGCGATGCTGGAATGCTGCGCCCTGATCGCGACGGGCGCTCTGGACTCGCCGCGCACGCCAGCGGAAGCGAACGTCTGTCGCGTAGCCGGAATGATCCTGGGCCGACACCTGTATGACGCCCGTCAGCGCCTGTCTCAGGCCGCCGATGCGTACTTCGCTGCGCACCCCTCCGAGCTGCTGGAGTCCGCAGAGACAGTGCGGCGCGGCTGGATCACTAACCTGCCACGGCTCCGTGACCGCTTGGAGCGTCGCTTGCAGGAAGTGGGGCAGGGGGCGTCACCGTGATCTACTTTCTCGGCGACACGCATGGCTGCTTCGATCACGTCCTCGACGTGGTTGGCCAAGATCGACCGGCCGCCATCGTGTTTCTGGGCGACTTGCAGGCGCAGCGCCCCCTGGAGATCGAGCTGGCCCCGATCCTCGGCATGACCGAGGTCTGGTACATCCACGGCAACCACGATACGGACTCCGAGGCCGACTACGACAACCTATTCGGCTCGGCCTTGTCCGACCGAAACCTGCACGGCCGAGTGGTTGAGATCGACGGGCTGCGGATCGCTGGCCTGGGCGGCATCTTTCGAGGCCAGGTGTGGGCACCGCCTGCCGAGTGGCTGCATGAGCGGCCGGATGACTTCGCCGCACGCTGCGGCAAAGGCAACCTCTGGTGCGGCGGCGTGCCGCGCAAGCACCGCAGCTCGATCTTCCCGTCCGACTACTTCGGCCTGGTCGGGCAGCGCGCCGACATCCTGGTCACGCATGAGGCCCCCAGCTCGCATCCGCATGGGTTCGACGCCATCGACGAACTGGCCCGCAGCCTCGGCGTGAGCAAGGCATTCCACGGCCATCATCATGATCGCCTTGACTACAGCAGCCATCGCCAGCGGCTTGGGTTCGATGCCTTCGGGGTCGGATTCTGTGGCATCAGCGACGCCAACGGCCGCACAGTGCGGCCTGGCGACTTCGACGAGGCGAGGGCGCATCGTCAGTCCACGTAGATACGTATTGGCGTACTACGTAGATACGCACAAGCATCAGTTCATGTGGCGCGGCCGAGTGAAGTATGGTAAGGTAATACCCAGTGATACTTTGATGGAGGCCGCTATGACCGCTGCTGCCGTTCGCCCCGTGGCGATCAAACTCGACGAGGACACCAAGGCCCGCGTGAAGCGCCTGGCTGATGCGCGTGATCGCACGTCGCACTGGCTGATGCGCGAAGCGATCACCCAGTACGTTGATCGCGAGGAAAAGCGCGAGGCCTTCCGCCAGGACACCCTCAAGGCCTGGGAAGAGTACCGCACCACCGGACTGCACGCGACCGCCGACGAGGTGGAAGCCTGGTTGTCGAGCTGGGGCACGGATAACGAGTTGCCCGCGCCCACATGCCACAAGTAAGGTTCTCACCGCCCGCCATTCGTGACTTGGAACGCCTGCGCGAATTCCTCCGGCCGAAGAGTCCCATTGCGGCCAAGCGGGCAGGTGAGGTGATCGTCAAGGCTGTACAGGTGCTGGGCTTACAGCCCAAGCTCGGCCGCCCCATCGAGGACATGCCCGACGAGTTCCGCGAGTGGATCATTGACTTCGGCGATAGCGGCTACGTTGCCCGCTACCGCATCGACACGGATGCCATCACGATCCTCGCCGTGCGGCACCAGAAAGAGGTGGGCTACTGATGGCGACACGCTTCGGCCGCCGCGCTGCGGATGGCACCTTTGAGTACCACGACAGTCACGAGTCGTTGGTCGCTGCCAAGCGCAGCGAAAACAGCGACGCACGCGCTGGCCTGTTCGGGTTCATCGGATTGCTGATCGGCGGCGTGCTGACCCACATCGCGCTGCTCAAGCTCGGCACCGATTGGCCCAAGTGGCTGCGCTTCGGCCTCGTGGTTGTCGGTGCTGGCGGCTCGGCCTACGTGCTGGCCAAGCTCGCCGACCTCATCTGGAACATCATCCTTACGCTCGTGCTGCTCGGCGTGCTCTACGGCATCGGCTCGCTGATCTGGAAAGCGGTGTAGTGGTGGCTGCTGAGATCACACCCAGTTCGGGCAACGTCTTTGCAGACCTGGGCCTGCCCGATGCCGACGTGCTCAAGCTCAAGTCGGGCCTGGTCATCGACATCACCAAGGCAATCCGCGACCTTGGTCTTTTGCAGGAGGACGCTGCCGAGCGCATGGGCATCAGCGCCGAGCAGCTCGCCAGCCTGACGCACAGTGGATTTGCGACCTTCGCTGAGCAGGACCTGCGCACCTGGCTCGCCCGTCTCAAAGGCTGAGGCCGGAAAAAGAGCGGCCCCGCATTGGGGCCGCCGAACTTCGCTTGGCGAAGCCCGCCGAGGGAGGAGCGACGGGGGCCGAAAAAAGGGAGGTTGGCCGGGTCGGATTATCGGTGCAACCTGCGATGGCGTTGCACCTCGTAACCACCCAGCAGCCGCAACACCACCTCAGCGCGGGGCGACCAGCGAGCTGATCGGCACCCACTCCTGCTGCGGCTTGCCGAACATCTGGCGCTGCATCGCGTCGTACTGGATCAGCGCGAGCGGTGGCCGCAAGTCGATGATGATGCCCTGGTTGGTCTTGTCGCCGATCTTGGGCTCTGCGCGCAACCGGCGTGTGTCCGCAGCCTCGCGCTCCATGCGCTGCTGCAAGTCCTTGCGGGATTCCTCGGCGCGCTCCTTCTCTCGCGCGTTGTAGAAGTCCGCGAACTTTGACGCCTGCTCGGGCGTGTAGAACGCAATGACCGGCGCAGGCAGCTTTTCCGGCTCATAGGGACCATTGCGATAGCCGCTGTAGGTGCGCACAAGCATCACAGCGATCAACTGCGCAGGCCCTGTCAGTGACGCCTTGCCGTCGAGGCAGAGCAGCGTCGTGTGCCCGTACCGTTGGCCGTACAAGACCAGCTCCTGATTGGCCCAGGCGGAGACAGCAGCATAGAACGATTGCGCTACGCCGCCCGTCTGGGGCAAAGGCACATTCAGAGCCTTGCCACCGTGGGCCTGACACCATGCGCCGAAGCTCGCCTTGGTCTGCTCCAAGCCTGGCGTGTTAGCACGATAGGCGCTGCGCTTGAGCGTTGGCGTCTTGTACTCAGCATCGCCGATCACCGTGCCTGGCACCGATGCGATGAATGCTGGCCAGTCCATCGAGGCTTCCCTGGCGACGGGTGCGGCGCACCCTGCCACGATCACAGCGGCGAGTGCCGCAAGCGTCATTTTTGTCATCACGTCTCCCTGTGGGTCAATGGTTCGTTGGTCTGGGTCGCACTCGCCTTGTGCGCCGCCCATATTCTCTTCACCTGCGCCGTGCTGCATCTCGCCCGCTTGGCGGTCGTGGCGATGCTCAGGCCGTCACCGCGCAAGTCAATCACCAACCGTCGCAGGTTGGGGTCGGCTCGTCGGCCCTTGTACTTCCCGGCGCTCCTGGCCAGCTCGATGCCTTGGCGTTGCCGCTCACGCCGATCCTCGTAGTCGTCGCGGGCCATTTGCAGCGCGAGCTTCAAAAGCAACTCCTGGATGGACTCCAAGACGATGCGCGAAACACCTTCGGCGTTCGCAGCCAGCTCAGAGAGATCGACGATGCCAGGTACGGCCAGGCGCGCGCCCTTTGCACGGATCGCTGCCACCAGCCGCTCGGCTTCGGCCAGAGGCAGGCGACTGATGCGGTCGATCTTTTCGGCCACCACCACTTCGCCAGGTTGGAGGTCATCAATCATGCTTAACAGCTCGGGCCGGTCGGCCCGCGCGCCGGAAGCCTTCTCCTTGTAGACCTTTGCGACGTAGTACCCGGCCGCACGGGTGGCCTCAACGATGGCGTCCTGGCGCTGCAAGTCCTGATCGTCGGTGCTGACGCGCAGATAGACCCGCGCACCTATTGTGCTGGTCATGTTGGCTCTTTTGGGCATACCGTAATGAGCGCATTCTATCGACGTAGGCGCGTTTATGGAACCACAATCTAAATGCGCCTAGCTCAATAATGCACTCTATATGAGCCTATTGGGTGATGCTTATGCCATGCATGGCATAATGACGCATGACCACACCCAAGCCTCGCGCCTCGTCTGACACCTCGCGGTCTGCACCCGATCCCACGACGACCCGCGTGCGAGATGAGCTGATCGCCAAGATCAAAGCCCAGATCGCCGCAGGCGGCTGGACGCAGCAGAGAGCGGCGGAACTGTCGGGTCTCACGCAGCCGCGCATCAGCGACCTGCTGCGCGGCAACACGTCACGGTTCTCGCTTGATGCGCTGGTCAGCATCAGCGCCGCGTTGGAGCGGCACCTGTCAACAACCGAAGGGGGCACGATGGAATACACCGAAGCCGATGGGCAGCGCCTGGTTGCCGAGTTCATGGCAAAACTGGCAGCACGGCCCGTCAAAGGCCGCTACCCGGCCGCCACCGAAAGCTCGACCACCGAGCGCGGCGGCAAGCTCATCGCCACAAGCGGCTTTTCCACCATTGGCGGCCGTGTCGCGATGGTGGGGGACATCGTGCGCTACGCCGACGGCAGCGAGGCCCGCATCGTCTCAGGTGCCGGTATAGCCGCAGTCTACGAGGGCCGCCCGCTGGCCTTGGTGGGCAGCGAGCTGGACAACGGCGACCGCATCACCGGGCCGGTTCACAACGGCATGGTGATCGTGCAGTACGCCGACGAAGAGCCGATCAAGGGCCTGCTCGATCCAAGCTACGTCCCCGTGCTCCCCAATGGGAGTCACCCATGAGTCGGCCGTTCATCGTGATGGGCGACAAGACCAGCCACGGCGGCACGGTCATCAGCGCCGACTTCACCAGCGACATCCACGGCAAGGCGATGGCCCGCGTGGGTGACATGGTGGTGTGCCCCAAATGCAAAGGGGTCTTCCGCATCAAGACGGGGGCCGAAGACATGGTGGACGGCGACGGGCGTGGCTACGCCCGCCACATGGACACCACGGAATGCGGCGCTTACCTCATCTCAAGCCAGGCCACAGCCACCTGGTCGAACAAGTCGTCGATGGGCGACCCAGCGGCCGATGCCAAGACCGAAGCCCTCGGTGCGGCCTCCCAGGTCGCGGCATCGACCGACTCCGGCATCTGCCTGGACTGCCTGCGCAAGGCCGCCCACTTCGGCAGTCCCACCGTGATCCGGGAGTGACGATGCTCGACGTGCAATCACGGTGGGAGCACCTACACAACACCATGCCTGCGCTGCGGCTCTACGCCCTGGTCGATGGCGTGCAGTACCAAACCCAGCTCTGCAAGCGATTCCAGCCTGGCAGCGGGCTGTTCCCGCTGTTCGCTGGAACGCCGGACGCGGCACTGGCCCACGCAGGCCCTTGGCTGGTGGACACGGCCATTGCAGGTGAGGCGACGGTCGCCGAGCTGGCCACGCTCGAACGTGATGCGCCGTCGCTCACCTGGCTGATCGCCCCACAAGACATCGAAGGCCTCGGGCAACTGCTGCAACTGCGGCTCGACGTGAACCTGCCAGATGGCCGCAGCGCCTTGCTTCGCTTCTGGGACCCGCGCGTCCTGGTCAACCTGGCGAGCACGCTCGACGGCACGCAGCGTGAAGAGTTCTTCGGCCACATCCATGAGTGGCACCTGCTGCACGAAGGGCAGCGTGTTTGGATCGGGAGGCAACATGCTGACGCTCACTGAGGCGCAGTGGCAGACCCTGCAACAGGGCGAAGCCCGCCAGTTCGTGGCGGCCGTGTGTGATGAGTTCCTGGCCAACCGGCCGGAGATGCGCGAACAGCCGGGCCGCGAGGTGGTACTGGTGCGGATGCAAGACGCCTACGACTACGCTGCCCGTGCAGGCTTCACCAGCACGCCGCACATCGTGCGGCTGATGTACCTGTCTGCGGACGCTCCGCGCATCCACGATGACCCGCTGGTCGATCACTACCTGCGCAAGCCTGGTGCCACGCCGGAACAACGGCTCGACGATCTCGATGCCGTCATGAAACACAAACTCAAGGGAGATCGTTGATGGCGTCACTGGCCGTACCGCTGATCGAGGGCGTGGTCGTCCGTGTCTTGGCTGCACTCGGCGTGGGCGTCGTCGCCGGCGCGGCAGGTGAAGCCGCGAAGGAACAGGCGCGCAAGCGCCAAGAGGAAGCCGACAAGGCGAAATCTGCGCCCATCGCTCGCACCGACGCGACGACAAAGACTCGAACAAAGTGCAAGGACTGCCCGCCAGACAAAGGGGCTCCGTTCCAACGCAACTTCACTGTTCGTAAACCGTGGGTTGACTATCAGGCCAGGATCACAGGGATGCCGAACGGCCCGACGTTCATCATGGAATGGGCCTTCGCCGGTACGAGGTTCGACGGTTTCGTGTCGGCCGAGTGCCTGCTACAGGACGCCAAAGCGGGATACGACCAATTCTTCAATGAGTGGCGCGAGTTCAAGTACGACTTTCAGGAGCGAATCTTTGTCGAGATGACCGAGGATGCCGTCACTCAAAACGCCAAGGCAGTTCCTAAGCCCCCCGTGCAGCTTTGGTGGTACTTCCAGGAGCCAGTCTCCTACCGATACATGCAGCGGATTCTGCAAGCCGCCGCCCCTCAAATCGAGGTCGTGTTCCAGCCATGAATCCACACCTGAACCACCAGATCGAAGTCCGCTTTAAGACCAGCGGCGCGGAAGGAACATCGTTTGAGTTCCACCTGCAACGGATACAGGCTTTCTTGAGGTTTGTCGCGAAGTTCGACCCTCTCCTTCAAGATACCGAGTGGCTGATCGCAACCGGCGTCCGGGACACCTCGTACCTGTACTCGGTGTTTGACGCGAACGGGCCGACTACATCGGCGCTCGCTGTGCTTCAAGAGCGGTCGAAGAAGAACGATGCGGTCAAGAGCCTGACCTTGTGGAACGGGCAAGAGGATCGAGCAAAAGGGGCATCCATCACCTGCATGTTCGGCCGCCAAGATGGAGTCGCAAGCAGCTTCAAGCTGTCCATGAGATCGCCCAGAGACCAGATGCGGCTAGGAGGCTGGAGTCAGGTGGGGGAGGCGCTTAGCTCAGCAGCAAGCGTCTTTGCGCCGATATATGGGGTGGTAGAGACGATGTACTACGACGCCGTGTTCAAAGATCGTCCGGGTGTCGGATGGATGCTCTACCTTCCCCGTGTGCTGACTGTCCAGCAAGTCCCCGAGGCACGCGCGCTCGTGCCTGTCATGGGCAAGGACGAGAAGGGCAAAGACAAGCAGCTCGGGACGATCATCGTCAGCGTCACCGATGAACCGTTCTCGGACGAGAACCCCGAGCACGCCAAGATCGCCAACGCCATCGAGATTCGGCTAGTCGATCAAGATTTGCTGCCTCGCTTCACGGACTTGTGACGATGACAACGACATACTGGGTCGTCGATGTAGAAGTAGAACCCGACCAGGCGCAGGAGTGCGCGGTCAGGGTGCAGCGATGGCTGATCCAAGAAGGCATCGTCCTTCCCTCCCGACCTCAAACGACAGAAGCTTCCTCCATGAACTTTCGTCGCGGATCAAAGGTGCTGCTTCCCCCTGGTCCGAAGGCGTTGGATTGGTGTGCAGCCAATGAGGTATTCGGGTCTTCCTCCTGGGTTGAGATAGTGACCCAGAAGCGGGTTTTTGACCCAGGGGCCAATTTTTCCGATCTGATTGAATGCTCAAACTGCGCATCCCGTTTTGACAGCGGCAAGCTGGAGTGGATGACTGCCATCGATGGTTGGTGGGAGAGAGATGATGGATCGCTGACTTGTCCCGCGTGCAAGACCACGAACGACATCGGCCAGTGGCGATTTCCAGACTCCAGTTGGGCATTTGGCTATCTGGGCTTCGGCTTCAACGAATGGTATGTCGATGAGCGCATCATGAAGGCCATCAGTTCCGTGCTCCAGCACAGGTGCGTGTTTGTATGGAGTCACATCTAAATTAAGAAAGGCCATCATGCCCCAGCTCGACGAACTGAACCCCATCAACCTGAGCAAGGCCCAGCCGCCCATCACGTTCGCGGCGGCCAACGCTCGCTTCCTCTCCCAGTTCCCGGACGGCGCGGACGAGCTGTGGTCGGCCGACATCAAGGCCTGCCGCCACGGCGCGCTGTGCGAGGTGTTCGAGGGCATTCTGTTCGTCGAGTCCACCCGCTCGGGCCACGGCACCGCTCACATCTTCGGTATCGAGTTCGAGGACGGCTACCCCAAGGGCCTCAATCCAGCGCTGGCCACCAAGCAGCAGGCTTTCATCGAGTTCCTGCGCGGCGAGAACGCGAAGGACGATGAGGTGCTGGGCTGGACGCGCAAGCTCTTCACCGGCCACGAATACGCGGCCGAGGGCAAGGCCACGGCCGCGTACCTCGCCGTGCGCGAGTCGAAGCTGCACATCGGCGTCGGCTACCGCAACGACGCGGGTGAATACGAGCTGGTGGCCGTCGAGTCCGAGAGCTGGGTGGAGGCCGCAGGCCTGCCGTTCGACGAGCTGGGCAAGGACTGAGCATGCTGGGCTGGTGGATCGTCATCTCGACGCAGAGCCCGGAAGAGCGCGACCGCGCCGACCAGGACAGCAGACGGGCCGCGATCCTGGCCAACTGGGAAACCAGCGTCAACGGCAGCCGCTGGGTGCATCAGCTCGTGGAGCAGGGCAAGGCCACGCAACTGTCATCCGGTGGCTACCCCAACCGTTTTACCGCCAAGGCCTGCGACGTGCTGCCGCTGATCGCCAACAGCCTGCCCCAGCACGACGGCCCCCCGGTCATCGGCGAAGATTACGTGTTGCCCGGAAGCTGGACGGGCAACGTCATCATCCACCCCGACCGGATCGCGGCTTGTCCACCCGACAAGCTGCTGACCATCGACGTGTGGGATCAGTCATAACCCATCAAACCAAGGGAGCCCATGAAAATCAAAAAGCAACTTGCCATCCTCGCCGCCCTCGGCACCGTCACGCTGGCCGCCTGCGGCAGCAAGACCGACGCCAACGAAAAGAACTTCGGCGCGGCACTGACCCAGTATTTCGACAAGAAGGGCGACCTCTGCCTGAACACCAAGCGCTGGCCGGTGGATCTCAACGAGTATGACGTGCGTTTGCAAAAGACCACCGCGACAGGCCCTGGCGGGCAGATGGCCGCGCTCGAAGCCGCTGGCCTGGTCAAGGGCGAGGACACCGAGGTGGACATCATGGGGATCATGGGTAAGCCCACCGGCACCAAGGCCAAGGTCAAGCGCTACACGCTGACCGACGCGGCCAAGCCCTTCGCGCAGGAGCGCGAGGTGTCGGCCATCGGTCTAAACGGTCGCACCACCGAGAAGCAAACCGACCTGTGCTGGGGCAAAAAGGCCCTGGACAAGGTGGTGAAGTGGGAAGGCCCGATGAAGCTGGGCGACTACCAGGAGGCCAGCATCACCTACCTCTACAAGGTGAACAACGTCGCCGAGTGGGCGAAGCGGCCCGACGTGCAGGCCTCGTTCCCGGTGGTGAAGAGCATTCTCGACGCCGCTGGCACCAAGCCCGCCAAGCACCCGATCAAGCTGACCAGCGAGGGCTGGGAGGCCAAGGGTCTGGACTGATGGCGCTGCCCGCCTTCGACGACGCCTGGCGCGGCAAGCAGCGCATCAAGCCTCCCGTCTGCGTGCTGGAGGTGCGGGATCGGGACAAGCCCGATGGCGAGCCGATTGCCAGGCTCTTCGTTCACCGCGAGGAAAGCTACCGGCTCGACGACAGGGACGGGCAGGTGTACGAGGCCTCGATCCGCCTGTCGTACCAAACCATCGAGCCCAAGCACTCGCTTCGATCCCGCGTCAGCGGGGATTTCAAAGCCAGCTACTCGCGCGGCTTCCGCGAAGGCGAAGCATCGGTGTCGCTGGTAGATGGCGCGCTCTTTTTCGATCCAATCGAGCTGCGCGGCCAGCGAATCGGCACCTACCTCATGAACGAGATTGTGGTCTGGGCGCAGCAGTGGCCCGAGGCCAGGGTCAGGTCGATCAAGCTGCTGTCCGGCCAAGCGCAAGACGACAACCGGGCCAGGCGCAATCGCTTCTACGAGCGCTTCGGCCTGACGTTCGCGTACAGCGATCCCGAACATGAGGAAGGGGTGTCGAAGCCCATGCCGGTCAAGGAACTGACCCCAGTCACGTCCTGGGAGGCCAACATCCGGGAGCGCGATCCACGCGAGTACCTGGCCGAGCTACTGCACGAGCGCGAGCACATGGTGATGGAGGCGTCACGGCGTGATACGGTCATCAAGAACCTGTCCGCGAGGCTGGACGAGGCCAATCGCCACCCCGTCCGCTGGGCTGCGCGCCGGTTGTGGTGGCGGTTGCAGCCCATCCTCCTGCAAGGCGCAATGCTGCTGGCGGTGGGGGCACTCGTCTGGGTTGGCCTCCGGTCGCGATAACGCAAATACGTATCTGCGTAGTGTGCGTCAGCGAGTGTCGATCAGTTGGACGTTGGCCGCCGCCATGACCAGCGCCCGCACCTCGATGGCATGGACGATCAAACGCGCGCCGTCATCCGCCTCGATCTGCACCATGTCGCGCCCCGTGGCGATGAACTCGGCGCGCAGGGCGCGGCCGATGTCGGCAAGCGCGTCAAGGTGGATCTCACCTGGCACGCTGGCCAGCGTGCCAGTGGCCGCGCCGGTCGGCGGCAGATAGAGCATTTCCAGACCCGAGCCAGGTAACAAGTCGCGCAAAGCGACCACGCCCGGCGACTTGGCCAGGATCGCATCCAGCGCCCGAAACGTGGCCACGAGCCGGGCAGGGGAGGAACCATCGTGACGCACCCTGTCCTCGACCCAGCGCGCCGCGGCTTCCAGCTCCTCGGCCGCAAAGCGTTGTGGCAGTTGAGGTGTGAGCGTTTCAGCGTGCCCAGTCATGCGCCCATCCTCGGCCCGTCGTGGGCCAGCTCGGCGGCCGGGTCACGCCCCTCCAGCCGCAGGAGCTGACCAAGGTACGGCCGCAGCTTCGCGATGCTGGCAGCGGCTTTCGGGCTGTGGAGTGCGTACTCCGCTGTCCGCCGCGCGTAGTCAGCCCAGTTCCGGCTCTCCGGCCTGGCACGGATCGACGGCGCGCACGCCGCGATGGCTTGGCGCACGGCGGCCTCATCGTGTCCGGTGGCCGCCATTCGCTCCGCGATCATGGAGTCCACGATGGACAGGTTGGGCTGGTCGCCGCGCCATCGGGCCATGATGTCCCTGTGATGGGCCGCGTAGACCTCGCTGGGCAGCGTGCCGACAGGCGTAGGCGCAGCGCTGCGCGCCCCGGCCTGGCGAGCGGCTTCCGCGAGCTGCTGGCCGATCTCCTGAGCCAGCGTCTGCGCCTTGGTGCAGGTGCAGGGCACCGCGAACACCAGATTCACCTCGGGGAAGGTGCCGTCCTGACGCTGGTACTTGGGTGCGGGCGCTCCCTCTTCCCATTTGTGATTGCAGAAGCCGGGCGCTCGGTGGGGGTGGATCGCACCGCTCAGCTTCGGGTCGCCATACGCCTTGTTCAGCCGGGCGCTGAGCGCATTGGCCACCGCTCGCTCAGCGTCCTCATCGTCGCTGCCCTTGGACACGTTGAGCACGGCCTGGAAGCGATCAGGGCTCGACTCCAGCACCGCCGCAGGCTTGTGGCCGTCCGCAAGCATGCGGGTGAGCGAGGCACGGGTCAGGTCATCGACGAGGATGTGGTGCATCGCGTCAGACCTGGGCGTGTAGTAGATGTTTTCGCGCTTGGCGTGGGCGGCGATCAGCGCGCCCATGCGCCCGCACACGTCCGCCGCTGCAACACCTTCACGGGGGCCGACGAGTCGGGCCAGCCGCTTGTCGGCCGTCATCTTGATGCAGGTGAGCGTGTACCGTGTTCAGCGAGACGTGGATGTGAATGTTGTCCGTATCCTGATGGACGGCCGCCATCATCTGGTGCCCCTTGCACCCGCTCTCCGCTTCGAGGATGTCGAGCAGTTCTTCGACTTGTTCAGGCGACGGTTCCTCGCCCTCTTTGAACGAAAAGACGTAGTGCTTTACCGGCTGGGCCGCCCGCACGGACTCCATCGCCAAAGCAACCATTTCAAGCTGCTGGCCAGCGAAGGTCTGCGACTGGAACCCCCTCGTGGTGAAGTACATCACCTTCTCGCCTTCATGCGCGGCGTGCTGGTAGTCCGTCAGGTCACGGATCTGCTGCGCCTTGCTACGCCCGGCGGCCTTGTCGGCGTCGATGGGGACTTCCTTGCCGATCACGTCAGTGCACCTCGGCGGAAGGCTCACGCGGGTGGGCGGCAAGCTGGTCGATGTAGTTGCGCACGGCGTGCAGGGCCTGCGCGGTCGAATGGCTACCTTCTCGGATGAGAAAGTAGATGCCGGATTTCGTTAAACCGGTTCTTTTCTCGACCAGCGGCCGACGAAGGATGACGACATCCTGTTGCTCTTTGTTGTTTTCCACTGTGAACCTCACCGCACCTCAATGAACGATGCGATCACAGTAAAAGCGAGTCAAAAAAGCAGAGAGAACGAATTTCGACCGCTTCACCAGCAGCGGAACACGGTTGTCAGGGAATGCGGCTCATTAGGGCAGGAAGCCGTTTCTCCCAGTACGCGACGAGTTCTTGTTGCTTGTGTGTCTCGCGCGCCTCGACGCCATCCAAAGCGGCTGAGAAGTCAGCGGGCAGGTCGTTCGGTGTGTCCAACAAAATTCCATTGGACAGCAACTCATTGGCTGCCTCCCAGGCGTTCACCATCCCCACTATGGGATGCAGGCGCATTTGCACTCGTTGCAGTGATCTCACCAAGGCTGGGGGCTGTTCTTCGTCCGGCAAGCAAGCAACTTGCTCAATGGCCCGCTGCATGAGCGCGGCTGTCCACCGCGCCAAGATGTCACGCATCTTGTGAAAGTTCATCGGCCGACCGTCCTGCGGCAGTCCTCGCATCTGTGGCCTCGCTGGCAACTCGGCGGCGCTTTGATCCTCGTCCGAGTCCAAGGGTGGCAGGGGCGGCTCTTGAATGAGAAAAGGATCGGTGACGGCGAGCTGTCGGATTGCTTCCTTCTTGCCGTACTTGCCATACCAGTTGCGCCACTCCTTTTTCTCGTGAACGTCGCGGCCCCGGTGAGCGACATAGGCGCGCCACTGCGCACCCAAGTTGTCACCGTCCAGGCGCGTCGTGCGCGCAGTGCGAGACGACAAGAGCAGTAGCTCAAGCTCGCTCTGGGTCACGCCTTCCATGCTGCCCTCGATGTAGCGGAGAAGCTCCGCTACCAGTGGGCCAGGAATGCTTCGATGGTGGTTCTGCCGTGCCTCGGCGCGATAGGCGGCCTGGTAGCGAATGGCCTCAAAGACAAGCGCTTGGTCAATCGGCTGCATCGCTGACACTCCCCGCTCGATCCAAGGCGACAAGATGGTCGGCCCATGCCTGCATGATCTCGCGCCGCTCGTTCAGCAACAGGGCCTTGTTGTACGTAGCCCGCACCCGGTTGCTTTCAACATGCGCCAGTTGCCGTTCGATGGCGTCCGGTCGGAAGCCTTGTTCGTTGGCCCATGTTGAAAAGGTGGTGCGCCAGCAGTGCGGCGTCGTGCGCTCGCCGAGGTTCATGTCGCGCATCGCATAGGTCAGCCGGTTCGGCGTCGAGAAGCCTTCGCCGCTGCGATGTGGGAACAGGTAGCGCCCAGCCCCTGTGATGGGCCGCAGTTCTTCAAGCAGCTTTAGGGCTGGCACGGAGAGTGGCGACACATGGTCGCGCCGCGCTTTCATCTTCGCTGCCGGTCGTCGCCACAGTTTTCCCTCGATGTCGAACTCGCCCCACTCCGCATCGGCAGCCTCGCCGGGGCGGCAAGCGGTGAATGCAATGAGGCGAAGGCAAAGGGCCGTCTCGGGATAGCCTCTGTAGGCGCGCAGAGCGCGATAGAAGGCGCGAATCTGATCGGCCGTCAACACGGCCTTGCTTTGGCTCGACGGAATCTTCAGCAGGCCACGCAGGCCGGGGATGGGGTTGGAGTCAACGAGCCCCCTCACAACTGCGTGCTGGAAAATCGCCGAGAGATCTCCTTTGACGTGGATGCTCGCCCAAGAGCCATAAGCCTTGCATGCTTCCAAGATTGGCCGGATTTCTCTGGCACCAATCTCGGTGATGGGCAGCTCATCGAGCTTGGGGGCGAGGTACTTCCGAATGCGGGACTCCTTCGCACGGTAGGAGCCTGGCGTGTAGCTCGCCTTCACCTCGGTCAGATATGCGGCGGAGACTTTGGCAAACGAGATTTCCTGGGCCAGCGCCTCGGCGTGCTTGCGGGCTGTTGCGGCGTCGATGTTGCGCTGCCGCTCGTCCTTGCGATGCTGAGAAGGATTGATGCCTTGTTTCGCCAGATCACGAGCTGCATCACGAGCAGTGCGCGCATCTGCCAGGCCAACCTCTGGATAAGAGCCGACAGCGAACAGGTTCTCCTTCCCGTTAAGCCGGAACTTCCAGCGCCACAGCTTGCTACCTGAGGGCTGAATCAACAGGAAAAGACCGCCGCCGTCGCTGAGCTTGTAGGGCTTCACGTCGGGCTTGGCGGTCCTGATCTTGGCGTCACTGAGAAGGTCTTTTGGCATCCTGGGGGTCTCCATCGAGAGAGTGGCGTACCCCCACTCAACTCGGCTCATACCCCAAAGACTACCCCAAGTTTTCCTGGAATGCCATGAACACTACTGAACCTCGTTGAACATCGGCCTCGTTGAAAATCAAATCAAAATCAACATGTTGTCGTGTTTTTGAGGTTCATGGAGGTTCGTCAAGGTTCAGTAAACGGAGTCAGACGTTGAACAGGAAATTCAGCACATCGCCGTCCTTGACGATGTATTCCTTGCCCTCGGCGCGCATCTTGCCGGCCTCTTTCGCGCCGGACTCGCCCTTGTACTGGATGAAGTCCTCGAAGGCAATGGTCTGGGCGCGGATGAAGCCACGCTCGAAGTCGGTGTGGATGACGCCAGCGGCTTGCGGGGCGGTCGCGCCGATGGGCACCGTCCAGGCGCGTACTTCCTTGACGCCGGCCGTGAAGTAGGTCTGCAGGCCCAGCAGCTTGAAGCCAGCCCGGATCAGGCGGTTCAGGCCCGGCTCGCTCTGGCCCATCTCGGCCAGGAACATGGCGCGATCGTCGTCTTCCATCTCGGCCAGTTCGGCCTCGGTCTTGGCGCAAATGGCCACGACCTCGCCCTTTTGTGCTGCGGCGTACTCGCGCAGGCGGTCCAGGAAGGGGTTGTTCTCGAAGCCGGTTTCCGACACGTTGCCCACGAACATGGCGGGCTTGGCCGTGATCAGGCACAGCGGTTTGAGGATGGCCAGCTCTTCCTTGCTGAACTCGATCGAGCGCACGGGCTTGGCCTGGTCCAGGGCGGCCTGGCACTTCTCCAGCACCTTGACCAGGGCGGCGGCTTCCTTGTCGTTGCCCGAGCGGGCGGCCTTGTTGTAGCGGTGCAGGCTCTTTTCCACGGTGCCCAGGTCGGCCAGGCACAGCTCGGTCTGGATGACTTCGATGTCGGCGATCGGGTCGACCTTGCCGGCCACGTGGATCACGTTGTCGTCTTCGAAGCAGCGCACCACGTTGACGATGGCGTCGGTTTCGCGGATGTGGCTGAGGAACTGGTTGCCCAGGCCTTCACCCTGCGAGGCGCCAGCGACCAGGCCGGCGATGTCCACGAATTCGACGATGGCCGGCACGATGCGCTCGGGCTGGACGATCTCGGAGAGCTGCGCCAGGCGCGGATCGGGCACTTCCACCACACCCACGTTGGGCTCGATGGTGCAGAAGGGGTAGTTCTCGGCGGCGATGCCGGCCTTGGTCAGCGCGTTGAAAAGGGTGGACTTGCCGACGTTGGGCAGACCCACGATGCCGCATTGGAGGCTCATGGTGTTCCTATGGCAGGAGGGGAAAAGACAGGAAGAGATGGGCCGCTCAGCGCGAACGCGTGTCGTTGACGCACGGCAGCAATCGCGGCATTTTAAGCGCCCCGGTGCCAAGGGCCGCTCCGTGCCACTGGCCATCGGGTAGATTACCGGGCGCGGTCTTGCCCGGCACGGTCTGCCGGGGTCACCACCGCTGAGGAAAACCATTTCATGAATTCCCCCGCTGGCAAGCGATTCGATGTGTGCGTGAGCGGCTCCGGTGCCGTCGCCATGAGCCTGGCATTGGGCCTGTCGGCCGAAGGCTTCAGCGTGGCCTGGGCCAGGGCCGAGGCTTTCCAGGCCCCGACCTCGCAGGACGTGCGCACCTACGCCCTCAACGCCCGCGCCATCGATTTGCTGACCCGGCTGCGCATCTGGCCCGCTTTGCAGGCCTTCGCCGCCCCCGTTTTTGGCATGCAGATCCGTGGAGACGACGGTGGCAGCCTCGAGTTCTCGGCCTGGCAGCAGCGAGTCCATGAACTGGCCTGGATCGCCGACGCCGGCGCCTTGGAACGCCTGCTCAGCGACGCCCTGCGTTTTGCCCCTCGTGTGGAGGTCGTCGGCGCCCTGAAAGATGGGCAGGCCCCGGTGCCCTCGTCGCTGCTGGCCATCTGCGAAGGCAAGTTCTCCGATTCGCGACGGGCCCTGGGCATCGGCTTTGACCGCCAGCCTTACGGCCACAGTGGCGTGGCGGCCAGGCTGGTGGCCTCTCGGCCTCACCAGGGCGTGGCCCGCCAGTGGTTCCGCTCGCCGGACGTGCTGGCCCTGTTGCCCTTCAACCAGCCCGAGCCTCAAGCGTCATATGGCCTGGTGTGGTCGGTGCCGCGCGCGCGTGCGCAGGCGTTGACCAGCCTGCCTGCCGCCGATTTCGAGCGGGAGCTGAACCAGGCCATCGAAGCGAGCGACCCGCAAGCCTTGCCGTTGATTGGCGAGCTGAAGCTGAGCTCGGAGTTGGCCTCGTGGCCACTTTCGCTGGCCCAGGCGTCTCGGTGGGCTGGCCCGGGTTGGGTGCTGCTGGGTGATGCCGCCCACCAGGTGCACCCGCTTGCGGGGCAAGGGCTCAACCTGGGGCTGGCCGATGTCGACACCATGTTGAGCGTGCTGGTGGATGCGCGGCGCGCCGAGCCCTGGCGCGAGCCTGGTGATGAGCGCCTGCTGCAGCGTTATGTGCGCCAACGCGAATGGCCCACACGCGCCATGGCTTCCGTCACCGATGGCATGCTGCACCTGTTCGCCGATTCGCGCGGCCCACTGAAAGCGCTGCGCAACGTCGGCATGTCAGCGGTTGAACGGCTGGGGCCCCTCAAGCACTGGCTGGTCGGCCGCGCCCTGGACGCCTGATGCTTTCCCCACCGTTTTTGCTCCCTGCCCCCTGAGGACCGCCCTGATGCCCCGACTCAACCGAATCCTGCGCGCCACGTTGATTGCTTTGGCGATGAGCCAGGGACTGGCCCACGCCCAGGCTGAATTGCCTGCAGCGCAGCTCAATTCGCTCAAGCAGAAGCTCTCGCAGCGCATGCCGCAACTGCCGCCCATCGAAGGTGCGCGCACCACGTCCATGGCTGGCCTGATCGAGCTGCGTGCCGGTGGCCACATTTTCTACACCGACGCCAGCGGCGATCACCTCATCGACGGGCAACTCATCGATGTGCGCAGCCAGCGCAACCTCACCGAGGCTCGGTTGGATGAGATCAACCAGGTCGATTTCGACAACTTCCCGCTGCGCGACGCCGTGGTCTGGAAGAGTGGCAACGGCAAGCGCCGCATGGTGGTGTTCTCCGACCCGAACTGCGGCTACTGCAAGCGCCTGGAGCGCGACATCCAGAAGCTCAAGGACGTCACCGTCTACACCTTCGTCATCGGGATCCTGGGCGACGATTCGCGCACCAAGGCCGACCAAATCTGGTGCGCCAAAGACCGCACCCAGACCTGGTTGAACTGGATGCTCGACGGCGAAGCACCGCCGCGCGCATTGGGTCAGTGCGGCTCGCCCCTGCAGCGCAACCTGGCGCTGTCCCAGAAGCTGCGCGTCAACGGCACGCCCGCGATCTTCTTTGAAGACGGCTCCCGCTTGCCGGGTGCTGCTTCGCTGCAGACCCTGGAGCAGCGACTGGCCAAGGCAGCAGGCAAGGGCGGCTGACACAAGCCAGCCGGGTCGCACCGGGGAGGCGGTCTGTTTGTTGCCAGGCCGGTCTCACGGCGCGGGCGCCGCTGCGCTGGCGGCAGGCCCCTGGCTTGATGGTTGTCCCGGCGTCTGTTGTGGCGCCTTGGACAGGTTCATCTCCAGCCAGACGTCGTCTTTCATCTTCATGGCGATGCGCACTGGCAGGTACTGCAAACCAGGCGCAAACCAGACGTTCGCAGGCAATGCGCCATCGTCCACGATGGCCTTGCGCGGCCGAACGTGCAGCGTCGGGATGCGACCCATCGGGGTGTCGAGCATCACTTCTTCGATCACGTCAAACACCAGCGGCTCGGGTTTGCGCAGGGTCAGCACCGTCATCTCGAAGCTGCTGCCAGGCCTGGCCTTGCTCGGGTCGAGGATGAACTGGAAGGCCACCTGGATCATGAAGCTGGCGGGGTCTTGCAGGCCAGCGGTGCGCGCTTGCAGTTTGCCGTCGGGCAGCTTGACCTGCTCGTCGCCCAGCTCGATCACCTTGGAGCGGGCGCTTCGCACCAGCAAGCGGTTGACGTTTTCATAGCGTTGAGGGTGAAGGCCTTGCGGCCTGATCTCGCCTTCGCTGCTCAGCCGCCACGAGCCCAGCGGTGCGAAGCTCGGGCCCACGCTGGCATCGATGTGAACCTGGTAGCGCTGATCCTTTCGGATCCACTCGACGCTGGACTGACCGTAGACGGGGCCTCGGTAATGGCCTTCCATGATGTAGCTCACGCGCGTGGCCAGGGGCCAGACAAAGCGCTCCGGTGTCTGCCCCGTGGCCGAAGCCACCGAGGATGCGGGTGAGCTGGGTGCCGCCGCCGTGGCTTCCGGTGAGCTGGCGATTTCTGCCGCGCTGGCGGGCTCCTCCGCAACGGCCAAGGAGGGTGTCTGCGACGCGTCGTCTGGCTTGGCCACATCGGCTTGGGATGCCGCAGAGGCTGCCTCCGGCGGTGGCGCCGCTTTTTTGCGCCGAGAGGGCTTGGTCGTGCCCAGTGGCGGCGCAGGGGGGGCCACGATCGGGGCCGCTGGCGGGCTCGTCAACCGGACCTCCGACACGTACTCGGCCTGCATGCGCTCGATGCGGGGTGCGTCGGGCTGCAGCCCGGCCATCTCATCGAGCACGTTGCCCGTGAGCCAAAGGTGCAGCGCTGCCACGAGCGCCACCAGCGTCAGCAGCCTGGTGAAGGTCCTGGGTGAGGTGAGGCCCGCCCGACGCGCCATCAGGCCCTCAGCCAGGCCTTGCGGCGCGCCAGCGCTGCCGGCTCTGCGGCCGCGCTGGGCAGGGCCAGGGTCACGATGTCATCGGCAAAGGGTGCGGCCGCGCCACCGCCCAGTGCTGGCAAGGTGAGGGTCTCCAGGCGCTGATCGCGGCTGATCAGCAGCGCCTGTGACTTGCTGCCGTCGTGCCACTGCAGGAGGTCATCGGTGCGCTTGAGTCGCCAGCCGTCCAGTGCCAGCAGCTCGTCACCGGCGCTGAGCCCTGCGGATTCGGCGTGCCCGTGTCGCATGACCGCCTGCACCTTCAGTGCGCCTGCGGCATCCGAGAGGCGCACGCCCAGCTTTTGCGGCAGGGGGGCGGCCTTGCTCTGCCACTGCACCCCATGGCTGGCCAACAACTCGCTCAGCGGAAGCTCCTCGCAGGTCTCGGTCCATCGGTGCAACAGCTCTGCCCAGCTGTGGGCTGCCGATCTGGCTTGCAGGTGCGCGGGGGTGTCGGGCGGGTGTTGAGCCTCGTCGCCGAGCGCCTGTGCAACGTCTGCCTCGGTGATGGAGCGGCCCAGGCGCCACAGGCGCTCCATGACACCATCGAGCTTGGGTTGGTGACCGTCGCGCACGGGCAGCAGCCGCAAGGCCAGGTCCAGGCACAACGCCACCAGCGAGCCCTTGGTGTAGTAGCTGACCGTGGCGTTCGCGGTGTTTTCGTCCGGTCGGTAATAGCGTGTCCACGCATCGAAGCTGGCCTGGCCGACGCTGTACGTCAGCCGCCCCGGGGTGCCACGCACCTGGTTGACCGTCTTGCCAATCAGCTTGAGGTAGGTGGCGGCGTCGATCAGCTTGGTGCGCAACAGGAACTGGTCATCGTAGTAAGACGTGAACCCCTCGAAGAACCACAGCATCCGGGTCATGTTTTCCCGGCTCAGGTCGATGGGGTCGAAGCCGGCGGGTTTGAGTCGCTTGACGTTCCAGGTGTGAAAGTACTCGTGGCTGATGAGGCCCAGCAAGGTGGTGTAGGCCTCCGTGGCGACAGCTCGACCTTTGCGCGGCAGGTCCTTGCGGGCACAGATCAGGGCGGTGCTGCGGCGGTGCTCCAGCCCGCCGTAACCGTCTTCCACCGCATTGAGCATGAACACGTAGTGATCGAAGGCAGCCTTGCGGCGCCCATGCCAGAACTGGATCTGTGCTTCGCAGACTTGGCGCGTGTCGGCCAGCAATCGATCGCCATCGAAGTCCGGGCTGGCACCTGCCACCACGAACTCATGGCGAACGCCGCGCACCGTGAACTCGCCGCGCCAGAAGTTGCCCAACTCGACCGGGTGGTCGATCAGCTCGTCGTGGTCGGGCGCCTCGTAGAGCCCCCAGCCTGCCGCATTGACCTTCACGGCCTGCAACGCCGTGGCAACCTGCCAGCCTTTGGGCAAGCCGCCGATGCGAACCCGATGGGGCTTGGCCTCGAAGCCTTCGGCCCGCAGGAACACGCTGGTGCCGTTGAAGAAGCCACGCCTGGCATCGAGGAAGGCAGCGCGCACGGAGGTGTCAAAGGCGTGCACCTCGTAGCTCACGCTCAGCGTGCTGCGTCCGTCGGTGGTGACTTCCCAGGTGGCTTTGTCGATCTGCTCGACCTCGCAGTCCGCCCCCCCCTGACGAGCCTGCAGCGGCGTCAGGTGCCTGGCGAATTCACGCACCAGGTAGCTGCCCGGGATCCACACCGGCAAGCTCAGGCGCTGGCGTTGCCTGGGACGGGGCACGGTCATCGTCACCTGAAAGCGATGGCGTTGTGGCTCGGTGGCTTCGATGCGGAATTCGATCATGTCGGGGGTTCTCAGATCTGGGCGGCGGACACGAAGCAGCAAAGGCTGGCAACCACGGTCAGGCGAAAGCGCAGGGTCAGCCAGCCGGCCGCACCCAGCTCCAGGTAGTGCTTGCGGTCGGCCAGGTAGCAGGCGATCAACATGCCGCCCAGCCAGGCCAGACCGGCATGCGGTGGCATCAGCAGGCCCACCCAAGCGATCAGCGAAAAGGCGATGCCCGTCCACAAGGCTCGGCGCTGGTAGCCCGGCACCGGGCCGTGCCATTGCGATGAGGGCATCACCAGTCCCCAGCGCATGCCGCCCAGGAAGGACAGGATCAGCGCAGCGTAGGTCGACAATGCGCGCACGACGAAGGCAAAAGGCTCCTCGTCGATGCGGCCCACGAGCAACCACACGAAGAGTGCGCCAGCGATGAAGGGAATCAGTCCCGCGTAGCCCAGGCGCCTGGCCAGCAGGTTGGGGTCTGCGTGAAGCTGAGGGGACGGGGCAGGGGTCTCGGCGGCAAGCGTCATGGGGTGGGGCAGAGAAGGTCGGCGACAGCGGATGCTTTCTCAAAGGCGCCCGCGTGCTGACATTGTGTCAAGAATGGTGGATGTCAGCAGGCCTGCACACAGGGTGTCATGGCCTGAGTTGTCACGCCGAAAGCCAGGCGAACACGGCAGGCACGTCGTTGGGCAGTTCCAGCTCGCGCTTTCGCCAGCGGGCCACCGTGTCGGTCAAGGTGAAGCCTTGACTGAGGGTCAGGCCACAACTCACGTTGAGCAGCGTCTGGGGTTGCAGGTGTTGCAGCAGCGCCTGCCACATCGTGGCGTTGCGGTAGGGGGTCTCGATGACCAGCTGTGTTTGATGCGCTTTGCGCGAAAGCAACTCCAGCTCCCGGATGCGCTGAGCTCGCAGTGAGGCGTCGGTCGGCAGGTAGCCCACGAATGCAAAACTCTGGCCGTGCAGGCCGCTGCCCGCCAGAGCCAGCACCAGCGAACTCGGGCCCGACAGCGGCACGACCTGAATGCCTGCCTGGTGCGCGGCCTGCACCACCGCTGCCCCCGGGTCGGCCACGCCTGGCAAGCCGGCCTCTGAAATCAGGCCGACGTCGTGGCCGGCGCGCGCAGGCGCCAGCAAGGATGCGAGGGCGACGGCCTGATCATTGGTCTCCTTGCCGCCTTTGTCACCTTTGCCGCCTTTGACCGGGCGCGCTAGCTCCACGATCGACAAGCTCTGCAAAGCCTGGCTCAAGGGCGTGACCTGATCCACGCGTTTGAGAAAGGCCCGGGTGGTTTTCGCGTTCTCGGCAATCCAGTGGGCAATCCGCGCGGCCTCGCGGATCACCCCAAGGGGCAACACCTGCTGCAAGTCTGGCGCATTGCCGGTGACCGGGTCCGGGCAACCCAGGTCGAGGGTGTTGGGCACCAGCAGCAGGCGACCTGCGCGCTCGCCCGTGCGGGGCACGATCTGATCGTTGCTGGGCTCAGCCATGTTTCAGCTCCGAGGCGGTGGTCGGCGCCATCAGCGGATCCCAGCCTGCCTCACGCAGCAGGCGGCTGGTGGCGATCAGAGGCAAGCCCACCAAGGCGGTCGGGTCGTCCGAGTCGATGCGATCGAGCAGCACGATGCCCAGGCCCTCGCATTTGGCGCTGCCAGCGCAGTCGTAGGGTTGCTCGCGCTGCAGGTAGGTTTCGATGATGTCGTCGCTCAGCGTGCGAAACAGAACGGTCACGCTGCTGACGGTCTGCAGCAATTGCTGGGTTCTCGGGCGTGCCACGCACACGGCGGAGTGAAAGCGAACGACCTGACCGCTCAGTGCCCGAAGTTGATCGCGCGCCGCCGCGTGGTGACCCGGCTTTCCCAGCGCGAGGCCGCCGAGGTCGGCCACCTGGTCCGATCCGATCACGATCACGTCATCGTCGAATCCATGGGCCACGGCGAGCGCTTTGGCTTCAGCCAGGCGGCAGGCCAGTGCCAACGGCACCTCGCCGACCTGGGGCGTTTCGTCCACGTCCGGGGATCGGGTCTCGAAAGGCTGGCCCAGGCGAGCCAGCAGTTCGCGACGGTAGGGGGAGCTGGAGCCCAGCACCAGTCGGGGCAGGGCTGAAAAAGCGGAAGCAGGCATGGCGCCATTGTCCACGAGCGGCCGGAGCGGGGCCGATCAGTTCGGCGCAGGGCATACACTCGCGGGCATGAAAGCACGCGTGTTCCTGCCCGAAAAACTCGACGTCAAGGCCTTCATCGAGGCTGCAGCAGAACTGGCCGGCGAAACGCCGATCGCGGGTCTGTCGCGACTGGCCTCTGCCGCCTCGCCCGAGGCCGACCTGGCTGCCGTGCCCCCCGTGCGTTGGCGGGTCACGGGGCGGGCCGTGCCACAGCGTGTGGGCGAGCCCGAGCTTTGGCTTGACCTGGACGCCCATGCTGAACTTGACATGGAGTGCCAGCGTTGCCTGCACCCGGTGCGAGAGCGCATGTCCGTGTCCCGCTCGATTCGGTTCGCACGTGACGAGACCGAAGCCGCGCGGCTGGACGCAGAGTCGGACGACGATGTGCTCGCCGTGTCGCGGCAATTTCATTTGCTGGAATTGGTCGAAGACGAGCTGATCATGGCCCAGCCCATCGTGCCTCGCCATGCCGAATGCCCCAGCGACATCGTCAACCTGATGCACGACGACTCTGAAACGCTGGTGCCCGGTGCACCCCCAGCTGAAGCGGGCAAGGCAGAGCCGAGCCCGGAGCCCAAACCCCACCCATTCGCCGCGTTGGCCGCCCTGAAAAAGGGCTCAGGCAGCTGAATTTGATCAGCCTGCCAGGTTTGTGCTAGAATTTCGGGTTTCCAGGATTTTGTCCAGGATTGTTGCCGCATGCGGGCTGTGGGCCCAGGGTCCGCACGGCATTGACACACCTCGCCCACACATCGACCCCACGGAGTCATCATGGCCGTTCAGCAAAACAAAAAGTCGCCTTCCAAGCGTGGCATGCACCGCTCGCACAACGCCCTGGTCACCCCGGGCACCGCAGTGGAAGCCACCACCGGTGAAGTGCACCTGCGCCACCACATCAGCCCGACCGGTTTCTACCGCGGTCGCAAGGTTCTGAAGACCAAGGCCGACGCCTGATCGGCTGGTGCCCGCGCTGGCCTGATGTCAGGCTGGCGTCAGGTTCCTGATACGCTGATACGCAAAGGGCTGGACAACCCGATCCAAAGGGTTTGCCGGCCCTTGTCTTTTTCGCCGGTTTGCCGCGTGAGCCGTTCGGCTCTTGCCTCAGTCCTGAGAGACTGCGGCTCGCGCCACCGAGCCCCGTTTTCACCACGCCCATGAGCCCTGTCACGTCCGCCTCTTCGCCGCTTTCGCCTGTGCGCATCGCCGTTGATTGCATGGGTGGCGATCATGGGCCGTCGATCACCCTGCCAGCCTGCCAGGCCTTCCTGGCCAAGCACCAGGATGCGGAGTTGCTGCTGGTGGGGCTGCCCGAGGCTCTGGCTCCCGCCCGCAACTGGGAGCGCTGCCGCGTCGTCGAAGCCAGCGAGGTCGTCACCATGGACGACCCGGTCGAGACCGCGCTGCGACGCAAGAAGGATTCGTCCATGCGGGTGGCCATCACCCAGGTCAAGGCATCGGCTGATGCGCCGGCCGCGGCCCACGCTTGCGTCTCGGCGGGCAACACCGGCGCCCTGATGGCCTTGGCCCGCTACCTGCTCAAGACCCTGGAAGGCATCGACCGCCCGGCGCTCGCCACCGTCATGCCCAACCAGAAAGACGGCTTCACCACCGTGCTCGACCTGGGCGCCAACGTTGATTGCACGGCCGAGCACCTGCTTCAGTTCGCCGTCATGGGCTCGGCCCTGGTGTCGGCTGTCGATGGCAAGTCCAACCCCAGTGTCGGCCTGCTCAACATCGGTGAAGAAGTCATCAAGGGCAGCGAAGTGATCAAGCGCGCCGGTGAACTGCTGCGTCGTGCCCACGACCAGGGACTCATCCAGTTCCATGGCAACGTCGAGGGCAATGACATTTTCAAGGGCACTTCGGACATCGTGGTGTGCGACGGCTTCGTCGGCAACGTGGCCCTGAAGACCGCCGAAGGCCTGGCCAGCATGTTCGCCGCCTTCATCAAGCAAGAGTTCACGCGCAACATCGTCACCAAACTGGTGGCTTTGTTCGCGATGCCGGTGCTAAATCGCTTCAAAAACCGGGTTGACCACCGTCGCTACAGCGGTGCGGCCTTGCTGGGCTTGCGTGGCCTGGTCTTCAAGAGTCACGGATCTTCGGACAAGCTGGCCTTCGAAGTGGCGCTCAATCGCGCTTATGATGCGGCCCGTCATCGACTGCTGGACCGGGTTCACGACCAGATCGCAGCCACCGTGGCCAGCCTGCCCACCCTTGTGGAAGCCGGCTCCTCGGAGGATGTGGGGCGCGCGGCCTGATCCCCTCATTAATGTCAGACAGACTGACGGCACACCAGCCAGACCCCCTGCAAGCCTCTACCCAGGCTGCAACCCTGGCGCCTCACAAGGGCGCCTCCCCCCTCAGCAAGTTTTCTCGCATTGCCGGCACCGGCAGCTTCCTGCCCCCGCATCGGGTGCCCAATCAGGAGCTGGTCGAGCGCCTGGCGCGCGATGGCCTGGACACCTCAGACGAGTGGATCGTCGAGCGCACGGGCATTCAGGCCAGGCACTTCGCCGAGCCCGATGTCACCTCCAGCCAACTGGGGCTGCAGGCGAGCTTGCGAGCGATCGAAGCCGCGGGTTGCAAAGCCTCGGACATCGACCTGATCGTTTGCGCCACGTCCACGCCGGACATGGTCTTCCCCTCGACAGCCTGCCTCATCCAGCGTGACCTGGGCATCTCTGGCTGCCCGGCCTTCGACGTGCAGGCGGTTTGCTCTGGCTTCATCTACGCGCTCACCGTGGCGGACTCGATGATCCGCAGCGGCCTTGCCCGCCGTGCGTTGGTCATTGGCGCCGAGGTGTTCTCCCGCCTGCTTGACTTCAGCGATCGCACCACCTGCGTGCTGTTCGGCGATGGGGCAGGTGCCGTGGTCCTCGAAGCATCCGACCAGCCCGGCATCGTCGCCTCCTGTCTGCATGCCGATGGACAGCACGTGGGGTTGCTCAATGTGCCTGGCCATGTCAGTGGTGGCCGCATCCTGGGTGATGCCACCTTGAAGATGGATGGTCAGGCGGTGTTCAAGTTGGCCGTGAGCGTGCTCGACAAGGCTGCTCACGAGGTGCTTGATGCCGCTGGACGAGACGCATCTTGCATCGACTGGTTGATCCCGCACCAGGCGAACTTGCGCATCATGCAGGGCACTGCCAAGAAATTGAAACTTGCCTATGACAGGATCGTGGTCACGGTGGACCAGCATGGCAACACCTCGGCGGCCTCCATCCCGCTGGCGCTGGACCATGGTGTTCGCAGCGGACAGGTCCAGCGCGGGCAGACCCTGATGCTCGAAGGCGTCGGGGGTGGCTTCACGTGGGGCGCCGTGCTCGTCGACTACTGACGCGCCAGCGACCAGGACACCACGCCTCCAACAACAACGATTTGGACAACCAGACATGACTGCTTTCGCATTTGTTTTTCCGGGCCAGGGCTCTCAGTCCATGGGCATGCTCAACGCCTGGGGTGATCACCCCGCTGTGCGGGCCACCCTCGCCGAAGCCTCGGACGCCTTGGGTGAAGACATCGCCAGGCTGATCGCCGAAGGCCCGAAAGAGGCCCTGGACCTGACCACCAACACCCAGCCCGTGATGCTGACCGCTGGCGTGGCCTGCTGGCGCGCCTGGCTGGCAGACACCGGGTTGATGCCGGCGGCCGTGGCGGGGCACTCGCTGGGCGAGTACGCCGCGTTGGTGGCCTCTGGGGCCCTGACGCTCAAGGACGCGCTGCCGTTGGTGAGGTTCCGCGCCCAGGCCATGCAAGAGGCGGTGCCCGTTGGTGCTGGCGGCATGGCGGCCATCCTGGGCATGGATGCCGAAGGCGTGAAGGCGGGTTGTGCCGAGGCCGCTGCCCTCACGGGTGAGGCCGTCGAGGCCGTCAACTTCAATGACCCGAAGCAGACTGTGATCGCTGGCACCAAGGTCGCGGTCGAGAAGGCCTGTGAAGTGCTCAAGGCCGCCGGCGCCAAACGCGCGCTGCCGCTGCCCGTGTCGGCCCCGTTCCACTCCAGCCTGATGAAGCCCGCCGCCGAGCGCCTCAAGGAAAAGCTCGCGGCCACGGCTTTCGCCGTGCCCACCATCGCAGTGATCAACAACATCGACGTGGCCGTGGCAGCTGATCCGGACGCCATTCGCGATGCGCTGTACCGCCAGGCTTTTGGCCCGGTGCGCTGGGTCGAGTCTGTGCAGGCCCTCAAGGCCCGTGGCCTGACCCATGTCATCGAGTGCGGTCCCGGCAAGGTGTTGTCGGGCATGGTCAAGCGCATCGACGCCGAACTGGTCACTGGCTGTGTGCTGGATCCGGCCTCGCTGGCCGAAGTCAAAGCCCTGCTGGCCTGAGGAGCAAAGACGTGAGCAACGAATTCAAAGGTCAAGTGGCGCTGGTCACCGGCGCCAGTCGCGGCATTGGTCGAGCCATCGCTGTCGCGCTGGCCCAACGCGGCTTGAAGGTCGTCGGCACCGCCACCTCCGAGTCGGGCGCACAGTCCATCTCCGAGGGACTATCGGGCTTCGAGGGCTGCAAGGGCATTGTCCTGAACGTGACCGACGCCGCGGGTGTCGACGCAGCGGTGGATGCCATCATCAAAGAGCACGGCGCTTTGCACGTGCTGGTCAACAACGCGGGCATCACCCGAGACATGCTGGCCATGCGCCTGAAGGACGAAGACTGGGACGCGGTGCTCGACACCAACCTCAAGGCCGTCTTTCGCATGAGCCGCGCCGTCATGCGCCCCATGATGAAGCAGCGCCACGGCCGCATCATCAGTATCACCTCCGTGGTGGGCGCCGCCGGCAACCCTGGGCAGGCCAACTACGCTGCAGCCAAGGCGGGCGTGGCCGGCATGACCCGCGCTCTGGCGCGCGAACTCGGCAGCCGTGGCGTGACCGTCAACTGCGTGGCCCCCGGCTTCATCGACACCGACATGACCCGCGCGCTGACCGAAGAGCAGCAATCGGCTTTGAAGTCACAGATTCCGCTGGGTCGCCTGGGGCAGCCGGAGGACATTGCCGAGGCCGTTGCCTTCCTGGCATCGCCTCAGGCTGGCTACATCACTGGCGTCGAGTTGCACGTCAACGGCGGCATGTACATGAATTGATTTGAGATTTTCCTGGGATATCTCAAATTCGATTTTTCGAGCCGGTCAGCGTAATGACATGCTGAGCCGGTAAAATCCCTGGTTTGTTTGCAACCCCTCCCGGAGGAGTCATGAGCGATATCGAAGCACGCGTCAAGAAGATCATTGCAGAGCAACTCGGTGTGGCCGAGTCTGAAGTCAGCCCCGAGAAGGCTTTCGTGGCCGACCTGGGCGCCGACTCGCTGGACACCGTTGAGCTGGTGATGGCCCTCGAAGACGAGTTCGGCATCGAGATCCCCGACGAAGAAGCAGAAAAGATCACCACCGTGCAACTGGCGATCGACTACGCCAAGAACCACGTCAAGGCCTGATCGAACTGCGGTGAGCCAAGGCCCGGGTCTTTGACGGACCCGTTGGGCCTTGCCCCTCTCTCGGATTTCAACTTTCAGCACTGACAAGCATGACCCGTCGTCGCGTCGTCATCACCGGTCTCGGCCTGGTGACCCCCCTTGGCAATCAGGTCCAGGACTCCTGGTCGGCCCTGCTCGCAGGCCGCTCCGGCATCCAGACCATCACCCAGTTCGACGCTTCGGCGTTCGCCTGCCAGTTCGCAGGCGAAGTCAAGGGCTTCAACATCGAGGATTACATCCCCGCCAAAGAAGCCCGTCACATGGACCGTTTCATCCATTTCGGCCTCGCTGCAAGCATGCAGGCCGTCAAGGATGCCGGTCTGCCCACCGGTGAAGCCCTGAGCCCTGAACTTGCCGAACGCATCGGCGTGCTGGTGGGCTCCGGCATCGGCGGTCTGCCCATGATCGAGCAGACCCACACCGACTACAAGGAACGCGGCCCGCGCCGCATTTCTCCCTTCTTCGTGCCCGCCTCGATCATCAACATGATCAGCGGCCACGTCTCCATCCACCACGGTTTTCGCGGCCCCAACCTGGGCGTCGTGACGGCCTGCACCACAGGCCTGCATGCCATCGGTCTGGCCGCTCGCCTCATCGAGGCCGGTGACGCCGACATCATGGTCGCCGGTGGTGCCGAGTCCACGGTCAGCCCGCTGGGCATCGGCGGTTTCGCGGCGTCTCGTGCGCTGTCGACCCGCAACGACGACCCTGCGACCGCTTCGCGCCCGTTTGACAAGGACCGCGACGGTTTCGTGTTGGGTGAGGGCGCCGGTGTCATGGTGATCGAGTCCTACGACAGCGCGGTCGCCCGTGGCGCCAGGATTTACGCAGAACTCGCCGGCTTCGGCATGAGTGGTGACGCGTACCACATGACCGCGCCGGACGTTTACGGCCCGCAGCGCTCGATGATGAACGCCCTGCGCAACGCTGGCATCAACCCCGATCAGGTTCATTACCTGAACGCGCACGGCACCTCGACCCCGCTGGGTGACGTCAACGAAACCAACGCCATCAAGCAGGCTTTTGGTGACCACGCCAAGAAATTGGTGGTGAACTCGACCAAGTCCATGACGGGTCACCTGCTGGGTGGCGCTGGTGGCATCGAGTCGGTGTTCACGGCGCTGGCTGTGCACCACCAGGTCTCGCCGCCGACCATCAACATCTTCAACCAGGACCCGGAATGCGACCTGGACTACTGCGCCAACACCGCACGTGAGATGAAGATCGACGTCGCCGTGAAGAACAACTTCGGCTTCGGCGGCACCAACGGTTCGCTGGTTTTCAAGCGCGTCTGATTCACCACGTCCCCATTGAACCGACAGCGGGAGGTGCAGGTTTTCCCCGCTGAAATCCTGCCCCATCCATGTCCGTTCTGGCTCCTTTGCTGAGGCCTGCGTCCTGGCGTCTTTCGCCTGGCGCTGGTGATGTTCCCTGGCTGCGTCGCCTCGGTCTGGTCTTGTTGATGGCCAGCACCCTGGCGCTGATCGCCTGGTGCGGGGCAACCTGGTTGGAGTCCTGGCGGCATCGTGATGTGACCCTGGCCTCCGTGCTGGCGGTGCCCCTTTGTGCGCTGGGCTTGCATCACGCGTGGCGCCTGGGTCGGAGTTGGCTCATGCCAGGCGTGCCCTTGACGTTGCGCTGGACGGGGCCTGTGGCCAATCTGCGTTCAGGCGAACCATCTGGTGGTTGGCGCGTTGACGAGTGGGGCGCCCAACCCGTGGACGTCAGCCTGGTGTGGGACTGGCAGCGTGTCATGCTCTTGAGGCTCAGGCCCTGGGAGTCGGGCTCTCGCCAGGCCTGGATCTGGCTGCAAGACCATCGTGGTCCACAACCTGGTCCTCGTGGCGATGTGCATCGCCTGCGAACCTTGTTGTGCCTGCCTCCGGCGATGACCCTGCCTGGCAGCGATGCTCGCGTGTTGTCACAAGGTGCATTCGTTTCGCCCCCTGCGGGGTTGGTGGCATCATCGCGGCATGTTGCCAACACCGTTTCCTCTCGCATGAGCCGGTCTTCCAAGCCGGCGCGCCCTGCGCGTCAGTCGCCTCGCTCTGCAGACACACCATCGAGCGCGCCCCTGCGCTTCGAGGATGGCTTCCCCGCCACACAGGTGCTTGAACGCTGGCACGATGACGTGGGCGAGCCCGATGGCGCAAACGGAGGGCGGCCATGATGCCCAAAGATCAGGACCCCGACACGCTGCCGCCAGCGCCCGGCCTGCCTTCCTTTCCGGATGCCGCCGCGCCAGATGTCGGTCCTGCCCGGGTGGGTGTTGATGAGGATGCTTTGTTGGTGGAGCGCGTGCAGCGCGGTGACCAGCGGGCCTTCGAAATGCTGGTCGTGAAGTACCAGCGCCGCATTGAGCGGCTCATCGCGCGCATGGTGCGCGACACGGACCTGGTCGAGGACATTGCCCAGGAGGCGTTCATCCGTGCCTACCGGGCCTTGCCCGGTTTCCGTGGTGAAAGCGCTTTCTACACCTGGCTTTATCGCATCGCCGTCAACACCGCCAAAAAGGCCATGATCGGCCTGCAGCGAGACCCCCTGCGCACTGAGTCGTCGTTGGCAGGCGCTGCGGACGACGACGATGACGCACCGCGCGTCGAAAATGATTTGAGCGATGGCGAGACGCCGGAGTCGATGCTGGCTTCCCGTCAGATTGCCGAGACCGTCAACGCCGCCGTCGAGTCGCTTTCAGACGATTTGCGCCAGGCGATCACGCTTCGCGAGATCGAGGGGATGAGCTACGAGGACATTGCCGAGCTCATGCAGTGCCCGATTGGCACGGTGCGCTCGCGCATCTACCGTGCGCGGGAAGCCATTGCGTCGCGTTTGCGCCCCTTGCTTGACACCCGCGATGGGGAACGCTGGTGACGAATCGACACATCTTGGGAACTTTCTCGCCTGGGGCGGCACAAATCTGACATGCATGGCCTGCGATCCCGGCAGGCGAAAACACCTGGAGCCTCAGCATGTCCGAACGCACGCCCGACGACGTCATCCCCCGCGAGATCCTGTCCGCGCTGGCTGATGGGCAGGCCCATTCCGACGAGGTCGCGCGCGCTTGTGGCGCATGGCGCCAGCAACCCGATGCCCGGGCCACCTGGCACGCTTATTACTTGATCGGGGAGACCATGCGCTCGCCTGACCAAGCTTCTGGCAGCGACAGCGCGGCGTTCTTGCAGCGTTTGCGCACGCGTTTGGCCGATGAGCCCGTGGTCTTGTCTCCGCAGGCTGCGCAAACCGTGGGTCGAGCAGCGGCACTGCCGCAGACCTCACCCGACGCAGCTGTTGGGGGGCAGCCTCTGAAACGACGCATGTGGGCTGGTCCCATGGCGGTGGCAGCCAGTTTCGCTGTCATCGTCGGGGTCCTGACCCTGAACCTGGGGGGGGCGACTGGGGTGCCCGATGGTGCGCAGGTTGCACGCTCCGGAGTCGGTTGGTCCGAGGGCGCTGCCACGCCCGAGGGCGTGAACTCTGCGTTGGCTGCTGGGGGCTCTTTCAGCGCGGTGCGCACGCAGGGCCACGCCTGGCTGCCGGCGGATCCGAAGCTGGAGCAGGCCATGTCCGCTCAGCTGCCTCAACCTCAGCCGCCTCAAACCTTTTCTGACAGGCCTGATGTGATCCGGGTTGGGGTCGAGTCAGATCGCTGACAAACCTGTGTTTTCGCTGCACCGCGTTGGCTCTGCCCTCGCGGTGCCTTGTTTTTTGGGGTGCCGGGCGCATCTGCGAACGCATCTTCACGTCCAACGGTTCACCCATCTTCACGTGCAGACGTGATGGCGAAACGCAATGTCGTCCAAACTCACGCCTGTGACGTTTCGTCATCATCCGCATCGCTTTCACAAGGTCCTGACATCCATGTCATCCAAGCAAATGAGCGTTACCTCCACCCCGTCCGTCATCCGCCGCACGCTCGTCGTCGGTGCAGTGGTGTCCGCTGTGGGGCTCATGCTGAGCTCCAGCCTGTTTCCCCATTCCTCGCAAGCGCAGCAAGCGCCGGTCGCATCGATTGCTCAGGTGGCGCCGGCCAACGCACCTTCGCTGGTCAAGGGGCTGCCTGACTTCACCGAGTTGGTCGAGAAGGTCGGCCCCTCCGTGGTCAGCATCCGAACGACTCAGCGCGTGGGCGACGAGGACGGCGAGGGTGACGAGGCCGATGCCCAGATGCGCGAGTTCTTCAAGCGCTTTTTCGGCGTGCCCATGCCTGATCAGCGTCGCAGCGCGCCTCGCAAGGGGGGAGAGCAGGGCGGCTCACAGGGCGAGGAGCGCCCGCGTGGGCTGGGTTCGGGCTTCATCCTGAGCCAAGACGGCTTCGTGATGACCAACGCCCACGTGGTCGAGGGCGCCGACGAGGTCTACGTCACCCTGACCGACAAGCGCGAGTTCAAGGCCAAGGTCGTCGGCGCCGACAAGCGCACCGATGTGGCCGTGCTGAAAATCGAGGCATCCAGGTTGCCTGCCGTGGTGGTGGGCGATGTCAACCGCCTGAGGGTGGGCGAATGGGTCATGGCCATCGGCACGCCTTTTGGCCTGGAGAACACCGTGACGTCCGGCATCGTCAGCGCCAAGGCGCGTGACACGGGTGAAGAAATCCGCTTCATCCAGACCGACGTGGCCGTGAACCCCGGCAATTCGGGTGGCCCGTTGATCAACATGCGCGGCGAGGTGGTGGGCATCAACTCGCAGATCCTCAGCCGCTCGGGTGGTTTCATGGGCATTTCGCTGTCCATCCCGATTGACGACGCGGTGAAGGTGGCTGATCAGCTGCGCTCGGGTGGCAAGGTCACCCGCGGTCGCATCGGCGTTTCCATCGGCCAGGTCACCAAGGACGTGGCCGACTCCATCGGCCTGGCCAAGGCCGAGGGGGCGCTGGTGCAAGCGGTCGAGCCGGGCACGCCCGCCGACAAGGCAGGCCTCGAAGCTGGCGACATCGTCACCCGCTTCAACGGTCAACCGATCGAAAAGCCCGCAGACCTGTCTCGTCAGGTGGCGGCCACCAAGCCTGGCACGAAGGCCACCTTGCAGGTGTTCCGCCGAGGCGGCTACAAGGACCTGAGCATCACCGTCGCCGAGATGGATGGCCCCAAGGCCAAGGCTGAGCAGGAGGCTGCCAAGCCGGCCAAGGTGGCGGCTTCGCTGCTGGGCTTGAACGTAACCGACCTCAGCGCAGAGCAAAAGCGTGAGCTCAAGCAAAACGGTGGGGTGCTGGTCGAAGATGCGCAGGGCCCCGCCGCTCGCGCTGGCTTGCGGCCCGGAGACATCATCCTGGCCGTCGCCAACGTGCAGATCGCCAGCGCCAAGGACTTCGAGTCCGTGCTGGCCAAGCTCGACAAGAACCGCCCGGTGAGCGTGCTGGTGCGCCGTGGCGACTGGGCCCAGTACGCCGTGATCCGTCCCGGCAAGTGAGCGGGTGCTGACCCGACCCAAGGCCCCTCGGGGCCTTTTTTCTTGCAATCCTGAGCTGTTCATGGGGTTGTTGGGCGGCTCACACATCGGTGAGCGATGTTGATAAGTCCGGGGGCGGCGGGGGTTTGTGGCTACAATCCGCCCTGCCGGAAACCTCCGATCCCACAGCGGAGCCGACGCCCGACTTACCCACACGAGCCTGTGGACAAGATGTGAATAACGTCATCGTCCCGGCCGGCAAGCCACCGCCCGAGGCTTGCAAAGAGCCCTTGCGGAAGGGACCTTCGGTACAATGGAGGTCCAACAAGCAGTTGCCATACGTTTTTGTTGGAAGGCGCGTCACATCTTTGGACGTGCCTTTTTTTTATGAACCACATCCGCAATTTTTCGATCATTGCCCACATCGACCACGGCAAATCCACGCTGGCCGATCGCATCATCCAGCGCTGCGGGGGCTTGAGTGATCGCGAGATGGAAGCCCAGGTGCTCGACTCGATGGACATCGAGAAAGAGCGCGGCATCACCATCAAGGCCCAGACCGCTGCGCTGCAGTACAAGGCGCAGGACGGCCAGGTCTACAACCTGAACCTGATCGACACACCCGGTCACGTTGACTTCTCTTACGAAGTCAGCCGCTCGCTGTCGGCTTGCGAAGGCGCGCTGCTGGTGGTGGACGCCTCGCAAGGCGTCGAGGCCCAGACGGTGGCGAACTGCTACACCGCGCTCGATTTGGGCGTGGAAGTGGTGCCCGTGCTCAACAAGATGGACCTGCCGCAGGCCGACCCCGATCGCGCCAAGGCGGAGATCGAGGACGTCATCGGCATCGATGCCACCGACGGCATCCCTTGCTCGGCCAAGACCGGCATGGGCATCGACGAGATCCTTGAAGCGGTGGTCAAGCGCATGCCGCCCCCGAAGGGCAACCCCGACGGCCCGCCGCGAGCCATGATCATCGACGCCTGGTTCGACAACTACGTCGGTGTGGTGATGCTGGTGCGCGTGGTCGACGGCGTGCTCAAGAAGGGCGAGCGCATCCGCATGATGGCCACCAACTCGGTCTACCCGGCCGAGCACCTGGGTGTGTTCACGCCCAAGTCCACACCGCGTGACGAGCTGCGCGCAGGCGAGGTGGGTTTCATCATCGCCGGCATCAAGGAGCTGGCCGCTGCCAAGGTGGGTGACACCGTCACCATCGAGAAAAAGCTGCCCAACAACGCCGGCCCCGCCACCGAGGCGCTGCCCGGCTTCAAGGAAATTCAGCCGCAGGTGTTCGCCGGCCTCTACCCGACCGAGGCCAGCGAGTACGACCAGCTGCGGGACGCCCTTGAAAAGCTCAAGCTCAACGACAGCTCGCTGCGCTACGAGCCCGAGGTGTCGCAGGCGCTGGGCTTTGGCTTCCGCTGCGGCTTCCTGGGCCTGCTGCACATGGAAATCGTGCAGGAGCGGCTGGAGCGCGAATTCGACCAGGACCTGATCACGACCGCGCCCAGCGTGGTCTACGAGGTCGAGCTCAACGGCGGCGAGGTCATCGAGGTGGAGAACCCCTCGAAGATGCCCGAAGTGGCCCGCATCAACGAGATCCGCGAGCCCATCGTCACGGTGCACCTGTACATGCCGCAGGACTACGTCGGCCCGGTCATGACGCTGGCCAACCAGAAGCGCGGCGTGCAGATGAACATGGCTTACCACGGCCGCCAGGTCATGCTGACCTACGAGATGCCGCTGGCCGAGATCGTGCTGGACTTCTTCGACAAGCTCAAATCGGTCTCGCGCGGTTATGCCTCCATGGACTACGAGTTCAAGGAGTACCGCGCCTCCGACGTGGTCAAGGTCGACCTGCTGATCAACGGGGACCGGGTCGACGCCCTGTCGATCATCGTGCACCGCGCGCAAAGCGCCTACCGCGGTCGCGCTGTGGCCGCCAAGATGCGCGAGCAGATCCCGCGCCAGATGTACGACGTGGCCATCCAGGCGGCGATTGGCGGCAACATCATCGCCCGCGAGAACATCAAGGCGCTGCGCAAGAACGTGCTGGCAAAATGCTATGGCGGCGACATCTCTCGCAAGCGCAAGCTGCTCGAAAAGCAGAAGGCCGGCAAGAAGCGCATGAAACAGATTGGGTCGGTCGAGGTGCCGCAGGAAGCCTTCCTGGCCATCCTGCAGGTTGACGACTGATCGATCACCACAAGCAAACTACACAAATGAGTCTGATCACCGGATTGCTGTACGCGGCCCTGGCTGCGTACCTGGGGGGCTGGTTTCTGGGGCACTGGCACGGGAACTTCTCGTTGCTGCTGTTCATCCTGACCGTCGTGACGCTGGCTTACTGGCTGGCCGAGAAGTTCAAGTTCCGCCCCGATCGCGAGGCCGCTGCGGCCCAGCTGGTGGCGCAGGATCAGGCGCGCCGCGTGTCGCTGGCCACGCAAGGCATCGGCGATGTCGACGGCAACATCGGCATCGCGCGCGACCGCCTGCTGATGCAGCCCTGGTGGCTGGACTGGACCGCCGGCCTGTTCCCGGTGATCTGCGCGGTCTTCCTGATGCGCTCGTTCCTGTTCGAGCCGTTCAAGATCCCTTCGGGCTCGATGATGCCGACGCTGGTGGTGGGTGACCTCATCCTGGTCAACAAGTTTCACTACGGCATCCGCTTGCCGGTGATCAACCAGAAGATCATCGACAACAACGAACCTCAGCGCGGTGACGTGGTGGTCTTTCGCTACCCGGTCAACCCCAGCATGGACTACATCAAGCGCGTGGTGGGCCTGCCAGGGGACACCATTGCCTACGTCAACAAGCGCCTGACGGTCAACGGGCAGCCGGTGGAGCTGGAGGCCGGGGCCGAGTACTACGACGCCGACAGCATGCGGTACACCCAGCAGTACAGCGAGAAGCTCGGCGAGGTCAAGCACAACATCCTCATCGACCGGGATCGGCCGCCTTTTGTGCCGCCGCAGTCGATCGAGGACTTCCCGATGAAAGAAAACTGCAGCTACAGTGGTGAAGGCATGGTGTGCAAAGTGCCTGCTGGCCATTATTTCGCCATGGGTGACAACCGAGACAATTCGCTTGACTCACGCTACTGGGGCTTTGTGCCCGATCGCAACCTGGTTGGCAAGGCCTTCGTCATCTGGATGAATTTCAGCGACGTCAAGCGCATTGGTTTCTTCCACTGAACCTTCGCATTTTCAGGATCACGCCCATGTTTCCTTCGACTGTCATGTCCTGTCAGCGTTCGGTCAAGCGGCTCCCGCGTGCTCAGCGTGGCATCACGATGATCGGCCTGCTGGCCTGGTCCTTCGTCATCTGTGTGGTCGCCCTGATCGGCATGAAGGTCACGCCCGCCTTGCTGGAGTACCAGACCATCACGGGCATGGTCAACAAGGCAGCCAAAGAGGGCGGCAGCACGGTGGCCGACATCCGAGCGTCTTATGACCGCGCCGCTCAGATCGAGTACGGTGTCGAGGCCATCAAGAGTGGCCGTGACCTGGACATCACCAAGGAAAACGAACAGATCGTCATCCGGTTTGCCTACGACAAGGAGATCGAGCTGGTCGATCCGGTCTACCTGGTGATCAAGTTCGAAGGGCAATCCAAGTGAGCCTGCAGGCCATCTTCGGATCCCTTGACGAACGGGCCTGGTTTCAGGCCCTTTGTCTTTGGGGTGTCTCCACGGGCCCGCGCTCTGGCGCGCTGCTCGCCTGATGGGGGCGCCGATGCCAACGCTGTCACCTGCTTTGCTGGCTTTGCAGCAGCGCTTGGGTCATGCCTTTGCCGAGCCAGGCCTGCTGCAGCGGGCGGTCACCCACAAGAGCTTCGGTGCCGATCACTACGAGCGCCTGGAGTTCCTGGGCGATGCAGTGCTGGAGTTGGGGGTGTCCACCTTGCTCTACGCGCGCTTCACGCAGGGCGCCGAGGGGGACCTGACGCGCGTGCGCGCTCACCTGGTGCGCCAGGACATGTTGCACCGGCTGGCGGTGTCCTTGGGCCTGCCCGAGGTCCTGCGACTGTCCGAGGGCGAAGCCAAAGGTGGTGGAGCGCAAAGGCCGTCCATCCTGGCCGACGCCCTGGAAGCCATCATCGGCGCCGTGTACGTGGACGCGGGTTTTGACGCCGCGCGCGCGCTGGTGCTGAGGTTGTTCGAGCCCGTGCTCGATGAAAGCGGCTCGCTCGAGGTCTGGGCCAAAGATGCCAAGACCGCCTTGCAGGAATGGCTGCAGGGGCGCAAGATGCCCGTGCCCACCTACGGCATCGAAGCAACGCGCGGCAAGGCCCACGAGCAGGTGTTCGTGGTGTCGTGCGCTTTGCCTGATCTGGGCATTCGGGTGAGCGGCGAGGGCACGTCCCGTCGGGCGGCTGAGCAGGCGGCGGCACAAGTCGCTTTGCAGCAGGCCATGGCCTTGCCGTCGGACCGTCTTGCCGCACCCAAAGCCGCGGCGAGTCAGGTGGTCGTGGTGCGCAAGCCGGCCAGGTCGCGCCCCGCCCGACCGCCAGGTGAACCCGACAAAGCCTGATCTCGCTCATCGTGGGGGGCGGCCGCAGCCCCATCCTCGCTCCGAACACCGCTACCAACCCGCCATGCCGAAAAAGCCCACCGAAGACCTCAACCCCTCGCTCGACCAGATGCTGGCCCAGTTGTCCACGGCCCGCTCTGGTGAAGGGGCGCAGGCCGTGCCGGCTTCCGAGCAGCGCTGCGGGCTGATCGCCATCGTCGGGCGGCCCAACGTGGGCAAGTCCACGCTGATGAACGCGTTGGTGGGGCAGAAGGTGTCGATCACCTCGCGCAAGGCACAAACCACGCGCCACCGCATCACCGGCATCTGCACCAAGGGCGACACGCAGTACGTCTTCGTTGACACGCCGGGCTTTCAGACGCGACACACGGTTCGCGGCACGGCGGCGCTCAACCGCAACCTCAACAAAACGGTGCAGGCCACGCTGTCCGACGTCGCCATCGTGCTGTTCCTGGTCGAGGCCGGGCGCTTCGGGCCCGACGATGCACAGGTGCTGGCCCTCTTGCCCAAAGACCGCCCGGTGCTGCTGGTGGCCAACAAGCTGGACATGGTCAAGAGCCGCGAAGAGCTTTTCCCGTGGCTGCAGGCCATGCAGGAGCGCTTCCCGTTTGCCGAGTACGTGCCGCTGACCGCCAAGCGAGAAGGCGACCCTGATCGACTGCTGGACATCGTCCGCCCCTACCTGCCCGAGCAAGGCTGGTGGTACGACGCCGACGCGCTGACCGACCGAACCGACCGGTTCCTGGCCAGTGAGATGATCCGCGAGAAGCTTTTTCGCCTGACGGGCGACGAGTTGCCCTACACCTCGACGGTGGTCATCGACCAGTACACCGACGAGCCGCCGCCTGCGGGCAAGCCCAAGTCCACGGGACTGGTGCGCATCGCCGCGACCATCATCGTCGAGCGCGAGCAGCACAAGGGCATGATCATCGGCGACAAGGGCGAGCGCCTCAAGCGCATCGGCACCGAGGCCCGCACCGAGCTCGAGCGCCTGATGGGCCGCAAGGTCTTCCTGGAGATCTGGGTGAAGGTGCGCTCCGGCTGGGCCGACGACGACGCCCGCTTGCGCACTTACGGCTACGAGTGAGGCCTGGTGACGGGGCCCCGGTCGTCGTTGCGCGGTGCTTCACACGGTGGCTCGAGGGGGCCATCGCCGGCCTATGTGCTGCACAGCCATGACTGGAGCGAGTCCAGCCTGATCCTGGACATGTTCTGCCGAGAGCAGGGCAGGGTGGTGGCCATTGCCAAGGGGGGCAAGCGGCCCTACTCACAGCTCAGGCCCGTGCTGATGCCGTTTCAGCGCATCACCGTGGGCTTTGGCTCCAAGCGCGGCGATGACGTCGAGGTGTTGCTGCTGAGGCAGGCCGAGTGGGCTGGCGGGCCGGCATTTTGTGGGGGCGGGGCCCTGTTGCCGGGCTTCTACCTCAACGAGTTGTTGATGAAGTTGCTGCCCCGGCAAGACCCACATCCGGTTCTGTTCGAGGCCTATGCCGACACCTTGCAGGCCCTGGCCGAGCCGGGTTTGCTGCACGCGGCGTTGCGGGCTTTCGAGTTGATCTTGCTGCGTCAACTGGGGCACCTGCCGGACCTGGCGCTGCAAACCCTTGATGGTCGGCCCGTGTTGGCAGGCGAGCCCTATGAGTTGCACCCGGAGCTGGGCGTGCGTCCCGCACATCACCTGGGTGAATCCACCGAGGGGCCCAACGTGCTCAATGGCAGCGTGTTGCTGGCGATGGAGGACGCGCTCTCGGATGGCTGGCTCAACGACCCAAGGCGCGTCAAACCCGGGCACTCGCCCTTGCCCAGCCTGATGGCCGCCTGTGTGCCAGCCTTGGTTGACCTCAAAGCGATCACGCGCTCGCTGCTTCACTATCATCTCGGCACGAACACGCTGCGCACCCGCCAGCTCATGATGGAACTCCAGCAACCATGACTTTCTCTGGCATGCACCTGACCGCTCACGATGCGCCCTTGCTGGGCGTCAACATCGACCACGTTGCCACGTTGCGCAACGCACGCGGCGGGCGCTTCCCCGACCCGGTCCAGGCAGCGCTGCTGGCCGTCGAGGGCGGGGCCGACATCATCACCTTCCACTTGCGCGAAGACCGCCGTCACATCCGCGACGACGACGTGGCGCGCCTGAAGGACGCCATCGGTGTGCCCCTGAACTTCGAGGCCGCGGTGACCGACGAGATGCTGGGCATCATCGAGCGCACGCGCCCCGAGCACGTTTGCCTGGTGCCGGAGCGTCGCCAGGAGGTCACCACAGAAGGCGGGCTCGATGTCATCGGGCAGTTCGAGCGCGTCAAGGACGCCTGCACGCGCCTGGCCGAAGCGAATTGCCGCGTGTCGCTGTTCATCGGTGCCGATCCGGCTCAGATTGACGCGGCGGCTCGCGCCGGCGCGCCTTGTGTGGAGCTCCACACTGGCCCCCTGGCGCATGCCTGGTGGGATAGCGATGCCGCAGCCTTGCAGGCCGAGCTGACGCGCCTGCGCCAAGGCTTGCTGCATGCGGCCAGCCAGGGCCTGCGAACCCATGCCGGCCATGGCCTGGCCCTGTGCCAGCCCGATCGGAAGGGCGACGACGCACCCAGCAGCACCGCTTTGGTGGCCGCCTTGCCTGACGTGCATGAACTGCACATCGGACACGCGCTGATCGGTCACTCGATCTTCGTGGGCATCAAACATGCCATTGCCGACTTCAAGGCCGAGGCCATCCGCGCCAGGCAGGCGGGGCGGGCATGATCGTCGGGATCGGCACCGACCTGTGCGACGTGCGCCGCATCCGCGACACGCTGGAGCGCCGTGGCGATCGCTTTGCCGAGAAGGTGCTGGGCGACCGCGAACTCGCCGTGTGGCGCGCCCGCACGGCCCGCTCGCCTGTGCGCGGCCTGCGCTACCTGGCCACGCGCTTCGCTGCCAAAGAGGCTTTTTCAAAAGCCATCGGTCTGGGCATCCACATGCCCATGACCTGGCGGCGCTGCGAGATCCTCAACGCCGAGAGCGGCCAGCCCCAGATCGTCCTGAACGACGAGCTGGCCACCTGGTTTGCTGCCAAGGGCTGGAAGGCCCACGTCACCGTCACCGATGAAGGCGATCTGGCTCAGGCCTTTGTCGTCGTCGAAACCGATCCTGCTTCGCCGGCAGTGCCTTGATCGGCACGCGTTATCAATTCGCCAGATCACACAGAACTCCGTCTGCCCCCCCCTCGCCAAGCCCATGTCCAAAGCCATCCAAGCCCCGAAAGCCGCCAAGGCGTCCAAGTCCCGTGCCATCGCCAAACCCTCGGCCGCAGGCGCGTTGGCCGACCTGCAGCACGCCCCTGTCGTGCTCGACATCGCGGGTCAGACCCTGAACGACGACGACCGCCGCCGCCTGGAACACCCGCTCACCGGTGGCCTGATCCTGTTCGCGCGCAATTGGGAGAGCCGCTCCCAGCTCACCGCTTTGTGCGCCGAGATCAAGGCCATCCGCCCTGACGTGCTGATCTGTGTCGACCACGAAGGCGGACGCGTGCAGCGCTTCAAGACCGATGGCTTCACCCACGTGCCGGCCATGCGCAAGCTCGGCGACATGTGGATGAGCGACGGCAAGGGCGGCGAGGGCGCAGGCGCCATGGCCGCCACCGACGCCGCCACCGCCTGTGGTTACGTGCTGGCCAGCGAGCTGCGCGCCTGCGGTGTCGACTTGACCTTCACGCCCGTGCTCGACCTCGATTGGGGCGAGAGCGGTGTCATCGGCGACCGCGCCTTCCACAGCGACCCGCGCGTGGCCACCGTGCTGGCCAAGGGCGTGATGCACGGCCTGCTGTTGGCCGGCATGGCCAACTGCGGCAAGCACTTCCCCGGTCACGGCTTCGTCAAGGCCGACTCGCACGTGGCCGTGCCGGTCGACAAGCGCTCGCTCAAGGCCATCCTGGCCGACGACGCCAAGCCGTATGAGTGGCTGAGCACCTCGCTGACCAGCGTGATGCCGGCCCACGTCATCTACCCCAAGGTGGACGCGTCACCGGCCGGTTTCTCGTCGCGCTGGCTGCAGGACATCCTGCGAGGCCAGTTGGGCTTCACCGGCGCCATCTTCAGCGACGACCTGAGCATGGAAGGCGCCAGCGTGGCCGGCAGCCAGACCCAAGGCGCCATCGCCGCGCTGAACGCCGATTGCGACATGGTGCTGCTGTGCAACCAGTCGCTCGACGGTGGCGCGCCGGTCGATGCCTTGCTCGATGGTTTGAGCGAAGCCCTGGCCCGTGGCGAATGGACGCCCAGCGCCGACAGCGAAGCGCGCCGCATCGACCTGCTGCCGCAGACCGCGCCCTTCACCTGGGACGAGCTGATGCACCACGCGCCTTACCTGCAGGCCCTCGCGAAGCTGCCACGCTGAACATCGCAGCGGGCAGGGCGGAGCAGCTCGCGAGTTGTCTCAGTCTCCGCTGCTGTAGAGCCTGTCCTGCAAGGCCGCGTGACGGTCGATCACCACCATGCGCTTGACCTTCAGCGTGGGGGTGAGTTCGCCTCCCTCGATGCTCAGCGGCTGGGTGAGCACGGCGAACTTGCGCACATGGGCCACGCGAGCCTGCGTGGCGTTGACGCGGTCGATCGCGCTTTGCAGTGCCGCCAGCACCCTGGGGTGATCGTGCATGGGCGCTCCGGCTGGCAGGCCTTCGCTGTTCGCCAGGGTCTTGAGGGCCTGCGCGTCCAGCGTCACCAGCGCCGTCAGGTAATGGCGGTTGTCGCCGCAAACCACCGCGTGCTCGATCAACTCGGCCTCCATCAGCGCCGACTCGATGTTGGCCGGCGCGATGTTCTTGCCGCCCGAGGTGATGATGATGTCCTTCTTGCGGCCGGTGATGTAGACGTAGCCATCCTGGTCGATGCGACCGACGTCTCCCGTGCGCAACCAGCCGTCATCGAACGCGTCGGCTGTGGCACCGGGTGAGCCCATGTAGCCCTGAAAAAGGTGTGGGCCGCGCACCTGCAGCTCGCCATCTTCGGCCACGCGGATTTCGGTGCCGGGCAAGGCCTTGCCGACCGAGCCGACGCGCGTGCTGCCAGGAAAGGACATGGTCGAGGGGCCGCAAACCTCCGACTGTCCATACAGTTCGCGCACGGGCAGGTCCAGTCCTGCAAAGAACCGCAGCTTGTCAGGGTGAATGGGCGCGGCGCCTGAGCTCAGGAAGCGGGCCTGGTCCAGCCCCAGGGCGGCTTGCACCTTGCTGTGGATCAGCTTGCGCGCCAGGCTCATCTGCAGGCCCAGCCACGGGCCACAGGGTTTGCCGGCGTGGTCGAGTTCGTGCCAGCGCTGACCAACGCCAATGGCCCATCGCGCCAGCGATGCCTTGGCGCCCGTGGCCTGGTTCAGCTTGGCCTCGATGCCCGCTTGCATCTTTTCCCACACACGCGGCACGCCAAAGAAGATGGTGGGGCGCACCTCCTTGAGGTGATCACCGAGCTCTTCGATGCTGCGCGCGTAGTACACACTCAAACCAGAGTGCGCCTGGTTGTGCATCGAACCCATCTGCTCGGCGATGTGGGCCAGGGGCAGGTACGACAGCATGCGGTCGCGTTCATCGACCTCGTAGAGCGAGGTCATGTTCTGACCCATCCACCACAGGTTTCCCTGGCTGAGGGCCACCGCCTTGGCAGGGCCGGTGGTGCCGGATGTGTAGATGAGCGTGCCAATGTCGGTGGGCAGGAGGCTGGCCAGGCGGTCGTTCAGCTGCTTGTCCAGTGCCGGTGTGCCCAGCGACAAAAAGGCATCCCAGCCCATGAGCTGGCGGCGTCCTTCGGGCGTGTTCAGCGCGCCATTGCCTGCTTGCTCTGGCGACGACAGCAGCACCACCGTGCTCAGGTGAAGCAACTCGGGGGCGACCTCTTCGACGGTGCGCAGTCGTTTGCTGTCATCGACCAGCAGCACGCTGGCGCGGCAGTGGTTGAGGATGTAGGCGATGTCCTGGCTGGAGCTGGTCCAGTAGATGCCTGCAGGCGTGGCGCCAATGGCCATGGCCGCAAATGCCATGGTGGCCCACTCAGGGCTGTTGAAGCCCAGGATCGCGACCGCGTCGCCGCGTTGAACGCCGAGTTGCAGCAATGCCCGGGCTGCCTGACGAACGGCCTCGCCGTATTGCTGCCAGGACGTGCCTTGCCAGGCGTCCGAGCCGCGCACGTGGTAAGCCGGGTGCTGACCCAGGCGACGAGCGGTCTCGAGCAGGATGCGGGGGGGAGGCACGAAGCCTTGCATCGGGTCCATGCCGAGGTGAGCCTGCCCTGCGGCGAGCGGTGCGGCGGCGATTCTGGCGTGCGCAGTCTTGGGGGGCAACGCGGTCTCCTGATGTTTGCCCCATTAGATTCAGTATTGACGTTAAGGTCAATTGCTTCGCGTATAGGTGAAACCCTTTGCTTTGCTGCCGTCGCAGAGGGGTGGCGCGGCCGGACAAAAGAAAAGCCCGGTCGTGGGACCGGGCTTTTCGGTGGGGCACGGAGCGCCGTTGGTGCTCAGGCCTGCGTCAGGCTTGCTGCTCGAAGGGCAGGCTCACCTGGCTGAGGTCCTTGCGGGTCTCGACCAGGACCAGCGGACCTTCGTCGAGCACCACGGCGGGCTTGCGCTCACGGGGCACGTGCACAGGCCGCGGCTCGTTGGCGATGGCCTCTTGCGCCGCCATGATTTTGTCTGCGTCAGAGTTCACCCATTCCAGGCCTGCGGCCTGGGCAATGCCCTGCAACTCGCTCAGCGGCAGCACATAAGGTGCTGCGGCCCGTGCGGGTTCCGGCGCAGCGACAGGCACCTCGATGGCCATTGCGGGAGCACTGACAGGCGCTTGGGAGGTGGCGACCGCCACATCGGGCGTTGCGGGCGCAGCGCTGTCTTGCGGGGCAAGGGGGGCGATGACCTCAGTTGGCGAGGCAGCTTGGGCTTCGAAAGCCTGTGTGGGCTGCGCACCTTCGGCGCCGATGCCGACATCTGCACCTTCCGCAACCTCGGCACGCTCGCGACGCTCGCCACCACGGCGACCGCGGTTTCGGCGGCGACGGCCTTCCTGGCCTTCGGAGGCGGCATCGCCTTCAACCTGGTTCTCGGAGGCGTCGTTGCCCTCGCTGTTCACGCCGGCATCTGCGTTCGCGGCTTCAGCTTCGTTGCCCACCGAAGACTCTTCGCGTTCACCGCGGCCACGGCCACCACGGCGGCGGCGACGGCCTTCGCGTTGTTGGTCGGCATCACCGGGCTGGCCTTCGGGGGAAAGCGACACGGCAGCTTCGGCACCTGTTGCGCCGGTTGCAGCCAGGCCCAGGGCCTGGGCTTCGGCGGCGATGGCCTCGCGGTTGATGGCCGGACGCTCGGTGTTTTCGCCACGGCGACCACGACCGCCGCGCTCGCCTCGTTCACCGCGCTCGGCGCGGTCGCGGCCACCATCGCGGCCTGCGGCGTTTTCGCTTTCGTTGCGCTCTTCGCGGGGGCCTTGGCGACGGCCACGGCCTTCGCCCTTGGCCTCGCTGCGCTCACCACGCTCGGAGCGCTCCCCACCGCGACCGCCTCCTCGGCCACTGCGGGCCTGGCCATCGCGACGGCCGCCACGGCCCTTGTCGTCCTTGCTTTCTGCGGGTGCGGGCGCAGCGACCGGCGTCACCACGGGCGCGGGGGCAGGGGCCTCGCCGCCAAAGCCCAACAGGCGCTTGACCCAGCCGAAGAAGCCACCCGAGGCGGGCACGGGGGCCTGAACCGGTGCGGGCGGCGCCAGCGGAGCAGCGGCCACGACAGGCACTTCTTCCTTCGGCGGGGCGATCGGGGCCGGTTGGTCGGGCAGCACACCCTTGATGACCGGCTCCTGCTTGGCCTTGGCCTTCTCGCGGCGGGTGATGCCCACCTCGTCGTCCGGCTCCTCGATCATCGTGTAGCTGGCCTGGATGTTTTCCAGACGCGGGTCGTCGTGACGCAGGCGTTCCAGCTTGTAGTTCGGGGTCTCGAGGTGCTTGTTTGGCACCAGCAGCACGGTCACGCGCTGTTTGAGCTCGATCTTGGTGATCTCGGTGCGCTTCTCATTCAACAGGAAGGAGGTCACTTCCACCGGCACTTGCACGTGCACGGCCGAGGTGTTGTCCTTCATCGACTCTTCCTGGATGATGCGCAGGATCTGCAGCGCCGAGGACTCGGTGTCGCGGATGTGGCCGGTGCCGTTGCAGCGAGGGCAGGTGATGTGGCTGCCTTCGCTCAGCGCCGGGCGCAGGCGTTGACGGGACATCTCCAGCAGGCCGAACTTGCTGATCGAGCTGAACTGCACGCGGGCGCGGTCGGTGCGCAGGGCGTCACGCAGGCGCTGCTCCACCTCGCGGCGGTGCTTGCTGTCCTCCATGTCGATGAAGTCCATGACGATCAGGCCGCCCAGGTCGCGCAGGCGCATCTGGCGGGCGATTTCGTCGGCCGCTTCCAGGTTGGTGCGGAAGGCGGTTTCCTCGATGTCGCTGCCGCGGGTGGCGCGCGCCGAGTTCACGTCCACCGACACCAGCGCTTCGGTGTGGTCGATCACGATGGCGCCGCCCGAGGGCAGGTTCACCGTGCGGCTGAAGGCCGTTTCAATCTGGTGCTCGATCTGAAAGCGTGCGAACAGCGCCGCGTCATCGCGGTAGCGCTTCACGCGGTTGGCCTGATCGGGCATGACGTGCAGCATGAACTGCTTGGCCTGCTCGTAGATGTCGTCCGTGTCGATCAGGATCTCGCCGATGTCGGACGTGAAGTAGTCGCGGATGGCGCGGATGACCAGCGACGATTCCTGGTAGATCAGGTAAGCGCCCTTGCCGGCGGTGGAGGCCTCGTCGATGGCCGTCCACAGCTTGAGCATGTAGTTCAGGTCCCACTGCAGCTCGGCAGCAGAGCGACCGATGCCGGCGGTGCGGGCGATCAGGCTCATGCCCTTGGGGTACTCGAGCTGATCCATCGCCTCCTTGAGCTCTTCGCGCTCATCGCCCTCGATGCGACGGCTGACGCCACCGCCACGCGGGTTGTTGGGCATCAGCACCAGGTAGCGGCCGGCCAGCGAAACGAAGGTGGTCAGGGCAGCGCCCTTGTTGCCACGCTCTTCCTTTTCGACCTGGACCAGGAGTTCCTGGCCCTCTTTGATGACGTCCTGGATCTTGGCCGAGCGGACGTCAGCGCCTTCCTTGAAGTACTGGCGCGAGATTTCCTTGAACGGCAGGAAGCCGTGGCGGTCTTCGCCGTAGTCGACGAAACAGGCTTCCAATGAAGGCTCGACGCGTGTGACGACGGCCTTGTAGATGTTGCCCTTGCGTTGTTCGCGACCTTCGATTTCGGTTTCGAAGTCGAGCAGTTTCTGCCCGTCAACGATGGCCAGGCGGCGTTCTTCGGCCTGCGTGGCATTGATCAGCATGCGCTTCATGGGTGCTCCATTTCTGCAACGGAGACAGCTCGGGATGGCACCGAGACATGTCTCCAGTCGCCCCCGACCCGAAGGTCAGCGGCAGCTTGCATGCGCGAGCAACGACGAAGAACCGAAGGAATTGCCTTGGACGTCAGGCCCGCCAGAGCGGGTCGGACGTCAGGGGCGCGTGTGCCGGGGTGAAGGACAGGGTCTGGCGACAGCCGGATGGCGTCCGCCGGCTCCATGCCTTGGGCATGGGGGCGCGGACATGGAAAGGGGCGGCTGCCTGGACGCCCACACGATGCGCCAGCCACCGGCCGCACAGCACACCAACGGCCGGATGGCGGGCGTCTTGCTGCGAGCGGGTGGAAAGGGCGGTGTGCGAAACAGTCCGGGACACGTGTGATTCACTCGACACGGGCCTCAGCGTGCGGCACCGGCAAGCCGGCGAAGCGGGCGCTGGGGCCCAACAACCTTGAACGTGGTTCGATCGACATTGGCTCTGACAGCCACTCGACCCGACAAATTCACACCTTGGGTGAACCTCTTCAGGGAGGGCGACTGCTGCATGGCCATACTGGTGGCGGGACACCCCGCCGGGCCCCATCGTGGCACCTGCAGCAACCGGCTCGTCGGTAAAATGCGGTTTGCTGCGGCAAGCGCCTGGGTGAGAGATTGACTGGCGAAACTCGCTGAACGCAGATTCCGCAAACAAACCCTCACACAAGACACACAACGTGGCTCAAACCATTATAGGTGCGAAAAAAGCAACCGGGCGCTCGGGAATGGCCGCGAAAAAGGCGGCACGAAAACCCACCGACGCAACCCCCTCCCGTCCTGTTGCCGAAACCCTGGCAGCCAGTTCTCCCCGCCCGCAATCTGTCGCCAGCGTCCAGCGCCTGGTCATTGACGAAGGCAGCGCCGACCAACGCCTCGACAATTTCCTCATCAAGGTGCTCAAGGGCGCCCCGAAAACCCTCGTCTACCGCATCATTCGCAGCGGCGAGGTTCGCGTGAACAAGGGCCGCGCCTCGGCCGACACCCGCCTGGCCCTGGGCGACGAGGTGCGCGTGCCCCCATTGCGCCTGACGGAAAAGCCGACCGACGAGGCCTCGGCTGTGCCCGCCCGAGAGTTCCCGGTGTTGTTCGAAGACGATGTCATGCTGGTCATCGACAAGCCGGCCGGTGTCGCCGTGCACGGTGGCAGTGGGGTGAGCTTCGGCGTGATCGAGCAACTTCGCCGAGCCCGCCCGCAGGCCAGGCTCCTGGCGTTGGTTCACCGCCTCGACAAGGAAACCTCGGGCGTGTTGGTCATCGCCAAAAAGCGCAGCGCGCTCGTCACCCTCCAGGATTGCTTTCGCCACCGCACAGCCCACAAGACCTACGCGGCGCTGGTTTGTGGCCAGTGGCCCGAAAAAAAGAAGGTGGTCGATGTGGCGTTGCACAAGTTCCTGACGGCGGAAGGCGAGCGGCGGGTCAAGGCCGTGGCGGGCGACGACGATGATGGCCGACGTTCGATTTCGCTGGTCTCGGTGGTCAAGCGCTTCGACGCTTTCAGCCTGCTCGATGTCACCATCAAGACCGGTCGCACCCACCAGATTCGCGTGCACCTGTCGCACGAAGGCCACGGCATCGTGGGGGACGAAAAATACGGTGACTTCGTGCTCAACAAGGCCCTGGCGCGTGGCGGCGAAGGTGCGGTGCCCGGGGTGGACCGACTGCGCCTGCCCGATGGCCGCTGGGACCGCATGTTCCTGCACGCCCGCTACCTGCGCTTGCCGCACCCCGTCAGCGGCGACGAGTTGACTTTTGAAGCGCCTTTGCCGCCTGCCTGTCTGTCCCTGCTGGCTGCCTTGACATCGGCCAAACCGGCAGCCAAGCCCGGGGTGTCACGCGGCTGAGCCCCGCAGGCGATACAGTCGCGAGCATGAGCTCTACCAACGGCACCGACAGCGGCCTGAGACCGCGCGCCTATGACCTGATCGTCTTCGATTGGGATGGCACCCTGTACGACTCCACGGCCCTGATCGTGCGCTGCATCCAGTCCGCCTGCGCCGACCTGGGGTTGCCTGTGCCTTCGTCGCAAGCTGCGGCTTACGTGATCGGCCTGGGCCTGCACGATGCCCTGGCCCATGTTGCGCCCACCCTGGCGCCCGAGCGCGTGCCTGAGTTGGGCCTGCGCTACCGGCACCACTACTTCAACCGCCAGCACGAGCTCAGTCTTTTCGAAGGCGTGCTGCCCATGCTGCAGGCCCTGAAAGCGCGAAATCATTGGCTGGCCGTGGCCACCGGCAAGTCGCGCTCCGGTCTGAACGAGGCCCTGGGGCATGTCGAGTTGCATGGCATGTTCGATGGCACCCGCACCGCAGACGAGACCGTCTCCAAGCCGCACCCGCGCATGTTGCTGGAGCTGATGGCCGAGTTCGGCGTCGAGCCTGAGCGCACCTTGATGATCGGCGACACCACGCACGACTTGCAGCTGGCGGTCAACGCCGGGGCGCACAGCATCGCCGTGAGCTACGGGGCGCACGAGCCGGCCGCTTTTGCAGATTACCCGACCCGCTTCGTTGCCCACGCCACGGCCGAGCTTCACGATTGGCTGGCCCGGCATGCCTGAGCCCAAGTGCCTCGAGCCGCAACCGCTTTGCGCCTCCGGCGAGCTCAAGGAGCGCGGTGACGCGGTCACCTTCGACATCCTGGAGTTCGGGCGCAGCGCCCAGGCCTTTGCCTTGCGCTTCAATGGGGTCGCGGTGGCCTACGTCAATCGCTGTGCCCACGTGCCAGCCGAGATGGATTGGCAGCCCGGCCAGTTCTGGGATCAGGAACGTCGCTTCATCATCTGCTCGGTGCACGGCGCGCTGTACGAGCCGCCCAGTGGGCACTGCGTCATGGGCCCCTGCCGCGGCGCACGGTTGCACGCCATTGAACTCAAGGAGGAAGGGGGCCAGGTGCATTGGTATCCTTCCGATCGCATCCAACCGCCGCTCTGACGACGGCCAACCCAGACCATGTCCATGGACACCCAAGATCCCAAAGCTCAGGCCCAGGCGGCCTTGTTCACCGACCTTGCTCGCGCCTACCTGGCGCAACAGAAGCGGGATGCCCGCTGGCGCTGGTTGTGGCGCCTGATCTGGTTGGGCGTCGCGTTCTCGGCGGCCTGGGCCGCTTGGGAGTCCGGCTCCGCTGCGCACACGCCGGTCACGCCTCACACAGCCTTGGTCGAGGTGCGCGGTGAAATCGCCAGCGAGACCGAAGCCAGCGCCGACAACCTCATGACGGCACTTCGCAGCGCCTTCGAGGACGCGGGCGCGCAGGCCGTCGTCTTGCGCATCAATTCACCCGGAGGCAGCCCAGTGCAGGCCGGGCTGGTCAACGACGAAGTGCGCCGACTCAAGGCCTTGCACAAGAAGAAGGTGTATGCCGTCTGCGAGGAAATGTGCGCCTCGGCTGCCTACTACATCGCCGTGTCGGCCGATCGGATCTTCGTGGACAAGGCGTCCATCGTCGGCTCCATTGGCGTGTTGATGGATGGTTTTGGCTTCGTCGGCACGATGGAAAAACTGGGCATCGAGCGGCGTTTGATGACCGCAGGCAGCAACAAGGGCATGCTCGATCCTTACTCGCCACTCAAGCCCGAGCAGGCCGAGTTGGCGCAGACCATGCTGGATCAGATCCACCAGCAGTTCATCAAGGTGGTGCGTCAGGGGCGTGGCAAGGCGCTCAAGGAAACCCCAGACACTTTCTCGGGCCTGTTCTGGAATGGCGAAGAAGCTGTGAACCAGGGTCTGGCCGATCAGCTGGGCAGCCTGGACCATGTCGCGCGCGACGTGATCAAAGCAGAAGACATCGTTGATTACACACAGAAGGAAAACCTGGCCGAGCGCCTGGCCAAACGTTTTGGTGCGGCCATCGGCGGCGGTGCCGTGCAGGCGATGCGAGGGGCCGCGGGCGTGCGCTGATCAGGCGTCCAATCCCCGGATGAGGCGATGGGCCGCTTCCGGGGCGATGTTGAGCAGTTGCCCGACGTCTCGGGCGTCGTCTGGCAACGCAGCCAGACAATGTGGGTCGTCCCAGCCGTGCTGCGTGTGGCGCGCGATGCGCACACCCAGCGTGACATTGCGCACCTTCGGGTCGTTGGCCAAACGCTCGTCAGAGCAATGGATCAGCAGATCCGGCAACTGCCAGCGCCGCATCAACTCTTGTGCGAGGTCGTCGATCCGGATGCCCAGCACCTCTTGCTGGACCGCAGCTGAGCGCAAGGTGTGATCGGTTTTGAGCCGATGGGTGATCTCCAGCATCAGCGAGGAGGCGTGACACCAAAGCAGCATCTCCGCGAATGCGTGCAGCAGGGCGGCCTCCTGGATGACGACGACGTCCTGGTCCTGGCGTTTGAGTGCGAAACCCAGGGCGAAATGGGCTGCTCGGCGCGAGCGTTGCACCACCTGCGCCAGGCCTTCGATGGCCTCTGGTCGATGGGCCAGCGCGGTCTCGACATCCAGTGGCTCGGAGAAGACGCTGAAAAACGGCCCCACGCCCAGCATGACCAGGGCGCCCACCAGCGTCTCGGGTGGCTCGACGCTCAGGCGGGTGCAATAGCGCGAGACGTGCACGAGCACCCTCAGGGTGGTCAGCGGGTCGTTTTCCAGGCTCTCGGCGATCGTGTGGGCATCCATGTTGCCCCGCGCTTCTTCGATCTCGCTCAGCAGGGCGATCTCGGAGGCCGATTCCGACAGGATGGGGATGTCCGCGTTCGCAAAGGCCTCCACCCAGGCTGCCAGGGTGGGGAGCGGCTGCTGGATCATGGTCGGGCCTTGGGTGAGTTTTGGGCTAGGTTAGCCTTTGCGGGCCCGACTGGTGCACCGAAATAAGGCAAAAGGCCGATGCAGTTCTCACCGCACCGGCCATTTCGCAAGGCCCCCTCATGCGCGAGCCTGTGTCTGGTTCACTTCGCGCTCAGCAAACCCGTCTTGAGGTCGTCGTCAACGGGCTTGGCGCCCAGCCAGATTTTGAGCAAGGCAGCATAGAAATCATCGCCCTGGATGTCCGAGCCCTTCTGAGCTCCGTCCACCAGCGTCCGGATGCCGGCGCCAGGCACGAGGTTGAGCTGGATCGCCGTGCCTTTCTTGACGGTGCCAAAGGACACCATCGTCTTGCGCAACTCGTCCAGCCGGCCTTGGAATCGGGCCACGTCGGCATCCGAGTTGTTCTTGTGAAAGCCTTTGATCATGGCGTCGGCGAAGTCTTCGCCGGTGAGGTCGCGCAACAGCACGATCTGCATGCTCTTGGCGCCGGGCTGGCTGAGCAATGCCTGCGCAGAAGCGTCGCGCTTGCCCACGTACAGGCCGGCGGCGTAGACGTCGATGATGACCTTCACTCGCACGCCCGCGCCATTGAGCTGCAAAGCTTGTCCAGCGACGGTGGTGGTATCGGCGAATTTGACGCCGCGCACTTCCACGGCGGCGTGGGCTTGGAAGGTGAGGGCGGACAGCAGGGCCAGGGCCCATGCGGGGATCAGCTTGAACATGCGGGTTCCGGTTGGCGGTTGATCGGGAAAGGCGTTGCGCCGCCGGGCCATCAGACATCACGCGTGGTCATATTTCACGACAGCGGCGAAGCGCGGGTGGGAGTATGCGCCATCTCTTGATGAGGCTTGCAAGCGGTTGTCACAGCCACCATGCGCGACAATGGCGCTCTGTCCTGTTTCTGTGGGCCTGCCGGGCCTGCGCCCTTTTCCATGTCCTTCCTCGTCATCGACATCGGCAACACCCGTTTGAAATGGGGCCTCTACGACCGACCCGCCCCTGGTTCCGATTTGCTGGCGCATGGTGCGGTGGTCCTGGAAGACATTGATCACCTCTGGGATGAACACTGGCGCCAGCTGCCGGTGCCTCGGGCGATGCTGGGCTGTGTGGTGGCTGGGGAGGCCATCAAGCGACGGGTGGAAGAGCAGCTCACCGAGGGCTGGGGTTTGCAGGCGCAGTGGGTGTCGTCGTCTCGCCTGGGTGGTGGGGTGATCAATGGATACGAGCACCCTCAACGGCTGGGCGCCGACCGCTGGGCAGCGATCATCGGCGCGCGCCAGCGGGCATTGTTGTGTGCCCCCAACGACGTGCCGCCTGTTCTGGCGGTGATGGTGGGCACCGCCGTCACGGTGGATGCCGTGGACGCGGGGGGACGCTTTCTGGGTGGGTTGATCCTGCCGGGCTTCGGCTTGATGTACCGGGCCCTGGAGAGTGGCACGGCTGGTCTGAAGGTGCCCACCGGCGAGGTGCGAGACTTTCCCACCAACACCAGTGATGCCTTGATGAGTGGCGGCACCGACGCGATCGCGGGCGCCATCGAGCGATCGCTCAGGCGCCTGCGGGTGCGCACCGGGCGCGATCCCCTGCTGATCATGTCAGGCGGGGCTGTGTCGCGGCTGACGCACGTCGAGGAACTCCAGCCCATGGTGGTGGAGAACCTGATTTTCGAGGGCTTGCTGACGCTGGCCGCTGCGCGTTGACCGGACCCTGGTGCGGCGCACAGGGGTGCGCGGCTTCCGGGGAAGCTGGGTCAAACCATCTGGAGCTTGACGGTGGCGTGCTCGTTGATGCCCATGGCGCCGAAGAACAGCGCCACCAACCTGTGCGGGTTCAGGAAGCACACCTGACGTTGCTCCGCACGACGTGAGAGCACCCAGTTCAGCAGGTCGCCAGCGGCGATGAAGTCGACGCGCAGCAGGTGGCTGCAATCGACTTCCAGCGAAACGCTGCCCCCGAGCTGATCGTCCAGGCGCTGCAGGGTGGCGCCGATGTCGCCCACCAGCTGGCCGGACAGGTTGAGTGCGGCCACCTGCACATAGGAGATCTCCTGGTGCAGTTGCGACTCGACGAAGCTCGTGGTGACATCGCTGACGTGCGACATGGGAGCCGTGGGTGCGCTGACCGCATCTTGTTGTTCGCGCACGGTGCAGCGTGTGGGCTCCCAGGATGGCGGCGACAGCTCGTAGGTGACGCAGTAGTCGATCGCAACCTCGTCGAACACCACTGGCTGGTTGACCATGCGAAGCAGGTCCAGGCGCAGCATCCAATGGGCGGGGTCGGCGTCGCGGCTGCCGGTGGGGGTCAGGTCTTCCAGCAGGTTCAGCAGGTGCGGCCCCCCCACCCAGATCAATTCCATGGGCTCCTTGGCCCATTGCTGCAGCAACTGGCTGAGTTGGTGCGCCGCTTCTGGGGTGACCTGGTTGACCCCTTGCCAATCGATGCGCCACGGGCGAGGCAACTGAAGCAGGGCCACGCGCAGCTGCGCAAGCGCTTCCGGGTCCACGACGGAGGGCGCGATCCAGCCCGGCTGGGGGGCGTCCCATTCGCGCCCTTCGGTGACAGGGCCGCTGCCTTCGTAGTCGGTCGATTCGAGCGTCTCGCTCAGGCTGGGGCGACCAGCCGAGGCATCCGTTGGCTCGGCGTGGGCCGATTCGGATTCGATCAAGTCGGCGACGCGCTGTGGCAGGGAGTACCACTGAGGGGCGGACACGCCGAATTGCTGCGCGTAGGACACAGCCAGGTTGTCGAATTTGTGGGGCAGGTCAAGGGCGCGGTAGAAATCGAACAGCACCAGCCAGGTGTCGGCGTGTTCGTGGCGGCTTGAGCCTGGGTGCACCAAATTGAGCAGGCACTGTTCGCACTGGTCGAAGTCGGCATTCGCGAAGGCAATGACGGCCTCGTCAAGCTCCGGGTCGTGGGCCATCTCGGTGACGTGAACGCCGATGCCGCCTGGCAGCGTGGCGCCGATGATGGGCAGGGCGGCTGCTTGAGGCGCGTACGCAGGTGTCTCCGCCCTGAGAGGCTCCATGACCGTCGGTGCATGTTCGACGAATGGCAGGGTGGGCGGGTTCAGCCGGTCAGGTGCGGTGATGGGCAGGTCAACCGATCCCCCGGGCACCGTGGGCAGGCCTGCAGCCTGTGACGGTGTCACGGGGGCGGGGCGGGCGCTGATGCCCACCATTTGCAGCTCGATCTCGTCGATCTTGGCCTTGACGGCGATGTCGGAGCGTGCGCCGCTTTGGGGGCGCGACTCCGGGTCGAGGTTGGAGGCGCCGCCGAGCGCCAGCGCGGCATCCGGGTTCAGCCCTTCCCGACGGATCTTGCGCAGCATGTCGAGCTCGCGCTTGCGCACGAAGTCGTTGCGTCGCTTGCGCTCGATCATCGCCTTGATCTCGGTCTTGGCGTAATCGCTTTCGCCGGCGTCAGAGGGGGGCGCGTCCAGGTCCGACCAATCCGTTGTCGGATTGGTGACGAAGCGCGCCACCTTGCGCAGGAAACTGCCGGATTCCTTGCTCATCTCGGTCCTGGTCGGATGTTCGGGGGCTCAGTCCCCGAACATCTTCTGCTTGAGTTCGCGACGCTGCTGGGCTTCCAGTGACAGGGTGGCGGTGGGGCGGGCCAGCAGACGACCCAGGCCGATGGGCTCCCCGGTTTCGTCGCAGAAGCCGTATTCGCCATTGTCGATGCGAACCAGGGCTTGCGAGATCTTCTTGAGCAGCTTGCGCTCGCGGTCGCGGGTGCGCAACTCCAGGGCGTGCTCTTCCTCGATGGTGGCGCGGTCGGCCGGGTCGGGCACGATGGAGGTGTCCTCGCGCAGGTGTTCGGTCGTTTCGCCGGCGTTGGACAGCAGGTCTTCCTTCTGGCTTTCCAGGCGAGCGCGGAAGAAGTCGAGCTGCTTGTCGCTCATGTACTCGGCGTCCGGCATGGCCATGAGTTCGGCTTCGCTCAGGTCGCGACCGGCCTTGGATTTCCAGGCGCTGGCGAGTTTGGTGTCGACCTTGGTGGTGGCTGCAGGCATGTCGTTTTGGGTGCTACTGGTTTTCTTGGCCGGCTGTTTGGCCGTGGCCACGGTACGGGACTTGACGTCTGCTTCGGCAGGGGCCGCTGCAGCTTGAGGAGATTCGGTGGCGACTCGGGAATCGGACTTGGCTGGGGCCGCCTTGCGCGCAGCGGTCTTGGCTGGAGCAGCCGACTTGGCGCCGGCCGACTTGGCGGCAGCCTTGGTGCCAGAGGCGGTGGTTTTCGTCACAGGATCCTCCTTCCCGAATTGCGTGATCCACAGACAGGGGGGTGACCGGATTCAGGCTCCTGGTGTGGGGCCTGCTCCAGACTGAAGTGCCAACCGTCGGGTTTGTCCACCCTTGGGAAGCGCGCGGATTGTAGCCATGGTCTTTGACTGGACTCCCCAGGCTATCCCTAGAAACCAAGCCTGATCAGGCCAGGCATTGATCCAGGCCTGCCTTGAACAGGTCCTGGGGGATGTCGATGCCGATGAAGACCATCTTGCTCTGTTTGGTCTCGCCGGGCGCCCACTTGGGGCCGGTGTCGCTGCCCATCAACTGGTGCACGCCCTGAAAGACCACCTTCTTGTCGATACCCTTGACGTACAGCACACCTTTGTAGCGCAGCATCCGAGGGCCGTAGATCTGCACCATGGAACCCAGGAAGTCCTCCAGTTTGGTGGCGTCGAAGGGCTTGCTGGCCTTGTAGACGAAGGACTTGACGTCGTCGTCGTGGGCGTGGTGGTGCGGGTGGTCGCAGTGCTCGCCGTGGGCGTGGTCGTGGCCGCAGTCATGGTCGTGGCCGTGCCCGTGGTCGTGCTTGTGAGCGTGACCATGGCCTTCGGTCAGGAAGTCCGGGTCGATGTCCAGCTTGGCGTTGAGGTTGAAGCCCTTGAGGTCGAAAACCTCTTTGATGGGCACCTCGCCGAAGTGCACGCGCTTTTGCGGTGCACGCGGGTTCATGTGCTTGATGCGGTGTGACAGGGCGTCGACTTGTGCGCCATCGACCAGGTCGGACTTGCTCATGAAGATCAGGTCGGCAAAGCCCACCTGACGGCGCGCTTCCTGGCGGGTGTCGAGTTGCTGGTCGCCGTGCTTGGCGTCCACCAGGGTGACGATGGCATCGAGCAGGTAGTGCTCGGCGATCTCGTCGTCCATGAAGAAAGTCTGGGCCACGGGGCCAGGGTCGGCCAGGCCGGTGGTTTCGATGACCACGCGCTCGAAATTCAGGGTGCCGGCCTTTTTTTGCTTGACCAGGTCGGACAGCGTTTCCCGCAGGTCTTCCCGGATCGTGCAACAGACACAACCGTTGCTCATCTGGACGATGTGCTCTTCGGTGTCGGCCACGAGGATCTCGTTGTCGATGTTTTCTTCGCCGAACTCGTTTTCGATGACGGCGATCTTCTGGCCATGGGCTTCGGTGAGCACGCGCTTGAGCAGGGTGGTCTTGCCGGCGCCCAGGAAGCCGGTGAGGATGGTGACGGGGATCAGGCTCATGGGGCTAGTGTAGGCCGGTTTGGGCCCACCCTGGCGGGTGTCACCAGGGTGCTGACGCCGCCCGGTGTCGATGGGTTATTCTTGCGGCATCCCAACCACGACACCCCTGCCGTGTCCGAACCTTCCCCTAGTCGACCGCCTCGGGTCGACCGGCGTCCCCTTGCGCGGGACCCCCGCAGCCTGTTTGTCCGCCTCGTCGAGTTCATCTCGCCAGGACCGGACTCCACGGCTGAACTCATCCGCACCCTGGCCGAAGCCGAGCACCGCGAGCTGATCGAGCCCGAGTCCCGGGTCATGCTCGAGGGCGTGATCCGCATGGCTGGCATGACGGCTGGCGACGTCATGGTGGCCGTGCGTCGCATGGACATGCTCGACATCGACGCGCCGTACGAGGAGCTGCTGGCGTCCGTCATCGACACGGGTCATTCTCGCTTCCCGGTCTACCAGGACAGCCGCGACAACATCATCGGCCTGCTGATGGCCAAAGACCTGCTCAAGTTGCAGCGCTCGCCGGACTTGAACCTGCGCACGCTGCTGCGGGCGCCTTACTTCGTGCCCGAATCCAAGGGGCTCAACGAGTTGCTGCGTGAATTTCGCTCCAACCGCAGCCACCTGGCCATCGTCATCGACGAGTTCGGCAAGACGGCCGGTCTCATCACCATCGAAGACGTGCTCGAGGAGATCGTCGGCGAGATCGAAGATGAGTTCGACGACGACGACGGCGAGTCGAGCATCTTCACGCTGGCCGATGGCAGCCAGCGGGTGGCGGGCGATGCGCTCATCGCCGATGTGAACGAGGCCTTCCAGGCACAGTTGTCCCAGGACGATTTCGACACGATTGGCGGCCTGGTGGCGCATGAGTTGGGGCGGGTGCCTCGCCGAGGCGAGGTGGTCGAGCTGGGTGGCTTGCGCTTCTCGGTGATGCTGGCCCGTGGTGGTTCCGTGCGTTGGTTCAAGGTGACGCCTGTCTCCGGGCCGGCCGATGCGGCCGAGCATGCCTGAGGTGGCGGGTTCGGTCTTTTTCGGGCAGGCGCGCGATCGGTTGACGGCGTCTCGCTGGTGGCTGGCCCTGCTCTCGGGTGGGCTCCAAGCCCTGGCCTTGTCGCCGTGGGTGGCTGGCTTGCATGCGGCCTTGCCGGCGGTGCTTCAAACGGCTGCAGCGGCTTGGCTGGTGTGCCTGCTGGCCGGGCAAACGAAGGTGCGCGCAGCGGCGTTGGTGGCCTGGCTGCACGCGAGTGTCTGGCTGGTGGGCGCGACGGGTTGGATGTTCGTCAGCCTCCACCACTTTGGTGGCCTGCCTGCCTGGTTGTCGGCGCTGGCGGTGGCCCTGCTTTGCCTGGCGCTGTCGGGCTACATGGCACTTGCCGGGGCCGTGTGGCAACGTTTTCGGTGCGGCTCGCCCTGGCGCGATGCGACGCTGTTCGGCGGGCTTTGGCTGCTGGCCGAGTTGGCGCGGGCGCTGATATTCACCGGCTTTCCCTGGGGGGCCAGTGGCTATGCCTTGATCGACACGCCCTGGGCCCTTCTGGCGCCCTGGGTGGGTGTCTACGGCTTGGGCTGCATCTGGGCCACGTTGGTGGCGTTGGCCGCTCTGGGCGCATTTGGCACGCCCCGGCACACGAAGGCCCGCTGGCTGATGCCCTTGCCCTTGCTGGGCTTGAGCATCGGGCTGGCCGCCTGGTCGCCTGCGCCACACACCCACCCGCATGGGCAACCCTTGAAAGTCGCGTTGCTGCAGAGCAATGTCGCCCAGGACGAAAAGTTCGATGCCCGGATGCTCGGCAACATGCTGGTCTGGCATGGGCAGCAGTTGCAGCAGGTGCAAGCCGACCTGGTGGTGGCGCCCGAAACGGCGATCCCGCTGCTGCCGGAGCAATTGCCCGAGGGCTACTGGGATGGCCTGCGTGCGATGTTCGGGTCAGGCCAAGGGCGCGCAGCGCTGATCGGGATGCCGCTGGGCAGCCTGGAATCGGGCTACACCAACTCGGTGGTGGGGCTGTCGCCGGAGCTGGCTCAGCCATATCGCTACGACAAGCACCACCTGGTGCCATTTGGTGAATTCATCCCGCTGGGCTTTCGCTGGTTCGTCAACATGATGAACATGCCTCTGGGGGACTTTTCTCGCGGCCCGCTCTCGGCACCATCCTTCGTGGTCAAGGGGCAGCGCGTTGGCCCCAACATCTGCTACGAGGACTTGTTTGGCGAGGAGCTTGCGAGTCGTTTCGTGCACGCGGAAACTGCCCCGACGATGCTCGCCAACGTGAGCAACCTGGCCTGGTTCGGTGACACGGTGGCCATCCATCAGCACCTGCAGATCGCGCGCATGCGCTCGCTGGAATTCCAGGTCCCGACCATTCGATCGACCAACACGGGGGCGACCGTTGTCATCGATCACCTGGGACGCGTCGTGCAACGCATGCCAGGGCAGACGCGTGGCGTGCTGTTGGCCGAAGTGCAGGGGCAAGCCGGCGTGACGCCATACGCCGCATGGGCGGGCCGGGCGGGGCTTTGGCCGCTCGTGGTGTTGGGTTTGCTGGTGGTGGTGTGGCGGGCGTGGCCCGCCCTGCGTTGCCGCCCCTGAGTGCAATGTGGCGCGCACCGAGTGCGCGGCGCCAACGATCTTCTTCACTAGAATCGGGGGTTTGGCTTTTCGCGTTCGCGCTGCCCAAGTCATGGGCGCGGTTTGCGTCATCCCCACACTGGTTGCTTGCGCAGGTCATGCCTGGGCGTGCAGCCCACAAGGTTTCAACATGCTGACCTTCCAGCAACTCATCCTCCGTTTGCAAAGCTACTGGGACGCCCAGGGCTGCGCGCTGCTGCAACCGTACGACATGGAAGTGGGCGCCGGCACCAGTCACACCGCCACCTTCCTGCGCGCCCTGGGCCCGGAGCCCTGGAAGGCCGCCTACGTGCAGCCCAGCCGTCGCCCGAAAGACGGCCGCTATGGCGAGAACCCCAACCGCCTGCAGCACTACTACCAGTACCAGGTGGTGCTCAAGCCCGCACCGGCCAACATCCTGGAGCTCTACCTGGGCTCGCTCGAAGCCCTGGGCTTTGACCTCAAGAAAAACGACATCCGCTTCGTCGAAGACGACTGGGAGAACCCCACACTGGGCGCCTGGGGCCTGGGCTGGGAGGTCTGGCTCAACGGCATGGAGGTGACGCAGTTCACCTACTTCCAGCAGGTCGGCGGCATCGATTGCAAGCCCATCACCGGCGAGATCACCTATGGTCTGGAGCGCCTGGCCATGTACCTGCAGGGCGTGGAAAGCGTGTACGACCTGGTCTATTCCAAGGACCCGGCTGGCAACGTCGTGAAGTACGGCGACGTGTTCCACCAGAACGAGGTCGAGCAGTCGACCTACAACTTCGAGCACAGCAACGTCGAGTTCCTGCTGGGTGCGTTCACCAATTACGAAACGCAGGCCCAGTACCTGATGACGCAGCAGCTGGCCCTGCCGGCTTACGAGCAGGTGCTCAAGGCCGCGCACACCTTCAACCTGCTGGACGCGCGTGGTGCCATCTCGGTGACCGAGCGCGCCGCCTACATCGGCCGCATCCGCAACCTGGCGCGCAGCGTGGCCGCGGCCTACCTCGACAGCCGTGCCCGCCTGGGCTTCCCGATGGCCCCAAAGGCCTGGGCCGACGAGGTCATCGAGCAACTGAACAACAAGAAGGCGGCTTAAAGCATGTCCGACACCCGCACCGCCAACCTGCTGGTTGAACTCTTCGTCGAAGAGCTGCCCCCGAAGGCACTCAAGAAACTGGGCGAGTCCTTCGCCTCCGTGCTGGCCGATGGCCTCAAGGCTCAGGGCCTGGCCTCGGCCGATGCCGCCGTCACGCCCTACGCCTCGCCGCGCCGCCTGGCTGTTCACGTGACGGGTGTGGTCGGCAAGGCCGCCGACCAGCCCGTGCAGCACAAGCTCATGCCCGTGACCGTGGGCCTCGACGCCAGCGGTCAGGCCACGCCCGCGCTGCTCAAGAAACTGGCTTCACTCGGCCTGGGCGTCGAGGTCGTGCCTTCGCTCAAGCGCCAACCCGATGGCAAGGCCGAGGCCCTGTTCCTCGACACGGTCAAGGCCGGTGCTTCGCTGACCGAAGGTCTGCAAAAAGCGCTCGATGAATCGCTGGCCAAGCTGCCGATCCCCAAGGTCATGACCTACCAGCTGGAGCAAGGCGATGGCGCCGGCTTCCAGCCAGGCTGGACCAGCGTGAACTTCGTTCGCCCTGCGCATGGCCTGGTGGCCCTGCATGGCGACCAGGTTGTGCCGGTGCAGACCTTGGGGCTGAAGGCCGCACGCGAAACCCATGGTCACCGCTTCGAGGCCAAGGTCTCGCCCGTGGTGCTGCGCGACGCCGACAGCTACGCCGCACAACTGCGCGACGAAGGCTCCGTGATCGCCAGCTTCACCGAGCGCCGTGCCGAAATCGCCTCGCAACTGAAGTCGGCCGCGGGCCGCGCCGGCAACCACCTCAAGCCGATTGAAGACGAGGCCCTGCTCGACGAGGTCACCGCGCTGGTCGAGCGCCCCAATGTGCTGATCGGTCGCTTCGAAGAAGCCTTCCTGGCCGTGCCGCAGGAGTGCCTCATCCTCACGATGAAGGCCAACCAGAAGTACTTCCCGCTGCTCGACGCCGACGGCAAGCTGACCCACCAGTTCCTGGTGGTCAGCAACATCCATCCGTCCGACCCGAGCGCGATCATCGAAGGCAACGAGCGCGTGGTGCGCCCGCGCCTGGCCGATGCCAAGTTCTTCTTCGACCAGGACCGCAAGAAGACGCTGGCATCGCGTGTGCCGGGCCTGGCCAAGGTCGTTTACCACGGCAAGCTGGGCACCCAGGGCGAGCGCGCCGAGCGCGTGCGCGCCATCGCCCACGCCGTGGTCAACCAGCTCAGCCTGCACACCGTTCCGTTCTCGGTCGACGACCAGGACCACTTCAAGGTGCTCGACAGCAAGGCCCAGGAAGCCGCGTTGCTGGCCAAGACCGACCTGCTGACCGACATGGTCGGCGAGTTCCCCGAGCTGCAAGGCATCATGGGTGGCTATTACGCCCGCCACGAAGGCCTGCGCGACGGCGTGGCCATCGCCATCGAAGACCACTACAAGCCGCGCTTCGCGGGTGACAGCCTGCCGCGCAACCACACCGGCACCGTGTTGGCCCTGGCCGACAAGCTCGAGACCCTGGTGGGCCTGTTCGGCATCGGCCAGTTGCCCACCGGCGACAAGGACCCGTTTGCGCTGCGCCGCCACGCGCTGGGCGTGATCCGCCTGCTCATCGAGAAGAACCTGCCGCTGTCGCTGCCCGAGCTGTTCGACGCAGCCGCCGCCCCGTTTGGCGAGCTGATCAACAAGCCGACCGAAGCCCTGCTGGGCTTCTTCGCCGACCGCCTGGCCGTGTCCCTGCGCGAGCAGGGCTACAGTGCCCAGGAGGTCGACGCCGTGCTGGCCCTTCAGCCAGCCCGCCTGGGCGACGTGCCGCGCCGCCTGGCTGCTGTGCGTGCGTTCGTTGCGCTGCCCGAGGCCGCTTCGCTGGCCGCGGCCAACAAGCGAGTCAGCAACATCCTGAAAAAGGTGGAAGGCGACGTCGAGGCCAAGGTCGACGCCGTGCTGTTCAAGGAGGCTGCAGAAGGCGCCCTGTACGAAGCCCTGCAAGCCGTGGCTCCGAAAGCCCAAGCGGCTTTTGAGCAAGGCGACTACACTGGGTCCCTGCAAGCGCTGGCGGCCCTCAAGGCCCCGGTGGACGCTTTCTTCGACGGGGTCATGGTCAACGCCGAGGACCCCGCCCTGAAAGCCAACCGCCTGGGCCTGCTGGCCACCCTGCATGCTGCGATGAACCAAGTTGCCGACCTGTCCCGACTGGCTGCCTGATCCACACACATGCTGTCTCGTCCCCACCCTGGTGAGGCCATCAAGCTGGTCATCGTTGACCGCGATGGCACCATCAACCATGAGCGCGAGGACTACATCAAGTCCGCCGACGAGTGGGTGCCCCTGCCTGGGGCCCTGGAGGCCATCGCCCGCCTGAATCACGCAGGCTGGCATGTGGTCGTGGCCACCAACCAGTCCGGCATCGGTCGGGGCCTGTTCGACATGGTCTCGCTCAATGCCATGCACGCCAAGATGAACCACATGCTGGCGCGCGTGGGCGGGCGGGTGGAAGCGGTGTTCTTCTGTCCGCACACCCCTGAAGACCATTGCACTTGCCGCAAGCCTTCGCCAGGGCTGTTTCAAATGATCGGCCAGCGTTTTGGTTGTGACCTGGCTGGCGTGCCCATGGTCGGTGATCTGCCTCGTGATGTGCTGGCTGCCCAGTCTGTGGGCTGCGAGCCTCACCTGGTTCGCACCGGCCAGGCTGCCACCATGAGCGAGGCGGAACTGCAAGATTTGCGTCGCCGGGTGCCTGACCTGACGATCCACCCTGATCTGTCTGCTTTCGCCGACTTCATCGTCCTGCGAGACCGGCGTGCCCACGGAGACGATGCGCCCGTGGCCACCCACATGGGAGAGTTGACTTGAGTTCGATGCCCGCTGCGCAGCAGTTGCAGCTCTGGGATGACGAGGCGCCCGCCGAGGGGCTCGCAGGCGACTCAGACCGATTGGGCCACCAGGCCGCCAACCACTGTGCCGAAGCCCGCGCCAGCGTGCCAGAGGCGGCCCTGCTTGGCAGCTTGCCGGTGTTTCGCCACCCTCGCGCGGTGCGTGAAATTCGCCTGGGCAAAGCCCTGGTGGGTTATGAATGCACCCGAGTGCAGCGGCGCAGCATTGGCATGGTCGTCAGCGACGAGGGCTTGTCTGTGCGGGCACCCAGCTGGGTGTCCTGGGCGGACATCGAGGTCGCCTTGCGTGCCAAAGAGCGCTGGATCTGCAACAAGCTGGTTGACCAACGGGAGCGCGCACGCCGCCAGGTGTCGGCGCAGATCGACTGGAGAGCCGGCTGCCAACTGCCCTTCATGGGTGAGCCGGTCACCGTCATCCTCGATCCGACGCAAACCGGGGCGCGCTTTCAGCCCGCGTCGCTCGATGCCGCGCCCTGCCGCCACACGCTCAGATTGGGCCTGCCTCACGATGCGGTGGGCACGCAGATCCGCGATGCCGCCGAGGCGTGGCTGCAGCGTGAAGCCCGGATGCTGTTTGCCGAACGCGCGGAGCACTACGCTCGCAAGCTGGGTGTGGTCGTCAAGCGTGTGAGCCTGTCGTCTGCGCGCACGCGCTGGGGCAGCGCCAGCGCCGACGGCTCCATCCGCCTGCACTGGCGGCTGATGCACTTCAGCCTGGACATCATCGACTACGTCGTGGCGCACGAGCTGGCCCACCTGCGCGAGATGAATCACAGCCCCGCTTTCTGGGATGTGGTGCGCTCCATCCTGCCGGAGTACGAGCCCGCACGCGATCACCTGCGTCGGGTGGTCATACCCGAGTGATCGAGCCGGGCCGCCGGGCTGTGCGCCCGTGCGTGCGCTGCTTCAGCGCGCTGCAAAGCGCCAGACGCCCGCCTGGTCCTGTTTTCGGCTGAGCTCCCCTCGGTGCCACAGGTGGTTGAGGTGAGCGATTGCCTCGCCCATGGCGAAGGTGGTCTGGTGCAGATCGAGTGGGCGTTTGAACAGCACCGGCAACATGTCTGCAGCCGAGGAGGGGGCTTGCGTGCAGGCTTGCATCACCTCTGCCAGGCGGTCCTCGTGGTGCCGCTCAAGCTGACGGATGCGCGCATGGATGCCCGTGAAAGGGCGCCCGTGTGAGGGCAATGCCAGGGTGTCGGCAGGCAGCGCCAGCATCTCTTTGATCGAGTCGAGGAACAAGCCCAGTGGGTCGCCCTCGGGCTCCATCTCGTAGACGCTGATGTTGGTTGAAATCGATGGCAGCAGCATGTCGCCCGAAATCAGCAACCCATCGCGCTCGCTGTGCAACGCGATGTGCTCCGGGCTGTGTCCGTATCCGGCTATGCATCGCCAGCGCCGATCCCCGATGTCGATCTGCATGCCGTTGATCAACCGGTGGTGCGCACGCGGCACCTTGGGCACCAGGGCGCGGTAGTAGCCGTTGCGCTCCCGGATCTTGGCGAGATCTTCTGCGCGGTGCAGGCCGTGGCTGGCAAAAAAGATGGCCGCGCGCTCTCCGCCTTGGGAGGAGGTGGCCTCGCAAGCCTGCAAGGCTGCCAGGTGATCGGTGGCGCTCATCCAAAGGCGCGCGGGCTGGCCTGGTGCGCTGAACTGCTCGATCAACCAGTCCGCATTGCCCACGTGGTCGGGGTGCATGTGGGTCACCAGCATGCGCCGCAGAGGAGCGCTGGCCAGCGGGCCTTGCCACAGCGCCTGCCAAGCCTGGCGGATCGGCTCGGAGGCGATGCCCGCGTCCACCACCATCCAGCCCGATTGTCCGGGCACCGCATCGTCCAGCACCCACAGGTTGATGTGGTTGAGCGCGAAGGGCAGGGGCATGCGCAGCCATTGCAGTCCCGGGCGAAGCGTCATCAGCTCGCCTGTTGGCGGCAGGGTGTCGCCCCAGGGGTAGGCGATCGGGGCGTCAGTCGGGGGCAGGTGGTTGCTCAGGCTCATTCGGTCGATTGTGCCCCGGCGTCGCGGTCAGCTTGCCTCACCCGCAGGCTTGTCTACACTGCGGGTCATGAGCGATCAGCATTCCCTTCCCCATCTTTTCGACAGCAACCGTGCCTGGGCCCGAGACATCGAGCAGCGCACCCCGGGTTTTTTCAGCCGCCTGCAGAAGCAGCAGTCGCCTCAATACCTCTGGATTGGCTGCAGCGACAGCCGCGTGCCGGCCAACGAAATCTGTGGCTTGCTGCCAGGCGAGCTGTTCGTGCACCGCAACGTGGCCAACGTGGTCGTGCACACCGACCTCAACTGCCTGTCGGTGATGGAGTTCGCCATCGACTCGCTCAAGGTCAAGCACATCATGGTCGTGGGTCACTATGGCTGCAGCGGCGTCAACGCCGCCATGAACGACATCCGCATTGGTTTGGCCGACAACTGGTTGCGCCACGTCAAAGATGTTCGCAACTCACACCAGGAGTGGCTGCAAACTGTGCCGGATGGGCCAGCGAGGCTCAACGCCCTGTGTGAGCTCAACGTGCTGGCGCAATGCCGAAACGTTTGTGAAACCACCGTGGTGCAGGACGCCTGGCAGCGAGGACAGGAGGTGGTCATCCATGGCTGGGTATACGGCTTGCATAATGGTCTGATCAACGATTTGCGCATGACCGTTGCATCCTCAGATCAGGTGCAGGCCGTGTTTGATAAAGCACTGTCCAGCCTGCAGCAACGCCACACGCAGATCGTACCTGCCACCCCCACCGAGTCACGCTGATGACGATGTTCCCGCAACAACTCACCGACTCCCGGGTCTTCGAGATCGCTCGCGCCCTGCTGGATGGCTTCGATCGCCACTACAAGATCTTCTCCGAGACCACGGCCCAGGCCAAGAAGCGTTTCGAGGAGGCCGACTGGCACGGGCAGCAAACCGCGCAGCGCGTTCGCATCGAGTTCTACGACCTGCGTGTGGAGGAGTCGGTCGAGCGGCTGGAGCAGGACTTTGGCGCCAGCACCTTGCCCATGGAGGTCTGGCACCAGATCAAGCTGTTCTACATCGGTCTGCTGACCGGTCACAAGCAACCGGAGCTGGCCGAGACCTTCTTCAACTCGGTCACCATCAAGATCCTGCACCGCAAGTACTACCGCAACGACTTCATCTTCGTGCGACCAGCGGTGTCCACCGAGTACATCGACGACGAAGACGAGGGCACTGGCGGCACCTTCCGCGCTTACTACCCCACGCGCGAAAACCTGCGCCAGATGCTCAAGACCATCGTCGAGAGCTATGAGCTCGAACTCGCTTTCGACGACCTAGACCGAGACATCGGCTTCGTCTACGAGGCCTTGCTTGAGCAGGTTGGCTCCGTGCGCCTGCGCACCAATTTCCAGATTCAGGTCCTCAACTCCCTGTTCTTCCGCAACAAGGGGGCCTACATCGTGGGCAAGGTGGTCAACGGTTTCCGCAGCCTGCCATTTGCCATCCCCATCCTGCATAACTCCAAGAGCCGCCTCTACATCGATGCGGCGCTCTTCGGCGAAGACGACCTGCTGGCATTGTTCAGCTTCGCGCGCGCCTACTTCATGGTCTACATGCCGGTGCCATCGGCCTACGTGCAGTTCCTGCGCACGCTGATGCCGCGCAAGCCCCGTGGGGAGCTGTACAGCGCCATCGGTCTGCAAAAGCACGGCAAGAACCTGTTCTACCGCGACTTCCTCTTCCACCTGCGCCACTCCAGCGACAAGTTCCGCATCGCGCCGGGTATCAAGGGCATGGTGATGCTGGTGTTCGACCTGCCGTCCTACCCCTTCGTCTTCAAGGTCATCAAGGACTACTTCCCTCCGCAGAAGGAAACCACCCGCGAAGGCATCATGAGCAAGTACCTGCTCGTGAAACACCACGACCGCGTGGGGCGCATGGCCGACTCGCTGGAGTTCACCAACGTGGCCTTCCCGCGCAATCGCTTCGACGACGAGTTGATCGAAGAGCTCAAGAAGTTCGCGCCCAGCGTGATGGAAGAAGACGAGGACGGCCAGGTGCTGATCCTCAAGCACCTCTACATCGAGCGCCGCATGGTGCCGCTCAACATCTACATCCAGGAAGCCGAAGGCGAGTCGCTCGAGCATGCCGTCATCGAGTACGGCAATGCTTTGAAGGACCTGGTGGCTGCCAACATCTTCCCTGGCGACATGCTGTGGAAGAACTTCGGCGTCACGCGCAACGGCAAGGTCGTGTTCTACGACTACGACGAGATCGAGTACGTCACCGACTGCAACTTCCGCAAGGTGCCCGAGCCGCGCAACGAAGAGGAAGAGATGTCAGGCGAGATCTGGTACTCGGTCGGCCCGCACGATGTGTTCCCGGAGACTTTTGGGCCATTCCTGCTGGGCGATCCGCGCGTCAGGCACATCTTCATGCAGCACCACGCGGATTTGCTGGACCCCGGATTCTGGCAAGAGCGCAAGGAGCGCATCCAGGCTGGCTACGTGCACGACGTCTTCCCGTACGACCGCTCCCGCCGATTCATTCACCAGATCCAGCCGAACCTCGCTCTGGAAGGCTCTGCCGAGATCGCACCGGTCGAAGAGCCAGTGGAGGTGCAGCCGCTTGGTCCGAAGGTGCACGATCAGGGGCGGCTCACCGGCTTCACCAGTGGTGATGCCGGATCCGGTGACTGATCACCACAGCTGCCACCAGGGCTTTTTGGATTTGTCGGAGGTGATGCCTCCGGCCATGCCTGCGGACAGGAACTCGCTGTTCGGGAAGCTCTGGCGCAGCACCCGCAAGGTGTCGTCACGCAATGGCACCAGGCCCAGCTTGTCGTAAGCCTGCGCCATGATGAAAAGGCCTTCCTCTACCGCAGGCGACTGGCTGTATTCCTTGACGGCCTGCTGGGCGCGGTTGGCCGCAGCCAGGTAGGCGCCACGGCGCAGGTAGTAGCGGGCAACGTGGACCTCGCCTGCGGCCAGCGAGTTCACCACGTGGTTCATGCGCAGGCGCGCGTCTTCGGCGTAGCGCGATTGCGGGAAGCGCTCGACCACCTGCTTGAACGACTCGTAGGCATCGCGCGAGGCTTGCTGGTCTCGCTCGGCCAGGTCCTGCCGAGACAGCTTGCCGAACAGGCCCAGGTTCTCGTTGAAGTTCACCAAACCTTGCAGGTAAAAAGCGTAGTCCAGCGCCGGGCTGGTGGGGTGCAACCGGATGAACCGCTCGAGCTTGGCCAGAGCCTGCGCCTTCTCTCCAGTGCGGAAGTAGGCATAGGCCAGGTCGATCTGGGCTTGTTGAGACAAAAGGGTGCCAGAAGCTCGGGCTTCGACCTTTTCAAGCTTCTTGATCGCCAGCTCGAAGTTGCCTTCGGCTGCGTCGTCCTTGGCGTCTGCGTACAATTTGTCGGATGCGATGTTGGCGAACTCGTCCTGGGGCGTCGAGCCACAGGCCACCAACATCACGCTCATGCACATCGCCAGGAAGGCGGCCAGCAAGCCTCGAGAGGATTCGGTCATCGGGGTCTTCGGGTTGGTCTTGAGCAGTTTCACGTTGTGTCAGGGGCGGTTTGTGCCGCCTTCAATCCCGCCTTGCAGCGCCAGAGTGCGCAGTATAGAAGCTAGTCGCCCACGCTCTCCATGTCTCGACGTCGTTCCGCATCCTCCGTTGCCTCCAGGGGCCCGTCTCAGACCGAGTCGGGTATTGACCTGGGTGACGACATCCTTGATGACGAAGAGGAATCAGAGGAGGGTGGGGCCCCGCAGAATCAACTCGCCGATGAGCCGCAGCCGACGGGTAGCAGGCAACTCCGGGTGGCTGCCGAATCCCATGGGCAGCGCCTGGATGCCTGGTTGAGCGGTTGCATTCCCGCCTATTCCCGCAGCCACCTCAAGGGTCTGATCGAGGCAGGGGCGGTGCAGGTGGCGGGCCAAGTGGTCACGTCGGCTTCACGCAAGGTTGCGCAAGGGCAGGTCGTCGACATCGTCCTCAGGGCCACGGCCCAGAGCCAGGCCTTCGTTGCCGAGGCCATGGCTTTGCCCATCGTTTTCGAGGACGAGCACTTGCTGGTGGTCGACAAGCCTGCTGGCCTGGTGGTTCATCCAGCGGCGGGGAACTGGTCGGGCACGCTGATGAACGGCCTGCTGGCGCACCACGCACAAGCTTCGAGCCTGCCTAGGGCGGGGATCGTGCACCGGCTGGACAAGGACACCAGCGGCCTCATGGTGGTGGGCAAGACGCTGGAGGCCGTGACGGCACTGAGCCGCGCCATCGCGGCGCGTGATGTCAAACGCCAGTACCTGGCGCTGGCGCACGGCCAGGTGCCCGAAGCGGTGAGCATTGCTTCGTCGATCGGTCGCGACCCGGTCACCCGCGTGCGCATGGCGGTGGTGCCTTCCGGCAAGCCAGCTCGAACCGATGTGCAGCGGCTCCTGTGTGGGCAGGTTCAGCCTGTGCTGGCTGGGCGGCACGATGACGACCGCCCTGCGCGATGGGTCAGCGGTGTGTTGTGCACGCTGCACACCGGCCGCACGCACCAGATTCGGGTGCACCTGAGCAGTCGCCGCCACCCGTTGGTGGCCGACACGCTTTACGGCGGCGCCCCTTTGCTCGGGATGGCCCGGCAGGCTTTGCACGCCGCGCGCCTGGGTTTCGCTCACCCCCATACCGGTCAAGCCATGCAATTCGAAGCGCCGTTGCCAGCTGACATGGCCGCCGCCTGGGCTGAGCTCGAGGGCGCGCCGAAATGACGGGCTCGCAAGCTAGATCTCAAACTGGTGTATAGTGGTTCAACCACGACAGGTTCCTGTCATGACATGGCTGATTTGCCTGCTGTGTCGGACGGGCCAATCCGGCAGACGCAGGTTGCGTCAGCGAGGGTCGCCCGCCATTCGCCTACCAGGCACCCCCTGATTTTGATTTGATCGCAGGCCGTTGAGCGGCCGAACTCAAACAGCGCTTTGCCATCGGCTTGCCCGTTTTGCGCTCTTTTGCGCAAAGCTGAACAAGTGGTTGCTCCAGCGTGCTGTGGCACAGCCCAATGCTGCCCTGAGGCCGCCGCGATGCGGTCGGCAGTTCACATCGCAAAGATGGACATCCTTGAAACGCCGGATGCGATACGCATCCTTGAAGCCGCGCTCCTGTGCTCGCACCAGCCCATGTCGCTGCGCGAGATGCGGCAGCTTTTCGACGACACGGTCTCCGCCGATGGTGTGCTGGCCATGTTGGGGGGCATCCGTGAGCAATGGTCGGGGCGCGGGGTTGAATTGGTCGAGGTGGGAACCGGCTGGCGTTTTCAAACCCGCCCGGACGTCCAGGCTCACCTGGATCGCCTGACTCCCGAAAAACCGCCGAAGTACTCGCGGGCCACGCTCGAGACGCTGGCCATCGTTGCCTACAAGCAACCCGTGACCCGGGGCGACATCGAAGACATCCGTGGTGTGACGGTGAGCTCGCACATCGTCAAGCAACTCGAAGACCGAGGCTGGGTCGAGGTCATCGGGCATCGCGATGCGCCGGGGCGTCCCGCGCTGTTCGCGACCACCCGCCAGTTCCTGGACGACATGGGCCTGTCCTCCCTGGCTCAGTTGCCGACGCTGGACGGTCTGCCGGTCAGTCAGGCCCTGCTGCCCGGTCTGGACCCCGAGTCCGAGTCCGCCCCTGCCTCTGTGGAGGTCGCCGCCAGCGAGTTGGCGCCTCCTGACACCATCGAACCCTTTTCCCCCTCCCCATGACCACCGACTCCCTGCCCATGCCTGACGCACAAGACAGCGCACCCGCCTCTGAAGAGGCGGTCAAACCCAAACGTGCACGCCGCACCAAGGCTGCGGAGGTCGCTGAGGCGACCCCTGAGCAAGTCGCCGCAGCAGCGGTGCCTGTCGGTGATGCCGAGTCGCCCAAGCGCGCGCCTCGGCGTCGCAAGGCTGACGCAGAAGTGCCCGACACCGCTGAAGCGGCTCCGAGCGACCAGTTGGTGGCAAAGGAGCCGGCTGCTCCGGCGCGCAAACGCGCCCCTCGCCGCAAGGCGGTCGAGGAGGTTTCCGGAGTGCCAGCGGGTGAGTCGGCGCAGGACGCCTTGCCCCCCGAGGTGGCGTCGGAGTCTGCGCTTGTCTCGATCCGTGATGACGTGGCGGGCGACGCTCCGGTGGGCGTCTCGGGTTCCGACGAGGGTGGCGCCGAAGGGCGTGAAGACCGCGAGAGCCGCTCGGGTCGTGGTGATCGCCGCCGTCGCAACCGGGATCGCGATCGCGGCCCGCGCCTGGACGGTGGCATCCAGCAAGCTGGCGAGGGTGCTGATTCGGGTGAGGGTGAGGCGGCGCTTGCCGAAGGCGAAGACGACGGAACGGAATTGCGCCTGAATCGCCGCGCGGCCATGGCCGAGCAGCAGGCCAGCGAGGTGTTTGCAGAGTTGCTGTCGGGCGAATTCGACCAGGCGCACGAGGAAGAGGCGGAGGGCGTTGAAGCCGACCCGTCCGGTCCTTACAAACGCGTTCTGCGCCCAGAGCCGGATGCCCCCAAGCTCCAAAAGGTGTTGGCCCAGTCGGGGGTGGGTTCGCGCCGCGACATCGAAAAGATGATCGAAGAGGGGCGCATCGAGGTCAACGATCAAGTCGCTCACGTCGGTCAGCGTATTTCGCATGGCGACCGCGTCAAGGTGGCTGGCAAGCCGATCAAGGTGCGCATTGCGCCGCCAGCGGCCCGCATCCTGGCCTACCACAAACCGGTGGGCGAGGTCGTCACCCACGACGATCCACAAGGCCGCCCGACGGTGTTCCGTCGCCTGCCTCGCTTGCAAAACGGCAAGTGGATGTCGGTGGGCCGCCTGGACCTCAACACCGAAGGTCTTCTGCTGTTCACCAACTCGGGCGAGCTGGCCAACCAGCTCATGCACCCCCGCTTCGGCGTGGAGCGCGAGTACGCTGTGCGCGTGCTGGGCACCTTGGACGAGCCTTCGCGCGAGCGCCTGCTCACCGGGGTGGAGATCGAAGGTCAAGCGGCCTCTTTCGTGTCCATCAGCAAGAGCCAAGGTGAGGGCGTCAACCAGTGGTATCGAGTCGTCATCACCGAAGGGCGCAATCGCGAAGTTCGCAAGCTGTTCGACGCCGTTGGTTTGACCGTCAATCGCCTGATTCGCGTTCGATACGGTGCCATCGTGTTGCCGCATGGCTTGCGCCGTGGTGTTTGGGCTGAGCTTGGCGAGTCGGATGTGCGTGCCGTGAAGTCGCTTGCCGGCATGGACCGTCAAGATCAGGACCGCGGTGGCAACGGCAGGGGCAAGCCCCAGGGGCAGCAGGGTCAGGGTCAGCACAAGAGTCAGCAAGGCCAGCGTGGTGGGCAGCAAGGTGGCCAACATCAGCAGGGGCAGCAGGGCCAGCGTGGCGGCAAGCAAGGCCGTGGCAACGGGCAGCACGCCAACAACCAGGGTGGCCGTCCTCAGCAGGGGCAGGGCCCCCAAGGTGGTCATCAACAAGGGCAGCGCCCTCCGCGCAGTCACGGGGCCGACCGCGCGCCACAGGGGCCGCACGATCACGACGAAGACGATCATTTCGGGCCCATCCCCAACCCGCTGGAGCAGACCTTCGATCGCCGTTTTGTCAAGAGCGGCTCCAAGCGCATCACCTCCGGTTTTGGTCGCCCTGACCAGGATCAGGGTGGCCAGCAGGGCGGTGGCAAGCAGCAAAAGGGTCCGCGTCAGCCTGACCCCATGCAGACTTCCGTGGGCTACATCGGGGCCGATGCCTATTTCGGTGGTGGTCGCGGCAACCGGGGCGGTGGCGGCGGCGGTGGTCGTCGCGGTCGCCGTTGATCGCACACCCGCAGGTCGGGTGCGTGGATCATGGGCTGCGCGCCTGTGATTGACGCATTCGAGCAGTACAATCTAGGGTTTTGCCCTTATCAGTTGAACCTGGAGAAACCATGGCCATCGAACGCACCCTCTCGATCATCAAGCCCGACGCCGTTGCCAAGAATGTCATCGGCCAAATCATCGCCCGCTTCGAAGGCGCCGGCCTGAAGGTCGCCGCTGCCAAGCTGGTGCAACTGTCGCGCGCTGAAGCCGAGCAGTTCTACGCTGTCCACAAGGAGCGTCCTTTCTTCAAGGACCTGGTCGACTTCATGATCTCCGGCCCCGTGTTCGTGCAAGTGCTCGAAGGCGAAGGCGCCATCCTGAAGAACCGCGACCTGATGGGCGCCACCGACCCCAAGAAGGCTGCGGCTGGCACCATCCGCGCTGACTTCGCCGAGTCGATCGACGCCAACGCAGTGCACGGCTCCGACGCCGCCGAAACCGCCGCCGTCGAAGTCGCCTTCTTCTTCCCCGGCCTGAACGTCTACAGCCGCTGAGCGGTTGCAACGCCCGCCCGCTGTCCTGTCATCGAGTGGTTCCCATGACCGATCGTGTCAACCTGCTTGATTTCGACCTGGACGGCCTGGCGGCGTTCTGCGAACAACTGGGTGAAAAGCGCTTTCGCGCCACCCAGCTGTTCCGCTGGATCCATCAAAAAGGCGCATCCGATTTCGATCAGATGTCTGACCTCGCCAAGTCCCTGCGCGGCAAGTTGCAGGGCAAGGCCGTCATTGAAAGCCTGAGCGTCATCAGCGAGCACGTGTCGTCCGACGGCACCGTCAAGTGGCTCTTCGATGTCGGGCAGGGCAACGCGGTCGAAAGCGTCTTCATCCCGGAAGATGACCGTGGCACCTTGTGCGTGTCTTCCCAGGCCGGTTGCGCCGTGGGTTGTCGTTTCTGCTCGACCGGGCACCAGGGTTTCAGCCGCAACCTGAGCACGGGGGAAATCATTGCCCAGCTCTGGTTCGCGGAACACACGCTGCGCAAGCGCTTCAACACCACCGAACGTGTCATCAGCAACGTCGTCATGATGGGCATGGGCGAGCCGCTGCAAAACTACGCAGCGTTGGTTCCAGCCTTGAAGACCATGCTGGACGACCACGGCTATGGCCTGTCGCGTCGCCGTGTCACGGTCTCCACCTCGGGTGTGGTGCCGATGATCGAGCGCCTGCAGCGCGATTGCCCGGTGGCTCTGGCCGTTTCCTTGCACGCATCCAACGATGCCCTGCGCGATCAGCTTGTGCCGCTGAATCGCAAGTACCCCATTGATGAATTGCTGGCTGCCTGCAAAGGCTACCTGGCGGATGCGCCGCGCGATTTCATCACCTTTGAATACTGCATGCTCGACGGCGTCAACGACAGCGACGAGCACGCACGTGAACTGATCGCCCTGGTGCGCGATCGCTTGCATTGCAAGTTCAACCTGATCCCTTTCAACCCGTTCCCGGCGTCCGGGCTGCATCGTTCCAAAAACGAGCGTGTGCAGGCTTTTGCGCGCATCCTGGCCGATGCCGGCATCGTTACCACCGTCCGCAAAACCCGTGGTGACGACATCGATGCGGCGTGCGGCCAGCTGGCCGGCGAGGTGCAGGACCGCACGCGCGCAGAGCAGCGCATGTTGCGCCAGCCTGTCGTGGTGCATCCCGTTGCCGTGTCTTCGTCCCCCAACAAACCCCAGGGGCGATGAGCCGCGGCCAGCCTCGCTCGCGCCTAAACTGTGCGTCCTGAAGGAGACCGCTGCATGACGAAGACGAGTTCAGTGTGGAGGGCCAATGGCCTGTCCGCCTGTCTGCTGCTGATGAGCTTGCTGGGGCTGCATGGTTGCGCTGGCCAGATGCCCGCAGCGCCCCGCGATGGCCAGGACATCGTCACCGCATCCGATGAGGGCGATCTGCGTCGCCGTGCACGCATCCGACTGGAGCTGGCGTCCACCTACTACAGCCAGGGGCAGTTCACCACCGCCCTGGATGAGCTCAAGCAAGCCATCGCCATCGACCCGCGCCTGCCAGCCGCGCATGAGATGCGGGCTCTGATTTATGACGCGATGGGCGATGCCACCCGTGCCGATGAGAGCTTCCGTCAAGCCCTGGCCGTGGACCCGAACAACGGTAGCGTGCTTCACAACAACGCCTGGTCGCTGTGTCGTCGTGGGCAGTACCAGGCCGCGGATGCCTTGTTCGCGCGTGCGGCTGCGCTGCCGCAGTCCGGACTTGGCTCCAAGACCTTGCTGGCCCGCGGCGTCTGCCAGCAGCGCGCCGGCGACCTGAAGGCCGCCGAAATCACCTTGCTGCAGGCTTACGAGCTCGACCCGAGCAGCCCGGCAACGGCCTTCAACCTGGCGTCTGTGTTGCTGAAGGAAGGTGAACTCGATCGAGCACGCTTCTACATCCGCCGCGTCAACAACGTTCCCTCCCAGGTGACGGCGGAGTCACTTTGGTTGGCCGCGAGGGTGGAGCACCGCCTTGGCAACTTCAACGGTCGCGACGACCTGGCCGAGCAGTTGCGCCGCCGCTTCACCGGCACCCGCGAGGCCACGGCACTGGAACTGGGGCGATTCGATGAGTGAGAGCCCGTCGCCCTTTGGCTTGAGCGTTCCGGACGCCAGTGCACGCGCGCCGGGTGAGGTCTTGCGTGCTGCCCGCGAGGCTCAGGGCTTGAGCCTTGATCACTTGGCTGCAACGCTCAAAGTCACGCCGGCCAAATTGGCGGCTCTCGAGGAGGGGCGCCTCGACCAATTGCCGGATGCCAGCTTCGCGCGCGCACTGGCCCAGACGGTGTGCCGCGTCCTCAAAATCGATCCGACAGCGGTGCTGGCTGGGTTGCCGGCCGCCCGCGTGGCACCCTTGGCTGGAGACAAGCCTGCTCTGAATCAGCCGTTCAAGGAAACGCGACTGGCGCCCAAGATGTTCGAAGGTGGCGGTGCTGGAGGTTGGTCGCGCTTGCTGCGCCCACAATGGCTGGCGCCAATGCTGCTGCTGCTGGCGGCTGCGGTCATCTACTCGTTGCCCGAGTCGTTCGAGTGGCCCCGCTGGCAGGGTGCGAGCCATCCTGTCGGCGCCGACTCGCAGGCATCGGCCCCAGAGCAAACAGCGGATGGCGTCTTGTCCCAGCCGGCTGCGTCGGATGCCCTGGTGCTGGACCCTGCAGCGTCGGCTGCGCCTGCGGCTTCGCAAGCTTCGGCCGAGCAGCCCGCGAGCGAGGCATCTGCGGTCGGCATCGTGACGCCGGCCACAAGCTCATTGCCTGCGCTGGCGGCATCCGTTCCTGCGCAGGCCCAAACTTCGACCTCGATCGCTCAGCCAACGGTCTCCGCCACAGATGGCCCGGTGTACTTGTCCGTGACGGAAGACTCGTGGGTCGAGGTCATCGACGGCTCGGGCAACACGCGCCTGTCGCGCATTGTTCGCGCAGGTGAGTCGATGGCCATGGGCGGGGTGTCTCCCTGGCGCATGCGCATTGGCCATGCTGGAGGCGTGAAGGTTTCCATGCGTGGACAGCCGGTTGACCTGACACCTTTTACCCGCAATAACGTGGCCCGCCTTGAACTGAAATGACGCTGGCGAACTGCACCCTCATCGACGTGGCTCAACCGGCCGCGCGCCGCTCCCGCCAGGCCCGTGTGGTCTGGGGCTCTCGTGTGATCACCATCGGCGGTGACGCGCCTGTGCGCGTGCAGTCGATGACCAACACCGACACGGTCGATGTCATCGGCACGGCCATCCAGGTCAAGGAGTTGGCCCTGGCTGGCTCCGAACTGGTTCGCATCACCGTCAACAACGAAGAAGCCGCCAAGGCCGTGCCGCACATCCGCGAGCAGCTCGACCGCATGGGCATCGACGTGCCGCTGGTGGGCGATTTCCACTACAACGGCCACCGCCTGCTGACCGATCACCCGGCTTGCGCCGAGGCCTTGTCCAAGTACCGCATCAACCCAGGCAACGTGGGCAAGGGCGACAAGAAGGACCGCCAGTTCGCACAGATGATCGAAGCCGCCATGCGTTTCGACAAGCCCGTGCGAATCGGCGTGAACTGGGGCAGCCTCGACCAGGAGCTGCTGGCCTCGCTGATGGACGAAAACGCCCGCAGCGACGAACCGTGGGATGCCAAGCAGGTCATGTACCAGTCGCTGATCAGCTCTGCGCTGCAGTCGGCCAACCTGGCTGTCGAGCTGGGCATGAAGCCCGAGCAGGTCATCCTCTCGTGCAAGGTCAGCGGCGTGCAGGACCTCGTCAGCGTCTACCGCGGGCTGGCCGCGCGCTGCGACTTCCCGCTGCACCTGGGCCTGACCGAAGCCGGCATGGGTGCCAAGGGCACGGTGGCCTCGGCCGCGGCCCTGTCCATCCTGCTGCAAGAAGGCATCGGCGACACCATCCGCGTCTCGCTCACACCGCAGCCGGGTGAGGCCCGCACGCAGGAGGTGGTCGTCGCCTTGGAAATTTTGCAAGCGCTGGGCCTGCGCGCCTTCGTGCCCAGCGTCACCGCCTGCCCCGGCTGTGGTCGCACGACCAGCACCACTTTTCAGGAGCTGGCCAAGCAGATCGACGATCACCTGCGCGCGCAGATGCCGGTCTGGCGCAAGCAGTACCCAGGCGTCGAGAACCTCAAGGTGGCCGTCATGGGCTGCATCGTCAACGGCCCCGGTGAAAGCAAGCATGCCGACATCGGCATCAGCCTGCCCGGCAATGGCGAGTCGCCCGCCGCACCCGTCTTCATCGACGGTGAGAAGGCCATGACCCTGCGCGGTGACCGCATCGCGCAAGAGTTCCACGAGATCGTGCAGAACTACATCGAGCGCCGGTTCGGCCAGACCCATTCGGCCTGAACCCGCGATCCCCACAAGAACAACGACAAGAAGCATTTCCCAGACATGGCCGAACAGCTCAAAGCCATCAAAGGCATGAACGACATCCTGCCGCCGGAATCGGCGCGCTGGGAGTGGCTGGAAGACAAGGTGCGTCAGCTGATGCGCCGCTATGGCTTTCAGAACATGCGCACGCCCATCGTCGAGCCCACGGCCTTGTTCGTGCGCGGCCTGGGCGAGGTCACCGACATCGTCGAGAAGGAGATGTACTCCTTCGAAGACAGCCTCAACGGCGACAAGCTCACGCTGCGCCCCGAAGGCACGGCGGGCGCGGTGCGCGCCATCAACGAGCACAGCTTTTTGTACGAAGGCGGCAAGCGCCTGTACTACATCGGCCCCATGTTCCGCCACGAGCGCCCGCAAAAGGGTCGCTATCGCCAGTTCCACCAGGTGGGTGCCGAGGTGCTGGGTTTTGCCGGCCCCGATGTCGACGCCGAACTCATCTTGATGACGGCGGCCCTGTGGCGTGACCTGGGCCTGAAGGTGGGTGAAGACGTCACCCTGCAGCTCAACAGCCTGGGCCAGCCCGAAGAGCGCCAGGCTCATCGCCAGGCCCTGATCGCGCACCTCGAAGCCCACGCCGATTTGTTGGACGAGGAGGCCAAGCGCCGCCTGCACACCAACCCGCTGCGCATCCTCGACACCAAGAACCCGGCCATGCAGCCCGTGGTCGAAGCGGCCCCCAAGTTGATCGATTTCCTGGGTGACGCCTCGCTGGCGCACTTCAACTCGGTCAAGGCCGTGTTGGACGCGGCCGGCGTGCCCTACGAAGTCAACACGCGCCTGGTGCGCGGCATGGACTACTACAACCTGACGGTCTTCGAGTGGGTCACGACCCGCCTGGGCTCGCAAGGCACCGTCTGCGGCGGTGGCCGCTACGACGGCCTGATCGAGCAACTCGGCGGCAAGCCCAATCCAGCTGTGGGCTGGGGTTTGGGCATGGAGCGCCTGCTGCTGCTGCTCGAAGAGGTCGGCACGCTGCCGGCCCCAGCCACGCCTGACGCCTTCGCCGTCGTCTTCCCCGGCGTGCCCCTGGCCCCGGTGATGGTGGCTCTTGAAGGCCTGCGCACGGCCGGCGTCAGCGTTGTGCTCAACCCCGCGGGCAAAGAAGGCCCCGCCAGCCCCAAGTCGCAGTTCAAGAAGGCCGACGCCAGCGGCGCGCGCTTTGCCCTGGTGTTCGGCTCCGATGAGGTTGCCCGTGGCGAGGTGTCCGTCAAGCCACTGCGCGAAGGTGGTGAGCAGGTGCTGCGCCAGCTGGCCGCTGTGGCCGATTGGGCTGACACCTTGCAAGCCCGCTGAGCCGGTCATAATCCCGAGATTCCATCCGACGACACAACATGGCCACCTTCGACCTCGAACAGCAGGAACAACTTGACCAGGTCAAGCACTTCTGGAAGCAGTACGGCAACCTGATCACCTGGACTCTGGTGCTGGTGCTGGGCGCCTACGCGGCCTGGACCGGTTACCTGTACTGGCAGCAAAAGCGCTCGCAAGGCGCCACCGGCCTGTACGACGAACTCGACAAGGCTGCCGTGGAGCGCAATGCCGATCGCGTCCGCCAGGCCTTTGGAGACCTCAAGTCGCATTACGCTGGAACGACCGCGGCAGAGCAGGGCGCCTTGCTGGCAGCCAAGGTGGAGGCCGATGCGGGCAAGGCCGATGAAGCCCGCGCCACCCTGCAGTGGTTGGTTGATTCCGGCAAGAACGAAGGCCTGGTCGCCGTGGCTCGCTTGCGCCTGGCGGGCATGCAGCTCGACGCCAAGCAGTTCGACGATGCGCTCAAGACGCTTGGCGCCAAGGTGCCCGACGAGTACGCCGCCTTGGTGGCCGACCGGCGTGGCGACGTGTTCCTGGCGCAGGGCAAGAACAAGGAAGCCATCGAAGCCTTTCAGGTTGCCTGGAAGGGCTTGGAGCCGACGGTCGAGTACCGCCGATTCATCGAAGGCAAGCTGACCGTGCTGGGTGCTCCTCCGGAGCCCTTGAAAACGCCCGGTGCGCCTGCCTTGCCCACCGCTCCCGCTGCGCGCTGATCGCGACTCAGCGTTTCTTGCGAAGCCTCACTCATGGATCGCCGCAACGTGACCCTCCCCATCCGCCTTCTCAGTCATTTCGCCGCGCTGGCCCTGCTCGGCGCTTTGACGGCCTGTGGATCCAGCAAACCCGTGCCAGCCCCGCTGGAGTCTCTGGATGCTCAGTCCGCCTCGGCGCGTGCCACGATCGCCTGGTCCGCCCGCATTGGCGAGGTGGGGCCCACCGCCACGCTGGCGCTTGCCGGTGGGCGGGTGGCCGTTGCGAGCGCCGATGGCAACCTGGTGGTGCTCGATGCATCCAGCGGCCGCGAGGCCTGGCGGGCCCAGGTCAAGGGCAATGTCTCCGCTGCCGCCGGTTTTGACGGACGCTACGCTGCCGTCGTGACAGATGCCAACGAGCTTCAGGTTTTTGACCAAGGCAAGCTGCTCTGGCAAGAGCGGCAGCCCGGTCGGGTCATGACGGCCCCTGTGGTGGCGGGCGAGCGCGTGTTCCTGCAGGCGGTTGACCGCAGCGTGCGTGCATACGATGTGCTCGACGGCCGCTGGCTCTGGTCTTACCAACGGCCTGGCTCCGAGCCGCTCGCATTGGGCGCGCGCCTCCTGATCCAGCCGTTCCGTGACACCTTGCTGGTCGGGCAGGGCAATCGCCTGGTTGGCCTCGACCCGCTCAAAGGCACGCCCCGTTTCGACGTGAACGTGGGCACCCCGCGCGGCAGCAACGAAGTCGAACGCCTGGCCGACTTGGTGGGGCCCTTGGCCCGTGTCGATGACGAAGCCTGCGTGCGGGTCTTCCAGTTCTCAGTCGCCTGCCTCGAACTCAACCGCGGCAGCGTGCGCTGGAGCCGTCCGCAAGCTGGCACGCAAGGCGTTGCCGCTGACCTGCGCACCGTCGTGGGCGCAGATGGCGCCGATCGCTTGACCGCCTGGAAGGCCGACAACGGCGACTTCCTCTGGCGTGTCGATCGATTTGTCCACCGAGGGCTGGGCACGCCCGTCATCTGGGGCGAACGGATCGTCGTTGGCGATGCCAAGGACTACGTTCATTTTCTGTCCAAGGCCGATGGCCGCACCCTGGGTCGCATCGAGCTCGACAGCCCGCTGGCCGCTCCGCCGGTGGCCTCCGGTGACGTGCTGCTGGTGCTCACCCGCAAGGGCACGGTCTCGGCCTTGCGCATCAACTGACGCCGACGCTGATCGGCACCGCCCGGGCGCCCGGTATCTGGCGCCCGCTCAAGGAGCGCCGGCTGACCGCCGGCGTCTGACGTTCATGAAACCTGTCATTGCACTGGTCGGTCGTCCCAATGTCGGCAAGTCGACCCTGTTCAATCGACTGACCAAAAGCCGCGACGCCATCGTTGCCGATTTCGCCGGCCTCACCCGCGACCGCCATTACGGCGAAGGGCGCCTGGGCAGCCACGCCTTCATTGCCATCGACACCGGCGGCTTCGAGCCCGAATGCAAAGAAGGCATCTTCAAGGAGATGGCCAAGCAGACGCGCCAGGCTGTCACAGAGTCCGATGCCGTGATCTTCGTCGTCGACCTGCGCAACGGCCTGTCAGCCCAGGACCACGACATCGCCAACTACCTGCGCACCACCAACAAGAAGGTGCTGCTGGTGGCCAACAAGGCCGAGGGCATGCAGGACTCCCCCTTGCTGGCCGAGTTCTACGAACTGGGCCTGGGTGAGCCGATGGCCGTGTCAGCGGCGCACGGTCAGGGCATTCGCAGCCTGATCGAGTTGGCGCTGGAGGACTTCATCGATCCCGATGAAGACGAAGACGAAACCCCCGAAGAAGATCGCCCCATCCGCCTGGCCGTTGCCGGCCGCCCCAACGTGGGCAAGTCCACCCTGATCAACACATGGTTGGGCGAGGAGCGACTGGTGGCCTTCGACATGCCGGGCACCACCCGTGATGCCATCACCGTGCCTTTCGAGCGCGACGGTCGCCGGTTCGAGCTCATCGACACGGCTGGCCTGCGCCGCAAGGGCAAGGTTTTTGAGGCCATCGAAAAGTTTTCGGTGGTCAAGACCTTGCAAGCCATCTCGGACGCCAACGTCGTGCTGTTGCTGGTCGACGCCACGCAAGGCGTGACCGAGCAGGATGCCCACATCGCCGGCTTCATCCTGGAGTCGGGCCGCGCTGTGGTCATCGCCGTCAACAAGTGGGATGCGATCGACAGCTACCAGCGCGAGATGCTGCAGCGCTCCATCGAACACAGACTGTCGTTCCTGAAATTCGCGCCCGTCTACCACATCTCCGCCATCAAGCGCCAAGGCCTGGGGCCCCTGTGGAAGGCCATTGCCGATGCCTACGCCTCGGCCACGCGCAAAATGCCCACCCCGGTGCTCACCCGCCTGCTGGCCGAAGCCGTTCAGTTCCAGCAGCCCAAGCGTGCAGGCAGCTTCCGGCCCAAGTTGCGCTACGCCCACCAGGGCGGACAGAACCCGCCGGTCATCGTCATCCACGGCAACTCGCTGGAGCACGTCTCAGATGCCTACAAGCGCTTCCTGGAGAGCCGCTTCCGAGAGCACTTCAAGCTCAGCGGAACGCCTTTGCGCATCGAAATGAAATCTTCACAGAACCCCTTCAACGAGAAGGAGTGATGGGTTGGGGCGCGCGCTCGGCACGGACTGTGTTAAGGTAAGCCCTGATTCTTTTTATTTTCCAACACGGAGCATATCGTGAGCAACAAAGGGCAACTCCTACAAGACCCGTTTCTGAACCTGCTGCGCCGCGAGCACGTGCCGGTCTCCATCTATTTGGTGAACGGCATCAAGCTGCAGGGTCACATCGAATCGTTTGACCAGTACGTGGTCCTGCTTCGCAACACCGTCACCCAGATGGTCTACAAGCACGCGATCTCCACCGTTGTGCCTGGCCGCGCGGTGAACTTCCACGCCAACGAAGGCGAGGAAGGCTGAGCGGCGTTTGCTGCATCTGCCTGAATTTTCTTTCAGCGTCGAACTTGCCAGCGCCTGCCCCCGAAATCCCCGTCTCAGGCGATCCTCGTGTTGTCCTGGTCGGGGTGGACTTCGGTCCCTCACATCCTTTCGACCCCACGCTGGACGAGCTGGCTTTGCTTGCTGAGTCGGCTGGGGATGTCCCCGTCGCCAAAGTCACGGCCAAGCGCCGTGCACCCGATGCCGCTTTTTTTGTCGGCTCAGGCAAGGCCGACGAGATCAAGTCGATCGTCACCCTCTACCAGGCCCACGGCGTTATCTTTGATCAGGCGCTGTCGCCAGCCCAGCAGCGCAACCTTGAGCGCCACCTGGGTGTCGAGGTGCTTGACCGAACGGGCCTCATCCTTGAGATCTTTGGCGCACGAGCCCGCAGCCACGAAGGCAAGCTGCAAGTCGAGCTCGCTCGCCTGCAGTACCTCTCGACTCGTCTGGTGCGCCGCTGGAGTCACCTGGAGCGTCAGCGTGGCGGCGTGGGGCACCGTGGTGGCCCGGGCGAAACCCAGATCGAGCTCGACCGGCGCATGATCGACCAGAAGATCAAGTCGCTCAAAGAGCGATTGGCCAAGGTCAAGCGGCAGCGCAACACCCAGCGCCGATCGCGTGAACGCGCCGAAACCTTCCGCGTCTCGTTGGTGGGCTACACCAACGCCGGCAAGTCGACTTTGTTCAATGCATTGACCAAGGCCGGCACGTACGCGGCCGACCAGCTGTTCGCCACGCTGGACACCACCACCCGCCAGATGTTTCTGGCGCAGGCCCAGCGCAGCGTCACGCTCTCTGACACCGTTGGCTTCATCCGCGACCTGCCACACAGCCTGGTCGAGTCCTTCGAGGCCACGCTGCAGGAAGCCGCAGAGGCCGACGTGCTTTTGCACGTGGTGGACGCAGCCTCTCCCGTTTTGCACGAGCAGATCGACGAGGTGCTGCGTGTGCTGGACAGCATCGGGGCGGGTCAACTGCCTCAGGTCCTGGTGTTCAACAAGTGCGACGCCTTGCCAGAGCACCAGCAACCCCGTCATGCCCGCGACCTGTACGAATTGCCTGACGGCCGTCGATGCGAGCGCATTTTTGTCAGCGCCCTGAGGGGCCAGGGCCTGGACGTGTTGCGCGAGGTGCTCGCGCAAGCCGCCACCGGCAGCCTGTTTGGTGATTGCCGCACACTTCAAGCGTCCGATCCCCGATTCGACATGCACAATGCGCTCGACGAGGCGCCGCCATCGGGCGACGACCCTCTTTCCTCTCAATCTGTCCGAACATGAACATGCATGCCATCGATGAGGGCCAATCGCCCGCCAGTCGCTCCGGTTCTCCCGCTTCGGTCCGCCTGACGGTGGCAGCGGGCGCCGTGTTCGAATTCCTGGGTGGGGCAGGGCGCCGTGCGTCCTGGATCCTGCGTGGCCGTCCGGCGCCTTCCGTCATGTACAACAACCGCAACGACGGGCCTCCCGATCTCGATGAGCTCTGGCGCGACTTCAATCGCAAACTCAGCGGCCTGTTCTCCGGGCAGGGCGGTGGCGGAGACAACCAAGGCAACGGCTCGGGCGGCGGCTTCACGCCGGACCCCACCGGTGCTGGCATCGGGGCTGGCTTGATCGTCGGGCTGGTTGCCCTGGTCTGGTTGGGCAGTGGGTTTTTCATCGTGCAGGAAGGCCAGCAGGCTGCGGTGATGTCGTTTGGCCGCTTCAGCCACACGGTGGATGCCGGCTTTCAGTGGCGTGCGCCGTACCCATTCCAGAGCCATGAAATCGTCAACCTGACGCAGTTGCGTTCGATCGACGTGGGCAGCAACTCCGTCATGCAGGCCACTGGCTTGCGTGATTCGTCGATGCTCACGCGCGATGAGAACATCGTCGACATCCGCTTCACGGTGCAGTACCGCCTGGCCGACGCCCGTCAGTACTTGTTCGAGAACCGCAGTCCCGACGAGGCTGTCCTCCAAGCGGCCGAGTCCGCGGTGCGCGAGATCGTCGGCAACAGCACGATGGACTCGGTGCTCTACGAACAACGTGATGCCATCGCAACCGACCTCGTCAAGTCCATTCAGGCGCAGCTCAACAAGCTCAAGGCAGGTGTCGTGGTGGCCAACGTCAACGTGCAGAGCGTGCAGGCGCCTGAACAGGTGCAAGCCGCCTTCGACGATGCCTTCAAGGCCGGCGCAGACCGCGAGCGCCTGAAGAACGAAGGCCAGGCCTACGCCAACGACGTGATCCCCAAAGCCCAGGGCACGGCCGCGCGCCTGCGTGAAGAAGCCGCCGGCTATTCCGCTCGCGTCGTGGCTCAGGCCGAGGGTGATGCGCAGCGTTTCAAGGCTGTGCTGGCCGAGTACCAGAAAGCGCCAGCCGTCACACGTGACCGGCTCTACATCGACACCATGCAGCAGGTCTACAGCAACGTGACCAAAGTCATGGTTGATTCGCGCCAGGGCTCCAACCTCCTGTATCTGCCGCTCGACAAGCTGATCCAGTCGACCGCACCAGGAGCCGCCCCCGTGGGTTCGCTGGCACCTGCCGGCGCTGCGAGCCAGCCCACCGATGCGCCCGCCCCCCTGGCCAGTGGCAACGCCACCCCGGACCCGCGCTCTCGCGATGGCGGCCGCAGCCGCGACCGCGACGGCCGCTGACCCGCACACGCCCTACATCAGGAACCAGACATGAATCGCATCGGCTCCATCCTCATCGGCGTCCTGCTCGTCATCATCCTGGCCGCGTCCACGTTGTTCGTGGTCGATCAGCGTCAGTTCGCCGTCGTCTATGCCCTTGGTGAAATCAAGGAAGTCATCAGTGAACCCGGCCTCAAGGCCAAACTGCCGGCTCCTTTGCAGAACGTGGTCTTCCTTGACCGCCGCGTTCAGACCCTCGACAGCCCCGAGTCGCGTCCCATCTTCACCGCTGAAAAGAAGAGCCTGGTCATTGACTGGCTGGTGAAGTGGCGCGTCACCGACCCCAAGCAGTTCATTCGCAACAACGGCGTCGACATCCGCAACCTCGAGAACAAGCTCGCGCCTGTTGTTCAGGCCGCGCTCAACGAAGAAGTGACCAAGCGCACCGTCGGTGCCGTGTTGTCTGCAGAGCGCGAGAAGGTCATGCAGGGTGTGGTCAAGCGCCTGGCCGATGAAGCCCGCAGCTTCGGCATCGAGGTGGTGGACGTGCGCATCAAGCGCGTCGACTTCTCGGCTCAGATCACCGACTCGGTCTACCGCCGCATGGAGTCCGAACGCAAGCGCGTGGCCAACGAGCTGCGCTCGACCGGTGGTGCTGAAGGCGAAAAGATCCGTGCCGATGCCGATCGCCAGCGAGAAATCATCGTGGCCGAGGCTTACCGTGATGCGCAGAAGATCAAGGGCGAGGGCGACGCCAAAGCTTCGGCCTTGTATGCCGAGTCTTTTGGTCGCGACCCTCAGTTCGCCCAGTTCTACCGCAGCCTTGAGGCCTATCGCGCCACCTTCCGCAGCAAGTCGGACGTGGTGGTGATGGATCCGAGCAGCGACTTCTTCCGCGCGATGCGTGGAGCAGGTGCTGCGTCGGCGCCGGCCCGCAAGTGATCCGCGCCAGGCGCTAGCGTCGCTGTGCCAGCGTCTGAGGCCATCTGGATGGCGGTGGCCCTCGTGCTGGTGTTCGAGGGGCTGCTGCCAGCGATCAATCCCAGCTCCTGGCGGCACCTGTTCGAGCAGATGCTGCAACTGCCGGATCATCAGATCCGAGTCTTCGGTTTGGCCAGCATGGTGGCCGGGCTCGTGATCTTGTGGGTGCTTTGAGCCCGGAATTGTCGAATCTGCCGTGATCACCCGGTAGAATCTCCGTTTTAATCCCCACCCGTTTTCTTATGTCGTCTGCTTGGCTGTTGCCAGAGCACATTGCTGACGTCTTGCCTGCTCAGGCGCGACGCTTGGAAGAGTTGCGACGCGTCTGGCTTGACGTGGCGCGCGGCTACGGCTTCGAGCTGGTCATGCCGCCGCTGCTCGAACACCTCGATTCGCTGCTGTCTGGCACGGGGCATGCCCTGGACCTGCGCACCTTCAAGCTGGTGGATCAGCTCTCGGGCCGCTCACTGGGTGTGCGGGCCGACGCAACGCCTCAGGTCGCTCGGATCGACGCGCACCTGCTCAATCGCCAAGGTGTGACCCGCCTTTGCTACTGCGGGCCGGTTTTGCATGCCCGTGCGGCCAGCCCGCACGCCAGTCGCGAACCGCTCCAGCTGGGTGCCGAAATCTACGGGCATGCTGGCCTTGAAGCCGATCTGGAGGCCGCCGAGCTGGCGCTCGATGGCTTGCAGTCGGCGGGCCTGTCCGGCCTCGTCATGGATCTGGCAGATGTGCGCCTTGTCGATGGCGTGCTGGCTGGCTTGGGCGTGGCAGACCTGCCCGCAGCCGAGCGCGATGCCCTGATTGCTGCCTTGTCCAGCAAGGATGTCGGCACGCTGCGTCAGCTGGCTCGCCAAGGTCGGCTGGCCACATCCAGCCAGGCCGAAGCTGTGTTGGTCGCGTTCACGCGCCTGTACGGCGATGAATCCGTGCTCGCTCGCGCTCGCGAGGTGCTGCCAGCACATGCCCTGGTCACCTCGGCTCTGGACGACCTCGCCTGGCTGGCGGAGCACCTGCGTGCCGTGCGTCCCGAGGTCCAGGTCGGCTTTGATCTGTCCGACCTCAGCGGCTACTCGTACTACAGCGGCACCCGTTTTGCGGTCTATGGCATGGCTCACCCCGATGCCCTGGTCCGCGGCGGGCGCTACGATGAGGTCGGTGCCGTTTTTGGTCGTCGCCGGCCTGCCGTGGGCTTCAGCCTTGACCTCAAGGTCCTGGGCGATGTCCTGGCCGGTCGCCAGACCGCTACCACGCGCATGGCCATCCGCGCGCCCTGGGGCCAGGCCCCGGCGTTGCGTCAGGCCGTTCGCGACCTGCGCGGGCAGGGGCACACCGTGGTGTGTGTGCTGCCCGGACACGAACACGATGTCCAGGAATTCGAGTGCGACCGTGAACTGGCGCTCGTCGATGGACGTTGGCTGGTGCGCCCTCTCTGAGGCGCCCAATCCCTCCCGATACAGGAATCCGCCATGCAAAGCCCCACCGCGTCGGCACGCGCCGAATCCGCTCCCGCCCGCAACGTCGTCGTCGTCGGCACCCAGTGGGGTGACGAGGGCAAAGGCAAGGTCGTCGATTGGCTGACCGATCATGCTGCCGCCGTCGTGCGCTTTCAGGGTGGTCACAACGCCGGCCACACCCTGGTCATCAACGGCAAGAAGACCGCTCTGCAACTGATCCCCTCCGGCATCATGCGCGAGGGCGTGGCCTGCTACATCGGCAATGGTGTGGTGGTGGATCCGACCCACCTGCTGTCCGAGATCGAGCGCCTGGAAGCCGCTGGCCTGAACGTGCGCTCGCGCCTGTTCATCAGCGAATCCTGCCCGCTGATCCTGCCTTTCCACGTCGAGGTCGACAAGGCGCGCGAGGCGCTGCGTGAGACCAGCGGCTCCGGCAAGATTGGCACCACCGGCAAGGGCATCGGCCCGGCTTACGAAGACAAGGTGGCTCGCCGTGCCCTGCGCGTTCAGGACCTCAAACACCCTGATCGTTTCGCCAAGAAGCTGACGGAGTTGCTGGAGCTGCACAACTTCGCACTGACTGGCTACCTCAAAGGCGGAGCGCTGGAATTTCAGCCGATCTTCGACCAGGCCATGAAGGCGGCCGAGCAAATCCTGCCCATGCTGGCAGACGTTGGCGTGAAGATCCATGGGCACACCCTGGCGGGTGGTTCGGTGCTGTTCGAAGGTGCACAAGGCACGCTGCTGGACATCGACCATGGCACCTACCCCTATGTGACCTCGTCGAATTGTGTGGCCGGCAACGCCGCAGCAGGTTCAGGCGTGGGTCCCGACAAGCTGCACTACATCCTGGGCATCACCAAGGCTTACACCACGCGCGTGGGCAGTGGCCCATTCCCGACTGAACTCGATTGGGAGGCCCCGGGCACGGTTGGCTACCACCTGTCCACCGTGGGGCAGGAGCGCGGCACGGTCACTGGCCGGGCACGTCGTTGCGGTTGGCTCGATGCGGCCGCCCTCAAGCGCTCGGTGCTGATCAATGGCATCTCTGGCATCTGCCTGACCAAGCTCGACGTGCTCGATGGCCTGTCGGAAATCAAGGTCTGCACCGGCTACAGGCTGCGTGGCGAAACCATCGACATCCTGCCCCTGGATGCCGACGACATCGTGGCCTGCGAGCCCATCTACGAAACCTTTCCTGGCTGGGAGGGCACGACCTTTGGCCTGACCACCTGGGAACAGTTGCCGGCCAATGCCCGCGCCTACCTGGAATGCGTGCAGAAGCTCATCGGCGCGCCCATCGACATGGTCTCGACCGGCCCTGATCGTGATCACACCATCTTGCTGCGCCACCCTTACAAGGGCTGAGCTCGGCTGTTCTGAAGCAGAGGAATCACATGCTCACCGACGATGGCAAGCACCTGTACGTGTCCTGGGATGAATACCATCACCTGATCGAGAAGCTCGCCCTTCAGGTTCACGACTCGGGTTGGGAGTTCGATCAGATCCTGTGTCTGGCCCGTGGTGGCATGCGACCAGGCGACGTTCTCTCGCGCGTGTTTGACAAGCCTTTGGGCATCATGTCGACCAGCTCCTACCGTGCCGAAGGCGGCACTTTGCAGGGGCGCCTGGACATGGCTCAGTACATCACCATGCCCAAGGGGCAGCTGGCCGGTCGCGTGTTGCTGGTCGATGACCTGGCCGACTCGGGGGTGACCTTGCGCGCCGTGGTCGATCGCCTGCGTGCGATGCCGGCCATCGAGGAGTTGCGCAGCGCGGTGATCTGGGTCAAGGGCGTGTCCTCATACACCCCCGAGTACTACGTTGACACCTTGCCCACCAGCCCCTGGATCCACCAGCCCTTTGAGGCATACGACTCGATGCGGCCTGAGGCCATTCGCAAGCGCCATCAAGGTTGATGATGTGCTGACAGTCAGAAGGGCGCTCAGGCGCCCTTTTTCACGCGTCGACGCATCTCGAGTTTGTTCGCGCAGTCGTTGGTGTGGTGCTGGCGCCCAAGCCGTGCACGGGACAGGTGGCGCGCATCGCCAGGTTTTCTGAGCCTTTTGAAGGCGATCGCGTGCGCTTGAGCAATGAAAAAGCCGCTTGACCTTTCGATCAAGCGGCTCTTCAATTGGTGCCCAGGAGAGGACTCGAACCTCCACGGAGTTACCCGCTAGTACCTGAAACTAGTGCGTCTACCAATTCCGCCACCTGGGCAGGTACTTGTTTGACTTGCTGCACTGCCTTGTTTGAAAGGCCCTGCAACGAATCAAGAACGCTAGTCTAGCATGTCTTTGAAAGCCAAGTCCAGCGCTGTGTCGTTTCGTGCACAGATTGATGGGGTGGCGCGTTTTGTCGCCTGCTTGCGACACCCATCGGCGAGGGCCCAATGGTGTAACGTGTGGGCATGCCCGGAACCTGTGGTGGAGTCTGTTCAGTTGGTCGTTGCGACGGCCAGGGCGATGGTCGCCGCGACCCATCACGGCAAGAAAAAAGCCGCTTGATCATCGACCAAGCGGCTTTTCATTTGGTGCCCAGGAGAGGACTCGAACCTCCACGGAGTTACCCGCTAGTACCTGAAACTAGTGCGTCTACCAATTCCGCCACCTGGGCAGGTACTTGTTTGCTGTTTGCTTCATTTCCGCAGGGCATGCGCAACCGCTTTCGCAGTCGCTGCAGGCATCCAAGAAATTTGTTTTGCAAATCAGCGAAGAATTCGATTCTAGCATCAAAATCTCAAGCATGACAACACCCCCCGCCCAATTTGTGAGCCTGATGAGTGAAATCGTCGGAGCCGTTCAGGGACATCGAGATGGCCACGGCTTTGTCGTCAGCGACGACGGCGAGTCCAGTGTCTACCTTCCGCCGCAAGAGATGCGTTCGGTTTTGCACCGCGATCGCGTGAAGGTGAGGGTGGTCCGCCTCGATCGGAAGGGGCGTCCCGAAGGTTTGGTGCTCGAGATTGTCGAGCGTCGCAAAACACCGATCATTGGCAGGTTGCTCAACGAGGGTGGGGCTTGGCTGGTCGCGCCGGAGGACAGGCGCTTTGGTCAGGACATCCTCATTCCGGCCAAGGCCACCGCAGGCGCAGAGGCCGGACAAGTGGTTTCTGTGGAGTTGACCGAGGTGCCATCGCTCACTGCTCAACCCGTCGGTCGGGTTGTCGAGGTGTTGGGCGGCATCGATGACCCGGGCATGGAGATCGAGATCGCGGTGCGAAAGTACGAGGTGCCGCACCGCTTCCGCGATGACGTGCTGGCGCAGGCCGCCAAGTTGCCCGAGAAGGTGAGGGCGGCCGACAAGAAGGGGCGCATCGACCTGACCGATGTGCCCCTGGTGACCATTGACGGCGAAGACGCGCGTGACTTCGATGACGCGGTCTATTGCGAGCCTGCTGTGATCGGTCGCGGCAAGACCCCGAACGCCTGGCGCTTGATCGTGGCCATCGCCGACGTCAGTCACTACGTCAAGCCCGACGAGCCTCTGGACCGGGACGCGTATGAGCGAGCGACCTCGGTCTACTTTCCTCGGCGCGTCATCCCGATGCTGCCGGAGAAGCTCTCCAATGGCTTGTGCTCGCTCAACCCCGAGGTCGAGCGACTGTCGATGGTTTGCGACATGCTGGTCACAGCCGAAGGTGTGTTGCATGCCTACCAGTTCTTCCCGGCGGTCATCAATTCGCATGCCCGCCTGACCTACACCGAAGTGGCGACCATCCTGGGCAACACGCGCGGCCCCGAAGCTCAGCGCCGCGCTGCGCTGGTGCCACATTTGCTGCACTTGCACGAGGTGTACCGCGCTTTGTTGAAGGCTCGTTCCAGCCGTGGTGCCGTGGATTTCGAGACCACCGAAACCCAGATCGTTTGTGACGAGAACGGGCGCATCGCGCGCATCGTCCCGCGTGTGCGCACCGATGCCCATCGGCTCATCGAGGAGTGCATGCTGGCGGCCAACGTCTGCTCGGCCGACTTCATCATGCGTGGCAAGCACCCATCGCTTTACCGGGTGCACGAGGGGCCCACGCCCGAGAAGCGCAGCACCTTGCGCAACTACTTGAAGGCGCTGGGCCTGGGGTTGGGCATTGGTGAAGAGCCCACGCCAGGAGAGTTCCAGGCCATCGCGCAGGCCACGAAGGAGCGGCCCGACGCCATGCAGATCCACACGATGCTGCTGCGCTCGATGCAGCAGGCCATCTACACGCCCACCAACAGCGGGCACTTCGGCTTGGCGTACGAGGCTTACACGCACTTCACCAGCCCGATTCGCCGTTATCCGGACCTGCTTGTGCATCGCGTCATCAAGGCCTTGCTTGGCAGCGCTCGTTACAAGCTGATCCTGCCGCCTGTGGTGTCGTCCACGGGCAATTTCAAGCGCAAGCCAGGTGGCAAGTCGGAGGCCTCGAAGGGGTTGCCCAAGGCGCCTGTCAAGGTTGCTGCGCGCATCAAGTTGCCCCCAGCCGAGGCGGCAGCCTGGGAGACGGCGGGCATCCATTGCAGCGCCAACGAGCGCCGGGCGGATGAGGCTTCGCGCGACGTCGAGGCGTGGCTGAAGTGCATGTTCATGCGTGAGCGCCTGGGTGAGGAATATGGCGGCACGGTCAGTGCGGCAACGACGTTCGGGCTGTTTGTGCAACTTGACGGCCTGTATGTTGAAGGCTTGATCCACATCACCGAGCTCGGTGGCGAGTACTACCGGTTTGACGAAGCCCGTCAGGAGTTGCGCGGTGAGCGCAGTGGTGTTCGCTACGGCGTTGGCACCCGGGTGCGCGTGCAGGTCAGCCGTGTCGACCTGGACAGCCGCAAGATCGATTTCCGCATGGTGAGGGAGGGGGCGGAGTCCCCGCGCCCTTCGTCCGGCGGACGTCGGCGAGGTCGGGGCGACGAGCGCGCGGGTGCGAGGGCGGCCGCTGTCGACTGGGAAAGCGACACTCCGGCTCAAGATGAGTTGTCCGTGGTGCGCGAACGCGATCGAGATGCTCGGCGTGGTGCACGCGCAGCGGGCAAGGGCGCTGGCAAAAGCGGTCAACGATCTTCCGAGGCATCGCCGCCGGCCGTCTCTGGCAAAGGGCAGGGGCGCGCGTCGTCCGCTGGCAGCGGTGGTGCGGGCGCAGGTCGCACCAAAGCTGCGGGCAAGAAGGCCGCTCGGGCCAAGGGTGGCAAGCGCTGATGCATGCAGCGCATTTCATGCTAGAATCCCAGAGTTTTCCCGAAACGCCATGAGCTGATCGGCCTGTGCTTGAGTGCAAGCCGGTTTTGAGCGTGGTGTTGGTTGGCAAACCGCCTTGAAAAAGGCGCAGCAACCGGCTGGTTCGCCAGCCAAATCGAATCAACGAGTGAAACGCGAATCTCGGCATTCCAAGGTGCCCCCGCTGGCCTGAGCGCCATCGGAGGTTTCAGCCGGATTCAAGACTCAACCTCTGGAGCTACACATGCCCGTGTCCATGCGCGAAATGCTGGAAGCCGGTGTCCACTTTGGTCACCAAACCCGCTTCTGGAACCCCAAGATGGCCCCCTTCATCTTCGGTCATCGCAACAAGATCCACATCATCAACCTCGAGAAGACGCAGCCCGCCTTCGAAGAGGCCCTGAAGTTCATCAAGCAGCTGTCGGCCCGCCGCGGCACCGTCATGATGATCGGCACCAAGCGCCAAGCTCGCGACACCATCGCTGAAGAAGCTGGCCGCGCTGGCGTGCCTTTCGTGAACCAGCGCTGGCTGGGCGGCATGCTGACCAACTTCAAGACCGTCAAGGGTTCCCTGAAGAAGCTCAAGGACATGCAAGTTCAGGTCGAAGCTGGCCTGGATGGTCTGAAGAAGAAGGAAGGCCTGCTGTTCCAACGCGAACTGGCCAAGCTGGAAAAGGACATCGGCGGCATCCAGGACATGGCTGCCCTGCCTGACGCCCTGTTCGTGATCGACGTCGGTTACCACAAGATCGCCATCGCCGAAGCCAAGAAGCTGGGCATCCCCGTGATCGGCGTGGTGGACACCAACCACTCGCCCGAAGGCATCGACTACGTGATCCCTGGCAACGACGACTCCTCCAAGGCTGTCGCCCTGTACGCCAAGGCCGTCGCTGACGCCATCCTGGAAGGCAAGGCCAACGCCGTCAACGACGTCGTCGCTGCTGCCGCCGAAGGCGACGAGTTCGTGGAAGTCAGCGAAGACGCTGCCTGACGCGACCTCACCCAGATCAAAGGGGCTGAAGATCAGCCCCTTTTTTTCAGCAAGATCGAATGTGTGGCGGTGATGACACCGCCCCTGAATCAAACGGAGAATACAAATGGCTGCTATCACCGCCAGCATGGTTGCCGACCTGCGCGCCAAGACCGACGCCCCGATGATGGAGTGCAAGAAGGCCCTGACCGAGGCCGATGGCGACTTCGCCAAGGCTGAAGAGATCCTGCGCGTCAAGCTGGGCAGCAAGGCCTCGAAGGCCGCCACCCGCGTGACCGCCGAAGGCGTGGTCTCCGCTGCCGTGGACGGCTCCACCGGCGCCCTGGTTGAAATCAACTGCGAAACCGACTTCGTCTCCAAGAACGAATCCTTCCTGGCTTTCGCCAAGTCGGTGGCCGAACTGATCGCCAAGAACAACCCCGCTGACGTCGCCGCCATTGGCGAGCTGCCCCTGTCGCAAGACGGCTTCGGTCCCACCGTGGAAGAAGTTCGCAAGGGCCTGATCGGCAAGATCGGCGAGAACATGTCCATCCGCCGCTTCAAGCGCTACGCCGGTGGTGGCAAGTTGGCTGCCTACCTGCACGGTGCCCGCATCGGTGTGGTCGTGGAGTTCGAAGGTGACGCCACCGCCGCCAAGGACGTGGCCATGCACATCGCTGCCATGAAGCCCGTGTCGCTGTCTTCGGACGATGTGCCTGCTGCCTTGATCGAAGTCGAGCGCAGCGTGGCCACGGCCAAGGCTGCCGAGTCCGGCAAGCCCGCCGACATCGCCACCAAGATGATCGAAGGCGCTGTTCAGAAGTACCTCAAGGAGGTCTCGCTGCTGAACCAGGTCTTCGTGAAGGCCGCCGATGGCAAGCAGACCGTCGAGGCTTACCTGAAGTCGACCGGCACCACCGCCAAGTCCTTCTCCATGTTCGTCGTGGGCGAGGGCATCGAGAAGAAGCAGGACGACTTCGCTGCCGAAGTGGCTGCCACCGTGGCTGCCGCCAAGGGTCAGTGACCTGACTGCAAATCAAGGGGGCTTCGGCCCCCTTCTGAATGGAGCCGGTGACGCCCGAGCTTTGCGTTAAAGTTCTCGTCGAACCGGCCAAGTACCAAGCCAAGGATCCCGTCTCATGCCCGCTTACAAGCGCATCCTCCTGAAACTCTCCGGCGAAGCCCTGATGGGCGACGATGCTTATGGCATCAACCGCGCCACCATCGTGCGCATGGTCAAGGAGATCCAGGAAGTCACCGCGCTGGGCACCCAGGTGGCTGTGGTCATCGGGGGGGGCAACATCTTCCGCGGCGTCGCTGGCGGCTCCGTCGGCATGGACCGCGCCACCGCAGACTACATGGGCATGCTGGCCACGGTGATGAACTCGCTGGCCCTGGCCGATACCATGCGCCAGGAAGGCATGACGGCTCGCGTCATGTCCGCCATCAGCATCGACCAGGTCGTCGAGCCCTACGTTCGCCCCAAGGCCCTGCAGTACCTCGAAGAGGGCAAGGTCGTGGTCTTTGCTGCCGGCACCGGCAACCCCTTCTTCACCACCGACACGGCGGCGGCCTTGCGCGGTGCCGAAATCGGCGCCGAGGTGATGCTCAAGGCCACCAAGGTCGATGGTGTCTACACCGCCGACCCGAAGAAAGACCCTTCGGCCACGCGCTACAGCACCATCACCTTTGACGAGGCCCTGATCAAGAACCTGCAGGTGCTCGACGCCACGGCTTTTGCGTTGTGCCGCGACCAGAACCTGCCCCTGAAGGTGTTCTCCATCTTCAAGCCAGGCGCCCTCAAGCGCGTGGTGCAAGGCGAGGACGAAGGCACGCTGGTCCACGTCTGAGCACGTTGGCCATCCCTGTCCTCCTGTTTCCTTCCTGAAGCGTTGGTGACCTGATCTTCAGAACCGATCACCTCGCACGGAGTTGTCCATGAGCATCGCAGACATCAAGAAAAACGCCGAGCAGAAAATGCTCAAGTCCATCGAGGCCTTCAAGACCGAGCTGACCAAGATCCGCACGGGCCGTGCCCACCCCGGCATCCTGGACCAGGTGCAGATCGACTACTACGGCTCGATGGTGCCCATCAGCCAGGTCGCGAACGTCGCCCTGCTGGACGCTCGCACGATCTCTGTCCAGCCCTGGGAAAAGGGCATGGGCGCCAAGATCGAAAAGGCCATCCGTGAGTCGGACCTGGGCCTGAACCCGTCGACTCAGGGCGACCTGATCCGCGTGCCGATGCCCGCGCTGACCGAAGAGCGTCGCCGTGAGCTGACCAAGGTCGTCAAGGGCGCCGCCGAAGACGCCAAGGTGGCCGTGCGCAACCTGCGTCGCGATGCCAACGAGCACGCCAAGCGCCTGCTCAAGGACAAGGAAATCACCGAAGACGAAGACCGTCGCTCTCAGGACGACGTGCAGAAGCTGACCGACAAGCACATCGCCGAGATCGACAAACTGGTGCAGGGCAAAGAAGCCGAGATCATGGCCGTCTGACGGCCGAGGTCCGAGCACCGGCTCCCACCACGACGAGGCGGCAGGTCCGCCTCGCTCTTTTTGCAGCGCCCGACTTCGCGTGGCGCCTCGTTCTGATTGCCTCCTGCCATGGCTTCATCCCAACCGCCCCAGTCGTTGCCCAGACACGTTGCCATCGTCATGGATGGCAATGGTCGCTGGGCTCGCAAACGTTTGTTGCCCAGGGGAATGGGGCACAAAGCTGGGGTGGATGCGCTGGTCAAGGTGGTGCAGGCCACGGCCGATCGCGGCATCGGCCACCTGACGGTGTTTGCGTTTTCCTCCGAGAACTGGAAGCGTCCCGAGGAGGAGGTCTCCGGCTTGATGAGCCTGTTGCTGGTGGCGTTGTCCAAGCACCTGACCAAGCTCAAGTCTGATGGCGTGCGCATCCGCATTGCGGGCGACCTCGAGAACGTGTCCGAGAAGGTGCGCAATGCTTTGCGGGACGCCGAGGCCAACACCATCGGCAACAGCCGGCTGGTGCTGACGGTGGCCTTCAACTACGGTGGCCGTTGGGACATCGTGCAGGCCTGCAAACAGGCCCTGGCCGATGGCGTGGCGGCATCTGACCTGAGTGAGGCGGTGCTGTCTCGTCACATGGCGATGTCCTACGCGCCTGATCCGGATTTGTTCATTCGAACCGGTGGTGAGGTGCGACTGTCGAACTTCCTGTTGTGGCAAAGCGCCTACGCAGAATTGCACTTCACAGATTGCCTCTGGCCCGATTTCGACGCCCAAGAGCTGGACTGTGCGCTGGCTGTTTACGCCGGCAGAGAGCGCCGTTTCGGCGATGTGGGTGAGTCAGGTCTGGGTGAAGGCGCGATCGGCAGCGGAGAAGGTCACTGAAAGCATGCTCAAACAACGTGTCATCACGGCGCTGATCCTGGTCGCCATTTTGCTGCCCACGCTGGTGGCCGATGCAGCCTGGCCGTTCGCGCTGCTCACCTTGGTTATCATCTCTGCCGCAGGGTGGGAGTGGTCTCGCCTGAACGAGGCGCCCGGTTTGCGCGCGGCGCTGCTGGGTGGGGCTGTGGCTGGTGCCTGTGTCTACATGGCGCATCGGTTTCAGCTGCCTTTGTGGGCCGACATGGCTGCGCCGCCTGAGCCGCACGTGCATGAGTCGGGGCAGGCTTTGCTCGGCTTTCGTGCTCCTTCGGTCATCTGGTGGGGCGCGTCCGTCGCCTGGGTGGTGGGCGGCGCCTTGGCGCTGCGCTTTGGCCCCAGTCACTGGCGGGCCATTCCGCAGTGGTTGAGGCGCCTGCTGGGTCTGGCTTTGCTGGTGGTGGCATGGATGGCCTTGGTCGAGAGCAAGGCTCAGGGCTTGAACCACATGCTGTCGGTGTTCTGCCTGGTGTGGGCTGCCGACATCGGGGCCTACTTTGGTGGGCGTGCCTTGGGTCGTCGCAAACTGGCGCCCTCCATCAGCCCTGGCAAAAGTTGGGAAGGCGTGGTGGCCGGCGCCCTGACCGTGCTGCTCCTGGCTGCCGGCTGGTTGTGGGCCGATCAGAACATCGGCGTTGATTCACCCAGCCTGTACAGCCGCCTGCTGTGGGGCCTGGGCTGGCCAGGCATGGTCGCGGCGCTCTTGGCCCTGGTGGGGCTGAGCGTGGTGGGCGATCTGTTCGAATCGTTGGTCAAGCGCCAGGCCGGGGCCAAGGACAGCAGCCAGTTGCTGCCTGGCCATGGTGGTGTGCTTGATCGCGTCGATGCCTTGCTGCCGGTGTTGCCGGTGTCCATCGCCTTGCTGAGCTTGTGCCATGGTTGAACTCACGGATTCCCGACGCCTGCGTGTCAGCGTGCTGGGGGCGACAGGCTCGATCGGCACCAACACGCTGGATGTCATCGCCCGTCACCCGGAACGCTTCGAAGTCTTCGCATTGACGGGCGCGAGCCGCGTGCCCGAGTTGCTGGCCCAGTCCCTGCGCTGGCGGCCCCGATACGCCGTCATGCCCGACGCACGGGCTGCTGCCAGCTTGCGTGAGGCAGTTCGTCAGGCTGACCTGCCCACCGAGGTGCTCGATGGCGAGGCGGCGCTGGTGGACGTGGCCGCGCACCCGGATGTCGACATCGTGATGGGGGCGATCGTGGGTGCGGCAGGACTGCCGCCTTGTCTGGCTGCAGCGCGCGCAGGCAAGCGCCTGTTGCTGGCCAACAAAGAGGCGCTGGTTGTCGGTGGTGAGCTGTTCATGCGGGCCGTGCGCGAAGGTGGTGCGACCCTGGTGCCCATCGACAGCGAGCATTCGGCCATTTTTCAATGCCTGCCTGAAGATCCGGCCTCCTGGTCGCGTCGCGTGGATCACATTGTGCTGACCGCTTCTGGTGGCCCTTTCCGCCAGCGTGATCCGGCAACCTTCTCCCAGATCACGCCGGAGCAGGCCTGCGCGCACCCGAATTGGGTCATGGGTCGCAAGATCTCGGTCGATTCCGCGACGATGATGAACAAGGCGCTGGAGGTGATCGAAGCGCGCTGGCTGTTTGACCTCGCGCCTGAGCAGATCCGAGTGGTCATCCACCCGCAGAGCATCGTGCACTCGATGGTGGTGTGTCGCGACCGGTCGGTGCTGGCCCAACTGGGCACGCCGGACATGCGTGTGCCAATTGCCTACGGGCTGTCCTGGCCTGAGCGAATCGAGTCCGGTGCAGAGGTGTTGGACTTCCTGAAGCTGGGGGCCCTGACCTTCGAGGCCCCCGATGCATCGCGTTACCCTGGCCTGCAGCTGGCCTGGCACGCGCTGCGCTCTGCGCCAGGGCACACCTGTGTGCTCAATGCGGCCAACGAGGTGGCTGTCGATGCGTTCCTGCATGGCAGGGTTCGTTTCGATCAGATCCATCGGGTCAACGAGGAGACCCTGGCACAGTGCAAGGTGCCAGCCGAAGCGGCAGAATCCGTGGAGGGGTTGCTGGCGTTGGACGCCGAGGCCCGTCGCGTGGCTGCTGGCGTTGTGGCCGGTTGCCGGCCTGACTGAGTTCACAGCGTGTCGATTTCGACCCGCTCCGGAGGTGCATCATGCTCATGACCGTTCTGGCCTTCCTGGTCACCATCGGGGTGCTCGTTGTCATCCACGAGTGGGGGCACTACCGTGCTGCGGTGGCGTGCGACGTCAAGGTGCTGCGGTTCTCCGTGGGCTTTGGCCGTGTGCTGTGGTCTCGCACGCGGGGCGAAACCGAGTTCGTGGTCTCTGCATTGCCTTTGGGTGGCTATGTGAAGATGCTGGACGAGCGCGAGGGTCGGGTTGAATCCAGTGAGCGGCACCGCGCGTTCAATCAGAAACCGCTGCATCAGCGCGCGTTCATCGTTGCTGCGGGCCCCCTGGCCAACCTGGTCTTGGCCGTTTTGTTGTACGCGTGCGTGAACTGGGCTGGGGTCGAGGAGATTCGGCCCTGGCTGGCCGAGCCCCGCGTGGGCAGCTTGGCCGCCGAGGCAGGCCTGCGTTCGCGTGACGAGGTCGTTGCGGTGCAGATCCAGGGCGCCTCGAAAGATGCCTCGGGTGACTCGGCGCAAGCCGTTGGTGAGTGGGTTGCCGTGCGCTCGATGACCGATCTGCAATGGTGGTTCACCCGCGCAGCGGTTCAGGGCAGTGATGTTCGCCTGCGTGTGGTCAGCCGAACATCGGAACAAGGATCTCCCTCGGGTGAGCGCGAGCTGAGCCTGGCTGTGGGCCGCATCCCGGCTGCCGATGTCGATGGGAGCTTGCTTGAGAAGCTGGGCCTGAGTGGCCCCTACGCCGAGCCACTCGTGGCCCAACTGGTGCCCAATGGCCCGGCGGAGCGCGGCGGGCTCAAGGAGGGGGACCGCGTCCTCAGCCTCAACGGCAGCCCCATTCAGGATGCAGGCCAATTGCGTCAGGCGATCCGCCAGAGCGCCGTCGACGGTCAGCCGCAGCCGCTGACCTTTCACATCGAACGTCAAGGGCGCTCGCTGGATGTCCTGGTGCAGCCTGTGATGAAGGACGTGCAAGGGCAACGCCTGCCGCGCATCGAAGCGGCGCTGGGTTCAGCCGCCGCCACCGTGACGGTTCAGCACGGCCCTGTGGACGGCCTGACCCGAGCGCTGTCCAAGACATGGGATGTGGCGAGCCTCAGCCTGGAAATGCTGGGCAAGATGCTGATCGGCGAGGCCTCCATCAAGAACCTCAGTGGTCCCATCACGATTGCCGACTACGCTGGGCGTTCTGCCGAGCTGGGTTGGGTCTACTACGTGGGTTTCCTGGCCCTCGTCAGCGTGAGCCTGGGGGTGTTGAACCTGCTGCCTCTGCCAGTCCTCGATGGTGGGCACCTCATGTATTATCTTTTCGAAGGCATCACGGGCCGCCCGGTTTCCGAGCGTTGGCTCGAGAGGCTCCAGCGAGGTGGCGTCGCCGTCATGCTCCTGATGATGTCCCTGGCCCTGTACAACGACTTCGCGCGACTGCTCGGCGCGAACTGATCTTCAACGCATGCCCATCTCCATGACCGCTGTCCGCCTCAAGCCGACCCTGCTTGCCGCCTTGCTGGCGTCCTCCCTGTTCCAGTCGGCTTGGGCCGTCGAGCCTTTTGTCCTCAAGGACATCCGCGTGGAGGGCTTGCAGCGTGCCGACGCTGGCACCGTCTTCGCATCGCTGCCGTTCCGCGTGGGCGACACCTACACCGATGACAAGGGCTCTGCCGGTCTGCGCTCGCTTTTCGCCACGGGTCTGTTCAAGGACGTGCGCATCGAGATCGATGGCAAGGTGGTGGTGGTCATCGTTGAAGAGCGCCCCGCGATCGCCCGCGTTGAGTTCGTTGGCACCAAGGAGTTCGACAAGGAAGCGCTGCTGAAGGCGCTCAAGGACGTCGGCATCTCGGAAGGCCAGCCTTTTGACCGCGCCCTGGCCGATCGGGCCGAGCAGGAACTCAAGCGGCAGTACCTCACTCGCAGCTTGTACGCCGCCGAGATCGTCACCACGATCACACCGACCGAGCGCAACCGCGTCAACGTGACCTTCACCGTCACGGAAGGCGAGATCACCAAGATCAAGGCCATCCGCATCACGGGCAACCAGGCTTTCAGCGAAAGCACCTTGTTGTCGCAAATGGACCTGACCACCGGTGGTTGGTTGACCTGGTACACCAAGTCCGACCAGTACTCGCGCGCCAAGTTCAACGCCGACCTTGAAACCCTGAAGTCCTACTACCTCAACCGGGGTTACCTGGAGTTCCGAATCGAGTCTGCTCAGGTCGCGATCTCGCCGGACAAGCAGGACATCGAGCTCGTGATCAATGTCAACGAGGGCCCGGCTTACACCGTCACGGCCGTCAAGCTCGACGGCGACTACCTTGGCAAAGAGGCCACCTTCCGCAAACTGGTGACCATTGATGCCGGAGAGGCATACAAGGCGGATCAGGTCGCCTCGACGGTCAAAGCCTTCACGGACCGCTTTGCGCAGTACGGCTACGCCTTTGCTCGCGTTGACGTGCGTCCTGAACTTGACCGCGAGAAAGGACAGGCCGTCATCAACCTCGTGGCCCAGCCGCAGCGTCGCATCTACGTGCGTCGCGTCAACGTGGCGGGCAACTCCCGCACCCGCGACGAGGTCGTGCGCCGCGAGTTCCGCCAGTTCGAATCGGCCTGGTACGACGGCCAGAAAATCAAACTCTCGCGTGACCGTGTCGACCGCCTGGGTTACTTCAAGAACGTCAACGTCGAAACCGTTGAAGTGCCGGGCACGGTTGACCAGGTTGACCTGACCGTCGCGGTGGAGGAAAAGCCCACCGGCAACCTGATGCTGGGTGCCGGCTTCTCGACGGCAGAAAAGTTGACGCTGTCTGCGTCGATCAAGCAGGACAACGTTTTCGGCTCCGGCAACTACCTGGGCATCGAGCTCAATACCAGCAAGTACAACCGCGCGATCGTGCTGAGCACGGTCGATCCGTACTTCACGGACGACGGTGTTTCTCGCTCTTACGACGTTTTCCTGCGCAACTCGCGCCCGCTCAACAGCCAGGGCGGTGACTACAAGATCGAAACCATCGGTGGTGCGGTGCGTTTCGGCGTGCCCTTCACCGAGTTCGACACCGTCTTTTTCGGCCTGGGTGTGGAGCAAACAGCCATCAAGGGCGACCTCGGTCTGCCGGTGAGCTACCGTCTGTTTCGCGACACCTTCGGTGACCGTGTGACCTCTGTGCCGCTGACCGTGGGTTGGGCCCGTGATGCCCGCGACAGCGTCATCGTCCCGACGACGGGGCGCTACCAGCGCGTGAACTTCGAAAGCGGTCTCCTGGGCGACACCCGCTACCTGCGCACCGACCTCGAAGGCCAGCAGTACATCCCCTTGAGCAACCGCTTCACCTTGGGCCTGCGTGCCGAGGTGGGCTATGGCGTGGGCCTGCAAGGCAAGCCTTACCCTGTGTTCAAGAACTTCTTCGGTGGCGGCCTGGGCTCGGTGCGCGGCTTCGAGCAAAGCTCCCTGGGGCCGATCGACATCGAAGGCGCCTACATCGGTGGCAACAAGCGCGTGAACCTCAACGCCGAGCTCTATGTCCCTTTCCCGGGGGCCGGCAACGACCGCACGCTGCGCCTGTTCGGCTTCATGGACGCGGGCAACGTCTGGGGGGAGGACGACAAAATGAAGCTTGACAACTTGCGTGCCTCTGCAGGCGTGGGCATCAGCTGGATTTCGCCGGTGGGGCCGCTCAAGCTGAGCTACGGCAAGCCCATTCGCTCCTTCAGCCAAGATAAAATCCAGCAACTCCAGTTCCAGATCGGCACGGCTTTCTGACCATGACTTCGACCTTCAAGACCTTGGTGGCCATCGCTGCGCTGAGCTGCGCGGCCGCGGTCTCGGCTCAGGAGCTCAAGATCGGCTTCGTGAACCTCGACCGCGTCCTGCGTGACGCCGCCATGGCCAAGGCTGCCCAGGCCAAGCTCGAAGGCGAGTTCACCAAGCGTGAAAAAGAGCTGCTGGACAGCGAGTCACGCCTGAAGGCCGCGTCAGATCGCTTTGACAGGGAGACCGCCTCGCTGGGTGAGTCCGAGCGGGTGCGCCGCCAGCGGGAGTTGGTGGACCAGGATCGCGAGCTGCAACGCAAGCGACGCGAGTTCCAGGAAGACCTCAACCAGCGCAAGAACGAAGAGCTGGCGTCTGTGCTTGAAAAAGCCAATCGAGTGGTCAAGTTGATTTTCGATCAGGACAAGTACGACCTGATCGTCCAGGAAGCGGTGTTCGCCGGCCCCCGTGTCGACATCACCGACAAGGTCATCAAGGCGATGAACGCCGGGTCGGGCAAGTGAACGCGTCGCATGCGAACGCCCAAGCCGCCACCGCCACGACGCTGAGCACCACGCTCGGCGAGCTGGTCAAGGCGCTTGCAGACGAAGCCCTGGGTGGTTTCGAGGCCGAAATCCAAGGTGACGCTGACACGGTGATTCGTCGCATCGGTCCGCTGGACACCCAAGAGCCTGGCACGCTGTCGTTCCTCTCCAACCCGAAGTACCGCAGCCAGCTGGCCGACACGCAGGCTGTTTGCGTGATCATCAGCCCGGCTGTGTTGGGCGATGCAGCCAAGCTGCGCTCGGCCATCGTCACCGCTGACCCCTATCGCTTCTTCGCTGCTGTCACCCGTTGGTGGGCGGCACGTGTGCGACCCCGTCCGACTGCGGCGATCCACCACAGCGCCGTGGTCTCTCCTGAAGCGGTGATCGGGCAGGGCGTGCACATCGGCCCTCTGGTGGTGGTCGAGGCGGGAGCCGTCGTCGGCGATGGCGTGGTCATCGGTTCGCACACCTCGGTGGGTGAGCGCGCTCGCATCGGTGCAGGCACTCGCCTGGCCCCGCACGTCACCATCGGCTTCGACTGCGTGATCGGCGAGCGTTGCATCTTCCACAGCGGCGTGGTCATCGGGGCCGACGGCTTCGGTTTCGCGCCGCACCAGGGCCGCTGGGAAAAGATCGAGCAGCTTGGTGCCGTGCGCATCGGCAACGACGTCGAGCTGGGCGCCAACACCTGCGTTGACCGCGGCGCGCTGGACGACACCGTCATCGAAGACGGCGTCAAGCTCGACAACCTGGTTCAGATCGCGCACAACGTGCACATCGGCGAGCACTCGGCCATGGCGGGCTGCGTTGGCGTGGCCGGCAGCGCGCGCATCGGCAAACATTGCACCGTCGGGGGCGCAGGCATGATCCTGGGTCACCTGACGTTGGCGGACCACGTGCATGTTTCTTCGGGCACGTTGATCTCGCGCTCCATCCTCAAGCCCGGGCAGTACAGCGGCGTCTTCCCGTTCGATGACAACGCGTCCTGGGAAAAGAACGCCGCGACCCTGCGACAGCTGCACGCCCTGCGTGACCGCATCCGCGCCCTTGAAAAAGAAGTGAAAAGCTGATGGACATCCACAAGATCCTCAACAAGCTCCCCCACCGCTACCCCTTCCTCATGGTGGACAGGGTGCTGGAGGTTGAAAAGAACGTGCGCATCCGCGCACTCAAGAACGTCACCATCAACGAGCCGTTCTTCCAGGGGCACTTCCCGGGCCGCCCGGTCATGCCCGGCGTGATGATGCTTGAGGCGCTGGCTCAGGCCGCTGCGCTGCTGGCCTTCGAGACCATGGGCAACGCCGCCGATGAAAACTCGGTGTACTACTTCGTGGGCATCGATGGTGCGCGCTTCAAGCGCCCGGTCGAGCCGGGTGACCAGCTCTTCCTTGACGTCTTCATGGATCGCAACAAGGGTGGCATCTACAAGTTCAAGGCCCGTGCCATGGTGGGCGAAGAGCTTGCCGTCGAGGCCGAGCTGATGTGCACCGTGCGCAAGGTGGCCTGAGCCCATGGCGAACATCCACCCCACCGCCATCGTTGACGCGAAGGCTGAGTTGGCCGACTCGGTCAGCGTGGGCGCTTTCACGACCATCGGCCCGAACGTGCGCATCGGTGAAGGCACGAGCATCGGCGCGCACTGCGTGATCGAAGGTGTGACCACCATCGGCCGTGACAACAAGGTCTACCAGTTCGCCTCGCTGGGTGCCGATCCGCAGGACAAGAAGTACAAGGGCGAGCCCACGCAGCTGATCATCGGTGACCGCAACACCATCCGCGAGTTCACCACGTTCAACACCGGCACGGTGCAGGACAAGGGCGTGACCCAGGTCGGCCACGACAACTGGATCATGGCCTACGTGCACGTGGCCCACGACTGCGTCATCGGTGACCACAACGTGATCGCCAACTCGGTGCAGTTCGCCGGTCACGTCACGGTGGGCAACTTCACGCTGATCGGCGGCATCAGCGGCATCCACCAGTTTGTGCGCATCGGCGACTTCGCCATGCTGGGTTTCCAGACTCGCCTGTCGCAAGACCTGCCGCCTTTCGTGGTGGCTGCTGGCAACCCGGCCGAAGCGCAGAACGTGCACCAGGAAGGCCCCCGTCGCCGTGGCTACTCGCCCGAGCGCCTGGCCAACCTCAAGGCCATGTACAAGCTGCTGTATCGCAAGGGCCTGACGCTCGCCGCTTCGGTGCAAGAGATCACGGCGCTCAAGTCCGCGCCCGAGGCCTTGGCCGAAGGTGTGCAAGGCGACATCGACAAGATGCTGGCCTTCCTGGCCGACGCCCAACGCGGCATTGTGCGCTGAGGGGGCCTCCAGGTGAGTCGGCCCGATCCCCGCATCGGCATGGTCGCCGGTGAAACCTCCGGTGACCTGCTGGCCGGGCTGCTGCTGCGTGGCATGAAGTCGCGCTGGCCGGGTCTGAGCTCGCAAGGCATCGGCGGCCCCAAGATGGCTGCTCAGGGCTTCGAGGCCTGGTGGCCGCACGAAAAGCTGGCGGTTCACGGCTTCAACATGGAGGTGCTGCGGCGCTTCCGCGAGATCTGGACCATCCGCCGCCGCCTGGGTGATCGCCTGCTGGCTGATCGACCCGACGTGTTCATCGGCGTCGATGCCCCCGACTTCAACCTCGGCCTGGAAGCCCGCCTCAAAGAGCAGGGCGTCAAGACCGTGCACTTTGTCAGCCCTTCGATCTGGGCTTGGCGTGGCGGGCGCATCAAGAAGATCCACCGCTCGGTGGACCACATGCTCTGCCTGTTTCCCTTCGAGCCGAAGATCTACCAGGACGCGGGCATCAACGCGAGCTTCGTGGGGCACCCGCTGGCCGACACGATCCCGCTGGAGGTGCCGCGTGCGGCCGCGCGTGCGGCGCTGGGCATCGCCGAGTCCACGCCGCTGGTGGCGGTGCTGCCAGGCAGCCGCCGTGGCGAGATCCAGCACATCGCGCCGTGCTTCTTGCAGACCGTGGCCCTGCTGGCCAGGCAGCGCCCTGATCTGCGCTTTGTGTTGCCCGTCGTGCCTGGCTTGCGCTCGTTGGTGGAGCCCATGGTGCGCGAACACGCGCCTGATGCACCGCTGACCTTGCTTGATGGCCAATCGCACGAAGCCCTGGCCGCCTGCGACGTCACCCTCATAGCCAGTGGCACGGCCACGCTGGAGGCCGCGTTGTTCAAGCGCCCCATGGTGATTGCCTACCAGCTCAGCCCCATGAGTTGGCAGATCATGAAGCGCATGGGCTACCTGCCTTGGGTGGGCCTGCCCAACATCCTCGAGCGAGATTTCGTCGTGCCCGAGCGCTTGCAGGACGATGCCAAACCGGTGCAACTGGCCAAGGACGTGCTCGCCTGGCTGGATGACCCCTCGCGCAGCGCCTCGGTGCAACAGCGCTTCCTTGAACTCCATCACACCCTGCGCCGCAACACCGGCCAGGCCGCCACCGATGCGATCGCGAAAGTCCTCGAAGCGCGTTGAGGCGGTTGCCCCCTTGCACGCTGACCAGCAACTGGACCTGCTGTGCCCGCTAGAGCCCACCGGTTTGCTGGCGGGTGTGGACGAGGCGGGGCGTGGCCCCTTGGCGGGTCCGGTGGTGGCGGCAGCCGTCATCCTCGACGAACTCAACCCCATCGCAGGCCTGGCCGATTCCAAAAAGCTCACAGCTCGCCAGCGAGAGGCCCTGTTCGACGAAATCCGGGCCAAGGCACTGTGCTGCAGCATTGCCCTGGCCTCGGTCGAAGAGATCGACGAACTCAACATCCTCCACGCGACCATGCTGGCCATGCGCCGCGCCGTCGAAGGCCTGCGCCTGAAGCCTTCCCTGGTGCAGGTCGATGGCAACCGGGTGCCGCCGCTGCAGGTGCCTGCCCAGGCCATCGTCAAGGGCGATGCCAAGGTGCAGGCCATCTCGGCGGCCTCGATCCTGGCGAAGGTGCATCGCGACCGCATCTGCGACGAGCTGCATCAGGCGCACCCCCAATACGGCTTTGATGGCCACAAGGGCTACCCCACTGCCGATCACTTGGCGGCCCTGCGCGAGCATGGCGCGACACCCCATCACCGGCGCAGCTTCGGGCCCGTGAAGGTGGTGCTGGGCCTGGTGCCGGACCCGACCCTGGTGGTGGGCAGCCCGCTGCGCCGCTGACAACACATGACCGACTCTTCCGTTCAGCTCATCACTTCGCGCGAGAACGCGCTCATTGCGCGACTGCGCCGGCTGTCCCAGGAGCCACTGGCCTACCGCAAGCAGGCCGAGGTCTGGCTGGAAGGCGATCATCTTTGCCGCGCGGCGCTGGCGCGTGGCCTGCGCGCGCCCCTGGCCGTGGTGGCTGACACCGCCTGGGTCGGCGAGCATGGTCAAGGGCAGGGCAGCGATGAGCGTGCCGACCTGGCCACCCGGCTGGCCCGCCAGGCCGCTCGCGTGGTGGTCGTGCCCGAGGCGCTCTGGAAGGTGTTCACGGGCCTGGAGTCGCCTGCGCGAATCGGCTTTCTCATGCCGCTCGTGGGGGAACATGTGCTGACGGGTGCCGTGCAATCGGGCGTGGCCACGGTGGTGCTGGACCGCCTGCAGGACGCTGGCAACGTCGGCAGCATCTTGCGCAGCGCGGCGGCCCTGGGCGTTGGGCAGGTGCTGGCCCTCAAGGGCACGGCAGGTCTGTGGTCGCCCAAGGTGCTGCGTGCCGGCATGGGGGCGCACTTTGGGTTGAACCTCGTCGAGCAACTGTCTGCCGAAGACCTCGCCGGCCTGGGGGTGCCCTTGGTGGCCACCAGTTCGCACACCGAAAACGAGCTGCACAGCGTGAAGTTGCCCGAGCCATGCGCATGGGTCATGGGCCATGAAGGGCAGGGGGTCAGCGGCGAACTGATGGCGCGATGCACGTTGTCCGTTCGGATTCCTCAGCCTGGTGGCGAGGAGTCCTTGAATGTGGCGGCAGCCACCGCCATCTGCTTGTACGAGTCGCTGCGCCGCCGCGTGGCCTGAGCCTGAGTCTGCCCCGGATCACCCTGCGATGAGGGTGGCCCGCGCGTGGAGACTTGGGCGCGCCCTGCAGATGACATAACATCGGCGCATCGGCGCGGGCTCGGTCTCGCCGCTCACATCACTTTGGAGAAACACATGGATCGTTCGATCAAGCCCATTGACGTCGTCTACGGCGGCGCTGTTGGCTCGGCCCAGCGTCAGCGCGTGCTGCGCAACACCTACGCCTTGCTGGCGCTGTCCTTGCTGCCCACGGTGCTGGGCGCCTGGATGGGCGTCGCCATGGGCGGCTTCAGCCTCGGTGGCCCGCTCGTGACCTTCATCGCCTTCATGGCGATTTCCTTCGGTTTCTTCTTCGCCATCGAGAAGTTCAAGAACTCCGGCGTGGGCGTGCTGCTCCTGCTGGGTTTCACCTTCTTCATGGGCTTGATGATGTCCCGGCTGCTGAGCTTTGCGCTGGGCCTGGGCAACGGCGCTCAGCTCATCGGCATGGCCTTTGGTGGCACCGCGCTGATCTTCGGCGCCATGGCCACCTTGTCGAGCGTGGTCAAGCGAGACCTGTCGAGCATGGGCAAGTGGCTCTTCGTCGGTGCCCTGGTGCTGATCGTGGCCGCGGTTGCCAACATCTGGCTGCAGATGCCGGCGCTGATGCTCGCGATCTCGGCCATGGCCGTGCTGATCTTCTCGGCTTTCATTCTTTATGACATCAAGCGCATCATCGATGGCGGCGAGACCAACTACGTCACCGCCACGCTGGCGCTGTACCTGGATGTCTACAACGTGTTCACGTCCCTGTTGCAGCTGCTGATGGCGCTGGGTGGCAGCGACGACTGATCGCTGACAGGCCTTCGAATGAAAGCGGCCCCGTGAGCGCGAGCTCCGGGGCCGTTGGCTTTGCGAGGCGCAGATCAGTACTCGTCGCCGCCGATGTAGGTGCCGGGCGCCAGGTTCTCGAAGCGCGTGTTCGATTTCAGGAAGGCCAGGTGCAGGCTGCCCACCGGGCCGTTACGCTGCTTGCCAATGATGATCTCGGCCGTGCCGGGGATCTTCGATTCCTTGTTGTAGTACTCGTCGCGGTAGATGAACATGATCACGTCGGCGTCCTGCTCGATGGCGCCCGATTCGCGAAGGTCGGACATCATGGGGCGCTTGTCGGGCCGCGTCTCAACCGAGCGGTTGAGCTGCGACAGCGCGATCACCGGGCACTGCAGCTCTTTCGCCAGGGCCTTGAGGCCCCGCGAGATTTCGCCGATCACGGTGGCGCGGTTTTCTTCGTTGCCGCCCGAGCCACTCATCAGCTGCAGGTAGTCGATGATGATCAGGCCCAGCGTGCCGCCGAACTGGCGGGCCAGGCGACGTGCTCGTGCGCGCAACTCGTTGGGCGAGAGGCCCGGTGTCTCGTCGATGAAGACGTGCGCGTGGCGCAGCTTCTCGACCGTCTCGCTCAGGCGGCTCCATTCGTCGTCGGTCAGGCGGCCTGTGCGCAGGTTCTGCTGGTTGATGCGGCCGATGGAGCCGACCATCCGCAGCGCCAGCTGGGAGGCACCCATTTCCATCGAGAACACCGCCACCGGCAGGCCCTCGTTGACGGCCACGTTCTCGCCGATGTTGAGTGCAAAAGCGGTTTTGCCCATGGAAGGGCGCGCGGCCAGGATGATGAGGTCGCCTTTTTGCAGGCCGGCCGTCATCTTGTCCATCTCGATGAAGCCCGTGCGTACGCCGGTGACGTCTTCGGCGCCGTTGTCGGCCAGCTCCTGCACGCGGTCGAGCAGGTCGACGACCAGGCCGTCCATGGCGAAGAAGCCCTGCTTGTTGCGGCTGCCCTCTTCGCCGATCTTCATGATGCGGGCTTCGGCCTCGTCCAGGATGTCCGAGACCGACTTGCCCTGCGGGTTGAATGCGTTGGTGGCGATCTCGTCAGAGGCTGTCACCAGTTTGCGCAGCACGGCGCGTTCGCGCACGATCTCGGCGTAGCGGCGCATGTTGGCCGCGCTGGGCACCGACTGCGCCAGGTTGTTGAGGTAGACCAGTCCACCCACGTCCGCAGCCTTGCCCTGCATTTGCAGTTGCTCGAAAACGGTGATGACGTCGGCGGGCTTGGAGGCCGACACCAGTTGCTGGATGGCCACGAAGATGAGCTGGTGCTCATGGCGGTAGAAGTCGCCCTCGTGCAGCAGGTCGGCGGCGCGGTCCCAGGCGCTGTTGTCCAGCAGCAGGCCGCCCAGCACGCTTTGCTCTGCCTCGATGGAATGGGGGGGCACGCGCAGGCGGGCGATCTCGTCGCTGCCGCCGGAGGCGCCCACGCTGAGGCCCGTGGGCGTGGAAGTTGATGCGTTGGGGAAGACTGCAGCCATGTGTTCAATCATACGGCCGGCGAAGCGCGGGGCCTGTGGATAAAGCTGTGGGCAAGCGTGGGGGATCCTGGGGGCTTCCTGGGGAAACGCGAGGACAACTGCCCGCCTGGGCGCTCAGCAGGTAAAGGACACCCAGAAACGACAAAGCCGGCTTGCGCCGGCTTTGCTCAGGCGGGCCACCGAAGCGGCCCATGATCCCAGAGGATCAGACGGTTTCGCCAACCACGGCGACGGTCACGTCCACCACCACGTCGGTGTGCAGGGCGACGGACACGGCGTGTTCACCGGTGGTCTTGAGCGGGCCGTTGGGCAGGCGAACCTGCTGCTTGGTCACTTCGAAGCCGGCAGCCTTGAGGCCTTCGGCGATGTCGAAGTTGGTGACCGAGCCGAACAGGCGGCCGTCCACGCCAGCCTTCTGGCTGAGGGAGACGGTCTTGCCGCTCAGCTTTTCGCCCACGGCTTGGGCAGCGGCCAGCTTCTCGGCGGAAGCCTTTTCCAGTTCGGCGCGACGGGCTTCGAACTCGGCGACGGCCTTGGTGGTGGCGCGGCGAGCTTGGCCAGTCGGGATCAGGAAGTTGCGGGCGTAGCCGTCCTTGACCTTGACCACGTCACCCAGGGTACCCAGGTTGGCGACTTTTTCGAGGAGGATGATTTGCATGACGGTGACTCCTTAGACGCGATGTTGGTCGCTGTAAGGCAGCAGGGCCAGGAAGCGGGCGCGCTTGATGGCGGTGGTCAGCTGACGTTGGTAGATCGCGCGGGTGCCGGTCAGGCGAGCGGGGATGATCTTGCCGTTTTCAGCGATGAAGTCGCGCAGGGTGTCGACGTCCTTGTAGTCGATTTGTTCGACGCCAGCGACGGTGAAGCGGCAGAAGCGCTTGCGACGGAACAGCAGGGATTGCGTGTTGCGCTTGCCCTTGCGGTCTTTGGAGAACTTGCCGTTCTTGGAGCGGGGAGCAGCCATGATGACCTCTCAATATCCGGTGGATGGTTTAAACGATGTCTTGTAGAGCGGTGATGTGCAGCAGCACGCCTCGTCCGTTGCGCGGTGACCCCAGGAAACCGGTGAAGCCGTGAGCCTCTCCGATGGGCAGCCGGCTCAACGCTTGCGCGATGTCGCCAACGGCCACTGCCTTCATCTCCAGCTGAACCTTGCGGCTTCGCTGGTTTTCCTGCAGTTCGGACTCGTGTTCAAGCACGAGGTCCAGGGCAGGGAGTCCGGCGGGGGTGTATCGCAGTGCCTTGCGTTCGATGATCCGGGCAGACAGCAGGACTTGGTTCATGTCTTGCGGGGTCTGGCGGGCTTCGTCACGTCAGGGCTGGACGGGCAGCCGATTCACGCCTTGCGGCATGGATCAGGCAGCGGCTTGGTCCTGCTGGGCCTTGCGGGCCTCTTCACGCTCGACTTGCTTCATCATCACGGAAGGAGTGGTCTCGGCCTTGTCCTTCTGCACGGTCAGGTGACGCAGCACGGCGTCGTTGAACTTGAAGCCGGTTTCGATTTCAGCCAGGGTTTCCTTGCTGATTTCGACGTTCAGGCACAGGTAGTGCGCCTTGGCCAGCTTGTTGATCTGGTAAGCCAGCTGACGACGGCCCCAGTCTTCAACGCGGTGCACCTGGCCACCGGTGGTGGTGATCAGGGTCTTGTAACGCTCCAGCATGGCCGGAACCTGCTCGCTTTGATCCGGGTGGATCAGCACGATGATTTCATAGTGACGCATGGTGACTCCTTGTGGATTCCCCACCTCTCACCGGGTGAGAAGGTGGGATGGAAGCCGTCGCGAAGCGTCAAACCCGCTGACGGCAAGGGTTGAGCCTCTTTTGATCAGAGGCTTCAACATTCGGAAAACCCGCGAGTATAGCAACAAAAACGCCACCCGTGGGTGGCGTGAGGGGTTCAGGGTGTTCGACACCCCGAAAACAGGTCGCAAGCCCGCCGAACGGCAGGGCGCGACCTCACTTGGCGGCCAGGCGTTGCCAGGTGTCGACCACGGTGTCGGGGTTCAGCGAGATGGACACGATGCCCTCGGCGGCCAGCCACTCGGCGAAATCCGGGTGGTCGGAAGGGCCCTGGCCACAGATGCCGATGTACTTGCCGGTGGCCCGGCAGGCGGCGATGGCTCGCGAGATCAATGCCTTGACGGCTGGGTCGCGTTCGTCGAAATCGTGCGCCAGCAACTCCAGTCCGGAGTCGCGGTCCAGGCCCAGCGTGAGCTGGGTCAGGTCGTTCGACCCGATGGACATGCCGTCGAAGAACTCCAGGAACTGCTCGGCCAGGATGGCGTTGGAGGGCACCTCGCACATCATGATGACGCGCAGGCCGTCCTTGCCGCCCTTGGATTCGCGCACCAGGCCGTGGTCGGCCAGCATCTTGGTGACGCGCTCGGCCTGTTTCAAGGTGCGCACGAAGGGCACCATGATCTCGACGTTGGTCAGGCCCATGTCGTTGCGCACGCGCTTGAGGGCTTCGCACTCCATCGCGAAGGCCTCGCCGAACTCGGCGCTGATGTAGCGCGAGGCGCCACGGAAGCCCAGCATCGGGTTTTCTTCTTCGGGCTCGTAGCGCGAACCGCCGATGAGCTTCTTGTACTCGTTGGACTTGAAGTCCGACAGGCGCACGATGACGGGCTTGGGCCAGAACGAAGCGGCGATGGTGGCGATGCCTTCGGCCAGCTTGTCGACGTAGAAGGCGCGCGGCGAGGCGTGACCTCGGGCCACGGACTCGACGGCTTTCTTCAGGTCGTTGTCGACGTTCGGGTAGTCGAGGATGGCCTTGGGGTGCACGCCGATGTTGTTGTTGATGATGAACTCGAGGCGTGCCAGGCCCACGCCGGCGTTCGGCATCTGCGCGAAGTCGAAGGCCAGTTGCGGGTTGCCGACGTTCATCATGATCTTCAGGCCGATGTGGGGCATCTCGCCACGGGTCACCTCGGTGACTTCCGTTTCCAGCAGGCCTTCGTAGATGTGGCCGGTGTCGCCCTCGGAGCAGGCCACGGTCACCAGGGTGCCGTCGGTCAGGCGCTCGGTGGCGTTGCCGCAGCCCACCACAGCCGGGATGCCCAGCTCACGCGCGATGATGGCCGCGTGGCAGGTGCGACCGCCGCGGTTCGTGACGATGGCGCTGGCGCGCTTCATCACCGGCTCCCAGTTGGGGTCGGTCATGTCGGTGACCAGCACGTCGCCCGGCTGGACCTTGTCCATCTCGGAGATGTTGTGGACGATGCGGACCGGGCCGGTGCCGATCTTCTGGCCGATGGCGCGGCCTTCAGCGAGGATGGTGCCGGTGCCCTTGAGCTTGTAGCGCTGCTCGCTCTTGCCTTGCTGCTGGCTCTTGACCGTCTCGGGGCGGGCTTGGAGGATGTAGATCTTGCCGTCGCCGCCGTCCTTGCCCCACTCGATGTCCATCGGGCGGCCGTAGTGCTGCTCGATGACGAGGGCGTAGCGGGCCAGCTCCATGACGTCGTCGTTGGTCAGGCTGTAGCGGTTGCGGGCTTCGACGGTGGTGTCCACGGTCTTGACCAGCTTGCCCGACGCGGCCTTCTCTTCGGGCGTGGAGAACTCCATCTTGATCAGCTTGGAGCCCAGGTTGCGGCGGATGACGGCCTGCTTGCCAGCCTTGAGCGCGGGCTTGTGGACGTAGAACTCGTCGGGGTTGACGGCGCCCTGCACCACGGTTTCACCCAAGCCGTAGCTGGAGGTGATGAAGACCACGTCCGAAAAACCGGACTCGGTGTCGATGGTGAACATCACGCCGGCGGCGCCGATGTCGGAGCGAACCATGCGTTGCACGCCCGCAGAGAGGGCCACCACGTCGTGGGCGAAGCCCTTGTGCACGCGGTAAGAGATGGCGCGGTCGTTGTAGAGCGAGGCGAAGACTTCCTTCATCTTGTGCAGGATGTCTTCGATGCCGATGACGTTCAGGAAGGTTTCCTGCTGGCCGGCGAACGAGGCGTCGGGCAGGTCTTCGGCGGTGGCCGAGGAGCGCACGGCGAAGGAGGCCTGGGGGGTGTCGCCAGCCAGCGTCACGAACGCATCGCGGATGGCCTTTTCGAGGTCGGCGGGAAAGGGTTGGGCCTCGACCCAGCCACGGATTTCTGCCCCGGCCTGGGCCAGGGCCTTGACGTCTTCGGTGTCGAGCGTGGCCAGGCGCTGGCTGATGCGCAGGCTCAGGCCGTCATGCTTGAGAAACTCGCGGAAGGCGTGGGCGGTGGTGGCGAAGCCGGTGGGCACGCGCACGCCGTCGGGCAGCTGGGAGATCATCTCGCCCAGCGAGGCGTTCTTGCCGCCGACCGACTCGACGTCGGACATGCGCAATTGCTCGAAGGGCACGACCAGGGCGGTCGGCGCAAAGCGTTCGGTCATAGAAAAACTCCAGGATGGTGAAAAAATCTTGGGGCTTCCGGGGCGAAGCTGGGGCGGCCGGTCTGTTGTTTTGATGGTGTGACCTGGCAGGCGTCAGCGGGCGGGCCGGAAACGGTTGAACCGATTGTAGGGTCCCGCCTATGATCCGGGGGGTCTTTCCAATGAATCCGGATCGCGCCGGGGGCCGGTGTTGTGAACACCTCACCCCCTCGTTCGAGGTCCCCGCATCCCCATGCCCGATCGCAGCGTTTTCTTCGTGTCCGATGGCACCGGCATCACCGCCGAAACCATGGGCAATTCCATCCTGGCCCAGTTCGCCATCAAGCCCCGCCACGTCCGCCGGCCCTTCATCGACACGGAGGACAAAGCCTTCCACGTGGTGCGCGAGATCAACACCGCGGCCGAGCGGGAGGGGCAGCGCCCCATTGTTTTCACCACCTTGGCCAATGACGACGTGCTGTCGATCCTGCAGACCTGCCAGGGCAAGGTTTTTGACGTCATCAAGACTTTCGTGGAGCCCTTGGAAGAAGAGCTCAACATGAAGTCCAACCACCGCGTCGGTCGCTTCAGCGACGCGAGCGTGGACGGCGAGTACAACAACCGCATCGACGCCATCAATTACGCGCTCGAGCACGATGACGGGCAGTCGTCTCGCAACCTCGAAGAGGCAGATGTGGTGCTGGTTGGCGTGAGCCGTTGCGGCAAGACGCCCACTTCGCTTTACCTGGCCATGCAGCACGGTGTGAAGGCGGCCAACGTGCCCCTGATTCCCGAGGACTTTGACCGTGGGTTCTTGCCGACCATGCTCAAACCCTACAAAAAGAAGTGCTTCGGGCTGACCATCGACCCGCAACGGCTCAGCCAGATTCGCAACGAGCGTCGGCCCAACAGCCGCTACGCCAGCCTGGAGAGCTGCCGCTTTGAAGTTCAGCAGGCCGAATCCATGATGCGCCGCGAGGGCATCGCTTGGCTGTCATCGACGCACAAGTCGATCGAAGAGATCGCCACGACGATCCTGCGCGACATCCGACCTGATCGACTGATTTACTGAGCCTGCTTGCCAGGCATCGAGCTGGCCTGCCGGTCGAGCGCGGCCAGATGGGTCAGGAAACCCTGCAGGTGCACGGACAGCCGCTGGCCCAATGCACTCGACTCCGGGTTGGCCTGCCTGGCCTGGTCCTGCGTTTGCGTGGCGAGGTCGGTCAGGCCCGGGGTGCGCAGGTTCAGGGCAATGCCCTTGATTTCGTGGGCCACCTTGGCCAGTCGCACCAGGTCTGCAGACTGCAAGGCCTGGTTCAGTTGATCGGCCACACCGGGCAGTGTTTGGCTGGCCACGCTCATCAAGGCACTCAGGACACCAGGTTGTGGTGCGAAGTGTTGCTGCATGCTGAACCAGTCGGCTTCGGGCGTGGCGAGCGCAGGAGCTACCGAAGGGCTGGACGGGGGTACAACTTTCATGGGGCTCTCCGGCGGGCGTGACACGTGCTTGAGCACCGCCTGCACCAGTGTATCCAGCATGTAGGGTTTGGTGATGTAGTCGACCATGCCCGCGCTCATCGCCTCTTGCCTAGCCTGGTTGAAGGCGTGCGCTGTCAAACCTATGACGGGAAGCTGAGGCGCCAGGCTTCGGATGCGCCGTGTTGCCTCGTTGCCGTCCATGACGGGCATCTGGATGTCGCACAGCACGAGATCGATGTTGGCAGGGCCTTTGGCCACGCGCTCGACGGCTTGTTCGCCGTCGAAGGCAAACTGCGATGGCAGCTCCTTCCGCCTCCAGCATTTGCCCCAGGATCAGCCGGTTCACCGGGTTGTCTTCCGCTGCGAGCAGGCGCAGGCCACTCAGCCTGCGCTGGCCTGCGCGTGCCTGCGGTTGGGGGCGATGGGTCAGGGCGTGCAGAAGCCGAAGGGGGGAGAGCGGGCCGCTCAGCAGGAGGGTGTCCATGGACAGCGGTGTGCCGTCCTGCCCCACTGGGCGGACACCCATGTCGGGCAGGTGTACGACCAAGGATTGGCCGGATGCTTGCAGAGCGAGTTGGCCGTGTGCGTGCCCAGGGCGCGCTGATGGAGCAGCAGCGTGGCAGCGCGTGGTCGGGTCTCTGGCACGCGATCGCTCCAGCAGGCGGGGCAGCCGCGTTGTTTCAATTGGTGCAGCAGGGCCTCGCGCTCGCCCTCCGGAAATCCGATGAGCACGAGGTTGGACAAGGTCGTCCAATTGGGTGGCGCCGCTTCCTGCAAGGGCAGGCTCACGCAAACACTCGTTCCGCGCCCCCGCTCGCTGCGCACCTCGATCTCGCCCCCCATGAGTTCGACCAGGCTTTTGCAGATCGCCAGCCCGAGCCCGGTTCCAGCGTTGCTAGCGCCGCCGGTCTGGGGGGCTTGCGCATCGTGCACCTGAACGAAGGGCTGGAACAACTCGTCCAACCGTTCGGGTGGGATGCCTGTGCCCGTGTCGCTGACCGTGAAGTTGAGCCGGCTGCCTTGTCTGCTCAGGATGAGTCGCACTTCACCCTGGTCGGTGAACTTGATGGCGTTGGTGATCAGGTTCACCAGGATCTGGGTCAGGCGTTTGGCGTCGCCCAGCGTCTGCGCGGGCACATCGACACCCTCGTCGATCTCAAGCCTGATGCCTTTGCTGCAGGCGCGCAATGCGGTGACGCCGAGTACCTGCTCGATCAGCCGACCAATGTCGACCACGCCCAGGTGCAGGTGCATCTTGCCGGCCTCGATCTTGGAGAAGTCGAGCACCTCGTCGATGAGCGAGAGCAGGTGCTGACCTGAATCGAGGATCTGCCTGAAGGTGCCGGCGCAGGGCGAGCCCGTGCTTTCTTTGAGGCCGATTTGTGCGAGGCTGAACATCGTGTTCAAGGGCGTGCGCAGCTCGTGACTGACGTTGGAGAGGAAGTCTGATTTGGCCTGGCTGGCCGCTCGCGCGGTTTGCTCTGCGAGCTTGGTGTCGGTCACGTCGAGCACGAGCACCAGGAAGCCTTTGACCGAGTCCCCGTCGAAGTCGGGCAGGTAGTGGGTTTCGCTGACGCGGTACTGCCCGGGATGGCCGGGCACGGGCAGGTCCCGCAAAAAGCATTGCCGCTCGCCGCGCAGGGCACCTTCGATGTGGGGTCGATTGAGCTCAAACAGGCTTTTGCCCAGCAGTTTGCTGATGTGCTTGCCTCGGATCTCGTCCGGGGTCATGCCGAACCAATCGCTGTAGGCGTGGTTGGTAAAGCGGTTGCAAAGCAGTTTGTCCCAGTAGCCGACCAGGCCGGGCACGCCGTCGAGGATGGTCTGGAGCAGGCGCTCGTGCTCGGATGGGGCAGGGGGGGCGCTGGGGACGACCTCGGTCGAACTTTCCTGCCATCGCAGGTTCTCGTCGTCGCTCGCCTTTTGTGAGGTGACGTCCATCACGATGCCGACGTAGTGGGTCGGCCCATCGCGGGTGAGCAGGCCAGGCTGGCCCCGGCTCAGGAGCCAGCGAACAGGGCCTCGCTCGGGGAGCGTGCGCCAGCACCCTTCAAAGGGTGCGCCCGCACGCCTTGCCTCGCTGACCGCCCGCATGGCCGCATCGCGGTCGTCGGGGTGGATGCTGGACAACCACGTCTGGTAGGACGGGGGCTGCTCGCCTGGGCTGAGGCCGTGGAGGCGCCAGACCTCTTCGGTCCAGCGGTTCTGGTCGGTGCGGAGGTCCCATTCCCAGACGCCAGCTCGGGCAGCGTGCAGGGCCAGCTCCAGGCTGGCACCGGCTGGCGCCAGGAGCCCTGGCAGTGGGGCGTGCGTGATCGCGGAACCCATTGAGCCTCCTGCATCGGTGCACCGCCTCAGGGGCGGTGTCAGGCGTGAAGGGGCCCGCCGTGATACGACTAACGCACACCGAGCCCGGCGTAAGACAGGACATTGTCTTGGCGCCGCTTGCCGCGATGCACAAAGACCATGCCCGTCACCTGGGCTTGTGTCGCATCAGGCCTCGGCCGAGATGGGCAGGCAGCTGCAGAACAGGTTGCGATCGCCGTGAACGTTGTCCACGCGGCCAACCGGAGACCAGTACTTTTGCAGGCGCAGGCTGGGCACCGGGTAGGCGGCGGTTTCGCGGCTGTAGGCGTGCTGCCACTCGCCGCTCAGCAGGGTGGCCGCGGTGTGCGGGGCGTGCTTGAGCGGGTTGTCCTCGCGAGGCAGGCGGCCATCTTCGACGGCGCGGATCTCGTCGCGGATGGCGATCATGGCGTCGCAGAAGCGGTCGAGTTCGGTCTGGGATTCGCTCTCCGTGGGCTCGACCATCAGCGTGCCGGCGACCGGGAAGCTCAACGTGGGCGCGTGGAAGCCGTAGTCGATCAGGCGCTTGGCCACGTCTTCGGCGGACACGCCGCTGCTGTCCTTCAAGGGGCGCAGGTCGAGGATGCACTCGTGGGCCACGCCACCGCCCTTGACGACGCTGCTGCCGCCGCTGAAGTGGATGTCGTAGTGGTCGGCCAGGCGGGCGGCCACGTAGTTGGCATTCAGGATGGCGACCTCGGTGGCGGCCTTGAGGCCATCGGCGCCCATCATGCGGATGTACATCCAGCTGATGGGCAGCACGGCGGCGTTGCCCAGCGGGGCGGCCGAGACGGCGCCGACTTGCTGGTCGGTGCCCAGACCGGCCGAGCGGTGCGCCGGCAGGAACGGCGCGAGGTCTTCGACCACGCAGACGGGGCCGACGCCGGGGCCACCACCGCCGTGCGGGATGCAGAAGGTCTTGTGCAGGTTCAGGTGGCTGACGTCGCCACCGAACTGGCCCGGTGCGGCCAGGCCGACCAGGGCGTTCATGTTGGCGCCGTCCACGTAGACGCGCCCACCGTGTTCGTGAACCAGCTTGCACAGCTCGGTCACGCGGGTCTCGAACACGCCGTAAGTGGACGGGTAGGTGATCATCACGGCGGCCAGGTTGGCGCTGTGGGCCTCGCACTTGGCGCGCAGGTCGTCGAGGTCGACGTTGCCGTTGGCGTCGCACTTGGTGACCACGACCTTCATGCCGACCATCTGGGCGCTGGCGGGGTTGGTGCCGTGGGCCGACTCGGGGATCAGGCAGATGTCGCGGTGACCTTCGCCGCGCGACTCGTGGTAGGCCTTGATGATGAGCAGGCCGGCGTACTCGCCTTGCGAGCCGGCGTTGGGCTGCAGGCTGATGCCGGCATAGCCTGTGGCCTGCGACAGCCAGGCGCACAGCTGCTGGTCGAGCAGCTCGTAGCCCTTGAGCTGATCACGCGGGGCGAAGGGGTGGATGTGCGCGAACTCCGGCCAGGTGATGGGGATCATCTCGCTGGTGGCGTTGAGCTTCATGGTGCATGAGCCCAGCGGGATCATGGTGCGGTCCAGGGCCAGGTCCTTGTCGGACAGGGCGCGGATGTAGCGCAGCATCTCCGTTTCGGAGTGGTGGGTGTTGAACACCGGGTGCGTCAGGTAGGCGCTGGTGCGGCGCAGGCCCTCGGGCAGGCCGATGGTGGCGGTGGCGGCCAGCTGGTCAACGCTGGGCACGGCCTTGCCTGCGGCGAACACGGCCAGCAAGTCGGCCAGGTCGGCGCGGGTGGTGGTCTCGTCCAGCGAAATGCCCAGCGTGTCGGCGCTGGCGGCGCGCAGGTTCATGTCCTTTGCGACGGCGGCGGCCAGCAACTGGTCGCGTTCGGCCGGGCTGGCGCAGCGCACGTGCAGGGTGTCGAACCAGGTGTCGTGCAGCAGTTCGCGACCGAGCTGCTTGAGGCCCGCGGCCAGGATCGAGGCGTAGGCGGTCACGCGCTGGGCGATGCGCTGGAGGCCTTCGGGGCCGTGGTAGACGGCGTACATGCTGGCCACGACGGCGGGCAGCACCTGGGCCGTGCAGATGTTGGAGGTGGCCTTTTCGCGGCGGATGTGCTGCTCGCGGGTCTGCAGGGCCAGGCGATAGGCGGGGTTGCCGTGGCTGTCGATGCTGACGCCCACGAGGCGGCCAGGCAGCGAACGCTTGAAGGCGTCCTGCGTGGCCAGGTAGCCGGCGTGCGGGCCGCCGTTGCCCATGGGCATGCCGAAGCGCTGGGTGGTGCCGCAGGCGATGTCTGCACCGAGCTCGCCGGGCGAGGTCAGCAGGGTCAGGGCCAGCAGGTCGGCGGCGACGATGGCCAGCGCGCCCTTGGCGTGCAGCGCATCGATCAGGGGCTTGAGGTCGCGGACCTGGCCGTTGACGCCGGGGTACTGCAGCAGCGCGGCAAAGCAGTCGTTGGACTCGAGGTGCTTGACCAGGTCGGTGGCGTGCACCACGTCAACGGTGATGCCCAGGGGCTTGGCACGGGTCTGGATCACCTCGAGGTTCTGTGGCAGCACGTCGTGGGCGACCACGAAGCGCTGCGACTGGCTCTTGCCCACGCGGGCGGCCAGGGTCATGGCTTCGGCGGCGGCGGTGGCCTCGTCGAGCATCGAGGCGTTGGCAATGGCCATGCCGGTCAGGTCGGTGACCATGGTCTGGAAGTTGACCAGGGCCTCCATGCGGCCTTGCGAGATCTCGGCCTGGTAAGGCGTGTAGGCCGTGTACCAGGCGGGGTTCTCGAGGATGTTGCGCAGGATGACGCCAGGGGTGAGCGTGTTGAAGTAGCCCTGGCCGATGAAGTTGCGCAGCACCTTGTTTTGCTGTGCGATGGCCTTGAGTTCGGCCAGCGCTTGCGCTTCGGTGAGCGCGGCGGGCAGGTCCATCGGCGCCGGGCGGCGGATGGTCTCGGGCACGATGGCCTCCATCAGCGCCTGGCGCGAGGCCACGCCGATCACCTTGAGCATGCTGGCCTGTTCTGCGTCCCAGGGGCCGAGGTGGCGGGCCTGGAATTCGGTCGCATTCTCGAGTTGCGACAGGGTTGGCAAGGAGGACAGGGCAGCGTGGCTCATGGTGTTCGGCATCGGGTGGGTTCAGGGTGCAGCGGGCTCAGGGCCGCATCCTCGGGGCCGGCGTCCACACAGGGGGCGCCGGGGGTGAACGCATCAGGCGTTCTTCAGCAGCTCGTCGTAAGCGGTCTTGTCCATCAGGGCGTCGAGCTGGGCGGGGTTGGCCAGCTTGACCTTGAAGAACCAGCCGGCGCCGGTCGGGTCGGTGTTGGCGAGCGCCGGGTCGTCGCGCAGGGCTTCGTTGACTTCGGTGATCTCGCCGTCGACCGGCATGTAGACGTCGGCGGCGGCCTTCACGGACTCGACCACGCCGGCCACGTCCTTGGATTTGAAGGAGGCGCCCACGGCGGGCAGGTCGACGAAGACCACGTCACCCAGGGCGTCCTGGGCGTGGTGGGTGATGCCGACGATGGCGGTGCCATCGGCTTCGATCTGCAGCCATTCGTGGTCGGGCGTGTACTTGATGGTCATGGTGACGTCCTTGGGGGAATCTGGGTTGGGTTGAGCCGAACGGGCGTGATTGTCTCTCAGCGTTCGGCCGAATCTGGGGGGCGTGGCGGGTGATCAGCCGCGGTGGTAGCGGTTGGGCACGAACGGGGTGCTGGTGACCGCCATGGGCACCTTCTTGTCGCGCACCAGGGCGAAGACGGGCGTGCCGACGGCGGCGTGGGCGGTGCTGACGTAGGCCAGGGCCACCGGCTGATTCAGGCTGGGGCCGAGCGAGCCGCTGGTGACGAGGCCGATCTCGGCGCCGCTGGCGTCCACCACCTTGGCGCCTTCGCGCACGGGCATGCGTTCGGTGCTGATCAAGCCGACGCGCTTGCGGGCGGCACCTTGGGCCAGTTGCGTGTCAACGACGGCGGCACCGGGGTAGCCACCTGCGCGGGCACCACCGACGCGGCGCACCTTCTGGATGGCCCAGGTCAGGCTGCCTTCGACGGGGGTGGTCGTGGTGTCGATGTCGTGGCCGTAGAGGCACAGGCCGGCTTCCAGGCGCAGCGTGTCGCGCGCGCCCAGGCCGATGGGCTTGACTTCGGGTTGGGCCAGCAGGGCGCGGGCGAGTTGCACGGCCTTGTCTGCTGGAGCGGAAATTTCGAAGCCGTCTTCGCCGGTGTAGCCCGAGCGCGTCACGAAGCAGTCGATGCCGTCGAGCACGAAGTGACCGCCGGTCATGAACACCAGCTTTTGCACGCCTTCGTTCAGGCGTGCCAGGGCGGTCACGGCTTGCGGGCCTTGCAGCGCCAGCAGGGCCTGATCGGGCAGGGGAGTGACGCTACACAGGTGGCCGATCTTGGCCTGCAGGTGGGCGATGTCCTGGGTCTTGCAGGCGGCGTTGACGACCACGAACAGGTCGTTTTCACGGCGGGTGACCATCAGGTCGTCGAGGATGCCGCCTTGGTCGTTGGTGAACAGGGCGTAGCGCTGCTTGAACACCGGCAGGTCGACGATGTCGACGGGCACCAGGGTTTCGAGCGCAGCGTCGGCACCGGGGCCGCTGAGCAGCACCTGACCCATGTGCGAGACGTCGAACAGGCCCGCTGCGGCGCGGGTGTGCTTGTGTTCAGCCAGGATGCCGCTGGCGTACTGCACGGGCATGTCATAGCCACCGAAGGGCACCATCTTGGCGCCGAGTTCGATGTGCAGAGCGTGCAGCGGGGTCGTGAGCAGTTCGGACATGGCGAATGCCGGCTGGTGTGGCCGGGAGGGCAGGGTGTTGATGTGTCCTGCCGCTTCAGCCACGGGGTGCCTGAAACGACGAACTTCCGCTTGCCCTCTCTGTCCGCTTTACCTGAGAGATTGACCCCTCGCAGCCGATGCGACTGCGGTCAAGGCTTGCCCCTTCGGTGGCCCGGCTCGCCGCAGCCTTTTGGGGGTGCAACGTCCGGACTCTCTCCAGTGAGGATCACGACCGAGGTCGTGTCTGCCAGTCCTTTTGCCTGAGCGTTCGGGCGACCCAACCGTCTCCGGCTGAGGCCCTGCGCCTTCGGCGACCTCCTGCGCAGCTGCTCGCGTGGCGGGGGTTCTCTCCTGGCAGTCGCGCATTGTAAGGGTGAACGCTCAGCCCGTGTTGCGCAATCCTGCCGCCACCCCGTTGATGGACAGGTGGATGCCTCGCTGAACCCTCTCTGACGCGTCCGGGGCTGCCTGCGTGTCCAGGGCCTGCTGGCGGTAGCGCCTCATGAGTTCCACTTGCAAGTGGTTGAGCGGGTCGACGTAGGGCAGTCGATAGGCGAGGAAGCTGGCGAGCTCGGGCTGGCTGGCGAGGTGCTCGCGCGAGCCGGTGATCAGGCGCAGGTGCGTGGACGTGCGCTCCCACTCGATGCGGATGGCAGCCATGATGCGTTTGCCAAGCTTCTTGTCCTCGACCAGGCTGACGTAACGCTCGGCGATGGCGAGGTCGCTTTTGGCCAGCACCATCTCGAGGTTGGACAGCAGCGTGCGAAAGAACGGCCACTGCTTGTGCATGCGCTGCAGCAGCGCGAGCTGTGACTTGCGCTCGGTGCCTGGCGCGGCCAGCAATGACTCGAAGGCGCTGCCCATGCCGTACCACCCGGGTAGGGCCACGCGGCACTGGCCCCACGAGAAGCCCCATGGGATGGCGCGCAGGTCTTCGATGCGGCGGCTGGCCTTGCGCGAGGCGGGGCGCGAGCCGATGTTGAGTTCGGCGATCTCGCGGATGGGTGTGGCCGAGAAGAAGTAATCGGTGAAGCCGTCGGTCTCGTAGACCAGCTTGCGATAGGCGGCCATGCTGGCTTCTGACAGAGACTGCGCCGCCTGCAGAAAGGTGCTCGGCACGGGGCGAGGCGGCTTGAGCAGGCTGGCCTCCAGCATGGCTGCAACCAGGGTTTCGAGGTTGCGCCGACCGATGTCGGGGTTGGCGTACTTGGAGGCGATGACCTCGCCTTGTTCGGTCAGTCGGATCTGTCCGTTCACCGTGCCCGGGGGCTGGGCCAGGATGGCCTGGTGTGATGGGCCACCTCCACGCCCCACGGTGCCGCCTCGTCCGTGGAACAGGCGCAGCCGGATGCCATGGTGGTTTTGCAGCTGGTCAAACAGGGCAACCAGCCTGATCTCAGCCTGGTAGAGCTCCCAGTTGCTGGTGAAATAGCCCCCATCCTTGTTGCTGTCGCTGTAGCCGAGCATGATGTCCTGTTCGCCCCCGGAGCGCTGCACGAGCTCAGCGATGCCGGGTACCGCGTAAAAGCCGCGCATGATGCCCTCGGCGTGACGCAGGTCGGCGATGGTTTCGAACAGAGGCACCACGATGAGTTCGACCTTGGCGTCACGGCTGTGCAAGGTTCCATGCATCAGGCCGCACTCCTTTTGCAGGAGCAGGACCTCTAGCAGATCGCTGACGGTTTCTGTGTGCGAAATGATGCAGTGGCGCAAGGCTTGTGGGCCATAGCGGCGACGGGCTTGGGTCGCGGTCTCGAAGATGGCCAGCTCTCCTTGAGCCAGGTCGGAGTAGACCGCCTGGTGAACACGCAGCGGGCGAGCCTCATTGAGCAGGCGGCACAGAAGGGCCTGTTTGGCATCTTCATCCAGACCCGGGTAGTCGGGCTCGACCTCGGCCTTGGCCAGCAGCTCGGCGATCACGAGCTCGTGCTGGTCCGAGCTTTGGCGCAGGTCGAGCGTGGCCAGGTGAAAGCCAAACACCTGCACGGCACGCACCAGCGGGCGAACGCGCAGGTCCGCGATGGCCGATGCGTGGTGGGCGCGCAGCGAGGCGTCCACGGTTTGCAAGTCGTCCAGGAAGTCTTCGGCTTGCAGGTAAGGGGCTTCGGGGGCCACGGCGTGGCGCAAGGCCTCGGTGCCCGTCAGCTCTTGCAGCGTGGCGGCCAAGCGGGCGTAGACGCCAGTGAGTGCGCGGCGATAAGGCTCGTCGCTGCGGTGGGGGTTGTGGTCGGGCGAGCGATCGGCCAAGGCGCGCATCTCTGGTGTGACCTGGATCAGGTGCCCTGACATCGACAGCTCTGCACCCAATTCGTGGATCTCGCGCAGGTAGTGACGCAGGGCCACTTCGCTTTGACGGGACAGGGCCAGGCGCATGGTCTCGGCCGTGACGTTGGGGTTGCCGTCGCGGTCGCCGCCGATCCAGTGGCCCATGCGCAGGAAGGGGGCGATGTCTCGGCCGGGCAGGGCGACTTCGATTTGCTCGTACAGGCGCGGGATCTCCCGCAGGAAGGTCAGGGGGTAGTAGCTCAGCGCGTTTTCAATTTCGTCTGCAACCGTGAGCTTGGTGTAGCGCAGCATGCGCGTTTGCCAAAGCTGCGTGACGCGGGCGCGCAATGCTTGTTCGACTTCGCGTGACCCATCTGCCGAGGCATGGTCCAGCCGCGTGAGCAGCGCCGCCACCGATCGCTCGGCGTCCAGGATCGACTTGCGTTGCACCTCCGTCGGGTGCGCCGTCAGCACCGGCGACAGGTAAGCGCCTCGCAGCAACTTCGCCACGTCGTCGGCCCGAACCCCTGAAGCGTCCAGCCGCGCCAGCGCAGCGGGGATGGAGCCCGTGGCGGGGCGCGCGCCGGCTTGGCTCGCCTGGCGCACTTGGTGGCGGTCTTCTGCCAGGTTGGCCAGGTGCGAGAAATAGCTGAACGCGCGGATGACTGACACGCTTTGGTCTGCCGACAGGTTGTTGAGCAGGCGGTCAAGGGCTTTGCCGGCCTGTGCGTCCTGACGCCCTCTGTAGGCGACGGCCAATTGCCGGATTTTTTCGATCAGCTCGAAGGTGGCTTGCCCCTCCTGCTCACGGATGACGTCCCCCAACAGCTTGCCCAGCAGGCGGATGTCGCGCAGCAGGGGGGCGGTGACGGCATTTGCAGCGGACTTGGCCCCGGTCTTGGGGCGTGCGGTGGCCGTTGAGGCGGTTTTGCGTTGGGGCATGTGAAAGGAGGGCTGGCCGATGGATGCAAGGTTGCATCAAACATCGTGCCAGCCCTCCCGTCAGCCCGGTCATGTCCGAGCCGACAACTGGGTCAAAGCGACCGCTCAGTGCGTCATTTCATCAACAGATTGGGCAGCCACAGCGACAGGGGCGGGTAGTACGTCACCAGCACCAGGAAGCCCAGCATCGTCAGCAGCCAGGGCCACACGGCGACCGTCAGCTCGGTGATGCCCAATTTGGTGATGCCCGATGCCACGTACAGGTTCAGGCCCACCGGCGGGTGACACATGCCGACTTCCATGTTCACCACGATCAGGATGCCGAAGTGCACTGGATCGATCCCCAGCTTGACGGCCACCGGGAACAGGATGGGCGCCATGATCAGCACGATCGACGACGGCTCCATGAAGTTGCCGGCCACCAGCAGCAGGATGTTGACCACGAGCAGGAAGGCGATCGGACCCAGGCCCATGTTCACCAGCCAGTCGGCCAGTTGCTGCGGGATGTTCTCGTTGGCCAGCACGAAGCTGAACAGCACGGCGTTGGTGATGATGTAGAGCAGCATCGCGCTCATGTTGGCCGAGGCCAGCAGCACGCGCGGCACGTCCTTGAGGCCCATGTCCTTGTAGACGAACACGGCGACGATGAAGGCGTAGACGGCGCTCATGGCGGCGGCTTCGGTCGGCGTGAACAGGCCGGTGTAGATGCCGCCCATGACCACGACGATGAGCAGCAGGCCCCACATCGATTCGCGCAGGGCCTTGATGCGCTGAGCAAAGGTGGCTTTGGGCATGCGGGGGTAGCCGAACTTGCGAGCGCGCCACCAGGTGGTCAGGCCCAGCAGGCTGGCCAGCATCAGACCGGGGATGACGCCGGCCATGAACAGGGCGCCCACCGACGTGTTCGTCGACACCGAATACATCACCATCACGATCGATGGCGGGATGAGGATGCCCAGTGCGCCGGAGGTGGTGATCACGCCGGCGCCGAACTTGTTCGGGAAACCGGCCTTCACCATCGCTGGCAGCAGGATGGAGCCGATGGCCACCACGGTCGCGGGGGAAGAGCCCGAGACGGCTGCGAACAGCGCGCAAGCCACGACGCCGGCCAGGCCCAAGCCACCGTGCCAGTGGCCGACCATGCTGGTGGCGAAGTTGATCATGCGCTTGGCGACCCCACCGTGGGTGAGGAAGTTGCCCGCCAGGATGAAGAACGGGATCGCCATGATCTCGAACTTCTCGATGCCGGTGAACAGCTTGAGCGCGACCGACTCGATGGGCACGTCCGTGAACCCGAAGATGAAGGTCAGGACGGTCAGGCCCAGCGAGATGGAGATCGGCATGCCGGTCAGCATGAGGACCAGCAGCAGGGTGAAAATGATGATGCCACTCATGGATGTCTCCTTCAGGTCTTGGCGGGCTCGGTTTCTTCGTCCAGACCGTCCACGTGTCCGTGGTCGTGGTGAGGCAGCTCACCGGTCCTGGCGAAGTTCCAGGCCACCTGCAGGAATCGGAAGCACATCAGCGAAGAGCCCAGGGGGATGGCGCTGTAGATGATCCAGGTCGGCCACTCCAGGTCGGGCGTGGTGGGGCCTTCGATCAACTCGGAGACGTCCATGCCCAGCCAGCTGTGGAAGGCGAAGTTCGCGCCGTTGTGCCAGACGAAGCCCGCGCCCATGGTCGCGATCGCGCCAGTGAACAGCGCCCCTGCCAGCAGCCCGAAAAGCACGAACTTCTTGCGGTTCTCGGGGTTGAGCTGGTTGATCAGCACGTCCACCCCCACGTGGATGCCGGTGCGCACGCCGTAAGCCGCGCCGAACTTGGCCATCCAGACGAAGAGGTAGATGGTGGCTTCCTGGGCCCAGGCCAGGTTGATGCCCAGCAGCCAGTCTTGCAGCGGGGTGTTGAAGCCGACCGCGTATCGGTGGACGACGGAGACAAAGATGATGAGGGTGGCCGCGCCCATCAGGGTCGCGATCAGCCACTCCTCCAGGTGATCGAGCCATTTCATGGTGGGCTCTCCTTGGATGAGGTCAGCAGGGGGAAAAAAATGGCCCACGTCGGTGCGTGGGCCAGCAGCGCGGTCAGCCCACGTCGATCACATCTTGGTGGGGTCGAAGTTGGTGACCTTGTAGATCTCGTTGATCGTTTCTTCACCGATGCGCGAGGACATCTGCTTGTGCACCGGGAACATCGCCTTCTTGAGCAGGAAACGCTCGCCCAGGGTGGGCTGGTAGATGGTGGTCTTGCCAGCGGCCTTGACCTTGGCCAGCGCGTCCTGGTTGTCCTGGAAGGCGACGTCGTTGGCCACCTTGGTGGACTCGGCCATGGCCTTGTTGAGCGCTGCGCGCACGTCGGCAGGCAGCCCGTCCCAGAACTTTTTGTTGACAACGACCGCGTAGCCCAGGTAGCCGTGGTTGGTGAGGCTCAGGTGCTTTTGCACTTCGTGCATCTTCTGGGTGTAGAGGTTGGACGGCGGGTTCTCGGTGCCGTCGACCACACCCGTCTGAAGGGCCTGGTAGGTCTCGGAAAAGGCCAGCACCTGGGGCAGGGCGCCCACGGCGCGCATCTGGGCGTCCAGCACCTTGGAGGACTGGATGCGCATCTTCACGCCCTTGTAGTCCTCGGGCGACTTCAGCGGCTTGTTGGCCGACATCACCTTGAAGCCGTTGTCCCAGTAGGCCAGGCCGGTGATGCCGCGCGACTCCAGCTTCTTGAGCAGCTTGGTGCCCACCGGGCCTTGCGTGACCGCGTGCAGGTCGTTGTAGCCGTCGAAGATGAAGGGCAGGTCGAACGCTTCGAACTCCTTCACACCCAGGGGGGCGAACTTGGACAGCGAAGGCGCCAGCATCTGGACCGAGCCCAGCTGCAGCGCTTCCATTTCTTCCTTGTCCTTGTAGAGCTGGCTGTTGGGGTAGACCTCGACTTTGACCTTGCCCTTGGTCAGTTCGGCCGCGCGCTTGGCGAAGAACTCGGCGGCCTTGCCCTTGGGCGTGTCGACGGCCACCACGTGGCTGAACTTGATGATGATCGGGCTTTGCGCGAAAGCGGCCGGCATCAAGGCGGCGGTGGCGGCCAGGGCCAGCAGGCCACGACGCAGGTATTGGGCGGGACGTTGAGAGCGCATGTCGGGTCTCCGTTGTGTGATGGGGAAATTGTTTTCCACCCCGGTCTGTGTGCGGGATTGTGGAGATCCACATTCGCGGACCTCCGGATGCGTTTGTTGGCATCCAAGGCCTAGACTGAGGCACGTCCATGCACTCGTTTACCCCTGGTTTCGTGAGCCCTCCTGTCAGCGTTCCTCCGCGTCCGGCCTTGTCCGTGCCACCCCAGCCCAGGCTGAGGTTGTTCGGCTCGCCTGTGCGCTCTCTCAAGACACTGTGGGCCTGGCCGCTGATGCTGTCTCTGCTGGTGGTGGTGGGTGTCATGTTCTGGTTGCGCAGCCAGGAGCAGGCCGCCCTGACGTCGCAGCGCGAAGAAATGATCTCGGATGCCTTGTCGCTGGAGGCGCAGATCAACGGTCGGCTCGACGGCGAGCTGGCGCAGTTGCGCATCCTGGGCGACATCATCGATTCCGGGCGTCTCAGGCCGGAGGTGTTCGCCAGCCACCCGGTGTTGCTCGACGGCATTCGGCGTTTCTGGGTGAGCGTGACCTGGGTGGGCCCTGATGGGCGCATTCAGGCACACCAGCCCGATGACGTCTCAGCCGTGGGCGACACGCGGCGCCAGCTGAGCGACGACGGAGGGCTGACGGGGCACCTCTCGGTGACATTGCACAGCGTGAACGACCACCCCGGCGGACTTCTGGTGGCGCGGTTTTCGGCTGCGGCCCTGCTCAGGCAGAAGGTGCCTTGGTGGTTGGCCAGCAAGTACGACATCCGCCTGGTTGACCAAAGCGACGACGTCATCGCTGCGACGGTCGAGACCCCGCGCGATGAAAGTCTGGCCTGGTACCGCGTTGCCCTGGGCTAGTCCTTGCCCGGGGTGTGGCTGGAGCTCACCTCGCGCGAGCGGGTCGAGCCCTGGTGGCGAACGTTGCCCGTGGCGTTGATGCTGGGCTTCCTGGGGCTGATCGCTGGCGCCTCTTTCATGTTGCGCAAGCAGATGCGCAGCGTCTCTCGCGCCGAAGAGGCTTGGCGCACCGAGGCCGCGTGGCGCACCGCCATGGAAGATTCTCTGGCCGTGGGCATCCGCGCCCGCGACCTCGATGGCCGACTGGTCTATGTCAACAGGACCATGGCCGACATGGTGGGGCGCCAGCCTGAAGAGCTGGTGGGGTTGCTGCCACCCATGCCGTACTGGGTGCCCGATGAGCTCGAGCAAAGCATGCGGCGCCACCTGCGAAACATGGCAGGCCAGGCGCCCAGAGGTGGCTACGAATCTCGATGGCAGCATCGCGATGGGCGCATTGTGGAGGTCATGGTCTACGAGGCCCCGCTGGTGGATGCCCAGGGCGTGCAGATCGGCTGGATGGCCTCCATCGTCGACATCACCGAGCGCAAGCACCTCGAAGAGCGCGAGCGCCGCCAGATGGAAGCCGTGGCCCACCAGGCCCGCCTGACCATGCTGGGCGAGGTGGCCTCCACGCTGGCGCACGAGCTCAACCAGCCGCTGTCGGCGATCACGAGCTACAACGCTGGCTTGTTGAACGCCCTTTCGGGGCGCCCCGAGGTGCCCGAGCCGGTGATCAAGGCCTTGCAGCGCCAGGGCGAGCAGGCGGGGCAAGCTGCGCGCATCGTCAAGCGCATCCGCGAATTCCTCACGCGGCGCGAGCCGCAGCGCGAGCCCTGCGACATCGCCGAAGTGGTGGCGTCAGGCTTGAGCCTATTGCGCCGCGAGATTTCACGCCTGGGCGTGGAAGTTCACAACGAGGTGCCCAGTGGCTTGCCTCAGGTGGTGGCCGACCCGGTGCTGATCGAGCAAGTGGTGGCCAACCTGGTGCGCAACGCCTGCGACGCGATGTCGCACCAGGACACGCCACGTCGCATCCGCATCCAGGCCGAAACAGGGCATGCCGTGACGGCGGGCGGTGAGGCGCCGACATCTTCCTTCGTTCGGGTGACGGTGACCGACAGCGGGCCCGGCCTGCATGGCCAGACCGTGACCACGTTGTGCGCGCCGTTTTTCACCACCAAGTCCGATGGCATGGGCATGGGGCTGGCGATTTGCCGCTCCATCGTTGAGTTGCACTACGGGGCGCTCGACTGCGTGGACGGACCCGGTGGCGGCGCCGCCTTTTCGTTCAGCTTGCCGGTGTTGCCACCTGCTGGCGCCGATGCCCCAACCCCACAGGAGATCGATGCATGAGCGTTGCTGGCGCTGCCTCTGGCCCGGCCTGGGTCTACCTCGTTGACGACGATGCCGTCGTGCGCGACGCGCTGAGCTTCTTGCTTGGCTCGCGCGGGCTGCCTGTGATGGCATTCGACGGCGCTGCCTCGTTGCTGAGCCACCTGCAACAGGCCCCACGCCCCATCCGCGGGGTGTTCCTGCTGGATGTGCGCATGGAGCCGATCTCGGGCCTGCAATTGCACGAGGCCTTGATTGGGCTGGGACTGCCCAACCCTGTGCTGTTCTTGAGCGGGCACGGTGACATCCCCATGGTGGTCGAGGCCCTGAAAAAGGGGGCTTTTGATTTCCTTGAAAAACCCTACAGCGACAACACCCTGGTTGACCGGCTGGAGCAAGCCATGGCCGTCGAGGCCGCCTCCGTGGCCGACAACGCGGCAGCCATGGAGCGGCAGGCCCGACTGGCCAGCCTCAGCGAGCGGGAGCGCGAGGTCATGCAGCGTGTGGCGGCGGGCAAGCTCAACAAAGTCATTGGCGACGAGCTGCACATCGCCGTTCGCACGGTGGAGGTGCACCGCGCGCGCGTCTTCTCCAAACTGGGCGTCAAGTCGGCGGCCGAGCTGGCGGGCTGGTTGGCTGCGGGCTGAACCCGTTGCACTCAGTCAGTCGCGAACCGCGCCACGCAGCGCCTTGACCTCGCTGCGCTGACGCTTGCCTTCCACGCGCCGCCTTTGCGAGGCGCGAGTGGGCTTGGTGGCCTTGCGCGCGGGCGCCACGGTGGCCACGCCGTCGACCATCTCCTGAAGGCGCTGCAAGGCCTCGCTGCGGTTCATGTCCTGGCTGCGATGCGTCTGCGCCTTGAGCACGATCACGCCGTTGGCGGTGATGCGCCGGTCGTTCAGGCACAGCAGGCGCGCCTGGATGTCTTCGGGCAGCGACGAGGCGCGGATGTCGAAGCGCAGGTGGATGGCGGTCGACACCTTGTTGACGTTCTGGCCGCCAGCCCCCTGGGCCCGCACGGCGGTGATCTCGACTTCGTCTTCCTGGATGAGGGGCATGTTGGTGCGGCGTAGGATGCCGTTGCATTGTCGCGTTGAACACCGAGAACGAAAGCGGGCCCCATGTCCTACATGCTATTGATCGTCGAACCCATTGGACAGCGCGCCACGCGCACAGAAGCCCAGGGCCGCGAGGCCTACGCCAGCATGCAGCGCTTTGCCCAGTCGCTGGCTGCTCAGGGCAAGCTCAAGGCGGTCGAGTCTTTGTCGTCGCAGGCCACGGCGGTGCGGGTGAGCCGTTCGGCGGGGCAGGTGGACTTGCTCGATGGCCCGTTCGCCGAAGCCAAGGAAATGGTGGGTGGCTTCTTTCTGCTGCAAGACGTCACCCGCGAAGAGGCCATCGCCCTGGCGCAGGACTGCCCGGCGGCGCAGTGGTGCACGGTCGAGGTCCGGGCCCTGGCGCCCTGTTTCGACGACAGCCACGCCAATTAAGGGTTTGTACCTGGTTTTGCGTGTCGATTCCGGCCCGGCTGCTTCGTCGTCCTCATGACGGCGCCGTGAATGACCAGGCATCCCGCCTCGGCAACCGCGCCCAACCACTCAAGGAGAGATCCATGCGTTTCATGATCATCGTGAAGTCCTGCCCCGAGTTCGAGGCCGAAGTGCAACCCGATCCGGATCCGGCCGTGATGGCGGCCATGGTCACCTACCACGAGGAGCTGGCCAAGGCCGGTGTGCTGCTCGATGGCAGCGGCTTGCATCCCAGCCGAAAGGGCTGGCGCATCCACTACGGTCCGGGGGGCACAGAGGGAACGTCCAGCCGCCGCGTGGTCGACGGCCCCTTTGCCGAAGCCAAGGAGCTGATCGCAGGCTACACCCTGATCCAGGTGCGCTCGCGTGAAGAAGCGCTGGAGTGGAGCCGACGCTTTCCCAACCCCGTGCGCGAAGGCGCCGAGGCCATCGTCGAGGTGCGTCAGCTCTACGAATTGGAAGACTTCACGCCCAGCGAGTCGCTGGAGAAGTTCAAGGCCATCGACGCCATGAACAAGCCGTGAGCCCACGACCCCCATTCAGGAGCACACCATGATTCGCCAGATCTTCGTCAACCTGCCCGTCAAGGACCTGCCTCGCTCGAAGGCCTTCTTCGAGGCCCTGGGCCTGACCTTCAACCCCCAGTTCACCAACGATGACGCAGCCTGCCTGCAGATCGCCGACAACATCTTCGCCATGCTGCTGGTCGAGCCCTTCTTCAAGGGTTTCACCAGGTTGCCCATCAGCGACGCGAAGCAGTCCACCGAGGTGTTGATCGCCTTGTCTTGCGACAGCCGCGCGGAGGTCAACGACCTTGTCAGCCGGGCCGTCGCCGCAGGCGGCACCACGCCCAACGAGCCCAAGGACCTCGGCTTCATGTTCCAGCACGGTTTTGCCGACCTCGACGGCCACCAGTGGGAGGTCTTCCACATGGACATGAGCGCCTTGCCGCCGCAAATGTGAGGGCAGGGTGAGCGTGGGCATGCAGGAGGCCGTGCACGAACGCATCTCTGCCGTCTGGCGCCTGGAGTCCGCGCGCATCGTGGCCGCCGTGGCCCGGCGCGTGCAGAACCTGGGCGTGGCCGAAGAGCTCGCCCAGGACGCACTCGTCGCGGCCCTGGAGCGCTGGCCAGTCGATGGCGTGCCCGACAACCCCGCCGCCTGGCTGATGACCACCGCCTGCAACCGGGCGCTTGACCACCTGCGGCATCGCCAGATGGCGCATGCCCACCACGAGGAACTGGCGCACGACCTCGACGCGCAGGAGGCCTTGTTCGTGCCCGATTTCGTCGATGCCTTGGACGCCGCCCGCCAAGACGAGATCGGCGACGACCTGCTGCGGCTCCTCTTCACGTCCTGCCACCCGGTGCTCTCGCCCGATGCTCGCGTGGCCCTGACCCTGAAGCTGCTGGGTGGCCTGAGCACCCACGAGATCGCCCGCGCCTGCCTGGCGCCCGAGCCGACCATCGCGCAGCGCATCGTTCGGGCCAAGCGCCAGTTGGCCGACGCCCGCGTGCCTTTCGAGCTGCCGCGCGGGGCCGTGCTGGGCGAGCGCCTCGCCTCGGTGCTGGAGGTGATCTACCTGATCTTCAACGAGGGCTACACCGCCACCGGTGGCGACGACTGGATGCGCCCGGCGTTGTGCGACGAGGCCCTGCGCTTGGGCCGCATGCTGGCCGCCCTGGCGCCCGACCAGCCCGAGGTGCTCGGTCTGGCCGCCCTGATGGAGATCCAGGCCTCCCGCACGGCCGCGCGCACCGACGTCGAAGGCAACCCGGTGCTGCTGACCGAGCAGAACCGCTCCCGCTGGGACCGCCTGCTCATCCGCCGCGGCCTGGCGGCGCTGGAGCGTGCACAGCAGGTCTGCCAGGCCCACGGGCTGGTGCCTGGCAGCTACCAGCTCCAGGGTGAGATCGCGGCCTGCCACGCGCGCGCGGCCCGCGTCGAAGACACCGACTGGGCGCGCATGGCCGAGCTCTACGCCGAGCTGATGCTGGTGGCGCCTTCGCCCGTGGTCGAGCTCAACCGCGCCGTGGCCGTCTCCATGGCCGAGGGCCCGCAGGCCGGGCTGGATGTGTTGGCGCCCCTGCTGGCCAACCCGGCTCTGAAGCGCTACCACTGGCTCCCCGCCGTCGAAGGCGATTTCCTGCGTCGCCTGGGGCGGCATGAGGCCGCGCGGGAGGCCCTGCTGCGGGCCGCCGACATGGCCAGCAACGCGCGTGAACAAGTCTTGTTGCGGCAAAAAGCTGCGGACCTGGCTGGTGGGGCCGGCACCGATCCCTGAGCGCAAGGGGCCGATTTGCCGGACAATCTCGCCCCATGAGTTCCGACCAGACCCCCACCGTTTCACCCACCGCCAACCCCGCCAGCGCCCCCAAGATCGGCTTCGTCTCCCTCGGCTGCCCGAAGGCCCTGACCGACTCCGAGCTGATCCTGACCCAGCTGCGCGCCGAAGGCTATGAAACCAGCAAGACCTTCGCCGGTGCCGACCTGGTGATCGTCAACACCTGCGGCTTCATCGACGACGCCGTCAAGGAAAGCCTGGACACCATCGGCGAGGCCCTGGCTGAAAACGGAAAGGTCATCGTCACCGGCTGCCTGGGCGCCAAGGCGGGTGCCGACGCGGGCAGCAACCTCGTCAAGGACGTGCACCCCAGCGTGCTGGCTGTCACCGGCCCCCACGCCACGCAAGAGGTGATGGACGCCGTGCACCTGCACGTGCCCAAGCCCCACGACCCTTTCCTTGACCTCGTGCCCGAGGCGCGCGGCGTGGCCGGCATCAAGCTCACGCCCAAGCACTACGCTTACCTGAAGATCTCCGAGGGTTGCAACCACCGCTGCAGCTTCTGCATCATCCCCAGCATGCGCGGCGACCTGGTCTCGCGCCCCATCGGCGAGGTGCTGAGCGAAGCCAAGGCGCTGTTCGAGTCCGGCGTGAAGGAGCTGCTCGTCATCAGCCAGGACACCAGCGCCTACGGCGTGGACGTCAAGTACCGCACCGGCTTCTGGGATGGCAAGCCCGTCAAGACCCGCATGCTCGACCTGGTCGCCCAGATCGGCGAGATGGCCAAGGCCCATGGTGCCTGGGTGCGCCTGCACTACGTCTACCCGTATCCACACGTGGACGAGGTCATCCCGCTGATGGCCGAAGGCCTGGTGTTGCCTTACCTGGACGTGCCTTTCCAGCACTCGCACCCCGACGTGCTCAAACGCATGAAGCGCCCGGCCAATGGCGAGAAGAACCTCGACCGCCTGCGCCGCTGGCGCGAGATCTGCCCGGAGATCGTGGTGCGCTCGACCTTCATCGCCGGCTTCCCAGGTGAAACGGAAGAAGAGTTCCAGAACCTGCTCGACTTCATGCAGGAAGCCGAGATCGACCGCGCCGGCTGCTTTGCCTACTCGCCGATCGAAGGTGCGCCGGCCAACGCGCTCGAAGGCGCCTTGCCCGACGAGGTGCGCGAAGAGCGCCGCGCCCGCTTCATGCAGGTCACCGAGGCCGTCTCCATCGCCAAGTTGCAGCGCCGCGTGGGCGCCACCATGCAGGTGCTGGTCGACAGCGCCCCGGCCCTGGGCCGCAAGGGCGGGGTGGGGCGCACCTACGCCGACGCGCCGGAGATCGACGGCACCGTTCGCCTGCTGCCGCCCGAGAAGGCCAGCAAGACGCTCAAGGTCGGCGAGTTCACGCGCGCCCGCATCGTCGCCGTCGAAGGCCACGACCTGATCGGCATGCCGATCTGAGCTTTTGCCCGAGTCTTGGCTCGGGCCCAGTTGCCACAGCCATGTCCAATCAGCCCCCGCCCACTGCCAAGATCGCCACGGAGCTCATCCACCACCCCTACGAAGCGCCAGCGGGCTTCGCAGCGGTTTCGCCCGGGGTGTTCAAAGCTTCGACCGTGATCTTCGAAGACACGGCCGCGCTGCGCACCCGCGAGTGGAAGGACAAGAGCGGCTACACCTACGGCCTTCACGGCACGCCCACCACTTTCGTGCTCGAAGAGCGCCTGGCAACACTGGAAGGTGGCAAGCAGGCCATCCTGGCGCCTTCCGGCCTGGCGGCCATCGCGCTGGTGGGGCAGTCTTTGCTCAAAACGGGCGACGAGCTCCTGCTGCCCGACAACGTTTACGGCCCCAGCCGCGAGTTCGCGCGCAACGAGCTCGCGCAGTGGGGCATCGCCACTGGCTTCTACGACCCGATGGATGTCGCTTCGCTGGCCGCAGCCATCACGCCGCGCACCAAGCTCGTCTGGCTGGAAGCGGCGGGCTCGGTCACACTCGAGTTCCCCGACTTGCCGGGGCTGTTGCGCGTGATCCGCCAGCACGCCGACATCGTCGCGGCGCTGGACAACACCTGGGGCGCGGGCCTGGCCTTCAACCCCTTCGAGCTCGGCGTGCCGCATCCGAATACCGGCAACGACACCCGCGGCGTGGACCTCACCATCCACGCACTCACCAAGTACCCATCGGGCGGTGGTGATGTGCTCATGGGCGCCGTCATCACGCGTGACGAGCCCTTGCACCTGCGCCTGAAGCTCACGCACATGCGGCTGGGCATCGGTGTGGGCCTCAACGACGTCGAGCTGGTGTTGCGCGGACTGCCGAGCGTGGCGCTGCGTTATGCCGCGCACGATGAGGCCGCCCGCCAGGTGGCGCGGTGGCTGGCTCAGCGGCCCGAGGTGTCGCGGGTGCTGCACCCCGCCTTGTCGGGCTCGCCGGGACACGAGCACTGGGCTGCTACCTGCCAGGGCGCGGCGGGCCTGGTGTCCATGGTGTTCGACGCTGAGCGCTTCAGCGCGGATCGGGTGGACGCCTTCGTGGAGGCCATGCGCCTGTTCCGCATCGGCTACTCATGGGGCGGGCCCATGAGCCTGGTGGTGCCCTACAAAGTGCAGGGCATGCGGCGTTTTGGCTTCCTGGCTGGGCGCAGTGGCTCGCTCGTGCGCCTGGCCATTGGCCTGGAAGACGTGGGCGACCTGATCGCCGACCTGGATCAGGCTTTTCAGGTGCTCAACGCAGCCTGAGGTCTGTTGCAGGCTGTTGTGTAAAGCAGGTCATCGCCCAGCGGCCGCATGCAGCGCGTTGCCTGCCGCCACCGCGTCACCCGTGGCCTCGAAGGTGCGCAGCCAGGTGCCGTAGCTCGGCATCTCCTTGACCTTCCAGGGGTGAAAGCCCGGTTTGAAGTAGGCGAAGTAGTAGCCCCAGGTGTTCTAGAACAAACCACCCGGCTTGTGGAACCACCACAGCCCGCGCACCCACATCTTCGTGCGCTGCCAGCGGCTGAATCCATCGACCTGCAGCATGTGGTTCATGATCAGCATCACCGTGATCGGAAAGCCGATGCTCACCAGCAGCATCGAGAGGATGCGTCTGAAGTAGGACACCTTGGCCACCTGCGTGAGCACGTCGAAGGCCACGGCCTTGTGCTCCACTTCTTCGACGGCGTGCCAGGCGTACATGGCGCGCACGCGCGGGTCGCTCGTTTCCAGCAACTCTCGGCGCTCGAAAAAGCAGGTGCACATCATCGCCGTCAGGTGCTCGAAAGCCGCCGTGGCCGACAAGCGCTGAAAGCGCGAGGTGAACTTGGGCATGCGCTCGAAGAAGTGCTCGGCCAGCTGCCGGTCTATGGACTCGATGTCCACGCCCTGGGCCGCCAGTCGGTCATTGAACTGACGGTGGATGAGGCTGTGCTGGGCTTCCTGGCGCGTGAAGTCCCGCACCTCGGCCTGCAGCTTGGGGTCGGTCACCTCGTCCTTGAACTCGCGCACGCTGGTGATGAAGAACTTCTCGCCTTGCGGGAACAGCGTCGACATCGCATCGAAAAAGCGCGTCTTGAAAGCGTCGTTGCCCATCCAGTAACGAGGGATGTCGCCGTCCATCCCGAAATCGAGCTTCTCGCGCGGAACGATCGGCACGTGGGTGTGGTCGGCACTCATGGTTCACTCCTTGCCGGACGACGAGACCTTGTTGCGCATCAGGCGGCCCTTCTCGCGTTCCCAGTCTCGGTCCTTGATGGTGTTGCGCTTGTCGTGCTCGGCCTTGCCCTTGGCCAGCGCGATGTCTGCCTTGACTCTGCCACCCTTCCAGTGCAGGTTCAAGGGCACCATGGTGTAACCCTTTTGCTCCGTCTTGCCGATCAGCCGCTGGATCTCCTTGCGGTGCATCAGCAGCTTCTTGGTGCGGTCGGCGTCTGGCTTGACGTGGGTGGAGGCCGAGCGCAGCGCGTTGATGCGCAACCCGATCAAAAAGAGCTCGCCGTCCTTGACCACCACGTAGCCGTCGGTCATCTGGACCTGCCCGTCGCGGATGGCCTTGACCTCCCAACCCTCCAGCACGACGCCCGCCTCGAAGCGTTCCTCGATGTGGTAGTTGAAGTGGGCTTTTCTGTTTTCTGCGATGGACATGGGTTTGACCGAAGGGTCCTTAAAATGTCGACATTCTATGAAGCACGTGCACAAGTCCGTCTTGCTTTGGTACTCGCCCCGTGAAATGTATGGGCTGGTGACCGGCGTTCAAGACTACCCCCAGTTCCTGCCCTGGTGCGACCGCGCCGAGGTCCTGCAGACCCACGACGACGGCGTGACCGCTCGCGTGCACATCGCTTTCGCGGGCGTGCACCAGGCCTTCACCACGCGCAACGTGCAGGTGCCGGGCCGCAGCGTCATCATGAACCTGGTCGATGGTCCTTTCTCTCACCTGGAGGGGACCTGGTTGTTCACGCCTTTGCAAAAGCCTGGTCAGGCAGCGCCCGAGGGGCAAGACCCGATCGATGCCCCCGCTTGCAAGGTTGAATTCTCGCTGAACTACGCTTTCGCCAGTCGGGCGCTGTCCTTGGTGGTCAGCCCGGTGTTTGATCGCATCGCCAACACCTTTGTCGAGGCCTTCGTCAAGCGGGCCGAGCAAGTGCATGGGCCGCGTTGAGTCGGTGCACAATGTGACTGAGGCCCCCAATGTCCACGTTGAAGTGGCCGTGGGCGCGGCCCCGCGCGAGGTGCGCATCGTTTGCCTGAGCCTGCCTGCTGGCAGCACCGTGCGCGACGCCCTGTGCGCCAGCGGCTTGTTCGATCAGGTTGCGGGCTTGACCGAAGAAGCGCTGGCAGCGGGGCAATGGTCGGTGGGCGTTTGGGGTCGCAAAGAGCGCCCTGGACACGTGCTGCGAGAGCGGGACCGCATCGAGGTCGTTCGGGGGCTCAACGTGGACCCGAAAGAAGCCAGGCGGGTTCGCTACCGGGCTCAGGGCGAAAAGCTGCCCAAAGGCATCCACCGATCACCCAAGAACAAGCCCCACGGGCCGGAGGCATCAGGCTGAAGCGGGCAGGGCGCTGCTGCTAGCGCTGGCGACCGGCGGCAGCTCAGCGGCAGTTGCTCTCGATGGCCTCGCGGGTGCGCTGCGACTCTTCCGCGCGAGCGTTGTCGTCGAGGACTTCGCGCTCACCCTTTTCGTTGGTGCGCACGATGCGCTGGCCGCTTTGCAGTGAACGCTCATAGCCACGCGCGCGCTCGCAGTTCTCGCTGCGAACCTTGGCCTGCTTTTCTTCCTCGACTTTACGTTCGGCGGCTTTTTGTTCCTCGGCCTTTTTGCGCTTGGCTTCGAGTTCCGGGTCTCCTGCCTTGGCTTGAGCGCCCGGCTTGACTTCGGGGGCCGAGGCTGGCGTCGGGGCCGATGCGGGGACGACCTTGGGCGTGCGGGCCGCAGCGGGGCGCGTCAGGATGTGGCTGTCAGGCGTGCCGGCAGGAGGCGGCCGGTCGGTGTATTGCGTGACGCCATTGGCATCTCGCCACTTCCACTGGGCCCATGCCGCATTGGGCAGAGCCAGCAGCATGGCGGCTGCGGTCCCGAGGACGGCACCCCACATCGACGTTGCGCGCGTGTTTTTCATGCCGTGCAGTTTAGTGCCCGATGTGGGCGCCAGGCCATTGAGCACCTTGTGGTTTTCGCGGATTCGCTCACAACATGCGCCTCCGCAAAGGGCCTCTCGGCTCCGCGTATAATCCGCTTTTGCGTCTGGAGCCTTGTTCATGCGCCTGCTCGGTAAAGCCCTCACGTTCGACGACGTGCTGCTGGTGCCCGCTTATTCCCAGGTGTTGCCCCGCGACACCTCGCTGGCCACCCGCCTGTCCCGCAACATCCAATTGAATCTGCCGCTGGTGTCCGCCGCCATGGACACCGTCACGGAAGCCCGCCTGGCGATCGCGATCGCCCAGGAAGGTGGCATCGGCATCATCCACAAAAACCTGTCGCCCAAGCAGCAGGCCGCTGAAGTGGCGCGCGTCAAGCGCTACGAGTCCGGCGTGCTGCGCGACCCGATCACCATTTCCTCGGGCGTCAAGGTCCGCGATGTGATCGAGTTGTCGACCCAGCATGGTATCTCCGGCTTCCCGGTGGTGGACAACGGCAAGGTCGTGGGCATCGTCACGGGGCGCGACCTGCGTTTCGAGACGCGCCTGGACGCGCCGGTTCGCGAGATCATGACCCCGCGCGAACGCCTGATCACCGTCAAGGACGGTGCCACACAGGCCGAAGCCAAGGCCTTGATGCACCAGCACAAGCTCGAGCGCGTGCTGATGATCAACGACGCCAACGAGCTGCGCGGTGTGTTCACCGTCAAGGACATCACCAAACAAAACACCTTCCCCAATGCCGCCCGTGATGCTCACGGCAAGCTGCGCGTGGGCGCTGCGGTGGGCGTGGGTGAGGGCACCGAAGAGCGCGTCGAGCTGCTGGTCAAGGCCGGCGTCGACGCCCTCGTGGTGGACACCGCCCACGGCCACAGCCATGGCGTGATCGAGCGCGTGCGCTGGGTCAAGAAGAACTTCCCGCAAGTCGACGTCATCGGCGGCAACATTGCCACCGGCGCGGCTGCTCTGGCGTTGGTCGAAGCTGGCGCCGACGGCGTCAAGGTCGGCATCGGCCCCGGCTCCATCTGCACCACGCGCATCGTCGCCGGTGTGGGCGTGCCGCAGATCATGGCCATCGACAACGTGGCCACGGCGCTGCAAGGCACCGGCGTGCCCCTGATCGCCGACGGCGGCATCCGCTACTCCGGCGACATCGCCAAGGCGATCGCCGCGGGCGCCAGCACCGTGATGATGGGCGGCATGTTCGCCGGCACCGAAGAAGCACCAGGCGAAGTCATCCTGTTCCAGGGCCGCAGCTACAAGAGCTACCGCGGCATGGGCTCGATCGGCGCCATGAAGGACGGCTCGGCCGACCGCTACTTCCAGGAAAACGACGAGACGACCAATCCCAACGCAGACAAGCTGGTGCCCGAAGGCATCGAAGGTCGCGTGCCCTACAAGGGCTCGGTCATCACGATCCTGTACCAGATGGCCGGCGGCTTGCGCGCTTCGATGGGTTACTGCGGTTGCGGCACCATCACCGAGATGCACAACAAAGCCGAGTTCGTCGAGATCACGGCCGCTGGCATCCGCGAAAGCCACGTGCACGATGTGCAGATCACCAAGGAAGCGCCGAACTACCGCATGGAGTGACGCGCAACAGGCGAGGGCGACATCTTCGGATGGCCCTGGTGGTCCGCCCCGCCTGATTCCCTGAACATCCCGCGACACCGGCTTCGGCCGGTGCCGTTTTTTTCAGACCACCGAACACACCAATCACCGATGGCATCCCACAGCAGCCGCCAGGCAGCCATGCCCTTCATCATGATCACGGTGCTGCTCGACATGATGTCGATCGGCATCATCGCACCCGTGCTGCCCAAGCTGATTGGCACGTTCATGGCGTCGGGCGCCAGCACGTCGGTGGGCTATGGCCTGGCTCAGGCGGCGTTCGCGGTGGCGCAGTTCTTCAGTGCGCCGGTGCTGGGGGCCTTGTCCGATCGCTACGGCCGCCGGCCGGTGCTGCTGTTGGGCTTGTTCGGCATGGCCATCAACTTCTTCGTCACGGCGCTGGCCACCGAGTTCTGGATGCTGCTGGCCGTGCGCATCATGGGTGGTGCGGTGTGCGCCAACATCGCCGTGGCGAATGCCTACGTGGCCGACATCACCGAGCCCAAGGACCGCGCCAAGAACTATGGCCTGCTCGGCGCGATGTTCGGCGTGGGCTTCATCCTGGGGCCCGTGCTGGGCGGGTTGCTGGGCGACCACAACGTGCACTGGCCCTTCTTGCTCGCGGGCAGCCTGACGCTGCTGAACTGTGTGTACGGTTACATCGTGCTGCCGGAATCGCTGCCGGTAGACAAGCGCCGCGAGTTCGTGCTTTCTCGCGCCAACCCCTTCACCGCGCTGGCCAACCTGCGTCAGCTCAAGGGCGTCGAAATCCTGCTGTGGGTGATGGGCTTGTCCATCCTGGCGCAGTTCTGCCTGCACACCAGTTGGTTCCTCTACACCGAGTTCAAATTCGGCTGGAGCCCGAAGGACAACGGTCTTTCGCTGTTTGCCGTGGGCATGATGGCGGTGCTGGTGCAGGGCGGGCTGCTGCGCCAGTTCCAGAAGTTCATGCCCACCGACAAGCTGGTGCGCATCGGGTTGGTGTCGTCCACCATCGCCTTCTTTGCCTGGGGCGTCGTGCCCGAGGGCTGGATGATGTATGTGGTGATCGCGCTCAACCTCTTTGGTTTCATGGTGCAGCCCGGCCTGCAGAGCCTGATCTCCAACTCGGTCGACCCGACCCGCCAGGGCGAGAGCATGGGCGCGGTCTCGTCCATCAACAGCGTGGCCGCGGTGCTGGGGCCCCTCATGGGCTCGCCTTTGCTGGCGGTCTTCAGCGACCTGCCGCAGGGCGACTGGCGCATCGGTGCTCCCTTCTACCTGTGCGCCGCCATCCAGGCCGTGGCCGCCTGGCTGGGCCTGAGGTACCTCGGCCGCCACATGTCCCGCCAGGCTGCTGCAGCGACCTGACCCCTTGCTTCCCCGACCCGCCCACGATCTGAATTCCGCGAGAGTCCTCACCATGCATGACAAGATCCTCATCCTCGACTTCGGCTCCCAGGTCACCCAGTTGATCGCCCGCCGCGTGCGCGAGGCCCACGTCTACTGCGAAATCCACCCCAACGACGTGTCCGACGACTTCATCAAGTCGTTCGCGCCCAAGGGGATCATCCTGTCGGGCAGCCACGCTTCGACCTATGAAGACCATGAACTGCGCGCTCCCCAGGCCGTGTGGGACCTGGGCGTGCCCGTGCTGGGAATCTGCTACGGCATGCAGACCATGGCCGTGCAACTGGGCGGTGAGGTCAGTTGGTCCGACACCCGCGAGTTCGGCTACGCCGAAGTCCGCGCCCACGGCCACACCAAGTTGCTCGATGGCATCGCCGACTTCACCACGGCCGACGGCCACGGCATGCTCAAGGTCTGGATGAGCCACGGCGACAAGGTCACCAAGCTGCCCGAGGGATTCAAGCTGCTGGCCTCGACGCCGAGCTGCCCGATCGCCGGCATGGCGAATGAAGAGAAGGGCTACTACGCGGTCCAGTTCCATCCGGAGGTCACGCACACCGTGCAAGGCCAGGCCATGCTCAACCGCTTCGTGCGCGAGATCGCAGGTTGCCAGGGCGACTGGATCATGGGCAACTACATCGAAGAAGCCGTCGCCAGGATCCGCGAGCAGGTGGGCGACGAAGAGGTCATCCTCGGTCTGTCAGGCGGCGTGGACTCGTCGGTGGCCGCGGCCCTGATCCACCGCGCCATCGGCGACCAGCTGACCTGCGTGTTCGTTGACCATGGCTTGCTGCGCCTGAACGAAGGCGACATGGTCATGGACATGTTCGAGGGCAAGCTGCACGCCAAGGTGATCCGCGTGGACGCCAGCGATCTGTTCCTGGGCCAGCTGGCCGGCGTGACCGACCCTGAGAAGAAGCGCAAGATCATCGGCGGACTGTTCGTCGACGTGTTCAAGGCCGAGGCCGGCAAGCTCAAGGCTGCCGGCAACGGCGTCAAGGGCGCGACCTTCCTGGCCCAAGGCACCATCTACCCCGACGTGGTGGAAAGCGGTGGCACCAAGACCAAGAAGGCCACCACCATCAAGAGCCACCACAACGTGGGTGGCCTGCCGGAACAGCTGGGCCTGAAGCTGCTCGAGCCGCTGCGCGAGCTGTTCAAGGACGAGGTGCGTGAGCTGGGCGTGGCCCTGGGCCTGCCGCCCGAGATGGTCTACCGTCACCCGTTCCCGGGCCCCGGCCTGGGTGTTCGCATCCTGGGTGAAGTGAAGAAGGAATACGCCGACCTGCTGCGCCGCGCCGACGCCATCTTCATCGAAGAGCTGCGCAACACGATCGATCCGGCCACGGGCAAGAGCTGGTACGACCTGACCTCGCAGGCTTTCACCGTGTTCCTGCCGGTCAAGAGCGTGGGGGTGATGGGTGATGGCCGCACGTATGACTACGTGGTGGCGCTGCGCGCCGTGCAGACGTCCGACTTCATGACGGCCGACTGGGCGGAGCTGCCTTACAGCATGCTCAAGCGCACCTCGGGCCGCATCATCAACGAGGTGCGCGGCATCAATCGCGTGACCTACGACGTGAGCTCCAAGCCGCCTGCAACGATCGAGTGGGAATGATTTGAAGGCGGTTCACACCGTCCCAGAACGTCTCATGAATGCATTTAAGCCCTTGATCTTCAAGGGCTTTTTTGTTTTTGACGTCCCATGAGGTTTCATGACATCCCGAGGTTTTTGTCGGCACGGAAGACGGTTGATTTTTTGAGTCAATTGATCTTTGATTGCTTACCGTCTTGATGCTCTGACGGTAAGCGATGCAAGGTAAGAGAGGGGTTACCCAATGGCACTGACAGACACCAAACTCAAGAACCTCAAGCCCACGGACAAGGTCTACAAGGTGGTGGACCGCGATGGGATGTACGTCGTCGTCTCACTCAAAGGAACACTGACTTTCCGCTATGACTACCGGCTCGCGGGGCGGCGGGAGACGCTCACACTGGGGCAGTACGATGAGTTCCAGGCCTCGCAGCCTAAGCGGGCCCCCGAGGACATCAAGTACGGAGATCCGCTTTCGCTGGCTGACGCGCGCGACCTGCTGGCCAGAGCGAAGAACATGGTCAGCCGAGGGGAGTCGCCAGCGCGTGTGAAATCTGAAGCTAAGAAGGAATGCCAAGAGTCAGGCACCTTCGAGTTCTTTGCAGACATCTGGTTGCGAAACGGCGGCCTGGCGGACAGCACGGCGGCGATGCGCAAGAGCATTCTGGATCGTGATGTGCTGCCCAAGTTCGGCAAACGCAAGCTGGAAGAGATCACGTCCAGCCAAGTGCTCGCGCTGTGCGAAAAGATCAAGGAGCGCGGCGCTCCGGCCACGGCAGTTCATGTACGCGAGGTCATCCAGCAGGTGTACCGGCACGCCATGTCCAGGGGGCTCAAGATCGAGAATCCCGCTGAAGCGGTGAAGGCTTCAGCCATTGCCACCTTCAAGCCCAGGGAGCGCGCATTGACGCCTGGGGAGATTCACCAGTTCTTTTCGGTGCTGGACACCATCGGTACCTTGCCCACGCTGAAGCTGGCGGTGAAGTTCATCTTGCTGACCATGTGCCGCAAAGGCGAGTTGTTGCTGGCGACCTGGAAAGAGGTGGACTTTGATGCGGCCACCTGGACGATTCCGCCCGAGCGGATGAAGGCCAGGCGGGCGCATGTGGTCTATCTCAGCAGTCAGGCACTCGATCTGTTGGTTGGCCTCAAAACCTGTGCTGGAAGCAGCCCATATTTGCTCCCCGGTCGGTATGAGACCGACAAGCCGATGAGCGAAGCTACGCTCAACCGTGTGATTACTGCGGCGGTGGAAAAGGCCCAAAAGGACGGACTGGATCTCCCTCACTTCTGCGTGCATGACTTGCGCAGGACGGCATCAACACTGCTTCACGAGGCTGGCTTTAACACCGACTGGATCGAGAAGTGCCTGGCTCACGAGCAGAAGGGGGTGCGTGCTGTCTACAACAAGGCGGAATACGCCGAGCAGCGGCGGGCCATGTTGCAAAGTTGGGCCGAGATGGTGGACGACTGGATTCGGGGCAGCAAATTGACGCCTGTTGTCATGATGTCGCAGGGCGCTCTGTCCATCAGAAGTTTGGATCAAGATCGCGTGACGGGTCACGCTGCCAATGGCTGACTTGGTATCTGCGGGTTTCAAACTTCACGGCTCGAACCTCGACCACGTCCAACTCCGTGGCGACAAGCTCAAGTGTCGGCAGGGTTTCCAGCAGCTCGGCGCTGGCGGACCCCCGAGTTCGACACCAAAATGCCGATTTCGCATTTTTGGTGAAGCCGCTTCCATGTGAATCAACGACTTATGCACATTTTTGCGGAAGTTTTGTAGTGGCAACTGCATGAATGCTTTGTAGTGGCGCAATTGGG
>NZ_LFRI01000083.1 GCF_001447195.1 Aquabacterium parvum | reverse complement strand
ATCGACGCTGTGAGGCTGCATGCGGCCAGCTTCTGCATGAAGCACCTGCTTTGCCCTCTGTGTGCCATTAGACGGGGCGCTAAGTCGATGAAAGCCTACTTGGATAGGTGGGAGGTCATCCGAGCCGAGAAAACGGATCTGAGGCCTTTTTTGGTGACTTTGACGGTGAAGAACGGTGATGACCTGGCTGAACGCTTTAAGCACCTTCATAGAGCCCAGCGCGAGCTATGGAAACGCCGGCAACGTGGTCGCGGCTCTGTGCTCGATGGTGTT
>NZ_LFRI01000082.1 GCF_001447195.1 Aquabacterium parvum | reverse complement strand
CGGTACGGTAAGGCAAAGAGTCGTGCGCTCGATGTAGCGCAGTTTATCGGCGACCACGTTGAAGGTCAAGAAACGCTTCACCAGCGGCTCACCACTTGCGGTGACTACCTGCTGTTCCGGCACTACTTCACCATCGCCGCTGTGAGGCTGCATGCGGCCAGCTTCTGCATGAAGCACCTGCTTTGCCCTCTGTGTGCCATTAGACGGGGCGCTAAGTCGATGAAAGCCTACTTGGATAGGTGGGAGGTCATCCGAGCCGAGAAAACGGCTCTG
>NZ_LFRI01000081.1 GCF_001447195.1 Aquabacterium parvum | reverse complement strand
GCGGGGCAAATGGGTTGGTCATCGATTGAACGCAAGGTGCGGCAACAACCGCGATTCTCGCTCGACCATCACCGGCACAACGTGCCCATCACGGTTGAGCAGGAACCGCAAGGGGCGTAGTCTATTGACCGCTTACTGATGGTGTGCATGCAGCCTTGCGATGAACACCAGCCTTGCACATGCGCTGCCTTCAAATGATGGCGACACGCATGGCTTCAGACATGAGGGCCTAACTACCAAGTTCAGGGGCGCGCGCTTGGCGTAGCCGAAGCGTGCGGTGGTGGAGGCGTCCCCTGCAACGACCAGTTAGGCCGGTGAAAGTAGCAGAGCTGATGCGCGGGCAGCGAGCCCGCACACGAGGCGCCAGCCTGGTGTGCGCGATGAGCTGCTGCGGCAGCTTCCAAGATGAATCGTGCCATCACGCCTCCCTTTGCGTATGGCGTCAGCCATGCGCTGACGAATGCCTCAATCTAACGCACCTTCAACCTGAGAGGCAGAGGTGCCAGCACACCAACTTGGTGGCAAGAACGAATGTGCGACTGCCGCCGAGGAGGCGGCTCGTATGGCCTTGGCAAGCGGCGTATTCCGCGAGGGCCTAACGCCCAAGTTCAGGGGCGCCCGCTTGGCATGGCCGAAGCGAGCACTGGTGGAGGCGTCCCCTGCAACGCACAGTTAGGCCGATGGTGGCATGCGGCTGACTTGGCATGAAACCCTTGTGTGTTGAATGCTTGGCTGATGCCAGCTTGAATGCAAGCATGCCACGAGACCTTGCGCGAACCAATAAACGAAAGCTAGGCTGCATGTAGCCACCGAGGAGGTGGCTCGCTTGGCCCGCGCACGCGGCGCATTTACGCGAGGGCCTAACTGAAAATAGACCAACCAGCCTTCGCAAGGCATGTTGGCCTAAAAGTTTGTAACCACGAGTGTGTGGCGATGCAAGTGCTTGATGTGCAAGGCATTTGTTCTCCCGTGATGCTGTTGTAGTGGCGTGTTAGACAGCCTAAACGATGTTGGCGCGGGGAGGGTGGTGGCATGCCCCGGAATGAGTGGCCTAACGCCCAAGTTCAGGGGCGCCCATAAGGCGTAGCCGAAGCGATGCGACGTATGAGCGTCCCCTGCAACGCACAGTTAGGCCGGTGGTGGCGTACGGTTGCATGTGCATGAGCCCCTGTGTGTTGATTGCTTGGCCGATGGCCAGTTTGAATGCAAGCATGCCACGAGACCTCGCGCGAACCAATAAACGAAAGCTTGGCTGCCAGTAGCCGCCGAGGAGGCGGCTCGCTTGGCCTGTGCAAGCGGCGCATTTACGCGAGGGCCTAACGCAGAGTTCACCGGCGCCGGAGCCCCAAAGGGGCGGAGGGTACCAACATGGGGCAATAAAATGGCGAAGCCATGCCCCATGTTGGCGTCCGCGTGCAACGTTCAGTTGGGCCTGTAGCCACACCGCCGGATGGTGGATTTACTCACGAACGAATTGCCAAATGGTTGCGCCCCATTGATTGCCCTCAATGTGAGGCATAACTTCACCTTGCTTAAAATACTTATCACCTTGTTGATACGCAGGTGAAACCCAATAGCCTGATTTTGGGCAGGCGTTGCCTGCCTCGCAGCGCAGCCTTTGCTGCGCTGCTTCAATGCCCTCAGCCTCCGATGGACGTGGCCCGAAAGAGCGCGCATAGGCCACCAAGTCTTTGGGATAGTACATTGAGTCAATCGTGGAATCGTCAATGCCGTGCAGAAAGGCAATTGCGCCAGCCTCCCACGCCCAATAACCATCGTACCCACCCATTCCCTCATCGGTCATGCCCTTGTGCGCGTCGTACCAACCTGTGCCCTTCATCCCACCGTACCACTTGACGAGATACTTTTTGAGATCAGCCAGTTTTTCTTCTTGTGTGTCGCCAGCCGTGGAATCAAGCAACCATCGGTACGGTTCATCGTGATACCATTCATCGAGGTAAGGGCGATCTGGCAGGTAGTGGCTCAATAGTTCCTCTATCAGCGCATCTTGACGATCAAATCCCGATCCTGCTATGAGACTGTAAATTCTTGGGATGAGATTTTGTTCGCGCAAGAGGATGGCGACCGAAAGCAAGCCTACAAAGCGAACATACTGATCCAGTGATGTAAGCGAAAAGGCGGGCCATTCAGGCTCATTCTCGATCTTGCGCTCAATTTCAGCCTGTGCTTCGTACTGAGAAACAGACTCTTGCAGCAAGGGCTTCAAGGACTCGATTGGCTCGCCTGCTGTGTATTTCAGCTTAAACAAATCGAACAGTGTGTCGCCGTAACCGCTGTGGCACTGGGCTAGGCCAGCGTCATTTTCGGCGTTGACGGTAAAGCTCTCAATAATCTTGGGTGTTGCCAGATTATCGAGCCATGAAAGGAAATTTATGTAGTATGTTTCGAATAATAATTTTTGGCGCTTCCTGGCGCCGAAATTAGAAGGCTCGCGGAAAAGTGATGGGCGGTCGCTCATTTGTTTGTTCCCGTAGGATTTGGGGCTCGACTTTTCCGCCGCTGCTCCTCTTGAATTAGATCGCTTTCGCCAAAGACGCGCGTAGCATTGTGATTCGCATGATCGCTATCCTGCACACCTTCGCCAGATACGTGTTTGAAAACAGCGATGCTGTGTTCGTAGATGTCAGGCGTGCTGAATAAAACGACGTGTCGTGTGTATTGGCGCGCCAAACCTTGTGAATGGCGTAAATCTGCTTGTGCAAGCGGGTCTGATGTGGCTTTACGTATTCTTTCCCGAATCCAGGTCTCGCTCATTTGCATTACTGATGGCACGGGCTTCTGCGGTGGCGCACTGGCTGATTGCGTTCCCTGCGCAGGTGCGCCGACAGGCGCACTGCTGCGCTTGGAACGCTTACCACCCTTGCCGCCAGCGCCTTGGGACTTGCCCTCCCACTCGCGCTTTTTCTGCCTGTAGTCCTCGTACTCTTGCTTGTCTTGGGTGTCGCCCAGCATTTGGCCGAGGGAAGTTGCAGGATTTGTGTAAGTCTTGGCTTCGATGACGGCATAAGGCTTGCCGTTTTTGCCATTGGTGCGCCACAGCGCATCAATGCCGCGGCCACGCGGTATCAACGGCCACAGCGGCGTCATGGCGCCTCGGTCGTTGAGCTTGCGCGGCCCTTTGGGGTCAGGGTTGCCCCATTTGCCATCCATGCCCCAGTCGTGGGCCTGCCAGCCGGAAGCCCAGCCTTGTTCAATGACCCAATAGTCCGCCATGTGCTCACCCAATACGCCCTTGAAGAAAATGCGCCGCTGGCTGAGTTCTGAGACCGCCGTGTAGAAGATATGGTCGCGCCCGCCGTGTATGAAGCTGCTGTGTTCCTTGGCTTGGCTGGCTGTGTCACCCTTGGCATCAGGCTTCTCGCCTTGCTTGCGAACCTTCTTGCTGACGTAATCCGCCTCGGCGGAATTGTTGGGCTGCTTCTTCAGCCAGCCTTTGA
>NZ_LFRI01000080.1 GCF_001447195.1 Aquabacterium parvum | reverse complement strand
AAACTGCGCCGCTTGAAAAGTTCAAGGTTTTGATGGCCGCGCAGGATAGGCAGTGCCACACGAAACGCAATGCACGCGAAGACCAGCGGAGGACGGCGACCATCGCTCCGCTGGTTGGCTTGAAGGTGGACCGGTCTGGTACCCCTCCCTCTGCAACGCCCTTCGGGCTCACTGGGGTGTCCCCCAGCCCCCCGGCTTACTTCGACGCGGAGAGGCGCTCCATGTCATTGAGGACAGGCCGAGCATGCTGATGCACGGCCATCATGTAGGCCT
>NZ_LFRI01000079.1 GCF_001447195.1 Aquabacterium parvum | reverse complement strand
GGGGGTGCGGCAGAAAACTTGGACTGGTTAAACGGCGATTCCCAGGCTTTGGCGATGCCCGACAGGGCTGCGAGCACCAAGGGAAACTTTGATCCGCGCCTCGTTGTACCACCGGATGTATGTGTCCAAGCAGACGATGAACTCGTCAATGGACGTGTGCAACCAGTCGCGAGTGAAGAACATCTCGATCTTCAAGCGGCCAAAGAACCCCTCACATGCGGCGTTGTCTGGCGAACATCCTTTGCGCGACATGGACCGAGTCAGGTTGGCGTCGGCAATCCGCGATAGCCAGCCTGGCCATCGATAGTGGGCGCCGCGATCAGAATGCACCACGGGCGCGGACCCGCTGGTAGCGATCTTGTCGATGGCCGAATCCAGCATCGTGTTGACCAGATCGGCATTTGGCCGCGTGCCGATTGACCAGCTCACGACCATGCCATCGAAGCAATCGATCATGGGCGACAAGTAGACCTTGCCTGCCGGGATCTGGAATTCCGTGATGTCTGTGAGCCACTTCTCGTTCGGTGCACTGGCACTGAAATCACGGTTGAGGAGGTTGTCCGGCGCGGGGCTGATCTCACCCATGTACGAGCCGTATCGACGACGCTTGCTTGTTGCGGCAACCAGGCGTTCTTCCTTCATAAGCCGGCGCACAACCTTCTCAGACACGGTCATCGACCGGTCGGCCAGCGAGGCGTGTATCCGCCGGGAGCCGTAGCACCTGTAGTTGCGCTCAAAGATGTCGGTCATGGCCTTGCGCACGTCGGCATACTTCTCGGCCACTTGAAGTCGGGCCCGATGGTAGAAGTAGGAACTGCGTGGCAGCTTGAGCTCGCAGAGCAGGTCCGTCACCGAGTAAGTGGCCTTCAGGGCATCAACCAACAGTGTCTTCTCCCGATTCGTCAGGTCCTGCTGGTCGATGCCCAGTTCTTTTTTTAGGAGTTCGTTCGCCTTCTTCAGCAGGTCCTTCTCGAGCTGCAACCGCCTGACGTCCTGTCGCAGCGCTTCTAGCTGTTGTTCCAAGGCTGCTTGATCGGAGCTTGCGGGGGCGTCTTGCTTGCGCTTCATCGATGCGGATACGTCGTGGCCGAGCAGCTGATTCTTCCACTTGTACAGCGAGCCACGACACACGCCAACCTCGTCGGCGACAGTCTGCGCGCTGGATTCGCGTGTGCACAAGGCAATCACTGCAGACTGCTTGGCTTCGGGGGGCAGCTCCGGGGATCGGCTAACGATACGCACGCCATCCTGCGGATGGAGCTCTTGAAGCCACGCAGACAACATTGCCCTTGAGGGATAGCCGAGCGCCTTGATCGTCAGCGCGATGCAGCGGCCGTGCTCAAGGTAATGGTCCACTGCCTGGCGTTTGTCCGCCTCGGAGTACCTGGGCCGACGTGCGTAACCTGCGCGCAAGTCTTGGCTCGTCTCGAATTCGCGGTACCAGTTCCTGAGCGCGTTCTTCGTTGGATAGCCAAGCTGGCGAATGGTCAACCCAACGCGCTTGCCCAACTTGATGTAGAGCTGTACGGCTCGCAGCCGATCCTCGTATGAAAACATGAACTACCTCCAGGTAGTCCAAGAAATCGTCCGCACCCCC
>NZ_LFRI01000078.1 GCF_001447195.1 Aquabacterium parvum | reverse complement strand
GAAAACCTCCATGAACCCCTCGGCGGGATCTCCAACGATGGGCCGCACATCAACGATGAAGCTGTCCCCGGTGATCTGGTGCCAATCCCGCGACAAGCGCTCCTGGCTGGGCTCGACCTCGGCCAAGGCGATCATGCGCAGGTGCGGGTGCCACTGGCCCGAGTTGTCTCCCCGCTTCACTTCGTATGACCAAACAGCGCCCACAACACCATCGAGCACAGAGCCGCGACCACGTTGCCGGCGTTTCCATAGCTCGCGCTGGGCTCTATGAAG
>NZ_LFRI01000077.1 GCF_001447195.1 Aquabacterium parvum | reverse complement strand
ACGTTGCCGGCGTTTCCATAGCTCGCGCTGGGCTCTATGAAGGTGCTTAAAGCGTTCAGCCAGGTCATCACCGTTCTTCACCGTCAAAGTCACCAAAAAAGGCCTCAGAGCCGTTTTCTCGGCTCGGATGACCTCCTACCTATCCAAGTAGGCTTTCATCGACTTAGCGCCCCGTCTAATGGCACACAGAGGGCAAAGCAGGTGCTTCATGCAGAAGCTGGCCGCATGCAGCCTCACAGCGTCGATGGTGAAGTAGTGCCGGAACAGCAGGTA
>NZ_LFRI01000076.1 GCF_001447195.1 Aquabacterium parvum | reverse complement strand
CCGAGCGCACCGGCTTTGCCTGCCAGTTCCAGGCCGTTCGCCGCGACGTGCCCTGGCGCCCCGTGCTCATGGACGACACCGGCCTGCGACCCCGCCCACGCCCGACCGCGCTGGGGCCGCAAACGGCCATCGTCGTGGGCCCCGATGGCAGCGAACACCCCAGCGGTGCCCACGAGCTGCAGACCGACAAGATGGGCCGCGTGAAGGTGCGTTTCCACTGGCAAAGCATCGACTCGCCGCAAAGACGCCAAAGCGACCACAGCTGCTGGCTGCGCGTGGTGCAGCGCCTGTCGGGCCCGGGCATGGGCCACCAGTTCATCCCGCGCATCGGGCAGGAGGTGCTGGTGACCTTCCTGGGCAGGGATATCGACCGCCCGGTGGTCATGGCTGCGCTCTACAACGGCCAGGGCGAGTCGGGCATCGCGCCCACGCCCGGTGGCGCCGCCGCAGAAGTCGCCCTCGACGCGCTGGCCCATTCCACCGACCACACGCCCGCCTCGCAAGGCAACCTCATCGGCTCGGGCGCAGGCGGCCACAGCCCCGCCTGGCACGGCGCGGCCAGCGCAGCGGCCACGCCCGGCGCACAAGGCCAGGCCAACGCAGCTGCGCTGAGCGGCATCAAGAGCAAGGAGTTCGGCGGCAGCGGCCACAACCAACTGGTGTGGGACGACACGCCCGAGCAGTTGCGCACCCAGTTGCATACCACCCAGGCGCAGACCTGGCTGCAAATGGGCCACCTGCTGCACCAGGCCGACAACCACCGGGGCAGCTTCCGGGGCCTGGGCTTTGAGTTGCGATCGGATGCCTGGGGCGGTGTGCGAGCCGCACGTGGCGTGATGCTCAGCACCTTCAGCCTGCGCAATGGCCTGGGTCAGACCGCCGAGCCAGCAGGAGACAACGCAGCCGGCATCGCTCTCGCGCGCCAGATGCAGCAACTGGCCGAGACCTTCCACCAAGCCGCCACCACGCACCAGACAGTGGGCGTGGCAACGGCCGCTGGCAGCCGCGCCGCTAAGCAAAGCACGCTGGACGACGCGCTGGCACCGGCTGCGGCCCTCACCAAAAGCCTCATGGGCACCGTCAGCACCACGAGCCTGCCCAACGCGATCGCCGACGCGGCAGACAAGGCCACGGCAGCCGGCGCAAACAAGCTGCCCCACATGGCCGACCCGAACATCGCGCTGGTCGGCAAAGCGGGCATCGGCCTCACCGCAGGGCAAGACCTGCACCTCAGCAGCCAGGACACCACCCAGATCGCCAGCGGGCAAGACAGCCACTGGGCCGTGGGTGGGCAGGTGCGCGTGCACACGGCGCAGGGAATCGGGGTGTTGGCTGGGGCGATTCAGCCGGGCGCAGAAGCGGCAGGCAAAGGCATCACCGTGATCGCGGCACAAGGGCCGATCGACATGCAGGCGCAAGCTGGGCCCGCGCAGATCGCTGCCAAGCAGACGCTGGAGCTCAAGACGGCCAGTGGGGTGGTCAACATCGCTGCGGCCAAGCGCGTGGTGCTGTCGGTAGCGGGCGGCGCGAGCATCACGATCGAGGGCGGACAGTTCACGGCACAGTGCCCGGGCAAGATCACGGTCAAGGCGGGGCAGAAGTCGATGGTGGGTCCGCAGCGATTGAGCCAGGACATGCCGGGTTTCCCCACCAGCACGCTCACGACACCATTCACGATCAGCTTTGACAGCACCCCCTTCGGGCAGAAGTCAGGGTGGGCTGGCATGCCATACAAGGTCTTCGCCAACGGAGCCATGGTCGGCGAAGGTGTGCTCGACGAGGCTGGTGATATTCACCTCAAGCATGCTCCCGCCATCGAACAATACAAAGTGGTCATGGCCAACGGCATGACCTACGAGATCCCCGTGGTCAATGAGTATCGAAACAGCAAAGAAGGCCCATTGGCTGCCAGCGGCGTTTTCAAGGGCGACACCAAACAGGGTGCCAGCGAAGCTCGTGGCGAGTACCAGGAAGCATTGAACGCCCGTGTCAACACGACCCGCTGAATCCGGTGGTCGCCAGACTCTTCCCGCTTGTGAATACAAATGTCCCAAGACCCTAGCAAAAAGACAACCGTCGCGGCTCAGCGCTCAGCCAGCATGGGTGTGCAACTCACCCCGCCATGGTTTTTGGCTGGCACCGAGTACTCCCGCAAGGCTGCAACGTTTGGTTTGCTGATCAATGGTCAAGAGGCCTTTCGCGCTGTCCATGAGGCCATTGCTGCGGCGCAGACGAGTGTTTGCATCATTTGCTGGGGGTTTCAGCCCAGCATGCACTTCATTCGTGGCGACAAGAGAAGCCCCAGCATTGGAGAGCTGTTGGAACAGAAGGCCCGAGACAACGTCAAGGTGCGGGTGCTGAGTTGGGCCTTTGACCCCCTGGGTCGCAAGATTGGTGTGACGGGCAAAGTAGAGCCCAACACCCCTGGGCGGCGAATCCTTGCCTACAAGGATCAACTTGCTGGCACAACAGACGAACAGCATGAGTACAGCGAGCATTGGTTCTCCGTCTATGACGCCCAGGCTCCGCGTGCAACCCGCATCGCTCAGACCTTTCGTGGCGCCTATCGCTGGTTCACCGATGACAACTCCATGAAAAACCTGACCTTCGTCGGCAGAGGTTTCAGTGCCGCCGACAGGGCGTCGATCGCCAGCGATCGATACATGGATCAAGGTATTTCACCCAAGGCCAGAGGCGTCTTGTCCACTTTCCCCTCTCACCACCAGAAAATGGTTTTGATCGATCATGAAAGTGCCGAGCAAGCCGTTGGCTTTGTCATGGGGCACAACATGCTCGACTGGTACTGGGACACCAATGAGCATCGCATGAGGGGGCGCCCGCAGGATCCGAGCAAAGGCGCCAACGCTCCGCTGCCTCGTCAAGATTTCTCTTCGCGATTGACCGGACCGATCCTTGCTGACTTGTATGACAACTTCCAGTCGGCCTGGAATAAGGCTGGGTTGGAGAACATGGGAAGCATCGCAGGTGACCGGCTTCCGGAGGCCACAAATGTCAGATACCAGCAGCGACCCAGAGGAGAGGACGTCGCCCTGAGTGCTCAGATATTGCGGACCCAGCCTCAAGGCAGCAAAGACAAGAAGCGGATCAAGGACATCGAGAGGATGTACCTGCAGGCGGTGAACAACGCCACGCAACTCATTTACATCGAAAATCAGTACTTCCGTTGGCCTGTGCTGGCTGAGCGCATCAAGCAGCACGCCAGAACGTTGGCGCAGAATGGGCGCAAGCCGGAGGAGCACGGCAGCTTGTACCTGTTTGTCATCACCAACACCTCGAATGACGGGATGGGCGATGGAGCGAACAACACCCAACGCATGCTGGAAAGCCTCGGGCGGGGCGCGAGCATGCCCAGCGCAACCCGTGACGCCAGGATCGAGCGCGGAGAGCTGCCGCCTTCGCAGGTAGAGCAGTACAAGCAGAAGCAGGCCAGCCTGGACGCCGCGACGGCGGAATTGGAACGGGCTAGCGCTCAGAAACAGGCGCTTGACAGCGAGGCGCGCTTGCTGTCGGGGATACCGGGTACTTCAGAAAGCATCACCAAGCGGTACGAGAGCGCCAACGCGCGCATAAAGGCGGCCACGATTCAACAAAGGCATGCCCAGCAGGAGCTTGACGACTGGTCAGAGCAAACCATCTCAGCCGCCGAGGTGTCCACCCCGGGTCTGAAGACGCTGATTTGTCGAATCGTGGCGCCGGACACTGCTGCCGGCCAAGACTGGGTGGAGACTTACATTCACGCCAAGCTCATGATCATTGACGACACGTTCATGACCCTGGGCAGCGCCAACATCAACACCCGAAGCATGGAAACCGACAGCGAATTGAACATCATTCATGACCGGCCCGAGGTCTCCAAGCCGGCTCGGCAGAAGTTGTGGGATTTGCATACGAAGAATCAGGCAGCGGGAGGACAGCGCATTGCTGAGCTGCCGCCGCAAAAAGCCTACGAGGCATGGCAACGAATCTTGTCGGTAAACCGCAGCCTGAGCCAAAAGCGCATGCCACCTGTCGCACCACTGGACGCCTTCCTGCGAACAGACCCCAGCCGCAAAGATTGGGACTGACAACGCCGCATGTTCAACCCTCTTCTTACCCCAAACTCCCGCAAGGCTTGGCGTCTGGGATTGATCGTGATCGCGCTGCTGATCATGGTTGTTGGCGCGTATGGCGTTAAACGCCACTTTTTTCTCAGAGACACCCGCATGACCATCTCAGCCACCCCCGACATGGCCGGCCTGAGGCCCGATGCCGCCTTCACCTGCGTCAAAGAAGCTGATCGCATCCCTCCGCGTGATCCTGAAGTCGATCAGCTTTACCAACATGCCCGCTGGCTGAGGCGCAACAATTTGCTCAAGGACGATCCATCCGTCTACCCAGCCATCGAGCGCTTGGTGCGAATTGCGACCGCACATGGGCACGACAAAGCCAACCTCGCCTTGCGTGGCATGCTCAAAAATGGCCAGGCACAAAGCCCCAACCCCATCAAAGAAAGTGTGGATCTGGTCGAAGACCTGATTAAACGCGGCATCCCAGGCGGCTACCACGACATGGGCAATTACCTCATGCAGGGCTATGGCGTTGTCGGCGACTTTGATTTGGGCAAGCGCTACTACCGAAAGGCTGCGGACTTGGGCAGCCCGGATGCGCAGTACTTGATCGGAGACAAGCTCATTGATACCCGGCGTCACCCGCCCGAGGTGGTGGCGATTGGTCTGCAGATGCTGCGCTGCGCGGCAGAGCAAGGGCACGCGGAGGCAGCAGTTGGCCTTGGTGTCTACATCTACGAAGAAAAGCCCAAAGAGGCCATGGAGGCATACCAGTTCGGGGCGAAAGCAGGGAACAGTCAATGCGCAAGCTGGATGGAGTTGGGGTTCAAGCTCGTTGACCCCAAGGAAATTGGGTACTTGGGCGTGACGCCTGACTCCGAACGCGCCCGTCGCTACGAAATCATCACGAAATTCCTCTCCGACTACGACTATCTCGACCCCAAAGTCCCCGAGGTCGACGAGATCGTGCCGTTGCCGCCGGCCCAGCTGCCGCCATGGGATGGCAAGTTCAAGTGGCTGGAAGAGTACAAGGCCAACGTGCCCCCACCTTTGCCCTCTGAGAAGCGCATTGAGGAGATGGCGCGCGCCAAAGGCCTTGACCCCAAGACCGGGCGGCCGATTCAGGCAGGTAAATGAAACGGGCCACGCTCGATCGTGCTGCAGGTCGTCTGACCCTGATGGCTTTCGCCATCGCTGGTGTGATGCTCGTCGGCGGCTGTCAGGCCAAAGACTCCCGTGTGACCATCTCCTCCACACCCGACTTGGCCGGCCTGCGGCCCGATGCCGCTTTCACCTGCGCCAAAGAAGCTGACCACATCCCCGCGCGTGATCCTGAAGCTGATCAGCTTTATCAGCACGCCCGCTGGCTGCGGCGCAACAATTTGCTCAAAGATGATCCATCCGTCTCCCCTGCCATCGAGCGCTTGGTGCGTGTTGCGACCGCACATGGGCACGACAAAGCCAACCTCGCCTTGCGTGGCATGCTCAAAAATGGTCAGGCACAAAGCCCCAACCCCATCAAGGAAAGTGTGGGTCTGGTCGAAGACCTGATTAAACGCGGCATCCCAGGCGGCTACCACGACATGGGCAATTACCTCATGCAGGGCTATGGCGTTGTCGGCGACTTTGATTTGGGTAAGCGCTATTACCGAAAGGCTGCGGACTTGGGTAGCCCGGATGCTCAGTACCTGATTGGAGACAAGCTCATTGATACCAGGCGTCACCCGCCCGAGGTGGTAGAGATCGGTCTGCAGATGCTGCGTTGCGCGGCAGAGCAAGGTCACGCAGAGGCAGCCTTGGGTCTTGGCGTCTACATTTACGAAGAAAAGCCAGAAGAGGCCATGGAGGTATATCAGTGGGGCGCCAAGGCAGGTCATGCTCAATCCGCGAGTAGGCTGGCTAAAGGGTTCAAACTTGTAGACCCTACGGAAATTGGTTACTTGGGCCTAGAGCCTGACCTTGAGCGCGTGAGACGCTACAAGATCATTTGGGAGTTTCTCTCCGACTACGAATATCTCGACCCCAAAGTCCCCGAGATCGACGAGATCGTGCCGTTGCCACCGGCCAAGCTGCCGCCATGGGATGGCAAGTTCAAGTGGCTGGAGGAGCACAAGGCCAACGTGCCGCCGCCTTTGCCTCCTGAGAAGCGCATCGAGGAGATGGCGCGCGCCAAAGGCCTTGACCCCAAGACCGGGCGGCCAATTCAGGCAGGTCAATGAAACGGGCCATGCTCGATCGTGCTGCAGGTCGTCTCACCCTGATCGCTTTCGCCATTGCTGGTGTGATGCTCGTCGGCGGATGTCGTCGGCCCTGCAAAACTGCCACATCCTCGATGAACACTGATCAAACCTGGCAACTGGGGATGGTCAGAACTCCCAGGTTTGTGTGCAATGACGCTCAGTTTCTGGGAGTTTTGAGGACCTGAAGATGAGCACA
>NZ_LFRI01000075.1 GCF_001447195.1 Aquabacterium parvum | reverse complement strand
GTGTGGCACTGCCTATCCTGCGCGGCCATCAAAACCTTGAACTTTTCAAGCGGCGCAGTTTCCCTTGCCTGCGATCTGACTTCCTCCTAGAATCCAAAGCATCCGCTTTTGGATTTTGGAGGAATCATGAACTTTGTCGAAGTAATCCAGCTTCAGGTGCTGAAGCTCAAGGCCCTGAGCCACGGTGCCAACATGGGCCGGCTGGTCGATCAGGCCATTGATCAAGGCCAGCTCACCGAGCTGCGCCAGATGTGCGCCAAGGTGCATCCCTCG
>NZ_LFRI01000074.1 GCF_001447195.1 Aquabacterium parvum | reverse complement strand
GATCAAGGGAGCCTGTGATGCTCACGCTGACCGGCACCATTCGAGCAGTCACCACCCTGGGTGGTGGCGTCAACAAGAAGACCGGCGAGGTGATCCCCACCCGCCCGGTTCTCCAGATCGAGGGCCTCGATAACCGCGGCCTCGTTCAACTCTTCACCCTCACAGTTCCGGACACCAAGCCTTTCGAGGGCCGAGTGGGTGAGCAGGTGTCCGTGCCGGTGCGTGCGTGGGCTCCTGGCGCGTCGGTGAGCCTCGCCTATGAGGGGGGCAAGG
>NZ_LFRI01000073.1 GCF_001447195.1 Aquabacterium parvum | reverse complement strand
TACCTGCTGTTCCGGCACTACTTCACCATCGACGCTGTGAGGCTGCATGCGGCCAGCTTCTGCATGAAGCACCTGCTTTGCCCTCTGTGTGCCATTAGACGGGGCGCTAAGTCGATGAAAGCCTACTTGGATAGGTTGGAGGTCATCCGAGCCGAGAAAACGGCTCTGAGGCCTTTTTTGGTGACTTTGACGGTGAAGAACGGTGATGACCTGGCTGAACGCTTTAAGCACCTTCATAGAGCCCAGCGCGAGCTATGGAAACGCCGGCAACGT
>NZ_LFRI01000072.1 GCF_001447195.1 Aquabacterium parvum | reverse complement strand
ATGAGGCCGCTGGCGGCGGCCCTGCGGGATGGGCGAAGCCCGCACGCTGGGACGACGCAGGCGGCTCTAGAGTTCATACATACAAACAATTCGCCCAACCCAATACTGGCGCTGCTTTCCGGCCGATTTGAGGCCGATGTGTATGCGTCGAAAACGGGTAGCCGAATACGGCTAAACCGTCTGTCAGATCACGGCATGGCCCCCTGCAACATGGGTTGCGTGATGTGTGACCTGTTCACACGGGGGAGCGGGGGAGTCCCCCGGCCAGGAAGG
>NZ_LFRI01000071.1 GCF_001447195.1 Aquabacterium parvum | reverse complement strand
CGAGGAAGCTATCGAGCGTTCCGGTGCCCTGGATCAAGGGAGCCTGTGATGCTCACGCTGACCGGCACCATTCGAGCAGTCACCACCCTGGGTGGTGGCGTCAACAAGAAGACCGGCGAGGTGATCCCCACCCGCCAGGTTCTCCAGATCGAGGGCCTCGATAACCGTGGCCTCGTTCAACTCTTCACCCTCACAGTTCCGGACACCAAGCCTTTCGAGGGCCGAGTGGGTGAGCAGGTGTCCGTGCCGGTGCGTGCGTGGGCTCCTGGCGCG
>NZ_LFRI01000070.1 GCF_001447195.1 Aquabacterium parvum | reverse complement strand
GAACAGCAGGTAGTCACCGCAAGTGGTGAGCCGCTGGTGAAGCGTTTCTTGACCTTCAACGTGGTCGCCGATAAACTGCGCTACATCGAGCGCACGACTCTTTGCCTTACCGTACCGATCAACCCGCCTGGGTAGCTTCTCGATTCCATCAGCCCCGAACTCCTCTGACCAGGACTCGGGGCTTTCCTTTTCAAGGTCGGGTGGCGACATACCCCCCCCTTCCTGGCCGGGGGACTCCCCCGCTCCCCCGTGTGAACAGGTCACACATCACGC
>NZ_LFRI01000069.1 GCF_001447195.1 Aquabacterium parvum | reverse complement strand
GGCACTCCAGCCCTCAGGCTTGCGGCCTTCGTTGAGCGCTTCGCGCTCGTCCTTGTTCGTCTGGGTGACGGGGGCCTGCACGATGCTGGCATCCACGATCTGTCCGCCGCGGGGGATGTAGCCGTGCTGCTGCAACTGCAGGCTGACTGCGTCAAAGATGGCGCGTCCGCCCAGGCTACCTTGGGCCAAGCGCTGCTTGAAGCTCCACAACGTGCGTGCATCAGGGATGTGCAGGGCACCGTCCAGACGGCAAAAGTGCTGGAAGCTCATGCGATCAAGCACCTGGTACTCGCAGTCTTCGTCACTGAGGT
>NZ_LFRI01000068.1 GCF_001447195.1 Aquabacterium parvum | reverse complement strand
TTATCGAGGCCCTCGATCTGGAGAACCGGGCGGGTGGGGATCACCTCGCCGGTCTTCTTGTTGACGCCACCACCCAGGGTGGTGACTGCTCGAATGGTGCCGGTCAGCGTGAGCATCACAGGCTCCCTTGATCCAGAGCACCGGAACGCTCGATAGCTTCCTCGGCGCGGGCCAGCGCATCAGACACAGCAGCCTCGATGAACTCGCGCTTGCTCATGTCGAGCAGGTTCGTCACTTGATCGAGGCGCTCGATCAGCGAGGGATGCACCTTGG
>NZ_LFRI01000067.1 GCF_001447195.1 Aquabacterium parvum | reverse complement strand
TCGCGTGCGCCAACTTGACGACTAGCGCGCCAAAAAATCCGCCGCATGCAATTGCCCAGCAGACATTGGCCGCATAGCCGCCGAGGAGGCGGCTTGCTTGACCTGGGCAAGCGGTGGAGTTCAAGGAGGGCCTAACGCCCAAGTTCAGGGGCGCCCACTTGGCATGGCCGAAGCGAGCAGTGGTGGAGGCGTCCCCTGCAACGCCCAGTTAGGCCACACTTTGGCCCAAGGCTGAAGTGATGAAAGATAGCGTTGCAATGATGCATGCCGCGTGTTCTGGGCTTAGTGGCGAGAAGCACCATCAGGAGGATACGGGTCGATGTTGGATGCTGACACCGATTCTTGGGCAAGAACCTGTTCAATCGCAGACGCCTTGTAGGAGAGGATGTCTTCGCTGAACTCATAGGCGGAGAGATCGAATTCGAGGTCCTCCCCTGGAAAGGCGCCGCACATTGCGTCAAATCGGATGGCCTCGATCATAGTGAGCAGTCGTTGACGCTGCTCCTCAGCGACCGGCCTAGAGTTGACCAACGAGGTGTATACCAGTGCATTCCGATACCAAAACTCAAGATCACCCTGAGGTGAGCCGAGTTGGGCAAACTTGGTTGCAAACGTCTCAGGGAACATGAAGCCAAGTACTTCATCAACGTAGGTTATGCGCTTGTCCATGTGGCCTAACGCCCAAGTTCAGGGGCGCCCGCTTGGCATGGCCGAAGCGTGCACTGGTGGAGGCGTCCCCTGCAACGCACAGTTAGGCCGATGGTGGCATGAGGCGGCATGTGCATGATTCCCTGTGTGTTGAATGCTTGGCTGATGCCAGCTTGAATGCGAGCATGCCACGAGACCTTGCGCGAACCAAGAGGCGCATGCCTGGCTGCGAGTAGCCACCGAGGAGGTGGCTCGCTTGGCCTGTGCAAGCGACGTATTCACGCGAGGGCCTAACGCCCAAGTTCAGGGGCGCGCGCTTGGCGTGGCCGAAGCGCGCACTGGTGGAAGCGTCCCCTGCAACGCACAGTTAGGCCGATGGTGGCATGAGGCGGCATGTGCATGATTCCCTGAGTGTTGAATGCTTGGCTGACGCCAGCTTGAATGCAAGCATGCCACGAGACCTTGCGCGAACCAAGAAGCGCATGCCTGGCTGCAAGTAGCCACCGAGTAGGTGGCTCGCATGGCCTGTGCAAGCGGTGCATTTACGCGAGGGCCTAACTGGAAATAGACCAACGGCTTGTTACATGAGGTGTTGGTCTAACAGGCCAACACACCCGAAAGAGGGCTCTTGCAAGTGCTTGATTTGCATGGTTTTTGTGTTCCTGATGTTCGCGCACAAAAGCGTTTTAGGCAGCCTAACGTAACAAGGCACTGCCTGGCAATGGGTTGTTGACGAATTGTAATCGATCGATTACGATGCATCATGATCAGCGTGAAGGCACTACCCGAATTCACCCGTTGGCTGGATGGCGTCTCTGATGCCAAAGTCAGGGCTGTTGTTGCGGCCCGTGTGCGGCGCTTGGCCTTTGGTTTGCCTGGCGATGTTGCCCCGGTAGGGGAGGGAGTGTCGGAGCTGCGCATCCACTTGGGTGCAGGCTGGCGCGTGTACTTCGTGCAGCGCGGCAATGAGCTGATTGTGTTGCTCGCCGGTGGTTCCAAGAAGAGCCAAGCGGCGGACATTCGCAAGGCCAAGACCCTGGCAAAGACGTTGGACTAAGGAGCACGAAATGAGCAAGCGTACAAAAGTGAGTGAGCTGGCTGAGTTCGATGCCGCGCCTTACCTTGACGCGGAGGAGGCTGTGGCGGCCTACCTGACCGATGTGATGGAGGCTGGTGATCCTGCTTTGCTGGCAGCAGCATTGGGAGATATTGCGCGTGCGCGTGGCATGACCGAGATTGCGAAAGCTTCCGGCATTGCGCGCGAGGCGCTCTACAAGGCGCTGCGTGCCGATTCGCAGCCCAGGTTTGACACGATCAGCAAGGTGTGCGCGGCCCTTGGCGTTCGGCTTGTCGCGCAACCCATTCACGCATGAGTGGAGTGGCCTAACGCCCAAGTTCAGGGGCGCCCGCTTGGCATGACCGAAGCGTGCGCTGGTGGAGGCGTCCCCTGCAACGCCCAGTTAGGCCGGTGCCAGTAGCAGGGCCGATGCGCAGGCCGTGAGCCCGCACACGAGGCGTCAGCCTGGTGTGCGCGATGAGCTGCAGCGGCAGCTTCCGAGATGAACCGTGCCATCACGCCTCCCTTTGCGTATGGCGTCAGCCATGCGCTGACGAATGCCGCAATCTAACCCACCTGCAACCTGAGCGGCAGCGGTGCCAACACACCAACTTGGTGGCAAGAACGAATGTGCGACTGCCGCCGAGCAGGCGGCTCGTGTGGCCTGGGCATGCTGCGTATTACGCGAGGGCCTAACGAACTAGTTAACTGGCGCCCATAAGGCGTATCCGAAGCGATGGGCCGTATCAGCGTCCACGTTGAACCCCCAGTTAGGCTGGGAAGCGAAGTGGAAGATGGTGGAGATGCCACTACCTTCCAGGTATTGGCATTCTGAAGTTTGCTTAAGCATATTGAACCAATAAGGTTATTGCGGATGAGTGCGCTCCCAACAGAGGAACTTCGCACTGGATGTGGACCCCATTGCTTGAATAAATACTTCGTTCTTGAAGCCGGGTAATGTTTGAAGCTTGACCAACAATTCTTTGGCACCAAGCACGCCCTGGGGAATTGCGCAGCCTCCAGATTCACCCAGCAGAACCCAGAAGACGTCTTCGCTCCATGGACCTCCGCTAGTAGTGATCACTGATACAGATTGCAGGTCGTCCCAGCGAACAACTTCAGTGTTGCCATCAGACATTGTTCGCACGATCTGCTCTTCATCAAATGCGACAGAGCGAGGAACCATTCGAAGTAGTCGCCGGAGAGTTTCAAAGATGCTCATGGTTACTGCCAATTTGCGTTTGCATGTCTCGGGGTGCGGCTACTACAAAAGCCTAAGGAAGGTCTGAACAACTCGTTTGTGATGCGTCATGCGGCTTGATGACTTCAACAAATGAGCCGACCGCATCGCAGACGAGCACAACAGGCCTCAAAACGCACACCACCTGACGCTCTACCCCCGCAAAAGCCTTTA
>NZ_LFRI01000066.1 GCF_001447195.1 Aquabacterium parvum | reverse complement strand
ATGTCGAGCTGTTCTATCGCTATCTGCATGGAAAGGGCTACGCCGTTTCGCATGCGAATCGCCCCAAAGCGGCGTAGCCGCCGAGGGATCAGACGGGTAGGGGATTGGCCTGGAACGCCGCTCCCCTGCCCTAACCCAGCCAACTACACAGGAGTTGAAATGGCTGGAATGAAGTCTATCGATGAAGCGCGCAATGTCCTCGAAGAGGCTGCGCTGATGACCACTGAGACGGTGAGGGCCTTCTACGGGATCGTAGCTGCTGGCCCGGATGTT
>NZ_LFRI01000065.1 GCF_001447195.1 Aquabacterium parvum | reverse complement strand
GGCCTTGACCTGCCTGACAGCCTCCAGTTTGTACTCCAGGGTGTACTTGCCACGTACCTGCTTGTCGACCATTTCTTCGCTCCTTTCCAGCATTGTGGTCATGAGCTAAGAACTCCACTTTTCGGGGGCAACCTCAGCAGCCCTCATGAGCGCCTTCGTGTACAAATGGTGAAAACCGTAGAGAGCGTGGAATGCAAAGCCGAAAGAGGCCTTGCCGGAGGCAGACCTTGATTTCGGCGTGACAGCAGAGCCGAAGTACAGACGGGTCGTGGATTGATCGGTCTCCGCCATTAGCCAGGATCTTGTTCGGCTAAGGAAGTCGCAAAGTAGAAGTTGATTGCCTGAGCGGTCCTCAACACTCCATGCAGCAAATTTGGCTTCGTGGCCCACCGCTAAATTGTGGGCGGCCTCGTCGGATGAATGTTTGCCAGCAGCCAATGCCAAGATTTTGCGCTCAACCTTGAAGAGCGGTGTTGTGTAGAAAGCAGCGATGTACTCGGCCATTGCAATGTGACGAGGCATGTCCATGTAATAGCAGTCCGTATACGAGCCATCACGCCTGTAGCGTTGCAACAAGGCGCCTTCAGGTAACTTGCTTGCGATGATGGGTGCCATGTTCGTTCGGTAGTTTGAAGAAGCCTAACGCCAAAGTTCAGGGGCGCCCGCTTGGCGTGGCCGAAGCGCGCAGTGGTGGAGGCGTCCCCTGCAACGCACAGTTAGGCCGATGGTGGCGTGCGGCTGACTTGGCATGAAACCCCTGTGTGTTGATTGCTAGGCTGACGCCAGCTTGAATGCAAGCATGCCACGAGACCTTGCGCGAACCAAGGTGCGTATGCCTGGCTGCCAGTAGCCACCGAGGAGGTGGCTCGCTTGACCTGTGCACGCGGCGCATTCACGCGAGGGCCTAACTGGAAATAGCCAACCCACCACCCATGCGTGGGTGTTGGTCTAACAAGTCGTCCCAAAGCGGGAAGACAAGGCGGAGCCCATCTGCCAGCATGAACCCATCTCCCTCGTTGTGGTGTTGGCCTAAATGAAATAGGCAACCTAAATGTTGATGGCATCCATCCTATCCGAGCCGCGTCCCTCGTCAATTCAGTTGACTCCTGCCGCTCCCCCCAAAAAGCCCCCCCGTCTGCTGGATGCCGTGCGCGAGCAGATCAGGCTGCGCAATTTCTCGATCCGCACCGAGCAGGTCTACGTCGATTGGTGCAAGCGCTTCATCCTGTTTCACGGCAAACGCCACCCGGCAGAGATGGGCTCGCCGGAGTTGGAGGCCTTTCTCACGCACTTGGCGGTGCAGCGCAACGTGTCGGCAAGCACACAAAATCAGGCCAGATCAGCGGTTTTGTTCATGTACCGTCATGTGCTGAACATGCAGCTGCCTTGGTTGACAGAGGTGGTCCTGGCCAAGGCTTCACAGCATCTGCCCGTGGTGCTCACCCACCGGGAGGTGAAGGCCTTGTTGGATGAACTCTCGGGCGTGCATGCACTCGTGGCTTCGCTCTTGTATGGCACCGGCATGCGTTTGCTGGAAGGGCTGCGTCTGCGCATCAAGGACATCGACTTCGAGAGACGCGAGCTGGTGGTTCGTTGTGGCAAGGGGGCCAAAGACCGGGTGACGGTGCTGCCGGAAAACCTGGTGTTCCCGCTGCAGCAGCAGGTCTCGATGGCGCGGGCGCAGCACCTGCAGGATCTGGCAGCCGGGCTGGGTGATGTGTGGCTGCCGAATGCCCTGGCCACCAAGTACCCCCGGGCCGCCAAGGCCACGGGCTGGCAATTTGTCTTTCCCAGCCCCAGCATCTCGGTGGATCCGCGCGGAGGCGCCGAGCGTCGACATCACCTGACCGAGCAGGCCATCCAACGGGCCGTTGCCGGTGCGGCGCGCCGCGCTGCGCTGGACAAGCCCTGCACGCCCCACGTGCTGCGGCACAGCTTTGCGACGCATATGCTGCAGGCGGGCTATGACATCCGCACGGTGCAGGAGTTGCTGGGACACGCCGACGTCAAGACCACGCAGATCTACACCCACGTGATGAATCGGGGTGGTCGCGGTGTGCTCAGCCCGCTCGACAAACTGTGAGTGCGAGCCAGGCGGCAGACTCAGCGCTGCACCATCCCCCGTGCCGCTTCGATGAACGCCTTGGCGTCCTTTTCCTTGTCGGGCGAGACCAGGCTGTCCACTTTGACAGGCACCTCGATGCCGCGCTGGCACGCCGGCCTGGCTTTCATCGCATCCAGCCAGCGCTGCAGGTGCGGCAGCCCCTCTACCGACACGCCCGACCACTTGTGTGTGCGCACCCAGCACCAGTTCGCGATGTCGGCAATCGAGAAATCGCCAGCCAGCCATTCTTCACGCGCCAGTTGACCGTCCAGCACCTCGAAGAGCCGGCGCGACTCATTCTGGTAGCGGTCGATGGCGGGCTGGATCTTCTCGGGGAAGTAGCGGAAGAAGACATTGGCCTGTCCCATCATCGGGCCCACGCCTCCCATCTGGAACATCAGCCACTGGATGACACGCGAGCGGCCCTTGGCGTCTGTGGGCATCAGGCGACCGGTCTTTTCGGCCAGGTAGATGAGGATGGCGCCCGACTCGAAGACCGCGAAGTCATCGGCTTCGCGGTCGATGATGGCCGGGATGCGGCCGTTGGGGTTGATGGCCAGGAACCAGGGCTGCTTCTGCTCGTTGCTGGCCAGGTTGATGGGGTGCACGGTGTAGGGCAGACCCAGCTCTTCGAGCGCGACGGAGGCCTTGTGGCCGTTGGGCGTGGCGGCGGTGTAGAGGTCGATCATCGGAGGACTCCTTCTTTGGCTTGTCGGTGTGACATGGGGCAGGCTCAGGCCTTGAGCGATGGGCGATTCGCCAACGCCGTGCGCCAGCGCAGCAGGTTCGGGTGCTGCTCGCCAGGTTTGAACCCGATGACGCGTGCAAAGTCGGTCAACACCACGGCCGTGATGTCGGCCCAGGTGAAGTGCTCGCAGCAGATGAAGTCGCGGCCGGCCAAGTGGCGGTCAAGCTCCTCGAAGAAGCGCATGGCCCTGGCTTGGCCGCGGCTGCCCAGCTCGGGGATTTGCGGCACGTTGGCGGCGCCGGTGAGGGCACGGTCTTTCATCGCAGGGTGCGTGTTGCGAAAGGCCTCGGCCACCGCGAGCAGGCCTTCGAACTCGATGCGGGCCACGAAGCTGGCCACCAAGCCTTTTTCCACCGGGGTGCGGCCCAGCAAGGGCGGCTCGGGGTGCGCGGCTTCGGCCCAGGCAGCGATCGCCTGGTTGTCGGGCAGCACGGTGCCGTCCGGCAGTTTGAGCGCGGGCACGGTGCATTGCGGGTTGATGGCGCGGTAAGCATCGCCGAGGTGTTCGCCCGCAGCCAGGTCGATGATCACCGTTTCGTGGGCAATGCCTTTTTCGGCCAGCAGGATGCGGGCACGCCTCGGGCTGGGCGCCATCTTGAAGTCGTACAGCACGGGTTGGGGGGCTGGGGCGGTCTGCGGTGGCGTCGTCTCGGGCATTCGGTCTCCTCGGGGGAACGGGTGCGGGGCAGGGCTGGGCTGATTGGCTGGCGCTGGTGCGCCGTCAGCGGTCCCAGTTCAGGTCGGCGTCGGCGTCGCCATCGTCTTGCTGGCCCCAGTTGGCGATGCCGAGTTGGCTGGCATGGTCTGGGGCCGCCGTGGCCATCAGGTCGATTTGCTGGCGAAGCTGGTCGCGCTGCTGCTGCCAGTAAGTGCCCGATTCGAACCAGGGGAAGGCGGCGGGGAAGGCCGGGTCGTGCCAGCGGCGCGCCAGCCAGGCGCTGTGGTGGATCAGGCGCAGCGTTCGCAGGGGCTCGATCAGTTTGAGCTCGCGCCAGTCGAATTCGGCGATCGATTCGTAGCCATCGAGCAGGGCGTCGAGCTGGCGGCGGCGTTCGTCGGCCTCGCCGCTGACCAGCATCCACAGGTCTTGCACGGCGGGGCCCATGCCTGCGTCGTCGAGATCGACGAAGTGCGGGCCTTGCGGTGTCCACAGCACGTTGCCGGGGTGGCAGTCACCGTGCACGCGCAGCCAGCGCAGGCCGTCGATGCTGGCGAAGGCGGCTTCCACCAGCTCCAGCGCTTGGCGGGCGGTGTCCAGCCAGGGTTCGCGCACTTCTGGTGGGATGGTGTCGTGCTCGGCCAGCCAATGGTGGGCCTGCCAGCCCAGGGTGTTCGCGTCCAGGCGCAGGCGATGCGTGAAGGGGCGCTGAGCGCCGACCTGATGCAGGCGAGCCAGGAAGCGACCGATCCAGCGCAGCACCTCGGGGTCTTCGAGCTCGGGCGGGCGGCCGCCCCGGCGGTGGGCCACGGCGATGCGGTGGCCTTTGAAGTGCGCCAGCGTGGGTGGTGTGCCCGTCACGCTCGCGGTCTCACGTGCGTAAGGCAATTCGTGCGTCAGCGCCATGGGGGGCACGGCAGGCACTTCGGCTTCGGCCAGTTCGAGCGCGAAGGCGTGTTCTTCCAGGATCTGCTCGTCGCTCCAGCGCCCGGGGCGGTAGAACTTGGCAACCACCATGTGGCCGCTGTCGAGCCCGACCTGGAAGACGCGGTTTTCGTAGGAGTTGAGCGTCAGCAGGCGGCCGTCGACGCGCTGCCCGCAGGCCTCCAGGGCGTCGAGGATGAGGTCGGGGGTGAGGTCGTCGTAGGGGGTGTCCGCGTGCATGCCGCATCTTACGGCGCGGGTCGTGGCCTTGCCCGCGAGCGGGTCAGCCTGAGAGGGCGTCGCAGGTGAGGCTGGTCGGGCGGCGGAGCACGCTGCGGATCACGCCTGGCGCATGGCCCCCGCCCAGTTCACGACCTGGTCGTTGACGAGGTGCAGCACGAAACCGGTCAGGCCGAGCTCGAAGGCGAGCTGCGCGGCGTTCATGGCGACCTTGACGCCGTCGTCGGCCGGGATGGCGGCCAGCGTGATCATGGCGCCGGCAAGTGGCAGGCATGCCGAGATGGCACCGGCTGCGAGCACGCGCCAGCTCAACACGCGTCGGCGCCCGAAGGCGCGCAGGATGCCCAGCTTCCACGCGGTGAAAAAGAAGTTGACGATCAGGGCGATCGACATGATCAGAACACCGATGAGGGGGGCCAGCGCATCCATGCCGTCGAGGATAGCGATCGGCATTTTTTGCGCAAGGGTTTACCCTCAACTTGAGGGGCGTCGGGGCGCTTGCATGCGCCCCATCGTTCGCGGGGGATCAGTCCAGCTGCGAGGCCGAGCCCATCGCGGCCAGCAAGGCGCCGTTGATGTCGTCAAAGCCCATCATCAACTGGTCGGCGGCATCCTTGATGTCGAAGACGTCGCTGCCCTCCATGGCTTGCACCAGCTTGAAGTAGGGCTCGTAGGGGCCGGTCTGGTCGGCCAGGGCCTGGTAGACCCGCTCGGGCACGGGGATGGTTTTGAGCAGCTCGCTGAAGGGCTGGCGGAACATGCGGTCGAGCAGCGAGAAGACGCCGCAGATGAACAGCTCGTTGCGCATTTCGTCGCTGCCGCTGACCTTGGCCAGCTCCTCCATGACCAGGCCACGGCGCACGGCGGCGAACATCACCGGCTTCATGTTCGGGTCCTTGGAGGCGGTGGCCAGCAGCAGGGCCAGCCAGCGCTTGAGGCGCTGGTAGCCGAGGATCATGATGGCGTGTCGGAAAGAGCTGATCTCCACCGACAGGCCGAAGGCCGGCGAGTTGATGTAGCGCATCAGCTTGTAGGCCAGGGGAGGGTCGTGCTTGAGGGTGTTCTCGAGCACCTCGATTTCTTCCTGGCGGTGCACCTGGTCGATGAGCTGCACGATGACTTGCAGGGCCGGCTGGTCCGCCGGTTTGCTCGAGCCCTGGGTGACGTCGTCGATGGGCCAGCCGAGCACGGCCGTGGCGCCGTGGCGGAAAGCGGTTTCCATCTCGGCCACGTTGCTCACGCCCGCCTGGATGTGGCTGATGCTGCGCCCATTGCCGGCACCGGGGGCGGCCTGGGGGGCGGCAGAGCCGTCGTTGCGCCGGTCATTCTCGAAGTCGATGATGGACTGCTTGAAGCAGGGCAGCACCTCCTTGGGCAACTCGCCCAGGGGGCGGCCTTTGAGCAGCAGGGTGCTGCCGTTGGCTTGCAGCGTGCACAGCGCGTCGATGTTGGCGCGGTCGCAGGCCATGAAGGCGGGCACTTCGATGAAGATGTGCGTGCCAGGCTGGGCGGCCATCAGGTCCTGCAGCAGGCCCTCGTTGGCCACGTTGAGCCACAGCCCCGGGCCACCGACGGGCCAGACCTCGCTCAAGGCGCTCAACAAGGATGGCGCATCCAGCTTCTGGCTGGGGTTGATGGGCCAGACCGTCAGTCGGGTGGCGGTGACGGCCCGGTTGCGGTCGATGACCGGGCTGTAGGACAGGGCGATTTGCCCGAGGATGGGGTGGTCCATGGTGTCGGCGGGGCGGTGAGGTGGGGGTCAGCCGTTGATGTAATTGAACAGCGAGAGTTGTTGCACGGCCGCGTAGCTCTGCAAGGCGACCTGGTAGCCGGTTTGTTGGCCTTGGAACTTGGAGATGGCTTCGGTCAGGTCCAGGTCTTCCGCCGCAGACTTTTCCTGCTGTGCCGCCAGCTTCAAGGCGCTGATGCGGTTGTCGATGCCGTCCATCCGGTTCAGGGATTCGCCCACCGCAGAGCGCGCTCCCTGGATGTTGTTGAGCACGCTGTCGAGCCCGGTGATGCCGGTGGTGGTGATCTGCTGGACCGTGGGGCCCAGCACGTTGTCCTGGCTGAGCGCGGCGATGGTGTCGTCCAGCGTCTTGAAGATGCTCTGGCTGTTGGTCGACTCGCCAATGGTGAAGACGTCGCCGTTGGCCGGCTCGCCCGAGACCGCCACCGCCATGCCCAGGCCGGGGATCTGGATGGCCTTGCCGGAGGTGAACGAGTTGCCCGTGCTCAGCGGGGTTTCCGGCACGGTGCTGGTGTCGACGATGTCGTAGGTGCGGGTGCTGCCGCTGGTGGCAAAGCGCAGCTCGTAGGTGGCCGAGGTGCCGCCGCCCGATGGGTAGGGCAGGGCAGACGGGTCGGTCACGGTGCCGGAGTTGATCCAGGCCTTGCCGCTGTTGCTGCCGGCCAGTGGCCCGGTGGTGAAGATGCCGTTGCCGGTCTTGGACTTCAGGAAGATCTGTTCGCCATCGACAGTGAGGTTGAGCTTCTCGCTCGAAGAAGCCAGCATCTCGCCGCCTTGTGCTTCGAAGCTGACGCCGGTGGTGTTGTCCACGAAGGGGGGCTGCGACGAGCCTTGGCCGCCGAAGACGTAGCCGCCACCGCCGTCGGGTCGGTTGGCGACGTTGAGCAACTGGTTGCGGATCTCGCGCAGCTTGATGGCCAGGGCCTTGCGCTCGCCGTCGCTGTAGCTGCCGTTGCCGGCGGCCACCAGGGTTTCGCGAGCCGATTGCAGCAGCTCGACCGAGTCGCCCAGGGCGGATTCGGCGATGCCCATCACGTTGGCGCTGGCGTCCAGTGCGCGTTTGTTGGCCTCGGAGCGAGCGATGCTGGCCAGGGCGCGTTCGGCGCGGGCGGCGGCGGTGGGGTCGTCGCTGGCCCGGTTGACGCGTTTGCCCGAGGTCAGCTGGGTTTGTGTCTCGGACAGGTCTTGCTGGCGCTTTTGCAGGTTGGCGATGGCCGTGTCGTAAGCGTAGGCGGTGACGATGCGCATGATCAGGCTCCTCAACCGCGAGCGGTCTGCAGCAAGGTGTCGAACAGGGACTGGGCGATCTGCAGGACCTTGGCCGCAGCCTGGTAGCTCTGCTGGAACTGGATCAACTTGGCGGCTTCCTCGTCGAGGTTGACGCCGGTGACGCTGGTCAGGGTCTGCTGGCTGGTGTCGGCCAGGGTGGCGGATATGCTGGCCGAGGTCTTGCCGCTTTGCACCAGCACGCCGAGGTTGCCGATCATCTGGGAGTAGGCGTCGGTCACGGTGGCCTGGGTGCTGCCGTCCAGCGAGATGATGGTCTGGTCGCGCAGCTTGAGCAGGGCGCGGGCGTTGCCGTTGTTGGCGCTGGGGTTCTGCGTGATGGCCACGGTGATCTGGTCGCCCGGGCGGGGCACGCCGGTGACGTTGACCATGAACAGCGCCTCGGGTGGCGTGGAGCCGGCGTCCGCGTCGCTGATGGGCGTGCCGGCCGACCAGATGCGCGCGGGCGTGACGTCCTTGTAGGGCACGCCGCTGGCGTCGACGAAGCGGTAGGTCAGGGTCGGGTCCAGCGGATTGGGCTGCTCGAAGATGACTGTCAGCGGTTGGCCGTTGGTGGGCAGGGACGAGCCGAAGTCCAGCGCGTTGACGCCGGGCAGGGCGCGGTTCATCACCAGCGACTCGATGGCCATCGTGCCCTGGTTGGCAGGGGCCACGGCGGCGGTCAGCGGTGATGCGGCGGCCAAGCCTTTGGGTTGGTTCAGCGCCAGGCTGACGGTGGCCGCCGAGCTGGTGTTCAGGAAGATGGGGATGCCGACGGGGGCGCCCGTTGCGTCGAAGGTCGTCTGCGGGTTGCCTTCGAGGTCCACCCCCAGCGCCTGCTGGTCGTTGATGGCGTCGGCGAACTGCTGAACGAAGGTGTCCAGGTTGTCGCGTGTTTGTGCGATGTCGGTGTCCTGGAAGGTCAGCAGCCCCCTGATCGCGCCGCCCACCATCTGGTCCGAATCCAGGATGCGGTCCGAGCCATTGGTGCGCAGCGCCACCCGGGCCAGGGTGCTGTCGAGCGGGTCGCGCACCACCGAAAGTGTTTCAGCGCTGTTGCTCAGCACGAGCAGCTGGCCGCCGCCCATGAAGACGTTGAGCGAGCCGTCGTCGGCTTCGACCGTGTTGACCTGCACCAGCTTGTTGAGGTCCTGCACGAGCTGGTCGCGCTGGTCGAGCAGGTCGTTGGGTGCGTGGCCGATGCCACTGAACGAGGCGATCGCCTGGTTGGCCTTGGCGATCTGCTGCGTCAGCGAGTTGATGCGCGCGACCGAGGTCTCCATGTCGCTGACCACACCGAGTTGCAGCTGGTTGAGCTGGTCGGCAGCGGTGTTGACGCGGCTGACCCACTCCTTGGCGCGCGAGAGCACGACCTGGCGGGCCGACATGTCTTGCGGCTGGTTGGCGACGTCGACGAAGGCGTTGAGCAGCTGGCTGGCGGCGTAGCCCAGGCCGGTCTCGCCGGTGGGCAGCACTTTTTCGATCTGGTTGAGCTTTTCCAGGCGGGTCTGGTCGGCCGCCGCCATGGACTGGTTCAGGTTGTTTTCCTTGATCAGGAACTCGTTGGTCTGGCGCGAGATGGTATTGACCTTGACGCCGCGACCGAAAAAGCCCGCACCGGTGTAGAGCCCGCTCTCGGTCGCCAGCTCCACCTTCTGGCGCGAGTAGCCAGGCGTGTTGGCGTTGCTGATGTTGTGGCTGATGGTGTCCAGGTTGACCTGGGCGGCCGACATGGCCCGCGTGCCCAGACCGAAGATGCCTGATCCCATGGTGTCCTCCGATCAGGTCGTCACGCCATGCTGCGCTGAACGCGCAGGGCGGTGTTGATGACCTGGGTCAGCTTGTTCGCATAAGCCGGGTCGGTGGCGTAGCCTGCCTTTTGCAGGCCCTGCGCGTAGCCCTGCGCCGTGTCGGCCTTGGCGACGGTTTGACTGTAGCGCGGGCTCTGCGTGAGCAGGCGGGCGTGGTCCTTGAAAGCGTCCTCGTAGGAGTCATACGCACGGAATTTGGCCGTCACCTTGCGGGCGACGCCGCCGATGTACTCGGTGGTGGTCACCTCGGCGACCTTGCCAGTCCAGTTGGCGGTGGCCTTGATGCCGAAGAGGTTGTGGCTGGGCGTGCCGTCCTTCATCTTGATCTCGTGCTTGCCCCAGCCGGACTCCAGCGCGGCCTGGCCCAGGATGTGCCCCGAGGCGATGCCGGTGGCGGCCTCGGCGGCCTTGGCCGCTTCGTGGTGTTTGCGGATGAACTGCTCGCTGTGGCTCAGGCGTTTGCCGTCGGTGGGGCTGCTGGCGGTGTTCGCGGTGTTCGTGCGGGCGTTGCCCCGATCCAGGCTCTGGGCCCGGCGCAGGATCTCGTCCAGGCCGGTGCTGTTGCTGCCTGGAAAGCCCCCCGCGTCGAGGTCGCTGAGGTCTCCCAGGTCGCCGAGCTGGCCCAATCCCTTGAAGGAGCCCTCGCTGGCCATGCGACGCAAGGGGCTCGCAGCGGCCGTGTTGCCTGCGCTGGCGGCGGCCTTGTCCTGGGCCTCCGGCTTGAGGCCCATCTGGCGCTCGAGTTGGCGGGTGATGGCGTCGGCGAGGCCGCCCGGTCGCCCGGTCATCTGCCCGGCGAACTGGGTGTCGAGCATGCCGGTGGCCATCTCGGAGCCGCTGTTGTCGAACATGCCCGTGGACATGGTCGAGGCGCGCATGCTTTTCATCAGCTCGCCCATGAACAGGCTTTCGAGCTGTTTGGCGGTCTCGCGCACGGCGGCGCGCGGGTTGGTACCGGAGGTGCCTTTGAGGCGGTCCAGCGACCGCAGGTCCATGGTCAGGCCATTGGTGGCGGCGGGGTTGTTCACGCTCATGTCAGATCACCTCCAGCTCGGCTTGTAGCGCGCCGGCCGCCTTCATGGCTTGCAGGATGGCCAGCAGGTCCTGCGGGTTGGCGCCCAGGGTGTTGAGCGCCTTGACAACGTCGGTGAGCTTGCTGCCGGCTGGCATCTGGATGATGTTGCCGGGCTCCTGGTTGATCTGGATGTCGGCCTTCTCGGTGACCACGGTCTGGCCTTGCGAGAACGCATTGGGCTGGCTGACCACCGGGGTGGAGCTGATGGTCACCGACAGGTTGCCGTGGGCCACCGCGCAGGGGCCGATGGTGACGGCCTGGTTCATGACGATGGAGCCGGTGCGCGCGTTGACGATGATCTTGGCCGAGGGCGTGGCGCGGTCGATGGAGAGGTTCTCCAGGTCGGCCATGAAGGCCACGCGGTCGCCGCTTTGCTGGGGCAGGCGAACCATCACGCTGCGCCCGCTCAGGGCCTCGGCGGTGCCAGGGCCCTTGACCTTGTTGATCGCGTTGACCACCTCGCGGGCGGTGTTGAAGTCGTCGGACTGCAGGTCGTACTGGATGGCGCTGCCTTGCATCCAGGGCGTGGGCACCGAGCGCTCGACGGTGGCACCAGCGGGGATGCGGCCGGCGCTCAGGTGGTTGACCGTGACCTTGGAGCCCCCGGCGGCGGCGCCTGCGCCGACCACGACCACGTTGCCTTGCGCGAGCGCGTAGATCTGGCCGTCGGCGCCCTTGAGCGGGGTGGCGATCAGGGTGCCGCCGCGCAGCGATTTGGCGTTGCCCAGCGAAGAGACGTTGATGTCCAGCGGCTGGCCGGGCTGTGCGAACGGGGGCAGGGTGGCGGTCACCAGCACGGCGGCCACGTTCTTGAGCTGCATGGGGGTGCCGGCCGGCACCGTGATGCCCATCTGCTGGAGCATCGCGTTGATGCTCTGGGCGGTGAAGGGGGTCTGGGTGGTCTGGTCGCCGGTGCCATCGAGGCCGACGACCAGGCCGTAGCCCATCAGCTGGTTGGGCCGCACGCCCTGCACGGCGGCGATTTCCTTGAGCCGCACGGCCTGGGCCTGAACGGGCCACCACAGGGCTGCCGATGCGGCCAGGAAGGCCAGGGCGATCAGCAGTTTGAGGATGCGGTCAGTGTGGTTCATGGCGCCGGTTCCAGGGGGGACTCGGCTCCATTTTCCGGACCTTTAGAAGGGCGAGACGCTCAAAAAGAACCGCGCCAACCAGCCTATTCCTTGGGCTTCGTGCTGCTGGCCTCGGCCCATCTGCTCGACGCGCACATTGGCCACCTGGCTGGACTTCACGAGGTTGCCCGGCTGGATGGTGTAGGGGTCGATCTGGCCTGAAAAGCGCAGGACGTCGACGTTTTTCGCCACGCCGATCTGCTTTTCACCCGACACAATCAGGTGCCCGTTGGGCAGCACCTCGACCACCGTGGTGGTGATCGAGCCGGTGAAAGTGCCCGTGGCCTCGCTGCTGCCTGTGCCGTCGAATTTGTTGTTGCTGCTGCCTTCGGCGCCCAGCTTGGCCACCTGGGTGATGTTGGCGATCGGCACGGCCGTGATGGTGCTGTCGACCGAGCCCTTTTTCTCGACCGAGCTGGTGGTTTCCTGCTTGGCCGAGACTGTCTCGCTGATCTGGATGGTGATGATGTCGCCCACCATGCGCGCGCGGTGGCTTTCGTACAGCGGCCGGTATCCCGCCTGCTGAAACAGCGAGCCGTTGTTGACCGGCGTGTAGGCACCTGCCACCGGGCGAACCTGGGTCGGCTGCATCACGTCGACGCGTGGGTTGAGCACCTCGCAGCCGGCCAGGGCCAGTGCGGCGGCGCCCAGCGCCAGGCGTTGCATGGCCAGGCGCGTGGCGCGTCGTGCAAGGCGGGCGGCGGTCATCACAGCTGCCCCAGCTTTTGCAGCATCTGGTCCGAGGTCTGGATGGCCTTGGAGTTGAGCTCGTAGGCGCGCTGCGTCTGGATCATCATCACCAGCTCCTGCACCACGTTGACGTTCGACGTTTCCACGAAGCCTTGGGCCAGGCTGCCGCGCTCGTCGGCGGCCGGGTTGCCCGATTGGGGCGTGCCCGAGGCCACGGTCTCCTGGAAGTAGTTCTGACCCTTGGGGTCCAGCCCGTTGGGGTTGATGAAGGTCGAGAGCTGGAACTGGCCGATGCGCTGTGGCGTGGTCGTGCCCGGCACGGTGGCCGTGATGACCCCGTCGGTGCCGATGGTCACCTGGGTCGCTTCGGCCGGGATGGTGCCGCCACCGATGTTGACCGGGTAGCCGTTGTTGGTGACGAAGCGGCCCTGGTTGTCGATCTGGAAGGCGCCGTCACGGGTGTAGCCGATGGTGCCGTCGGGCAGGGTGACCTCGAAGAAGCCCTTGCCCTGGATGGCCACGTCCATGTTGTTGCCAGTCTGCTGCAGGTTGCCCTGCGTGAACTGGCGCGACGACGCCACCGCGCGCACGCCCAGGCCGGCTTGCAGGCCGGTCGGCAGGGTGGTCTGGTCGGAGCTGCTGGCGCCGCTTTGCCGCAGGTTCTGGTACATGAGGTCTTCGAAGACCGCGTGCGTCTGCTTGAAGCCGTTGGTGCCGCTGTTGGCCAGGTTGTTGGAGATGTGGTCCAGCTGGGTCTGCTGGGCTTCCATGCCGGACTTCGATACCCACAGGGAACGCATCATGGTGAAACTCCTTCGGCGCGTTGCCGTTGTTCAGGGTCAGCCGTTGGCCGACAGCAGCTGGGCTGCGGACTTCTCGTTTTGCTCGGCGGTCTGCATCAGGCGCATCTGCGTCTCGTACTGCCGCTGCGAGGCGATCATCTGCACGGTGGTCTCGATCGGGTTCACGTTCGAGCCTTCCAGGGCGCCGTCCTGCAGCCGGGCGGTTTCGTCCAGGGGCAACTGGGCGCCATCGGCTGCGCGGAACAGGCCGTCTTCGCCGCGCTGCAGCTTGGTCTCCGGCGTCACCAGCTTGATGCGCCCCACGTTCTGGCTGGTGCCATTGCGTGCGCGCGCGCTCACGGTGCCATCGGCGGCGATGCTGGGCTCGGTCCCCACCGGGATCGTGATCGGGCCGCCGTCGCCCAGCACCTGCAGGCCTTCGGCGGTCACCAGGGTGCCCTGGTTGTCGGTCATCAGGTGGCCGGCGCGCGAGTAGGCTTCGGTGCCATCGAGCCCCTGCACGGCCATCCATGATTTGCCCATCACGGCCACGTCCAGCGGCCGGTTGGTGGGGGTGATGGTGCCGGCGCTCTCGTCGTAGCCCACGGTGGTTTCCAGCGAGTAGACGCGGGTCGAGGCCCCGTCGCCTCGCACCGGCACGGCGCGCAGGGCATGCAGCTCGGCGCGAAAACCCGTGGTGCTGACGTTGGCCAGGTTGTTGGCCAGCACCTCCTGCTGGGCGAAGTTGGCCTTCGCTCCAGCCATGCTGAGGTAGATCATGCGGTCCATGGTGTGCTCCGTGTGCTCTGTTCGCTCGGCTCAGCCCGTCATCAACGCAGGTTCACCAGCGTCTGCAGAACCTGGTCTTCGGTCTTGATGGTCTGGGCGTTGGCCTGGTAGGTGCGTTGCGCCACGATCATGTTGACCAGCTCGCCGGTCAGGTCGACGTTGGACTCTTCCAGCGCACCCGACTGCAGCAGGCCGTAGACGCCGCTGCCGGGGGCACCCAGCGGCAGGGGCTCGCCGGAGGTGTTGGTGGCTTTCCACTCGTTGGCGCCAATGGGCTGCAGGCCGTTGAGGTTGCGGAAGTCGGCCAGTTGCACGCGCGCCAGGGCTTTGGACTGGCCGTTGGTGTAGCGGGCCTTGACGGTGCCGTCCGACTCGATGATGAAGTCCGACAGGTTGCCCGCGCCGTAGCCGCCACCGATCAGGTTGGTGACGGCGTAGTTGCCCGAGTACTCGGTCGAGGCCGACATGTCGAAGGTCACGCCCGTCAGCGGCTGACCGTTGTTGCCGCCCGGGATGTCGGGCAGCGTGATGACGGTGTTGGCCGGCAGCGAGCCGTCGGGGTTGAAGATGACCTGGCCAATCGGCAGCGGCGTGGGGGTGGGCACGGCGGTGAGCGCGCCAGGTGGGTTGATCGATGCGGCGTTGGTGTTGCCGTCAGCGGTCACGTAGATGTCCCAGGTCGCGCCTTGCGCTGCCACGGGCGGGGTGGCCGACAGGTCTTCGGCCACGGCATCGGCCACCTTGCGGAAGTAGTAGTTCATCGCGATCGGGGCGCCGTTGTCGCCATAGACCGTCTGCGATGTCACGAAGTTGTAGCTCTTGGAGTTCTCGAAGTCGATGCCGATGGCCGAGTCGATCGTGTTGGCGCGAGCGTCCAGGTTGGCCGTCATGGTGATGGCTTCAGCCGGCTCGGGCGCGGAGCCGTCGTTGCTCAGCTGGATGGGCGAGCCAGCGGGGCCTGCGGGGGCACCGGTTTCGTCCAGAGCCTGGCCCAGCAGCTTGTGCTTCTCGTTGTTGATGATGAAGCCTTCGGCGTCGCGCTTGAACTGGCCATTGCGCGAGTAGACGGTCTCGCCCTGGTCGGTGGCCAGCGCAAAGAAGCCCCGCCCGTTGATGGCCAGGTCCAGGTTGTTGGACGTGGTCGAGATGTTGCCCTGCGTGAACTGCTGGGCCACCGCCGCCACGCGCGCGCCGATGCCGATGCCGTTGTTGCCCGCACCGCCCAGGGAGGCCGCGTACATGTCGGCGAACTCGGCACGCGAGGCCTTGGCGCCATAGGTGTTGGCGTTGGCCACGTTGTTGCCGATGACCTCCAGCGCCTTGCTGGAGATGTTCAGACCGGAGAGACCTTGCTGGAAGCCCATGATCGTGTCCTTTCGGGGGTGCTGCTGGGGAGTGGGCGGGAAATCAGGAAACGGCCTTGACCTGGGTGTACGGGATCGTGAGCCCGTTGGCCAGCTCCAGGTTCAGGGTGCCGTTGTTGGTGTTGACCGCGGTCACGGCCGCGCCCATCATCGGCGTGGCCGTGACGGGCTTGTTGTTGCTGGTGGCGGTCACCTGGAACTTCAGGCCGCTGGTGGACACGCCAGCCGGCGGTGTCCAGTCGAAGCCCTGCCGACCAGCGGCTTTGCCGGTCTGCGTGAAAGAGTCGATCACCGTGCCAGACGAGTTCAGCACGTCGATGCGCACCGAGGTGGCCGCAGCGGCGAGGTCGTAGCCGGCCGAGGCCTTGCCCTCGTTGACGAAGAGCTGGTTGCCTTCGAACAGCACGCCATTGCCCACGAGCGACGAGCCCTGCAGCATCTGCATGCTGGCCATGTTGGTGCTCATCGAGGTCATGGTGGTGTTGAGCTTCTCGATGCCCGTGACCGTGTTGATCTGGGCCATCTGGCTCGTCACCTGGGCGTTGTCCATGGGGTTGAGCGGGTCCTGGTTCTGCATCTGCGTGACCAGGAGCTTGAGGAATCGGTCCTGCGCGTCGGCGTTCGAGGTCGACTTGTTGGCCGTGGTGGCGGCACTGGTGGCGCTGGCAGCGGTGTTGTTGGTGACGGCGGTGGTCATGATCAGTTACCTTGTCCCATCTGCAGCGTCTTGCTCAGCAGCGACTTCGCCGTGTTCATGACCTCGATGTTGTTCTGATAGGAACGCGAAGCGGAGATCATGTTGACCATCTCCTCGACCGCGTTGACGTTGCTGTAGGTGACGTAGCCTTCTGCGTCGGCCTGGGGGTGTTTGGGGTCGAACTGGCGGCGACCCGGGGTGTTGTCCTCGGTGATCTGCGAGACGTTGACACCGGCGGTGCCCACGTCGCCCATGGGCGTGGTGCTGAAGACCACCTGGCGGGCCTTGTAGGCCTGGCGGTCCGGGCCGGCGACCGTGTCGGCGTTGGCCAGGTTCGAGGCCACGACGTTGAGGCGCTGGCTTTGCGCGCTGACCGCGCTGCCTGCCACGTTGAAGATCTTGAACATCGACATGCTGGACTCCTCTCAGGGCCTCACTGGCCGGTGATGGCCGTGTTGAGCGTGCGCACCGTGCCGTTGATGAAGCGCAGGGTGGCCTCGTAGCGCACGGTGTTGTCCACGAAGCTGGCGCGCTCGCGGTTCATGTCCACCGTGTTGCTGTCAAGGTTGGTCTGGGCGTTGGAGGCGTAGGTCAGGGCCGGGTCGGCGTTGGCGCCAGCGGGTTTGCCGTCCAGGCCCATGTGGCCGGCGTGGCCGCTGCTCAGGCGAACGGCGTTGGGCGCCAGGGGACTGGTGCCGGCCGAGCGCTGCCCGGTGGCCTGGCTCAAAGCCTGCGAGAAATCGAATTCACGCGCCACGTAGCCGGGGGTGTCGGCGTTGGCGATGTTGCTGGCGATCAGGCGCTGGCGCTCGGACCGCAGCGTGAGCGCGGTGGCCTGAAAGTTCAGCGAATCGGTCAGTCTGTTCAGCATGGTGGGATCCCTCCGGCGGGCTGCTCCCGGAGGTCCGGGATGCAGGTCGACGCAGCTTGAGGGGGATGTTGATCCTTGCGAGCCGGAACATGAGCCGAAATAGCGCGTCAAACGGGCCTCATTTCCCGCCCTTGCGCGATGCGCCTGCTGACTAAATTGGCGGCATGGACCCGAACCCCGTCACCGCCAACTGCCCACACGCGTGCCGCCCCTTCGGGCTGGCCCGAGCCTGGGCTCGGCTGGCGTTGACACTGGGGTTCTGTCTGGCTGGAGCGCCCATTGCCCAGGCCGATCCTGGCAATGCCTCCACACTGGGTTTGCAGGCGCAGGTTGAAAGCCTGCTCAAGCAGCAACCCTTGCCGCACCAGGCCGAGCCAGGCCGCGAGGGAGCGGCAGACACCCAAGCCCGTCAGGCTGACAAGACGCCCCCCTGGCGTGTCGAGGTCAGCCTGGGGCAGCTGGATCCGCGCATCCGCCTGGCGCCGTGTGACCGCGTCAAGGCCTACCTGCCGGGCGGCGCCCAACTCTGGGGGCGCACCCGGGTGGGCCTGCGCTGCGAGCAGGGACCGGTGCGCTGGAACGTGTACTGGCCGGTGCAGGTCAAGGTCTGGGGGCAGGCGCTGGTCGCGACCGTGCCCCTTCGTCCTGGCAGCATCGTGTCGGCGTCGGACGTCGCTCGGGCCGAGGTTGACCTCGCCGCCTCGGATTCGCCCGCCCTGGTTCGCCCAACGGACATCGTGGGGCGGGCTGTACAGCGTTCGATTTCACCAGGTCAAAGCCTGCGCCAGGCCGATGTGCGCTCGCGTCGCTGGTTCGCCGCAGGCGATCCGGTCCGACTGAACGTCAAAGGCCCAGGCTTCATGGTGGCGGCCGAGGGCGTGGCGCTGGCTCCTGGCGACGAGGGGCGTTGCGCCCGCGTCCGAACGGAACAGGGACGCGTTGTTTGTGGTCAGCCGGTGGGTGAACGCCTCGTGGAGGTGACACTTTGACCCCCCACCAGAGACAAAATCTTTCAAATTGCCCCCCCTTGGTCGGGGGGAAACCTCATTCGAGGCTAAAGTCTTCCCGAGGCCGCGTCGATATCGCGGATGTGACCACTCGGCAAACGCCGGGTCTTAGGAGTACATCATGAAAATCGGCAATCCCCTTGACAAGGCGCTTGGCGCCGTCAACGGCCGCACGGAAGGCGCCGCATCGACCAATGCTTCCGGACGAGCATCATCCACCGATGGGCCCGTCACTCAGAGTGCAAAAGTCACGCTGTCCACTTCTGCGACGGGGCTGATGGCTGGCGGAGATGGCGTCGTTGACATGGAGAAGGTCTCCAAGGTCAAGCAGGCCATCGACGACGGCAGCTACCAGGTCGACGCCGAGGTGATCGCTGACAAGCTGATCAGCAACGCCAAGGAACTGCTGCAACGCGGTCAGGCCTGACGACATGGCTCGCAACGCTGTGCCTGCTTTCGACATCCCGGCCTGCCTGGCCGAGGTCGATGCCCACTTGTCCGCCCTGGACGAGGCCCTGGCATCGGGCGATGCCGAGCGCATCGATGGGCAGGCCCAGCTGTTGCAACAATGCCTGGCGGCGTCGCTGGCCAGCTTGCGCCAAGGTGGCGGGGAGTCCCTGTCGCCTGAACTGGTGCAGCGCCTGATGCTGGCACGCACCCGCTGCATGCAGCAGCAACAGGCGGTTCACCGGGCCACGGCCTCGTTCGGTCGCACCCTGGGGATGCTGTTCCCGGGTGAAAGCACCTCGTTCGCGCCCCCGGCCACCAACGCCACGGCCCGCGCCCTGCAGGCCTACCGCTGAAGCCCGCGGACTCGCTGGCGCCTGGGTTCAAGGCGTCTGGAGCGTTGGCGCTGTGTCGCCGCCGACTCAGTCGGCCATGCCTTCCACCACCATCTGCACGCGCTGTCGCCCCTGGAACTCGTCCAGGCTGAGGCGATAGGCCAGCTGCGCCCGCGCGGGCAGAGGCTCGCTTCGCCCGAACCAGATGCCGTCGCGCACCGTGCCCTGCATGCGCAAGCTCAGCTTGAGGTGGCGCGTGCCCACCAGGCGCTGGGTGATGACCTCCACCTCGTCGCTGAAAACGGGTGCCTCGAAACCCGGGCCCCACACCGCCTCGTCCAGCTGAGCCACGGCCTCGGGCGTGAAACATTCAGGCGGCAGCGGCCCGTCGGTGGGCAGCTGGCGGGCCAGCAAGCTGGCGTCCAGGCCGGCTTCGGCCACGCGCACCAATGCCTGCTCGAACACCTCGAAGTCCTCCTCGCCGATGGTGCAGCCCGCCGCCATGGCGTGGCCGCCGAACTTGCGCAGCAGGCCAGGGTGGCGCTTGCCGATCAGGTCGAGCGCGTCGCGCAGGTGAAAGCCAGCGATGGACCGGCCCGAGCCCTTGAGCAATCCGTCCTGGCCCATGGCGAAGACGAAGGTCGGGCGGTGCAGGCGGTCTTTCAGGCGCGAGGCCACGATGCCCACCACCCCCTCGTGGAACTCGGGGTCGAACAGGGCGATGGCGGCTGGGGGCTCGCCTTCAGGCAGCAGCGAGTCCAGCCGCAGCTCGGCCTGCTCGCGCATGCCCGACTCCAGCTCACGCCGCTCGCGGTTGATGGCGTCGAGCTGCTGGGCCAGCTCCGTGGCGCGGCGCCGGTCGTCGGTCAGCAGGCACTCGATGCCCAGGCCCATCTCGGCCAGGCGGCCGGCGGCGTTCACGCGCGGGCCCAGGGCGAAGCCGAAGTCCTGGCTGGTGGCACGCGAGGCGTCGCGGCCTGCGGCGTTGAACAGCGCGGCAATGCCCGGCTGCATGCGGCCGGTGCGGATGCGTTTGAGCCCCTGGCTGACCAGGCGGCGGTTGTTCTCGTCGAGCCGGCCCACGTCGGCGATGGTGCCGAGCGCGACCAGGTCGAGCAGGGCGTCGATGCGGGGCTGGCTGGCAGCGTCGAAGCGACCGCGCTGGCGCAACTCGGCGCGCAAGGCCAGCAGCACGTAGAACATCACGCCCACGCCGACCATGGCCTTGCTGGGGAAGGGGCAGCCGGGTTGGTTGGGGTTCACGATCACGTCGGCCTCGGGCAGGCTGAACGAGCCATCGTCCAGCACCACGGGCAGGTGGTGGTCGGTGATGAGCACCTTCATGCCCTGGGCGCGGGCCAGCGTCACCGCCTCGTGGCTGGCCATGCCGTTGTCCACGGTCACGAGCACGTGGGCGCCGCGTTGCTTGACCATCGCGACGATGGGGGGCGTCAGGCCATAACCGTGAACGGCGCGGTCGGGCACCACGTAGCCGACCTGCTTGGGGCCTGCGCCCAGCATCATCAGGCCGCGCAAGCCGGTGGCACAGGCGGTGGCGCCGTCGCAGTCGTAGTCGGCCACGATGCAGATGCGCTGGCCCTGCTCGATGGCGTCGGCGAGCAGGCGGGCGGCGTCTTGGGCGCCTTGCAGTTGCGAGGGGGGCAACAAGCGGGCCGGGCTGTCGTCGAGGTCTTCGGGCTGGCGGATGCCGCGCGCGGCGTACAGGCGGGCCAGCAGGGGCGGCACGCCAGCCTGCTCCAGGGACCAGGCGGTGCGCGGGGGCACGTCTCGGGGGGTGAACTTCATGGTGGACGTGTGGAGCGGCGGTCGTGGGGTTGATGCGGTCGTGTGGGCGATCAGAGCTCGGCCAGGCAGGCTGCGGGCGAGGCCTGGGGCGCGTGGCCAACCAGTCGTTTCAGGCCAGACGCCCACCTGCTCACCAGCCCAGGCTTTGCGCCCGGGCCGAAGGTGAGGGCGTGGCGCTCACCGCAGAGGGTGAGTTGGACAGCTTGCCCGGCATCGAGTGCTGACAGCACCGCTGGCAACACCTCGGCGTCGATGTGCCGCCAGGCTTGCAGCCACAGCGGCATGTCGTCGGCCAGCAGGGGTGCGCGCAGCTCATCGACCACGCGCAGGTGGGTGGGCAGCGTGAGCGCACCGGGATCGGCTGGCGGGTGGCCGCAGCCGCTCACCCAGAAAGAATTGACGGTGGCCAGGCCGGCCTCGCTGCGGCGCTCGTTGAGCGGGTGGTTGTAGAGCAGCATCTGCGCCTCGGCTTGCAGGCGGCGCAGCTTGCGCGCCAGCGGGTGGCCGTCGGGGTCTTCGGCCAGCCAGAGGTCGGGGTTGCGCCCGATCACGCGCTCCAGCGAGGCGGTGCTCAGGCCACCCAGCTCGGCGTGGCTGGCGTACCAGCGCGTGGCGGCGCCCCATTGCAGCGTCCAGCCGTCTTCTTCGAAAAAGGGGCGCAGGGCCTCCAGCAAGGCGCGGGACTCGTCGTCGCTCAGGCCCAGGCCAGCCGGGTCGAGCAGGGTCAGGTGGTCGCGGCCCATCAGCCAGTGGCCTGGGCTGAGCAGGGCCCAGCAGCGGTCGGCGGGCAGCGTCAGGCCGTCTTGCCTGGCCCACCAGGCGGCCCAGGGTTGCAGCCCGTCGGGCTCGGGCCAGCCCAGCTCGCGGGCCAGCAGTCGCTCGTGCGGCATGGCCAGGGCGTATTCGTCGCCTTCGAGCCGGGCCACGGGCTGCAGCCTGCCCAGCAGCTCGCTCAGGCGGGGCAGGGCGGTGGCGTCCTTCAGGCGCGTCAGGGCGTGCTGGCAGGGCTCGGACAGGCTGGCCGCGAAGGGGATCACCCAGTGTCGGGTGGGCGCGTCGACGGCGGGAGCGGGGGCAGAACCGGGGGCAAGGGGCATGGGCGTGATTATCGAGTGAGTACACTCTCCCCACCATGAATTTGCCTTACGAATGGCGGGTGGGTTGGCGCTACACGCGGGCCAGCCGTTCCACCCGACGCAACGGTTTCATTTCCTTCATCTCCGGGGTGTCCGTGCTGGGCATTGCCCTGGGCGTGGCGGCCCTCATCATCGTGCTGTCGGTGATGAACGGTTTCCAGAAAGAAGTGCGCGACCGCATGTTGTCGGTGATCGCGCACGTCGAGCTGCACGACACCTCGGGCATCGGCCTGCCCGACTGGCACGTGCTGGCCGACCAGGCCAGGCAGCACCCGGCGGTCGTCGGGGCGGCGCCCTTTGTGCCCGCCCAGGCCCTGATCGCCCGCGGCGAGGACATGCGTGGCGCCATCGTGCGCGGCATCGACCCGCAGGCAGAGGTGTCGGTCACGCCGCTGGCGGCCAGCATGAAGGGCACCTTCGCGCGCCTGAAACCGGGCGAGTGGGGGGTGATCATCGGCCACGAGATGGCGCTTCAGTTGGGCGTGCGCGAGGGCGATGCGCTCACCCTGGTGGCGCCCAGCGGGCAGGTGACGCCGGCCGGCATCACGCCGCGCGTCAAGCAGGTCACGGTCGAGGGCATTTTCAGCGCCGGCCACTACGAGTACGACAACGGCCTCGTGCTGATGCACATCGACGACGCGGCGCGGCTGTTCCGCACGGGTGGCCCGGTGGGCGTGCAGCTCAAGCTCAAGGACGCCCAGCAGGCCCGCGTGGTGGCGGCCGAGCTGGCCGACAAGCTCGGTCCCGGCATCGCCGTGCGCGACTGGACGCGCACCAACCGGAACTGGTTCGACGCCGTGCAGGTCGAAAAGCGCATGATGTTCATCATCTTGACGCTCATCGTGGCCGTGGCGGCCTTCAACCTGGTCTCCACCCTGGTGATGACCGTGACCGACAAGCAGGCCGACATCGCCATCCTGCGCACCCTGGGTGCCAGCCCACGCTCCATCATGGGCATCTTCATGGTGCAAGGCGCCATGTCCGGCGTGCTGGGCACCATCGGCGGCCTGGGCCTGGGGCTGCTGGTGGCTTTCAACATCGACGTCATCGTGCCGACCATCGAGCGCCTGCTGGGCGTGAACTTCCTGCCAGGCAGCATCTACCTCATCAGCAAGATGCCCTCAGACCCGCAGGCGGCCGACATCGTCCCCATCGGCATCATCTCCCTGGTCCTGTCCCTGGTTGCGACGCTCTACCCGAGCTGGCGCGCCAGCCGCGTGCAACCCGCCGAGGCCCTCCGATATGAATGACAAACGCGCGTCCTTCCACCGTCCGCTGCGGGTGCGCAAGGTGCATTCCTGGCGCACCTTCCTGTGGTTGAGCCGCGGGTTCAGCGACTTCATGAACGCGCCCTTGGTGGGCCTGCTGCATGGCCTGGCCATGGGGGCTTTCGGTGGGGCTTTGCTCTACGTGGCCTGGGACCGTTTCTGGGTGCTGGCAGGCGCCTTGTCGGGCTTCCTGCTCGTGGCGCCCATTCTGTCGACCGGGCTTTACGCGGTCAGCCGGGGCCTGCTGCGGGGTGAAGACGTCGGTTTGCGAACGGTCTGGCAGGTGTGGTCGTCGCTGGACGGGCGCCTGGTGCGCTTCGGCGTGCTGCTGACGGCCCTGGGCACCGGCTGGGTCATCACCTCGGCGGCGCTCATCACCCTGGGCGTCAAGCCCGCGGTGACCACGCCAGAGGACTTTCTGATGCGCGTCGTGCTGGCACCCGACCCGGGCTTCTTCGAGCTCTGGTTGGTGGTGGGGGGCTTGATGGCCGCACCGGTTTTTGCCTCCAGCGTGGTCGCGCTGCCGCTGTTGCTGGATCGCCAGGTCGGTGTCGGCCAGGCCGTTCTCACGAGCTGGCGCGCCGTGATGGCCAACCCGATCTGCATGAGCCTGTGGGGCGCGATCGTGATGTCGCTGTGCCTGCTGGGCCTGGGCACCTTGATGTTTGGATTGATTCTGGTGATGCCGATCCTGGGCCATGCCACCTGGCATGCCTACCGAGATCTGGTGGTCCGGGAAACGGTTTGAGATGGACGGATTCACTGAAGAGCAGATCGCTCAGTTCGGGCTCACGGTTGGCGTGGGCGGCTTCATGCTGTACATGGCCTTCATCATCGTGCAGCTGGCGCGCGAGTCCAAGGCAGGCAAATTCGGCACCTTCGTGCTCTTTCTGGTGCTGGGCTTCGGGCTGCTGGGCTTCCTGGCCAAGAACCTGATCGCCTGGTTCCTCAACATCTGAGCGCGCATGACCCAAGCGAACGAACTCATCTTGCAGGCCACCGGCCTGGTGCGCCGCTTCAGCGAGGGCTCGCTGGACGTGACCGTGCTCGACGGCGTGGACCTCGAAGTCGCCCGTGGCGAAACCCTGGCCATCGTGGGCGCCTCAGGCTCAGGCAAGAGCACGCTGCTGCACCTGCTGGGCGGGCTTGATGCACCCACGCGCGGCCGCGTGCGCCTGGCCGGACGTGACTTGTCCGAGCTCAACGCCACCGAGCAGGGCGCCTGGCGCAACCAGCACCTGGGTTTCATCTACCAGTTCCACCACCTGCTGCCCGAGTTCTCGGCGCTGGACAACGTGGCCATGCCGCTGCTGATCCGCCGCATGCCCATCGAGCAGGCACGTGATCAGGCCCGAGGCTGGCTCGACCGCGTTGGCCTGCTCAACCGCGTGGGGCATCGCCCGGCCGAGCTGTCGGGCGGCGAGCGCCAGCGCGTGGCCGTGGCCCGTGCCCTGGTCACCCAGCCGGCCTGCATGCTGGCCGACGAGCCCACCGGCAACCTCGATCGCCACACGGCGGGCACCGTCTTTCAGCTCATGCTCGATCTGGCTGCATCGCAGGGCACCGCCCTGGTCATGGTCACCCATGACACCGAACTGGCAACGCGTTGCAGCCGCATGCGCCGCCTGGTCGGCGGGCGCTTCGAGGGCTGACACCGCGAGGCCGACCTGATGAACGCCTCGGCACCCCAGGTCACCCCGATCGACTTGATGGGAAAGCCCAACAACGCCACAACCGACACATGGGAGGGCGGTTGGGTGGACACCCATTGCCACCTTGATGCCCCCGAGTTCGACACCGATCGCGACGAGGTGATCGCGCGGGCCAAGTCCGTCGGGGTGCTGCGGCAGGTGGTCCCCGCCGTGATGCCGAGCACCTTTGGCCCCGCTCGGGAGGCCGCTCACCGCTGTGGGGGCGCCTATGCCCTGGGCATCCACCCGCTCTACATCCAACAGGTCCCTGCGGACGCCGTCGAACAGCTCGAAGGAGCCCTGCAGCGATGGCAGGACGACCCTCGCCTGGTCGCCGTGGGCGAAATCGGCCTCGATCATTTCGTGCCAGGCTTGCAGGATGAAGGCAGCCGAGCCCTTCAAGAACGCATCTACGCTGAGCAACTCGAGCTGGCCGCACGCCGCCGGCTTCCGGTCATCCTGCATGTGCGCCGAAGCGCCGATGGCCTGCTCAAACACCTGCGTCGGCTGCGCGATGCCGGCAGGCCTGTGCCTGGTGGCATCGCCCACGCCTTCAACGGCAGCGTGCAGCAGGCCATGGCCTTCATCGAGCTGGGTTTGAAGCTGGGCTTTGGTGGGGCCATGACCTTCGAGCGGGCGCTGCAGATCCGTCGCCTGGCCAGCGAATTGCCCGCCGACGCGCTGGTGCTGGAAACCGACGCCCCGGACATCCCGCCGCATTGGCTCTATCGCACCGCCGAGCAGCGGGCGCAAGGCCTTCGAAGCCGAAACGAGCCCGCCGAATTGCCTCGCATCGCCGAAACCCTGGCGGCCCTGCGTGGCTGGAGCCTGGACGAAACCCGACGTGTCACCACCGAGAACGCCTTGGCAGCCTTGCCGCGCCTGAGGTCCCTCTGATCTCCTGAAAGCTCAGAATGGCCAGCTGGGGCCGGCGCACCACCAAGGCCACACATGCCCCAGGAAGAAGGCCAGGCCCACGCCCAGCGCCGCCAGGCTGCAGACCAGCACGGCACCCGCCGCCACGTCCTTGGTCAGGCCGATGGCGGGGTGGATTGCGGGGTGCAGGTGGTCGGCCAGGGCCTCGATGGCGGTGTTGAACAGCTCGCTGGCCACCACGGTCGCCACGGTCAGCGCCATCGTGGCCCACCACACAGCCGGAGCCCGCGTGAGGCTCAGCACGGCCACCAGCACCACGGTGGCGGCTGCGTGCGTGCGCAGGCTCGCCTCCAGCCGCCAGGCCGAGGCCAGCCCTTGCCAGGCGTGACCCAGCCGTCGCATGAACCCCTGTCCCTTGAGTCCCTGGCTCATTGCCGCTCCCCCTTGTCCGGCGTTGCGACCGCCTCGTGCCCCACGTGCAGTCGCCTGGCCAGCATCCAGCACAGCAAGGCCCAGGCCGCCCCCATGGCCCAGCCGGCGGCCACATCCGAAGTCCAATGCACCCCCAGGTACACACGCGAGGCACCCACCAGCATCGTCACCCCACAGGCCACCAGCAGGATGAACCACCGCTGGGCAGGGCGGCGCGTGAGCCGAACCGTCAGCGCTGCCAGGGTCAGGCAGATCACGGCGGACATCATCGCGTGGCTGCTCGGAAAGCTGTGGCCAGCGGCCACGGTGGCGTGGTAGATGTCGTCTGGCCGGGCGCGGGCAAACAGGGCCTTCAAGCCCAGGGCCAGGGCCTGCCCGCCCAGGGCGCTCCAGAGCATCAGCCAGGCCATGCGTCGCTGCCGCGACACCATCAGGCTGCCCATCATGGCCAGGAGCACCAGTGTCAGCACGGCCGGACTGCCCAGCGCGGTCAGGTCGCGCACGCCCTCTTGCAGCCAGACGGGCCCGATGGGCGTGCCGGGCTGACCCGGGAGCCGGCAAGCCTGCAGGATCCACAGGTCGATGGCATGCGCTTCGCCCTCGAACACCTCGGAGGCGATCTTCAGGAAGACCGCAGCCAGGGCGGTCAGCAAGAGGAATGGCCCCAGGAGTTGCAGCTCGAAAGGATGCGTGGGCGCGCGGACGTGTTTTGCCATGTTCGTCATCGGGCTCATCGGGCTCATCGAGCACAAGGGGGCTGCACCACGCCCGCAGCCTGGAACACCTCGCGCCAAGCCTGCACCTTGCGCTCCACGGACCAACTGGCGTTGGCCGGGCTGCTTGAAGGCAGTTTGTGCACGGGCAGGCCGAGCGCCTGGGTGAGTTTCATGTGCCGCGCTGACTCGCCGCCGTTGTGGGCGATGGCGCGCAGCGTGGGCAGGCGCCGCTGCAGACCGACCAGGTCGTTGAGCTGCGCCGCGCGGATGGCGCTGTCCAGGCTGCCTTCGCGTTCGCAGCCGGCATACACGTCCCAGATGGCCAAGCCGTGGGCTGTGACGATCGGCAGGCGATCGTCATAGGGCAGGGCGCTCAACGCCTGGTCGCCTCGGAGGCCCCAGATCGCCGACAGGATGGGCCAGAAGTGGTTGCGTGGGTGGGCGTAGTATTGCTGGGCCCGCAGCGACGCTTCGCTCGGGAAGCTGCCCAGGATGAGCAGGCGAGCGCCCGTGCCGGCCACCGGGCCGAGGCCGTTCAGCCGCCGGGGTTCGGTGTTTGAAGCCTTCGTGGTCTCAGCAGGCGATGGGGCGCTTGCAGGCTCGGCCGGAGGCTGTGCGGCGCACATCGCCGCGGTGCGGATCAACGCAGAAGGCATGCCTTTGACTGTGCCACACTCGCCGAGGTGAAACGAGCCCGACAACCTGCCCTGCCCGAAGCCACCATCTCCGAACAAGGAGGGGTGCGCTTTCTGCACCTTGACACGCCCTGGATCCAGGGCGCCATGCGCATCCGCAAGCCCCAGAAGCTGGAGCTGGAGTACATCCAGCGCATGATGGCCTGGCTGCTGCTGCGCGAGCCCGAGCACCTGCCTGGCACCCGCTGCCTGCAATTGGGCCTGGGCGCTGCGGCCCTGACCAAGTTCTGCCACAGCGAGCTGCGCCTGCCCACCACGGTCGTCGAGCTCAACCCACAGGTCGTCCAGGTCTGCCGCAGTTGGTTCCACCTGCCCGAAGACGACGATCGCCTGCAGGTCATCCAGGGCGATGCCGACCGCTACGTGCGCGACGACGCCCACATCGCATCAGCCGATGCCCTGAGCGTTGACCTGTACGACCACGAAGCCGCCAGCCCAGCGCTCGACGACGAGGCCTTCTACCAGGCCTGCTGGCGCGTGCTCGACGACGGTGGGGTCATGACCGTCAACCTTTTCGGGCGCGAAGCCAGCTTCGAGCGCAGCGCCCGACGCATCGCCACCGCCTTCGGCGAGGACCACGTTGCCGTCTTCAAGCCCACGTCGGATGGCAACACCATCGTGCTGGCCTGGAAGGGCGTCGACATGCCGACAAGGGAAGTGCTGGCGCAACGTGCCGAAACTCTGGAGACCCGTTTTGCGTTGCCCGCGCGAAAATGGGTCAAGTTGCTGTCGGCGTGGAAGCCGGCTGCTGCCGTGTCCAAGCCCGACAAGCCAGCGGCAGCCCAGTCCGCCGGCCCCAAGCCATCCCGCAAGAAGGCCTCTGCTGCATGAGCTCGACCTCTGCCTCCCGCGCCAACCCGCGCCCCCATGCCGATCAGGGCAAGGATCTGCCCAAAGGCCCGCTGGCCTGGCGCCAGCTGCTGACCTGGTTGCTCGAAGACGGCCTCATCACCCCCGCCGATGCCGAGCGCGTGACCCAGCGTTTCGCTGCGGGTGACAGCGCCCAGCACGCCCTGGTGCGCCTGTCGGGCATGGCGCTGACCCGGGCCGACACCGGCGCTGCCCTCGAACTCGAACCCCTCACGGAGTGGCTGGCCCGCCGCGTGGGCCTGTCCTACCTGCGCATCGACCCGCTCAAAGTGGACGTCGCCCGCGTGGCCGAGGTCATGTCCATCAACTACGCCGAGCGCCGCAAGGCCCTGCCGGTGCAGGTCAGCCTCACCGAGATCACCATCGCCACCTGCGAGCCGCTGGACGTGGCCTGGGTGGATGAAATCCTGGCGCACACCAAGAAGAAAATCCGCCTGGTGGTGTCCAGCCCGCTGGACCTGCAGCGCTTTCGCACCGAGTTCTACACCCTGGCCAAGTCCGTCAAGGACGCCAACAAGAAGACGGGCGACTCGGTTGCGCACAACTTCGAGCAACTGGTCGAGCTCGGCAAGAGCAACCGCCAGCTCGACGCCAACGACCAGGGCATCATCCAGGTCGTTGACTGGCTGTGGCAATACGCCTTCGACCAGCGCGCCTCCGACATCCACCTCGAACCGCGCCGCGAGATGGGCGCCATCCGCTTTCGCATCGACGGCGTGCTGCACACGGTCTACCAGGTGCCGCTGGCGGTGATGCAGGCCATGACCGCGCGCATCAAGCTGCTGGGCCGCATGGACGTGGTCGAAAAACGCCGCCCGCTCGACGGCCGCATCAAGACGCGCAACCCCGGTGGCGACGAAGTCGAAATGCGCCTGTCGACCATGCCCACCGCCTTCGGTGAGAAGCTCGTCATGCGCATCTTCGACCCGGACAACACAGTCAAGTCCTTCGAGGCGCTGGGCTTTGCCCCCTCCGAGACCAAAGTCTGGGAAGGCCTGGTGGGCCGTCCGCACGGCATCATCCTGGTCACCGGCCCCACCGGCTCGGGCAAGACCACCACGCTGTATTCCACGCTCAAGCGCGTGGCCACCGACGAGGTCAACGTCTGCACCATCGAAGACCCGATCGAAATGATCGAGGCCTCTTTCAACCAGACGCAGGTTCAACCGGCCATCGACCTGGGATTTGCCGAAGGCGTGCGCGCCCTCATGCGGCAGGACCCGGACATCATCATGGTCGGCGAAATCCGCGACCTCGAAACCGCCGAGATGGCGATCCAGTCCTCGCTGACAGGCCACCTCGTGTTCTCGACCCTGCACACGAACGACGCGGCCTCGGCCATCACGCGCCTGACCGACCTGGGCGTGCCCAGCTACCTCATCAGCGCCACCGTCATCGGCGTGCTGGCCCAGCGCCTGGTGCGCACCCTGTGCCCGCATTGCAAACAACCTGACACCGAGCTCGACGAGAAGACCCTGGCCGAAGCCATCCGCCCCTGGCGCATGAACGGCAAGGTCAACGCCCACAAGCCCGTGGGCTGCCTGGAGTGCCGCATGACGGGCTTCAAGGGCCGAGTCGGCCTTTACGAGTTGCTGCCGGTGTCGGAGGCCATCCGTGGCGCCATGCACCCGCAGGTCGACATGGCCAGCTTGCGCCGCACCGCCGCGAAAGAAGGCTTGCGCCCGCTGCGCCTGTCCGGTGTGATGAAGGTGGCCGAGGGCCTGACGACCCTCGACGAGGTCCTGCGCAACACGCCTCAATGGGAGGCTTGACTGGAAGCGTTGCCGGGCGCATGTTCGATCTGATCTTCCGGGCACGCCCCCGCGAAGTTCGGGATCTCCACCTCGCAGCAGACCCCATGGGGCGCCAAGGTTGACCAGCGCACGTTGCCGCCCAGTTGCTTGACCCGCTTGCGTACACCGCCCAGCCCGAGCCCATGTGACCAGGTCTCGGGGGCCGTGCCGACGCCGTCGTCGCACACCACCAGCCGCAGCGTGCCGCCCTGAAGGCTCAAGCTCACCTGCACCCGCCTGGCCTGCGCATGGCTGATGGTGTTGCTCACCAGCTCACGCAGGATGCGCGTCAGCGCCGACCACTGCACCACGTTCAGCCCGATCTCGCGTTCCAGCTTCATTTGCCAGTCCAGCTCGCAGCGTGCCACATTGAGCCGGTGGCTGATGTCGCGCTTCCACTCGCCCGCAGCCTGGGTCAGGCAATGCGTGTGCGCGGCCAGGCCTCGCGTGAGCGTCTTGAGGTCCTGGATGGTGTGGCGGATGTACTCCTCGATCTCGGGCGTGGGGGCCTGGTACATCAGCGTCAGCAGGCGCGCGCCGATGTCGTCATGCAGGTCCTGCGCGATGCGCAGGCGCTCCTCGCTGCGGCCCTGCTCAACGGCCTGATCGAAGCTCAGCGCCCGCTGCAGTTGCTCGACGATGCGTTGCGCCAAGGCGCAGTCGTCGCGGGTGAACAGGTGCTGGCCCCTGCGGGCGTGCTTGACCACCAGCACCGTTCGCCGGGCATGCGCGGATGCGGTCAGGCTGGGCACCGGCACCAGCATCAGCCCGCCATCCTGTTCCAGGGTCACCTGGCTCAAATGGCCTTGGGCCACCATCACATCCAGCGGGTCGAAGAGGTCACGCATCAAGCGGGACATCGCCGGGCAGGCACTCTCAGGCTGCACTTCGATCTGCCGAGCAATGCGGTAGATCTGCTGGAAGACCTTCTCCATCGACAAGGAGTCGGGGCGGGGCAGCCTGGCCAGCAGCCAACGACGAAAGCTCAGGTACAGCCCCATCGACAGCATCAGCGAGATCGCCATCGACGCCAGCTGACCCATCGAGAACACCGCGACGAACAACAGGTCCAGCGATGCGGCGACCGTGCCCGAAGCGGCCAGCAGCATGAACTCTCGTTGCACCTGGCGCGTGCGCGAGAAATACGGCGCGATCAGCACCATCGAGGTCACGAAGGCCTGCCAGCCTGCCACGCCCCAAACGCTGATTTCGAGGTTCAGGTCAGGGCGCTCGCGCGTGAGCCAGACGGCCAGGCTCAACAAGCTCCAGGTCAGCATGCCGATCGTCAGAACCCGGCGCATCAGCAGGTGCAGGGGGTTGGGGCTGCGCGCTTGCTCGGTGAAGGTCACGCCGATGGCGCACAGGGCCAGGCCGCCACACCCCAGTTGCAGCAGCCACCAACCTGGGGCGGCCGAAAGGCTGCCGTGCAATGCCCACATCGCCAAGGCACCCAGCCAGGCCGCCGCCGCCTTGAACCCCCAGTTGGGGCCCGGCGTGTCATTCAACAGCGCGATGTGGACCAGGCCCGCGGCACCCAGCAGGTCGAACAGCGCGCGCAAGCTCGTGTCCAGGGTCAGCAGCCACGTGGGGGTGAACAGGCCCAGGTTGCTTTCCAAGGCCATCAGCAGCAGGTTGCCGGCCTGGGTCACGGCGAGCAGGGCATAGCCTCCGTATCGCCAGTCCGCATTGGACAGCAGCACCATCGCTCCCATCGAGGCCACCACCAGCGACAAGGCCGCCAGCACCCAGTAAACCGGTGTGATGCCCGCCCAGCCTCGAGGCGCGATCAGGATGGGTGCGTCGGGGTGCCCCTTGAGCTGCAGTCGCACCGCGACTCCGTTTGGGCTCCAGTTGTCGAGGGCGTTGGACAGGCCCACGTGTCCAGCGATGAAACGCTGCAAACCATCCTCGTCGAGCAGCCACCGACCACTGGGGAACAGGGCCAGCGGCGGGATCGGGGCCACGAGTGCGGGGTGCGCATCGGCCATGCCGTGATCGATGCCCAGGGCTTGCAGCGTCTTGCCTTCCAGTGGGCGCAGGGGCGGGTAGTCTGCGGTGTCCAGCCGCACCTCGCCCGTTGGCGTGACCGCGAGCGAGAAGGGGAAACGAGGCTGCCCCGCCAGCCAGTGCGCCAGCAGCAGCACGCCAGCCATCGCCACCACCACGATGGTGGCCATCGCCTTGAGCCGCCAGCCCACCCACCGAGGCAGGCTCAGCGGTTTTTGGAGAACGGCCTCCAGGCTGGGCCAGGCGTGAGTCGGGTCAGCGCCTGGTTCGCAGTTCGCGGCATCGGCCTCGCTTGCGATCAGGTGCGCTGACATGGTCAACCCAGGTCAGACCAGCCCTTGCTTGCTGGCAAGGACGGCAGCCTCGGCCCGGCTCGAGACATTGAGCTTTTTGTAGATGGACTTGATGTGGTCATTCACCGTGAACCACTTGATGCCCATCAGCGCCGCGATCTCCTTGATCGTGAAGCCCTTGCTCAGGTAGGTCAGCACCTCGCTCTCACGGGGGGTGAGGCGTTCGTGTTCGCTGGCCACCAGCACCGTTGCCGACGCGGAGGAAGCTGCACCGGTGTGGTTGGCTGCAGGCGCGCCCGGCATGGGCTCGCCCGTGCGGAAGTGGGTCAGCAGCCTGCGAGCGATGGCGGGCGAGAGCGGCGGCTGGCCCCGCACGATCTTTTGCAGCTCCTCGACCAGCACCTCGAAGCGGTCTTCCTTGAGCAAGTAGCCATCTGCGCCACATTGCAATGCGGGAAACAGGTGCTCGTCGTCGGAGTACAGCGTGGTGACGATCCGCGTGGCCGGGTATTGCGAGAGCTCGGTGAGCAACTCCAGCCCACTGCCATCCGGCAACTCGAGGTCAACCAGGATCAGCTGGAACGGGTCGGCTTGCGGACTGGCGCGCCCCCCTGCCGAATGGCCCAGGATGCGGCGCACCGCCTCCAGGTCGCCGGCTTCGGTGATGTCGCCGACGTCGCTGAAGCTCTCCCGCACCACGCGGCACAGGAAGCCCCGTGCAACCGGGTTGTCTTCAAGAATCAGTACCTTGACAGCCATGGACTCCTCCCGAGGCTGCTGGGTGCATTGGCCTGGGTTGATGATGCGCCCGAGAGTCGGGCATGAAGGGGATCAGCCATTTGGGTGAACCGCATCCTTGGATTATCGGTCTCTATGGGGGGCTGCGTCACCCCTGTTGCACCCCGCTTGCATGTTTTGCGCCCACCTGTCGTTGCGCTCCTACAATGGCCGCATGCGAATCCTGATTGCCAACGATGACGGTTACCTGGCTCCCGGCATCGAAGCCCTGGTCAAAGCCTGCGAAGGCCTGGGAGTGGTGGACGTGTTCGCCCCAGAGCGCAACGCCTCGGGCACTTCCAATGCCTTGACCCTGCACCAGCCCCTGAGCCTGCACACGGCGGCCAATGGTTTTCGCTATGTCACGGGCACGCCGTCCGACAGCGTGCACCTGGCGCTCACCGCAGGCCTCATCCCCCAGCCTGACCTGGTGCTCTCGGGCATCAACAACGGTGCGAACATGGGCGATGACACCTTGTACTCCGGCACGGTCGCCGCCGCCACCGAAGGCCATCTGTTCGGCGTGCCTGCCATCGCCTTCTCCCTGGTTGAAAAGGGGTGGGAGCACCTGGATGTGGCCGCGCGGGTGGCCCGCCAGGTCATCGAGCAGGTGCTGGCGCGGCCCCCTGCGGCCAGGCCGTGGTTGCTCAACGTCAACATCCCGTCGCGCGCCGATGCCGACCAGGCCCCCTGGGAAATCACCCGCTTGGGCCGCCGACACGCCAGCTTCCCGGCGGTGCCGCAGCACAACCCTCGGGGCGACCTGTTCTACTGGATCGGCCCCGCAGGCGAGGCCCGCGAAGAGGGCGAAGGCACCGACTTCCATGCCATCCGCCAGGGGCGTGTGTCCATCACGCCGCTTCAGGTCGACATGACCGATCACCAGCGCCTTCCCCAATGGCAGCAGTGGGTGGGGCGCGCATGAGCCAGGGTCAGGCAGAGCGCAAGCCCAGGCGCTTTCCTTTGCAGCTTGACCAATTGCCGGCTGGGGCGGCCGCAGCTGCCTCGGTGCGCTCGGGGCGCGAATTGTTGCGTCCTCAAGCGCCGCTTCAACATGCCGTCGATGAGCGGCAGCGCCAGAGTCGCCCCCAGGGTGTGGGGCTCGATTCGGTGTCGGTTCGCCAGCGCATGGTGGCCCGCCTGGCTGCCGAGGGCATTGCCCACCCGGGCGTGCTGGACGCGTTCGCGCGCGTGCCTCGCCACCAGTTCGTTGACACCGCCCTGGTCAACCAGGCTTACGAAGACACCAGTCTGCCCATCGGCCTGGGGCAGACCATCTCCAAACCGTCCGTTGTGGCGACCATGATCCAGGCGTTGTGCACGCGCCCGGGGTTGGCTGCCGACCCTGCGGTGTTGGCCAGGCCACTGGGGGCCTGCCTGGAGGTGGGTACGGGCTGTGGCTACCAGGCGGCGCTGCTGGCGCTGCTGGCGCGACGGGTGGTCTCCATCGAGCGTTTGCGCGATTTGCACCTCAAGGCGCGCCAGCACCTCGATGGGCTGCGCACCTCGGTGCCGGGCATGCCCGACGTCCGCCTCGTCTACGGTGACGGCATGCTGGGCCACGCCCCGCAAGCCCCTTATGACACCATCATCGCCGCAGCGGGGGGCGCAGCCCTGCCTCAGGCCTGGCTCGACCAACTCGCCCCTGGAGGGCGCCTGGTGGCGCCGATGGAAGAGGCCGGTCGGGGGCAGGTGCTCACCATCGTCGATCGCCTGCCCGATGGCAGCTTGAAACACAGTCGGGCCGGGGCCGTCCTGTTCGTCCCCCTAAAATCCGGCATGACCTGACGGTGCCACCGGGTGTTTTTTGCACCTGGGGCCACAACCAAATGCCCATGAGACCTTCCATTCGCCTGGTCGCCGCGGCGGCCACCCTCCTCATCCTGGCCGGTTGCGCTTCGCCCGGTCGGCGTGCCCCGGTTGAAGACCAAGGGCGACCTGCCGGTGGCTCGTCCGCTTCATCTGCCAGCGCCCCCAAGGTGCTGCCGGGCGCCGAGAACGCCGGCAAGCCCGGTTACTACACCGTCAAACCTGGTGACACGCTGATCCGCATCGCGCTGGAGTCGGGGCAGAACTGGCGCGACATCGCCACCTGGAACAGCCTGGAGAACCCCAACCTGATCGAGGTGGGGCAGGTCGTGCGCGTGGTGCCACCCGCCAGCGAGGCCGCACCGGGGGTGGTGGTCAAGCCGCTGGGCACGCCTCGAGTCGAGCCGCGCCCGACGACGGCCAACACCACCACCGCAGCTGCCGACCCCCGCACCCCGCCGGCCCCCCGGCCTGCCACCCCGGCTTCAGGCACCGCTGCGGCTTCAGCCAGCGCC
>NZ_LFRI01000064.1 GCF_001447195.1 Aquabacterium parvum | reverse complement strand
AAAGCAGCGCCAGTATTGGGTTGGGCGAATTGTTTGTATGTATGAACTCTAGAGCCGCCTGCGTCGTCCCAGCGTGCGGGCTTCGCCCATCCCGCAGGGCCGCCGCCAGCGGCCTCATACGTGCATCCATCCTCACGCCTTGCCCCCCTCATAGGCGAGGCTCACCGACGCGCCAGGAGCCCACGCACGCACCGGCACGGACACCTGCTCACCCACTCGGCCCTCGAAAGGCTTGGTGTCCGGAACTGTGAGGGTGAAGAGTTGAACGAGGCC
>NZ_LFRI01000063.1 GCF_001447195.1 Aquabacterium parvum | reverse complement strand
AAATACTCCTGTCCGCTGAAGAACTGGAAGCACACATCCTGCGCCCAGCGCTCGACCACAGACTCATCGCTCTCGTTGAAGGCGTGCTTGAGGTACAGCAGTGCCACCATCAAACGGATCGGCAGGCGCGGACGGCCTGCGGCGCTGAGCCCACCGGCCACCACCACCGCCGTGGGTCCGAACATGTCAGCGTCCAGCTTCATGCTGCCCATGCGGGCCTTGCGGGCGAACAGCGGCGCCAGCGACTTCTCGATCTCTGCCCACGGCATGCGTGTGGCCAGCACGGCCAGCGGGTGGCGCAGGTCGATCATGGCATCCAACCGGGCGCGGAAGAAGTCGGGTGTGCTCATCTTCAGGTCCTCAAAACTCCCAGAAACTGAGCGTCATTGCACACAAACCTGGGAGTTCTGACCATCCCCAGTTGCCAGGTT
>NZ_LFRI01000062.1 GCF_001447195.1 Aquabacterium parvum | reverse complement strand
CCCGACCTTGAAAAGGAAAGCCCCGAGTCCTGGTCAGAGGAGTTCGGGGCTGATGGAATCGAGACGCTACCCAGGCGGGTTGATCGGTACGGTAAGGCAAAGAGTCGTGCGCTCGATGTAGCGCAGTTTATCGGCGCCCACGTTGAAGGTCAAGAAACGCTTCACCAGCGGCTCACCACTTGCGGTGACTACCTGCTGTTCCGGCACTACTTCACCATCGACGCTGTGAGGCTGCATGCGGCCAGCTTCTGCATGAAGCACCTGCTTTGCCCT
>NZ_LFRI01000061.1 GCF_001447195.1 Aquabacterium parvum | reverse complement strand
CAGCGCATCAGACACAGCAGCCTCGATGAACTCGCGCTTGCTCATGTCGAGCAGGTTCGTCACTTGATCGAGGCGCTCGATCAGCGAGGGATGCACCTTGGCGCACATCTGGCGCAGCTCGGTGAGCTGGCCTTGAGCAATGGCCTGATCGACCAGCCGGCCCATGTTGGCACCGTGGCTCAGGGCCTTGAGCTTCAGCACCTGAAGCTGGATTACTTCGTCAAAGTTCATGATTCCTCCAAAATCCAAAAGCGGATGCTTTGGATTCTAGGA
>NZ_LFRI01000060.1 GCF_001447195.1 Aquabacterium parvum | reverse complement strand
ACGCAGGCGGCTCTAGAGTTCATACATACAAACAATTCGCCCAACCCAATACTGGCGCTGCTTTCCGGCCGATTTGAGGCCGTTGTGTATGCGTCGAAAACGGGTAGCCGAATACGGCTAAACCGTCTGTCAGATCTCGGCATGGCCCCCTGCAACATGGGTTGCGTGATGTGTGACCTGTTCACACGGGGGAGCGGGGGAGTCCCCCGGCCAGGAAGGGGGGGGTATGTCGCCACCCGACCTTGAAAAGGAAAGCCCCGAGTCCTGGTCAGA
>NZ_LFRI01000059.1 GCF_001447195.1 Aquabacterium parvum | reverse complement strand
GCTGACCGGCACCATTCGAGCAGTCACCACCCTGGGTGGTGGCGTCAACAAGAAGACCGGCGAGGTGATCCCCACCCGCCCGGTTCTCCAGATCGAGGGCCTCGATAACCGTGGCCTCGTTCAACTCTTCACCCTCGCAGTTCCGGACACCAAGCCTTTCGAGGGCCGAGTGGGTGAGCAGGTGTCCGTGCCGGTGCGTGCGTGGGCTCCTGGCGCGTCGGTGAGCCTCGCCTATGAGGGGGGCAAGGTGTGAGGATGGATGCACGTATGAGG
>NZ_LFRI01000058.1 GCF_001447195.1 Aquabacterium parvum | reverse complement strand
CGGATGCTTTGGATTCTAGGAGGAAGTCAGATCGCAGGCAAGGGAAACTGCGCCGCTTGAAAAGTTCAAGGTTTTGATGGCCGCGCAGGATAGGCAGTGCCACACGAAACGCAATGCACGCGAAGACCAGCGGAGGCCGGCGACCATCGCTCCGCTGGTTGGCTTGAAGGTGGACCGGTCGGGTACCCCTCCCTCTGCAACGCCCTTCGGGCTCACTGGGGTGTCCCCCAGCCCCCCGGCTTACTTCGACGCGGAGAGGCGCTCCATGTCATT
>NZ_LFRI01000057.1 GCF_001447195.1 Aquabacterium parvum | reverse complement strand
CTAACTGTCGGGCATCACGCGCCATTGACTGTCCGGTCTTTGGCGGCGCCGGCTCCCACCTTGCCACAACGCAGTCAGTTTCCTTTGCGCAATGGGCGCCTCGCAGAGGGGCCTGAAACCCTAACTGGTCGTTGCACACGGACGTCCATGCTTCGCATGGCCGCCGGTGAACTTGGGCGTTAGGGAAGGTCTGCAAAACCCGCCGTCAAGGCGCGAGTCTTGCATGATGATGTCGTCAAGTTGATGCGTGGCGTAAGGACATGAAGCAAGTCAGCCTGGGATTGAACCTGTCGACCAAGAAGACGCGCAAGCGTGAGTT
>NZ_LFRI01000056.1 GCF_001447195.1 Aquabacterium parvum | reverse complement strand
GGAAGGTCTGAACAACTCGTTTGTGATGCGTCATGCGGCTTGATGACTTCAACAAATGAGCCGACCGCATCGCAGACGAGCACAACAGGCCTCAAAACGCACACCACCTGACGCTCTACCCCCGCAAAAGCCTTTACTTGCTCGATTTTGGACGCACTCATGCCATGCCCGCCATCAGTTTGCCTCGAACCATCCACAGGTTGCTGAGCATGAACAAGGTCTTGATCTGCGCGGTGTTCTTGGCCAGCCCTCGGTAGCGCACCTTTACATGGCCGAACTGCTTCTTGACCACCCGAAACGGATGCTCGACTTTGGCGCGAATGCTCGCCTTGACGCGCTCAATCTTGTCTGTGATGGCTTGTGCCGGGTCGTTCAAATCCAGTGCTTTGCGCTTGCCCGGCTTCATGGCCACATGCCAGTTCACATCGGCCTTGGCCTCTGGTCGCTTCTGCACGCCTTGATAGCCCGCATCGCCAAAGGCATCGTCTTCTTCACCGTGCAGCAGCTTGTGCGCCTGGGTCACGTCATTGACGTTGGCAGCCGTACCTTCCACGCTGTGCACCAGGCCAGAGTCGGCATCCACACCGATGTGCGCCTTCATGCCGAAGTACCACTGGTTGCCTTTCTTGGTCTGATGCATCTCGGGATCACGTTTGCCTTCGGCATTCTTGGTCGAGCTGGGTGCCGAGATCAGCGTGGCATCGACCGCCGTGCCCGACTTCAGCAGCAGCCCTTTGTAGGCCAACAGGTCGTTGACGACACGCAGCATGTCGGTGGCCAGGTCATGCTTCTCCAGCAGGTGCCGGAACCGCAGAATCGTGCTCTCATCAGGCAGCCGATCAAGTACGCCATCGAGCTTGGCAAACTCGCGGTACACCGGCATGTCGTGCAGCGCCTCTTCCATCGCCGGATCACTCAGGCCAAACCATTGCTGCAGGTAGTGAATGCGCAGCATGGTCTCGATGGCAAAGGGCGGCCGGCCCGTCTTGGACTTGGGCCAATGCGGCTCGACCACGCCGACCAGCACATCCCACGGCACCACCTTGTTCATCTGCTCCAGGAACTCACGCTTGCGCGTCTTCTTGGTCGACAGGTTCAATCCCAGGCTGACTTGCTTCATGTCCTTACGCCACGCATCAACTTGACGACATCATCATGCAAGACTCGCGCCTTGACGGCGGGTTTTGCAGACCTTCC
>NZ_LFRI01000055.1 GCF_001447195.1 Aquabacterium parvum | reverse complement strand
TCTGGGATTTTAACCACTTAAGTGGAATGGTCGACTCGGCAGCCCAAGGATGGCCGGGGCGAACAATGACAACCATCCTCTCGCGCCGCCATACTGTTGAGACGAACCCAGGACGTGAGTCCCACCACTCCATTACCGCTACATCCACTTCAAGCGTTTCCAGCAAAGCGGCAATCTCGATATTTTTGCCGATCCTCACATCGATCTTGTTTGCTAATTTATCTTGGAGCGCCTTGATATAGGGTTGTAAAAGATAAATGCCGATATTGGAGCTTGCACCAACGACCAGGCTTTTATTGTGGAGGGCTGCCGTAGCCTTATGGCTAGTACGGAGCAATTGTTCCGCATAGGGGAAAAAAATCTTTCCCTCCAATGTCAGGCTTTGCGGCATTGTTGCGCGGTCAATCAGCCGGGCCTGCAAAGACTGCTCCAGCCGCTTGATATGCTGCGTTACTGTTGGCTGGGACAATCCAGTTTGCTTCGCCGCTTCGCGAAAGCCCCCGCATTTGACGACGGCAATGAACGTCGCCACACGCTCCAGATCTATCACGCCGCCTTTACTCCCGGATACGGCTGATTAATCGCGCCCATCGGTTTTTCACCAGCGAGTGCCTGGATGATGTTCATCGCTGCCTGCCGCTCGATTTCAAGCCGAACTTCCTTGACCGCCGATCCCAAATGCGGCGTAAAAAACGTTTGTGCCGTATTGTCGAGCAGCGCCTTGGGGATAGCCTGCGGGCGATCAGCGCGTATCCATTCTTCCATCTCGAAGACATCGGCTGCATATCCAGCTAGTTTTCCAGACGCCAGTGCTGCTATCACCGCATTCTCATCCACGACCGAGCCGCGACATGCATTGATCAGGTAGCTACCGGTTTTCATCTTGGCCAACGCGGTGGCATCGAT
>NZ_LFRI01000054.1 GCF_001447195.1 Aquabacterium parvum | reverse complement strand
CGATGGTGAAGTAGTGCCGGAACAGCAGGTAGTCACCGCAAGTGGTGAGCCGCTGGTGAAGCGTTTCTTGACCTTCAACGTGGTCGCCGATAAACTGCGCTACATCGAGCGCACGACTCTTTGCCTTACCGTACCGCTCAACCCGCCTGGGTAGCGTCTCGATTCCATCAGCCCCGAACTCCTCTGACCAGGACTCGGGGCTTTCCTTTTCAAGGTCGGGTGGCGACATACCCCCCCCTTCCTGGCCGGGGGACTCCCCCGCTCCCCCGTGTG
>NZ_LFRI01000053.1 GCF_001447195.1 Aquabacterium parvum | reverse complement strand
AGGTGGACCGGTCGGGTACCCCTCCCTCTGCAACGCCCTTCGGGCTCACTGGGGTGTCCCCCAGCCCCCCGGCTTACTTCGACGCGGAGAGGCGCTCCATGTCATTGAGGACAGGCCGAGCATGCTGATGCACGGCAATCATGTAGGCCTGCGAGGCCTTGTCCCAGGCGTCGATGTGTCTGGCCAGGATGAACAGCCAGGGCGGCGTGTCAACATCCGGGCCAGCAGCTACGATCCCGTAGAAGGCCCTCACCGTCTCAGTGGTCATCAGCG
>NZ_LFRI01000052.1 GCF_001447195.1 Aquabacterium parvum | reverse complement strand
TGTGCGGGCTCGCTGGCTGCGCATCGGCTCTGCTACTGGCACCGGCCTAACTGGGCGTTGCAGGGGACGCCTCCACCACTGCGCGCTTCGGCAACGCCAAGCGTGCGCCCCTGAACTTGGGCGTTAGGCCCTCGCGGAATACGCCTCATGCAAAGGCCAAGCGAGCCACCTCCTCGGTGGCTACCCGCACCAAGCTTTCGTTTATTGGTTCGCGCAAGGCGTCGTGGCATGCTTGCATTCAAGCGGGCCATCAGCCCAGCAATCAACACACAGGGGCCTCATGCAAAGTCAGCCGTACGCCACCACCCGGCCTAACTGGGCGTTGCAGGGGACGCCTCCACCACTGCGCGCTTCGGCCACGCCAAGCGCGCGCCCCTGAACTTGGGCGTTAGGCCCTCGCG
>NZ_LFRI01000051.1 GCF_001447195.1 Aquabacterium parvum | reverse complement strand
GAGCACGTCAACATTCGTTTGGATGCGGACATCTTGGACGCCTTCAAAGATCGCGGTGCTGGCTGGCAAACGCGCATCAACACGGCACTGCGTGACTGGCTGAAGACGCACCCGAACACGCGAAAGGCCTAACGCCAAAGTTCAGGGGCGCGCGCTTGGCGTGGTCGAAGCGTGCAGTGGTTGAGGCGTCCCCTGCAACGCCCAGTTAGGGAAGGTCTGAACAACTCGTTTGTGATGCGTCATGCGGCTTGATGACTTCAACAAATGAGCCGACCGCATCGCAGACGAGCACAACAGGCCTCAAAACGCACACCACCTGACGCTCTACCCCCGCAAAAGCCTTTA
>NZ_LFRI01000050.1 GCF_001447195.1 Aquabacterium parvum | reverse complement strand
ACGCAACCCATGTTGCAGGGGGCCATGCCGTGATCTGACAGACGGTTTAGCCGTATTCGGCTACCCGTTTTCGACGCATACACAACGGCCTCAAATCGGCCGGAAAGCAGCGCCAGTATTGGGTTGGGCGAATTGTCTGTATGTATGAACTCTAGAGCCGCCTGCGTCGTCCCAGCGTGCGGGCTTCGCCCATCCCGCAGGGCCGCCGCCAGCGGCCTCATACGTGCATCCATCCTCACACCTTGCCCCCCTCATAGGCGAGGCTCACCGACG
>NZ_LFRI01000049.1 GCF_001447195.1 Aquabacterium parvum | reverse complement strand
CTTACCTTTGCTCGCCTGATCTGCGTCGGCGTTGTGCTTGGCACTTTGATGTTGGCTCGCTGCGCGAGCCTGGGTCAGCTATTGCTTGACAGATGGGGAAGCCCTTGTAGCCCAAGTTCAGGGGCGCGCGCTTGGCGTGGCCGAAGCGTGCAGTGGTGGAGGCGTCCCCTGCAACGCCCAGTTAGGCGCTGGTGGATGGCGCACGAGTGCATGGTTAACAGTTGCCCTTTTTGGCTTGACCAGGCGGGCAGAACTTTCCGCCGCCCGAGTCATGCCTGCCGGCGGGGTCAATGACGACCGAGCCTGATGGTGTGTAGACGGCACAACCAGCGACGGACGATGCAAGAACAACCAGTGCGATCAGCGCTCTCATGGGACAGCCTTTGTTGATGTGAAGGCGTTCAGTTTATGCGGCGGTAGTCGGGCCACCGAGAAGGCGGCTTGCTTGGCCTGTGCATGCGGGGTGTTCAGCATTGGCCTAACGCCCAAGTTCAGGGGCGCCCGTTTGGCATGGCCGAAGCGAGCACTGGTGGAGGCGTCCCCTGCAACGCACAGTTAGGCTGGTGGCAGTGGGCCGGATGCGCGGCCAGCGAGCACGCACACGAGGCGCCAGCCTGGTGTGCGCGATGAGCTGAGGTGGCAGCCCCAACATTCATCCGTGCCATGCCGCCTCCCTTTGCGTATGGCGCCAGCCATGCGCTGACGAAGGCCTCAATTTACCCGACTTGCAACCTGCGCAGCACAGGTGCCAGCACTCAGACCGCAAGCCTCGATGTGTTCCGGCGAATGCCCCGCAAGGCCGATGAATACTGGGCATTTGCGAGAAGCCTAACTACCAAGGTAACCGGCGCCGGAGCCCGCCAGGGCGGAGGGTACGACCAAGGGCCGTGAAAATGCCGAAGGCATGGCCCTTGGTTGCGTCCGCGTTGACCTGACAGTTAGGCTGGGGCGCGGAGTAGAGG
>NZ_LFRI01000048.1 GCF_001447195.1 Aquabacterium parvum | reverse complement strand
TGCCTTACCGTACCGATCAACCCGCCTGGGTAGCGTCTCGATTCCATCAGCCCCGAACTCCTCTGACCAGGACTCGGGGCTTTCCTTTTCAAGGTCGGGTGGCGACATACCCCCCCCTTCCTGGCCGGGGGACTCCACCGCTCCCCCGTGTGAACAGGTCACACATCACGCAACCCATGTTGCAGGGGGCCATGCCGTGATCTGACAGACGGTTTAGCCGTATTCGGCTACCCGTTTTCGACGCATACACAACGGCCTCAAATCGGCCGGAAA
>NZ_LFRI01000047.1 GCF_001447195.1 Aquabacterium parvum | reverse complement strand
CTACAATCACTCTCGTCTGCATTCGGCGCTGGGCTATCTCAGCCCCATGCAATACGAGCAACGCTGGCTGGCGGCTCAGCGCAAGAACGCCGCATGAAACCCGGGCTAAGCGCTCCGAAATTCAGGGGCAACCTCATGCTCAGACAAAACTCAACAGCCAAGCCACATGAACTCATGCAGCTTCTCACCTGTCACCAGCCTAACTTGGCGTTCCAGCCGACGCTCACTCACCGCATCGCTTCGGCACCGCCTTATGGGCGCGGCTGAACTGGGGCGTTAGGCCCTCGCGTGAATGCGCCGCTTGCACAGGCCAAGCGAGCCACCTCCTCGGTGGCTACTTGCAGCCAGGCATGCGCTTCTTGGTTCGCGCAAGGTCTCTTGGCATGCTTGCATTCAAGCTGGCGTCAGCCAAGCATTCAACACACAGGGGCGCATGCACATGCAGTCACATGCCACCATCGGCCTAACTGGGCGTTGCAGGGGACGCCTCCACCAGTGCGCGCTTCGGCCAGGCCAAGCGGGCGCCCCTGAACTTTGGCGTTAGGCCCTCGCGTGAATACGTCGCTTGCACAGGCCAAGCGAGCCACCTCCTCGGTGGCTACTCGCAGCCAGGCATGCGCCTCTTGGTTCGCGCAAGGTCTCGTGGCATGCTCGCATTCAAGCTGGCATCAGCCAAGCATTCAACACACAGGGAATCATGCACATGCCGCCTCATGCCACCATCGGCCTAACTGTGCGTTGCAGGGGACGCCTCCACCAGTGCACGCTTCGGCCATGCCAAGCGGGCGCCCCTGAACTTGGGCGTTAGGCCTTTCGCGTGTTCGGGTGAGTCTTCAGCCAATCACGCAGTGCCGTGTTGATGCGTGTCTGCCAGCCAGCACCGCGATCTTTGAACGCATCCAAGATGTCCGCATCCAAACGAATGTTGACGTGCTCTTTTGGGCGACTGGCGGGCGGTCGACCTCGCTTTGGCTTGAGCATCTCCTTGGCCACATCTGCGTCCATCAGGTCGGCCAACACATCCTTTGCCGGCCGAGCTTTTGCAAACCACTCTTCCGTGGCCTCGGGTGAGTCGTTGTCCAAGCGTTCAGGGTTGGGTTTGCGCGGCATAGCGAGTCCTTTCACGTTTGTTGGCACGGCGCAAGCTGATCACGTGCACCGCGCCATCGCGCGGCGTGAACACCAGCATGCACAAGTGCTCATCAATGAAGCCAAGCGCCTGGAATCGGCGTTCAGGGTAGTCCTGCCTGGCGTCTTCAACGATCAACGCGCTACTCCAATCGAACCTGTCGGCAAGCCCAAAGGGCATGCCTCGCTCATCTTCATTGCGCGCGCTTTTGGCTGGGTCGTAGGTCAGGCGCATTCATTTATTGTATCCACAAATAATCAGGGTGTCCACCCGCCAACACCTCTCTTCTTCCACCGCGTGAACCACTCGTTCCGGGGCGCGCCACTACCCCGCATGCGCCAACATCGTTTAGGCTACCTATCACACCACCACAACAGCATCACGGGAGAACAAATGCCTTGCACATCAAGCACTTGCGCCACCCCGCCTGCGTGGTTACAAACTTTTAGGCCAACATCCCATGCGAAGGCAGGTTGGCCTATTTGCAGTTAGGCCCTCGCGGAATACGCCTCATGCAAAGGCCAAGCGAGCCACCTCCTCGGTGGCTACCCGCACCAAGCTTTCGTTTATTGGTTCGCGCAAGGCGTCGTGGCATGCTTGCATTCAAGCGGGCCATCAGCCCAGCAATCAACACACAGGGGCCTCATGCAAAGTCAGCCGTACGCCACCACCCGGCCTAACTGGGCGTTGCAGGGGACGCCTCCACCACTGCGCGCTTCGGCCACGCCAAGCGCGCGCCCCTGAACTTGGGCGTTAGGCCCTCGCGTGAATACGTCGCTTGCACAGGCCAAGCGAGCCACCTCCTCGGTGGCTACTCGCAGCCAGGCATGCGCCTCTTGGTTCGCGCAAGGTCTCGTGGCATGCTCGCATTCAAGCTGGCATCAGCCAAGCATTCAACACACAGGGAATCATGCACATGCCGCCTCATGCCACCATCGGCCTAACTGTGCGTTGCAGGGGACGCCTCCACCAGTGCACGCTTCGGCCATGCCAAGCGGGCGCCCCTGAACTTGGGCGTTAGGCCCTCGCGGAATACGCCGCTTGCCCAGGCCACACGAGCCGCCTCCTCGGCGGCAGTCGCACATTCGTTCTTGCCACCAAGTTGGTGTGTTGGCACCGCTGCCGCTCAGGTTG
>NZ_LFRI01000046.1 GCF_001447195.1 Aquabacterium parvum | reverse complement strand
TCTTCAGAGATCTGACCTGCGAGCGCCTGCGTCGAGGCGTGTTCACCAGCGTGCCCGAACTGGTCGCTGCCATTGATCAATACGTCCAGCACCACAACACAGATCCCAAGCCGTTCATCTGGACCAAGAGCGCCCGTGACATCCTGCAGAAGGTCATCCGGGCGAATTCCAAGATAAGTTCCAAACAGAACGAAACACTACACTAGGATGCTCATTGATGGGTGCAGCCCGCCCTTGTTGGGGTACGGTGTGCCAAGCTCGTAAAATTGGGGGTATAAATGGGGGTAGATCATGACTAACAACAGCGTCGCTCGCCTTGGAGCCCACGTCTTTCCTAGTGCTGGCGTGGCAATTCCGCATCAACGTGTGACTCTTCCGTTTTAACGTCTGAGCCGGGGCACAGCCCGGACACAACAGGGGTCGCCGCCGGGAGGCGGTGATCCTTCACGCTTGAGGGCCTTTGCCGCCGCTCAAGGCGCTCAGCCAAACGGCCGATAGCACCTCATCCAGCGTTGCTGGCAGGGTGGTTGACTGCAAGGTGACGCACACGTTTGACCGTGGAGCCAGTCATGTCCCTGAGCAGCTTGATGCGCCGATTCACCATCCGCACCCGCATGATGGGTGCCATCGCGATGGTGTTGTCACTCCTGTTGACCGTCGGCGTGGTCGGGCTTTTGGGCCTGCACCGCACCATCGACGAGTCCAGGCATCACGCCGAACACACCTTCTCGGAAATGACCGAGCTCGCTCACATGCGAGAAGCCAGCGCCCTGATGCGGCTGGAGGCGATCCGCGTGGCGATGTTCGCATCGGTGGGTGACATGGGCGGCTTCAAAGACCATGCCAAGGCGTGGCAGGAGCAGGCGGAAAAGCTCAAAAGTGAATCCAGCTCGATGCTCGAAGGTCCCGAGGACGAGGACAACCCGATCGTTCGCGCCTTGCAGCAGGATCTCCAGGCCCACCAGTCCACGATGCAGGGGCTGATTCAGGCCATCGGCACCGGTCAACTCGGCGGCGACAACGTACAGCCCAAGGTGATGGCCGCCATCGCGCTGGCCGACCCGATCGGCCCCAAGCTCGACCAGATCGACCAGATCATGTCTGACGAATCCGTTGAGGGGCAGGCTTCGCTGGCCGAGCATGCGCAGTGGACACAGGGCGTGTTCATCGCCGTCATCCTGGTCGCGGCCCTCATCGTCACCCCCCTGACCCTGGTCAACCAGGAGTCGATCTGCAAACCGGTGGAGGCCGCGCGAGATGTGGCGCTGTCGATCTCCAAGGGCAAGCTCGACAACCGCATCCGCATCGATGGGGAAGACGAAGCAGGCGACCTGCTGCGCGCCCTGGAGCAGATGCAATCTGGCCTGAAGAACATCGTGGTGGAGGTTCGGGAGTCGGCACAGGCCATTTCAGTCGCCTCGACAGAGATCGCATCGGGGAACATGGATTTGTCAGGCCGCACGGAAACCGCCGCGTCCAGCCTGCAGCAGACCGCCAGCAGCATGGACGAGCTCACGCAGACGGTGCGCCAGAACGCCGATGCGGCCGGTTGCGCCAATGGCATTGCCCACGAGGCGGCCGATGCTGCCGAGCGTGGCAATGGCATCGTCTCGGGTGTGGTCTCCAGCATGGACGAGATCCAGCGCACGAGCCAGCGCATCCACGACATCATCAGCGTCATCGATGGCATCGCCTTCCAGACCAACATCCTGGCGCTGAACGCCGCCGTGGAAGCGGCCCGCGCAGGCGAGCAAGGCCGCGGCTTCGCGGTGGTGGCCAGCGAAGTGCGCAGCCTGGCTCAGCGCAGCGCGAGTGCCGCACGCGAGATCAAACAACTCATCCAGGACTCGGGCGAAAAAGTGGCTTCGGGCTCCAGGCTGGTGCAGGAAGCTGGCCACGCGATGGAGGCGATCATCGGCAGCGTGCAACGGGTCAGCCAAACCATTGGCGAAATTTCCGTGACGGCGTCCGAGCAGAGCAATGGCATCGGGCAGATCAACCTGGCGGTGGTCAACCTGGACCAGATGACGCAGCAAAACGCGGCGCTGGTGGAGCAATCGGCCGCCGCTTCGTCCAGCCTGCAGGAGCAGGCCGAGCGACTCAAGCAGACGGTTGCGGCTTTCCAAGTCTGAGCAAACAGGAGCCGAACATGGCACAACTCACCTTCAAACGGATGCTGTGTGGCCTGGGCACGATCGCCTGCCTGAGCAGCTCGCACGCCGCTCGCCCACTGACGGTGGACGACACCGGCGTCAACGAGGTCGGCACCTGCCAGCTCGAATCCTGGCGGGACCACGAGCATGGCTCGCGGCACGTGCACGTCGCCCCGACCTGCGGTGTGCTGCCCGGCCTGGAGCTGAACCTGGAGGTGGTGCGCAGCTCCCCCGCCAGCGAGCAGTCGCAAGGGCGCTTCCTGGGCTTTCGCTGGGTGCCGCAGTCGGCCAAATGGGGCGAATGGCAGTTCGGGCTGAAAGCCGGCTGGCTGCAGGAAAAACCGCCCGAGCAAAAACGCTGGCAGGACGGTGACTGGTCCGCCGCCGTGATGGCATCCAGGCCCCTGAGCGATTCGGTGACGCTGCTGATCAACGTGGGGCACAGCCACCTGACCGACCAGCAGCAGAAGCTGACCACGCATGGCGTGGCCCTGATGTGGAACCTGTCGCCGCGCTGGATGCTCTACGCCGAAGCGCTGGGCGACACCCGGCACACCGTGCAAAAGGCGCGGGCCTGCGCTACTGGGTGATCCCGGAGGTGCTGGGGCTGGATGTGACCGCCATGCGCACCAATTCGCGGGCCGACTCGCGCATCTGGGGCATCGGGTTTGGCTGGTACGGCATCCGGTTCTGACTTGAACACAAGAGAGCCCTTCAGTTTTCCGGCAACCTGGCCGATACCCAAGTCTGAGAGCATTGAACCGGTGTGCGCCCCGCTCGGCGCACGAGGACCCCAAGAGGACCGACATGGAAACCCTGCAAGCCGCCCCCCAGACCAGCTCCCCCGCTCGCAGCGATGCAGCCTCATCCGCGGCAGGCTTGGGTGCGCGCCAGAACAACACCCGCCAGGTGCGCCATGCCGCCACGGGTCGTGAATTCCTCACGTTCCGGCTGGGCTCCGAAGAGTACGGCATCGACATCCTGAAGGTTCAGGAGATCCGATCCTACGAGCCGCCCACCAAGATCGCCAACGCCCCCGCCTACCTCAAGGGCGTGGTCAACCTGCGCGGCGTGATCGTGCCGATCGTGGACCTGCGCGTGAAGTTCAACTGCGTGCGCGATGACGGCCAGTCCGACATCGACAGCTTCACCGTGGTGATCGTGCTCAACGTCAAGGGCCGCGTGGTGGGTGCGGTCGTCGACTCCGTCAGCGACGTGATGCAACTGGCCGAGCAGATGATCCAGCCGGCCCCGGAGATGAGCGCCTCGGTGATCGACACCAGCTACATCACCGGCATCGCCAACATCAACGAGCGCCTGCTGATCCTGATGGACATCGAGTCGCTGATGGGCAGCGCCGAGATGGGCCTGATCAACAGCCTGACCTCGCACTGAGCGTCACCCTCGCGGCGCGCGGGCCCATGGGCCCAGGAAAACGCCGCGAGAAGCTGCACCAAGCCGAGCCACCGCGCTCGGCTTTTTTGTCAGTCGGCGCGGCGCAACGTCATGGCCACGGGGCGCGCCAGCACCCCTCGCAGGCTCCACCAGCCAGCACCCCAGGCCAGCAAGGCCCCGACGAAGGCGCCCACCAGGGGCCACCACCAGGGCGCCGTCCAGGGGAACTCGAACACCCGCGAAGACAGCGCCCAGCCGATGGCCAGCGATGCCGACGCAGCCAACGCACCCGCCAAAGCGCCCAAGCCGATCAGCTCGAACCGCTGTACGCGCGCCAGCAAACCCTGCGTCGCGCCCAGCGATCGCAGGACGGCCCACTCGCGCGCCCGGCGCTCGCGCGAGGTCATCAGGCCGGCCATCAAGACGATCAGCCCGGCCGCCAGCGTGAACGCGAACAGGAACTCGACCGCCGTGATCACCTGATCCAGCACCGACTGCACCTGCGCCAGCGTGGCCGTCACATCGACCACGGTCACGTTCGGGAAGTCCTGCACCAGGTTTCGGTCCAGCACAGAGCCCGCCGGCATGCGAAAGGCGGTGATCCAGGTCGCGGGCCAGTTGGCCTCGGCGGCCCTGGGGGTCATCACGAAGAAGTTGACCCGCATGGACGACCAGTCCACCCGCCTCAGGCTGGTAATGCGGCGCTCGTCGAATTGGCCGGCCAGGTCAAAGCGCAAGGTGTCACCCAGCTTCAAACCCAGGGTTTGGGCAATGCCTTCTTCCACGCTGAAAGCGTTCGGCTCCTCGGGCAGGAATCGCCCACCGACCAGATCGTTGCGACGGGGCGGCTCCACGGCGTGACTGAGGTTGAACTCGCGGTCGACCAGGCGATGGGCCCTGTCATCGACGAAATCTTGCGGCCGCACGGGTTTGCCATTGATGGCCACCAGGCGGCCACGCGCCATCGGGAACCAGTCGTATTGGCCCACCCCGCCCTTTCGCAAGGCCTGCTGGAAGGCTTCGACCTGGTCCGGCTGAATGTTGATGACGAAACGATTGGGGGCGTCAGGTGGGCTGGCGGCCTTCCAGCTGGTGATCAAGTCGGTGCGGATGAGCACCAGCAGCATCAAGGCCAGCAGGCCAATGCCCAGGGCACACACCTGAACAATGCTGTGGCCCGGCTGCGCCGTGACCTGGCGGGTGGCCAGGCTCAACCAGTTGGGCAGGCGCTCGCCATGGCGCTCGACCGCTCGACGCAGCAGCACGATGGCGAGCCCGCCCAACAAGGCAAACAGCGCCATCGCGGCCACGAAGCCGCCCAGGGCGATGGCCCCCATCCGCAGGTCGCGGGCCACGGCCAGCAACAGGCCGAACAGCGCCACGGCACCAAACAGCCCCATGGCCGCCGACCAGGGCCGCAAGCCGCCCAAGTCGCGACGCAGCACGCGCAGGGGCGGCACGCTGGCCAGTTGCAGCACGGGGGGCAGGCCAAAGCCCAGCGTCAGCAGCACGCCCACACCCACGCCGAGCCCCCAGGGTTGCCAGCCAGCCTGCGGCAGACTGACTATGACCAGGTTGGCCAGCAGCTCCACAAAAACCAGGTGGAAGGCCCAACCCAACATCAGGCCCAGGGCGCTCGCCAGCAGGCCCACGAACAGGAACTGCAGGCCGTAGATCCAGGCCATGGTGCGCTGGGGCACGCCCATGACGCGCAACAAGGCGCAATCGTCGAGGCGGCGCTGAGCGAAGTCCCGCGAGACCAAGGCCACCGCCACCGCCGACAGCAGGGCCGCCAGCAAAGCCACCAGTCGCAGGAACAGGCCGGCTCGGTCCAGCGTGGCGCGCATTTCCGGGCGCCCCTGGTCCAGCGTTTCGACCTTCAGACCACGCAATGCCTCGATGCGCTCGCGGCTGTCAGAGACAAAACGCTGCACGGCTTGCGCGGCCCGCCCGTTATCGGGGCCTGACGCGTGTTCGGCATCCACCGCGCTGGTGAGTGCCGCCTTCGGCCCCTTGGCGGCTTCTGGCTCCTCTGAGCCGACCGGGGCCTGCGAGTCGCCCGCACGCGCCGGCCCCGCCACCAGCAGGCGGTGGGTCACGCGGCTGGCGGGCTGCACCAACTCCGTCGAGGCCAGGTCGGACTCGCGGATCAGCACACGCGGCGAAAAGTTGATGAACCCGGCCCCGCGATCAGGCTCGCTCTGTATGACCGCTGAAATGATGAAACTGCGCTCACCCAGCCAGAGCGAGTCACCCACCTGGAGGTTGAGTGCCAACAAGATGCCTGCATCGACCCAGGCGTGGCCCGCCTCAGGCCCCCCCGCCGGCGCTGGGCCCGTGGGTTGGACTTGTCCGTCGGGCTGCAAGGCGCCGAGTGTGAGGCGGCCGCGCAAGGGATGCCCGGCGCTGACCGCCTTGACAGCCGCCAGGCGAGCTTCGCCACCTTTGTCGTCGGGGGCGCGGGCCATGCTGGCCATCACCGAGGTGCGCGCCACCCGCAAACCCAGTTGCACGGCACGTGCTTCGAACTCGGCCGGCAGGGGCTGGTCTCCCACCACCACGGCGTCCGCGCCCATCAACTGGGCGGCGTCCCGACTCAACCCGCGCTCGATGCGGTCCGCGAAGAAGGCCACCGCCGTGAGCGCGGCCACGGCGAGCACCACGGCCACCAGCAGGAAACGCATGCTACCCGAGCGCAGGTCGCGTCGGGTCTGCAGCAACGCCCAGCGCCAGGCGGCAATGCGGAGGGTGGGCGCTGTTTCTGTTTGGTTGGTCGGCACGGTCTCGGGCATCGGATGAACAAGGGGCGAGAAAATCGGCCCTGGGTTGGCACACCAGCGGGCATCATCGCAGCATTCCCTCGGCCCTGCGCAGCATGAGGTCGGACGCTAGACTGGACGCATGTCTGCCGCCCTGCCCTCGCCCTTGCCCACGCTTTTCTTATCGCATGGATCGCCCATGATCGCGCTGGAGCCCGGCCCGGCAGGTCGCTTCATGCAGCGCTTGGGCCCCGCCATCGCGCGCGCATGGGGCCTGCCGCGGGCCATCGTCGTGATGTCTCCACACACGGCCACCGCCACGCCTTTCGTGCTGGGCGGCGCGCACCATGAAGCCATCCACGACTTCGGCGGATTTCCACCCGAGCTCGACGAGGTCCGGTACGACGCCCCGGGCGAGCCAGAGCTGGCCAGGCGGGTGGCTGGGCTGCTGAACCAGGCCGGGGTACCGGCGCAATGGACGCCCCACGGTGGGCTGGATCACGGCATCTGGACGGTGTTGATGCACGCCTTCCCCGATGCGAGCGTGCCCGTGGTGCCCTTGTCACTGGTGCCGTCCATGAGCCCCGACGAGGTGTTCGCCTTGGGTCGAGCCCTGCGCTCGCTGCGCCAAGACGGCGTGTTGGTGATCGGCTCGGGCAGCCTGACGCACAACCTGCGCCGATTCTTCACCCGCCCTGCGCCGGTGGATGCGCCGGAGGAGCCCGATTGCGCCGCTTTTCGGGCCTGGGTGAACGAGCGCGTCCAGGCGGCCGACTGGCCCGCCCTGCTCGCCTACCGCCAGCTGGCCCCGCACGCCATCGCCATGCACCCGACGCAGGAGCACTGGTTGCCCTTTTACTTCGCTGCGGGCGCGGCCTGTGATGAAGAGGCGACCACGCCCGAGCTGGCGGTGCGCCTGCATGCCAGCGTCACCCACGGCCACCTGGCCATGGATGCTCACGGCTTCGGTCAGGCCGCTGCGAAGCTCTCGAACGTCTGATCGAGCCGCGCCAGCCAGCCCGCTTTGGCCTGCTCGGTCACGAAGCTCGCCTCAATGCTGTTGCGCGCCAGGGTGTAGGCCTCGCTCACGCCCAGAGGCAGGGCCGCGAAGGTGGCCAGGTAGTTTTGGTTGACGTAGCCGCCAAAGTAGGCTGGGTCGTCCGAGTTGATGGTGACTTTCAGACCCGCGTCCAGCAGGGTCTTCAGGTTGTGCTGGGCCATGTCACCGAACACGCACAGCTTGATGTTGGAAAGCGGGCACACCGTCAGCGCCGTGCCCTCACGCGCCAGGCGCTTGACCAGCTCCGAGTCTTCAACACAACGTACGCCATGGTCGATGCGCTCGACGTGCAGGATGTCCAGCGCGTTGACGATGTACTCGGGTGGGCCTTCTTCACCCGCGTGAGCGACCAGGTGCAGGCCCAGCTGACGGCAGCGCTCGAACACGCGCGCGAACTTTTCTGGTGGGTGACCGCGCTCGCTCGAATCCAGGCCCACACCGATGAACAGGTGCTTGAACGGCAGCGACTGCTCTAGCGTCTCCAACGCCGCCTCTTCTGAGAGGTGGCGCAGGAAGCACATGATCAGCGAGGCGCTCACGCCCAGCTCCGCCTTGGCACGCTCACAGGCCGAGGTCAGGCCCTTGATCACGACCTCGAACGGCACGCCACGGTCGGTGTGGGTCTGCGGGTCGAAAAACATCTCGACGTGCACGACGTTGTCAGCCTTCGCCTTGAGCAGGTAGTCCCAGGCCATGTCGTGGAAGTCCTGCTCCTTGAGCAGCACCGACGCACCGGCGTAGTAGATGTCCAGGAAGCTTTGCAGGTCGGTGAAGGCGTAGGCCTGGCGCAGCGCCTCGACGCTGGGGTAGCTCAGTTGCACGCCGTTGCGCTGGGCCAGCGCGAAGATGCGCTCGGGCTCCAGCGAGCCTTCGATGTGCAGGTGCAGCTCGGCCTTGGGCATGGCGGCCAGCAGCTCGGGCAAGCGCGCGGCAGGGATGCGGGCAAAGGTGTCGGCGGACAGGGTCATGGTCGATCCGGTGGGTTCTTGAATCGTGGGGAGATCGCCCCGCTCGCCCTCGTGGAGCGCGGCCGGGCCATGGAAGCAGTGTGCCGGACTCAGCCGGCGGCGGCAAACACGGTGCGGCCGGCCACCAGCGTTTCACGCAGGTTGCGCTCGTCGCCCAGGGTCATCCACACGAAGACGCGCTCGTGCAGTTCGCGACACAGGCCGTCGCGGTGGCGGGACACGTCGTCGCGCGCCCAGTCCCACACCGTGAGGTCGGCATGGCGCCCGGGCTCGATGGCGCCGATTTCATCCTGCAGGCCCAGCGCTCGGGCGGCGCCCAGGGTGGCGGTGTAGAGCGCCTTCCAGGCCGTCAGGCGGGTGCCTTGCAGGGCCTGGATCTTGTAGGCGTCCTGCATGTTGCGCAGCATGCTCAGGCTGGTGCCGCCGCCCACGTCACTGGCCAGGCTCACGTGCAGGCCATCGCGCTGGGCCTGGGCCCAGTCGAACAGGCCGCTGCCCAGGAACAGGTTGGAGCTGGGGCTGTGGGCGATCTGGGCACCGTGTTCTCGCAGCACGGCTCGGTCGCGCTCGTCCAGCCAGATGCCATGGGCCAGCACCGCACGCGGGCCGATCAGGCCGTCACGGTCGTAGACGTCGAGGTAGCTGCGGGCGTCGGGGTAGAGCTCCATCACCCACTTGACCTCGTCGCGGTTCTCGGCGACGTGCGTCTGCATGTAGGTGCCGGCGTAGGTCTGGCACAGGCGACCGGCCATGGCCAGCTGCTCAGGGGTGCTGGTGGGCGCAAAACGCACCGTCACGGCAAAGGCGTTGCGCCCCTGACCGTGCCAGCGGTCGATCAGGTCAACGCAATCGCGCTCGGCTTGTTCGACGTCATCGAGCAGGCCCTCGGGCGCAAATCGGTTCATCAGCACCTTGCCGGTGACCAAGCGCATCTGGGCGGCCTCGGCGGCTTCGAACAAGGCTTCTGCGCTGACTTTGTGAACCGTCGGGAAAACCACGGCGCTGGTCGTGCCGTGGGCCCACAGGACGTTCAGGAAGCGATGAGCGCCTTCGCGAGAGACGGCGGGATCGGCGTAGCGCCGCTCGGCCGGGAAGGTGTAGGTGTTGAGCCAGTCCAGCAGCTCGGTGCCGTAGCTGGCGATGACGTCGAGCTGCGGGCAATGCACGTGCGTGTCGATGAAGCCGGGCAGGATCACCTTGCCCACCTGCTGCTCCACCGGCCCCCCTTCCCAGCCGGCCGGCAGGGCTTCATCGGGCGACAGCACCGCCGCGATGCGACCGGCGTCGATCAGCACGCGATGGCCGGGGCGCCAGCGCACGCCGGGTGATTCCTGCGGCGTGGCAAAGCCAGGGTCGTCGGTGAAGTCCAGCAGGTCGCCCTGGAGGATGCGGCGTGAAGATGCGGAAAGGGTGTCGGTCATGGGACTTGTGGAGTCAACCCACCTGAGCAGCAAGGCCCATGCCGGGTTCATCTTCGCGGCGCGGGGGGCGCTGGTGGGCCAGTTGCATCACCTTGGAGGGCAACTCGTTCTTCAAGGTGTGGTCCGACCACACCTGGCGCCAGCGGCGCGCGCCTGGCAGGCCGTTGTAGAGCCCCAGGATGTGGCGGATGACCTGGTGCCAGCGCACCTCGCCATGCGCCCAGCCCTTGGTGCGCGCCATCTCGCGCTCGACGTAGGCCACCATGGCGGCCTCCACGCCTTCGCGGGTCAGCGCCTCGGAGCGCTTGGCATGGCCGAAGAACTGCTCGTCCCACTCCGACAGGATCCAGGGCGTGTGATAGGCCGCGCGCCCCACCATGACGCCGTCAAGCGTCACGCCAGGCAACTCGGCGTCGGGCTGCAGTTGCTCCAGGCAGGCGGCGTTGTCGGCCAGGCCGCCGTTGAGCACGATGGTCAGGTGCGGGAAGTCGCGCTTGAGCTGGTGCACGGTGCCGTAGCGCAGCGGCGGGATCTCGCGGTTTTCCTTCGGGCTCAGGCCCTTGAGCCAGGCGTTGCGCGCGTGCACGATGAAAACTTGGCAGCCGGTTTCGGCCACGGTGCCCACGAAGTCGCGCACGAAGTCGTAGGACTCGCTCTGGTCGATACCGATGCGGTGCTTGACGGTGATGGGCAGCTTCGGGTCGCCATCGACGGCGTCGATCATCGCCTTGATGCAGTCGGCCACCAGCGAGGCCTCGTTCATCAGGCAAGCCCCGAAGGCGCCGCGCTGCACGCGCTCGCTGGGGCAGCCGCAGTTCAGGTTGACCTCGTCGTAGCCCCATTTCAAGGCCAGCCTGGCGCATTCGGCCAAGTCGGCCGGTTCGCTGCCGCCAAGTTGCAGGGCCACCGGGTGCTCGAATTCATCGAAATCAAGGAAACGGTGCATGCCGCCGTGGATGATGGCCCCGGTGGTCAGCATCTCGGTGTAGAGGCGCGCTTCGCTGCTCAGCAGGCGGTGGAAATACCTGCAATGGCGATCGGTCCAATCGAGCATGGGCGCCACGCAGGCGCGCCATGGCGAGGCTTCAGGGAGGGTTGAGACAGTGGGGGAATCGGACACAAGAGAAATTTGCTACGGAAATCGACGAAACCTGCCCTGTCACCCTTCAATCGTGGGGCCGATACAGGTAGTTACGCAGGATGAAATCAAAATAAGATGAACAAGGGCGTCCGTTCAGCGGACAGGTAAGTTCCGTGGATTTTCGGACACTCACCGGCGGGCCGCATCGAGCCTTGCCTCCCACACAAAAAAACACCTCTCGGAAAACAGGACAGGACGTCATGACTCAGCCCACCTACCAGCCCAGCGTGACGGCACCGGACTTTAGCCCAAGCCCCTTGACCCTGCCACCAGCCCCGGTGCGCTGAGATGGCCGCCCACCGCCCCAGCACCGACATGCCCACCCGCCACCTGTTCCCCCTTCGCCAGACCTTGCAGCGGGCCGCTCAGCGCTGGCCCGATGCCCCCGCGCTGTCGAGTGGCCAACAGGTGCTGAGCTACCGGGTGCTGGCCGACCTCGTGGCCCGCCGCGCCGATGCCTGGCGCGCCGCAGGACTGGTCGCGGGAGACCGCATCGGCATCGCCGCCAGCCGCAGCATCGAGACCATCGTCTCCATCGTGGCGGCCGTGGAGTCGGGCCTGGCCTACGTGCCGCTCGACCTGGGCTACCCGACCGACCGCCTGCAGGCCATGCTCGACGACGCCCAGGTGCGCGCCGTGGTCGGCGAGCCCGAAGCGCTGGAGACCCTGCAGTCGCGCCTGGACGCGCTGCCCAGCCTGGCTTCGCCCCGCCCGGCCGGCCCCGCTCCCCACGCCGCCGATGGCGACCTGGTCTATGTGCTGTTCACCTCGGGCTCCACCGGCCGCCCCAAGGGCGTGGCGATGGGGCTGGCGCCGCTGGCCCACCTGACCGCCTGGCATGTGACCCACCCCCGACTGGGCCAGGCCGCGCGAACGCTGCAGTTCGCGCCGCTGTCGTTCGACGTGCACTTCCAGGAAATCTTCTCGACCCTGGCCACCGGCGGCACGCTCGTGCTGCCCGACGACGCCGACCGCCGCGACCCGGCGCGTCTGCGCGCCTTGCTGGCACTGGAGCGCGTGCAGCGCCTGTACCTGCCCTATGTGGCCCTGCAGATGCTGGCCCAGGCCGATGCCGACGCGCACACGCATGCCGGCGTCCTGCCCTTGTCGCTGCAAGACGTGGTCAGCGCTGGCGAGCAACTGCAGGTCACCCCTGACATCCGCGCGCTGTTCGGCCGCCTCAGCGGGGCCGTGCTGCACAACCACTACGGCCCGACCGAGACCCACGTCGTCACCGCCTTCGAGCTGCAAGGCGATGCCGGCGCGTGGCCTCAGATCCCGGCCATCGGCACCGCCCTGCCTCATGTGCGCGTGTGGCTGCGGCCGGTGCAAGATGACGATGCCGCCGAGCCCCACACCGCCGCGAGCGAGTTGGCCCAAGGCGAGCTGATGCTCGGCGGCGACACCTTGGCCGAGGGCTACCTGGGCCGCCTCGACCTCACGGCTGAGCGCTTCCTCGACCACCTGCCCGGCCCCGATGGCGTGCCGGCCCGCTGGTACGCCACTGGCGACCTCGTGCGCCAGGCCCCCGACGGCACCCTCACCTACCTCGGCCGCGCCGACCAGCAGCTCAAGGTCGATGGTTTCCGCATCGAGCCCGGTGACATCGAACTGGCCCTGATGGCCCACCCGGGCATCCAGGACGCCGTGGTCACCGCCCCGACGGACCCGGATGGCAGCCGCGTGCTCACGGCCCACGTGGTGCTGCGCCCCGGCTCGGCGCCCGCCGACCAGACCGTCACCGCCTGGCGCGCGTGGCTGCGCGATCGCCTGCCCGAGTACATGGTGCCCGTGCGCTTCGCCGTGCTGGACAAGCTGCCGACCACGCCCAGCGGCAAGATCGACCGACGCGGCCTGCCTTCGGCCATGCCGGCTGCCCCGGCTTCGGGTTCAGTCGGCATGCCCTCGTCAGGCGAGCCGATCGACCGCCTGCGCGCGCTCTGGCTCGAACTGCTGGGCCTGGATCACTTGCCCGACGACGCCAACGTCTTTGACCATGGGGCCCGCTCGCTGCTGGTCATGCGTTTCGTCGGCCGCGCCCGCGAGCAAGGCATCCAGCTCAACGTGGCCGATGTGTACGACCGCCCCACGGTGGCGGGCCTGAGCGCTCTCCTCACCTCGCAAGCCAATGCAGGCAACGGTGAGGCCGGCGCCGCCCGCGCTCGTCGCCAGGCCACCTCGCCCACGGGTGAAGGCATGGCCATCGTCGGCATGGCCGCGCGCGTGGGCACCGCGACGGACGTCGACACCTTCTGGCAGCAATTGCTCGACAACGTCGAGACGCTGCGGCGCTTCCGCCCCGAAGAGATCGACCCCTCGGTGCCCGCCGCACTGCGCGACCAACCCAACTTCGTGGCCGCGCGCGGCGTGCTGCACCAGGCCGATTGCTTCGACGCCGGTTTCTTCGGCCTGTCGGCGCGCGAGGCCACGCTGACCGACCCGCAGCAACGCCTCTTCCTGGAGCTTTGCTGGAGCGCGCTCGAACACGCCGGCATCGACCCGAGCAAGCTGGGCGGAGACGCGGGCGACCGCGTCGGCGTCTACGCCGGCACCGCGAACAACGCCTACCTGCCCGCCATGCGGGCCGAGAACCCCGAGCTGATCGCGCAAGCCGGCGAGTTCGCGGCCATGCTGGCCAATGAAAAAGATTACGTGGCCACCCGCGTGGCCCACCGGCTCAACTTCAATGGTCCGGCGGTGTCCATCCACACCGCGTGCTCGACCTCGCTGGTCGCCATCGCCCAGGCCTGGCACGCGCTAGCCCAGGGGCAGTGCGACATCGCGCTGGCCGGCGGAGCGACGGTGATCGTGCCGCAGCTCGGCGGCTACCTGCACGTCGAAGGCGGCATGGAATCGGCCGATGGCCGCTGCCGCCCTTTTGATGCCCTGGCGTCGGGCACGGTGTTCGGCAGTGGGGGCGGCGTGGTCGTGCTCAAGCGGCTGTCGCAAGCCCTGGCCGATGGCGACACCATCTACGGCGTCGTCGAAGGCGTGGGCCTGAACAACGATGGCGGCGACAAGGCCAGCTTCACCGCGCCCAGCGTCAGCGGCCAGGCTCAGGCCATCCGCATGGCGCTGGAGCACGCCCAGGTCAACGCGCGCAGCATCGGCTACGTCGAGGCCCACGGCACCGGCACGGCGCTGGGCGACCCCATTGAGGTGGCAGCCCTGTCGCGCGCCTGGTCGCAGGACACGCGCGACACGGGCTTTTGCACCCTGGGCTCGGTCAAGGGGCACGTCGGGCACCTGGTGGCCGCGGCCGGCGTCATCGGCCTGATCAAGGCCACGCTGTCGCTGCACCATGGCCGCATCCCCGGTACGCTGCACTTCGACCAGCCCAACCCGCAGATCGACTTCGCGCACTCACCCTTCCAGGTCTCGGCCCAGGCGCTGGCGTGGCCCCGTGGCGAAGCACCTCGCCGCGCGGCCGTGAGTTCGTTCGGCGTCGGCGGCACCAATGCACACGTGATCGTTGCCGAGGCGCCTGCCAGCGCCCAGCAAAAACTGCCCGATGCCCCCGGCCTGCAACTGCTGCCGATTTCGGCGAAGCACCCCGAAGCCTTGCTGCAACGTGCCAGGGACCTGGCCGACCACCTAGAGCGTCACCCCGATCTGCCGCTGGCCGCCGTGTCCGCCACGCTGATGCGCGGTCGCCAGGCGATGACTCAGCGGCAGTGCGTCGTGGCCGAGCACCGCGACGAAGCCATCGCCGCGCTGCGCGCAATTGCCCAAGGCCAGCCCGCGCAACGCGGTGGCCGCATCGTCTTTGCCTTCCCGGGCCAGGGCTCTCAGCACCCCGGCATGGCGCGCGAACTGGTCACACAGTTCCCGGCTTTCCAACATGCTTTCGACGAGGTGCTGGCCGCTACGCCCCACGAGCTGGCCGCCACGCTGCGTCGCCTGCTGGTCGAGTCCTCCCCCACCGACGAAGCGGCAGCCGCCGAACTGGCCGAAACGCGCCTGGCCCAGCCGGCGCTGTTCGCCGTGTCGCACGCCATGGGCGCCTGGCTCAACAGTCTTGCCATCCGCCCGCACGCGCTGATCGGCCACAGCATCGGCGAATACGCCGCCGCCTGCTTCGCCGGTGTCATGACCCCGCAAGACGCCATTCGCGCCGTGATCGAGCGCGGCGAAGCCATGTTCGTGCAGCCGGCCGGCGCCATGCTGGCCGTGCGAAGTGGCCTGGCAGCCTTGCAACCGCTGCCTGCCAACATCGACGTGGCCGCGCTCAATGCTCCCGAGCTCACGGTGCTGGCCGGCCTGCACGCCGACATCGACGCGCTGGCCACAACGCTGGAACAACGAGGCATCGCCGTCACGCGACTGAAGGTGTCCCACGCCTTCCACAGCGCCTCGATGGAGGGCGCCCTGCCCCGCGTGCAAGCGGCCCTGGCGCGCGCCAAGCTGTCGGCGCCGAAGCTGACCACCTATTCCTGCGTGAGCGGAGCCCCCCTCAGCACTGAGCAAGCCACCGACCCGGCCTACTGGGCCTCGCAGGTGCGCGCGCCCGTCGCCTTCAGCCAGGCCGTGCAGGCCGAGCAAGCCTTGGGCGACGTCACCTTCATCGAGGTCGGCCCGGGCCAGGCGCTGACCGCGCTCATCCGCCAGCACCGCATCCAGGGTGCATTGCCCAAGGTCATGCCCTTGCTGAGCAACGCGCAAGCCGCCCTGCCACCCGCACGCCATGCCCTGCAGGCGCTGGGCCAGCTCTGGTGCCTGGGCCTGTCACCTGCCTGGCCGCTGCCCGCGCGCACCCCGCGTGTGGCGCTGCCCACCTACCCATTCCGCCGCGAGGTGCATTGGTTCAAGCGCCGCACAGCCGTGCCCGCACCGATCGCTTCCGAGCCCACCGTTTCCAGCCTCACTGCCACGACCACCATGAATCGACTGCCCCGCATCGAGCAAGAAATCGTCCGCATCCTCGCCGATGTGGCCGGCCTGCCGCCAGAAGCGACTGACCGCAGCGCCACCTTCGTGGACCAGGGGCTGGACTCGCTATCGCTGACCCAGGCAACCCTGGCCTTCGAGCAGACCTTCGGCATCCGGCTGCGTTTCCGTCGCCTGCTGGAAGACCTCGACACGCTGCCCAAACTGGCGGCTTTCTTCGATGGCGAGTTGCCGGCCGAACGATTTGCCGAGCCCCCTCCCGCGGCAACCGAGTCATGCTCGCAAGCTTCGCCCCAGGCGCCCTCGGCCACCGTGACACAGGCGGTTGCCCTGCCCCCGCTGCCACCAGCGGTGGCTGCCAGCAGCGGCCTGCAAGCCCTCATCCAGCAGCAAATGGCATTGATGCAGCAGCAACTGGCGCTGCTGACAGGGCAGCCCTTGCAGGTTGCGCAGACCGCTCAGGTTGCCGTCAAGGCACAGACCGAGGTCGCGCTAGCACCAGCCACCCCATCGCAAGCCGCGCCAAGCGCCACCTCCACCGACGCGCAGCCGAGCAAGAACACCCTCGTCGAGAAGCCATTCGGCGCCTCGGCCCGCATCGTGCTGACAGCCCAGAACGAATACACGCCGGCACAGCAGCAGTGGATCGACGATTTCATCCGCCAGTACAACGCCCGCACCGGCAGCTCCAAGTCCTTCAGTCAAAAACACCGCAAGGTGATGGCCGACCCGCGCGTGGTCACGGGCTTCAACCCGCAGTGGAAAGACCTGGTCTACCCCATCGTGGCAGACCGGTCCGAAGGCGCGCGCATCTGGGACATTGATGGCAACGAGTACATCGACCTGCTCTCGTGTTTCGGCGCCAACTTCCTGGGCTACAAGCGCGAAGACGTCACCCAGGCCATGATCGACCAGCTGCACAAGGGCATCGAGGTCGGCCCGCAGCACCCGCTGGCAGCGGATGTCGCGCAGTTGATCTCCGAGTTCACTGGCATGGAGCGCGTGGCTTTCTGCAACACCGGCTCGGAAGCCGTGATGGGCGCCATGCGCATCGCGCGCACTGTGACGGGCCGCAAGAAGATCGCCATCTTCAACAACAGCTACCACGGCATCTTCGACGAGGTCATCGTGCGCGGCACCAAGCAGCTGCGTTCGCTGTCGGCCGCGCCAGGCATCCTGGCCAACGCGGTCGAAAACATCCTGGTGCTTGACTACGACAGCCCCGAGTCGCTGGAGGTGCTGCGCAAGTGCGCTCACGAACTGGCGGCCATCATGATCGAGCCGATCCAGAACAAGTACCCGACCCTGCAGCCCACGGCCTTCGTGCAGCAATTGCGCGAAATCGCCACCAAGGGCGGCGCTGCGCTGATCTTCGACGAGGTGGTCACGGGCTTCCGCGTGGCCCCCGGTGGCGCGCAAGAGTTCTACGGCGTGCGCGCCGACATCGCCACCTACGGCAAGATCATCGGCGGCGGCCTGCCTTTCGCGGCCATCGCGGGCAACAGCCTGTGGCTCGATGCGCTCGACGGCGGCCAATGGCGGTACGGCGACGACTCCTACCCCGAAGCAGGCGTCACCTACTTCGCCGGCACCTTCGTGCGCCACCCGCTGGCGCTGGCCGCGGCCCACGCTTCGCTGTTGCACATCAAGCGCAGCGGGCGCTCCCTGTACCAGACCATCAACTCGCGCACGCAGCGCATGGTCGACCGCATCAACGCGGCCTTCGCCAGCCGTGGTGCGCCGGTCAAGGCCGTGCACTGCGCCTCGCTGTGGCGCCTGCAGTGGGACGACAACGTCCGCAACATCAGCCTGTTCTACTACCTTGCCCGCTTCAAGGGCCTGCACCTGTACGAGCAGTTCGGACACTTCGTGACCGAGGCCATGACCGATGCCGACTGCGACCGCATCGCCGACACGTTCCTGCAGGTGATGGATGAATTGATCCGGCTGGGCTTCATCGCACCACGCACCACGCCTCCCTCCATCACCGAATCTGGGTCGGCAACGACACGAACCAGCACGACGCCAGCGCTCACCTCATCGGCCCTAACGCCTGGCCAGACCGAGCGTTGGCTTGCTGCCATCTACGACCCCGCGGCCCGCATGGCGCTCAACGAGTCGTTCTGTGTCACGCTGAAAGGCGACGTGGATCTGCAGGCACTCAAGCAGGCGCTGAGGGACGTCCTCGAACGGCACGACGCGTTCCGGCTCCGGTTCGACCTCGACCAGCCGATGCAGATCATTGACCCCTCTGCCCAGGTTCCGATCGACGAGGTCGATCTGCGTGCATGGTCTGACAGTGAGCAAGCCCTCGATCAACACGGCTGGCAGGCTGCTGCCATCGAGTTCCCACTGGATCAGGCTCCGCTGGCGCGTGCCAGCATCCTGAGATTGGCCGATGGCCGCGTGGTGGTTCACCTGGTTGCCAGCCACCTCATCTTTGATGGCTGGGCATCGAGTGTCTTCAACACCGAGCTGGCCCAAGCCTACCAGGCTCGCAGGATGGGACACGCGCATGCGTGGGTAGAGGCTGAGTCCCCATTGAGTTTTGCCAACACCGAGCATGCCCGCTTCGAGCAGGACGATGGTCGATCAAGCGCGCGACACTGGTCTGAGGTGCTTCAAGCGCTGCCCACTCCAATCTCTCTGGGTGACAAAACACCCGTTGGCCTGCGCGCGTTCTCAGGCAACACGGTTCGCGCACGCCTCGACGGTGATCGTCTGACTCATCTGCGAGCGCAAGCGAAGTCACAAGGCGCCACGCTCTTTCAATGGTTGTTGCAGTCCGTGGCAGAGCTCATCTGCCAGGAAAGCGGCCAACGTGACATGGTGTTGAGCATTCCGTTTGCCGCACAAAGCCTGCAACGCCATGGCCCGCTGGTGGCTGACGGCGTGCTGGACCTGCCCATCCGTCTGCAAGTGAAGGATGGGGAAGCGCTGGCAGACAGGGTTCGCCGGACCAAAGCCGCCCTCATGGACGCCATGGAGTTCCCATTGATGACCCAAGGCACCGCAGCGCGGGCCCTGGGTCTTCAAGCCGAAGGCAGCAAGCCCCCACTGACATCGATCTACTTCAACCTCAATCCCAAAGTTGACCTTTCTGGCTGGGCTCCGCTACAAGCCTCGATGCACGAAGGCCGAAAGCGGGGGCTGCTCAGCGAAGTCTTCTTCAACTTCTACGAACAATCCGATGCACTGACACTCGACCTGCATCACAGCAGCGAACATCTGAGCCTGGAGCGGGCACAGGCACTGGTCAGCCGTCTGATGCAGATCCTGGCACCGGCCCCGGCAGCAACGGCGGTGTCCATCGATAAGCGCCTGCTTGACTGGAACCTGACCGACCGGGCCCTGGATGCGCACGCTCGCATCGAAACCTGGGTGAGCCTGCAGGCGCAACGCTCCCCGTCGCGCATTGCGGTGGTGACCCATGAAGGTCAGCTCACCTATCAGCAACTCGATGCACAAGCCAACCGCATCGCCCGTATGCTGCAATCCCGAGGCGCTGCGCCAGGCCAACGCGTGGGCATCAGCCTCCCACGGGGGCAGCACCTGCTTCCAGCGATGCTGGCGGTGCTCAAAACTGGTGCCGCGTACGTCCCGATGGATCCTGGGTTTCCAGCTGAGCGGCTGCAAATGATGGCCGAAGATGCCGGCCTCACCCTGGTGGTCACGCACTCCACCTGTGCAAATGCAAGTGGTCTGCCCCGATCCATGCAGGTGCAGCTCGATACCGACGCTCGACTGCTGGATGCCTCGAGCGATGCACCAACGCCTTTGTTCACCGACACCGAAGCAGCTGCCTACGTGATCTACACATCGGGCTCAACAGGCCGCCCCAAGGGCGTGGCCGTTCCCCATCGCGCCGTGTGCAATTTCTTGGCATCCATGCAGCGCGAACCCGGCCTGCAGGCGTCCGACCACTTGCTGGCCGTCACCACACTGAGCTTTGACATCGCTGTCCTGGAGTTGATGTTGCCCTTGGTCACAGGCGGCACAGTGGTGCTCGCAACACGTGATCAGTCCATGGATGGCGAAGCCCTCATGGCACTGATGGCGCAACAAAACGTCACTGTGATGCAGGCAACACCCACCACCTGGCATCTTCTGCTGGATGCTGGCTGGCACCCTCGCACAGGCTTCCGTGCGCTCGTGGGGGGGGAGCCGCTTCCGCCCTCGCTCGCCTCAGCACTGCTGGCGAAGGGCATCGACGTCTGGAACATGTACGGCCCCACAGAAACCACCGTGTGGTCGACCTTGGCGCACATCACCGATGCCGCAGCCAAGATCACGATCGGGCACCCCATCGACAACACGCAAGTCTGGATCCTGGACGAGCGCCTGCAGCCCCTGCCGGTGGGAGCCGAAGGGGAAATCTGCATTGGTGGCGATGGGGTGGCTTTGGGCTATCACGGGCGTCCCGACCTGACGGCAGAACGCTTTGTCACGGTACCTTGGGGCCCTCGACCGGGTCGCCTGGTCTATCGCACGGGCGACCTTGGTCGGTGGCGCGAAGACGGCCAGATCGAACACCTTGGCCGAATGGACTTCCAGGTCAAGATTCGCGGCTACCGCATCGAGCTCGGCGAGATCGAGGCCCAACTGGAGAAGCAGGCAGGCGTGTCTCGTTCCGTGGTCGTGGCCCGCGAGATCACCCCGGGTGACCTGGCATTGATCGGCTACGTCGTGCCGCAAAGCGGCGCTGCGCTGGACACGGCTGCGCTGCGCAACAGCCTGCGCCACACCTTGCCTGATTACATGGTTCCGCGTTCGGTGCTGGTGCTGCCGTCGCTGCCTCTGCTGCCGAACAACAAAGTAGACCGCAAGGCATTGCCCTTGCCCGCGGGTGCCCACGCGCCGACGGAGGCGTCGCCTGCCACCACACCGCCCGCATCGCCAACGGCCAGCGGCCCGGTTGCACAAGCCACCGAAACCGTGGCCCAGGAAATGGGCAAGTTGCTGGGCCGCGATCGCCTGGGGGCCAACGATCACTTCTTTGAGCAAGGTGGCCACTCCCTGATGGCCGCGAAACTGTCTGCGGTGCTGTCCAAGGCACTTGGACAGCGCCCAGGCCTGCGCGTGATCTTCGACAACCCCACACCAGCCAAGCTGGCAGCCGCCCTCGTTCAACTGACGGCTGCGCAGGGCAACTCCCCTGCCAGCACAGCGCCGATCGATGCCATCCCCATTCGCGCAGACCAGTCGACGGCACCCTTGTCGCAGATGCAGGAACGGGTGTGGTTCCTTGAGAACCTCACCCCCGGCACGGTCGTCCACAGCATCCCCACTGGACACCGCCTGCTGGGGCCACTCGACATCGAGGCGTTCAATCAGGCGTGGCGCATGCTCATCCAACGCCAGAGCGTGCTGCGCACGGTGGTCGAACGCACGGCCAATGGCGATGTCCAGCGCATCCTGCCCGAGTTGCCCTTCAGCCTGATCCCATTCGACGACTTCAGCAAGTTGCCGGAAGAAGAGCGCAAGCCGGCAATGAACAAGGTCATCGCTGAGTTGGTGGAAACGCCTTACGATCTGGAGAAGGGTCCCCTGTTCACAGCCCGACTGTTCCGTTTGTCTCCCGAAGAGCATGGCCTGCTGTTCCAGGCTCACCACTTGATCTGGGACGCGTGGTCGTTCGACCTGCTGTACGTGGACCTGCCAGAGCTTTACAGCGCCTGCCTGGATGGCCGCCAGCCCAACCTGCCGACACTCACGGTCAGCTATGGCGACTTCGCCGCCTGGCACAACGAGTGGATGGCTGGCCCAGAGCTTCAGCGCCAGTTGAGCTACTGGCGGGAGCAGCTCACCCCGCTGCCTCCGCCCCTGGATCTGCCGCTTGACCACCCCCGTCCAGCCATCATGTCTGGACGAGGCGGCTCCTTCCAGTTCAATCTGGCCAAAGACGTGACCGATGCGCTGCGTGCGCAGGCCCAACAGCAAGGGCGAACGCTCTACATCACCTTGCTGGCAGCATACGCGCTGGCCTTGCATAGGGTCAGCAAACAGCACGACTTTGTCATTGGCACACCCGTGCGAGGGCGTGAGCAGCCAGCGTTGGAGCACCTGATGGGCTTCTTCGTCAACATGCTGCCATTGCGCATGCGGCCCAAAGACGACATGACACTGCCGGCCTGGCTCAGCGCCGTGCATCGCCAAGTGGTGGACGCGTTCTCCTACCCCGATGTCCCCTTCGATCACCTCGTGCACGTCATGCAGGTGCCGCGCGACCGGAGTCGCCCCCCCATCCACCAAGCGTCGTTCTCTTACCAGGATGTCCGTGAACGCACCACTCGCTGGGGCAACGTGGACCACCAGCGCATGCCCACGCCCATGCTGGGTGCTGCACAAGATCTGTCGCTGTGGTGCGTGGAAACTCGCAATCACATCGAATTCGTGTTCACGTTCAATGCCGATGTGCTGGACACCAGCTCCGTCGGAGCTTTCGCGAAGGCGCTGGAGCGGCTGCTGCGTGAAATCGTGACCGACCCGGATCGTCCTCTGTCCCGATACGATTTCTCCCCTGGGGCAACGTCGGACGCACCTCCTGCAAACGCTCCTTCCACGGCCGCGTCAACACCCAGCGGCATTGCCACGACCTCCTCTGCCGAATCGGTGGAGTCGGCCATTGCCGAGATCTGGCGCGGCCTGCTCGGGCTCGATCGATTCGACATCGACGAGGACTTCTTTGACCGCGGCGGCCACTCGCTGCTGGTGATGCGCGCGGTGACGCAGATCCGCAATCGCACGGGCAAGCCGGTCAGCGTCCACACCATCTTCGACAACTCCACTCCGCGCCGCCTGGCCCAGGCGCTGAGCGCAACGATGACTCCGGCACACCCCACTGCGGAGGGTGCCCAGCCCATCGGTGCGCCAAGCGCTGCCCCCCAGGTGATTCCTCACCGTGGCGACACGACCACAGCACCGCTGTCGCAAATGCAACAACGGCTCTGGTACCTCGAAAACCTGACGCCGCACAGCGTCACGCATCACATCCCCTCCGCTCACAGGCTCGATGGCGAGCTCGATATTCAGGCCCTCGCTCAAGCCTGGCAGCAACTGCTGGCCCGGCAAGCCGCATTGCGCACCGTCATAGGGCGCACGCCCACAGGCGACCATCAGCAGGTGCTGCCCCGACTGGATGCGCCCTTGCTGCCACTGGAAGACCTCAGTCACCTGACAGAGTCCGAGCGCGAATCCACTCTGCGTCACCGCATGGGCGAACTCGCCATGCAGCCGTTTGACCTCGAGAAAGGTCCGCTTTTTGCCATCCGCTTGTTCAAGCTCTCTGATCGAGACCACGTCCTGTTCTTCTTGGTCCATCACCTGATCTGGGATGGGTGGTCGTTCCAGGTGTTCAACGACGAACTGTCGGAGTTGTACAGCGCTGCCATGGCCGGACGTCCGGCACAGCTGCCTACGTTGCCCGTCACCTACGGCGACTTTGCCGCCTGGCACAACAAGTGGATGAGCGGCGAGGAACTTCAGCGCCAAACTGCGTTCTGGCAGGCCCGGATGACACCAGCGCCGGCGCCGCTGGCCCTTCCCACCGACCGATCAAGGCCTCCCCTGATGTCTGGGCAGGGTGCCTCTTGCACTGTTCACCTCGACCAACAAACAACTCACCAACTGCGAGAGGCGGCGCAACGTCAAGGGCGAACCTTGTTCACCACGTTGCTGGGGGCCTTCGGCTTGTTGCTGAACAAGCTCACCGGTCAGGAAGACCTGGTCATCGGAACACCAGTTCGAGGGCGAGACCATGCGGAACTGGAGTCGCTCATCGGCTTCTTCGTCAACACCTTGCCGCTGAGACTGACGCCCCGCGCCGATCTGACCCTATCCGACTGGTTCGCGCAGGTACAGCGCAGCACCATTGATGCTTTGTCACATCCGGACGTGCCGGTTGACCACCTTGTTCGGACCTTGCAGTTGCCACGAGACGCCAGCCGTGCACCGCTGTATCAGGCCCTGTTCTCATACCAGGATGCCCGCGAGCGCCACACGAACTGGGGCAATGTCGAGCACAAACGGTTCGATGTCCCGATGGTGGGCGCCGCACAAGACCTGGCCTTGTGGTGCGTGGAAACGCCCAACGACATCGAATTCACGTTCAACTACAACACGGACATCCTCGACGAAGGGACCGTGCAACTGTTCGCACAACGGTTGTCGCACCTGCTCAAACAGCTCTCCAGTCACGCGAACACGCCACTGAAAGACATTTCGGTGCAATCGGAGCAGGAGACCCTGCAACTGAGGCAGTGGAACAGCACGTCCATCCAATGGCCTACCACCGCTGCGAACATGATCGACCTGCTGCTGCAACAGCAGCATGCGTCATCCAGCGAAATCGCGGTGAGCCTGGCCGGAGAGCGCTCACTCAGCCACGCTGAGCTTTGGGCTCGAGCAGCGCAAATCGCGCACCATCTGCGCGCCCAGGGCCTGGGCCGAGGAAGCCTGGTTGGCGTGTGCATGCCGCGCTGCCCGGACATGCTAGCAACGACGTTGGGCATCCTTCAAGCAGGCGCAGCTTACGTGCCGCTCGACCCCGACTACCCCGCAGAGCGACTGAAACACATGGCCGAAGATGCTCGCCTGGCCTGGGTGGTCAGTCGCTCAGACACCATGCAAGCCTTTGCCTGGCCACGGGAGAGAACCCTGCTGACGGACATCGACGATGCCCTGCTGCTGCTGCAGCCGACCCGCGCACCAGAGCCAGATGCCTCCCTCGATGCCAATTCATCCGACGCCGCCTACGTGATCTACACATCCGGCTCCACGGGCAAGCCAAAAGGCGTGGTGGTGCCACACGTTTGCGTGACCAATTTCCTGCAAAGCATGGCTCGGGAGCCTGGATTGCGGGCTGGCGAACGTTTGCTGGCAGTGACCACGCTCAGCTTCGACATCTCGGTGCTGGAACTCTTCCTTCCCCTGCTCGTCGGAGCAGAAATGGTGCTGTGCCGCAGCGATGACACCCGCGACCCATTCCAGCTCAAGGCGCTGGTGGAAGACGACATCAGCACGATGCAAGCCACACCCAGCACCTGGCACGCGCTCATCGAATCTGGATGGCAGGGGCACCCCGGCTTCACAGCGCTGGTCGGAGGAGAAGCGCTGCCAGCATCTCTTGCATCGGCCCTGCTGGCGCGTTGCGGTGCGGTCTGGAACATGTATGGTCCTACCGAGACCACGGTGTGGTCGACATGCTGGCGCGTGTCTCACCCTGAACGCGGTGTGCGCATTGGTCGGCCCATAGCCAACACCCAAGTGCACGTCCTGGATGCTCAAGGACAAACATGCCCCGTCGGAACACCTGGCGAGATCTGCATCGGCGGAGTAGGCGTCACGGCAGGTTACCTGTATCGCCCGGAACTCACAGCAGAGCGGTTCATTCGAGACCCCTTCCATGCAGCCCCCCATGCCAGGCTCTATCGCACAGGGGACCTGGGACGATGGGGGACAGAGGGTGAACTGGAGCACCTGGGCAGGCTGGATCACCAAGTCAAGGTGCGAGGCCATCGCATCGAACTCGGCGAGATCGAGGCCGCCTTGCTGAGCGACCCATCCATCGGGCAAGCCATTGTGATGGCGCGAGAGGACCTGCCCGGTGATGTGCGACTCGTCGCCTATTGCGTCCCGCGAACCCTGCACGGACTGCAAACCGATGTGACAGCACTGAGGGCTCAGCTGGCGACCATGTTGCCCGACTACATGCTGCCGCAACACATCGTGCTGCAGACGGATCTGCCAAAGCTACCCAATGGCAAGGTGGATCGATCAGCCTTGCCTCGCCCCACGGAATCCGCCCATCGAACTTCACCCACCCGACGCAACAGGCGCGAACCCACCACGGCGCTTGAAGTGGCGATGGCGGCCGTGTGGCAAGAACTGATTGATACCGATGACATCGGCCTTGACGACAACTTCTTCAACCTAGGAGGCCACTCGCTCCTGGCCATGCGTGCGGTCACCGAAATCAAACGTCGGACAGGGTTGACCATCAATGTGCGACGACTGATTTTCGAAACCCTGGGGCAGTTGGCCGCCTCCGAATCTGCCACACAGCCGGCTCGACAGACCGACGTGGACCACCCCGCCCAGGACACCCCGAAGCAAGCGGTGCAACCGTCGACCGAGGCCAGCAAAGGTGGCTGGTTCAGCCGCTTGCTGGGACGTTGATCCCGTGCCGACACCGAGCCCTTTCCTGCTCTGAGATGACACCATTTTTCTTTGGCCCAGCCGAGCGCAGGCTCTATGGGGTCTACCACCCGCCGGCCCCGGCGAATCGCACCGCTTTGCAAGTGTTGCTGTGCGCCCCCTTCGGACAGGAGGCCGTTCGCACACACCGCCTGCACAGGCTCCTGGCGGAACAGTTGGCGCGCCAAGGATTCCACGTCATGCGCTTCGACTACCACGGCACAGGAGAGTCCTCGGGAGAAGACACCGAAGGCTCGCTGGCGCAGTGGCAAGAAGACATCCTGGCCGCCCAAGAAGAGCTCGGTCGCCGCACACGAGCACGAGAAACCGTGTGGGTTGGCGCCCGCCTTGGAGGCACGTTGGCACTGCTCGCCTCGGCGCGCAGTGCCACGCCCCCCCTGCGCATCGTTTTGTGGGAGCCTGTCCTGGACGGCCCGACATATGTTCAAGAGTTGGCTATCGCCCACGTCAAGCACACGTTTGATCCGTTCATCCATCGACACAAGCCCCAAGCCGAACTGCGTCACGAAGCAATGGGGATCGGCGTGAGCGATGCCTGGCTTGCCGAAATGCGGAGCGTCTCTCTCGAGCGAATCCACCCGTCGTGTCTTCAGGCCTGCTATCACGTGGCAACAGCGCCGACGCCTGCAGCCCAACGCCTGTCAGAGCGTTTGCAAGCGCATGGGGCTGATTGGCGATACCTGCCAACCCAGGCACACATGGACTGGCACACCGAAGAAGCCGGTGGCAGTGCCCTGGCTCCCCCCGAGTTGCTTCGGCTTCTGACCTCCGCCATCAAAGGTGAGGTGGCATGAACGAGCACATCCTCACCTTTGGGCCAGGGTCTCATCTGGTCGGCACGCTCACGCGGCCCACTGGGGCGACCAAAGGCACGACCATCTTGCTGCTCAACGCCGGGGTCATTCATCGCATGGGGCCGCACAGGATCAACGTCAAGCTGGCTCGACGTCTGGCAGAGGACGGATTCACCGTCCTGCGCCTTGACCTGTCCGGGCAGGGCGACAGCGATGCTCCGGATGGCTCCCTGCCCTTCGAGCAGCAGGCAGTGAAGGATCTGCAAGAGGCCATGAACCACCTGCAACGCCTGACCCACACGGACTCCTTCGCTCTGGCTGGCATCTGCTCCGGAGCGCATCACGGCATTGCCGCGGCCCTTGATGACGATCGTCTCAAGGCACTTTGGATGATGGACCCTCATGCTTACCCCAGCGCCAAGACAAAGTGGGTGCGCGCGCGCAAACAACTTCAACTGGACTTTGCTGGCACCTTGGCACGTTGGGTCACCAAGGCCTGGCAGATCATCCGCATGCGCATCGACACCCGGGCGCCGCCCGATGGGGAACCGCCCATGCTGATCGACAACCCGTACCCCACCCCACCCAAATCCGAGTTTGCGGGCTGGATTCAAACCTTGCTTGACAAGGGGGTTCGGCTGCAAGTGGTGTATTCCGGCGGCATGTTCTGGCAATACAACCACCCCTCACAGTGGCGAGAAACGTTCAGCGCTTTTGGCAGGGTCGCTCACGTTCCGTGCGAACTGCTGCCCGATGTTGACCACACCGCCTCGACCCTGCACGCCCAACGACGGCTGATGGACTCTGTCCTGAAGTTTGTCGCTCATCTCCCCTGACCCACCAGCCACCCAAATGAGCACCTGTTTTGCCACCGATCTCAACAGCGAACTGCTGGACAAACAGCCGTTCAAGTTTCATCACAACCTGATGGGGCACCCCGCACTCTCTCTGGAGAACCTCTCCAGGGTCCTGCCAACTTTGCCAGAGCAGCAGGTCATGTACTCCAAGGGCCTGCAGGATGTCGGAGCCGATTTCGAGTCAACCTTCCGGAAAAAGCCAAAGGACCGGTCGCTGGAAGAGACCATCGAGTCCATTCGCACTTCAGACTCGTACATCATGGTGCGCTCACCGGAAGCAGATCCGTCGTTCGCAGACCTGTATCGAGACCTGTGCGGGGAGGTCTCGGCGCTGATGAAAAAACGCGGCGTTGGTGATTTGCCGGTGGGTGCACAGCTGTACCTGTTCATTGCCTCACCAAACAGCATCACCCCGTTTCACATCGACCGCTATTCCACGTTCCTGATGCAGTTCCGCGGCAGCAAAGCCGTCACGGTGGCCAAGCCCTGGGACGATCGGGTGGTGTCCCAAGCGAACCGCGAGGCTTATGTCATCCGCCAGAACACGAAGCTACCCTGGACACCCCAGGTTGACCAGATGTCTACCGTCTTCGAGTTCAGCCCCGGCGAGGCGCTGCACATTCCGTTCGTGGCGGGGCACCACGTGCGCAACGGTCCGGAAGATGTGTCCATATCCATGTCGATCATCTTCAACACCGATGAGAGCATTCGCTGGCGCGATGCCCTGTCATTCAACCATGTGCTGCGCAAAAATCTGCGCCGTGTGGGCTTGCAGCCTTCCAAGGTCGGTCAATCGGCGTGGCGGGATTCACTGAAGTCGAACATGTGGCACGGTTACCTCAAGATGCGCGGTTTTGGCGACTGAGGTCGGCGCTCTCAACGCATGCCCAGTTGTCCATCCGCATCCACGAAGTTCACCAGCTCGTCGGTGCTCAAGCCGGGAACGTTCAAACCGAAGCGTTCATTGATCAGCTCGACCATCGACTGAGCCCACAGTGCGTTCCAGACCGTCCCGGCATGGCCGTCTTGCAAGGTGGCGTGCCGAGGATCGTCTCCCCCGGTGTTGCTGACTTCGAAGCGGCTCCCGAAACGAACCCGGCGATAGTCGGCCATGCCAGTTGCCTCGCGAGAGCCCCAGCGGGCAGCAAACCAGGCCTGATCATCGAAGAATGCCATGCGAGGATCCTGAGCGACCAGGGCACGCAGCCCCTGGTCGAATCGCGCAAGGCCCAGTCGAATGGCCGCCAAGGCCTCTGGCGACTGCCAGAGGTGATGAAATTTCTCCCACTCGGCATTGTTGAAGATGCCCACCAGCACGATTCGCAGTTCCGGTTGAGTCTGCCGAAGCCTTTTCACGGCTCTGGCGATGTGCGACAGGCACGAGTCGATCAAGGCCACCACATCCGGATCGGACGGGTTGCGGGACAAGGCATCCAGCGCGGCCTGCTTGCCAAAATCATTCGTTCCGATGCGAATCACCACCACCCCCTGTTGCCAACGCACTGGGGCGCGAGCCATCAGCGTTAACAGGCGTTGGGTCTGGTCTTGGGGGGGGGCATTGAGGTTTGAGCACACTGCACCCGAGTACGCCTGATTGAACAAATGATCCTGCTTCGCGGGAAACCGTCCATCCTGACCCAACGCGTCGCGCAACATCGACAGGCGCCGGAAGCGGGTTCCCCACGTGCCCCAAGGCCCAGGATCAAGCTGCGTTGATCTCAGGTTAGCCAACACCTCGGTCCATTGCCACGTGCGTTGGCGCAATTGCCCGCCTCTTGCACCAGGCCAGCGGGCAAATGTCAATTCATCGTGGTACGCATGGCTGTCGGAATCACCCAGAACCCCGAATGGCACGGCAGAGTCGTCAGAGGACCTGCCGTGCAGCGACTGCTGCATCCGCTGATCCGGCGCAAACACGAGCCACAACACGCCAAAGATGAGCACCCCGCACAGCGCCAGCCAAATGAACTTCTTCATGATGTCGTCGCACGTTGTCCAAGACGCTGCCGCAACCTCCCCTGGCGCGGTTCGGTGTATCTTATCCGCCAAACAAAGACCTGCTTTGCCCAGCCTGACTCCCATGCAACTGGCCACCATCAAACGACTGCCGCTCATCCGCACCTGGTTGCATCGACGTGCGATCGGAAAGTACCTGTCGCCACGCGGCCGTGGTTTCCACTGCGGGCACTTTCAGACCTTTGCGCAGGCACGCGCCTGGCTGCCCCCATCTGCAGAGTTCAGCCACGAGAAGTTCACCGAGGAGTACGTCAACGAACGGTGCCACCGCATCTGGTCTTTTGACTACCCCGTGCTTTTCTGGCTGCGAGGAGCATTCGAGACAGGATCCACCTCGCTGCTGGACATAGGCGGCTCGATCGGCAACCAGTACTACGCCTACCAGCGCTATCTGGCGTACCCGCCCGCACTGCAATGGCGAGTCCAGGAGCTGAGCGCCTTCATCGAGCAAGGGCGAGACATTGCCCAACAGCGTGGAGCCACTGCGCTGTCCTTCTCAGACGACTGGCCTGACCCATGGTTGTCATGCGACATCTGGATGGCCGCAGGCGTCCTGGAGTTCATGGAGGATGTTGATCTTTTCTCGCTTCTCTCGCGTGCGCCCCGCAAACCTCGCCACATCCTGATCAACAAGCTACCGCTGACCGAAGCCCCGGCCTTCGTGTCCAGTCAGAACATCGGCTTCGGCTCCTACGTACCGCACCATGTGTTCAATCGCCAGGCCTTTGTCAGCGGCATCGAGCAGCATGGTTATGAACTCGTTGACCAGTGGGAGGTCCCCGATCGAAAATTCCTTTCCTTGGGTTTCGATGAGGACGAGTTCGACACATACAGTGGCCTGTACTTCCGGCTGAAGCCGTGATGTGGGACGTGTCCAGCGCCCGACAGAGTTGGGTTTGCGTGACCCCCTTCAGCGGTGCGCAGGTGTGGCTCATCACCCTGCCAGATGCGGAGCAATCGGTCAGCCGGGACACGCTGGCCTGCCTGAGCGAAGCAGAGCATCAACGCGCACTGCGCTTCACCCGGCGCCATGACGCCTGCCGTTACCAAGCGGCCCATGCTGCCTTGAACGTTTTGCTGGCGGAGCGGTTGCACCGTGAGCCGGCGGCGTTGGCGATGCAAGCCAGCGCCCATGGCAAGCCCGAACTGATTCCCCCCTCACTTCGTTTCAATCTCTCGCACAGCGCTGGCTGGGCGCTCGTGGCAATGCACCCCGACCTGCCCCTGGGAGTGGACATCGAAGTTCACCAACCGTCACGAGACAACGAATCGCTCGGCAGCGCCATCTTGACTCCGAGCGAATGGCAAGCCTGGGCCCGCCTGGCCCCTTCCCAACGTGACGCGGCCCTGTTCAATGCCTGGACTCGCAAGGAAGCTTGCCTCAAGGCATTGGGAACGGGGCTGCTGACCCCGCCTGACCAGGTGCCAGTGAGCGTGTCCCCACAGGCTGACAAAGGAGATTGGCGCCCGCCCCTTGGGCCGCAGGTGAATTGGACCGACCTGATCCTCCCTGTTCATCAGGCGCACTCGGCCAGCTTGGCCTGGATCAAAGCCTGAAGGTCACAGGTCTTTGAGTGGATGGGCGTGCAAGGGCCACACCTGCTCGAAAAACGCCTCGACCTGCGCGGCGTCCAGGTCCGAAATCTTGGCCGGCCGCCACTTCGGAGCGTGGTCCTTGTCGACCACCAGGGCGCGCACGCCTTCGACCGTTTCGCTCTCGGCACCCTTGCGCAACTGGAAACAGTGCCGCACCAGCGTGCGCTCCATGCGGAACACCTCGGCCAGTGGCATGCTGCGCCCTCGCCGCACCTGCTCCAGCGTGACGGCCATCATCAGTGGCGAGTGACCGGCCATCTGCTGCAGCGTGGCTTGGGCCCACTCGCTGCCATCGGCCTGCAACGACGCCACGATGTCCTGCAGGCTGGGCAGGCTGAAATGCCGCTGGATGGCATCGAAATGGACCGTCACCGTGGCCTCTGGCAGGTGCTCAAGGGGGTGCAGGTCCAGGTGGGCCCGCAGCCGGGCCACGATCGCCTCACCGCTGTCGCCTGGTGTTTGACGCAGGTCGGCCAGGAAGGCGGGCAGGCAGCCGCCCTGGGCTGCCACGTCGGCCAGGCCCAGGGTGAGCGCATCGGTCACGTGCAGGTGGGGGCCGACCACACCCAGGTACTCGCCGATGGCCCCGGCGCATCGAGGCAGGAAGTAGCCGCCCCCGACGTCGGGGAACAGGCCGATGCGCGTCTCGGGCATGGCCATGCGCAGCGTCTCGGTGGCCACGCGCAACTTGCAGCCCTGCGCCAGGCCCATGCCACCGCCCATGGTCACGCCCTGCAGCCAGGCGATCGTGGGCTTGGGGAACACATGGATGAAGTGGTCCAGCGCGTACTCCTCGCTGAAGAAATCCTCCACCGCCGGGTCGCCTGCCAGGGCCGCATCGTGCATGAAGCGGATGTCGCCGCCGGCACAAAAATGCGTCACCGGCTGCTTGCCATCGCTGGCCTCGCGGGTTGCGCCTCGCAGCAGCACAGCCAGCACAGCGGGGTCATCGGCCCATCCGCGCAGGACGGTGCTGAGCTCACGCACCATCTCCAGGTTGAGCGCGTTGAGCGCGCGGGGGCGGTTCAGTGTGATGACACCCAGGCCACCCACGACTTCGGTTGCAACAGGACAGGACATGGACAACAAGGAACGAAGACCAGAGCCGGACAATGTATTACAGCCAGGCGCGCAGCTGCCGATAAGCCTCTCAAGAGGCCCGTGACATCACGGCCACCGCCGGCATTGCAAACCCATGAGCATCCCTGCCCTCAACATCCTGCTGGTCGAAGACCAGACCGCTGTGCGAAAGGCCCTGGGCTTTCAGCTGCAGCGGCAAGGCCATCGCGTGATCGAAGCAGCAGACGGGCAACAGGCCCTGGCGCTGTTTCGCTCCGAGAGGCCCGACCTGGTTCTGATGGACGTGGTGCTGCCAGGCGAGGACGGCTACTGGGCGGCGCAACAAATCCGCTTGCTCGAGGGCAGCGACTGGACCCCCATCATCTTCCTGTCCAGCCGGGACAGCGAGCTCGACCTGCAAAAAGGCATCGAAGCGGGCGGCGATGACTACCTGTTCAAACCGGCCTCGCCGGTGGTGCTGGCCGCCAAGTTGCATGCGCTGACCCGCCTGCAACGCATGCGCAGGCAGCTGATCGACACATCCGAAGCGCTGCGTCAGGCCAACGAGCGCCTCTCGCACCTGTCGCTGCTCGACGAACTCACACAAATCGGCAACCGACGCAGCTTCGACGAGCGACTGCACCAAAGCGTGAAGGCTTGCGCCCGAGAGCAGCAACCCCTGAGCCTGTTCCTGTGCGACGTCGATCACTTCAAGGCCTACAACGATCACCACGGGCACTTGCAGGGTGACGCGTGCCTCAAGGAGATCGGGCAGGTGCTGCGCGGCGTGTGCCAACGACCGCAGGATCACGCCGCCCGCTATGGCGGAGAGGAGTTCGCGCTCATCTTGCCGAACACGCCCCGCTCGGGTGCCATGACCTTCGCACGGGCGCTGCAGAACATGCTGGCGCGCCGAAGCCTGAACCACCCCGGATCTCCCTTCGGGTGTGTGACCTTGTCAGGCGGCATCACCACCCTCGTGCCAGACGCCACCACCAACGCACAGCAGCTGGTCATGAGGGCAGACCAGGCCCTCTACAACGCCAAGGCCAAAGGACGCAACTGCTACTTCAGCTTCGAGATGCAGATGGACACCCACGAGCAGTTGCAATCCATCCTCAGTCACTGAGGGTGTTGTCCGCTCGCGGGTGCCGTCGCGTGGTGCTCGGTGATCGTCACATCGATGCGATGATGCGTTCGATGTTGCGCTCGGCAAACGCCGTGACCGAGAGTGCCGGGTTGGCCACCAGCGAGTCAGGGAACAAGGCCGAGTCCATCACATACAGGCCCGGGTAACCCTTGACCTCACCCACGTCGTTCGTGGCCAGACCAATGGGGCAACCGCCCAGCGGGTGGTAGGTGGCGTTGTCGCCCACCGTCTTGCCGCCGAACCAGCTCTTGTTGTAGGTGGCGCCGTTGGCCTTGTTGATCTTGTCGTAGACCGTGCGCGCGCTCGTCACCGGCTCGTTCTTGGCCGTGTCCGACCAGTTCAGCACCGCCTGCTGCTTGGCCGCGTCGTAGCTGAAGCGCCCCAGTTCCGGCGTCTGCGTCATCGTGATGTGCGCGGTGCTGAAGGTGTCGATGCCCAGCGGGATCGCGATGTTCATGGAGTACACCTGCTGCCCCTTGTGGTCGAAGGCATCCAAGCCCGTGGTCGGCAGCACCGAGGTCTTGGTGCCGGTCGGCGTGTAGACGTTGCGCACCATGAAGATCTCGCCATTGGAGCTCCAGCGCGTGCCCACGTGCTCGTTGAGGTTGGGCAGCGTGCCGGTGGCGCGCGCCTTGACCAGCAGGTTGGTCGTGCCCATGGAGCCGCTGCCCAGGAACAGGCGGTCGCAGCTGATGGTGCGCGTGGCCAGCACCGTGCCCTTGACGTCGATCTGCTTAGTGCTGACCAGGTAGCGGCCGTCGGCGGCGCGGCCGATCGAGGTCACCTCGGTCAACGGCTGGATGCGCACCAGGCCCGTGCCCAATGCTTCTGCAATGTAGGTTTTGTCCAGGCTCATCTTGCCGTGGTTGTTGCCGAAGCCGCCTTCGGCCCCCAGCGCTGACTTGGGCACCGTGCCGGCTTCTTCCTGCTCCATGTAGGCCATGTCGTAGCCCGAGTCGAGCGTGCGCCACTGGAAGCCCGCCTTGGCGGCCTGAGCGCAAGCCACGCGCGCATAGCGGTGGTAGGCGCTGGCCTGGTAGTACGCGGGTCGGATCTTGTTGCCCTTGAGGCCCGACAGCGCTCGCGGGTAGTAGACGTTGTAGAGCTCGTTGATGTCGATGCCCGAGGGCAGGATGCGCTGCAGCGTCTCGCGGTAAGGCGTGATCAGCATGGCCAGGTTGACCAGCGAACCACCGCCCACGCCACGGCCCAGGTAGACGTCCATGTTGGGCGACGACACCACGTCGAGGATGCCCGCGGCCACCGGCACCTTCAGCAGGCTGCTGACCGGGATGACACCGCCAATGGTCGAAAACACCGCCGTGATGCGGTCCTTGAACCACATGGCGCGCTCGTCGGGCGAGAAGGGCTTGCAGAATATCTTGCCGTCCGAGCCAGGCGTGTTCCACAGCCGCCCCATTTCCAGCACCGTGACGCGCTGGCCCTTTTGCGCCAGGCGCAGAGCCGTCACGGCACCACCGTAGCCAGAACCCACAACGAGGTTGGGCACGTGCTCTTCGGCTTGTGCGGCATAGGCCTCTTCGGTCATCAAGCCCGCGAGTGCCGCGGCCGAGGTGATGCCACCGGTGACGGCGCGCATGGGCAGGCCCACGCTCCCCAGGCCCAACTGGGCCCCAACTGCCAGGACGCTTTGCCCCCACTGGCGACGATTCAGCTTGTTCATGATGTGCTTGCGCTCCGTGTTTTGGAAGTACAGGCATCGTAGGAACCGTGGCTGAGGCGCGCATTCACCGATGCGGCCAGTGATATCCATCACGCGGCCAGATGTGGGAAAGCCCTGATCCCGCCTTGCACGGCGGCATCAGGGCTTCCATCATCTACCCGTTCGGGGTAGGTGCCCGATCAGGCGATCAGGCGATCAGGCGTTGGCTTCGCGCGAAGCACGCTTGCGATCGTGTTCCTTCAGGAAGCGCTTGCGCACGCGGATGCTCTTGGGCGTGATCTCGACCAGCTCGTCGTCGTCGATGAAGTCCACGCCGTATTCCAGCGTCAGGTCGATCGGCGGCGTGATCTTGACGGCGTCTTCCTTGCCCGAGACACGGAAGTTGGTCAGCTGCTTGGTGCGCGTGGCGTTGACCACCAGGTCGTTGTCGCGGCTGTGGATGCCGACGATCATGCCTTCGTACACCGGGTCGTTCGGCTTGACGAACATGCGGCCGCGGTCGTCCAGCTTGCCCAGGGCGTAGGTGAAGATTTCACCGTCGTCCATGGAGATCAGCACGCCGTTCTTGCGACCGCCGATTTCGCCCTTGTGCGCTTCGTAGCCGTCGAAGATCGACGAGATCAGGCCCGAACCGCGGGTCAGGTTCATGAACTCGTTGCTGAAACCGATCAGGCCACGGGCGGGGATGCGGTACTCCAGGCGCACGCGGCCATGGCCGTCCGGCTCCATGTTGATCATCTCGCCCTTGCGCAGGCCCAGGGCCTGCATCACGCCACCCTGGTGGATTTCTTCCACGTCGGCGGTGACCAGTTCCATCGGCTCGGACTTCACGCCGTCGATGTCCTTGAACATCACGCGGGGCTTGGAGACAGCCAGCTCGTAGCCTTCGCGGCGCATGTTTTCCAGCAGGATGGTCAGGTGCAGTTCACCACGGCCGCAGACCTCGAAGATGCCGTCTTCGTCGGTTTCCTTCACGCGCAGGGCCACGTTGTGCTGCAGCTCTTTTTGCAGGCGGTCCCAGATCTGGCGCGAGGTCACGAACTTGCCTTCGCGACCAGCCAGCGGCGAGGTGTTCACGCAGAAGTTCATGGTCAGGGTGGGCTCGTCCACCTTGAGCATGGGCAGCGGCGCGGGGTTGGCCGGGTCGGTCACGGTCACGCCGATGCCGATGTCCTCGATGCCGTTGATCAGCACGATGTTGCCGGGGCCGGCTTCGGTGACCTGCACGCGGTCCAGGCCCTGGAAGGTCAGCACCTGGTTGATGCGGCCATTGACGGTCTTGCCGCCGGGGCCTTCCATCACGACCACGTTCTGGCCGGGCTTGGCCGTGCCCTGGCTGATGCGGCCCACGCCGATGCGGCCCACGAAGGTAGAGAAGTCCAGCGCGGAGATCTGCAACTGCAGCGGCGCGGTCGGGTCACCCTTTTGCGCCGGCACGTGCTTGAGGATGGTGTTGAACAGGGCCGACATGTCGGGGCCCCATTGCGCGCCGGGTTCGCCCTCTTCCAGCGAGGTCCAGCCGTTGATGCCCGAGGCGTACACCACGGGGAAGTCGAGCTGCTCGTCGGTGGCGCCCAGCTTGTCGAACAAATCAAAGGCGGCGTTGATGACAGCGTCGGGCTTGGCACCGGGCTTGTCCACCTTGTTGACCACGACGATGGGGCGCAGGCCCAGGGCCAGTGCCTTCTTGGTCACGAAGCGCGTTTGCGGCATCGGGCCTTCTTGCGCGTCGATCAGCAGCACCACGCCGTCGACCATGGACAGCGCGCGCTCGACCTCACCACCGAAGTCCGCGTGGCCCGGGGTGTCGACGATGTTGATGTGCGTGCCTTCCCAGCTCACGGCGCAGTTCTTGGCCAGGATGGTGATGCCGCGTTCGCGTTCGATGGCGTTGTTGTCCATCACGGTGTCGACGACCTTTTCATGGTCGGCGAAGGTGCCGGACTGGCGCAGCAGTTGGTCCACCATGGTCGTCTTGCCATGGTCCACGTGGGCGATGATCGCGATGTTGCGGATTTGAGTGCTCATGGGAATCTCTCAGGTCTGAAATCAGTGAGTGGCCAGCGCGACTGGCTCGGTTGCTTGCTGGCTCACCAGGCCCTGCACCTCGAGGGGGCTGAGCAGGCGGGTGGGGATGAGTTCGCCGGACTGCACGTGGGCGCTGCCCAGCAGCACACGGCCTTCAGAGGCGGTGGCGCCAGGCATGGGCCCGTAGACGCGCACCAAATCGGCATCGGGCAGCGTCACCTTGCGGCGCAAGCCGGTGAGGAAACGCGCCGCTTCGTCTTGCGACAAGACCACCTCGGAGCAATCGGCGAGCAGGACGTCGGGCGCCATCAGGTGTTCGTCGCGCTCGGCCTCGGTCATGGCCTGCAAGGCTTCGAGCGTGACCGCACCTTGCAGGCTGACGCCGCCGCTGCCGGTTCGGCGCAGGCCGATGAGGTGGGCGCCACAACCCAGGTGCTCGCCGATGTCCTCGGCCAGCGTGCGGATGTAGGTGCCCTTGCTGCAACGCACGTCGATGGTCACCACCGCACCTTGCACCGACAGGATGTCAATGGCGTGAAGGGTGACGCGGCGCGGCGCGCGCTCGATCTCGACGCCTTCGCGGGCGTATTCGTACAGGGCCTTGCCCTGGTGTTTGAGCGCCGAGTGCATGGGCGGGACCTGGTCGATCGTGCCCAGGAAAGCATCGCAGGCCTGGCGCAGGCGCTGGGCATCCAGCATGGCAGCTGTCACCTCGCGGGTGCCAGTGACTTCGCCTTCGGCATCGGCCGTGCTGGTGCGCACGCCCAGCTGAAGCGTGGCGGTGTAGCGCTTGTCAGCGTCCAGGGACACTTGCGAGAACTTGGTGGCCGCGCCAAAACACAGCGGCAGCAGGCCGGTGGCCAACGGGTCGAGCGTGCCGGTGTGACCGGCCTTCTCGGCTCGCAACAAGCGCTTGACCTTCTGCAATGCGTCGTTGCTCGACAGGCCCAGGGGCTTGTCCAGCAGGATGACGCCATGCAGCGCCCGGCGCGGTTGACGCGGCGGGCGGGTCAGCTGTTGCGATGCCGTGGCCATGTTCACGCGCCCTGTCCCTCCGTGCCCGGCTCGTCGGCGTCCTTGGCCTTGTCGGCAACGGCGCGGTTGATCAGGGCGTTGAGCTCGGCCGCGCGCTCGGTGGTGCGGTCGAAGTGGAAATGCAGCGTCGGCACGGTGTGGATCTGCAGGCGCTTGAACAGGCCGTTGCGCAGGAAGCCGGCGGCCTCGTTCAGGCCTTCTTCGGACGCGGTCGGGTCACCCACCAGCAGCGAGAAGCGGATCTTGGCGTGAGCGTAGTCCGGCGTCACCTCGACGTTGCTGATCGTGACCATGCCGATGCGCGGGTCTTTGAGGTCGCGGATGAGCTCGGCCAGGTCACGCTGGATCTGGTCGGCCACTCGCAAGCCGCGATTGGGGGTGGAACGTTTGTGGCGCATGGTGCTTGACTCTTTCCTGGTGCCCGCCCTCCAAGCACAAACCCCGCCTGGGTTTCAGGCGGGGTTGATCGGGGGAGCGGTCGCTGCGTTTTTTACAGCGTGCGAGCCACTTCCTTGATTTCGAAGAACTCGAGCACGTCACCTTCCTTGATGTCGTTGTAGCCCTTGATGTTGAGACCACACTCGAAGCCTTCGCGCACTTCCTTGACGTCGTCCTTGAAGCGCTTGAGGCCTTCGAGCTCGCCGGTGTAGATGACCACGTTCTCGCGCAGCAGGCGCAGCTTGGCGCTGCGGCGGACCACACCGCTGGTGACCATGGAGCCACCGATGGTGCCGATCTTCGAGGCGATGAACACCTGACGGATCTCGGCGGTACCGATGACTTCCTCGCGCTGCTCAGGAGCCAGCATGCCGCCCATTGCCGCCTTCACATCGTCCACGGCGTCGTAGATGATGTTGTAGTAGCGGATGTCGATGCCGTTGTGGTCGGCCACCTTGCGGGCGTTGGCGTCCGCGCGGGTGTTGAAGCCGATCAGCACGGCCTTCGAGGCGATCGCCAGGTTGACGTCCGACTCGGAGATGCCACCCACGGCAGCGTGAACGATCTGAACACGCACTTCTTCGGTCGACAGCTTGAGCAGCGAAGAAGCCAGCGCTTCCTGCGAGCCTTGCACGTCGGCCTTGATGATGATCGGCAGCGTCTGGACGTCGCCGCCCTGACCCATTTGCTCGAACATGTTTTCCAGCTTGGCGGCCTGTTGCTTGGCCAGCTTGACGTCACGGTACTTGCCTTGACGGAAGGTGGCGATTTCACGGGCGCGGCGCTCGTCCGACAGCACCATGAACTCGTCACCGGCCGAGGGCACCTCGGTCAGGCCCTGGATTTCCACGGGGATGGAAGGACCGGCTTCGGTGGTCGGCTTGCCATCTTCGTCCAGCATGGCGCGAACACGGCCATACGAAGCACCGGCCAGCACGACGTCGCCGCGCTTGAGCGTGCCGGACTGCACCAGCACGGTGGCCACAGGGCCGCGGCCCTTGTCCAGGCGCGCTTCGATCACCAGGCCCTTGGCCATGGCTTCCTTGGCGGCCGTCAGCTCCAGCACTTCGGCTTGCAGCAGGACGTTTTCCAGCAGCTCGTCGATGCCTTGGCCGGTCTTGGCCGACACCGGGCAGAACGGGGCGTCGCCGCCGTAAGCTTCAGGCACGACCTGTTCGGCAACCAGCTCCTGGGTCACGCGCTCGATGTTGTTGCCCGGCTTGTCGATCTTGTTGATCGCGACCACGATGGGCACGCCAGCGGCCTTCGCGTGGTGGATGGCTTCCTTGGTCTGGGGCATGACGCCGTCGTCTGCGGCCACCACCAGGATGACGATGTCGGTGGCCTTCGCACCGCGGGCACGCATGGCCGTGAAGGCCTCGTGACCCGGGGTATCCAGGAAGGTGATCATGCCGCGCGGGGTGTCCACGTGGTAGGCACCGATGTGCTGCGTGATGCCGCCCGCTTCGCCCGCGGCGACGCGAGACGTGCGGATGTAGTCCAGCAGCGAGGTCTTGCCGTGGTCGACGTGACCCATGACGGTGACCACCGGCGCACGGGGGAAGAGCTCGGCCGTTTGTTCGGCGTGTTCTTCTTCCAGGAAGGCATCGGGGTCGTCCAGCTTGGCGGCGAGCGCCTTGTGGCCCATCTCTTCCACCACGATCATGGCGGTTTCCTGGTCCAGCTGCTGGTTGATGGTGACCATCTGGCCCAGCTTCATCATCTGCTTGATGACTTCGGAGGCCTTGACGGACATCTTGTGGGCGAGGTCGGCCACCGAGATGGTCTCGGGCACGTGCACCTCGATGACCTGCGGCTCACTCGGCGGCACGAAGTTCGACTGGTTGTCGCCACCACGGTCACCACCACGGCGACCACCGCGACCACCCGGGGCCTTCCAGCTGTTGCGGGCATTGGCGCCAGCATCAGAGCGGCCTTTACCGGCCGGTGCCCCGCGTTTCTTGTCGTCGTTGGCCCAGCTGGAAGACAGCTTCTCGGACTTGACCGACTTCTTGTCACCAGGCTTGGCCGCCGTGTTGCCCGGTGCAGCGGTGGCACCCGGGGCGCCCTTGGGCTTGTGGATCGTGCCCTTGATGCCAGCCGCGTCTGCAGGCTTGGCTTCTTCGGGCTTCTTGGCGGTCAGCACCTTCTTGGGCGCGTTCATCATCGCGCGGATGGCTGCAGCCTCGGCTTCGGCAGCCTTGCGGCGCGCGGCCAGGTCAGCGGCCTTCTGCTTTTCTTCGGCTTCGATGTCGGCGGCCTTGACCACGCGAACGGCCGGGGCCTTGGGGGCTTCGGCAACGGGCGCCGGTGGAGCCACGGGCGCGACCTCGGCAACAGGTGCCGGGGCTTGCTCGACCGGCGCAGCTTCGGGGGCGGATTTGTCTGCAGCGGCTTTGAGAACGCCACCACGCGCGCCACGCTGAGCGGCGGCGGTCAAGGCGGCAGCTTCGGCACGGCCAGCGGCCTGAGCAGCGGCACGGCGCGCAGCAGCGGCTTCCTTCTCGGCGCTGTCATCGACTGCGGGAGCGCTGGCGCCACCCTCGGCAACCACCGCTGCTGCAGCTTGCGCGGCCTGCTCGCGGGCGGCGGCTTCAGCGGCCTCACGGACGGCGGCAGCTGCTGCGGCGGCTTCGCGCTCCTGGCGCTCTTGCTCTTCGCGCTGACGGCGAGCTTCGGCCAGGGCCTCTTCCTGCTGACGCAGCTCTTCGGCCTGGGCTCGCGCTTCTTCTTCGCGGCGAGCCAGTTCGGCTTCGGCCTGCGCGGCTTCGTTGGACTCTTCCACGCCGGACTCATCGCGCTTGACGAAGACGCGCTTCTTCTTGACCTCGACCTGGATGGTGCGGGCCTTGCCAGATGCGTCTGCCTGCTTGATTTCGGTGGTCGACTTGCGCGTCAGGGTGATCTTCTTGCGATCGCCGCCGGCGGTGCCGTGGGCGGTGCGCAGGTGATCGAGCAGACGCTCCTTGTCGACCTCCGTCAGCACGTCTTCAGGCGCTGCCTTGGGCACGCCTGCAGACTGGAGCTGCTCCAGCAGTGTCGCAGCCGGGCGATTGAGCTCCGCGGCGAATTGTGCGACGGTGGTCACGGCCATTGTTTAGATCCTTGCGATGAGCTTGCTTGAGTGAGAGTAGGCGGTGGTCGGGCTTCGATCAGGCGAACCAGTGTTCGCGGGCCTTGATGATGAGCGCGCGAGCCTGATCATCGGACACACCGGTGATCTCGGTCAGCTCGTCCACAGCGAGGTCGGCCAGGTCGTCACGGGTGTGGATGCCAGCTTCCGAGAGCTTGTTGATCAGCTCCGGCGTCAGGCCTTCCAGCCCCTTGAGGCTTTCCGACAGGGCTTCGACTTCTTCTTCCTTGGCGATTTCCATGGTCAGCAGCGCGTCCTTGGCACGGTTGCGCAGCTCGTTGACCGTGTCTTCGTCGAAGGCATCGATTTCCAGCATTTCCTGCAGCGGCACATAGGCCACTTCTTCCAGGCTGGAGAAACCTTCGGCGATCAGGATGTCGGCGACTTCCGCGTCCACGTCGAGCTTGTCGACGAAGATCTTGCGGATGGAGTCGGATTCGACCGCCTGTTTCTGGGCCGATTCCTCGGCCGACATGATGTTGATCTTCCAGCCAGTCAGCTCGGACGCCAGGCGCACGTTCTGACCACCGCGGCCGATGGCGATGGCGAGGTTTTCCTCGTCCACGACCACGTCCATGGCGTGCTTTTCTTCATCAACAAAAATCGATTGCACGTTGGCCGGGGCCAGCGCACCGATGACGAACTGAGCCGGGTCTTCGGACCACAGCACGATGTCGACGCGCTCGCCGGCCAGCTCGTTGGTGACGGCGGTCACGCGCGAACCGCGCACGCCCACGCAAGTGCCGATCGGGTCCACGCGCTTGTCGTGCGAGAGCACGGCGATCTTGGCGCGCGAGCCGGAATCGCGGGCGCAGCTCTTGATCTCCAGCAGGCCTTGCTCGATCTCGGGCACTTCCTGGCGGAACAGCTCGATCATGAAGTCGGGCGCGGAGCGCGAGAGCATGATCTGCGGGCCACGGGCCAGCGAATCGATGCCCAGCATGTAGGCGCGAACGCGGTCGCCGGAGCGCAGGTTTTCCTTCGGGATCATCTCGGTGCGCTTCAGTCGCCCTTCGACGCGACCCGACTCGACGATGATGTCGCCCTTGTCCAGGCGCTTGACGGTGCCCACGAAGATCTTCTCGCCACGCGAGAGGAAGTCGTTGAGCAGTTGCTCGCGCTCGGCGTCGCGGATCTTTTGCAGGATGACCTGCTTGGCGGCCTGCGCACCGATGCGCCCGATGGGCACGGATTCGATGGACTCTTCGATGTAGTCACCGACTTCGATGTCGGCGATGCGGTCGATGGCGTCAGAGAGGATTTCTTCGGCTTCCGGGTTCTGCAGGCCGGCCTCGTCGGGCACGACGAGCCAGCGGCGGAAGGTCTCGTACTCGCCGCTCTCGCGGTCGATGGCGACGCGGATGTCGACTTCGCCCTGGTAGAGCTTCTTGGTGGCGGAGGCCAGGGCGGATTCGACCGCACCGAACACCACGTCACGGTCCACGCTCTTCTCACGGGAGATGGCGTCCACCAGCATCAGCAATTCACGATTCATTTCTTCTGACCTCCGAGTTCTTGCGCCTCTTCGACGGCAACTTCACTCGCCGGGGTTGCCTCCCGACGCACACGACCCTTGAAACTCACTTCAGGCACCAGTCTGGCCTCGCGAATTTCATCGAGTGTGAAACCCAATATTTCATCCACCTGTTGCGGCACGGGTTCACCCCGGGCCGCGAGTTCCTTGGCCAGCTTCTTGGCCGCCGTCTTGGACAACGGCTTGTCGCCATCGGCCGAATTGAGCAGCAGCCCCCAAGCCTGGCCTGCGGCAACGGCGGCCTCGTCCCCGTCGGGCGAGGCGCACAGCACGCCGGTGTAATGTTTGCGCCCCTGGAACGGGGCCTTGAGCGCGATGGTGATGCGCTCACCCTGGAATCGGGCGAAGTGCGCCGGTGTCTTCAGGGGGCGATCCACGCCAGGAGAAGAAACCTCCAGGCGCGCGTAATCGGCATCGACCGTTTCCAGCGCGTACTGCAGCTGGCGAGTCACTTTTTCGCAGTCGTCCACGGTGACGAGGTCACCGGGCAGGTCGTAGGCCTGCTCGGGCAGCCGGTCGATGTACACGCGCAGCAAACCCTGCGAACTGCGTTCACAGTCCACGAGCTCGTAACCGAGACCGGTCACGGTGGTTTCAACGACATTGAGCCAACTCATCCTGATGGGTGCGATCGACGAAAAACGGTCAAGCAAAAAAAAAGGGCTGGAATGATCCGCCCTCACACTGCACGGAAAGCCGCCAGGCAGGCATGTGAACAACACACGCAGCCAGCAACGCCCGCCACATTCACGAAGCGAACCGCCAGGTCAACTCACTTCGTTTTACCCAAGCAAAACGGGCACCCCTGAAAACCATGTCGGGCACCCTGCAGGGCAAAAACCGTGAATCAGCCTGAGCAGCCAATCCCGCATTTTACCCCGATGAAACGCCCCACATCAAGAGCACCCCATGAAATTCATCGATGAAGCCACTGCGCACCGCCCCAAGCCGCCCTGCTGCGCAACGTGTCAGAATGCGCGCCTGGTTTGACCCCTCGAATGGAGACTCCATGGGATTCCTCGCTGGCAAGCGCCTGTTGATCACCGGCCTGCTGTCCAACCGTTCCATCGCCTACGGCATCGCCCAGGCCTGCCACCGCGAAGGCGCCGAGCTGGCTTTCAGCTACGTGGGCGAGCGCTTCAAGGACCGGATCACCGAGTTCGCCAAGGAATTCAACTCCGAGCTGATTTTCGACTGCGATGTCGGCAGCGACGAGCAGATCGCCCAGATGTTCGCCGACCTGGCCAAGGTGTGGCCGACGTTCGACGGCTTCGTGCACTCCATCGGGTTCGCTCCGCGCGAAGCCATCGCTGGTGACTTCCTGGATGGCCTTTCGCGCGAGGGTTTCCGCATCGCGCACGACATCTCGGCCTACAGCTTCCCGGCCATGGCCAAGGCGGCCCTGCCTTATCTGAACCCGAAATCGGCCTTGCTGACGCTGTCCTACCTGGGCGCTGAGCGCATCGTGCCGGCTTACAACACCATGGGCCTGGCCAAGGCTTCGCTCGAGGCCTCCGTGCGCTACACCGCCGCCAGCCTGGGCCCCAAGGGCATCCGCGCCAACGGCATCTCGGCAGGCCCCATCAAGACCCTGGCAGCCTCGGGCATCAAGGGCTTCAGCAAGATCCTGAGCGTGGTCGAGCAGAACGCCCCGCTGCGCCGCAACGTCACCATCGAAGACGTGGGCAACGTCGCCGCCTTCATGCTGTCCGACCTGGCGGGCGGCGTGACGGCCGAGATCACCTACGTGGATGGCGGTTTCAGCCACGTCATGGGTGGCCTGGGCGACCTGGCCGAGTGACACATCAGCCTGCCACCCGTTGGTGGCGATCGATCCAAGGGGCCTGACGGGCCCCTTTTTTTTGTTGGCGCGGCCAGCACCCCAGTTCGAGACCGCGCAAGCGACAAGTGACCAAGGCGCGACAGGTCAAGCCTGCAGGGGCTCGATGGCGTGCCGCTGACGCCAGGCGGCTGGCGTCAGGCCTGTCATCCGTTTGAACAGGCGGCCAAAGGCCACCCTGTCCGAATAGCCCACGGCCTCGGCCACATCGGCCACAGGCAAACGCCCGCTTTCCAGCAGGGCCTGGGCACGGGCCAACCTCAATGCCTGCTGGTACTGGATGGGCGTCAAGCCGGTCGCCGCCAGGAAACGCCGCTGCAAGGTGCGCACGCTCACATGGATGGCTGCAGCCAGCTCCGCCAGAGACAAGGGCTTGGCGCAATCGGTTTCGATGCGGTCCTGCAGGCGGCGGATGTCGGCATCGGCATGGCGGCGCCAACCCGGCGCAGGCACGTAAAGCGACTGCGGCCCCCGGTCCAGCTCGGTGACCAGCATGCGCGCCAGTGCCCGAGCGGTTTCGCGGTCACTCAAGGCCTGCACGGCGCGCAAGCAGGCGTCCACACCGGCGAGCGACCCTCCTGAGCAAATCCAACCCTCGGCATCGGACTGCACGAGGTTCAGGCTGGCGTGCACCCGCACATCCGGGTGGCGCGCCTGCAGGTCGTCGGCCAGCATCCAATGGGTCGTTGCCACGTGGCCGTCGAGCCGTCCGGTGGCTGCCAGCAGGAACACCCCGGAGCACAGCGTTGCCACCCTCACGCTGGCCGGCAGGCCTCTCAAAGCGGCGATGACTGCGGGATGGCTGGCGGCTGCAGCGGGCCCTTCGGTCCACAAAGAAGGGATCACGACCAGATCGGCCCCACTCAGGCGATCGGGGCCGCCCTCGACCGCCAGCAGACCATCGGGGTGAGCAACGGGCTCGCCGTCCTCGCTGACGCGGATCAACTCGAAGCGGTGCGCACCGGGCAGCTGGTTGGCCATGCGAAAGACATCGAGAACCAGCCCCACGCTGCCCAGGCTGTGCTGTGGGCAGATCACCACGGCAACCCGGTGAACCTGCCTGGGGCGGCGCGCTGCAGGCGACGGAAGCGGCGCCTGAGGTGGATGAGGTGGGCGCGATTTGTCCATATCGGCATCAAAGATGTCTTTAGCGACCATATCACGTGCAGACGCCCCTCGCGAGAATCAGCAAACCGTTCTGCCCTGTTCGCCCATGCACACCCCCATCCTCCACCACTACAACGAATCCCCCTACGCCGAAAAGGCGCGACTGATGCTGGGCCACAAAGGCCTGACCTGGCGCTCGGTCAAGGTGCCCCGCGTCGCGCCCAAGCCCGACCTGGTGGCGCTGACGGGCGGCTACCGCAAGGTGCCGGTGCTGCAGGTCGGTGCAGACATCTACTGCGACACCCGGCTGATCGCCGAGGTGCTCGACACCATGCAACCCGAACCCAGCCTGCGCGCCCGCGCAGGGCATTTCGATGAGATCGTGGCGAACTGGGTGGACACGCTGCTATTTGGGCGCGCGGTGGGCTATACCTTTGGCGCGCTGGCCGACCTGCTGCCCGACGCCTTGCTCGAAGACCGCGCGGCATTGCGAGGCGCCCCGCTTGAGCGCGAGGCCCTCAAACGCGCCCTGCCCCTGGCCACCCAAGAGTTGCACAGCCACATCGCCTGGCTGGACACCGCCTTGCGCGGCAACAGCCCCTTCGTCAACGGCGAGATGCCCGGCAACGGCGACTTCACGCTCTACGCCACCCTCTGGTTCCTGGCCAACGGCCGCTTCGACTTCAGCCGCCACCCCGCCGTTCAGGCGTGGATGACACGCATGATTGGCATCGGCCATGGTCACCGAGAGGACATCAGCGCAAAGGAAGCCCTGGTGGAAGCGGCTGCCGCCCTGCCGGCGCCCCTGCCGGACACCGCCGGGGAGCAAGGCAGCGCCGACGCCACGGGCCTGATCCTGGGCCAGGTCGTGCAGGTGACGCCCGAGCAACTCGGGCACGGCACGAGCGTCACGGGCGAACTCGTCAGCCTGCTGCCACAGCGCCTGACCCTGCGCCTGCACAGTGAGCGCTGCGGCGAGTTGCACGTTCACTTTCCGCGAACCGGCTACCGCCTCAAAGCGGCTCAGGGCACGCCAGCGGCTTGAGAGAACAAAATGCCCACACACGCCCCCCTGACCCTCTACACCTTCGCGATGTCGCACTACAGCGAAAAGATCCGCTGGACGCTCGACGCCTGTGACATCCCCTACCGCGAGGTCTGCCTGAGCCCGGCCTTTCACATGCTCCCCGCGCTGCGCATGGGCGGGCACGGACAGACCACGCTGCCGATCATCCAAGGAGACGGCTTTTCGGTCCAGGACAGCCCGCGCATCCTCACCTGGCTGCAATCGAACCGCGGACCTTTGGCGGTGATGCCGCTGTCCATCGACACCGACACCCGGGCGGTCGAGCAGCGCTTCAATGCCATCGGCAAGGACGTGGCACGCTACCTGTACGCGGGCAGCTTCGGCGTGGCCGATGAGCACATCGTCAAGCTGTGGACCGACCACGCCAATGCGCTGCAAGCAGGCGTGATTCGCGCCTCCTACCCGCTCATGCGCTGGGTCTTCAAGCAAAAGCTGCAGATCAAACCCAAGCGGGTGGAGCTGGCGCGCCAGCGCATCCGCGAGGCGCTGGACTGGCTCGATGCACAACTGGCCGATGGGCGCCGCTTCCTGGTCGGGGACACGTTCACGGTGGCAGACATCACCGCAGCTTCGTTGCTGGCGCCGCTGGCCTGCCCGGCTCAGCACCCGGTCTATGGCGAGCCCGCCTACCGGGAGGGCATGCGTGCCGCTGTGCAGGAGTGGCAAGACAGGCCCGGCATCGCCTGGGTGCGTGAGCTTTATGACACGCAGCGCGGCGCGATGAAGGGCGGCGTGTTCTGAGCTTGCATCCCCCGCGCGAAACGGCAGAATGGGTCTCAAAGGAGACCCGATCATGAACCGCGAGGAACTGACTGCACTGCTGCAGAAGCTGCACACCGAGCTGGCGGCGCGCCCCCAGGTTGACGCATCGACGCGCCAGGCCCTGCAGACCCTGGACACCGACATCCAGCGCGTGCTGGCCCAGGCGGGCGAGCAGGCCGCCAACGACCCGCAAAGCACCGCAGATCAGGACGACATCAACGCCCTGGCGCAAACGCTGGAGGCCAAGCTCGAGACGGACCACCCGGTGCTCATCGGCACCTTGCGCGACCTGATGGACCGCCTGGGCAAAATGGGCATCTGAGCGCCAGGGCAGCTGGCCTCAACCCAAGCTGGCCGACACCAGCTTCTGGGTGTAGGGGTGGCGAGGGTGCTTGAGCACCTCCTCCACTGTGCCGCGCTCGACCACCTCGCCCGACTTCATGACGATGAGTTCGTGCGCCATCGCCGCGACCACGTCCACGTCGTGGGTGATCAGCAGGTAGCTGAGACCTCGCTCGCGCTGCAGGCGTTGCAGCAAAGCCAGCACCTGCTTTTGAATCGTCACATCGAGCGCGCTGGTGGGCTCATCGAGCACCAGCACCTGGGGCTCGACGACCAGGGCACGGGCCAGCGCCACGCGTTGGCGTTGCCCACCCGAAAACTCATGCGGGTAGCGAGACAAAAGACCAGGGAACTGGGCCTGTGTCAACCCGACATCCGCCAGCGTCTGCTCGACCTGTTGGCGGCGCTGAGCCGGCGTCATGTCCGGGCGGTGGATGCCCAGGCCCTCGCCGACCAGCTCTTCGATCGTCATGCGCGGCGACAGGGACGAGAACGGGTCCTGGAACACCACCTGGACAGCCCGGCGCAAAGGCCGGTCCTTCAGGGCATGGTGCTGCCAAGTCAGGCCCTTGACCCACAGCTGCCCCTCGCTGGGCTGCAGCCCGAGCGCGGCCTGAGCCAGCGTCGACTTGCCTGAGCCCGACTCGCCGATGACACCCAGCGTGCGGCCAGGCGGCAGGGTGAAATCAACGGCCTTGACCGCATCGAAATGCCCCCGGCTGAACCAGCCCTTGATGCCTGGCTTGGGCACGGGATAGCGCACCCACACCCCTTGCCCCTGCATGAGCGGCGCTGCGTCATCGCTGGGCGGCAAAGGCTGCGGGTCGCGCACAGGCTGGCTGTCAAGCAGCTTGCGGGTGTAGGCGTGTTGCGGGTTGGCGAAAACGTCGGCCACCGGGCCGCATTCCACCAGCACGCCCTGCTCCATCACGGCCACCCGGTCGGCAAAGCGGCGCACCAGGTGCAGGTCGTGCGTGATCATCAGCACGGCCATGCCATGGGTGCGCTGCAACCCATCCAGCAGGTCGAGGACCTGGCCACGCAAGGTCACGTCCAGCGCGGTGGTGGGCTCGTCGGCCAGCAGCAGCTTGGGCTGGCAAGCCAGGGCCATCGCGATCATGGCGCGCTGGCGCTGCCCGCCCGAGAGCTGATGCGGAAAGCTCTGCGCCCGCCGCTCAGGCTCGGGGATGCCGGTCTGCGCCAGCAACTCGATGGCACGCTGCCAGGCCTTCGCCTTGCTCAGCGCCTGGTGCAGCTCGATGACTTCGGCGATCTGGTCGCCGATGGTGAACAGCGGGTTGAGCGCCGTCATCGGCTCCTGGAAGATCACGGCGATGTCGCGGCCGCGCACGCCGCGCAACTCGCGCTCGCTCAGCTGCAGCAGGTCGCGACGCTCACCTTTCTGTCCTTGATCGCTCAGGCCATTGAACCAGGCCTGGCCTGAAACACGCGCCTGCGGCACCAGCTTGAGCAGGCTCATCGCGGTGATGGACTTGCCCGAACCCGACTCGCCGACCAGGGCGAGCTTTTCGCCCGCAGCGATCTGCAGGCTCACGCCCTTGACCACGGCCTTGTCGCCAAAAGAAACGTGCAGATCCTGGAGGTCGAGCAGCGGCGTGCCCGAGGTGTGGCGACTCATTGGGCGTGCTCCTTGCGCGGATCGAGCGCGTCACGCAAGGCGTCGCCCATGAAGGTCAGCAGCAGCAGGCTCAACACCAGCACACCGAACGTCGACAACGAAATCCACCATGCATCGAGGTTGTTCTTGCCCTGCTGCAGCATCTCGCCCAGGCTGGGGGTGTCCAGCGGCACGCCCAGCCCCAGGAAGTCCAGCGAGGTCAACGCCAGGATGGCGGCGCTCATGCGAAACGGCAGGAAGGTGACCACGGGTGTCAAGCTGTTGGGCAGGATGTGACGGCGGATGATCTGCCAGTTGGTCAGCCCCAGTGCACGCGCCGAGCGCACGTGATCGAGCTGCCGGTTGCGCAAGAACTCCGCGCGCACGTAATCGGACAGACCGATCCAGCCGAAGAGGCTGAGCAGCAGGATCAGCAAGCCCACACTGGGCGAGAGGACGGCCGAAAAGATGATGAGCAGGTAGAGCTCGGGCATGGAGCCCCAGATCTCGATGAAGCGCTGAAGAAACAAGTCGGTGCGCCCGCCATAAAAGCCCTGGATGGCGCCCATCAGCACCCCGACCACCACGCCGATGAGGGTCAACGCCAAGCCGAACAAAACCGACACCCGAAAGCCATAGATCAGGCGCGCCAGCACATCGCGCCCTCGGTCATCCGTGCCCAGCCAGTTGTCGGCCGATGGCGCCGATGGGTTGGGTGACTTGGCGAAGTAGTTGATGGTTCGGTGGTGCGACGGGTTGATGGGGTAGATGGCGAAATTGCCTGGCTTGTCGAACTGGGCTTGGATGAACGGATCCAGGTAGTCGGTGGCGGTTTCAAAGTCACCGCCGAAGGTGGTCTCGGGCACGTCCTGAACGATGGGCACGTACCACTTGCCCTCGTAGCGCGCCAGCAGCGGCTTGTCGTTCGATACCAGTTCGGCCCCCAGGCTGATGAGCACCAGAACAGAAAACAGGATCAGGCTCCAGAACCCCAGGCGGTGCTGCTTGAAGCGCAGCCAGGCGCGACGGCTTGGCGAGATCGATGTGGTGGACGGGATGGTGAGTTCGCTCATGCGGGTGGCCTCAGGCATCCAGCTTCACGCGCGGGTCCACCCACACGTAGCAGAGGTCGGAGATCAGCTTGGTGACCAGGCCGATCAGGGTGAAGAGGTAAAGGGTGCCCAGCACCACCGGGTAGTCGCGCCGCATGACCGACTCGTAACCCAGCAGCCCCAGGCCATCGAGCGAGAACAGCGTCTCGATCAGCAACGAGCCCGTGAAGGGGTCGCCTCAGAAAACGGAAAATAAAGCACGCTAAGCCGGTTGCAGCGGTCGTAGCGGCCTGAACTTGCCCGCGCCGATCTTGGCGCTGCTGCGCCAGAGGTAATCGCCGGTGAGGTTGATGTGCTCCCAACCG
>NZ_LFRI01000045.1 GCF_001447195.1 Aquabacterium parvum | reverse complement strand
CAGGCATCCTCGGAGCTGAACCAGTCGAGGAAATCGTTCCAATTGGACGGGTGGTCTTTACCTGCCTCTGGGCTTGCGATATGCTGGATATCCATCCAGTACTCCGGGGCTGCTGGAGCTAAAAGGATACCCCTTACATGCATACAGTATTTGTGGGTCAAAAAAAGCACCTTGTGCACCCCTTGTCGACACTTTCCGGGCATGCCTGAACGGACTTTGCGGACGCCTTCGGGTGATCCACATGGGTTTTGGCACAATGACACCCCCTGAGGAAAACGAATGTCCAGCCCAGACTCCGCCCCAACCAGCTCGGGTGCCAGCACCCCGCCGGGCCCCAAAGAACCTTTGACCCCGGTCACCGCCGCCCTGGTGGAGTTCCTCGCCGAAGCACGCGTGCCGACCGAACACGGCAGCTTCACCATGAAGCTGTTCCGCGAAAAGGCCACCGGCCTGGAGCACGTGGCCATGGTCATGGGCGAGGTGCAGGGCAGCGCCCTGGTCCGCGTCCATTCCGAATGCATGACAGGCGATGTCTTCGGCTCCTTGCGCTGTGACTGCGGCCCCCAACTGCAGTTTGCCCTGAGCGAAATCGGCAAGCGCGGCAGCGGCGTGGTCGTCTACCTGCGCCAGGAAGGCCGTGGCATCGGCCTGGCCAACAAGCTGCGCGCCTACCAGTTGCAGGACCAGGGCCTGGACACCGTCGAGGCCAACCAGCACCTGGGCTTCGCAGCCGACCTGCGCAAGTTCGACGCCGCTGCCGAGATCCTCGCCACCCTGGGGGTGAAGTCGGTCAAGCTGATGACCAACAACCCGCGCAAGGTCCAGACCTTGAAAGAGCAGGGCGTGCAGATCGAAGAGCGCGTGCCCGTGCGCAGTGACGTCCAGCCTGAAAACGAGCGCTACCTGGGCACCAAAGCCCGCAAACTCGGCCACCACATCGACTGGCTGGGCTGAAAGCCGACATGCCGACCGACATGCCGCCCCTCGACGACCCGGAATCGGTCGACCCTGCGTTGCGCCAGCAAGTGGCGCGACGCAGCACGATGGTCAGCGTCGTGGTCAACATCGTGCTGACGGCGCTGCAACTCGCCGCCGGCATCTGGGCGCATTCGCAAGCCCTGGTGGCCGACGCCATCCACTCGCTGTCCGACCTGCTGTCTGATTTCCTGGTGCTGCTGGTCAACCGCCACAGCCACAAGGCAGCCGACGACAACCACCACTACGGTCACCAGCGCTACGAAACGGCAGCTTCGCTTGCCTTGGGGCTCCTGCTGTTTGCCGTGGGAGGCGGCATGCTGTGGGGCGCCATCGACCGCCTGACCCACGCCGAAGACATCCCCCAGGTGCAAGCCCTGGCGCTGTACGTGGCGGTCGGCACCTTGCTGGCCAAGGAGGCGCTGTTTCGCTACATGCTGGCGGGAGCTGAAAAAGTGCGATCGAGCATGCTGGTGGCCAATGCCTGGCACGCCCGCTCCGACGCGGCCTCATCGCTCGTGGTGGCGCTGGGCATCCTCGGCAACCTGCTGGGCTACCCTTTGCTGGACCCCGTTGCTGCGCTCATCGTCGGTCTGATGGTGCTGCGCATGGGCTGGCGCTTTGGCTGGGATGCCCTGCACGACCTCATGGACCGCGCCGCCTCGCAAGAGCAGATCGACCACATCCGCGAAACACTGTTGCAGACGCCCGGTGTGCAAGGCGTGCACGAATTGCGCACCCGCAAAATGGGCGACTTGATCCTGGTCGATGCTCACCTGGAGGTGGACGGCCAGCTCAGCGTGCGCGAGGGCCACGACATCGCATTGCAGGCACGCCAGCGCGTGATGGCAAGCCTGCCCGTTCTCAACGTGCAGACACACCTCGATCCAGTCTGACCGGCCATTCAGGCAGCGCGACCGCAGACCCGATTGCGGCCTTCGGACTTCGCCTGCTGCAAGGCCTGCTCGACCCGTTGCATCAGCGTGTCAACCAGCAGGTCAGGGTGCGCCTGGCAGGTCACCACGCCCACGCTGACGGTCATGTGGCGAGCCGTGGTCGAGCTTTCGTGACGGATCTGCAGCGACTCCACAGCCTGGCGCAGGCGCTCTGCCACGCCGTTGGCAAAAGAGGCGTCCGTGTTTGGCAGCACCACCAGGAACTCTTCGCCCCCCAACCGGGCCACCACGTCGGCAGGCCTGCGCAGCCCATCCTGGAGCACCCGGGCAACCTTTTGCAGGCATTCGTCGCCTGCCGTGTGCCCGTATCGATCGTTGAATTTCTTGAAGTGATCGATGTCGATGAGCAGCAGGCTCAGCGCGCTGCGATCACGCCAGGCGCGCTCCCAGACCAGGTTCAGGTGCTGCTGGATGTGTTTTTGGTTGTGCAGACCGGTGAGGGTGTCGATGCGCGAGATGTCTTTGAGCCGGGCATGCGCTTGCGTCAGGTCTCGCACCAGGCTGCGTTCGCGAAGGGTGCGCAAGAACCGCCGGCGCTCATCGCGCTCCATGAAGTAGTTGGCGCACAAGGTGAACAGGGCCACCGAGATCACCATGGACGAGATGGGCCACAGCAGCCGAGGTGGAAACGTCTCTTGTGACATCACGCTGGCCACGAAGATGCCCAGCATGATGGAAGTGAAGGTCAGCGCATACCAGAAGCGCATGCGCGAAACAACGTTGCCATACGTGATGACCACCATGTAGCCCACCGGAAAGAAGTGGACCATCGGGCTCTCGGAAAGCGGCATGACGATGGCCAGGCTGGCTGCAGCACCCACGCCGCCGAGCAGCATCAGCACGTCCACCAAGGCCAGCGGCATCAAGCGATGGAAGGGGTGAAAGCCCCGCCAGAACAAGAACAAAGAGAGCAGCGCAATCGGTGTGAAGACCAGCAGCCGCAACTGCGCAGCCAGCCACAGCATGTCCGGGATCATCAACTGATCGGCCAGCAGGTACCCGTTGTAGATCAGCAGGGAAATGAGGCTGCTGATGAGGAAGTGGCGTTCGCGAGCGGGCAGGGCATCGCGCTGAAAAGCCTCTTCCAGGTCCGTTGGGAAGGACATCAGCGGGAAGCCGTTTTCCAGCAGGTCCTGGATGCGCACCATGGTGGCGTGGTGCGAGCCCTGCACCGGGCGATCAAAATCGGTGGCTGGCGTGACCGGACGGGGCGAGAAGATGGCGCTCATGTCAGTCCTGTGTGCCAAATGCGATGACGCGGTTGCGACCGCGCTGGCGAGCCAGGTGCAAGGCCTCATCGGCCACGGCGATCAACTGCGTCGGGCTGGCATGCGGCGAGTCAGGACGCATGCACGACACCCCCAGGCTGACTGTGATGAGGTCGCGCTGATCTGGCCCATGGGGTTGGCGCAGGTTCTCCACCGCCTTGCGGATGCGCTCGGCCGCGCCCACAGCGGTCTGCAAGGTGGTGCCCACCATCAGCACCGCGAACTCTTCGCCGGCAAAGCGTGCCAGCAGGTCGTCCGGGCGCTGGAAATCAGCGCGGACCACGCCTGCGATGGCACGCAGGCATTCATCGGCGGCGCCCTGTCCCCGACTGGCCTGACAAGCCTTGAAGTGGTCCACCGCCAGCAGGATCAGTGAGACCTCCTGACCTGCCTGGCCCGCTTGGCGCCAGCGGTGCTCGAGCTCGGCATCGAAGTGCCGGCGGCTGGCCAACTCGGTCAGCTGGTCATTGCGAGAGGCCTCTTCGAGGCTGGCGTTGGCCTGCAAGAGCTCGTGCTGCAGGAGCCGTTCACGCATCAGCAACAGCCAGTTCTGGCGCACATCGCGCTCTTGCATGTACGCACCGTAGAGCGTGAAGACTGCGAGCGAGAGCACCGTCAGCGCAGCTGGCGCCATGATGGCGAACGGAGCCTGCGGCAGACGAGACCAGCCGTACAAAAACATGGCCATGACGAAAAAATCAAGGCACATGGCAGGCCTCAGGCGCATGCGTGCAACGGTGTTGCAGTACACCAGCACCACGCTCACGCTGATGAGATAAGGCCCGGCCATGGGATCGGTGCTGCCAACGCAGAGGTGGACGTTGATGACCGTCGAGACCATGCCTGCCAACACCAAAGCGCCTTCTCGCAAGGCCGGTGATTTGAGCTTCGTGAGCACGATCAAGCCCAGCAAGATGCATGGTGTGAACCACATCAGCCGCAGCCGCAAGGCGTCATCGAAGCGGTCGGGGATCATCATCCAGTCCGACAGCAACAGCCAATTGAACAGCACGCTGACCAAGGCGCCAGCGCCCAGCAAGGTCTGCAGGCGCTCCAGGGCTGTGTCGGTCTGAAAGCGCGACTCAAGGGGCGGCGGAAACCTCAGCATCCGCATGCCGCCATGCAGCAAGGCGTCGATGGCCCGGGCATCGGCTGCGGTGAGCCCATCTCGCGCATCGGCTTGCGGCATGGGCTCGGTGATGAGGGTGGTCACGGACGACACGTCGTCGAAATTCCTGCTGCTGACGTGAGGCGCCACGGCCTGTGGGCTTGACGCGCGGGGTTCAACGTGCTGTGGATGGACGATCGATCGTATCGGAAAGGTGTCTTGGACCGCGAGACGGCGAACGCTGGTTTTCCCTTGTGGGGCGCCGATTGTGCCTGTGGGTGAGGTCTTTGGCGTTTCGTTGTATTCGGCGTACACCAACCTTGGTTGACATAATATACATCGTCGCAACTTAATTGACTGTGCAGAAAATGAGCTTTGCTCAGGCTGGCAGCACATTCGGGCTAAAGTTCCACGGCCCGAACTCGTCCCATCAGCATGCCCCTGACCACCGCAACAACCCGCTTGGCCAACCTGTCTCTGGCATGCATGCTTTTGAGCGCCATCGCCTGGCAACCCGCCCAGGCCGGCAAGGTGCTCGACGGCATCCGCCAGCGCGGCCAACTCGTCTGCGGCGTCAGCAATGGGGTGGCGGGCTTTTCGGCGCCGGATGCCAAGGGACGCTGGCAAGGCCTCGACGTGGACATTTGCCGAGGGGTGGCCGCAGCGGTGCTGGGCAGCGGCGAAAAAGTGCGCTTTGCGCCGCTGAACTCGACACAGCGCTTCGCATCGCTGCAATCGGGCCAGGTCGACCTCCTTTCGCGCAACACCTCGTGGACGCTCACAAGAGACGCCTCGCTGGGGCTTCACTTCACCGCCATCACCTATTTCGACGGCCAGGGCTTCCTGGTGCCATCGAAGCTCAAGCTGACGACAGCCAAGCAGCTCAAGGGCGCCCAGGTGTGCGTGCAGGCTGGCACCACCACCGAAAAAAACCTGGCTGACTTCTCCCGCGCGCATGGCCTGGGCATCAAGCCCGTGGTGTTCGACACCTATGAAGCCGGCTTCAAGGCCTTGTTCTCGGGCCGCTGCCAGGCCTACACCGCCGATGCGTCAGCGCTGTCGAGCATCCGCAACAAGGAAGCCCCCAAGCCCCAGGACTACACCGTGCTGCCAGACCTGATCTCCAAGGAGCCGCTGGGTCCTGCCGTCAAACGCGGCGACGACGAATGGTTCGCCATCGTCAAGTGGACGATCTACGCGCTGCAGGAAGCCGAGGAGCTGGGCGTGACACAAGCCAAAGCGACCGCACTGGCCGCCAGCGCCGACCCGGCCATCCAGCGCCTGCTCGGTGGTGGCGAGGACATGGGCAAACTGCTGGGCCTGGACAAAACCTGGGCCTTGCGTGCCATCCAGGCCGTTGGCCACTACGGTGAAATCTTCGAGCGCAACGTGGGCCAGAACTCCGCTCTGGGACTGCCGCGTGGCCCCAATCGCCCCTGGAGCCAGGGCGGACTGATGTACGCGCCGCCGGTGCGCTGACCGCAGGAGCCATGCGCTTTGTCGGATTGGGGATTCCTGCAGCAGCCAGCCGGCTTTGACATCGGCGAGACAGGCCTGATGGCCTTCGACGCGATGCAACCCATGTGGTGGGCTTTCGTCGTGGGCCTGGGCAACACCTTGCGCGTGGCCCTGCCCTCGCTGCTGGCAGCCACCTCGCTGGGCCTGCTGCTGGCTTTGCTGCGCACTTCGCGGCTGCCTGGCTGGCGTCAGGCCGCGCAAGGGGTGATCGGCCTGATTCGGCACGTGCCGCTGCTGCTGCAGTTGCTGGTCTGGTATTTCCTGCTCATCGAGTGGCTGCCTGACTCGAGCCAGGCCCTGCCACTGTGGGGAGGGCTTTGGCTGAGCAAGGGTGGGCTGGCGTTTCCCTGGCCCGAGGTCTTCGAGAACACCTGGCGGCTGTCGTGGCCTGAGCAGGGCACCTTCAACGTCGGCGGTGGCGCCTCTGTCACGCCCGAATACCTGGCCGTGGCGCTGGCGCTGAGCACCTACACGGCGGCCTTCCTGGCCGAGGTCTTTCGCAGCGGCATCGAAGCGGTGCCCCGCAACCTGCTGGAGGCGGCCGACACCCTGGGCGCCACGCCTTGGCAGCGGATCCGGCTGGTGCTCATCCCGCAGGCGCTGCGCACCGTCGTGCCGCCCACCACCAACCAGTACCTCAACCTGGTCAAGAACTCTTCGCTGGCCGTGGCCGTGGGCTACCCCGATCTGGTCTCGGTGAGCACCACCGCACTGAACCAGAGCGGTCGGGTGCTGGCGTGCATCGCGGTGATGATGGCGGTGTACCTGACGCTGTCGCTGCTCACAGCGCTGGCCATGAACGCCTTCAACCGCCGTCACGCGCTCAAGGGGGCGGCATGAACAAGGCTGCTGGTTTGACTCTGCAAGGCCTGAGCCTGTTGTTGCTGGCCTGGTTGACTTGGCAACTGCTGCGCTGGGGCGTGATCGACGCCGTGTTCACGCCCGATGCCCAAGCCTGCCAGGCATTGGGTCGCGAGGCCGCCTGCTGGGGGGTGGTTGCGCAAAAAATCCGATGGCTGCTGTGGGGCACGCCCGAGCAATGGGGCGGCCTGCCGCTGACGCTGGTGCTGTTCTTCGGCAGTTGGGGCCTGTCGTGGCCACTGGGGGTGGGCTTGGCCCTGGCGCGCAGGTCTCAGTGGAGATGGCTGAGTTGGCCCGCTGCGGCCTTCATCGAAACCGTGCGCGGCGTGCCCCTGGTGGGCCTGCTGTTCGCGGCCGCCTTCTTGCTGCCTCTGTTTTGGTCAGGTGGCGAAGCGCCCTCGCTGGGCTGGCGAGCCGGGCTGGCGCTGACGCTCTTCTCGTCGGCCTACCTGGCTGAAATCGTGCGGGGGGGCTTGCAGGCCGTGCCACAGGAACAGTCCGAGGCGGCTGCCACGCTGGGCCTGGATTGGTGGAGCACGCAAAGACGCATCGTGCTGCCACAGGCCCTGCGCACGGTGCTGCCGGCGCTGACGGGCCATGCGATCGGCCTGCTCAAGGACACCTCGCTGGTGATGGTCATCGGTCTGCACGAGCTGACCGGTGGGCTTTCACTCAGCCTGGGAGGCGACCCGGATTGGCGGCCCTTCTACTTCGAGGCCTACCTGTTCGTGGGCGCGGTGTACGCCCTGCTCTGCCTGACGCTGTCCCGACTGGGGTTGCACCTGGAGCAGCGTTGGCAACGGGCTCAGGGCTGAATGCCCTGCCCACAGCCTAAAGCGATCACTGCTCGAAGCTGACTTCGGCGATCTCTTCAGGCAGCTCGATCTCTTGCGAGTCGATTTCCTGATCGAATTCTTCGCGAGCGTTGCCTTGCACCACGGGGATCAGCGGCTTGTCCAACGGACGGCACACGCGGCTTTGCAGGCGGTTCAGGCGCTCCGAACGCTCCATGGCTTCGAGGACGGCTTGCGGGTCCATCATCAGGGCGAAGGGGTTGGCGTACAGGCTGTGCTTCTGCATGGGGGGCCTCTGTGAAAAAAGTCCGTTGCGATGGACTCACTGTAGGCATCGAGGCCGTTTGCCGGTAGTCACCGCACAACCAAACCTCTTGTCAGAAATTCTCTGACACGCCCTTCAGAGGCACCCCTGGCCAAACCCTCGGTCAGGCCCGCGTGCGCGAGAACAATTGCGCGAAATTCTCGGATGTGATGCGACCGATCTCTTCGACCTCGCAGCCCTTGAGCTCGGCCAGTTGCTTGGCCACGTAGGGCACGTAAGCGGGCGAGTTGGTCTTGCCGCGGTACGGCACCGGCGCCAGGTAGGGACTGTCGGTTTCGATCAGGCAACGGTCCAGGGGCACGAAGCGCGCGACCTCTCGCAGGTCGGCCGCGTTCTTGAACGTGAGGATGCCCGAGAAAGAAATCATGAAACCCAGGTCGAGGGCCGCACGGGCGACTTCCTGCGTTTCGGTGAAGCAGTGGAAGACGCCCGTGACCTGGCCCTGCCCTTCTTCTTTCAGGATGCCGAGGGTGTCGGCGCTGGCCTCGCGGGTGTGGATCACCAGCGGCAACGAAGTCTGACGAGCGGCGCGCAGGTGCACGCGAAAACGCTCACGCTGCCAGGCCATGTCTTCGACGCTGCGCTCGCCCAGTCGGTAGTAGTCCAGACCCGTTTCGCCAATGCCGACCACGCGGGGCAACTGGCTGCGGCTGACCAGGTCTTCGAGCGTGGGCTCTTGGACGCCTTCGTTGTCGGGGTGCACGCCCACCGTGGCCCAGATGTTCGGGCATTGCAGCGCCACCGCATGAACCGCAGGGAACTCTTCCAGCGTGGTGCTGATGCACAGGGCGCGGTCCACCTGGTTGGCAGCCATGTCAGCCAGCACGAGGTCGAGCTTGCCCTGGTAGTCGGGGAAATTGAGGTGACAGTGGGAATCGACGAACATGGCTCAGGCGGGAAGTCAGGCGGGGCAGCCCGCGATGATGCCTGAAAGCCGTTACCCTGCGCCCGATCAGAGGATCAGAGCGTCTGTGTGGGCTTGCTCGAAGAGAGGTTGGTGCCCAGGATCTGCTCGATCTTCACACGCAGCAGGCGGGTCTTGTCGTCAGCCGGGAAGCGAACGCCCACGCCCTGGGTGCGGCCACCGGACGCGTTGGCAGGGGTGATCCAGGCGATCTTGCCTGCGACCGGGTAACGCTGGGGGTCTTCGGGCAGGGACAGCAGCAGGTAGATGTCGTCACCCAGGGTGTACTCGCGGGTGGTCGGCACGAACAGGCCGCCGTCGGTGAAAGCCGGGATGTAGGCGGCGTAGAGGGCGCCCTTTTCGCGGAACACCAGCTGGATCACGCTGGGCCGTTGGGCACCCGACGTGGTGCCGGGCAAGGACATGCCCGCTCCCCCCAAGGAGGAGGAAGCACCGGCAGTGCCTTTGCCGCCCACGGCAGCGAAGGCCGAAGGCATGGCAGTTGTCTGAAACTCGCTCATGTTGCTGGACAGTGTAACGTCGGGGGCCCAGGCCAGGCTGTGAAATTGGCCCCGCCGATCCGCTGCTTTACGTTCGCTAACAGCTCATTTCGGGGGGATGCTTCAGCCTCTGGGGTTCGCCCGCTCAGGACGGACCCGCAGGATCGCACGCGCTTGCAGCATCAGCGTTTCCATTTTGAGCGGCAAGTTCCAGGGGTGATCGGCATGGCGGCGAACCTTGCCCAGCTCCTGCGCCCACTGATTCAGGCGTCCCAGGTCTGGGGGCTGGGGCAGGCTTTCACGCGGGAAGTAGCGCGGCTGTGCACCCACGGCCAGGCGCGACAGGTCGTGGCACAGCTTCTGCAGCGTCTCGACCACCAGCGACAAGGGCCAGGCTGCCATGGGCCCCGGCTCACCCCGGGCCACACCATGCGGGATCAGCGGCCAAGTGCGCGCATCCAGGCCGAGTGCCTGGCGGTCTCGGGCGGTCAAGGGTTGCCCGCCTGAAGCCTGCAGCAACAAGCCGGCCGCAGCGGCGTCCAGGCCTGTTTCGCCCATGAGCCATTGGGTGGCGAGCTCCACCTCAGGGCTGGGCAGTGACCAGGCCTGGCAGCGGCTGCGCACGGTGGGCAGCAGTTGGTCCAGGGCCGAGCCGCTGAGCACGAAGCGCACCTGCCCCGGGGGCTCTTCCAGGGTCTTGAGCAGGGTGTTGGCCGCGATCGCGTTCATGCGCTCGACAGGGTGGATGAGCACCACCTTGGCCCTCCCGCGCGAGGCGGTGTTCTGCGAGAACTGCACCACCGCGCGGATGGCGTCCACCTTGATGTCCTGGCTGGGCTTGCGCGCCTTCCGGTCGGACTTGTCTTCGGAGGGGTCGCCGGCGTCGGGCGCATCCCATCCCAGGGTGGCCTGCAAGGCTTCGGGCAAGACGAGCATGACGTCGGGGTGCGAACCCGCATCAAGCAAGCGACAGGCTGTGCAGCGACCGCAAGCCGGGGCCACCGGCTGCCCGATGGGCGACTGCTCGCACAGCCAGGCCCGGGTCAAGGCCATGGCGAACTCGAACTGCCCCGTGCCGGGCAGGCCATGCAACAGCACGGCATGGTGGTGCAGTTGCCCCAGCGCGGTTTGCAGCGGGGTCTGCAGCCAAGGCCAAAGCGGAGCGGGTGAGCGGTCTTCGCTCATGCCAGCCCTTTCGTGGCGATGGCTTGGCGCACCTGCTCGGCGACGTCCTGCGGCGAGGCGTCGGCGCGGATGATGGCAAAGCGGCCTGGTTGTGCAGCCTGACGGGACAGGTAACCGTTTCGCACGCGGGTGAAAAACGCTTCGTCCAGGGCTTCGAATCGGTCGGGCTGGCGTGCGGCCTGCAGGCGGCCTGCCGCCACGGCTGGAGGCAGGTCAAACAGCAGGGTCAGCTCGGGCTGAAGCCCTTCTTGCACCCATGCTTCGAGTTGCGCCAGCACAGCCTGCTCAAAGCCTCGACCTGCTCCCTGGTACGCAAACGTGGCGTCGGTGAAGCGGTCGCAAAGGATCCAGGCGCCACGCGCCAGCGCCGGGCGGATGACTTGCTGGATGTGGTCGCGGCGAGCGGAGAACACCAGCAGGGCTTCCGTGAGGGGGTCCATGCTGTCATGCAGCACGAGTTCGCGCAGCTTTTCGGCCAGCGGGGTGCCGCCGGGCTCGCGGGTACGCACCACGTCCCTGCCCTGCTGGCGCCAGGCCTGCTCGAGTGCATCGATGTGGGTGGTCTTGCCGGCACCGTCGATGCCCTCGAAGGTGATGAAGCGGCCTTGGAGGCTCATGGGCTCTTCCTGGGTCTGCGTTGGTATTGGTCGACCGCGCGATTGTGATCGCTCAGGTTCTCGCTGAAGGCGCTGCTGCCGTCACCGCGAGCCACGAAGTACAGGGCCCTGGAGGAGGCCGGCTGAACGGCCGCCAGCAGCGAGGCCTTGCCCGCCATGGCGATCGGCGTGGGCGGCAAGCCGCGGCGGGTGTAGGTGTTGAACGGGGTGTCTTCCTGAAGGTGGCTGCGACGGAGGTTGCCGTCGAAGGCCTCGCCCAACCCGTAGATCACGGTGGGATCCGTCTGCAAGGGCATGCCGATGCGCAGGCGGTTGTGGAAAACCGACGAGATCATGGGGCGGTCCGAGGCGCGACCTGTCTCTTTCTCAACGATGGACGCCAGGATCAGTGCTTGCTGAGGGTTGACCAAGGGGGAGCCGGGCTGGCGCTGTTGCCAGGCCGCGTCGAGTTGCCTTTGCAGCGCGTGGTGGGCGCGTTTGAGCACGGCCAGGTCGGTAGAGCCTTTCGCGTAGGCGTAGGTGTCCGGGAAGAACTGCCCCTCGGCAGGCACGCCCGGCGAGCCGATAGCGGCCATGATGGCCTGCTCGCTCATGCCCCGTGTGGCGGGTTTGATGCCTTCGGCCTGAGCCAGGGCGGCGAGGAATTGCCGGAAGGTCCAACCTTCGATCAGGCGCACGACGGACAGGCGCTCGTCGCCCTGCACCATCATGCGCAGCAGGTCGCGTGGGGAGGTGCCCGGGCCGGCCTCGTAGTTGCCGGCCCGGATCAACCTGGCGTCACCCGAGAACCTGAACCACTGGTAGAGCAGCCAGTCGGGCGTGTCGATGCCAGCAGCCACCCAGCCACGGGCGATTTCACGGGGCGTCTGGCCTGGCTCGATGGCGAGCTCGGCAGCCTCTGCCCGCAGTGGCAAGGGGCGCTGCAACCACCAGGCACCCGCAGCCAGCAAGGCGGCTGTCAGCAGCAAAAGCACTGACAAAAAGGCCCGAGCGACCCCGCCCGCCTGTTGTCGAGGCGAGCGGGGGCAATGACCTGGGCATGAGGGGGTGTGTACCCGAGTGGAATGCATGTGCATGGAGGGCATGATCATAATCACCCCATGAACGCCAACCTGATCTCGCTCACTCAGCCCGTCTCTTCCTGGCAAGGCGCCCTGCCCTTGTCCGACCTCGCTGTGATCCGGGCTGAAGGCCCGGACGCGGCGGCCTTCCTGCACGGGCAACTCAGCCAGGACGTCAACCACCTGGGGCCCACCGAGGCGAGGCTGGCCGCTAATTGCTCGGCAAAGGGGCGCATGCAGGCTTCGGCCCTGCTCTTGCGCCCCGCTGACGAGCAGGTCTGGTTGCTGACAGACGCAGGCATCCTGCCCGGCTGGCTCAAGCGCCTGAAGATGTTCGTGCTGCGATCGAAAGTGCAACTCACCGAAGGTGGCTTGCAGGCCTGGGGGTTGGCGGGAGAATCCGCGAGCAAATTCCTGGGTGATGCCGCCAAAGCGCCGGTGTGGTCAAGCCAGCCCCTTGCTTCAGGGCAGCTGGTGCGCCTGCCTGACGTGCAACAGGTGCCAAGGTGGCTGTGGTTGGGCGCTCCCGAGGCTGCGGCTTGGCTGACCGACCTCCCTGCGTTGCCTGAGTCCGCGTGGTCGTCCCTGGAGGTGCTTTCGGGCATTCCCCGCGTGACGGAGGCCACCTTCGACCAGTTCGTGCCGCAGATGGTGAACTTCGAGCTGGTGGGCGGGGTGAACTTCCAGAAGGGTTGCTACCCCGGTCAAGAGATCGTGGCGCGCAGCCAGTACCGTGGCTCGGTCAAGCGTCGCGCTTTCCTGGCCGAGGTGCAAGGCTCGGCCAGGCCTGGCCAGGAAGTGTTTGCCTCGTCGGACACAGGACAACCCGCCGGCATGGTCGTCCTGGCTGCGCAGCTGCCTCAGGAGGTCAACGCCTCCAACGAAGCTCCTCATGTGGTGTTGCTCGAGCTCAAGTTGGCGAGCGCCGCTGACGTGATCACGCTGGGTGCCGCCGATGGCCCCGCCTTGCGCTTGTTGCCCCTGCCCTACGACATGCCTTCGCCCGATGGCGATGCATGAATGCGGCGGTGCGTCAATTTCTTAACGGCAATCGACCTCACCGCAGCGCCTCATGCACCATGTGGGGTGAATGGGCGCCGCTCATCGGGTACGCTCAGATCGCTTTTCCACTGAGTTCCACTGTGCATGGGTCGAGATGAGGTCAAAGGCTGACACCCCCGCATCGCTGTTCATCTATTTCAAGCTGAGCGCTTCGCGAGCCCCGCAGGCCTTGCAAAGGCTGGCTGCCATGCAGGACGGGCTGCGATCTCGCCACCCGGGCCTGACCGCACGCCTGCTGGCGCGCACCGATGGCCGGGAAGTCGCGGAGCCCACCTGGATGGAAATCTACGAGCACCCACAAGGCCTGAGCGCAGCGTTCCTGGCCGACCTGGAGGCTGCGGTGGGAGCCTTGCCAACAGGGCTGATCGCCCCCCGTCACACCGAAACTTTCGCTGAGCTCCCCTTGCCTGCCGGGCAGTGGGACTGAAGGAGGCTGCCGCCATGTGTCTCGTTGCTTTTGCTCTGGACCAATCCAGTCGATTCCCCTTCGTCATGGCGGCCAACCGCGATGAATTCTTCGATCGCCCCGCTGCCCGTTTGGGCTGGTGGGAGCCCGATGGCGGCGGTCCGGCCATCCTGGGCGGACGCGACCTTCACGCGGGTGGCACCTGGCTGGGGCTGACAGCATCGGGCCGTTTGGGGATGGTCACCAACATCCGCAACCCACAGGACATGGACCCCCAGGCGCCATCGCGCGGATCGATCGTGCCCGATTGGCTCAAGGGAGAACTGAGCATGCCCATGTTGTGGCCGCGCCTGGCCATGTCGGGCTACAACGGCTTCAACCTGATCGCGCTCGACTTCGCGCAAGGCGAATGTTTTTGGGTCAACAACCGGCAGCTTTATCCGGAGCGGCTGACCAAGGGCATTTTCGGCCTGTCGAACGCGCAGCTCAACACCCCCTGGCCCAAGGTGCAAAACCTCAAGGCCGCGCTGCGTGGCGCCTTGACTCAGGCCCAGGATGCCGAGGACATGGCATCGGTGCTGTTCGACGCGCTGGCCGACGACACACGCGCTGCCGACACGCAGCTGCCGCGCACAGGTGTTTCGCACGAGTGGGAGCAGTTGTTGTCCTCGGCCTTCATCCGCGATGGGCAAGGCTTGTACGGCACACGCTGTTCGACCGTGATCGTGACCGAGCGACACAACAAACGGCTGATCACGCACGTGATGGAGCGCACCTTCTCGCCACAGTCGAACCTGGCGCTGATGCGCCGAGTGAGCCTGCGCAATTGGCCGCCACGCCACACGATGTCGTCGGCTGACGTGGCCAAGCTGGAGGCCACCCTGCCGCCACCGTCGCTGCGACACGACGAGGTGTTCGAGAGCAGCGACATCACCGAGCACGATGAGACCGAGGTGAACGCGATGTCCGAGACCCGGCGTCACCGTGCCCGCAGCCTGATCAAACCCGCAGCCGGGCTGGGCATCAAAGCCTGAGTGTCATGCGCTGGTGGGGAATGCCCACCTCGTCGAAGATGGCGCCTTGCGGCTCGAACCCTGCCTGGGCGTAAAGCGGCATGGCAGAGACCTGCGCGTGCAGCGACAGCTGCGTCTTGCCCAGCAGGCGGGCCTCGGCGATCAGCGCCGACAGGATCAAACGGGCCAAGCCAACGCCTCGGCTGCTGCGCAGCACGGCCAAGCGACCGATGCGAGCTTGCTCGGGTCCATCGTCGGGCGCCTCCCCGCTGAGGATGAGCCGGCCCGTCCCAAGCGGCAGGCCGCTCAGGTTGGTGACCACCGCGTGCACGGCCGAAGCATCGTCGGCATCCCACTCTTCGGTTGACGGGATGCCCTGCTCTTCGATGAACACGGCGGTGCGCACGGCGCGGGCGGCCTCCTGCTGGCTGCTCCAGTTGCCGAGTTGCACGTCGTGCACGGCCCTGCCCTGCTCCCACGCGTCAAGCTGCTCACGCAGGCTGGCAGGCACGGGGCTGGAGCGGCCAGTGGCCAGGCTGGTGTGCACGTAAACCACCTCGCCGGTCACGATGAGGCGCCCGTGGCACCAGGCTGCCCATTGCAGCGTCAGCGAGGAGTTGCCGATGCGTTCGCAGCGGATGCCGATGTCCAGCCAGTCGTCGAGACGCGAAGGAGCGTGGTACTCGAGCGTGTTGCGGCGAACGAAGATGTCGCCACCCGCATGCTTGAACGCATCCGGGTAAGGCAAACCGACGGCGCGCCAGTAGTCACTTGAAGCGACGTCGAGGTAGTTCAGGTAGTGGCCATTGAAGACCACCTGCTGGGCATCGACTTCCGACCACCGCACGCGCAGGCGGTGGTGGAAGCGGAAGTCAGCGGGAAGGCTCATGGACGAGCGTGTCCGCGGTGGATGCCCGGCGCGCGGTCAGCGCAGCTCGCGACGCAGGATCTTGCCCACTGGGGTCTTGGGCAGCTCTTCGGTGCGGAACTCGACGATGCGCGGGATCTTGTAGCCCGTCAGGTTCTTGCGGCAGTGCTCGATGATCGCTTCCTTGGTCAGGCCCGGGTTGCGCGGCACGATGATGACCTTGACGCGCTCGCCAGCGGCCTCATCGGGCACGCCCACGGCGGCCACTTCCTTGACGTCAGGGTGCATGGCCACGACGTCTTCGATCTCGTTCGGGTAGACATTGAAGCCCGAGACCAGGATCATGTCCTTCTTGCGGTCCACGATCTTGAGGAAGCCGTTCTCGTCCATCACGGCGACGTCACCGGTGGCCAGCCAGCCTTCGCTGTCGATGACCTTGGCGGTCTCTTCGGGGCGGTTCCAGTAGCCCTTCATGACCTGCGGGCCGCGCACGCACAGCTCGCCCGGCTCGCCGATGTTGGCCCAGGAGCCGTCGTCACGGCGGCAGCGCACTTCGGTCGAAGGCACGGGCACGCCGATGGAGCCAGTGAACACCGGGCGCGGCTTGCTCAGGTCGACCGGGGCCTGCGTCACGATGGGCGAGCACTCGGTCAGGCCGTAGCCTTCGACGATGGGGCAGCCAGTGACCTGGTTCCAGCGCTCGGCGGTGCTGCGCATCAGGGCCATGCCGCCCGCGATGGGCAGCTTGAGCTTGGAGAAGTCGAGCTTGGCGAACGCCGGGTCTTCCAGGAAGGATGCGAACAGCGTGTTCACGCCCGAGATGCCCGAGAAGCGCTCGTTCTTGAGGATCATCATCACGCGCTTGGTGTCGCGCGGGTTGGCCACCAGGATGTTGCGACCGCCCAGTGCCATGAAGATCAGGCCGTTCACGGTCAGCGAGAAGATGTGGTACATCGGGATGAGCGTGACCACGGTCTCGACGTCGTCCGTCAGTTGACCTTCGGCGAAAGCCAGGGCCTGCTGGCAGTTGGCCAGCACGTTGCGGTGCGTGAGCATCGCGCCCTTCGAAACACCCGTGGTGCCGCCGGTGTACTGCAGGAAAGCCAAGTCGTCGGGCTTGACGTCGGCCGGCTTGAACTTGGCCTTGGCGCCGTCCTTGAGCACATCGCGCATCCACTTGGCGCCCGGCAGGCTGTAGGCCGGCACCATCTTCTGGACCTTGCGCAGCACGAAGTTCAGCAGGCGGCCCTTGGCGTTGATGAAACCGTCAGAGAGCAGGTCGCCGATCTGGGTCAGCACCACGCGCTTGACGCCGGTGCCGGGCATGGCATCTTGCAGCGTCTTGGCGAAGGTCTCCATCACGATGATGGTTTCGGCGCCGCTGTCCTTGAGGGCGTGGGCCAGTTCACGCGAGGTGTAGAGCGGGTTGATGTTGACCACCACCGCGCCCAGCTTGAGCACCGCGAACAGGCACACCGGGTACTGGAAAGTGTTGGGCAGCATGATGGCGACGCGGTCGCCCTTCTTGACGCCCTGGCCTTGCAGCCAGCCGGCGAAGGAGCTCACCAGGCGATCGAGCCGATCGTTCGTCATCTCCGTGCCGATGCTCACGAAGCCCGGTCGCTGGCGGAACTTGTTGACGCACTCGTCGAAGTACTGTCCGAGGGACTGGTACTTGTTGATGTCGATCTCGTGGACCACGCCCTTCACGTAGGACGACAACCAGATGCGGTTGGTGGACCCATCGGGGTTGACGATGGACATGCCCGGCTGCAGGGCGGCGGCGGATTGGCTCATCTGGATCTCCTCGTGTACCGGCGCCATGACTGCTTTTGAACTGGCGCGGGGGCGACTAGCGGCCCGTTTCATGACGACAGCCCCGGTGGGGTTGCCGGGGCCGCCATGTTGCTTTTTGTCTCAGCTTTCGAGTTTAGCAACCCTGGTGACCGATCGATTCACGATCTGGCACATCAGGGTCGTCAAACCTTCAATGCGCCCATCAGCGCTCCAGGATCGCGACCACGCCCTGACCGCCGGCCGCGCAGATGGAGATCAGGCCACGGCCCGAACCCTTCTGGGCCAGCATCTTGGCCAGCGAAGCCACGATGCGGCCACCGGTGGCGGCGAACGGGTGGCCAGCGGCCAGCGAGGAGCCGTTGATGTTGAGCTTGCTGCGGTCGATCGAGCCCAGCGGCTTGTCCAGGCCCAGGCGCTCCTTGCAGTACTTCGGATCTTCCCAGGCCTTGAGGGTGCACAGCACCTGGGCAGCGAAGGCTTCGTGGATTTCATAGAAATCGAAGTCCTGCAGCGAGATGCCGGCGCGGTTGAGCATGCGAGGCACGGCGTAGGCCGGGGCCATCAGCAGGCCTTCCTTCTTGTTGAAGAAGTCGACAGCGGCGACTTCGGAGAAGGTGATGTAAGCCAGCACCGGCAGGTTGCGAGCCTTGGCCCACTCTTCGCTGGCCAGCAGCACGGCGGAAGCGCCGTCGGTCAGCGGGGTCGAGTTGCCCGGGGTCAGGGTGCCTTGGCCCGGGGCGATCTTCTTGTCGAAGCAAGGCTTGAGCGAGCGCAGCTTCTCGATGGACAGGCCTTCGCGCAGGTTGTTGTCCTTGCTCACGCCTTTGAACGGCGTCATCAGGTCGGCGAAGAAGCCTTCCTTGTAGGCGCGGGCCAGGTTGGCGTGGCTGGCTGCGGCCAGTTGGTCCTGCTCTTCACGGGGAATGCCCCACTCGCGGGCCATCAGCTCGGCGTGCTCGCCCATCGAGTAGCCAGTGCGGGGCTCGCCGTTCTTCGGGATGTTCGGCTTGAGCAGCATCGAAGGACGGATCTTGGCCAGCGCCTTGAGTTGCTCGCCGGTGCTCTTGCCACGGTTGGCTTCGAGCAGGATCTTGCGCATCTTCTCGTTGACGCCGATGGGCGCGTCGGAGGTGGTATCCACGCCACCGCCGATGCCGCACTCGATGTGGCCCAGGGCGATCTTGTTGGCCACCAGCATGATGGCTTCGAGGCCGGTGCCGCAAGCCTGTTGCAGGTCGTAGGCCGGGGTCTCGGGCGACAGCGTGGTCGACAGCACGGTCTCGCGCACCAGGTTGAAGTCACGGCTGTGCTTCATGACGGCGCCGGCGGCGACATCGCCCAGGCGTTCGCCGTGCAGGTTGAAGCGGTCGACCAGGCCCTGGAAGGTGGCCGTCAGCATGTCCTGGTTGGAGACGTGCGAGTAGACAGTGTTGGAGCGGGCGAAGGGGATGCGATTGCCACCGATGATGGCGACGCGACGGATGGTGCTCATGAAAGGTCCTTGGGGTAAAGGGTGTTCGATGCGGTGAATCGGCGGTGCGGTGGCTCAGTACCGGACGAGGCCGCGCAGGTGAGGCTTGTCGCCCTTGGCATTGCGGACTTCGAAGACGGCCTCGCCTTCGCCACGGTTGGCCCACAGCGAAGCGCGCGCCGGCAGGAACAGCGGCGTCTTGAACTCGACGATCACCTCGGTCTGCTCGACGGCTTCGCGCGGCATCAGGGTGGCCAGAGCTCGGGCCTTGGTCCACATGCCGTGAGCAATCGCCTTCTTGAAACCGAGGAACTTGGCAGTCAGCGCCGAGAGGTGAATCGGGTTGATGTCGCCCGAGACCCGGCCATAGCTGCGGCCGATGCCGGCACCTGCGAAGAAATCTGCCTGGTGGGCCAGCGGGCGCTCGTCGTTGATCTGGCTGACATATGGCTCGCCACGCGGCTGCTTGACGCCCATGCGCAGCAAGGTCCAGGTGCTCTCCCACACCACCACGCCATCGCGCAGGGCGCGTGCGTGCAGCGTGAAGACCTGCCCCTTGTCGTGCTTGTAGAGCTCGCCCGTGCGAACCTCGATGCGCAGCTTGTCGCCCACGTTGATGCGCTTGAGCAGCTTGGCGCTGTTGGCCAGGTGCACCAGGCCCATGGCCGGCCACGGGAAGGCCTTGGAGCCGAACAGCATCATGGCCAGCGGGAAGGCGTCCATGTGCGGCACCAGCATGGGCACGCCGTGGGCTTCGGCGAAACCGCAGACCTTGGCGTAGGCCTTCACGCGCTTGGCGTCGATGGTGACGCTGGGGCGCACATAGGTGACCTCAGGCAACGCATCCACCGCACCGCTGCGCTTGCTGCTCGAGCGCAGCGCACCGAGGTTGAGCGCGATGGCGCTGGGCAGCTTCTTGACTTCGATGATCTTCATGGCTGCAGGCGCTGTCGGTCAGCCGATCAGGCTTTGGCCGCACACGCGGATCACGTTGCCCGTGATGCCGGCAGATGCGGGGCTGGCGAACCAGCCGATGGCTTCTGCCACGTCGACTGGCTGACCACCCTGGCTCATGGAGTTCATGCGGCGGCCGGCTTCGCGGATGGCGAAGGGGATGGCTGCCGTCATGGCGGTTTCGATGAAGCCGGGCGCCACGGCGTTGATGGTGATGCCCTTCTTGGCGAAGATCGGGGCGGTGGACTGCACCATGCCGACCACGCCCGCCTTGGAGACGGCGTAGTTGGTCTGGCCCATGTTGCCGGCCAGGCCCGAGATGGAGGACACGCAGACGATGCGGCCGCCAGCCTTGATCGCACCAGCTTCGACCATGGCTTCGTTGATGCGCTCTTGCGTCGACAGGTTCACGTTCATGACGAGCTGCCAGAGGTGCTCCTTCATGTTGGCGATGGTCTTGTCACGGGTGATGCCGGCGTTGTGGACGATGACGTCCCAGCCGCCGTCGGCCTTGGCGGCTTCGATCAGCTTTTGCGGGGCTTCGTTCGAGCCGATGTCCAGGGCCAAGGCCTTGCCACCGATCTTCTTGGCGACTTCGGTCAGGCCTTCCTGAGCCTGTGGCACGTCCAGCGCGATGACTTCTGCGCCGTCACGGGCCATGCATTCGGCGATGGCGGCACCAATGCCGCGCGAGGCGCCGGTGACCAGCACCTTCTTGCCGGCCAGGGGCTTGTCCCAGTCGGCCGGGATGGCGGTTTCGCCCACGGCAGCGCCGATGCGGATGACCTGGGCCGACACATAGGCCGAGCGCGGCGACAGCAGGAAGCGCAGGGTCGATTCGAGCTGGCCTTCGGCGCCTTCGGCCACATAGACGAGCTGGGCGTTGCTGCCCTTCTTGAGTTCCTTGCCCAGCGAACGGGTCAGGCCTTCGAGGCCACGCTGGATGGTGGCCTGACGGTGCGAGGTGCAACCTTCGGGCGGCCGGCCGATCACGATGACGCGGCCGCACGGCAGCAGCGAGCGGGCAGCGTCGTGGAAGAACCAGTACAGCGCGTCGGACTGTGCCGAGTCGGTCAGGCCGGTGGCGTCGAACACCAGGGCCTTGACCTTCTCGCCTGGCTGGCCGTTGCCGCCCCAGCGACCGGTGGTCAGGCCGGACTGGTTGGCCACCGACACCCACTGCGGCAGGCGCTCGTGGGCCAGCGTTTGCGCACCGATGCGCTTGAAGATGCCCGCCAGGGTGGACAGCAATTGCGGCTCACCGCCGCCGCCCACCAGCACGGTGCCCTTGATCACCGGCTGGCCCGGTTGATGGCGTTCCAGCGGCATCGGCTTGGGCAGGCCCAGTGCGTTGACCAGCTTGGCACCAACGTTGGAGTTGGCAAAGTCAAGGTAACCGTCTTTCATGGGGGACTCTCGGGAGAAGGGCCGGTGGACGTGCACAGTCCAGTTTGGCCAGGTTGCGACAACGATCTGTCAGATCGCCAGATCACGGTGGAAAAACTCAGGTGGCGGTGGCACTCGCGGTTGACGAGGGGGTGTCGGGTTCAGCGGTTTCAGGCTGGGCCTGCCCGATCTGTGCCACGCCCGGCAGGTTGGCCATGGCGCCGAACTCCAGGGCTTCTTGCGGCCCCGGCAAGGGGGCTTTCAAAGCGGCCACCATCAAGGAAGACAAACGCGAGAGGATCACCGCCTCGTGATCACCTTGCTGCTGGGTGAACTCGCGGATCAGGCGTTGCGTGTTGCCGCCAGCCAGGATCCCGGAGAGTGCACCCATCGCGAAGTTCAGGCGAAAGCCCAGGTCTTCCCGGCTGAGCTCGGGCAGCGTGCGCTGGAAAGCAAAGAAGAAGCGCCCCAGGGTCTCGATGTAATGCGTCTGGATGTAGTCGCGCACCACGGGCGAAGGGTCGGTGTAGGCCCGGCCAAGGAAGTGCAGAAACCGATCGGCGCCCGGCACATCGCTGCGGAAGATGCGCACCGCAGGCAGGAACAGGGCCACGAGCACGTGCTCGCAGTTGAGCTGGGACGCGTAATTGGCTTCGAAGGCATCCAGCATCGCGCGGCGCTGGGCGTCAAGCGGGTCGAGCCGACGCGAGAGCACGGCGTGGATCAACGCGTCCTTGGTGCCGAAGTGGTAGTTCACCGCCGCCAGGTTGACGCCCGCTGCGCTGGTGATCTGGCGCATCGACATGGAATCGAAGCCGCCGCTCACGAACAGCGACTCGGCCGCATCGAGGATGCGGGTCTTGGTGTCGGCGGGTGACAGGCGGGCCGTGGCCATGCGGGGGTCTCCTGGGTCCTGCTCGGGGAACAGGACGAACGTTTCAAACGTCCGTTTTAGTTACAGGCGCGTATGGTATGTCAGCGCGAGCGGCTTGACACACCTTTGACGCACGAAATGTGGGGTCTCCCCCGACACAGGGGATTTCCCAGGAAATCGGACAGCCTGACGCAAGCTGGACAGGCGATTGCCGGCATGGACAAGATCGGGCGATTACGGGACATCCCTGCATCGGTTGTCGGGACTTGCTCACGTGGCCCTGCGGGCAGCTCGCTATGATCCCGGCCAACCTCGCACCCGCTTGCAGACGAACCAACCAGGCCAGCCATGTCGACCATCCTCTACCTCACCCAGATCCAGTTCGACTTCGGCGCGGTGCGCCTGCTTGCCAGCGAATGCGAGCGCATCGGCATCCGCCGCCCGCTGGTGGTGACCGACGCGGGCGTGAAAGCCGCAGGGGTGTTGCAAAAGGCGCTGGAAGCGTTGGCAGGCCTGCCCGTCACCGTCTTCGATCAGACCCCCCCCAACCCGACTGAAGCGTCGGTGCGGGCAGCGCACGAGGTGTGGCAGGCCAGCGGCTGCGACGGCCTGATTGCCGTGGGCGGCGGCTCCAGCATCGACCTGGCCAAGGGCTTGGCCATCATGGCCACACACCCGGGCCCCTTGACCACCTACGCCACCATCGAAGGCGGCTCACCCAGGATCACGCCGCAGGCCGCGCCGCTGATCGCCGTGCCCACCACCGCAGGCACAGGCAGTGAGGTGGCACGCGGCGCCATCGTCATCGTCGATGATGGCCGCAAGCTCGGCTTTCACTCCTGGAACCTGATGCCCAAGGCCGCCATCCTCGATCCGGAGTTGACCCTGGGCCTGCCACCCATCCTCACGGCCGCCACCGGCATGGACGCCATCGCACACTGCATGGAAACCTTCATGTCGGCGGCCTTCAACCCGCCGGCCGACGGCATTGCGCTGGATGGCCTGGAGCGCGCCTGGGCCCACATCGAGCGCGCCACGAAAGATGGCTCGGACCGCGAAGCCCGCCTGAACATGATGAGCGCCTCCATGCAGGGCGCCATGGCCTTTCAGAAAGGCCTGGGCGCGGTGCACAGCCTCAGCCACAGCCTGGGCGGTGTGAACCCCAAGCTGCACCACGGCACCTTGAACGCCATGTTCCTGCCTGCCGTGATCCGCTTCAACGCCGAGGCCGAGTCCACGAAAAAAGACCGCCGCCTGGCCCGCATGGCCCACGCCATGGGCCTGCGCTCCGAGGGCGACGTGCCCGAAGCCATCCGCGACATGAACGCGCGCCTGGGCCTGCCCAAGGGCCTGGCCGAACTGGGGGTTCAGCGCGAATGGTTCGACAAGGTCATCACTGGCGCGCTGGCCGACCACTGCCACAAGACCAACCCGCGCGTGGCCACGGCAGACGAGTACCGCGCCTTGCTCGAAGCCTCGATGTGACGCAGCCTGACTTCGGGCCAGCCGCTGATTGAGCGCTGAGCCCGATCAGTCGCTCAGCCTTCGCGCTGGTCCTGCCCTTCGCCGCCCGCTGGCGAAGTGGGCCGCTCGCGGATGACCATGACCTGGTCAATGCGGTGGCTGTCGACGTCCATCACCTCGAATCGGAAGCCCCCGAAACTCAGGTGGTCCGTCTTGCGTGGCACGCGGCGCAGCGTCACCATCATGAAGCCGGCCAGGGTTTCGTACTCGTCCAGGCGAGGCAAGTCGTCCAGGTTCAGCGCTCGCAGCACGTCTTCAATGGGCGTGACCCCATCCATCAGCCACGAGTCGGCGTCGCGCTGCACGATCAGCTCGTCGTCCAGTGGCGCCAGCAGGCTGCCCATCACCGTGCTCATCACGTCGTTGAGGGTGATGATGCCCACCACCAGGCTGTACTCGTTGACGATGACGGCGAAGTCTTCATAGGCTTGGCGGAACTGGCCCAGCACCTCGGTCAGGCTGATGCGCTCGGGCACCATCAGCACCTTCTTGATCAGGCCCGAGCCCTGCAGCACGATGGGCTGGCCGTTGAAGACGCGGCTGAGCAGGTCTTTCGAGTCGACGTAGCCGACCACATGGTCGATGTCACCGTCGCAAACCAGGTAGGTGGAGTGAGGCTGTTGCTCGATGCGGGCTCGGATGACGGCTTCGCTGTCGCCCAGCAGCAGGTGCACGATGCGGTCACGCGGGGTCATGGCGCTGGTGACCAGCCGGGTGTCGAGCTCGAAGACGTTCTCGATCACCTGCTGGCCCGTGGCGGCGAGCACACCCGCTTCGGTGCCCGCCTGCGCCATGGCCAGGATGTCGTCCGAGGTGACGGCTTCGTCGCGGCGATCGGGCAGACCGAAGAGGTGAAAGAGCCCATCGGTCAGCCGCTTGAAGAACCACACCAGCGGCCGCACCACGCGCAGGAAGGTTTGCATGGGGCCGACCACGCGCAAGGCCACCTGCTCCGGCGCGATCATGCCCAGGCGTTTGGGAAACAGGTCAGCGATCAGGATGAACAAGCTGGTGACCAGCACGAAGGACAACAGGGTGGCTGCGGTGTCGACGTAAGCGGGATCCAGTTGCAGCGCATGGAGCAACCTGGTGAAGTATGGCGAGAACGCGCCCTCGCCCACCACACCACCCAGGATGGCCACGGCGTTCATGCCGATCTGGATGGCAGTGAAGAAGTCGCCGGGCTCGTCCTGAACGGCCAGCACGCGGTGGGCCCGCGGGTCGCCGGCATCGGCCAACTGGCGCAGTCGCACGCGACGCGAAGCGGCCACGGCCAACTCGGAGAGCGAGAAGAAAGCGCTCGCGGCGATCAGTGCCGCGATCAGCAACAAGGCGACGATCGGGTCGTTGGTCATGCCAGCAGTTTAGTCACAGGGGCTTGAGCGCGTCAGCCGGGCAACCACGGCTCAACCAATCCTGCCACTCTTGGGCGAGCTGCTCCGAGCGCGCCACCGCCTCGACCCACACCTTCATGCGTTGCGTGGGCGCCAGCGCGGTGAAGTCGGTGCGGTCGGGCAACTTGCCGCGTGGCAGGGTGCGCACCCAATCCGGGTTGGGACACAGCAGCACGACATTGTCCAGCCAGGGCGTGGCGCGGTGGCGCCAGCGCAGCGACTTGTCGAGCCAGCCGGGCACCACCTGGCGCTGGAAGTGCGGGTAGAGCACCAAGCCTTCAGCCATGCTGGCATAGGGCCAATGCACGTGGTAGTCGACCAGGCCACCGTCCCAGTGCGCGCCTGGCCGCGTGGCGCCGGGGATGCTGGGCACGCCTTCGAGCATGAAGGGGATGCTGCACGAGGCCAGCATGGCGGGGATGAAGTTGTCGCGGTCGAGCGCGAGCTGCTGCGTGGGCAGGTCGCGCAGCGGCACGGGCAGGGCCTCACCGGGCGAAGAGAACACATGGCGCTCGAGGAACAGTCCCACGGCCTTGCGCGACAGCGCATTGGTCAAGGCCAGACCAGCCAGGCCAGCGGCGGTGCGAGCCGGGCTGTTGCGCCGCAGGATCTGGCGCCCGCGCGAGGTCAGCACGTGCACGCGCCATCGAGGGTGCCGGATGAGCGCATCGATGTCCTGACCGAAAAAGCCTTCGAGCGTTTCGATGAAGCCGGCCGTGATGCGCGAGGCCGAGGGCATGCGCCGCCCCGCTTCGGGCTCGATGTGCTGATGGATGTAGCCATGGGCCAGGGCTGCGAAGGCGCGCTTGGGGTCAGGCATGGCGGCGGTGGCCATGCGCCAGGCGCCAATGGACGCCCCCACCAGGTGCACGCCGTGCCCGCCTTGTGGCAACCAATCTCCGAAGATGTGTTGGTCGAGGTGGGTGAGCATCAGGCCCTTGGGGCCTCCGGCTGCGGCCGGCACGAGGCGGATGTCGGTCGGCGACAAGCCGTTTTGCAGGATGTGCTGGCGGGCGCGCTCGCCCACGTGGATGTGCAGGGCCTTCATACGCGGTCGAGCATAGCCGAGTTGAGGCCTGTCACAATGGACGGGCCGACCCGCCATCCATGTCCACCCCCACACGCCGCCCCATCCTCATCCCGATCAAGCCTGTGTCTGCCCCGGCGGCCGACAGCTCGGGTGCGTGCGGCCATGACCACGAACATGACCACGGCTCGGCGCATGGGCACCACCATGCTCATCGGCATGCCGATGGCGATTGCTGCGCGCCCGATTTGAGCGTGAGCGCAGGTGCTGCCTCGACCACACCGCTCCCCACCTCGGCCCCACCCGGCACCTCGGCCATCCGCTGGCGCATCGACCAGATGGACTGCCCGACCGAAGAGCGATTGATCCGGCAGAAGCTGGGCAGCATGAGCGGCGTCGAGCGGCTGGACTTCAACCTGCTGCAGCGGGAGCTGACGGCCCACCATCGCCTGGACGACGCCAGCGGGCTGGAGGCCGCGTTGCAACAGATCGGCATGGCGCCCCGTCGCCTGCAGGCCGACGAACCGGTCTTGCCTGCGCCCGTGGCAGTGCCTGTGCGGACACGCTGGCTGCTGGCGGGTTCAGGCACGGCTGCGGTGGCTGCTGAAGCGCTGGCTTGGGTCACGCAGGACGAAATCAGCTGGCCCGTGATGTCGCTGGCCACGCTGTCCATCGCGCTGGCTGGCGGCCCAACCCTCAAAAAGGGTTGGATCGCGCTCAGGCACCTCACGCTCAACATCCACTTCCTGATGACGCTGGCCGTGGGCGGTGCGCTGGTCATCGGTCAGTGGGCGGAAGCGGCCATGGTGTTGTTCCTGTTCGCCGTGGCCGAAGCCATCGAGGCCCTGTCTCTGGAGCGCGCACGCAAGGCGGTGCAGGCCCTGTCGGCGCTGGCGCCCGACGTGGCCTGGGTCAAGCAAGGCAGTGCATGGGTCAGCCAGCCCGTCTCGGCGGTGCCGGTGGGTGCCCTGATCCGCGTCAGGCCCGGTGAGCGCGTGCCACTGGACGCCGTGGTGACCTCCGGTCAGGCAGCCGTCAACGAAAGCGCCCTGACCGGTGAGAGCCTGCCTCAGGACAAAACCACCGGCGACCGATTGCTGGCCGGCAGCGTGCTCGAAGACGGCAGCATCGAGGCTCGCAGCACCGAGGCCGCTGGCCGCAGCACGTTGGCGCGCATGGCCGAGGCCATCCAGGCCGCGCAATCTCAGCGAGCCCCGACGCAGCGTTTTGTCGATGAATTCGCTCGCTTCTACACACCGGTGGTGGTGTTGATCGCGGCGTGCATCGCCGTGCTGGGCCCCTGGATCAGCGGCAGCGACTGGCACGAGTGGCTTTATGAGGCGCTGGTGCTGCTGGTGATCGCCTGCCCTTGTGCGCTGGTGGTGTCCACGCCGGTGACGGTGGTCAGCGGCCTGGCCGCAGGCGCTCGGCAGGGCATCCTCGTCAAAGGTGGCGCCCACCTCGAAGCCGGTCAGAAGCTGCGCGCCATGGCGCTGGACAAGACGGGCACCTTGACGCAAGGCCGCCCTGCCCTGACCGATTGCGAGCCCCTTGGGCGCTGGGGCACGGCCGAAGCCCTGCGGGTGGCTGCCAGCCTCGACGAACACAGCAGTCACCCGGTTGCGCGGGCGGTGGTGAACGGGTGGCGCTCCGGTGCGGGCCCCGAGGCCCAGTTGCTGCAGGTCAGCGACTTTCAACTGCTCAGCGGGCGCGGCGTGAGCGGCCTCATCGATGGGCACCGCTGGTGGCTGGGCAACCCACGCCTGATGGCCGAACAAGGCATGCAGCACGACGATGCCATGGCCCACCTGCAAGCCCTGGAGCAGCAAGGCAAAACCGCCTTCGTGCTGTTCAACGAATCGGAAGCGGTGGCGGTGCTTGGCGTGGCCGACACCGTGCGGGAGCACGCCCGTGAGGCGCTGGTTGCCCTGCGCTCACTGGGTGTGCACACCGTGATGCTCAGCGGGGACAACCCGGTCAGCGTCGGACACGTGGGGCGTCAGCTCGGTCTGGCCGATGCACGAGGTGGCTTGTTGCCGCAGGACAAGCTCGATGCGATTGCATCGCTCAAGGCCAGCCACGGCAGCGTGGCCATGGTGGGTGACGGCGTGAACGACGCCCCGGCGATGGCTCGCTCGGACGTGGGCTTGGCGATGGGCGCGGCCGGCACCGCCACGGCGCTGGAGACCGCTGACGTCGCCATCATGGACGACGACCTGCGCAAGCTGCCGGCCTACATCCGGCTGAGCCGCGAGACCGCCAACGTGCTGTGGCAGAACATCGTGCTGGCGCTGAGCATCAAAGCCGTGTTTTTCGTGCTGGCTTTCACCGGTCAAGCCACGCTGTGGATGGCGGTGTTCGCCGACATGGGGGCGAGCCTGCTGGTGGTGTTCAACGGGCTGCGGTTGCTGCGCTGGCGGGCATGAAAAAGGGCGCTGGATGCGCCCTTTGCCGCTTCACTTCTTGAGCTTGGCGAACGCCGCAGCCATGGCCGACGAAGCCTCTGGCTGCTGAACATGCCCCCGCCCACCCTGGCGCTCATTGCGCGCAGCCGGCCTGAAGCTGTTGTCACGCGAACCGCCCGGGGCGCCCTGCTTCGGCACCGCCGCATCGAGCTTCATCGTCAGCGAGATGCGCTGACGAGAGAGGTCAACCTCCAGCACCCGGACCTTGACGATGTCGCCCGTCTTGACCACCTCGCGGGCGTCGTTGACGAACTTGTTCGACAACTGGCTCACGTGGACCAGGCCGTCCTGGTGCACGCCCAGGTCAACGAAGGCGCCGAACTGCGCCACGTTGGACACGGTGCCTTCGAGCACCATGCCTTCTTTCAGGTCCTTGATGTCTTCGACGCCATCGTTGAAGCGCGCCACCTTGAAGTCGGGGCGCGGGTCACGACCAGGCTTTTCCAGCTCGACCAGGATGTCCTTGACGGTGATCACACCGAACTTCTCATCGGCGAACAGCTCGGGCTTGAGCGAGCGCAGCACGTCGGACTTGCCGATCAGCTCCTGCGCAGTCTTGCCCGTGTGCGACAGCATCTTCTGCACAACCGGATAGGTCTCGGGGTGCACGCCCGAGAAATCCAACGGGTTGTCGCCATCGCGGATGCGCAGAAAGCCCGCTGCCTGCTCGAATGTCTTGGCGCCGAGGCCGGCCACGTCCAGCAACTGCTTGCGGTTGCGGAAGGCGCCGTTGGCGTCGCGCCAGCGCACGATGCTGTTGGCCACCGCCGAACTCAGGCCCGACACGCGCGAAAGCAGCGGCGCCGAGGCGGTGTTGAGGTCCACGCCGACGCCGTTGACGCAGTCTTCCACCACGGCGACCAGCGTGCGCGCCAGCTCGCTCTGGTTGACGTCGTGCTGGTACTGACCCACGCCGATGCTCTTGGGGTCGATCTTGACCAGCTCGGCCAACGGATCTTGCAAACGACGGGCGATGGAGACGGCGCCACGCAGGCTCACGTCCAGATCGGGCAGCTCCTTGCTGGCGAACTCGGAGGCCGAGTACACCGAGGCACCAGCCTCGCTGACCACGACCTTCTCGATCACGACGCCAGGCGCGAGCTGCTGCAGCCTCTTGATGAGGTCGCCCGCGAGCTTGTCGGTTTCGCGGCTGGCCGTGCCGTTGCCGATGGCGATCAGGTTCACGCCATGCGTGGCGCACAGTTTGGCCAGCGTGTGGATCGAGCCTTCCCAGTCTTTGCGCGGCTCGTGCGGGTAGACGGTGTTGGTGTCCAGCACCTTGCCCGTGTCGCTGACCACGGCCACCTTCACGCCGGTGCGGATGCCCGGGTCCAGGCCCATCACCACGCGCTTGCCGGCGGGCGCGGCCAGCAGCAGGTCGCGCAGGTTCTCGGCAAAGACCTTGATGGCGGTGGCCTCGGCGGCTTCGCGCAGGCGGGTGAAGAGGTCGCGCTCCAGGCTCAGGCTGAGCTTGACCTTCCAGGTCCAGGCGATCGACTTGCGAATGAGCTCATCTGCTGGACGCTTTTTGTGCGACCAGCCCAGGTGGATGGCGATGCGGCCTTCCGCCATCGTCGGTTTGCCGGGCACCACCTCTTCGTCCAGCGCCAGCTTGGCGTCGAGGATCTCTTGCGTGCGGCCGCGGAAGACGGCCAGCGCGCGGTGCGAGGGCACGGTGCGAATGGGCTCGTCGTAGTCAAAGTAGTCGCGGAACTTGGCGACATCGGGGTTGTTCTCGTCCTTGCCGGCCATGAGCTTGGACTGGAACAGGCCCTCGTCCCACAGCCAGTCACGCAGTTTGCGGATCAGGTCGGCGTCTTCGGCCCAGCGCTCGGAAAGGATGTCCCGCACGCCATCGAGCACAGCGAAGGCATCGGCAAAACCGGCTTCGGCGTTGATGAACGCACCGGCTTCGGCCTGAGGGTCCAGCGTCGGGTCGGCAAAGAGCTTGTCGGCCAGCGGCTCGATGCCGGCTTCGCGGGCGATCATGCCCTTGGTACGGCGCTTTTGCTTGTAGGGCAAGTAGAGGTCTTCGAGTTCCTGCTTGGTCGGCGCGGCCTCGATGGCTACGCGCAACTCGGGCGTGAGCTTGCCTTGCTCCTCGATGCTCTTGAGCACGGCGACGCGGCGGTCTTCCAGCTCGCGCAGGTAGCCCAGGCGGGCTTCCAGGTCACGCAGTTGGGTGTCGTCGAGCCCGTCGGTGGCTTCCTTGCGGTAGCGGGCGATGAAGGGCACGGTGGCGCCGCCGTCCAGGAGGTCAACGGCCGCTTTGATTTGGGCAGGTCGAACGCTCAGTTCGGCCGCCAGTTGCATCAGGATCTTGTCCACGCTCGGGTACCAGGAGGTCTGGGAGGTCGAAGAGGCGCGAAGTTTGCCACAGGGGCCTGGCGCGTTCAGACCGGCGGCATCGGCGACAATCAGCACTTGCGCCGGGCGCTTGCCCCCCTGCCCCCGCGCACAGCACCACATCCCTGACCCACGCCCCCGCAGCCCTCAATGGCCCTGATCCCCTACTTCGTCCCCAAGTCGGTCCTCTTCAACCTGGACCCGGAAACTGCGCACGACCTGACCATCGGTGCGCTGGCGCGTTTTCAGAACACGCCTCTGGCTTGCCTGTGGGCCGAGAGCCGCGTGCAGGACCCGGTGACGCTGGCCGGCGTCACCTTCCCCAACCGCGTGGGCATGGCCGCAGGCCTGGACAAGAACGGCCGGGTCATCGACGGCCTGGGCGCCATGGGCTTCGGCTTCGTCGAGGTGGGCACCGTCACGCCGAAAGCACAGCCGGGCAACCCCAAGCCGCGCATGTTCCGCCTGCCCGAGGCACGCGCGCTCATCAACCGCCTGGGCTTCAACAACGAAGGCCTCGACAGCTTCCTGGCCAACGTCAAGCAGGCGCGCTTTCGCAGCAACGGCGGCATCCTGGGCCTGAACATCGGCAAGAACGCCGTCACGCCCATCGAGAACGCGGTCGACGACTACCTGATCGGCCTGGCCGGTGTCTACCCGCACGCCGACTACATCACCGTCAACATCTCCAGCCCGAACACCAAGAACCTGCGTGCGCTGCAAAGCGACGAGGCGCTCGATGACCTGCTGGGTCGCCTGCAGGAACGCCGTCAGCAGCTGATTCAGCAGCATGGCCGCACGGTGCCGATGTTCGTGAAGATCGCCCCTGACCTGGATGAAACGCAAGTGGGCGTGATCGCCGCCACGTTGCTCAAGAACGGCATCGACGGCGTGATCGCCACCAACACCACGATCTCGCGCGAGGCGGTCCAGGGCATGCAGCACGCCGAAGAAACCGGCGGCCTGAGCGGCGCACCCGTGCTGGAAGCGAGCAACCAGGTCATCCGCCAGCTGCGTGCGGCGCTGGGCCCGCGCTACCCGATCATCGGTGTGGGAGGGGTGATGAGCGCAGCCGACGCACGCGCCAAACGCGACGCAGGCGCCGATCTGGTTCAGATCTACACCGGCCTGATCTACGAAGGACCCCAACTGGTCCGAGCCTGCGCCGAAGCGCTCAAGCGCGGTTGATCAAGCCCGAGGCCTGCTCCCAGGTCTGCTCGCACTCTTTGGGCACCAACGCCAGCGCCCGTGCATAGCGAACGTAAGCCTGATGCATGGCGGCGTTCGCCTTCTGGGGCTCCTGGGTCTGCGCGTCAACGATCTCGTTGGCCAGGCTTGCCACCGTTCTCAACGTGGCTTCAGGGCCAACAGGGGTGCGCACCGGCTTGTTCAGCGGACAAGGCTGCGCTGCCTGCACAACACGGTCGTGCAGGCCCCAGTGACGCATGACGGCCAGCGTCAAGGCGCCCAGGTCAACACCCAGCACCGCGCTGGCGGCGGCTTCGGCACTCATGCCGGGCGTGGCCGCTTCACCCGACTCAGACACCGGGGAAGCCTGCATCAGCCTTTGCATCTGCGCGGCCTCTTCGGGGAAGTGATAGCACATCAGCAAGCTGCCCAGGCGCTGTGACATCGCGGCCAGGCTCGCTTCTTCATCGCTGATCGAAAACGGCGCCATGAGGCGAGCGATCGCGCCCGCCAGGCAGGCGCGGCGCAACTCTTCGTCCAGGGCAGCCACCGTGGCCTGCCCGGCCTCAGGAGAGAGAGACGACTGCGCACCCAGCACACCAGGCCAGGGGCGAACCGCCGCTGCAACCTTGCGGATGCCCGCCTGCCCCAGCAGCAACACGGCGCGCGAAAGCGTCGTGACCCCGTCGTCGCTGCCCGGGCTGCGATAACTGGCGGTGTTGACGGTGCGCAGCAGCTCCCAGACCATGGCGGGGTTCTTCACCAGCACATCGACAAAATCATCGACCCGCAGACTTTCGGCCGACAGGCTGGCCATCAAGGCTCGTTCTGTTCCGGGGCGGCTCGGCAACGCCCCCACGCTGTTGAGCCGATCCAGCAGCAGCGACAGCGGTCCGCCAGACTCTTCGGACTGGGTCTTGATCCAACCCTGCAAGGCGCTGAGCAGCGTGCGCGCATTCAGGTAGCGTTGCCGATGCTGGCGATCGGTCGCACGGTTGACGATGGCCCGCAAAGACTCGGACACCGGGTGAGGTGTCGTCCACGGCAAGCGAACGATTTCGCGCCCCACGCGGGAGGCGGCGCTGCCCATGTCGGGGTCGTCCAGCGCAGGGTGGTTGGCCAGCAGGCGGTGCATCAACAGGCCTGCCATGAGCACGTCGCGCTCGGCCTGCTGCCTGATCGGTTGACGCACCCGGGGAGCACGTCCGCTTTGGCCCGGTTGCTGGGCCTCGATGCCAACCGCCAGTCCGAACAACTGTGCGTGCCCGGTCTTGTCGATCAGCACGGTGTGCAGGCCGATGTCGAGGTGGGCAACGCCACCATCGTGTGCGTAGGCCAGGCCCTCGACCACATCGGCCATCCAGGACGCCACATCCTGCGCGCTGGGCGGCGCGCCCGATTGCAGGCGCTCGACCAAGGTTTGCCCCCCATCTCGCGCGCATGTCAGGAAGGGCCAGCCGTCGTGACTGCCGACTTCCATGGCTTCACACAGCCGCGGGTGCTTCAGGCGCGAGCTGGACAACACGTCCTGGGCCCACTCCTCACGTTCCCGGTTGTTGGCTGGCTGCACCCTTGGCACGCACAGAGACACCTCTTGCTGCAGGCGCGGGTCCCAGGCCAGCCAGGTGCTGGACGCCAGGCTTCGCCCCAGCATCTGACGCAACTCAAAGCGCCCGAACAGCCGCGGTGCAGGGGTTTGAGGTGGCTGGGCGATGGCCATGGCTGCGGGCAAGGCGAGGTCCTCGGTGGTGCTGGGAGCAAGAGCCCGCGTCAAGCTTGCCTGGCAAGCGCATCGGCCTCTTGTTACATGGTGTGATTGCACCAAACAATCTGGCACCAGGAAACACCCAGAAAGCCGGAAATACCGGTTCAGATTTCACGCTTCGCGCCACGGCACCCACTGCCCGGTCCCTGTCACGAAGGCCCCATGCACGTCCTGCCCCGGCTGCAAACGCCGAACCACCTCGACATACCGAGACATCTGGTCCTGGTACGCTGCCATGGCAAGCGGCTGCTCGCCCAGCTTGTAATCGATCACCCACCACGCCAGGCCTGTCGGCGTCTGCAACGCGACCAGGCGATCGATGCGCAAGATGTCGCCACCGTCGCTCAGCGTCACCTCGTTGCCCGACCAATGCAGGGCCTGCGGATCCAGCCAGCGCTGGAGTTCGGGTTGGGCCAGGATGCCCGAGACCCGATCAACCGCCTCTCGCCATTGGCTGGGGGAAAGCTGCAGCGCGTGCGCCGCAGCGTGCACCGCTTTGGTCACCCGTTCCGGACTGCGTTGTGCCACGGGCAAGGTCGTCAGCAACTCGAGCCCGCGGTGAACGACCTGGCCCAGGGTGCGCAGCAAAGCGCCCTCGGCATCGTCGTCCGGCGTGGCGGGCGGCGAAGGCTCACGGCGCACCAGGCTGGGCATGGCCCTCAAGCTGGCTGGCGGCACACTCCCCTTCGTGGCGCCCGGTGGCGTCGCATCGGGCCGAGGGCACCATGGCTCTGCTTGCGCCAAGGCCTGTGATTGGGTCAGCCTGCTCCACCAACTGCCGTTGCGCTCCCCCCGAAAGGGCTCGTTGGCACTGACGACCAAGGCACTGCGCGCGCGGGTCAAGGCCACGTACAGCGCATTGAGCTCTTCTCGTTGATCAGCCTGCCGCTCTGCTTCCAGCGCCTGGGCCAGAGCGGGAGGTGGTTTTGATTCGGAACGGACAAACGCCACCCGCTGCGGGTGAGCCGCGCCCTCCGGCCAGTCCACCAGCAATCCGTGACTCATGCTGCGGGATGCGGCCGGGTCCGTGTCCACCAGGAACACCACCTCCGCCTCCAGGCCCTTGGCGCCGTGGATGGTCAGCAATTGCACCGCCCCCTCCTGGGTGCGCGCTGGCAAGGCCTGAACCGATTGCCGCAAGGCCCTCACCCAGCGATAGGGCGTGGCGTCACGGCCCGCGTCCATCTCCAGGCTGTGGCGCAGCAGGGCATCGATGTGGAACAAGGCCTGCTGTCGGTAACCCGGCGGCACGGTCGCAACCACACGCTCTCGGCCATCGCCTTCCTGCAAAATGCGCGCGAGCAGGTCGTGCGGCGGCAAAACCCTGGCAGCTCGTTGCCAGCCGGTCAACAGCCTGGCAGCGCGTGCCAAACAGTCGCCCGCACCTTCATCCGCAGCGCCACCCAGGCGCATCAGGGCCTCCCACCAACTGCCTCCTTGGCGAGCCAGCGATGCAAGTTGCATCAAGTCGTCATCAGCGGCACCAAACAACGGAGAACGCAGGGCATGGGCCAGCGCCAGGTCGTGCTGAGGGGAGACGAGCACCTCGACCGTGGCCAACAGGTCCTGCACCTCCGGGGTGTCGATCAACGGGGTGCTGTCGGGCGCGATGTGGGGCACGCCGAATGCGTCGAGCGCCTGTGCCAGCAGGTTGAGCACGGCGCGGGTGCGCGCCAACACGAAAATGTCTTGAGGCTGGTGCTTGCCCTCGTCAAGCAGCTCGGCCACAGCGCACGCGACCTGATGGGCTTCCCTGCCTTTGGCGGTGACGCTCACGACCTCCCGGGGTTGGGTCAATGTGTCGCGCACCGCCTGCTCGACCTCGGCACCCGCATCATCCCCATCGAAACCCGCAGCTTCGCCAGGCTCACGCTTGTCACGCATGATGCGTGGCAAACGTCGCACGCTTGCCGGGGACTGTGAAGCGGTCGTGTGCGGCCTGAACCCTGGGAAGGCCCCCTCCCTCGAGGCCTCTCCCATGACGTCGTTGAGCAGCTCGATGACCCCTGGCGCGTTGCGACGGGTGTGATCGCAGGCCAGCAACTGCCCGCCAAGGCCTTCGATCACAAAGCGCTTGGCAGCCTGGAAGACACGCGGGTCGGCGCGGCGGAAGCGATAAATGCTTTGTTTGGGGTCGCCCACCAGGAAGACCCTCACGCTGGAGGATCCGCCGGCGCCCGCGTAAGCCGACAACCACGTGCCCAGGGCCTTCCATTGCAGCGGACTGGTGTCCTGGAACTCGTCCATCAACAGCTGCCGCACCTGGCTGTCGAGCCTTTGCAGCACCCAATCGGACAGCGTTTCGTCGCACAGCAAACGGGCCGCCGCCAGCTCCAGGTCCGCCATGTCGGCCAGGCCCCGCTCGCGCTTGAAATCGGCGTAGACAGCGAAGAACGCCCTCGACAGCAGCACCATGTGGTGGTGCAAGCGGTGCGCCTGCTCCTGCCGCATGGCCAGCGACAGGTCTTGCAACCAGGCCTGGGCCCAAGCCAGCTCTTCGCTGCTGCCCAGCTTCTTGCGCGGCTCGCCCTTGTCGGTCAGCAGGGCTTTTTGCAAGGCCTCGGAGCGCGCGCTGGCGTCGGTGAGCAACAAAGCATCCACGATGGCCGCGCCTGCAGCCTGGGCCAAACCACCGGACGCTTGCCCGAGCTGCTTGGCCAGACCGACAAAGGCCTGCGTGGTCGAATCGGCCATCACTGCATCGGCCACACATTCCCAGGCGGCCCAGTGCTCCTGCCAAGCACCAGCGCTGGGCACCCCCTGCTCCAGGACGCCCGCGTCATCGGCCAGTGACAACTCCAATCGGTTGTGCAGGGCTTCACGCAGCCAGCCTTCGGTGTTGAAGCGCCCTGTCTCACGCAGCACGGCAGAGAAAGCCGCCACCACCTCGTCACCGGCATCGCCCATGCGGGCGTCGATGGAACGCAGGAAGCGCCCCCAAAGCGGCGCCCAGATCTCGTCGATGTCCTCGATCAGCTGCAACTCCGGAGGCAGCGACAAGTCCGCCAGCACATCCAGCGGTGCGGCCTTGACCAGGCGCGAGAACCAGCCGTGGATGGTGTGGATCTCGACACCGCGCCCCTCCTGCATCCATTCACCGTGCAATTGGGCCAGGCGCGGTGCTCGCTCGGCCAGCAGGGCTTCTGGCACCCCTCGCACGCGCAACTCCTGCATGCGTCCTGCGTCGTCCATGGCGGCAAAGTCGGACAGCCACTCGCGCAGGCGCTCACGCATTTCGCCGGCGGCCTTGCGCGTGAACGTGATGGCCAGGATCTGCTGAGGTGGCGTGCCCTCCAGCCAGGCCCGAACGATGCGAGACACCAGCATCCAGGTTTTGCCAGCGCCTGCGCAGGCCTCCACCACCACGCTGCGCGCCGGGTCACAGGCCACCTCGTAAAAGCGTGCCGGCTCGGCTGCCTGCCCGTTGATCTCATAAGCCGATGCACTCATGACGCTTCTCCCGAGCCCGCTTGGTGCGCATGCCAATGGCCCTTGCGGCAAAGGCCCCGCATCGCGCAATGCTCACAAGCCGCGCCATCACCCAGCGCGAGCAAGGGCGAGCCTTGGTGCATCCGCACCCAGTCCGAACGAAGTTGCGAGATCAGTTGCGCCGCGCTGTCCTGGATGTCTGCGTGACGCAAGGTTTCGACCTTGCGGGCATCGATGTGCACATAGGCGGCTTGCACATCGCCCTCGGCATGGCCCTCGCTGAGCGCGACATAGAAGGCCAACTGGGTGTCCTCCGCCCCGGACTTGGTTTTTTGCCTCAGAACCGTGGCATTGCCCGTCTTGTAGTCCAGCACCAGGGTCTCGGCCTTCGACTGCCCGCCCTCTGCGGGAACCGCACGGCGCACATCGATGCGGTCGAGTTGCCCAACCAGTCGCAGCGACATGTCCGCCTGACCCTCGTCGAAGTCGATGCGGCGCTCGCGCTCGACCTCACAGGACTGCATCAGCCAGCCCTCTTGTTCGTGCTTGCCCAACCAATTCACATATGAACGTGCCAGGTCGGGCAAGGCCATTTCATGTGGGCGAAAGTGCGGGCGCATGCCGTCCGACAGCAAGCCCATGTCGCGCGCCGCAGATCGCGCGCAAGACAACCACAACTCGATGTCGGCTTGCGCACCCGCGAGTGCCAAACGTTGATCGCGCTGCTCATGGAAACGCCGCAATGTTTCGTGCAGCCACGACCCCTGATCCGACCGAGCCAGCCCTTCTTCCAGCTCATCTTGCGCCTGCAGTCGCAAAATCACCTGAGCAAAGAATCGGTAAGGGCATTGCCTGAGCACCTCGTGCTGGGTGGCGGACAGCTGCGCAGGCAAGCCGATGCCTTGGTGGCCCAGCACCGGGCTGGGCGGCCTCATCGGGCTGGCGTCCGATGTCCGCCAAGGGCGAGGATCCTCTCCCTGCTGAAGACGGCCTCCGCCCGAAGCAACCCAGCGATCCAGCCAGGCGCTGGCGTCCAGCGGCTCACTGCCCTGCGCGACGCGGTGCAAGGCATGCAGGCTCGGCCGCGTGGCCACCAACACGAAGGCCTCCCACTGCGCTTGCCTGGCCAGCGCAGGCGTGACCAGGCCCATCGCCTCACGCAATCGAACACCCAGCCAGCCTTGCTGGGTGCTCAAAGCGCCAAATTGTTTTTCATCGGCTCCCGGCATCACCACGGCGTGAAACGGACGCAAGGCAGCGCGCGCGAGCGTGGTGATCAGCACGTCTGGCCGCGCGGACTCGGCTTGGGGGCGGTAAGTGACCGCCTCGAGCACATCCGACAACCAGCGCTGGAAACTCGCGCCATCCATCCGCGTGATGCGGTGCGATTCCGGCAGCCCCGAGGGGCCGAGCTTTCGCGCGATGCCGGGTTCATCGTCTGCCATCGCATCCATGCGCAGGGTCTCCCACAACAAGGCCCCCGCCGGATCGGCCTGCAGCGCGTCGTGAGCGCCACTTTGCAGCAGCGACGCCCTCAGGGCCTGCAGCCATTGCTGCAACGTGGGTCGCGATGCCGTCCACAAGGCCTGCAAGGGCCGCACCACCTGCCCGGCCCACGCCGACAGCACCTGCGCTTCATCGGGCATGCGCCGGTGAGCAAACTGCCCACCCACCCCTTCTTCGCCTGGCTCGCCTGCCTCGCCTGCCTCCCGCTCGGTCAAGATCGACCAGGCAGCGATCAGCCCCTGCCTGCGGCACCAACGCTCCAGCATACCGGTCGCCAGGTGTTCATCTGGGGCAAACAGGTCCGTTGGGTCATGCGCCCGAACCCAGCCGGACTTCAACCAGTCCAGCAACTCATCGGTGGTCGCCCTCGGATTCGACGCCGCAAGCAGGCGCGTGCAGGCCGCAGCCGCTCGGGTGGTCGACAAAAGCCAGCCCGTCTCGTCTGCAACGCTGAGCCCGGAGCCTTCCAGCAACGCCCGCACATGACGGACCACGCCGCGGTCCAGGGCCAGCACGCCGATGGGCGCAGCCCCCTCTTGGCGCTCCGAGGCGCAAACGAGGACCCTGGCAGCGGCCTGCCTGGCCTCGTCCAGCATGTCTGCACAAGCGCTGACCGTCATGCACACCGGCTCTGCCTCTGTTTGCGCCGCCCCGACCTCTGCAGCCCACCAGCGCAACGGCACCCCCGCTGCCCCGGCAACACGCTGAGCCGCAAGCATGAGCGCCCCCTCGCTACCGGGCAACACAGTGCTCCCCACCGAAACCGCCAGCCATGCAGACGGTCTTTCTGCGTACACGGCGTCCATGGCCAAGCCGCACTCAGCACTTGCTGCGGCCCACTCCAGCGCCCACGCCAGCAGCAGCCGTTCGCGCCCTCCTGGGCCCTGCCCCATGTGCAGCTGCAGGGCGCCACGCCATGAATCGAGCCGCAAAGGCCTGTCTGGCGGAGGAGTCGCCTGCAGGGCCCTCACCCAGGCATGCGCCGAGTCCACGACCTGATCCAACGCGAATTCATAGCCCCGGCGATCTCGGGCCAGCCACTGCCTGGCCCAGGCCTGACGCCCAAGGCTGCGAGCGGCCTGGAGGCGGTCTTCGATGGCATCGAGCGACAGCACCGCCCCGAAAACCTCCTGCCCGGACGCATCGAGCGTCGGTGTGGCACGCGCCCAACTGTGTGTTTCTGCCAACGAAGCGATGGTCTCGATGCGAGGCAGCCAGCCACCCACGGCCTGAGCCCATGCCTGGCGAGCCGCAGCCAACACCGCGCCGACAGGCAGTGTCACGAGGGCGCTTTTGGGCTCTGCCCCCTGCGCGCAAAGCCAGGCTGACGCCTCACGCGCCCAGCCTTGCCAGGCGAGCGCGGCATCGCAGCCCGGCTGCCAGAGCCAAGGCTGGGGCGTGATCGATGAGGACGTTTCGGCGGATGTCAAGGCTGGCGAAATCTATCGGGGTGATTGATTTTGGACGCTTGAGACCTGGGACAGCAGCCTTCACCATCTGTGTCAGAATCACGACACCCCCGGTCTGGCGGGTTTTCCCACCCTCCTCCGCCCGGCCACCTTGAGGACAGTTTCATGAGCAGCGACCTGATCAAACACATCACCGACGCATCCTTCGATGCCGACGTTCTGCAAGCCGCCCAACCCGTGCTGGTGGACTACTGGGCCGAATGGTGCGGCCCTTGCAAGATGATCGCCCCCATCCTGGACGAAGTGGCCAAGGACTACAACGGTCGCCTGGCCATCGCCAAGATGAACGTCGACCAGAACCGCGAAGTGCCTGCCAAGTTCGGCATCCGCGGCATCCCGACCCTGATGATCTTCAAGGACGGACAACTGGCCGCCACCAAGGTCGGCGCCCTTTCAAAGGCCCAGCTGACCGCGTTCATCGACGGACAGCTGTGATCCTGGCAACCGCCGCACCGGACAGGGCGGCGGTTTTCTTTTGCCAGACCAGCCCTATAATGCAGCCGTTGCCTTTGAAATCGAAGGCAATGCCTGAAGGCTCACCGGCCACCCGGTGACCCGCCAGGGCCAGCGGCCAACGCCGCCTTGCGCCCCAGGCCCCGGAACTTCCGCCTTTCCCCCCAGCCCACGAATTCCCTCGGCCCGACGGCTTCGCGCCGACCCGGGTTTCACATTCAGGGTACCCATCCATGCACCTTTCCGAACTGAAGGCCCTGCACATTTCCAAACTCGTGGAAATGGCCGAAGCCCTGGAGATCGAAAACGTCTCTCGCATGCGCAAGCAGGAGTTGATGTTCGCGATCATGAAGAAGCGCGCCAAGGCCGGCGAACAGGTCTTCGGCGACGGCGTCCTCGAAGTGCTGCCCGACGGCTTCGGCTTCCTGCGTGCGCTCGACATGAGCTTCCTGGCCAGCACGGATGACATCTACCTGTCGCCCAGCCAGGTTCGCCGCTTCAACCTGCACACCGGCGACATGATCGAAGGTGAGGTGCGCGTGCCCAAGGACGGCGAGCGCTACTTCGCTCTGGTCAAGGTCGACCGCGTCAACGGCCTGCCCCCCGAGGTTTCGAAGAACAAGATCATGTTCGAGAACCTCACGCCGCTGTTCCCGGACGAGCAATTCAAGCTCGAACGCGACCTGGCCAAGGGCAACGACGACAACATCACCAGCCGCATCATCGACCTGATCGCCCCGATCGGCAAAGGTCAGCGCGCGCTGCTGGTCGCCCCGCCCAAGAGCGGCAAGACCGTGATGATGAAGAACCTGGCGCACGCGCTGACGGCCAACCACCCCGACGTGCACCTGATCGTCCTGCTGGTCGACGAGCGCCCGGAAGAAGTGACCGAAATGCAGCGCACCGTGCGCGGCGAGGTCATCAGCTCAACGTTCGATGAACCCGCCCAGCGCCACGTGCAAGTCGCCGAGATGGTGATCGAGCGCGCCAAGCGCCTGGTCGAGCTCAAGAAGGACGTGGTGATCTTGCTGGACTCGATCACCCGACTGGCCCGCGCCTACAACAACGTGCTGCCCAGCTCCGGCAAGGTGCTGTCCGGCGGTGTTGACTCCAACGCCCTGCAACGCCCCAAGCGCTTCTTCGGCGCCGCGCGCAACATCGAAGAAGGCGGCTCGCTGACCATCATCGGCACCGCCCTGATCGACACGGGCAGCCGCATGGACGAAGTGATCTACGAAGAGTTCAAGGGCACCGGCAACTGCGAAATCCACCTGGATCGCCGCATGGCCGAAAAGCGCGTGTACCCCTCGATCCTGATCAACAAGTCGGGCACCCGCCGCGAGGAAATCCTGCTCAAGCCGGAAATCCTGCAAAAGAGCTGGATCCTGCGCAAGCTGCTCTACCCGATGGACGAGATCGAGGCGATGGAGTTCGTGCTCGACAAGATGAAGTCCACGAAGAACAACCACGATTTCTTCGACATGATGCGCCGCGGCGGCTGAGCCAGCTCAGGCCATCAGAGACGGACTTCACGGCCCCGATGCCTTTCATGGCTCGGGGCCGTTTGCGTTTTCTGCTATACTATTGCGTTTTCCGCTGAACGGAAAGTGCCTGGCATGGTGCCGGGTGGCTCCCGGACATGCAATTTGCAAACAGCACGAGGTTTCCCATGCCCAAGCAAGGTATCCACCCCAACTACCGCGAAGTCGTCTTCCTGGACCAGTCCAACGGCTTCCAGTTCGTCACCCGCTCCTGCGCGCCCACCAAGGACACCGTCAAGCTGGACGACGGCCGCGAGCTGCCCCTGTTCAAGCTGGAAACCTCTTCCGAGTCGCACGCCTTCTACACCGGCACCCAGAAGTCGGTGGACAACCTGGGCGGTCGCGTCGAGAAGTTCCGCAACAAGTTCGCTCAATTCCGCAAGTGATCGCGGGACGTCCGGGTGGGCCTGGCCTGGCCCGGATGTCGCAGAACACCGTCGCAACGCCCGCCGTTGCGCAACGTCAGGGCAGCTCAGGCTGCCCTTTTTGTTTCTCAAGCCTGCCTGACTGAGCGCCTCGTCGTCAGCCAGCAGACCGCCTGAAGCGTTTCGCCACCCATGCGCCCATCGCAACTGCCTCACGCCTCCCCCGCCCTGGTAACCCAGAAGGCGGCGCAGCGCCTGCCGCGCCTGGCGTTGTTGCTGTTTTGCGCGGCCTACCTGCTGCCCGGGCTGCTGGGGCGCGACCCCTGGAAAAACGAGGACATCGCTGCCTTCGGGCAGATGTGGAGCCTGGCCCTGGGCCAGGCCTCCTGGTTCGACCCACACGTCGGGGGCGTTCACCCGACCCAAGGCGGCATCCTGCCTTACTGGATCGGCGGTGCTGCGATATCTCTGCTGTCCCCCTGGGTGGACCCAGCTCTGGCGGCACGCCTGCCCTTCGCCCTCTTGCTGGCCGCGGTCTTTGCTCTGACCTGGTACGCAACCTACCACCTGGCACGCACCGAGGCCGCACAGCCCGTTCCCCTGGCCTTTGGCGGCGAAGCGCGCTCACAAGACTATGCGCGAGCGGTGGCAGACGGTGCCTTGCTGGCTTTGATCGCCAGCCTGGGGCTGCTGCAACTGGGCCATGAAACCACGCCAGAGCTGGTACAGCTCACTGGCGCGGCCTTGCTGTTGTTCGGCATGGCTGCAGCGCAGCAACGAAGCCTGGCGTCCATCGTTGCCACCACGGCCGCTTTGCCTGTGTTGGCAGGCAGCGGCAGCCCGACGGTGGCGCTGCTGCTGGGTGGGGCCGCTGCCATCGTGTGCCTGAAGTCAAGCCATGTTGAGGTCCGAGGCCACATCAAGTGGGTGCTGCTGGGCATGCTGCTGGCCCTTGCCCTGGTCATCGGACTGATTGCCCTGGGCCTGCCTGGCTGGAGCGTGCGCAGCGGGCGCGAATGGCGTCCTGGCGCCATCTTTCAATTGCTGACATGGTTCACCTGGCCTGTGCTGCCGCTGGCCGCCTTGACCTTGTGGCACTGGCGTCGTCAGATCGGGCGCAGGCACATCGCGATGCCTCTCCTGATCGCTTTGGTGGGCATGGGCTCTTGCGTGTTCATGGGCGGCAACGACCGTGCACTGCTGATCACCCTGCCTGCCCTGGCGGCCCTGGCCGCTTTTGCCCTGCCTTCGCTTCAGCGCAGCCTGGGCGCGGCGCTGGACTGGTTCTCGGTCTGCTTTTTCACCGCCTGCGCGTCGCTGATCTGGCTGGCCTATGTCGCCATCCAGACCGGCCAGCCCGAGCGAACCGCGGTCAACGTCCTCAAGCTGGTGCCAGATGCTGTCATCGGTTTCAGCCCCATCGCCCTGGGCTTTGCCTTGCTCGGCACCCTGCTTTGGTTGTGGCTGGTTCGATGGCGCACGTCACGCCGCACCCACGCACTCTGGAAAAGCCTGGTGCTGCCAGCAGGTGGCGTGGCCGTGTGCTGGCTGTTGACCATGACCCTGCTGCTGCCCCTCTTGGACCAGGCACGCAGCTACCGCCTGTTGATGTCCCGCATCTCGCCGTACATGCCACGCGCCGAGCTGGTGTGTGCACCAGATGCTTCGGTGGGCTTGCTCACGGCGATGGAGTATTTCGGTGGTTACCGGGTCGATGGCCTCGCGCACGACCCACTTTCGATGCGCAAGCAGGGCTGCGGCAGTGTGGTCGTTCGCATCCACCCCAAGTCTCAACCGCCCGTGTTGCCGGGCTGGCGAAAGGTGGCCCAGTACAACCAACGCACGCGCAATTCCGAGCTGGTGGTGGTCTACCGACGCAACACTGCCACAACATCTCAGAAGTCACAAAAGGCGCAAACGGATCAAATGGCGCAGAGCGAAACCTTCGATGACATCGACGAGGTCACCGCCAGCGCCATGAACGCCACCGACTGAAGGCGCGTCAACTGGCGTCAGGACACCGCCGAGTCGACCTCCACGCGACGCACCCGCATCGCAGGGATGTGCAGCGTGAAACTCGATCCTTTGCCCTGCTCGCTGCTGATCTTGAGTTCGCCCCCATGGCGCTGGATCACGTGCTTGACGATGGACAGACCCAGGCCCGTGCCACCCGTGTCGCGCGAACGGCTGCCATCGACGCGATAAAAACGCTCGGTGAGCCTGGGCAGGTGCTCGGGAGAAATGCCGATGCCGTGGTCCTGAACACTGAACTCGGCGCTGCCATCGGGCAGGCTGCGCCAGTGGATCTCGACAGCTTGGCCGGCGGGGGTGTAGCGGATCGCATTCGAGACCAGGTTGCCCATGGCGCTGAGCCACTCGCTCTCGACACCCGAGATCTCGGCATCCACATGCGCTGGATCAGGCTGAACCTCGATGGGATGGCGCTCTTTCGACAGGCCTCGTGCGTCATTGGCCACACGTCGCATGAGGTGCTGAACGGGCAACCACCTGTCAGAGGCGGGACGGGGACTGCCCTCGATCTGTGCCAGCGTCAGCAGGTCAGACACCAGGCCCTGCATGCGATCGGCCTGCTCGGCCATGAGCGCGATCACGCGCTTGCGCTCCACTTCGGTCAGCGGCAGGGCCCCCAGCGTTTCGATGAAACCCATCAGCACCGTCAGTGGCGTGCGGATTTCGTGCGAGACATTGGCCACGAAGTCGCGGCGCATGGTGTCGGCGCGTTCGCGCTCGGTGATGTCCTGCGAGAGGATGAGCTTGCGCCCTTCTCCAAACTCGCGCACCTGGATCTGAAGCCAGCTCAGCCCACCGCGGGACATCGGGCACTTGACGGTTTCGCTGAAGTCGCCGGCCTGCAAGTACTGCACGAACGCGGGCTGGCGGATCAGGTTGGTGACCCGCTGCTGCAGGTCACGTTGGCGATTCAGGCCGAAGTGGTCGGCCGCCGCAGGGCTGATCCAGGTCAGGTGATCGCTCTCGTCGAGCAACATGACGCCGTTTGGCGAGGCCTCGATCGCCGAAAGAAACTGCTGCAACTCACCCCGCTCGAGGGCGATGTCGGCGTCGCGTGATCGCAGCAAGCGCTCGACCCGGTGAGACAGCTCACCCCAGATGCCCGGCAAGACCGGGCCAGGTGACTCCGGGTTGCGCAGCCAGTCCAGCAGCGCATGGCCATGCAGGGTGTCAGAGACGGAAAGCAGCAGCACGGCGGACGAGGCCGCTGCCGCCCCCGCCGCCACGGGGTAGCCCACGCGCTGCCCGATCCAGTAGCCTGCCAGGCCACCGGCCATGCCCACGGCGAGCCGCACCGCGACCCGCGAGATGAGCCACGAATTGCTTGAATCCACGGTTGTCTGGTCCGGGCTGTGTCAGGCGGCGATGTCCACCACTTGCTGAGTCAGGCGGTAGCCAGCGCCCCGCACCGTTTCGATCAGCGACGAACGTTGCACCGGCGACAGGGCCTCGCGCAGGCGCTTGACGTGGACATCGACCGTGCGCTCTTCGATGAAAACGTGGTCACCCCAGACGCGGTCGAGCAACTGCGCACGGCTGTGCACGCGCTCGGGGTGCGTCATGAAGAAGTGCAGAAGCTTGAACTCGGTCGGGCCGATCTTGACCTCTTGTTCGCCACGGCAGACGCGGCGCGTGGCCGGGTCCAGGCGCAGGCCCGCCACCTCGACGGCGGAGTCCAGTGCCTGCGGGGCCTTGCGGCGCAACACGGCGCGCACGCGGGCCATCAGCTCGTGCGTCGAGAAAGGCTTGGTCAGGTAGTCATCGGCGCCAGCATCCAGGCCAGCGACCTTGTCCACCTCTTCCGCACGAGCCGTCAGCATGATGATCGGCAGGTCGCGGGTGCGCGTGACACCGCGCCAGCGCTTAGCCAGCGCCAAGCCAGACTGGCCAGGCAGCATCCAGTCCAGCAGCACCAGGTCCGGCAGCACCTTGTCGATTTCGAGCTGGGCTTGCTCGGCGTCACCCGCCAGCGTCACCTCGAAACCCGAGTGACGCAGGTTCAGCGCGATCAACTCGGCGATCGCGGGTTCGTCTTCCACCACCAACACACGGCTCATGGCTTGGCTCCCGTCATCACTTGATGATGTTCTCGACGGCCTCGGGCGTGTTGTGACGCACGTCGGCCCCCTTGACGATGTAGATCACCTGCTCGGCCAGGTTCTTGGCGTGGTCGCCCACGCGCTCGATGGCCTTGGCCACGAAGACCAGGTCGATGGACGCGGAGATGGTGCGCGGGTCTTCCATCATGTAGGTGATGAGCTTGCGCATCAGGCCGTCGAATTCGGCGTCGATCTCGTTGTCGCTCTTGATGACTTCCAGCGCGGTCTGGGTGTCCAGGCGGGCGAAAGCGTCCAGCGACTTGCGCAGCGAGGCGGTGGCCAAGCCAGCTTCGAAGGACACGTCACCGACCGGCAGGCGCAGGCGAGACGACACACCGGTGTTGATCAGGCGCTGCACCGTGCGTGCGATGCGCGCGGCCTCGTCGCCCACGCGCTCGAGGTTGCCGATGGTCTTGGAGATGGCGATCAGCAGGCGCAGGTCGCGGGCCGTGGGCTGACGGCGCGCGATGATGGTCGACAGGTCGGCGTCGATCTGCATTTCCATCGCGTTGACCTTTTCTTCGCCGATCAGCACCTGGCTGGCGACTTCGCCATTGAAGTGCGTCAAGGCGTCAATGGCCAGGGCCACCTGGGATTCGACCAGGCCACCCATTTCCAGCACGCGCGTGGAAATGCCGCTGAGCTCGGCGTCGAACTGACTGGAGAGGTGTTTGTCACTCATGGTGTTCTCCTTGTTTTTGTTGTCGATCAGCCGAAGCGACCGGTGATGTAGTCCTCGGTCTCGGTGCGCTTGGGCTTCATGAAGATGTCCGTGGTCGCGCCGAACTCGATGAGCTCGCCCAGGTACATGTAGGCCGTGTAGTCCGAGCAACGCGCGGCCTGCTGCATGTTGTGGGTCACGATCAGGACGGTGTAGTCGTCCTTGAGTTCGTGGATCAGCTCTTCGATCTTGCCGGTGGAGATGGGGTCCAGGGCCGAGCAGGGCTCGTCAAGCAACAGCACCTCGGGCTTGATGGCGATGCCGCGAGCGATGCACAGACGCTGCTGCTGACCACCCGAGAGGCCAGAGCCACTCTGGTTGAGTTTGTCCTTGACCTCGTTCCACAGCGCGGCCTTCTTGAGGGCCCATTCCACGCGCTCGTCCATCTCGGAGCGCGAGAGGTTCTCGAACAGCTTGACGCCGAACGAGATGTTCTCGTAGATCGACATCGGGAACGGCGTGGGCTTTTGAAACACCATGCCGACGCGCGCACGGATCAGCGAAACGTCTTCCTTCGTGGTCAGGATGTCCTGACCGTCCAGCAAGATCTGGCCTTCGGCGCGCTGCTCGGGGTAGAGCTCGAACATGCGGTTGAAGGTGCGCAGCAGCGTCGACTTGCCGCAGCCCGAGGGGCCAATGAAGGCGGTGACCTTCTTCTCGGGCAGGTCCATGTTCACGTTCTTGAGCGCGTGGAACTTGCCGTAGTAGAAGTTCAGGTTCTTGACGGCCAGTTTGGCCTTGACGGGATCGTTGGTTTGCACTTTGGCGTCCATGATGCGTCTTTCAGGTGTCGGGTATCGATGCCGCGCCGATCAGCGCTGGCGGAACATGCTGCGGGCGATCACGTTGAGTGCCAGCACGCCGATGGTGATGATGAACACGCCTGCCCAGGCCAGCTTTTGCCAGTTCTCGTAGGGGCTCATCGCGAACTTGAAGATGGTGACCGGCAGGCTGGCCATCGGGCCGCTCATGTCGGTCGACCAGAACTGGTTGGACAGGGCGGTGAACAGCAGCGGCGCGGTCTCGCCGGCGATGCGGGCCACGGCCAGCAGGATGCCGGTGATGACGCCAGCGCGGGCCGACTTCAGCGTGATGCTCATGATCACTTTCCACTTGGGCGTGCCCAGGGCGTAGGCGGCTTCACGCAGCGCATTGGGGATCAGCGCCAGCATGTTCTCGGTGGTGCGGATGACCACCGGGATCACGATCAGCGCCAGCGCCAGCACACCGGCCCAGCCCGAGAAAGACTTGAAGCGCGAGACCACCACCGAGTAGATGAACAAGCCGATCACGATGGACGGAGCCGACAGCAGGATGTCGTTGATGAAGCGCGTGGCGCTGCCCAGCCAGCCCTTTTGACCATACTCGGCCAGGTAGACGCCAGCCAGGATGCCCACGGGCGTGCCGATCAGCGTGGCCAGTCCCACCATCAGCAGCGAGCCCATCAGCGCGTTGGCCAGGCCACCGGCTTCCATCGGCGGCGGGGTCATCTCGGTGAAGGTGGCGATCGCCAGGCCATCGAGCCCCAGGCGCACGGTTTCAACCAGGATCCAGACCAGCCAGACCAGGCCGAAAGCCATGGCACCCAGCGACAGCGTCAGGGCGATGAAATTGATGCGTTTGCGTCCGGCGTGCTTGCGGGCACGGGAGGCTTGCAGTGCTGCGGTGCTCACGAGCGGGCTCCTTCGGACTTCTTCAGGCGGGCCAGCAACACCTTGGAGAAGGCCAGCACGACGAAGGTGATGAAGAACAGGATCAGGCCGAGGTAGATCAGCGAGGCCTGGTGCAGGCCCTCGCCGGCTTCGGCGAATTCGTTGGCCAGGGCCGAGGTGATGCTGTTGGCGGCCTCAAAAACAGACAGCGAATTGAGCTGGTTCATGTTGCCGATGACGAAGGTCACGGCCATGGTCTCGCCCAGCGCACGCCCCAGGCCCAGCATGATGCCGCCGACCACACCGGTCTTGGTGTAAGGCAGCACAACCTTGGAGACGACTTCCCAGGTGGTCGAACCCAGGCCGTAGGCCGATTCCTTGAGCAGCGGCGGCGTGACTTCGAACACGTCACGCATCACCGAAGCGATGAACGGGATCACCATGATGGCCAGGATGATGCCGGCCGACAGGATGCCGATGCCCACAGGCGGGCCAGAGAAGAACGCACCCAGGTAAGGAACGCCCTCGGTGAGCGCCTGCAGCGGCTGCTGCACGTACTCGGACAGGATCGGGCCGAACACCAGCAGCCCCCACATGCCGTAGACGATCGACGGCACGGCCGCCAGCAACTCGATGGCGATGCCCAGCGGGCGCTTGAGCCATGCGGGCGACAGCTCGGTCAGGAACACGGCGATGCCGAAGCTCACGGGCACGGCGATCAGCAGCGCGATGAACGACGTCATCAGCGTGCCGTAGATCATCACCAGACCACCGTACTGGTTCTGGACAGGGTCCCAGGCGGTGCTGGTGAAAAAGCCCAGCCCGTATTCATGGATGGCGGGCCAGGCGCCCACCACCAGCGAGCCGATGATGCCCAGCAGCAGGCACAGGGTGAGGACGGCGGCAGCACGGGCTGCCAGGGCGAATGCGGCATCGGCCCAAGGGGCCTGGACGCGGCGAGAAGGCGGGTTGGTCATGGGCTGACGTTGGTTTTTCCGGTCGGGCGGCGCGGATGCGTCGCCGAGGTCAGTCGGTAGTATGGCGGCCATCGCTCACTCCATGACAAGTCGGGTGCGGTTTGCAGGAGACATCAGGTCTGCGTCGACCGGGCGCCCAAAGGCTCGGACGCCCGGTCAGGGTCAAAACAAGATCAGGCGATCACTTCCAGCCCACCGGCTTGCCCGCGGTGTCCACCACGGAAGCCCACTGCTTGCGGACCAGTTCCTTCACGTTGGCGGGCAGGGGCACGTACTCCAGGTTGCCAGCGGCGGTGTCGCCATTGACATAGGCCCAATCGAAGAACTTCAGGGCTGCAGCGGCCTGGGCCGGCTTGTCCTGCGACTTGTGCATCAGGATGAAGGTGGCGCCGGTCAGGGGCCAGGCGTCCTTGCCGGCTTGCTCGGTCAGGATCTGATAGAACGACTTGTTCCAGTCAGCGGCGGCGGCGGCGGCCTTGAAGGTCGCGTCATCAGGGGCCACGAAGTTGCCAGCCGCGTTCTTGAGCAGCACATGCGACATGCGGTTCTGCTTGGCATAGGCGTACTCGACGTAGCCGATCGAGTTGGGCAAGCGCTGCACGAAGGCCGAGACACCCTCGTTGCCCTTGCCGCCAGCGCCGGTCGGCCAGTTGACGGCGGTGCCCTCACCCACCTTGGACTTCCACTCGGCGTTGACCTTCGAGAGGTAGTTCGTGAAGATGAACGTGGTGCCGGAGCCGTCTGCGCGGCGCACCGGAGCGATCGGGGCATCGGGCAGGGGCACGCCAGGGTTCAGCGCCACGATGGCTGCGTCGTTCCAGCGGGTGATCTTGCCCAGGTAGATGTTGCCGATCAATTCGCCGGTCATCTTGATCTGGCCGGGGGCGATGCCCTTGATGTTGACCACGGGCACGACGCCACCGATCACAGTGGGGAACTGGATCAGGCCGTCCTTGGCCAGGTCCGCGTCCACCAGGGGCATGTCAGAGGCACCGAAGTCAACGGTCTTGGCCTTGATTTGCTTGATGCCTGCACCCGAGCCCACCGATTGGTAGTTGACCTTGACCTTGGTGGCGTTGCTGTAGTCAGCAGCCCATTTGGCATACAGCGGTGCGGGGAAGGTCGCGCCGGCACCGGTCACGTCGTTGGCCAGAGCCACGCCGGCGACCAGGGACAGGGCCATGGCGGCGGCAGCGGTGCGGATCATCTTGAAGCTCATGAGTCGCCTTTCAGGGAACGTCAGACAAAAGGAAGTTGACGCGGCGGACTGTATCGACCCATTGTGACGGTCACATGACAACCCGTGAGGGTGTTGTCACGAACGTCACAAGCCGAGCGAGCCATGTCATGTGACAGTCATTGTCATGTCATGGTCACCGATCTGTCACGAGGGCCTTCTATCTTGCCGATCAGCCGCCGAAGCGGCGTCGTCCACCCCTATGGAGCTCCCCATGACCTTTCACAAGAACACCCGCCTGTCTCGTCGCCTGGTGATGAGCGCACTCGTTTGTGGCACCCTGGCCCAGTTTGCCGGCTGCGCCACCACCGACAGCGCCCCCGCCAACCTGCAGGCCGTTGCTTCCCGCGATCCGCAATTGAGCACGTTCGTCAAACTGACTCAGCAAGCTGGCTTGGGCGATTTGCTCACCGGCGTAGGCCCGGTGACGGTGTTCGCCCCCACCGACGAGGCTTTCCGCGCCCTGCCCGCCGCCACGCTGGACAAACTCGGCAAGGATCCCGAGGCCCTCAAAGCCGTGCTCAAGCACCATGCCGTCGCCGGGGCGACCACCCGCGCCGCCCTGAACGCCGACACCACCACCGTCACCACCCTGGCCGGCACCAAGCTGGTGCTTGCCAAGGCAGGCGACTTTGTCACCGTGGACGAAGCCCTGGTGACCCAGGCGGACGTCACCGCCAGCAATGGCGTGCTGCACGTCATCGACCGCGTGCTCACGCCGCCCAAAAAATAAGCCCCGTCGCTGATTCAAGGCGACTTGCTCAGGGAACAAAAAAGCCCCCGAGGGGGCTTTTTCCGTTGTGTGAGGGGTTCGAGAAGACCTCAGGCAAGCGTTGCCGCAAGCTGCTCTGCGCAGGCGTCGGCCAGGGCCTTGTCACTGGCCTCGACCATCACGCGCACCAAAGGCTCTGTTCCCGACGCCCGGATGAGCACGCGCCCTTTGTCAGCCAGCCGAGCCTCAACGTCGCTGCGAGCATGCTGAAGCGGCAGGTGGTTCTGCCAGTCCATGCCCGGCTGAAGACGCACGTTGATCAAGCGCTGCGGATACAACTCCACCCCCTGGAGCCAGGAGGACACGCTGCGTGCGCTGCGCACCACCGCCTGCAAGATCGCCAGCGCGCTGACGATGCCATCACCCGTGGTGTGACGGTCCAGCGCGATCAGGTGACCCGAGCCCTCACCGCCCAGCTTCCAACCTTTGGCACCCAGCTCTTCCAGCACGTACCTGTCGCCCACCTTGGCGCGCACGAAATCGATGCCTCGCTGCTTGAGTGCCACCTCGACAGCCATGTTCGTCATCAAGGTGCCCACTGCGCCCGGCACGGCTTCGCCCTGGTCGATGCGGTCGGCCACCATGACGTACAAAAGCTCGTCGCCGTTGAAAAGGCGACCGTCTGCCCCGACAATCTGGAGCCGATCGGCATCTCCGTCCAGCGCGATGCCGTAGTCGGCGCCGTGCTGTTTGACCGCCGCCACCAGCGCCTCCGGGTGCGTGGCCCCGACACCCTGGTTGATGTTCAGGCCGTCGGGCGAACAACCGATGGCGATGACCTCGGCCCCCAACTCGTGAAACACCTCGGGCGCCACCTGGTAAGCCGCGCCGTGGGCTGCATCCACCACGATCTTGAGGCCCTTGAGCGACAGGTTCGACGCAAAGGTGCTCTTGCAGAACTCGATGTAGCGGCCCCGGGCGTCCTCCAGGCGACGTGCCTTGCCCAAGCTGTGCGAATCCACCCACTGCGGGGGCTCGCGCAATGCAGCCTCGACAGCCAGCTCCCACTCGTCTGGCAGCTTCTCGCCGCGAGACGAGAAGAACTTGATGCCATTGTCGCCAAACGGGTTGTGCGACGCGCTGATCACCACACCCAGGTTCAAGCGCAACGCGCGTGTCAGGTAGGCCACGCCAGGCGTTGGCAAAGGCCCGGTGAGCAAGACATCCACCCCAGCCGACGCGAAACCGGCCTCCAGGGCCGACTCGAGCATGTAGCCCGAAATGCGCGTGTCCTTGCCAATCAGGACCTTGGGTCGCCGACCGGAAGTGTGACGACGCACGACCTGCCCCACGGCGTGCCCCAACTTGAGAACGAAATCGGGCGTGATGGGCGCCTGGCCCACGGTGCCGCGGATGCCGTCGGTGCCAAAGTATTGTCTGGACATGAGCTGCTTGTGTGTGCGGAGGTCGCTGGATTGTCCACGGTTTTCGGTCAATCCAGCAGACCTGCAGCGCCCCAGACACGCAGCGCATCGACCGTTTCTGCAACGTCGTGCACCCGCACCACGGCCGCACCTCTTTGCACCGAAGCCAATGCAGCCGCCAAGCTGGCGGCCAGGCGCTGCCCGACGGGCCGACCAGTGAGCTCTCCCAGGGTGGATTTGCGCGACCAACCCAGCAGCAGAGGCCGCCCCAGGTCCAGGAGTTCCCCCTGGCGCTTGAGCAGCTCCAGGTTGTGTTGTGGCGTCTTGCCAAAGCCGATGCCGGGATCCAGCGTGATGCGCTCCAATCCGATGCCAGCGGTCGTGAGCGCATGCAAGCGCGCGCGCAGAAAGTGGTGGACCTCTTCGAGCACGTCGCTGTAGCTGGGTGCGTCTTGCATGGTGGCTGGAGAGCCCCTCATGTGCATCACGCACACACCGCAGGAAGGGTGGCGAGCGACCTCGGCCAGTGCCCCGGGTGCGCCCAGGGCCTTCACGTCGTTGATGATGTCAGCGCCAAGGTCGAGCGCACGCTGCATGACCTCTGTCTTGCACGTGTCGATCGACAAGGGCACACCCCAGGACATGGCACCGCGCAAAACGCCTTCGATGCGCGCCCACTCTTCGTCGGCAGGCACCTCGGGCGCACCGGGTCGGGTCGACTCGCCGCCGATGTCGAGGATGTCCGCCCCCTCCTCCACCAGCTTTTGAGCATGTTTGAGGGCTGCGACGGTGTCTGCATGCCGTGCGCCATCCGAAAACGAGTCGGGCGTGACGTTGACGATGCCCATGACACGCGGGCGGCTCAGGTCAATGGTGTAACGCGTGGTTTGCCAATGCTTCATGGCTGGTGACTCGACATGAAAAACGGGGCCGAAGCCCCGTTGTCAAAGGACGCCTTGGGGCGCCTGGTTCAAATCGCCGCTGGGGCGCCATCGGCGCTCATGGGCGGCTTGGGGCCGCTGCTGGGCCTGTTCGAAGGCGGCGTCCAGTCCTTGGGAGGACGGGGCTCACGGCCTTGCATGATGTCGTCGATCTGCTCTGCGTCGATGGTTTCCCACTCCAGCAGGGCCTTGGCCATCACGTGCATCTTGTCCTGGTTGTCTTCGATGAGCTTGCGCGCGATGGCGTACTGCTCGTCGATGATCTTGCGGATCTGCTTGTCCACCTTCTGCATCGTCTCTTCAGACATGTTGGTGGTCTTGGTGATCGAGCGACCCAGGAAGACCTCGCCTTCGTTCTCGGCGTAGACCACCGGACCGAGTTCGTCGGTCATGCCGTAGCGGGTGACCATGTCGCGGGCGATGGCGGTGGCGCGCTCGAAGTCGTTCGAAGCGCCGGTCGTCATCTGGTCCATGAACACCTCTTCGGCGATGCGACCACCGAACAGCACGGAGATGGTGTCGAGCATGCGGGTCTTGTCCATGCTGTAGCGATCGCCTTCGGGCAACTGCATGGTCACGCCCAAAGCACGGCCGCGCGGGATGATGGTGACCTTGTGCACTGGATCGGTCTTGGGCAGCAGGCGAGCGACCAAGGCGTGGCCGGCCTCGTGGTAGGCCGTGTTCTTGCGCTCTTCCTCGGGCATGACCATGGACTTGCGCTCGGGGCCCATCATGATCTTGTCTTTGGCCTTTTCGAAGTCCTGCATTTCGACCACGCGGCCATTGCGGCGCGCAGCGAACAAGGCGGCTTCGTTGACCAGGTTGGCCAGGTCGGCACCCGAGAAACCAGGCGTGCCACGGGCCAGGATGTCTGCGCGCACGTCTTGCCCCACCGGCACCTTGCGGATGTGCACGTTGAGGATCTGCTCGCGGCCGCGCACGTCCGGCAGCGTCACGTAGACCTGGCGGTCAAAACGACCTGGACGCAGCAAGGCGGGGTCGAGGATGTCGGGGCGGTTGGTCGCGGCGATCACGATCACACCCAGGTTGGTTTCGAAACCGTCCATCTCGACCAGCATCTGGTTGAGGGTCTGCTCTCGCTCGTCGTTGCCGCCACCCAGGCCAGCGCCACGGTGACGACCGACCGCGTCGATTTCGTCGATGAAGATGATGCAGGGTGCGTTCTTCTTGGCTTGCTCGAACATGTCGCGCACGCGGGCCGCGCCCACGCCGACGAACATTTCAACGAAATCGGAGCCGGAGATGGTGAAGAACGGCACCTTGGCTTCGCCAGCGATGGACTTGGCCAGCAGCGTCTTGCCGGTACCGGGAGGGCCGACCAGCAGCACACCACGGGGAATGCGGCCGCCGAGCTTCTGGAATTTCTGCGGGTCACGCAGGAAGTCGACGAGTTCCTTGACTTCTTCCTTGGCTTCGTCGCAACCGGCGACGTCAGCGAAGGTGATGTTGTTGTTGTTCTCGTCGAGCATGCGGGCCTTGCTCTTGCCGAAGCTGAACGCGCCGCCCTTGCCACCGCCCTGCATCTGGCGCATGAAATAGATCCACACGCCGATCAGCAGCAGCATGGGGCCCCACGAGACCAGCAGGCTCATGATGAGCGAGGGTTCTTCGCGAGGCTTGACGTCGAACTTGACGCCGTTGTTGATCAGGTCGCCGACCAGGCCGCGGTCGAGGTAGGTGGCGGTCGAGCGGATCTTCTTGTCATCGGTCGTGGTCGCGATGATCTCGGTCCCGCCACCGCCCTCTTGCAGGGTCACGCTCTTGATGCGCTTGGCGCGGACTTCCTCGAGGAACTCCGAATACGCCATCTGACCGCCGACCGCGCCAGCGCGATCGAACTGTTTGAACACGGTGAACAGCACGAGGGCCACCACCAGCCAGACAGCAACTTTCGAGAACCATTGATTGTTCACCGCGGCTCCTTCAACCCACAGTCACACCGGTTCGGCTGATGCTGGATGCATCCCCACACCGAACACGGATCCAAAAAACTGCACCGCCTTTGTCATGATGACGCAAAACAGTGCCGTCCTTCGCGGCATGTGGGGACCATTCTAGTGCAGTCAAGGGTTGACGCGTGGCGCCCAATCCCACATGAAACGCTGGAATTGAGGCCTTGACGATGCCTTGACGAGACAAAGTGACTCAGCGCGTCTTCAGACCGATGCCAACCAGGAAGGTTTCGGCCGATTTGTCGCGGGAAGCCTTGGGTTTGACCGGCTTGCAGACGCGGAAATTCGCCTTGAAGGCCTCCACCAGCTGGCTGTAGCCCGCGCCGTGAAAAACTTTGCAAACGAGCGCGCCGTCCTTTTTCAGGTGTTGCTGTGCGAAGTCAATGGCCAACTCGATCAGGTGAGCGATCCGGGCGCTGTCGGTCACGTCGATGCCGCTGAGGTTGGGTGCCATGTCCGAGATGACCACGTCCACCGGTCGGCCGGCCACCTCGTCCTGCAACCGCTGCAGCACGGCTTCCTCCCGAAAATCACCCTGGATGAAGGTCACGCCCTCGATCGGATCGAAGTCCAGCAGGTCCAGGGCGATGATGGTGCCATTGAGCTCACCCACGGCAGCGCCCCCCACGCCCACGTCCTTCGGTGCGAATTTGCGCCGCACGTATTGACTCCATGCGCCAGGGGCGGCACCCAGGTCCACCACCAACTGCCCGGGCTTGATCAAACCAAGGGCTTCATCGATCTCTTTGATCTTGTAAGCCGCTCTGGATCGATAGCCTTCTTTTTGCGCCAGACGCACGTATGGATCGTGGATGTGATCGTTCAGCCAAGCCTTGTTGACTTTTTTGCTTTTGGTTTGGACTTTCATGGCTCGATAATAGAGGGATGCCTGCAATTGAACTGACCACTTCCGAGCGCCGCGCCCTGCGCGCCGACGCCCACCACCTTGATCCCGTCGTGATGATCGGCGGAGACGGCCTGACGCCCGCTGTCGTCAAGGAGACCGACTCCGCGCTCAAGGCCCACGGGCTGATCAAGGTGCGCGTGCTCGGAGACGATCGCGCTGCCCGCGAAGAAATCTTTGCCCAGCTGTGCGACCAGCTCAACGCCGCGCCCATCCAGCACATCGGCAAGCTGCTGGTTATCTGGCGCCCGATGCCCGAGAAAGACACCGAGCAAGACGATGCCCGGCGCGGTGGCGCAGCCCCTCGCGAGGTCAAGATCCTGAAGTTCTCCAAGAGTGGCACGCGCCGCCCGGAGATCAAGAAAGTGACCGTGCTGGGCAACCAACGCGTGACGCCAGGCGGCCTCATCAAGCGCGCAAAAAAACGCATGACCAGCAAAAAATCAGGCTGATCTGATCGCATCTGCCAACATTTGACAGCAAAACGGCACCTTTGGGTGCCGTTTTTCATTCAGCGTGCCGTCATGCGCCAGGCCAACACCAGCACCAGCAAAGCCTTGAGCCAGTAAAGCGAGGCCGAGATGCCATGCAGGGCGGCAAAAGACAGGGCTGTGGGCTCGCCGGCCTTGGCTGCCTGGATCATGGGCTGCAGGGCGAAACCACCCAGCACCGTCAGAAACAGCGCCCCGAGCACCAGCAACAGGTTGGCGCTCATGGCGCTTTGGGAAGCCCCCTGCTCCACCTCGTCGCGCACACGCCGACGCTCCAGCACGAACAGCAAGATGGCGAAAGCCAGGCTCAGCCGGGACTCGATGTGGAAGATCTGGCCGGCACCTGCGCCAGCTTGCTGGCGCTCGAGCACACTGAACAAGGCAGGCGCCGCGATGCCACCGATGGCCAGCAAAACGCCCGCCCACAGACCAGAGAGCATCGACTGAAAACGAACAACCTTGCTCATCATCGACCAACGCCGCTCAAATGTAGCGAACTTCGATGATTTCGTAGCTGCGCTCGCCACCTGGCGCCTGCACCACGGCCACGTCACCAGCCTCTTTGCCGATCAGGGCTCGGGCGATGGGGGAACCAATGGAGATCTTGCCTTCCTTGAGGTCGGCCTCGTCATCACCCACGATCTGGTAGGTGACCACGTCGCCCGTGGCCTCGATTTCCATTTCGACGGTGGCACCGAACACCACCCGGCCGCCGGCATCCAGGTCTGCCGGATCGATGACCTTGGCGGCAGAGAGCTTGCCTTCGATTTCGTTGATGCGTCCTTCGATGAAGCCTTGCTTGTCTTTGGCTGCGTCGTACTCGGCGTTTTCCGACAGGTCACCCTGGGCCCGGGCCTCGGCAATGGCTTGCACCACGGCGGGACGCTCGACGTGTTTGAGGCGGTGCAGCTCTTCCTTGAGCTGCTCGGCACCACGCTTGGTGATGGGAATGGTGGACATGGCTGATGTGTCTTCCAAAATGAAGGAGCCGCGTCCCAGGCGCCGTCTCTGTGGAGGAGCGGCCGGGAGCGGCCCGTTGAATGCATGGCCGCGATCGGGCGAGCCCGACGCGGCAAGCTGGCAGTTTAGTGCAGTTTGGCGTGCAGTTCCTGCACCGAGTACACCACCAGGTCGTCCTGGTGCTTGAGCGCTTCCACAGCGGCTTCGCAGCCGGCCATGGTGGTGTAGTAAGTGACGCGGTTGGCCAAGGCTGCCTGGCGGATGCTGCGCGAGTCGGCAATGGCCGTGCGGGTTTCGTCCACGGTGGTGAACACCAGCTGGATTTCACCGGCCTTGATGGCGTCCGCGATGTGCGGGCGGCCGTCCTTGACCTTGTTCACCGGCTTGACCGGCACACCTGCCGCCGCGATGGCTGCCGCCGTGCCCTTGGTGGCCACGACGCTGAAGCCCAGGGCCACCAGGTCGCGGGCCACGCCCACGGCGCGCTGCTTGTCGCCGTCCTTGACGGAGATGCAGACCGTGCCCTTGGTGGGCAGGCGCGAGCCAGCGCCCAGCTGAGACTTCAGCATGGCTTCACCGAAGGTCTCGCCCACGCCCATGACCTCGCCGGTCGAACGCATTTCAGGGCCGAGGACGGGGTCCACACCCGGGAACTTGTTGAACGGGAAGACGGCTTCCTTGACGGTGAAGTAAGGCGGCACGACTTCGCGCGGGGCACGGCCGTCGGGCGACTTCTGCGTGGCCAGTTTTTGGCCTGCCATGCAGCGCGCAGCGATCTTGGCCAGGGGCTGGCCCGTGGCCTTCGACACGTACGGCACGGTGCGAGAGGCACGCGGGTTCACTTCGAGCACGTAGACGGTGGCGTCGTTCAAGCCCTTGGTCACATCGCCCTGGATCGCGAACTGCACGTTCATCAGGCCAACCACGTTCAGGGCCTTGGCCATCAGCGCGGTCTGGCGGCGCAGCTCGTCTTGCAGCTCGGCACTCAAGGTGTAGGGCGGCAGCGAACAGGCCGAGTCACCGGAGTGCACACCAGCTTGCTCGATGTGTTCCATGATGCCGCCGATCATCGTGGCCTCGCCATCGGCGATGCAGTCCACGTCGACTTCAACGGCGTCGTTGAGGAAGCGGTCGAGCAGCACGGGCGACTTCTCGGAGACGCGCACGGCTTCGCGCATGTAGCGCTCGAGGTCCTTGTCGCCGTGGACGATTTCCATGGCGCGGCCGCCCAGCACGTACGAGGGGCGCACCACCAGCGGGTAGCCGATTTCGTTCGCCAGCTTGATGGCGTCTTCTTCGTTGCGGGCCGTGCGGTTGGGCGGCTGCTTCAGACCCAGCTTGTGCAGCAGGGCCTGGAAACGTTCGCGGTCTTCGGCGATGTCGATGCTGTCAGGCGTGGTGCCGATGATGGGCACGCCATTGGCTTCGAGGTCGAGCGCGAGCTTGAGCGGGGTCTGGCCGCCGTACTGCACGATCACGCCAACCGGCTTTTCCTTGTCGACGATTTCCAGCACGTCTTCCAGCGTCACCGGCTCGAAGTACAGGCGGTCGGAGGTGTCGTAGTCGGTCGAGACGGTCTCGGGGTTGCAGTTGACCATGATGGTCTCGTAGCCGTCTTCGCGCATGGCGAGGGCGGCGTGAACGCAGCAGTAGTCGAACTCGATGCCCTGGCCGATGCGGTTCGGGCCACCGCCCAGCACCATGATCTTCTTCTTGTCGGTCGGCTCGGCCTCGCACTCGCCGCCTTCGTTCTCGTAGCACGAGTACATGTAGGCGGTCTGCGTGGCGAACTCGGCCGCACAGGTGTCGACGCGCTTGTAGACGGGGCGCACACCCAGGGCATGACGGGCCTTGCGCACGGCGTGCTGATCGGTGCCGAGCAGCTTGGCCAGGCGGCGGTCGGAGAAGCCCTTCTTCTTGAGGTAACGCAGCTCTTCAGCGCTCAGCGACTCCAGTTTGCGTGCCTTGACGTCGGATTCGGTCTTGACGATGTCTTCGATCTGGGCCAGGAACCAAGGGTCGACCTTGGTTTCTTCGAAGACCTCGTCCAGGCTCATGCCGATGCGGAAGGCATCCCCCAGGAAGCGAATGCGCTCAGGACCGGGTTCGCCGATTTCCTGGATGATTTCTTCGCGATCCGTGCTGATCTCGCTCAGGCCGTCGATGCCGGTTTCCAGGCCGCGCAGGGCCTTCTGGAAGGATTCCTGGAAGGTGCGGCCCATGGCCATCACCTCGCCCACGGACTTCATCTGCGTGGTCAGGCGGCTGTCGGCAGCAGGGAACTTCTCGAAGGCGAAACGCGGGATCTTGGTGACCACGTAGTCGATCGAGGGCTCGAACGATGCCGGGGTGGCGCCGCCGGTGATGTCGTTCTTGAGCTCGTCGAGCGTGTAGCCGACCGACAGCTTGGCCGCGATCTTGGCGATCGGGAAGCCCGTGGCCTTCGAAGCCAGTGCGGACGAGCGCGACACGCGCGGGTTCATCTCGATGACGACCATGCGGCCGTCGACCGGGTTGATCGAGAACTGCACGTTAGAGCCGCCGGTTTCGACGCCGATCTCGCGCAGGATGGCGATGGAGGCGTTGCGCAGCAGCTGGTACTCGCGGTCGGTGAGCGTCTGCGCCGGGGCGACGGTGATCGAGTCGCCGGTGTGGATGCCCATTGGGTCCAGGTTCTCGATCGAGCACACGATGATGCAGTTGTCCGCCTTGTCGCGGACCACTTCCATCTCGTATTCCTTCCAGCCGATCAGCGACTCTTCGATGAGCAGCTCATTGGTGGGCGACAGGTCGATGCCGCGCTTGCAGATCTCTTCGAACTCTTCGGGGTTGTAGGCGATGCCGCCGCCGGTGCCACCCAGCGTGAAGCTGGGGCGGATCACCATCGGGAAGCCAGAGCCGCCGATTTCGGCCTGGATGCTCTTTTGCACCGCCCAGGCTTCTTCCAGCGAGTGGGCGATGCCCGACTTGGCCGAGCCCAGGCCGATGGAGGTCATCGCGTCCTTGAACTTCAGGCGGTCTTCGGCTTTTTCGATCGCGTGCTCGTTGGCACCGATCATTTCGACGTTGTACTTGGCCAGCACGCCGTGCTTGTGCAGGTCCAGCGCGCAGTTCAGCGCGGTCTGGCCGCCCATGGTCGGCAGGATCGCGTCGGGGCGCTCCTTGGCGATGATGCGCTCGACCACCTGCCAGGTGATGGGCTCGATGTAGGTGACGTCCGCCGTGTTCGGGTCCGTCATGATGGTCGCCGGGTTGCTGTTGACCAGGATGACCTTGTAGCCCTCTTCGCGCAGGGCCTTGCAGGCCTGGGCGCCGGAGTAGTCGAATTCGCAGGCCTGACCGATGATGATCGGGCCGGCGCCGATGATGAGGATGCTCTGGATGTCTGTGCGCTTAGGCATTGTTCTTCTCCATCAGCGCAGTGAAACGATCGAACAGGTAGCTGATGTCATGCGGTCCGGGCGAAGCTTCCGGGTGACCCTGGAAGCAGAAAGCGGGCTTGTCGGTGCGGGCCAGGCCTTGCAGCGTGCCGTCGAACAGCGAGATGTGCGTGGCGCGCAGGTTGGCGGGCAGCGTCTTTTCGTCGACGGCGAAACCGTGGTTCTGGCTGGTGATGCTGACGCGGCCGTTGTCCAGGTCTTTCACAGGGTGGTTGCCGCCGTGGTGACCGAAGGGCATCTTGTAGGTCTTGGCACCGGAGGCCAGGGCCATGATCTGGTGACCCAGGCAGATGCCGAAGGTCGGGATGCCGGTTTCGATCAGCTCCTTGGCCGCAGCAATCGCGTAGTCGCAAGGCTCCGGGTCCCCGGGGCCGTTGGACAGGAAGATGCCATCGGGCTTGTGCTTGAGCACCTCGGCAGCCGGCGTCTTGGCGGGCACCACGGTGACCTTGCAGCCGCGCTCGGCCAGCATGCGCAGGATGTTGCGCTTGACGCCGAAGTCATAGGCCACGACGTGGAACTTCGGGGCGGTCTGCTTGCCGAAGCCTGGCTTGCCGCCCAATTCGGGGTTGGAGAGCTTCCACTCGGTTTCGTCCCACACGGCGACGTCGCTGCGGGTCACGACCTGGGCCAGGTCCTGGCCGGCCATGTTCGGTGCGGCCTTGGCTTTGGCCACCGCGTCGGCGATGACCGCGTCAGTGACATCCTGACCAACGGCCAGGGCGACGATGCAACCGTTCTGAGCGCCCTTGGAGCGCAGGATGCGCGTCAGCTTGCGGGTGTCGATGTTGGCGATGCCGACCGTGCCTTCGTCCTGCAGGTATTGCGAGAGGGTGCGGGTCTGACGGAAGTTGGAAGTGCGGATGGGCAGATCCTTGATGATCAGACCAGCGGCATGGACTTTCGTGGCTTCGACGTCTTCACCATTGACCCCGTAGTTGCCGATGTGCGGATACGTGAGGGTCACGATCTGGCGGCAGTAGCTGGGGTCGGTGAGGATTTCCTGATAGCCGGTGATCGAGGTGTTGAACACCACTTCACCGACCGTGTGACCGGCGGCGCCGATCGAAGTGCCAAGAAAGACCGTGCCGTCTGCGAGGGCCAGAAGAGCTTGGGGCAGGACGGGCAGCACGGGTTCGTTCTCCGTTTGTTGTGCGCGCCTGGCTCACCGTTTGCTTGAGACACCGTCAACGTGCAACAGCACATGGCCGGGACACGGACGCGACAAAAGCAAGGCCGATCATGTACATGCCAGATCGGCGCGGTTTCGCCAGACGGGGGGATGGTTGCGGGTAAACCTTAGAAGTATACCCGATCCGACCTGTTGGGATGTGCGCACGACATGTGGCACATGCCCTGCCCTGGTTCACAATGAGGCCCATCCTGACCCACCACGCGAGGACACCATGAAGGGCGACGCCAAGGTCATCGAGCTGCTCAATGCGCAGCTCAAGAATGAACTCACCGCAACCAACCAGTACTTCCTGCACTACCGCATGCTCAAGCACTGGGGCTTTGCCAAGCTGGCCAAGAAAGAGTACGAAGAATCGATCGGCGAGATGAAGCACGCCGACAAGCTGATGGAGCGCATCTTCACGCTGGATGGCCTGCCCAACCTGCAGGACCTGGGCAAGCTGCTCATCGGCGAGGACGTGCCCGAGCTGCTGGCCTGCGACCTCAAGCTCGAGACCGCTGCCCAGGCCACCGTCAAGGAAGGCATCGCCTACTGTGAATCGGTGCGCGATTACGTCTCCCGTGACCTGTTCCAGCACATCTTGGACGACACCGAGGAGCACATCGATTTCCTCGAGACCCAGATCGACTTGATCGCCAAAGTTGGCGTTCAGAACTACCTGCAATCCATCATGGGTGAAATCGAAGGCTGAGGAACCAGGCGACGGCTGGCGGCTCGGATCCCCTTGATCGGGGTCCGGGCTTGGCCAAGGGCTTGTGCTGCGAATCATTCGCATCTATCATGCGACTCATTCTCATTCGTGAGCCCAAATCCCGTCATGATCGTCTGCGTCTGCCACGCCATCTCCGACAAGGAAATCGTCAAGCAAGCCAACATGGGCTGCGGCTCCTTCGATGCCCTCCAGGACCGCACGCGTGTGGCCACCTGCTGCGGGTGCTGTGAGACCTGCGCCCGCGAAGTCTTTGACGAAGCCCGCCAGGCTGGCAGCAAATTGATCCCGATTGCGCGGATGTCTGTCGCCACCGTCTGAGCGCACACCACACGTAACAAGTCGTGAACAGTCCACGGAAACGGGCCCTCGAGGCCCGTTTTTTACGGGTGTACCCTGCTCAAGGGTTCCCTAGGATGGTCGATGTCCAGTACGAGACGCGCTCAAAGGCGCAGCGAGGGCACGATGGCATCCTTTTTCTACTCCAACGACGAGTCTGCACAGGTTGACACGCAGGGACGCAATCGCGCCTTGTCCAACCCGACGCAATTGCCTCACGACGCCCCTGTGGACCTGAGCGGCTCTGCCGCGAGGCGGGTCGGCGTCACCCCTCCGGCCCAGTTTGCGCCCGCCCAGCCTCTGTGGAAGAGCTGGTGCCGGGGTTTGTGGAACTGGTTGTGGGACAACGGCGAATCGCCGCGCCCGCCGTCTTCGGTCAATGGCCTGCGCGCCATCAAGACGGAGTTCGTTGCTTCCTTGTGGGACCTCCAGTCGCTGCGAGCCAACCAGGTGCGTGACCAGATCGAAACCTCGCGTTCGCTGCGTGAACTCTGGCACCTGCGCGCCGACGTTTTCAAGGTGATCTCCACGCACCGCGGGCAAATCGAGGCGCAGTTGCGCCTGGACGCCCTGGACAGCCACTTCCCGGTGCGCGCCTCACCCAAGGCAGAAGATGGCCGCAGCGCAAAGGTGACAACCTGGTAATTGGTCTGTGAGGATGTCCAGGCAACGCCCGGCACAGCCGCGCGCGTTGCACAATGTCGAGCTGGACACTCGACCGCCCCATGAACATCATCATCCTGGACGACTATCAGGACGCCGTCCGAAAATTGCCATGTGCCTCCCGGCTTGACGGCTTGTCAGCCAAGGTCTACACCAACACCGTCAAAGGCACAGGCCAGCTCGCGGTGCGCCTTCGCGATGCCGAAGCGCTGGTGGTCATCCACGAGCGCACGCATTTCTCCAAGGCGCTGCTCGAGAAGCTGCCCAAGCTGCGCCTGATCTGTCAGATCGGTCAGGTTGGACCGCACATCGACATCGAGGCCTGCACCCGACTGGGCATCGCCGTGGCCGAGTGCAACACCTCGCCTGCTGCCACCGCAGAGCTCACCTGGGCCCTGGTGCTGGCTGCGATGCGTCGACTGCCCCAGTACATCGGCAACCTCAAACACGGTGCCTGGCAACAGTCCGGTCTGAAAGCCGCGTCCATGCCGGCCAACTTTGGCCTGGGCATGAAGCTGCAAGGCAAGACCCTGGGCATCTGGGGGTACGGACAAGTTGGTCAACTCGTTGCGGGCTACGGCAAGGCCTTTGGGATGGACGTGCAGGTCTGGGGCAGCGAAGCATCGCGCACGCAAGCCGTGGCCAACGGCCTGAGGGCCGCGCCCAGCCGCGAGGAGTTTTTCGCCACCTCGGACGTGCTGAGCGTCCACCTGAGGTTGCGGGAAGAAAACCGCGGCCTCATCACGCTCGACGATTTCAGCCGCATGAAGCCCACCGCCTTGTTCGTCAACACCTCTCGCGCGGAGCTGGTTCAAGACAACGCCCTGGTGGCCGGGCTCAACCGCGGGCGCCCAGGCATGGCTGCAGTCGATGTGTTCGAGAGCGAGCCCATTTTGCAAGGGCACCCTTTGCTGCGGCTGGAGAACGCCGTCTGCACCCCGCACATCGGCCTGGTCGAGCAAGACAGCTATGAGCAACTCTTCAGCGCAGCTTTCGAGCACCTGCTGAATTTCGACGCGGGCCACCCCAGCGGCATCGTCAACCCTGAAGCACTGCGCGTGCCCCACTGACGAAACACAAGGCAGTACCCCATGGAACTGGAGCGGGCCCTGTCCCGGGAGAGCATCCGGGCGGCCCGCTGGTCGCTGCTGTTCGGCAACTTCGTGATCGGCTGCGGGGTGATGGTGATGGGCGGCACGCTCAACGACCTCACCCACGACCTGAACATCAGCGTGACCACTGGCGGACAGTTGCTGGCCATCGCTGCGCTGATGATGGGCGTGGGCGCCCCGCTGCTGGCCTGGCTGGTCGGACACATTGACCGCCGCACCCTGCTGGCCTGGACCATGGTCTGGTACGCGGTCGGACACCTGCTGTGCGCGCTGGCGCCTGGTTACGAATGGCTGTGGCCTGCGCGGGCGTTGACTGTGCTGTCGGCCGCCGTGTTCACGCCTCAGGCCGCCGCCACGGCCGGGTTCATGTCGACCCCGGCAAAGCGCGGACAGGCCATCACCTTCGTGTTCATGGGCTGGTCCATTGCCTCGGTTGCGGGCATGCCGCTGACCGCCTGGATCGGTGAGCGGATGGGCTGGCGCGTGGCCATGGCGCTGACCGGCCTGGCCGCATTCGCGTCTGCCTGGCTGGTGTGGCGCCACCTGCCTGCGGGCATCCGCCCCCCTGCCCTGTCGCTGCGCTCCTGGCGCAAGGTGCTGAAGTCGCCGCTGCTGATGGCGGTCGTCGCGGTGACGGCCTGCCAGAGCGCCGGGCAGTTCACCGTGCTGGGCTACACCGCCCCCTACTACAAGCAGGTGTTCGGCGCCTCACCAGAGCAGATCAGCCTGATGTTCACTTGGTTCGGCGCGCTGGCGCTGGCGGGCAACGTGCTGCTGAACCGCAGCATCGACCGCGTCGGTGCAGCGCCCGCCGTGACGCTCACCCTGGCCCTGATGGCCCTGAGCTTGCTGATCTGGCCATTGGCCAGTTCGCTGCCAGTGCTGGCCGCCGTGCTGCTGCCTTGGGCCATTTCAGGGTTCGCCACCAATTCGGGCCAGCAGGCACGGCTGGGCGGCCTCTCGCCCCGGCTGGCTCCTGCGCTGATGGCCCTGAACACCTCGGCCATCTACCTGGGACACGCGCTGGGCGCCAGCGGTGGCGGCTGGGTGATCTCACACCATGGCTACGAGCAACTGCACAGGCTGGGTCTGGCCTGGATGCTGGTCGCCCTCGCCCTGAGCTTGTGGGCTCAGCGCGTGCAGCAACGCGCCGACGCCCACCGTGGGTCTGCGTTGAAGCCTGCTCAGCCCCTGCGCTGACGAAGGGCTTCGTAGAGGCAGACGCCGCTGGCCACGGACACGTTCAGGCTCTCGACACCGCCCATCATCGGGATGCTGACCAGCTCGTCGCAGTGCTTGCGGGTGAGCTGACGCATGCCGCTGCCCTCAGCGCCCAGGACCACGGCCGTGCCACGGCGGAAATCGGCCTGATAGAGGTCTCCCGGGGCGTCATCCGAGGTCCCGACCACCCAGATGTCTCGCTCTTTGAGTTCACCCAGGGTGCGCGCCAGGTTGGTGACCATGAAGTAAGGCACGGTCTCGGCAGCGCCGCTGGCCACTTTGGCCACGGTTGCATTGATGCCGACAGCGTGGTCCTTGGGTGCGATCACGGCATGGGCACCGGCGCCGTCGGCGACACGCAGGCAGGCACCCAGGTTGTGCGGGTCGGTCACGCCGTCGAGCACCAGCAGCAGAGGCGGCTCGGTGAGCTCATCGAGCAAGTCGTCAAGCGAGCGGGCGTGCTGAACGGCGTCAACCCGCGCCACCACGCCCTGGTGCCGATGCGTTCCGGCCATCTGTTGCAGGCGGTCGTCGTCGCTTTCGATGGCGCGCAATCCAGCTTCCTCGACCTTGGCGAGGAATTGCTTCATGCGCTGGTCTTGCCGGCTGGCGTCGACGTGCAGCTCACGGATGGATTGGGGCGCGACCTTCAGGCGCACGGTGACGGCGTGAAAGCCGAACAGCAGTTTCTGACTCATGCCGGCATCGTAACCGCTGCCGATGTGAGCGGCCTTGTCGCGTTCGCCCGCCGAGGCTCAGTTCACCAACCGCCCGGCCTGAATCCGGATTCGGCTGGCGCAACGCTGCGCAATTTTTTCGTCATGCGTTACCAGGACCAGGGTCGTGCCGATCTCGCGGTTGAGCTCGAACATGAGGTCCATGACCGCCAGGCCGGTGGCGTGATCCAGGCTGCCTGTGGGTTCGTCGGCCATGAGGATCTCTGGTCGCATGACGAACGCGCGCGCCAAAGCCACCCGCTGCTGTTCACCGCCGGACAGGAGCACAGGCCTGTGGTTCAAGCGCTGCCCCAGTCCAACGCGCTCCAGCATGGCTTGGGCCTTGCTGCGCGCCAGCCGGTCTCCACGCAGCTCCATGGGCAGCATGACGTTCTCGATGGCGCTCAAGTGCGCGATCAACTGGAAATTCTGGAAAACGAAGCCAACGTGGGCTGCCCGATGGGCCGCGCGCCCGTCTTCATCGAGGTCGAACAGGTTGCGCCCGCCGAGCAGCACTTCGCCGCGGCTGGGCACGTCCAGGCCTGCGAGCAGCGCCAACAAGGTGCTTTTGCCAGAGCCCGAGGCACCAACGATGGCGAGCGAGTCCCCCTGGGGGACGCTGAGCTCGATGCCATCTAGGATGGTGAGCGGGCCACCGACGTCATCGACAACTTTGCTCAGCCCCCGGACAACGATGGCAGGGGAAGGCGCGTTGACGGTGAAGTCGGCAAGCGATGTGGCAGGATGCGAAGAAGCCGTGACGGTCATGAAAGCGAGCATGCAAGGGCAACGCCAACACTTTAAGCGACGCCGGATGGTCTTGTGGACCGCCGGTCTTTTGTTGTTGACAGCACCGCTGTCAGGGCAGTCGGCGTCGGCCCGCAAGGTGCTGATCCTGGGCGACAGCCTGTCGGCCGAGTACGGCTTGGCCCGAGGTGTGGGTTGGGTGGCCTTGCTCGAGGCGCGACTGACCCAGCAGGGCATTGCGGCCCAGGTCATCAACGCCAGCATCAGCGGCGAAACCACGTCGGGCGGAAGAACGCGCCTGCCTGCGCTGCTTCAGCAACAACGCCCCACCCATGTGGTCATCGAGCTCGGTGGCAACGACGCGCTGCGCGGCTTCCCGGTGCGCTCCACCCAGGACAACCTAGAGGCCATGACCAAGGCCGCACAGGCTGCGGGTGCCAAGGTGCTGCTGGTGGGCATGCAAGTGCCGCCCAACTACGGCAAGCGCTATTCGGAAGACTTCGCGGCGGTGTTTGCGCGCGTGGCCCAAGAGCGCAAGGTCGCGCTGGTGCCCTTCCTGCTCAAAGGGGTGGCCGACCGAGCGGATGCGCGAGAGTGGTTCCAGGCGGACGGCATCCACCCCCAGGCAAAAGCCCACCCCGTGATGCTCGACAACGTCTGGGGCGGCCTCAAGCCGCTGCTGTGACCTCGCTCACTTTTTTGGCGTCAGGCCAGCACCCAAATTGCCCATCAGGGTCTCGGCCTGCTTGCTCATCTGTTCCTGCATCTGCGTGAACAGGTTGCGCGACTGCTCCATGTAGCCGCCCAGGAAGTTCTGCATCAAAGGGTTCTGCATCAGGGGATTCTGCAGGTTCTTTACCGAGTTCTCGGTCAGGCGGGACTGCAGGTCGATGAAGGACTGGATGTTGTTTTCCAGGTAGTTGCCCATCAGGCCCTGCATGGTGTGGCCATAGAAGCGAATGATCTGAGCCAGTGCCTGGGTCGAAAACATCGGCACACCGGCCGTCTCTTCTTCCAGGATGATCTGCAGCAGGATGCTGCGCGTCAGGTCTTCGCCGCTCTTGGCGTCTCGCACCACGAACTGCTCGCAACCCATGACCATGTTCTTGACATCGGACAGCGTGATGTAGCTGCTGGTCTGGGTGTCGTAGAGGCGGCGGTTCGGGTACTTCTTGATGATCCGGGTGCCCGCTGCCGTGGGCTCGCCCGCAACACCGCCCGCAGACGCTTCGGCTTCAGGCGCTTCGCTGCGGGCTTTTCGTGGGGCTGGGCTCATCCGGGACTCCTCATGCATGACTCTGGTCTCAGGCCATTGTAGGAGTGGAAAAGATGCGCGAAGAAAAGAAAAAGCCCCAGGCTTGTGGCCTGGGGCTTTGTCGACAGTATTTTGGTAGGCGCAATTGGATTCGAACCAACGACCCCCACCATGTCAAGGTGGTGCTCTAACCAACTGAGCTATGCGCCTGTCGAGACCGAGATATTAGCACTATTTTCTTCGAACGCGCAAGACGCCGTGGATTTGCAACACCTTGTGGAGCAAACCGCTCAAGCGGCTGCTGTCGGGCGTTTGCAGCGTGAGCGTGAGCTGCAGGTGTTCGCGCACGGTGTGGTTGTGCATGGACAACACGGTGATCTTGCCTTGTGCAAAAACGTCGAAAACGTCGCGCATCAAGCCGGGACGATCGAGTGCTTCGATGGAAACATCGACCGCATAGTGCGCCTTCTCGGTCATGGCCTGACGCCCCCAGGTGACGGGGATCACGCGCTCCTTGTGCTCGCGCGCCATGTGCTGGAAGTTGCTGCAATCGGCGCGGTGCACAGCCACGCCTTTGCCGCGCGTCACGTAGCCCCCGATGCGATCGGGTGGCGCTGGTTTGCAGCAGCGCGCCAGCTGGGTGAGCAATGAGTCAAGGCCGACGACGAGCACACCTTTGCCGTCACCGCCGGGTTGCCCCACATCGCCACGCGCCAGCTTTTGCAGCATGAGCTCATCGGGGTCGGGGGCAGGCTCGGCCGGACGAAGCACTTGCTCGATGTTGCGCAGCGAGAACTCGTCTTTGCCGACCACGTCGAACAAGGCATCGGCAGATCGGAAACCCAGTTGCGAAGCCAGGTCATCGAGCTTGATCGCCGTTTTGCCTTCACGCTGCAGCAACTTTTCGACGGCCTCGCGCCCTCGGGCGATGGTGGCTTGCTGCGCCAAGGCGTTGAACCAGGCGCGGACCTTGGCGCGCGAGCGAGGGCTGCGCAGGTAACCCAGTTCGCTGTTGAGCCAGTCCATCGAAGGACCGCCCTCCTTGGCCGACACGATCTCGACGGTCTGGCCGCTTTGCAATGGCGTCTGCAAAGGCACCATGGCGCCATCAACCCGTGCGCCTCGGCAGCGGTGGCCCAGGTTGGTGTGCAGCACGTAAGCCAGGTCAATGGGTGTGGCGCCTGCCGGCAGATCGATGATGTCACCGCCGGGGGTGAAGACGTAAATGCGGTCTTCGAAGAGGCCCTGCCCTGGCGATGCGCTCGGGTGCCCACCTTGCCCCACATGCCCGGACTCGGCGACGTCGCGCTCCCAGGCCAGCAGCTGGCGCAGCACCATCTTGCGCGCCTCGGCAACGCGTGATTCGAAATCGCCTGCGGCCTGCACACCGGCATAGCCCTTGGAGCCCGCCTCTTTGTAGGCCCAGTGCGCGGCCACGCCACTTTCGGCGTGCTCGTGCATGGCCTGGGTTCGGATCTGCACCTCGATCGAGCGGCCCTGCTCGTCGAGCACGATGGTGTGCAGCGACTGGTAGCCGTTGGACTTGGGCCTCGCGATGTAGTCGGAGAACTCGTCTTGCAGCGGCTGCCAGAGTTCGTGCACACAACTGAGCGCTGCGTAGCAGGCATGCACGTCGCCCACGATGACGCGCAGGGCCCGCAGGTCGAAGACGCGGTCGAGTGACAGGGCCTTGCCCTGCATCTTTTTGTAGATGCTGTAGATGTGCTTGGGACGGCCTTGCACCTGGGCATCGATGCCCGAAGCGCTCAATGCCGCTTGCAACTGCTGCATCACCTGTTCGATGTGGCGCTCGCGCTCGAGTCGCTTTTCATGCAGCGCCTTGGCGATGGTGCGGTAGGTGTCGGGCTGCAGGAAGCGGAAGGACAGGTCTTCGAGCTCCCACTTGATCTGCCAGATGCCCAGGCGGTTGGCCAGCGGCGCGAAGATCTGCAGCGACTCGCGCGCCAATGCCTTGGGGCAAGGCAGCTTGCGCTCGGCGTAGTGGCGCAAGGTCTGCAGGCGCGAAGCCAGGCGCAACAGCACCACGCGCAGGTCGCGCGAGAAGGCCAACAGCATCTTGCGGATGCGCTCGACTTGTTCCGCATCCAGCGGCGCATCGGTTTCGTCGCCCATGAGGTCGCGGGCGTTGCGTTGCACCTGCACCAGCTTGACGGTGTGGGCCACCAGGGCGGCCGCGTCCGCACCGAAAGCGCGGCTCAGCACGTCCTGCGGGTTGGCGAGGTAGTCGCTGGCATAGACCAGGTAGGCCGCCGCGCGCAGCGAGGGCGAGGCGCCAATGCCGTGCAGGATGGCGCCCACGCCGTCGGCATGGACGAGCGCGTCTTCACCGGTGTCGAAGGTCTGGCCCGACAGCAAGGGCTCGGCGAAGGCACGCGCTCGGCGCAGCAACTCCAGGCCGCCTTCGTTGACCGAGGCGCCTGCGGCTTGGGCTTCGGGCGTGGAGGTGCCTGCCACCTCGGCAAGGTCGACGATGGGCGCGTGCGGGCTGCCAGCATGGAGCAGCCCGTCATCGCGCGCGATGTCGAGGGATCCGGTCTTCATGCCAGCAGGAACCCCCGGATGGTTTCGACCTGGTCGGGGGCGATCAAGGTGGGCGCATGGCCCACGCCAGCGAACTCGACCAGGCGGGCCTTGGGGCCGCGTTGGGTCATCTCGAGCGCGGTGGCGCGGTCGAGCAGGTCAGAGTCGGCGCCGCGCATCAACAGGGTCTCGCATGGGATGTTGGCCAGTCCGTCGTAGACCTGCCACAGGGCCTTCTCGCCAGCCTCGGTCTGCTCGGCCGTGACGCTGCGAAAGGGCTCTGCGATGGCCGGGTCGTAGTGCAGCACGAAGCCGCCACCTTCGGCCGCACGCAGCAGCGGGCGACTGAGCGCCAGCCACTGCTCGGGCGTGTGCGGGCCAAAACCGGTGGAGATGCGCCAAAGGTAGTCGGCAGCTTCTTGCTCCGAGTTGAAACGCAGCGGCTTGCCCAGGTAGTCGCCAATGCGCACGATGGCGTCGAAGCGCAGGCGCGGGCCGACATCGTTGAGCACGAAGCGGCGCAGGCGCGCACCGCTGGCCTCGGGCGGCAGCGACGAGAAGCCCAGGCCGATCAGCCCGCCCATCGACGTGCCGACCCAATCGAGCTCCAAGGGGGCTTGCGCGCCCAACCCCTGACGGAGTTGTTGCACCAGCGCCACCATGTCGGCGACGTACGAGAACACCTGATAGCCCTTCGGCTCGGCCAGCCAGTCGGAATGACCTCGGCCCACAACGTCGGGACAGATCACCTGGTAGTGCTCGGACAAGGTGCCCGCCAGCACGTCGAAATCACGCCCTTGCCGGCTCAGGCCGTGCACGCAGAACAACACGCGCGGGTTGCGCGGGTTGCCCCAGCGCCAATAGGCCATGCGGTGCGTCTGGCCATCGGTTTTGCTGGCGCCAGGGCACACAACGTGATGCAGCGTCGGCTGCACCAAAGCGGTTTCGACCGAGGGATCAGCGGGGTGTTGCGTTGTCATCTTGTGGCGTCGTCAGATAATGGCCTGATCCACATTGTGTTTCTCTTCGTGCACCGGAGGCCCCTGATGTTGAATGGAAAAACCGCCCTCGTGACCGGATCGACCAGCGGGATCGGTCTGGGCATCGCCGAACGACTGGCCGCCCAAGGCGCCAACGTCATTCTGAACGGATTCGGCGATGTCGATGCACCCAAGGCCGCCGTGCTGGCGGCCGGGCAACAGCATGGCATCAAGGTGGGCTACCACGGGGCCGACATGAGCAAACCCACCGAAATCGAGGCCTTGTTTCGCTACGGTCAGGCCGAGTTCGGTGGCATCGACATCGTGGTCAACAACGCCGGCATCCAGCACGTGGCCAACGTGGAGGACTTCCCCATCGAGAAGTGGGACGCGATCCTCGCCATCAACCTCACCTCGGCTTTTCACACCATGCGCCTGGCCATCCCGGGCATGCGCAAGAAGAGCTGGGGCCGTGTCATCAACATCGCCTCGGCGCACGGCCTGGTGGCATCGGCCGGCAAGTCGGCCTACGTGGCGGCCAAGCATGGCCTGGTCGGCCTGACCAAGGCCGCTGCACTGGAAACCGCACAGACGGGCGTGACGGTCAACGCCATCTGCCCGGGCTGGGTGCTCACGCCCCTGGTGCAAAAGCAGATCGACGCCCGCTCTGAGCGCGAAGGCATCTCGGTGGCCGAGGCTCAGAAGGACCTGCTGGGCGAGAAGCAGCCTTCGCTGCAGTTCGTCACGCCCTCGCAGCTGGGTGATCTGGCCGTATTCATGTGTTCGCCTGGCGCCGACAACGTGCGTGGCGTGGCCTGGAACGTGGACGGCGGTTGGTTGGCTCAGTGAAAATCGGCGCGATGGCTAGCCTGCTGGCGTTCGCAGCAGATCACACCTGCGGCCGCATGGGGTCGCGACGATCATGACGGTGAGCCCGGCGCGCTTGGGCGCGCACCCGTCCGGCGAGGCCGGACAGCCGCCGTATGCCCCCGACTACGGCGACGTCTACCACCCCAGTGCCGGCGCTTGGCAGCAGGCGCGAGGCGTGTTCCTGCGCGGCAATGGGCTGCCTGGACGATGGCAGGGGCGCGAGCGCTTCACCATCCTGGAGACAGGCTTCGGTCTGGGCAACAACTGCCTGGCCACTTGGGCCGCATGGCGGCAGGACCCGCAACGCTGCGACAGGCTGTTTTTCATCTCGATCGAAAAGCACCCACTGCGCGCCGATGACCTCGCCGAGGTGCACGGGCTGCCGACCCCAGGCAGGCCAGCGCCGAACCCCTCTTCTTCGCCCACAACAGACGCCCCGGCTGAACTGAGCGAGGAGCCCCTCCCGAAATCGGCCGACGCCGAATCGGCTGGTGAAGACTCCCTTTGGCGCCGCACCCTCGCTGCCAGGTTGCACGCAGCCTGGCCTGCCCTGACCCCCGGTTGGCACACGATCGACCTCGATCGCCTGGTGCTGGACAACGGCCAAGAGCAATCGGTCACGCTGATGCTGGGGCTGGGTGACGTGGCAGACCTCATGCCCGGACTGCAGGCCTCCGTCGACGCCTTCTACCTCGATGGGTTCACGCCCGCGCGCAACCCGCAGATGTGGCACGCCCCGATGCTGTCGCGCCTCAACAGGTTGGCTGCAGTCGATGCCACAGCCGCCACGTGGTCGTCGGCAAGGGCCGTGCGTGACGCCCTGACCCAGGCCCAGTTCGAGGTCAAAAAGCGCCAAGGCGAAAACGGCAAATGGGCCACCACGGTGGCTCGTCATCAGCCTCGCTTCGCCCCGACGGCGACACCGGGTGGCCTGTGGCCGACGCCGGCTCGCCGCGACGCCATCGTCATTGGCGCGGGCATCGCAGGTTGCAGCGCCGCCGACGCCTTGACCCGTGAAGGCTGGGCCGTGACCCTGCTGGATGCCAACGCCGCAGCGGCACAAGGCGCTTCAGGCAACCCAGGTGGGCTGTTTCACACCATCGTGCACGGCGACGACGGCATCCACGCGCGGGCGCACCGGGCAGCGGCCCTGTCCACTTGGCGCAGGGTGCGTGCCTGGGTGGAAAACGGCGCCCTGCCAGGCCAGGCCGACGGCCTGCTGCGATTGGACCCCAAGCAGGATGCTGACGGCGCCCTGGCACTGCTTGGGCGCCTTCCCTGGCTTGGCGAGCAAGCGACCTGGCTCGACCAGGCGCAAGCCCGTGAGCGCTGTGGCCTGCCGGTGCCCAGCGGCGGCTGGTGGTTCCCGCAGGCCGGCTGGATGTCGCCGGTCGACGCCTGCCGGCTGCTGCTGGACACCGCCACGGCGCGGCGACACACCGATGGATCCCCCTTGTTGCGCGCCCGATGGGCCACGGCTGTGCATGCCCTGGTGCGCACCGATGGGGCTTGGCAGGCCCTCGATGTGCATGGGCAGGTGCTGGCCGAAGCCGGCACGATCGTGCTCGCCAACGCGTGGCAGGCCAATGCCTTGCTGGAGACCTTGCCGCAGGACCAAGCCGTGGCCAGCCCACCCGTCAGCGCAGTGCGCGGCCAGGTCAGCGTGTTGTCCCATGACATGGCGAGCTCGAACAAACCCCGGGTGCCCGTGGCCGGTCAGGGCTATGTGCTCACACTGCGCGACGGCCGCCTGCTGTGCGGCGCGACCACGCAGCACCACGATCCAGAAGGCGGGCAGCGCGTGGCTGATCACGTCCACAACCTGAAACAGGCCTTGCGCCTGGGAGCCTTGCCAGCCGGGACCACCGAGCAACAGATCCTGACCATGGCTGAATCGTTGGCCGGTACTGCGAGTCGGCCTGGTGAGCTCACCGGACGCGTCGGTTGGCGCGCCACCACCCCGGACCGCCTGCCGCTGGTGGGCGCTCTGCCCTGGCACCCCGATCGACTGGCTGCGCAACCGCCCGCCCGCGCCGAGCAGGTTCGCATGCTGCCGCGCGAGCGAAGTGCCCAAGGCGGCCTCTACCTGATCGGCGGGTTGGGCTCTCGCGGCCTGACCTGGTCCACGCTGGCTGGCGAGCTGCTGGCCCATTGGGTGTGTGGAACCCCCTGCCCTGTGGAGGCAGAATTGCGCGATGCGCTCGACCCCGCACGCTTCCTGGCCCGTCAGCATCGCCACGCATGAGCATGTTTGACGCCGACCGTCCCCTGCCCGGATTGACCGAGCGCCTCAGACTAGACAAGTGGCTCTGGGCCGCGCGCTTTTTCAAGACCCGGGGCCTGGCCGCCGACGAAATCGACAAAGGTCGGCTCCAGGTCAATGGCCAGGTCGCCAAGGCCTCACGCGAGTTGCGAGCGGGAGACGTGGTCGGCATCCGCCAGGGGCACGTCGAGCGAACGGTGGTGGTTCTGGCCCTGAGCACGGTGCGGGGGCCGGCGCCGCAAGCCCAGCAACTCTACGAAGAAACCGCCGAGAGCATCGCCGCCCGGCTGGCTGCGGCCGAACAGCGCAAGACGGCGGCAGAGCCCGCCAACGCCATCGAACACGGCCGCCCGACCAAGCGCGACCGCCGGCAGTTGGCCGACTGGCAACGTTGGTCGGCCAGCGCCGACGAGTGAGCTCGGGGCTCTGCCGCGTCCCTCGGGTACATTTCCCGGTTCTTTTTTGAAATCGGGGCCTTGAAACGGGCCAAGGCGGCCTCATTTGCCCGGGTTCCGGGCAGTCAGGCGACGGCAAAGGGGTGATTTGCCCCGTTCCGCCGCTGATCCGTCCCCTGCCCGACGCCCTCATCCAACTTTCGAAGAAACCATGAGCGAGACCACCCCGACGCCCGATCAAGCCAGCCCGGCGACCAGCGACCTGCCCATCGAGCAGCAACTGGCCGAGTTGCAGGCCAAACACGCCGAGGTGTCCGACGCCTACCTGCGCGCCAAGGCCGAAGCCGAGAACATCCGCCGCCGCGCAGAAGACGAGATCTCCAAGGCCCGCAAGTTCGCCGTCGAGTCCTTCGCCGACAGCCTTCTGCCCGTGCGCGACAGCCTCGAGGCCGCCCTGGCCACCCACGCTGCCAAGCCCGACACCCCGGTTGAGACCGTGCTCGAAGGCGTGCAGGCCACCCTGCGCCAGCTGGCCTCGGCCCTGGAACGCAACAAGGTCATCGAGGTCAACCCGGCCGCCGGCACGAAGTTCGACCCGGCTATCCACCAGGCGATCAGCATGGTGCCCGCCGAGCAGGAAGCCAACACCGTCGTGGGTGTGCTGCAAAAGGGCTACACCATCTCCGAGCGCGTGCTGCGTCCGGCCCTGGTGACCGTCGCGGCCCCGAAGTGACACCTGCCGCGCCACGGCTGACCTGCGTCAAAGGACCGTCCGACCTTTTTGACGCCAGGGACTTGAAAAAACGCCAGGCGCTCGCAGATTGAACACCAAGACAGGGTCACAACCCAGCGTTTGACCCACACACCATCTTCAGATCAGAGATTCACAGGAGCACCCAACATGGGCAAGATCATCGGCATCGACCTGGGCACCACCAACTCGTGCGTGGCCATCATGGAAGGCAACGCCACCAAGGTCATCGAAAACAGCGAAGGCGCACGCACGACCCCGTCGATCATCGCCTACCAGGAAGACGGCGAAGTGCTCGTCGGCGCCTCGGCCAAGCGCCAGGCCGTGACCAACCCCAAGAACACCCTGTACGCGGTCAAACGCCTGATCGGTCGCAAGTTCACCGAGAAGGAAGTGCAAAAGGACATCGACCTGATGCCCTTCACCATCGCGGCTGCCGACAACGGCGACGCCTGGGTGGAAGTGCGCGGCAAGAAGTACGCGCCTCCCCAAGTGTCGGCCGAAGTGCTGCGCAAGATGAAGAAAACCGCCGAAGACTACCTGGGTGAAGAAGTCACCGAGGCCGTCATCACGGTGCCCGCCTACTTCAACGATGCCCAGCGTCAGGCCACCAAGGACGCCGGCCGCATCGCAGGTCTGGACGTCAAGCGCATCATCAACGAGCCCACTGCCGCAGCCCTGGCCTTCGGCCTGGACAAGGGTGGCAAGGGCGACCGCAAGATCGCCGTGTACGACCTGGGCGGCGGCACCTTCGACGTCTCCATCATTGAAATCGCCGACGTCGATGGCGAAATGCAGTTCGAAGTGCTGTCGACCAACGGCGACACCTTCCTGGGCGGCGAAGACTTCGACCAGCGCATCATCGACTTCATCATCGCCGAGTTCAAGAAGGAATCCGGCGTTGACCTGACCAAGGACGTGCTGGCCCTGCAGCGCCTGAAGGAAGCCGCTGAAAAGGCCAAGATCGAGCTGTCGAACTCTTCGCAGACCGACGTCAACCTGCCCTACATCACGGCCGACGCCACCGGCCCGAAGCACCTGAACATCAAGCTGACCCGCGCCAAGCTGGAAAGCCTGGTCGAAGACCTGATCGAGCGCACGATCGCTCCGTGCCGCACCGCCATCAAGGACGCCGGCGTGGCCGTGGGTGACATCGACGACGTGATCCTGGTGGGCGGCATGACCCGCATGCCCAAGGTGCAGGACAAGGTCAAGGAGTTCTTCGGCAAGGACCCCCGCAAGGACGTCAACCCCGACGAAGCCGTGGCCGTGGGCGCCGCCATCCAGGGCCAGGTGCTCTCGGGTGACCGCACCGACGTGCTGCTGCTGGACGTGACCCCGCTGTCCCTGGGCATCGAGACCCTGGGCGGTGTCATGACCAAGATGATCAGCAAGAACACCACCATCCCGACCAAGTTCTCGCAGACCTTCTCCACCGCCGACGACAACCAGCCGGCCGTGACCATCAAGGTCTTCCAGGGCGAGCGCGAGATGGCGTCGGGCAACAAGATGCTGGGTGAGTTCAACCTCGAAGGCATCCCGCCCGCACCCCGTGGCGTGCCCCAGATCGAAGTCGGCTTCGACATCGACGCCAACGGCATCCTGCACGTCTCGGCCAAGGACAAGGGCACCGGCAAGGAAAACAAGATCACCATCAAGGCCAACTCGGGTCTGTCGGAAGACGAGATCCAGAAGATGGTCAAGGACGCCGAACTCAACGCCGCCGAAGACAAGAAGAAGCTCGAGCTGGTGCAGGCCAAGAACCAAGGCGACGCCCTGGTTCACAGCGTGCGCAAGTCGCTGACCGAGTACGGCGACAAGCTCGACGCTGGCGAGAAGGACAAGATCGAAGCCGCGATCAAGGACGTCGAAGAAGCCCTCAAGGGTGAATCGAAGGACGACATCGAGGCCAAGACCAACGCCCTGATGACCGCCTCGCAGAAGCTGGGTGAGAAGATGTACGCCGACATGCAGGCCGCTCAAGGCGCCGCTGGTGCCGAAGGCGCTGGTGCTGCCCCGGGCGCTGATGCCAAGCCCGCCGACGACAACGTGGTCGACGCCGAGTTCAAGGAAGTCAAGAAGGACTGATCGGGCTCACCCCCGTCCGCCCAGGGCACAGGCCGTGTGAGCATCGCGCTCACGCCCTGTGCCTTTGTCGGATCTGAACACCACCATCATGGCAAAACGCGATTACTACGAAGTCCTGGGGCTCTCCAAAGGGGCCTCCGAGGACGAGATCAAGAAGGCCTACCGCAAGCTGGCCATGAAGTACCACCCTGACCGCAACCAGGGAGAGAAGGCCAAGGAAGCCGAAGAGCAGTTCAAGGAGGTCAAAGAGGCCTACGAAATGCTTTCGGACGCCAAGAAGCGCGCGGCTTACGACCAGTTCGGCCACGCGGGTGTCGACCCCAACATGGGCGGCGGCCGGGGCGGCCCCGAAGGCTTTGGCGGCTTCGCCGACGCCTTCGGCGACATCTTTGGCGACATCTTCGGCCAAGGCGGTGGTGGCGGTCGTCGCGGCGGTGGCCCGCAGGTTTACCGTGGCAGCGACCTGTCGTACGCCATGGAGATCACGCTGGAAGAAGCCGCCGCCGGCAAGGACACGCAAATCCGCATCCCCGCCTGGGACGAGTGCGGCGTGTGCAGCGGCACCGGCGCCAAGCCTGGCACCAGCGCCAAGACCTGCCCGACCTGCAACGGCTCGGGCACCGTCCACATGCGCCAGGGCTTCTTCAGCGTGCAGCAAAGCTGCCCCCACTGTCACGGCACCGGCAAGGTCATCCCCGAGCCCTGCACCGCCTGCCATGGCCAGGGCAAGGTCAAGAAGACCAAGACGCTGGAAGTCAAAATCCCGGCTGGCATCAACGAAGGCATGCGCATCCGCTCGGCCGGCAACGGCGAGCCAGGCACCAATGGCGGCCCCGCGGGCGACCTCTACATCGAGATCCGGATCAAGCCGCACGACATCTTCGAGCGCGATGGCGACGACCTGCACTGCTCGGTGCCCGTGCCCCTGACGGCCGCGGCCCTGGGCGGCAGCATCGAGGTGCCAACGCTGGGCGGCAAGGCCGAGATCGACATCCCCGAAGGCACGCAGCACGGCAAAACCTTCCGTCTGCGCGGCAAGGGGATCAAGGGCATTCGCTCGAGCTACCCGGGTGACCTGTACTGCCACATCAACGTGGAAACGCCGGTCAAGCTCACCGAGCACCAGCGCAAGCTGCTCAAGGAGCTCGACGAGTCCTTCAAGAAGGGTGGCGAGAAGCATTCGCCCAACTCCAAGAGCTGGACCGACCGCGTCAAGAACATCTTCAAGTGACATTCGTCACACCAGGATGTACACCAAGCGCCCTGCGGGGCGCTTTTTTCATGCCCGCGCCACCGCGACTCAAGAAGCCAGCCCACATGCCGAAAATCCCACAGCGCGTGTTCACACGTCGCGGTCGCCCTGGACCCCGTCCTGGCGACGCACCTCTCGTTTCGATTGCGTCGACCCATGACCTACCTGAGCTCCCTGCCCCAGATTCAGGCACTGATCGTCGAAGACATGGCCGTCCAGCAGACCACGCTGCGCGGCCAGCTTGCGCTGTTGGGCATCACCCGGGTCGACGCCACGGCCAACGCCGACGATGCCTACCGACTGGTCAAGTCCAGGCGCTATGGTTTGATCATCTGCGACTTCAACCTGAACCAGCGCACGGACGGGCAACAGTTCTTCGAGCTCATCCGTGAACAGGGTCTGCTGCCCGCCGACTGCCTGTTTTTCATGGTCACGGCCGAGAGCTCTTACATTTCCGTGGCATCGGCCACCGAGCACCACCCGGACGCCTACCTGCTCAAACCCATCACCGCATCGGACATCGAAGACCGGCTCAAAAGCCTGCTCGAAAAGCGTCACGCCCTGTTGCCGGTGAATTCGCTGTTGGCCAAAGGTGACCTGGCCGGTGCGGTGACCCAATGTGACCAGCTGCTGCAGGTGCGCAACCGCTGGTTCATGCCCGTGCTGCAGATCAAGGGGCAGACCCTGCTCAAGCTCGGTCGCCACGAAGAAGCCAAACAGGTCTACCAACAGGCCCTGGAGGTCAGGCCCGAGCTGATCTGGGCTCGACTGGGCCTGGCGCGCGCGCACAAAGCCGCCGGGCAGTTCGAACAAGCTCGACAGCTGGCGCAGGACATCGTCGACTCCGAAGAAGGCTCGCGCAACGTCGCCGCCTACGACGTGATCGCCGAGTCGATGGAGGCTGCGGGTGACGCCGAGGGCGCCATGTGGGCGCTGCGCGATGCGGCGCTGGTGGTGCCATCGGCCAAACGGCACCGCATCTCTGGCGAATGCGCCTACCGCAATGGCGACCTGGACATGGCCAAGGCCTCGCTGATGAAAGCCACCAAGGCCAGCCGCGGCTCGGTGGTGGACAACCCACAAGACACCCTCTTGCTGGCTCAGACCTTGGTGGACCTGGGCCAACCCGCTGAGGCCATGAACCTCATCCGGGACGGCAACAAGTCCTACCGCACGCACCCCACCTTCAGCCAGGTTTCTTTGGCGATCAAGGCGCAGGCGGAGTTGGCAGCGGGAGAGGCCGACAAGGCTCAAGCGACGCTGGAGCTGGCGCGCGCCGGCCAGAGCAAAGGCAAGGCCGACTTCGCGACCGTGGCGCTGGCCAAGGCAGAGATCGTCTGCGGGCACGAGGAAGCCGGCATGGCTTTGCTCAAAGACGCCATCAGCGCGGACCACGAGAACCTGCGCATCAAGCAGATGATCACGCGCACGCTCAGCGACACCGGTCACGAAGACAAGCTCGACGCCGTCATCGAGTCGGCCACGGCTGGCTTGCAGAGCAAGGTCTCGGACGCCCGCAAGCTGCTGCGCGACAGCCGCATCGACGAAGCAGTCGGCCTGATCGAGGCGGCGGCGCACGAATACCCCGAGAACACCGGTGTGTTGCTGCAGGCTTGCCAGATCAACTGCATGGCACTGCGCTTGAAGAAGGAAGCCAACGCCGAACGGATCGAAAAGATCCAGGGCTATCTGGGAGAGCTCGAACGCCTGATGCCCGGTCAAGACCGGGTGGTGATGATGCGTCGCTACTTCAGGGAAACACTGGGCACGCTGGATGCCCACAGCCTGCAACACTGAGCCATGGACCACAGCGCCGCCCTCGCCCTCATCGCGCACGACTTGAAGAACGCGCTGGGCGACCTCGAGACGGAGTTGTCGCAACTGATCGATGACCCAGCCCCGGTGCTGGCGCAGCGGGCACACCTGCATTGCACCGACCTGCGGCGGCAATTCGTGCAGTTCCTGACGCTCTACAGCGCCGGGCAAGATGGCCTGCGTGTGCTTTGCGAGGACGAGTCCCCCATTGAGCTGCTCGAAGCACTGCTTCGGCAATGGACCTTGAAGCTCAAACTGGACGACCACCCCATCTCCATCCACCTCAGGCAGACATCTTCGCCACCGCCGTTCTGGTATTTCGACCGTCGGCTGGTTCAACTGGCACTCGACTCCGCCATCCACAACGCCACCCGGTTCGCCAACGGACACGTGTGGATCGGGGTGCACGAGCAGGATGGCCAGCTGTGCTGGACCGTCGACGACGACGGTGCTGGCCTGGGCGCCGACGACCCAGGACAAGAAAGTGCCACCGGACTTGGACACGCCCTGGCAGAAGCCGTGGCACAGGCCCACCGCCATGCCAACCGCCGAGGCAGCGTCACGCTCGACACTGGCCCTGCCGGAGGCGTTCGGTTCACCTTGCAGCTGCCCTGATCAACGGGTCAGCCCCCCTCACCCCACAACGAGAAGGCCATGCACGAAGTCCTCAAGGCCCGAGACAAGAACGACGATGCGGAGAACTCGCCGCTGCACGACCTGCGCAACGCACGCGCCCTGGTGATCGACGTCAACCCAACATCGCGCAGCATCCTCAAAGGCATGCTGGTTGACCTGGGCGTGCCCAGCGATCGCGTCAAGCAAGTGGGCCGCTACAACGAGGCCCGCAGCGAGCTGGAAACCACCCAGTACGACGTGGTGCTGTGCGACTACCACTTCAACGACACCCAGCAAACGGGCGCAGACCTCATCGAAGAGCTCAGGCAGGGCAACAACCTGCCTTACGCCACCGTGTTCATCATGGTGACCTCCGAGGCGAGCTACTCACGCGTGGCCGAAGCGGCCGAGTCGGCCCTCGACTGCTACCTGCTCAAGCCCCACACGCACAACGACCTCGCCGCTCGCCTGAGGGTCGCCAGGCATCGAAAGCAGTCTTTGGCGGACATCTTCCAGGCCATGCAGGAAGAGGATTTTCAGCTCGCAGCAGGCCTGTGCCAGGCTCGCTTTGAAGCCAAGGTTGAGTACTGGATCTACGCCGCCCGCATCGGCGGTGAACTGCTGCTTCGGCTGAACAGGCACGACGAGGCCAAAGAGCTTTTCGAAGCCATCGACGCCACCAAAGCCATGCCCTGGGCGCGGCTGGGTGTGGCCCGGGCTCAGCTCGACTCCGGTCAGATGGCGCCCGCCAAACGCATCCTTGAAAGCCTCATCGTTGACAACCCGACGTACGCCGATGCTTACGACGTGATGGGGCGCGCCAACTTCCAGAGTGGCGACTTCGATGCGGCTTACGAGACCTATCGCCACGCTGTCTCCTTGACGCCATCTTCCCTGTCACGCCTGCAGAAAATGGGCCTGCTGGCCTTTCACCTGGGCAAGACCGATGAGGCAACGCAAGTGCTCGAGCGTGCCACGGCCCTGGGCGTGACCTCGCGCATGTTCGACTTTCAGACCCTGGTGATGCTGTCGCTGAGCTACTTCGAGAAGCAGGACGGCAAGTCTCTTCAGAAGTCGCTCAACCAGATCATGCAGGCCCACGAAAAGGCACCTCGCAGCGCGCGCTTGCGCCGCATGCACGAGATGGTGAACGTCCTGAGCCTGATGCTGCAGCGCCAGGTGGCCGACGTGGTGCGCCGCGTGAAAAACATGACGAGGGAGTTCGCCCAGCCCGACTACGACTTCGAGACCGCCGGCAACATGATGAGCCTGTTGCTCAAGCTTCGCGCCAGCGAGCTGGAGTTGCCCGATGCCGAGTTGTGGATCGAAAAGCTGGCGCGCCGCTTCTGCATCAACAAGGGCATGACGGACATGCTGGCCATGATGGTGCACGCCCATGAACCTTATGAAGCACTGGTTCGCGAAAGCTACAAGCGACTGGTGACGCTGGCAGAGACCTCGCTGTCCAAGGCCAAGGCCGGCCAGGCCAATGGCGCCATCGCCGAGCTGGTCAGCCAGGGCACCACCACGGGCAACACCCGCATGATCGAGCTGGCCGACATGCTGCGTCAGCGCTACCAAGAGCAAGGCCTGGACGCCGACCTGCTGCAAAAGCTCGAGGAACTGCAGGCCCGCTACGTTCGCAAGCCTGCCCCCATCAAGGCGTCACGCTGACTTGACGCAGTCGACGTAGTAGCGCTTGCCGCCCTTGTTGGGCAGCTCTTCGGCCACCAGGCCGTGCACGTCGGTGGCAAAGCCCGGGAAGGCGTCGTTGAAGTCGCGCGTGAACTTCAGGAAGTCGACGATCTTCTTGTTGAAACGCTCCCCCGGGATCAGCAGCGGGATGCCGGGCGGGTAAGGCGTCAGCAGCGCGGTGGTGATGCGGCCTTCGAGCTGGTCGATCTCGACGCGCTCGGTCTGGCGGCGGGCGATGTACGCGTACGCATCCGACGGCTTCATGGCCGGCTCCAGGCCCGACAGGTAGACCTCGGTCGTCAGGCGCGCGATGTCGCCCTTGGCGTAGGCCTCGTGCACCGACTGGCACAAGTCACGCAGGCCCATGCGCTCGTACATCGGGTACTTCTGGCAGAACTCGGGCACCACACGCCACAGAGGCTGGTTCTTGTCGTAGTCGTCCTTGAACTGCTGCAGCGCCGTCAGCATGGTGTTCCAGCGGCCCTTGGTGATGCCGATGGTGAACATGATGAAGAAGCTGTAGAGACCCGTCTTCTCGACCACCACGCCGTGTTCGGCCAGGTACTTGGTGACGATGGACGCCGGGATGCCGGTCTTGGCGAACTTGCCCGAGACGTCCATGCCCGGGGTGATGATGGTCGACTTGATCGGGTCGAGCATGTTGAAGCCGTCGGCCAGGTTGCCGAAGCCGTGCCACTTCTCGTTGGCCTTGAGCACCCAGTCGGTGGGCTTGCCGATGTCGTCGGCCACGAGCTTTTCAGGGCCCCAGACCTTGAACCACCAGTCCTTGTCGTACTCCTTGGAGACCTTGCGCATGGCGCGGCGGAAGTCGAGCGCTTCCTTGATCGACTCCTCGACCAGGGCGGTGCCACCCGGCGGCTCCATCATGGCCGCGGCCACGTCGCACGACGCGATGATCGCGTACTGCGGCGAGGTGGAGGTGTGCATCAGGTAGGCCTCGTTGAAGAGGTGGCGGTCCAGCGGCACGGTCTGCGAGTCCTGAACCAGCACGTGCGAGGCCTGCGAGATGCCGGCCAGCAGCTTGTGCGTGGACTGCGTGGCGTACACCACCGCCTTCTTGGGGCGCGCGCGGCCCTTGCCCATGGCGTGGTACATGCCGTAGAACTTGTGGAAGGCGGCATGCGGCAGCCAGGCCTCGTCGAAGTGCAGGTTGTCGATCCAGCCGTCGAGCATGCCCTTGATGGTCTCGGTGTTGTAGAGCACGCCGTCGTAGGTGCTCTGCGTGATCGTCAGGATGCGCGGCTTGACCTTCTTGACATCGACGCCCTGCAGCAGCGGGTGCTTGGCGATCTTCTTGCGGATGTTGGCCGGCTCGAACTCGCTTTGCGGGATCGGGCCGATGATGCCGAAGTGGTTGCGCGTGGGCGTCAGGAACACGGGGATGGCCCCGGTCATGATGATGCTGTGCAGGATCGACTTGTGGCAGTTGCGGTCCACCACCACCACGTCGCCCGGCGCCACGGTGTGGTGCCACACCATCTTGTTGGAGGTGGACGTGCCGTTGGTGACGAAGAAGCAGTGGTCGGCGTTGAAGATGCGCGCGGCGTTCTTCTCCGACTCGGCCACGGGGCCGGTGTGGTCGAGCAGCTGGCCCAGCTCTTCCACGGCATTGCACACGTCGGCGCGCAGCATGTTCTCGCCGAAGAACTGGTGGAACATCTGGCCCACCGGGCTCTTCAGGAACGCCACGCCACCTGAGTGACCCGGGCAGTGCCAGGAGTACGAGCCGTCCTGGGCGTAGTCCATCAGCGCCTTGAAGAACGGTGGCGCCAGCCCATCGAGGTAGCCCTTGGCTTCGCGGATGATGTGACGCGCCACGAACTCCGGCGTGTCCTCGAACATGTGGATGAAGCCATGCAGCTCACGCAGGATGTCGTTGGGGATGTGCTCGGACGTGCGCGTCTCGCCGTACAGGTAGATGGGGATGTCGGCGTTCTTGAAACGGATTTCTTCGATGAACTTGCGCAGGTTCAGCACGGCCGGGTCGAGCTCGGGGCCGGGGGTGAACTCCTCGTCGTCGATCGACAGGATGAAGGCGCTGGCGCGGCTTTGCTGCTGCGCGAACTGCGCCAGGTCACCGTAACTCGTCACACCCAGCACCTCGAAGCCTTCCTTCTGGATGGCGTCGGCCAGCGCACGGATGCCCAGGCCCGAGGTGTTCTCGGAGCGGAAGTCTTCGTCGATGATGACGATGGGGAAACGGAAGCGCAGCATGGCCATTCCTGAATCAAAGGTGACGGGTCGGAAAAATGGCGAAGTGTAGGGTCTCAAGCCCCGGATTTGTTTGACGAAGCCGGGTTTTTGCGTCCACTCGCTTCAAATACCGCCGACAGGCAAGCCCGCCTGGGGAAAACGTCTGGCGCCGGCATAAACTGTTGCCCACATCCGTGAATCAGATATGGGGATGTCGGACACATGAGTGACTCGACGCTGTGGTGGATCGTGGCGGGTTTTTTCGTCAGCCTGGAGTTGCTGACGGGCTCGTTTTACCTGTTGATGCTGGCGCTGGGCGCGAGTGCAGCAGCCTTGGCTGCGATGGGGGGAGCGAGCCAGTCCGCCCAGTTGGTCTGTGCGGCTGTTGTGGGCAGCGGGGCCGTTTACCTTTGGCACAGGCGGCTGCTGCAGCGCGGCATGCTGGGCGTTGAGGACTACACGACCACCGGGCTGGGAAGCCTGGACGTCGGTGAACAGGTTTCCGTCTCCCAGTGGGGCCCCGACGGCACCACGCACGTCCACTACCGTGGCAGCGAATGGAAGGCCAGGTACCACGGTGCTCACGTTCCCGCCGCAGGCCTGCACCGCATCCGCGCCATCGAAAGCAACTACCTCGTCCTCGAAAAGGCCTGACCCACCATGGAATTTGCCGTCGTCCTGCTCGTCATCGCCGTCATCTTCATCGCCAAGTCGGTCAAGGTCGTGCCCCAGCAAAGCGCGTGGGTGGTCGAGCGGCTGGGCAAGTTCCACACCACGCTCAAACCGGGTTTGAACGTGCTGATGCCCTTCATCGACAAGGTGGCCTACGAGCACTCGCTCAAAGAGATCCCGCTGGACGTGCCCAGCCAGGTCTGCATCACCAAAGACAACACCCAGCTGCACGTCGACGGCATCCTGTACTTTCAGGTGACCGACCCGATGCGCGCCAGCTACGGCTCGTCCAACTACATCATCGCCATCACGCAGCTGGCGCAAACGACCCTGCGCTCGGTCATCGGCCGCATGGAGCTGGACAAGACCTTCGAAGAGCGCGACGCGATCAATGCCTCGGTGGTCACTTCGCTGGACGAAGCAGCGCTGAACTGGGGCGTGAAGGTTCTGCGATACGAAATCAAGGACCTGACACCGCCCGCAGAGATCCTGCGCTCGATGCAGCAGCAGATCACGGCCGAGCGAGACAAGCGCGCGCGCATCGCCGAATCCGAGGGCCGCAAGCTCGAGCAGATCAACCTGGCCACGGGTGAGCGCGAATCGCACATCGCCAAATCCGAGGGCGAAAAGCAGGCCGAGATCAACCGCGCTGAGGGCGAGGCTGCTGCCATTGCGTCGGTGGCCGATGCCACGGCCGATGCCATCCGCAAGATCGCGGCCGCGATCAACGAGCCAGGCGGGCAACAGGCCGTGCAATTGAAGGTCGCGGAAAAGGCAGTTGAGGCCTATGCGCAGCTGGCCCAGAAGAACAACACCATGATCGTGCCCGGCAACATGAGCGAAGTCTCATCGCTCATCGGCACGGCCATGGCCCTGATCAAGTCCACGCCGACGGGCAAGCCATGAGCGTGCTGCTGACGCCCGGTCGCAACGTGCTGGGTGGGCCGCTGCTTGCCTGCTCGTATGCGCCTGTGACGGGCTATTTTCGCGACGGCTGCTGCCGCACCCGAGCAGACGACAGCGGCAGGCACGTGGTCTGCGCCCGCATGACGGCGGCCTTCCTCAACGACTCGCTCGAACGCGGCAACGACCTCATCACGCCGCGCCCGGAGTGGCGCTTTCCAGGGCTCAAGCCGGGGGACCGCTGGTGCGTGTGCGCCGAGCGCTGGCTGCAAGCAGAGCGCGCTGGCGTGGCACCACCTGTCTCGCTTGAGGCCACGCATGAATCGGCGCTGGAGGTGATCCCGCTGGCGCTGCTGCAGGCGCACGCCATCCAGGCGGGGCGAATCGAAGGCTCAGGCGAGGCCTGAGGAAGGCGGTGCGGCCAGCAGGTCACGAAGCCCCTGCTCGTCCAGGATGGTGATGCCCAGGTCCTGGGCCTTGTCGAGCTTGCTGCCCGCTTCGGCACCGGCCACCACGTAGTGCGTCTTCTTGGAGACCGACCCGGCCACCTTGGCACCGGCGGCTTCCAGCATGGCCTTGGCCTCCTCGCGACCCAACGTGGGCAGCGTGCCGGTGAGCACCACGGTCTTGCCGAACAGCGGCAATGTGGCGGCATCGGCCTCGGCCGAAGGCTCGTGCTCGGGCCAGTTCACGCCGGCCGCCCGGAGTTGCTCGACCACCTCGCAGTTGTGCGGCTGGTCGAAAAAGGTGCGGATGCTTTGCGCCACGATCGGGCCGACATCTCGCACGGCCAGCAACTGCTCGAAGCTGGCGTTCATGATGCCTTCCTTGTTCTCGTCGTCCTTGTGACCCATCTTGCCGAAGTGGCGGGCCAGGTCCTTGGCGGTTGTTTCGCCAACGTGGCGGATGCCCAGACCGAAGAGGAAGCGCGGCAGCGTGGCCTTTTGCTTGCTCTGCTCCAGCGCGTCGATCAGGTTCTGCGCGCTCTTCTCGGCCATGCGGTCGAGCCCGGCCAACTTGGCCAGGCCCAGTTTGTACAACTCAGGCAGCGTGCGAACGATGCCGCCTTCCACCAACTGGTCGACCAGCTTTTCACCCAGGCCTTCGATGTCCATGGCGCGGCGCTGGGCGAAGTGCAGCAGCGCCTGCTTGCGCTGCGCGGCGCAGAACAGGCCGCCGGAGCAACGGTGGTTGACCTCGCCCGGCTCGCGCACCACGGTGCTGCCGCAGACCGGGCATTGCGAGGGCATGCGGAAGTTGGGCACGTAGGCAGGCCGCTCGCCTGGCACCACGCCGACGACTTCGGGGATCACATCGCCCGCACGGCGCACGATCACGGTGTCGCCGACGCGCACGCGCTTGCGACGCAACTCGAACAGGTTGTGCAGCGTGGCGTTGGTGACGGTCACACCGCCCACGAACACCGGCTTGAGGCGCGCCACAGGCGTGAGCTTGCCGGTGCGGCCCACCTGGATGTCGATGCCTTCGACCTGCGTGAGCTGCTCTTGCGCGGGGTACTTGTGTGCCACGGCCCAACGGGGCTCGCGTGTGACGAAGCCCAGTCGCTCTTGCAGGTCGCGGCGGTTGACCTTGTAGACGATGCCATCGATGTCGAATGGCAGCTGGTCGCGGCGCGCACCCATCTCACGGTGAAATGCAACCAAACCGGCTGCCCCCTCGGTGACACAGCGCTCTGCGCACACAGGCAAGCCAAAAGCGGCCAGCGCGTCGAGCACACCGCTGTGCGTCTCAGGCGTGTCCCAGCCTTGCACCTCACCCAGGCCGTAGGCAAAAAAGCTCAAAGGCCTTTGGGCGGCGATGGCTGGGTCGAGCTGGCGCACGGCACCTGCGGCGGCGTTGCGCGGGTTGACAAAGGTCTTGGCGCCCTGCTCGCGCTGGCGTTCGTTGAGGGCCTCGAACGAATCGCGGCGCATGAACACCTCACCGCGCACCTCGATCACTGGCGCTTGCACGCCTTGCAGCCGCAGCGGGATCTGACCGATGGTGCGAATGTTCTGGGTCACGTTCTCGCCGGTTTCACCGTCGCCGCGTGTGGCGGCCTGAACCAGCACGCCATGTTCGTATCGCAGGTTGATGGCGAGCCCGTCGAACTTGAGCTCGGCGGCGTATTCCACCAATGGGGCCTCGTCACCCAGCGCAAGCTCGCGTCGAACACGGGCATCAAAGGCCTCAGCGCCACTCGCTTCGGTGTCGGTCTCGGTGCGGATCGAGAGCATGGGCACGGCATGACGAACGGGCTCGAAGCCATCCAGCACCTGGCCAATGACCCGCTGCGTGGGCGAATCGGGCGTGCGCAGCTCTGGGTGTTCAGCCTCGAGGGCTTGCAGGGCCTGGAACAGGCGGTCGTACTCGGCGTCGGGGATGGTGGGCTCGTCGAGCACGTAGTAGCGGTGGGCGTGCTCATTGAGCAAGGCCCGCAGGCGCGCTGCTTCAGTGGCCGCCGGCAGGGGCTCGGATGCCGCCGGACCCCGAGGCTCGGTGGGAGCAAACAGGTCGTTCTGAGACATCAGCTGAACAGGCGGCGGGTGGAGGGAGCCCCGGCGGCCAGGTCTCGCGCGGCCAAGGCCACGTACAGCTTGTCCAGCTCGCCCTCGATCATCGCGAAGGCTGCCGGCGAGAAAGGCTGTCCCTGGTCATCGAGCATGACCGCGTCCATGGTCAGGCAAAGGGCCTCACCAGCGGCGCACCAGGCTTTGAACGGCGCAAGCTCAGAGGCCGTTTGAGGCACGTCGAAGCACAGCAGCAACTCGCGCAGCGTGGCCTGGTCGGCGTCTTCCGCGAAAGCGGCTTGGGCGTCGAACTGCAGGGTCAGCACGGGCGGAGCTCCGTCTTCCGCTCCGGGCAAAACGAACCGGCCAGGCAGCACGCCGGGAACGAAGCCGTGCCGCGCTGCCTGCTGCTGCACGTAACCCAGTGACCAGGCACTGCCCTTGGCCGCCAGGCGCATCGCCAGTTGCGCGTCGTGGGCGCTGGCGAAGGCGTCGAGCTCGCGGGCGCGGGCGACGACGTCCAGCATGTCTGGGAACTCCACGGCTGCGCCCAGCACATCGGCCATCGTCTGCAGCTTCTGCACGAACTCGGAGTACTCGATTTCGTTGAGGCTGCCCGTGCGGTTGGCCAGCAGCACGCCGCCTTGCAGCTCGGTGTAGAGCACGCCTGCTTGGGGCAACTCCCACTCGCCGCAATCGGCACGCAGGGCCTCGACCAACACAGGCTTGCTGCCCGCACGCCTGGTGGGCGGCAGGTGCAGCAGGATGTGGTCACCGCTGAGCGGCGACTCGATCGTCAAGGTGGCGATGGCGTCGACCAGGGCATCGAGGCGAGGCCCACCTCGGCGAACTGGCGGCAGGCTTGTGGCGACGGCGTTGGGGGCAAACTCCAGCGAAACAGGACCGCCTGCATCCACCATCGGCTCGGTGGGCACGCTGTCGAGCGACAAGCCCGACTGGACGCTGCTGTCAACAGGCTCGAGTGTGGCCCGCCGAGGTTGGTTGGCTGCAGCACGGCGCGCCGTCCAGGCACCGTGGGCCACGACGGCCGCCAGAACGATGCCGCCGAGGATGGCGAGGTAAAGGGTCAGGGAGTGGTTCATGGGGAATCTGTGGGGCGAGACGGCGGGCCTCAGGCTGCATGGGCCATGCCGAGCGCGGCTTCCATGTCGACCGCAACGATGCGAGAGACGCCTTGCTCCTGCATGGTCACGCCGACAAGCTGTTCGGCCATCTCCATCGCGATCTTGTTGTGCGAGATGAAGAGGAACTGGGTGCCGCTGGACATGTTCTTGACCAGGCGGGCGTAGCGTTCGGTGTTGGCGTCGTCCAGCGGCGCGTCGACCTCGTCGAGCAGGCAGAACGGCGCCGGGTTGAGCTGGAAGATGGCGAACACCAAGGCGATGGCGGTGAGCGCCTTCTCGCCGCCCGAGAGCAGGTGGATGGTGCTGTTCTTCTTGCCGGGCGGGTGGGCCATGACCTGCACGCCCGCGTCGAGGATCTCGTCGCCGGTCATGACCAGCTTGGCGCTGCCGCCACCAAAGAGGCTGGGGAACATGCGCCCGAAGTGCTCGTTGACGGTGTTGAAGGTGGCGCCCAGCAGGTCTCGGGTTTCGAGGTCGATCTTGTGGATGGCGTCCTCCAGGGTGCCGATGGCGTCGAGCAGGTCTGCCATCTGCGAATCGAGGAAGCCTTTGCGTTCGCGCGCGGCGGTGAGCTCGTCGAGTGCGGCCAGGTTGACGGCGCCCAGGGCGTTGATCTCGCGCTGGATGCGGTCGATCTCGGCCTGCAGGCCGAAGAGCTTGACGCCGTCGCGCTCGATGACCTCGGCCAGGGCCACCAGGTCAACGCCCGCGGCGGTGAGCTGCTCCATGAACTGCGCACCGCCCAAGGAGGCAGCCTGCAGTTCCAGTTGCAGCTTGGTGATCTGGTCACGCAGGGGCTGCAGGCTGTGCTCGAACTGCATGCGCTGCTCGTCGAAGCGGCGCAGTTGGGCTGACAGGTCGTCGTAGCGCTGGCGGGCCTGGCTGAGCGCGCCTTCGCGCTGCAGGCGCACGGCCAGCGCTTCGTCAAGGCCCGTCTGCGCCGAGGCGTCGTTCAGGCGGGCCTGCTCTTCCAGCAACTGCGCCACCGACGATTCATTGGCCTGGATCTGCTGCGAGGCGGTCTCGATGCTGCGTTGCAGCTCACCGCGCCGCGCGCCCATGCTGCGCACACTGAAGGTGGCCTCCTGGGCTTGGCGCTCCAGCGCACGAGATTGTTCGCGGGCTTGGTTGAGTTTGCGTTCGGCCTCGATGACATGCTCTTCGAGTTCGGCGTGCTTCTCTTGTGTTTCACCCAGGTGGATGTCGAGCTCTTCGAATCGGGCCTCGCCTTCTGCGCGGCGCTCCTGCAGGCCCTCGAGCTGCGCGTCGAGTTCGGCCAGCTCCTCGTCGATCTGGCCGCGGCGGCTGTTGGCCTGCTCGGCCTGCTGGCTCAGGCGCAACAGCTCCACCTGCCACTGGTGCACACGCTGCTGCACCTCGCTGGCTTCGCGCCGAACGGCGCCCAGGCGCTGGGAGGCGTCGGTGTAGGCAGCTTCTGCGCGGATCAAGGCTGCACGGGCGTCGTCCGCGATCAGGCTCTGCGCCCTCACCTGCTTTTCCAGGTTCTCGATTTCCTGGGCGCGGGCCAGCATGCCAGCCTGCTCGGAATCGGGTGCATAAAAGGTGACGGCGAACTGGCTGACCGCGTGCCCGGCAGGGGTCATGATGACCTCACCATGCGTGAGCTTGCCTCGGTTTGCCAGAGCCTCTTCCAGGTGGGCGGCGGTGTAGACGCCTTCCAGCCAGTCGTTCATCAGGGCCTTGAGCCCACCATCGCTCAGGCGCAGCAGGTCGCTCAGGCGCGGCAGGGTCTGGTGCGTGTTCTGGATGCCGGGCTGCGGCAAGCTGTAGAAGGCCAGCTTGGCGGGCGGGGCGTCGAGTTCAAAGGCGCGCACGGTTTCGACGCGCCCCACCTCGAGCGCTGCCAGACGTTCGCGCAGGGCCGATTCGAGCGCGTTCTCCCAACCCGATTCGATGTGAACGCGGGTCCACAGGCCTTGCAGGCTGTCCAGACCGTGCTTGGCCAGCCAGGGCTTGAGCTTGCCTTCGGTCTGCACCTTGTCTTGGAGCGCGCGAAGGGCTTCGAGGCGGGCGCTGAGTTCGGCCAGCTTGGCCGACTGGAACTGGCTGTCTGACTGCACGGCTTTGCGGCCTTCATCGAGCGCGGGCACCGACTCGGACAGCTCCTCCAGCCGGGCCTCGATGACGCCCTGCTCTTCCTGACCCGCCTCGTGCTGGCGACGCAGGTCGCTCAGGCGCAGCTCGTCGGGCGCGGCCAGGCCCTGCACTTCCACACGCAGGCGTTCGCGGCGTTGCTGAATCTGGCGCGATTGTTCGTCCAAGTTGCGCGATTCGGCAGCCAGCAGCTGGATCTGCTGCTGCACCTGGCCAGCCACCTGGCGCTGGTCGTTGGCGCGCTGCGTGGCGGCACGCACGGCGTCCTCCAGAGACGGCACGTTGCCCGCCAGCTCCTCGGCCTGAGCAGCCAGAATCTCGGCCTGCTCTTCGCAGGCGGCCATCTTCTCGGCCAGCTCTTCGAGCTCGACCTGCGCCGACTCGGCGCGCATGCCCCATTGCTCGTTCTGGGCCTTGATTTCAGCCAGGCGCTGCTCGACCTTCTGGCGGCCTTCGACCACGTAGCGGATGCGCTCTTCCAGGCGGCTGACCTCTAGGCTGGCCTCGGCCAGGGCGCCCTGGGCCTCGTGCAGTGAATCGCTGGCGGCGTAGTGGTCTTGCCGCACGTGTTCCAGCTCGGCCTCGACCGATCGCAGCTCGGCCATGCGGGCTTCCAGCGCATTGGTCGCTTCACTGACCGCAGCGTGGATGCGCGTCTCTTCAGACGAGGCATCGCGGTGCTTGAGGAACCACAGCTGGTGCAGTTTGGTGGCGCCCTGTTCCTGCAGCGTGTGATACCGAGAAGCCACCTCGGCCTGCTTTTCCAGCTTGTCGAGGTTGCTGTTGAGCTCGCGCAGGATGTCCTCCACCCGCGTGAGGTTTTCACGCGTGTCCTTCAGGCGACTCTCGGTCTCGCGGCGGCGCTCCTTGTACTTGGAGACACCTGCGGCCTCTTCCAGGAACAAGCGCAGCTCTTCAGGCTTGGACTCGATGATCCGACTGATGGTGCCCTGGCCGATGATGGCGTAAGCGCGCGGCCCCAGGCCCGTGCCCAGGAAGACGTCCTGCACGTCGCGGCGGCGCACCGGCTGGTTGTTGATGAAGTAGCTGGAGGTGCCGTCACGCGTGAGCACGCGCTTGACCGCGATCTCGGAGAACTGGTTCCACTGCCCGCCGGCCCGTCCCGACTCGTTGCTGAAAACGAGTTCGACGCTGGCTCGGCTGGCCGGCTTGCGGTTGCCCGAACCATTGAAGATGACGTCCTGCATGGACTCGCCACGCAACTCGGACGCCTTGGACTCGCCCAGCACCCAGCGCACGGCGTCCATGATGTTGGACTTGCCGCAGCCATTGGGCCCCACCACGCCGACCAGCTGGCCAGGCAGCTGGAAATGGGTCGGCTCGGCAAAGGACTTGAACCCTGAGAGCTTGATTGAGTTAAGACGCATCTAAGTCGTTGATTTTCCTGATGAATTTCAGGAAATCCCTGGCCTTTTCAAGCTCAGGATGATACCATCCGGGATTCGACGAATTCCTGCTCATCCCACGTTGTGAAGACCATGGCCAAGAACACCAAGACCCCCGCCGCCAAGCCGGCAAGCCAACCCCGTGCAGCCAGGAAGTCGGCCGCGGCCAAGCTGGAGGTCGGCACGCGCGCCAAACCCGCCGTCGCGCCCTCGACGCCTTCGCGTCACCTGGACGTCTTCCCCAACCCCGCCCCCGAGCGCGACTACGTCATCCAGTTCCAGGTGCCCGAGTTCACCTGCTTTTGCCCGCTGACCAAGCAGCCGGACTTCGCGCACTTCACCATCGACTGCATCGCCGACAAGCTGTGCATCGAGCTCAAGAGCCTGAAGATGTACATGTGGAGCTACCGCGACCAGGGCGCCTTCCACGAGAAGGTCACCAACGACATCCTGTCGGACATGGTCAAGGCCATCAACCCGCGTTTCCTGCGCATCACGGCCAAGTGGTATGTGCGCGGCGGCATCTACACCAACGTCGTCGTCGAGCACCGCAAGAAGGGCTGGAAGCCCGCCCCCAAGGTCGAGCTGCCCCAGCACAACGCAGAAACCGGCCTGCTGGGCTGACGCTCCCATGCTGGACTGGGCTTTGTGTGCAGTCATCCTGGCTGCAGCATTGCCTTTTCGTCCGTGGCTGCCACTGCGCCACGGACCCCTCGTGCACCCCTGGCTGGGCGCCATGGTCTTGCTGCCCCTGCTCTGGTGCACCGATCGCCTGCTGCCGTCCGGCATGACCATGCACGTCTCGTCGGCCTGCCTGATGACGCTGATGTTTGGCTGGCCACTGGCCATGTGGAGCCTGGTGCCTGTCGCTTTTTTGGCAGGCTGGTTCGGGCACGGCCAGCTGCCGCCCCTCGGCGAGGTGGCGTCTCACCTGGCGTGGCTGGGTCTGGTGCCCGGCACACTCGGCCTGCTGATCGGGCTGGCCGTGCGGCGCTTGCTGCCGCACCACATCTTCGTTTTCATCCTGGGGCGCGCCTTCATGACCAGCATCGCCGCCGTGGTGCTGACCGGCGCGCTCGCCTGGCTGGCCGGTCGCAAGCCGGAGGTGTTCAGCACGCTGGAATGGATGCTCGGCTACACCCTGGTGGCCTGGGGCGAAGGCTTCAGCACCGGCATGCTGATTGCCATCTTCGTGGCATTCAAACCCGAATGGGTCCTGACCTACTCGGACGAGCGTTACCTGCCCAGGCGCCCCAACCGGCAAGACGCCTGACGCGAAAGCCTGGTTCGTCAGCAGATCGCCCCTGCGCCGCTCAAGCGCAAGGGCCTGACTGCTCCGGTGGTTAAAGGTGCCCCCCCACGGCGCCGATAACCGTTGCAACACTTCGCCCGAGCCGATGAACCTGCCACCTTGGTTGAACGCCGTCGCCCGCCCTCTGGGGGGATCCGATCCCCAGCGGGCCAGGCACGTGCTTTTTGTCCTTGCGTCCACGCAGCTGTACATCGTGAACCTGGGCATCATCTGGCACTCGGTCCACCTGGGCCTGCTGCAGCCGCAGATCGCCCGCGACCTGACCTGGGGCAGCATCCTGACCCTGTCGATCGTGTTCCTTCTCGTGCGCAGCGGGTGGAGTCAGCGCCTGAGCGACCCCGTGGTCACCCTGCCGCATGCCTTGATCAGCATCGCACTGTGCTTCATGGCTTACCTGCGGGTGGGCGAGCACCGTGCCAGCGTCCTCATCCTGGTGGCCGAAGCCATCGTGATGTGCATGTTCCGGCTTCGCCCCACGCAGATGGTGGTGCTGGGCATGAGCTCGGTGGGCATGTTGCTGATGTGCGTGATCGCCCTGACCTGGGCAGACCCCGTTCGCTACCCGGCCTCCACCGGACTGATGCACTTCGTCATCGGGGGCTCGACGCTGCTGATCCTGTCGCTGGTGGCCAAGTGGGTCACCGACATCCGGGTTCGCATCGGCCTGCAGTCCAAGGAGCTCTCGCAAGCGCTCAACACCTTGCAGCACATGGCCACCCAGGACAGCCTGACAGGGCTGCTCAATCGCCGCATCATGGTCGACCTGGTCGAGACCGAGCTCAAGCTGGTCGAGCGCCACGGGCACCCCATGACCGTGGCCCTGGTCGACCTGGACCACTTCAAATCGATCAACGACCGATTCGGCCACCAGGCGGGTGACGCGGTGTTGATCGGCTTCGCCAACCTGGCCCAGACCCAGCTCAGGCAGGTCGACAAGGTGGCCCGCTGGGGCGGCGAGGAGTTCCTCATCATGCTGCCTCAAGTCAAGGCCAGCGAAGCCTTCACCGCACTGGAGCGGCTGCGCCTGTCGATGGGCAGCCTGACGTTCCCAGGGCACCCAAGCGTGAACGCCACCTTCTCCGTGGGCCTGGCGCAGGCCCGCCAGGGCGAAAGCCTCGAACACCTGATCGAGCGGGCAGACCAGGCGCTCTACCTGGCCAAACGCCAAGGTCGCAACCGAAGCCACGTGGCCGATGAAGAGGCCGAAGCCGACGTGGCGGTGGGCCTTGCACCGCTGACGGGGGGCCACGCATGAGCGAGACCCTGAGCAACATGCCGCAGCACGACCCCATCATCGATTCGATGGGGCGGCTGGTCAAACTCATCTTTGGGCCGGACCGGGCCACGCGAGCACGCACTGGCGTCATCTTGTTGTGCGCGCTGATGTACGCCATCTGCTGCAGCGCGGCCTTCTACGCCGCCGAGGTCGGCATGATGCGCGACTTCGCGCCCAAGCTGCTGCTGCTCACCACCATCCCCTGCTACACGGCCTTCTACGTGCTGGTGCGCACCGGTCGCACGCGCACCTTGCGCGACCCGAACCTGATGATCCCGCAGCAGAGTTTCTCGCTGCTGGCCATCGCCTTCGCCTACACCGCCATCGGCCCCCACGACCGGGGACTGGTGCTGGTGCTGATCGCCCTGGTGATGGTGTTCGGCATGTACACGCACCAGCCACGACAGGCCGCCTTTGCCGGCGTGCTGGCGATGGTGCTGCTGGCCATGTGCATGGGCGTGCTGTCGCACATCGACCCCGTGTATTACCCGCCCACGCTGGAGCTGCTGCGCTTCGAATTGATGATCGGCACGCTGCCGCCGCTGATCCTGGCGGCCTACCAGATCTCGGCCTGGCGCAACCGCCTGGCTCAGCAACGCCGCGAGCTTCGCGACACGTTGGAGAAGGTGCAAACGCTGGCCAGCCGCGACGCGCTGACGGGCCTGTACAACCGCCGTCACATGCAGGATCGCCTGGTCGACAGCGCCAAACGCCACGAACGCTACGGCGAGCGCTTCACCGTCGTGCTGGTGGACCTGGATCACTTCAAACGCATCAACGACGTGCACGGCCACCGCGTGGGCGACGAAGCGCTGATGGCCTTTGCATCGGCGGCCACCCTGGCCCTGCGAGAGTCGGACACCGTGGGCCGATGGGGCGGCGAAGAGTTCCTTTTCATCTTGCCCAACACCAGCCCGACCAAGGCCCTCGTGGCCCTGGATCGCTTGCGTGCCGCACTGCAGCACTGCAGCATCTCGTCTCGCGTGCCTGGCCTGAGGGTCGCCTTCTCGGCGGGGATCGCCCAGCACGACGTGGCCGCACCGGTCCACCGCACCCTGGAGCGAGCCGACCACGCGCTCTACCAGGCCAAGACGGCCGGGCGCAACCGCAGCCTGGTGTCGCCCAGCGACCCCCGCTGAAGCCGGGCAGCACTGCACGGATCTGCTCGCCCGCGCACAGACCCCGCGGCCATGTCGCGTCAGGGCCATGCCAGCCCTGGGATAATGCCGCGCATGAACCCCCTGCTGCAGCGTCTTCAGCCCTACCCCTTCGAGCGCCTGCGCGGCCTGACCGCCGGCGTGACCCCGAACCCTGCCCTGCGCGCCATCAGCCTGGGCATCGGCGAGCCCAAGCACCCCACGCCCGCCTTCATCAAGCAGGCCTTGACCGACGCGCTGGACGGCCTGGCCGCCTACCCCGCCACCGCCGGTGAGCCCGCCCTGCGCGAAGCCTGCGCCGCCTGGGTGCAACGCCGTTACGGCCTCAAGCTCAATGCTGCCACGCAGATCCTGCCCGTCAACGGCTCGCGCGAAGCGCTGTTTGCCCTGGCCCAAGCCGTCATCGACCCGACGCAGCACCGCGATGTCGGTGGCCCGGCCGTGGTCTGCCCCAACCCTTTCTACCAAATCTACGAAGGCGCGGCCCTGCTGGCGGGGGCTCGCGTGGTCTTTGCCAACTCCGACCCGGCGCGCAACTTCGCCGCCGACTGGGGCAGCATCCCCGAATCGACCTGGGCCACCACGCAGTTGCTCTACGTTTGCTCCCCTGGCAACCCGACAGGTGCGGTCATGCCGCTCGACGAATGGCGCAAGCTCTTCGAGCTGAGCGACCGCTTCGGCTTTGTCATCGCCTCGGACGAGTGCTACTCGGAAATCTACTTCCGCGAAGGCGAAGGCGCCGCCCCTCTGGGTGGGCTTGAGGCCGCCGCTCAACTGGGCCGTGTCGATTTCAAGAACCTGATCGCGCTGACCAGCTTGTCCAAGCGCTCCAACGTGCCCGGCCTGCGCTCTGGATTTGTCATGGGTGACGCCACCCTGATGAAGGCCTTCCTGCTCTACCGCACCTACCACGGCAGCGCCATGAGCCCCTCCGTGCAGAAGGCCAGCATCGCCGCCTGGAACGACGAGGGCCACGTGGTCGAAAATCGCGCCCTCTACCGCCAGAAGTTCGAGCGCGTCACGCCCCTGCTGGCCGAGGTCATGCACGTGGCCTTGCCCGACGCCGGCTTCTACCTCTGGGCCGAGGTGCCCGCCCACGTCTGTGGCGGCAGCGACGAGGTTTTCACGCGCGAGCTGCTGGCTCAATACAATGTGGCGGTGCTGCCCGGCAGCTACCTCGCCCGCGAAGCCCATGGGATCAACCCCGGTCGCGGTCGGGTGCGCATGGCGCTGGTGGCCGGCGTCGACGAATGTGTGGAAGCCGCCGAGCGCATCCGCGCCTTCATCCGCTCATTCCCGCGTTGATCGCAAGCGGGCACACAAACCCCTCATCTCCCTCGAGCAGCCCCCAGCCGCTCGCGGACACCCCCTCCGATACGCTCTCCGATAGAAAGCCAAAACATGAGCCAAGCCCTGCAAAACACCATCGACCAGGCCTGGGAAAACCGCGCCGAGCTGTCCGCTGCCAGCGCCCCCGCCGAAGTTCGTGACGCAGTCAACCACATCATCGACGCCCTGGACACCGGCAAGCTGCGCGTGGCCGAGAAAATCAACGGCGCCTGGGAAACCCACCAGTGGGTCAAGAAGGCCGTGCTGCTGAGCTTCCGCCTCAACGACAACGTGCCCATGGGCGACGGCGCCCTGCAGTTCTACGACAAGGTGCCCACCAAGTACGCCGGCATGTCGGCCGAGCAACTCAAGGCCACCGGCGTGCGCGTGGTGCCGCCGGCCGTGGCCCGTCGCGGCTCCTTCCAGGCCAAGAACGTGATCCTGATGCCGTCCTACGTGAACATCGGCGCCTACGTCGACGAAGGCACCATGGTCGACACCTGGGCCACCGTCGGCTCTTGCGCCCAGATCGGCAAGAACGTCCACCTGTCGGGTGGTGTCGGCATCGGTGGCGTGCTGGAGCCCCTGCAAGCCAACCCCACCATCATCGAAGACAACTGCTTCATCGGCGCGCGCTCCGAAGTGGTCGAAGGCGTGATCGTGGAAGAGAACTCGGTGATCTCGATGGGCGTGTACATCGGCCAGTCGACCAAGATCTACGACCGCGCCACGGGCGAAGTCAGCTACGGCCGCATCCCCGCTGGCTCGGTGGTGGTCTCGGGCAACCTGCCTTCGGCCGACGGCAAGTACTCGCTGTACTGCGCGGTCATCGTCAAGCGCGTGGACGCCCAGACGCGCTCGAAGACCAGCATCAACGACCTGCTGCGCGGCGCCTGATGCGCTGGACCCGGGCCTGCAGCATGCAGGCCCTTCTTGTCTGAACCCTTGCAAAAACAGCTGAGGAGAGATCGATGAGTGGAGGCAACCTCGAACGCGTGCTGCGTCTGATGGCCGAGAAGAAGGCGTCGGACGTCTTCCTGTCGGCCAAGACGCCGATCCTCATCAAGATCAACGGTCAGATCATGCAGCTGACCGACCAGGTCCTCACGCCCTCTCAGCCTCGGCAACTGCTGGCTGAGATGATCTCTCCCACACAGATGGAAGAGCTCGACGAGACCGGCGAGCTCAACATGGGCATCACCATCCCTGGTGTGGCCATCTTCCGCTTGAGCGCGTTCAAGCAGCGCGGCTCGGTGGCTGCGGTGTTCCGCTACATCCCCTCCGACATCCCGGCGCTGGACACGCTCAACGTGCCGCCCGTGCTCAGCGAACTGGTGCTGCAAAAGCGCGGTCTGATCATCCTGGCCGGGGCCACCGGCACTGGCAAAAGCACCACGCTGGCCTCGATGCTGGAGCATCGCAACCAGCGCATGACTGGCCACATCCTCACCATCGAAGACCCGCTCGAGTTCCTGTTTTCAAACAAGAAGTCCATCGTCAACCAGCGCGAGGTCGGCCGCGACACGCAATCGCTGCAAGTCGGCTTGAAGAACGCCTTGCGCCAGGCCCCTGACTGCATCCTGATCGGCGAAATCCGCGACCGGGAGACCATGACGGCCGCCATCTCGTACGCGCTGTCGGGCCACCTGGTGCTGTCGACCCTGCACGCCAACAACAGCTACCACGCGCTCGGCCGGATCCTGTCCTTCTACACGCCGGAAGCCCGGCCAGCCTTGCTCTCCGACCTGGCTTCGGGCCTCAAAGCCATCATCTCTCAGCGCTTGCTCAAAGCCGAAGCCGGCCCCAGCGCCGGCGGCCGGGTGCCAGCGGTCGAGGTCCTGCTCAACACCACGCTGGTCTCCGAGATGATCGACCGAGGCGACTTCAATGGCGTCAAGGAAGCGATGGAGAAGTCGATGGCAGAAGGCTCGCAGACTTACGAGCAAGACATCGCCCGACTGATCAACGAAGGCATCGTCAGCCGCGACGAAGGCCTGATCAACTCCGACTCGCCGACCAACCTGATGTGGCGCCTGCAAAACAGCACGGCCACCCAGTCCAAGCTGATCGCCAAGCCGGCCGAAGAAGAACACGGCCCCTCGTTCACCGAAATCACCCTGGACGTGCACGCCGAAGACCCCGCCTCCAACTTCGGCGGCATCCGACACTGAGACGCCCAAGGCGCCGACACCAAGCATCATGACCGACACCCTGCGCCTGACCGAGGCGCTGATCGCCCGCCCTTCCGTCACCCCCGAAGACCTCGACTGCCAGCAACTGATGGTCGAGCGCCTGAGGCCCCTGGGTTTCGAGTGCCACACCCTGGTCTTCGGCCCGCCCAACGCGCCGGTGACCAACCTGTGGGCGATCAAACGCGGCCGCGATGCCTCCGCACCGGTGTTGGCTTTTGCCGGCCACACCGACGTCGTGCCCACCGGCCCGCTCGATCAATGGTCCTCGCCACCCTTCGTGCCCACGCATCGCGATGGCCTGCTCTTCGGCCGTGGCGCCGCCGACATGAAGACCTCGCTGGCCGCCATGGTCGTGGCCACCGAGGCCTTTGTGGCCCGCCACCCTGATCACGCCGGCAGCGTCGCCTTCCTCATCACCAGTGACGAAGAAGGCCCGTCTGTGGACGGCACGGTCAAGGTCTGCGAATGGCTGCAGCAACAAGGCCAGCGCCTGGACGCCTGCATCGTCGGCGAGCCCACCTCGGTCAAGCAGGTGGGCGACATGATCAAGAATGGCCGCCGCGGCTCGCTCTCGGGCAAGCTGCGCGTCAAGGGCGTGCAGGGCCACATCGCCTACCCGCACCTGGCCAAAAACCCGATCCACCAGCTCGCCCCCGCCCTGGCCGAGCTGGTCACCATCGCCTGGGACCAGGGCAACGACCACTTCCCGCCCACAACCTGGCAGTGCTCCAACGTCCATGCAGGCACGGGCGCCAACAACGTCATCCCCGGCGAGGTGGTCGTTGATTTCAACTTCCGCTTCTCGACCGAGTCCACGCCCGAATCGCTGCAGCAGCGCCTTGAAGACGTGCTGCGCCAGCATGGCCTGGACTTCCACATCGACTGGACGCTGGGCGGACGCCCCTTCCTGACCCGCAAAGGACCACTCGTTGACGCCATTTCGGCCGCCATCAAGCAGGTCACAGGCGTCACCACCGAGCTGTCCACCACCGGCGGCACTTCCGACGGTCGTTTCATCGCTCAGATCTGCCCGCAAGTCGTCGAGTTCGGGCCTGTCAACGCCAGCATCCACCAAATCGACGAACACGTGCGCGTCGCCGACATCGAGCCTTTGAAGGACATCTACCTCGGCACCCTGGAAAGGCTGCTGGCGTGACCCTCGTCGAATTGATCGAACAAGCCGCCGCTCGCCTGGACGCCGCGCAAGTCGGCTACGGCCACGGCACCACCAATGCGTTCGACGAGGCCGCCTGGCTGGTGATGTGGCGCCTGGGGCTGCCCCTCGACGCGCTCGATGAGAACGAGCAGCGCGCCGTGAGCAACGAAGAACGCCAGCAGGCCGACGCCCTGATCGAAGAGCGCATCGCCACCCGCAAGCCCGCCGCTTACCTCACCAAGCAGGCCTGGCTGCAAGGCGTGCCCTTCTACGTCGATGAACGCGCCATCGTGCCGCGCTCCTTCATCGCCGAGGTGCTCGCCGACGGCAGCATCGACGCCTGGCTGAGCGACCACACCCAGCGCGTGCTCGATTTGTGCACCGGCAACGGCAGCCTGGCCGTGCTCGCCGCCATGGCCTACCCCGACGTCAGCGTCGATGGCGCAGACATCAGCCCCGACGCACTGGCCGTGGCCCGCATCAACGTCGAGCAGCACGGCCTGCAAGACCGCATCACCCTGCTGCAAAGCGATGCCCTGAGTCAGGTCAACGGCCCCTACGACCTGATCCTCTGCAACCCGCCCTACGTCAACGCCGACTCGATGGCCAAGCTGCCTGCCGAGTACCGCGCCGAACCCGAGCTGGCCCTGGCCTCCGGCACCGACGGCATGGACTTCACGCGCGCCCTGTTCGCTGCCCTGCGCGCCGAGCCCGACCAATTCATGAGCGAAGACGCCGTGCTGGTGCTGGAAATCGGCAACGAGAGGGCGAACTTCGAGCGCGCCTTTCCCGACCTTGCAGTGACCTGGCTGCCCACTTCTGCGGGCGACGACCAACTGCTGCTCGTCACGCGCGACGCGCTGCTGCTGGGCGACACCCCCGGCACGCACCTGGCCTGAGCCTCCCATGATCAACCTCAAGAACGTTTCCCTGTTGCGGGGCACGAAGCCCGTGCTCGCCGGCGCCAGCGCCACCCTGCACCCCGGTGAGAAGGTCGGCCTGATCGGCCGCAACGGCGCCGGCAAGTCTTCGCTGTTCTCGCTGCTGGCCGGCCGCCTGCAAGCCGACGCAGGCGACGTCGAGATCCCGCCCAGCTGGCTGCAACCCGGCGGCATGGCCGAGGTCGCGCAGAACATGCCTGAAACCGACGAGCCCGCCACCGAGTTCGTGCTGCAAGGTGACACGCGCCTGATGGCAGCCCGCCAGGCGCTCGCCAACGCCGAGGCCGCAGACGACGGCAACGCCATCGCAGAGGCCTACATGTCCCTGGCCGATGCCGGCGACTTCGACGCCCACGCCCGCGCGCAGGCCCTGCTGCTCGGCCTGGGCTTCCAGCTTGAGCAGACCACCGCACCCGTCAACAGCTTCTCGGGTGGCTGGCGCATGCGCCTGCAGCTCGCCCGCGCCCTGATGTGCCCGGCTCAACTGCTCCTGCTCGACGAGCCCACCAACCACCTGGACCTCGATGCCCTGGTCTGGCTGGAAAGCTGGCTGCAACGCTACGAGGGCACGCTGATCATCATCAGCCACGACCGCGAGTTCCTCGACGCCATCACCCGTGTCACCCTGCACCTCGACGAAGGCAAGCTGACGCGTTACACCGGTGGCTACACGGCTTTTGAGGCCATGCGCGCCGAACGCCTGAGCCAGCACCAGGCCGCTTACGGCAAGCAGCAAGAGCGCATCGCCCACCTGCAAAAGTTCATCGACCGCTTCAAGGCCAAGGCCAGCAAGGCCCGCCAGGCCCAAAGCCGCGTCAAGGCCCTGGAGCGCATGGAAAAGCTCGCACCCGTGCTCACGGCCAGCGACTTCGAATTCAGCTTCCCCGAGCCCGCCAGCCTGCCCAACCCCATGCTGGTCATGCAAGACCTGCAATGCGGCTACCTGCCCGCCAGCGAAGATGCCGAGCCGATCACCATCGTGCGCGGCGTCAACCGCTCGGTGCTGCCAGGCCAGCGCATCGGCATCCTGGGCGCCAACGGCCAGGGCAAATCCACCCTGGTCAAGACCCTGGCCCACATGCTGCCCGCCATCGCTGGCGACGTCACCGAAGGCAAGGGCCTGAGCATCGGCTACTTCGCTCAGCAAGAGCTCGACGTGCTGCGCACCGACGAAGGCCCGCTGGCGCACATGATCCGCCTGGCCAGGGAAGTGGGCCCGCAGGCACGCGAGCAGGAACTGCGCGATTTCCTGGGGCGCTTTCGCTTCACTGGCGACATGGTCTCGCAACCCGTCGGCCAGTTCAGCGGCGGCGAAAAGGCCCGCCTGGTGCTGGCGCTGGTCGTGTGGCAACGCCCCAACCTGCTGCTGCTCGACGAGCCCACCAACCACCTCGACCTCACCACCCGCGAAGCGCTCAGCATCGCGCTCAACGAGTTCGAAGGCACGGTCATGCTGGTCAGCCACGACCGGGCCTTGCTGCGCGAGGTCTGCGACGAATTCTGGCTGGTCACGCGAGGCGGCGTCAGCACCTTTGACGGCGACCTCGACGATTACCAGAAGTGGTTGCAGGATCAGTCCCGCGCGGTGGCGGCTGCGGCCCGCGCCGCACGAGATCAGCGGGGGACGAACGAAGCCCCCGTCCCCTCACCCGCGCCATCGCCCACCCAAGCGACTGCAACAGATGCATCGGCTGGCAACCGCAAGGAAGACCGCAAGGCGAACGCCCAAGCTCGCCAACGTGCCACCGAGCAAGCCAAGCCCCTCAAAGCGGAACTCAAGCGCATCGACACCCGACTGGCGGCCGCACAGGCCGAGTCGGAGCAGATCACGGCCCAACTGGGTCAAGGCGCCCTGAACGGAGCCGAACGGGCCGAACTGGGCAAACGCCTCAAGGCCCTGGGCGACGAAATCGAGGCGCTCGAGTCCCGGTGGCTGGAACTCACCGAAGAGATCGAGCAACTCGGGAGCTGAGCACCGACCAAGCTCAGCGCACCGCTTGGTGCGCCGCTCGGTGCTCAGCCATGGCCTGACAACCCACGCATAGGGCAGCTTCGGGCAACACGCTCAAGCGCAAAGCCCCGATGGGTTCGCCGCATTCAAGGCACAAGCCATAACTGCCCTCCGCCATCCGCGCCAAGGCCCCCTGGATGGCCCTCAGCTCTTCCTGCTCATGGTGCAGCATCGCGATCACCTCGTCGTCGGCCTCCGCCGCGCAAGCGGCTTCGGTGCCAGCAACGAACGTGTTGGCCGTCACAGCCTGCTCGCTGGCCAGGCGCTCGCGCAGGGCCACGTCCTGGGCAGACAACTCAAGGGCTCGTTCTTCCAGCCTGGCTTTGAGGCCATCAAGTTGGATGACTCCCGGATCAACCGGGACTGACCCGGGACGGAGGATGGCCGACATCGATGCTCCTGCTCGCGCTCAATGCGCATTTGTTCACGGGTCAAGCTTAGGAGCCAGCCAGAATCAGGGCCTTGCTCCGCATCAAGCACCCGCTGCGGCGCCATGGGCCTAACATCACGCCATGTCCGATCCCAACCACGCGCCCTCGCCACCAGGCCCGGACCAGTTGCTCAGGCTCGACCAGCAACTGTGCTTCGCCCTGTACGCCAGTTCGCTGGCCATGACCAAGCTGTACAAGCCTCTGCTGGCGCCATTGGGGCTGACCTATCCTCAGTACCTGGTGATGCTCGTGCTCTGGGAGCGCGACGACCGCGCCGTGCATGAACTCGGAGAGCTGTTGCAACTGGACTCCGGCACCCTGACCCCGCTGCTCAAGCGCCTTGAGGGCTCTGGGCTGGTCTCGCGTCAGCGCGACCACACGGATGAGCGACGCGTGCGCATCCGCCTGACCGACGCTGGCAGCCAGCTCAAACTCGCGGCCAGCAGCATCCCTGCCTCGGTGATGTGCCAGGTTGGGGGCGAGCTGGACGCCGTGGTCGAGCTTCGCCTGCGCTTGCACGACCTGCGTCAACGCCTGCAAGGACAACCTCGATCCAACTGAGGTCTTTGGCGGTCGACTCCGCCTTTTCAGCTGCCCGGGCGCAAAATCCACAAATCGATTGCACGCAATCTTTCTCAAGAGGACCCCGACATGGCATCTCCCACCCAAATCGTCTACACAGCCCATGCCACAGCCACCGGTGGCCGAGACGGTCGCGCGACCAGCGACGACGGCAAGCTGGACGTGGCCCTGGCCCGCCCCAAGGAGATGGGCGGCAACGGCGCCGGCACCAACCCGGAACAACTTTTCGCAGCTGGCTACAGCGCCTGTTTCCTCGGCGCCATGGGTTTTGTTGCGGCCCAGAACAAGCAATTCCTGCCCGCCGGCACCCAGATTTCTTCAGACGTCGGCATCGGCCCCATCCCGCAGGGGTTCGGCATCACCGTGACACTGCGGATCACGCTGCCAGGCATGCAACGTGAGGCAGCCCAGGCACTTGTCGATGCCGCCCACCAGGTCTGCCCCTACTCCAACGCCACGCGGGGCAACATCACCGTCAACCTCGAGCTGGTCTGACGGAGCTTCCAGGGGCGCGGAGCCGCAACCGACGGCCTCCGCAATAGGCCCAAGAAAGGGTGTTAACCTCACGTAATCCATTAGATACCGAGGTTGACGGGGCGGCTTGCGCCGCCTACCCTTGCGACCCATGCCTTTGACGACCCGACACGCCAGCCGGCGGCCCCGAGCCACCGTCTTCCCTGCCGGGCACGGATCGCAACCCAGCCGCCTGCTGAGAGCCCATCGAGCTGTTCTCGCTGGTGCCTTGCTGCTGAGTTGCCATCTCCTGCCACACACCGCGCTGGCGCAGCAAGCCAGCGTGCCGCCTGCCGTGGGCGCTTCCGCCGCCACGTCCAGCGAAGACCCGGTGGCAAGGTTCCTCTCAGACAAGGGCCTGATCCCCTCCACACGACCGGTCGCCGAACTGGCACAGCAGGTTCGCAACACCGCGACCGACCTCGCCTCCGAACTGGTGCTGTCGGCGATGAACTTCCTGGGCGTGCCCTACCGCCGAGGGGGCAACTCCGAAGAAACAGGTTTCGACTGCAGCGGGTTCACCCGCCATGTGTTCGAGAACAGCGTCGGCCTCATCCTGCCGCGTCGCGCGTCGGAACAAGCCCGTTCGCCCCAGCTGATCCCGGTCCAGCAACAGGCCGAACTCAAGCCGGGTGACCTGGTGTTCTTCAACACCTTGCGCCAAACCTTCTCCCACGTCGGCATCTACATCGGCGACAACAAGTTCATCCACTCGCCACGCGCCGGTGGTCACGTTCGCGTCGAAGACATGCGCCAGGCCTACTGGCAGCAACGCTACAACGGTGCGCGCCGAGCCCCATCGGTTTCGGCCCAGGCAACCCCTGCGGCAGGCACCAACAACTGACCCCTCGGGAGCCCCCAGGCGCGATGGGGTGCCGACATTGGCGGCACAATGACGCCATGACGCCAGACGCCGCCCCGCGGGTAGCCATCATCCCCATCGCAGCAGAAAAACTCAGCCAGCTTCGCGCCATGCCGCCTGCGCTGGATGAACTGCCCGCAACCCTTCGAGACCAGCGGCAGCGCGCATTGCAGGACCTGCGCATCTCGGTCACCGACCGGTGCAACTTCCGCTGCCCGTATTGCATGCCGCGCGCCACCTTCGGCACGCAACACCGCTTCCTGCCCCACAAAGACCTGCTGAGCTTCGAAGAGATCACCCGCACGGCCCGCGCCGCCCTGGCACTGGGGGTTCGCAAACTGCGACTGACGGGCGGCGAACCCCTGCTGCGCAAAGACCTGCCGGCGCTCGTGAGCCAACTCGCCGCCTTGAAAACACCCCAAGGGGTCGCGCCCGAAATCGCGCTGACGACCAATGGCGTTTTGCTCACGCGGCAAGCACGTGCCTTGAAAGAGGCCGGCCTGCAGCGAGTGACCATCAGCCTCGACGGCCTGGACCAGGCTGTTTTCGCTCGCATGAGCGACAGCGGCCTGCACGTGGACGACGTGCTGGCCGGCATCGAGGCAGCCCAGCATGCGGGACTGGGCCCCATCAAGGTCAACATGGTGGTGCAAAGAGGCGCCAATGACGACCAGATCCTGCCGCTGGCTCGCCACTTCCGAGGCACTGGGGTCGAGCTGCGCTTCATCGAATACATGGACGTGGGCAAGACCAACCGATGGCAACTTGACCAGGTGGTGCCCTCCAGCGAGGTGCGTCAGCGCATCGCAGCACAGTGGCCACTCTTGCCCGCCAGCCCGGTCCATGCCGCCGACACCGCCGAGCGATGGCTCTATGCCGACGGCGCTGGAGGCGTCGGCTTCATCTCCAGCGTCACCCAGGCCTTCTGCGGCGACTGCACCAGACTGCGTTTGTCCACCGATGGTCGCCTCTACACCTGCCTGTTCGGCACACGTGGCCATGACTTGCGCGCCCTGCTGCGCAACCCCCACATCGGCGACGACGAACTCAGGCGCCGCATCGCCGCCCTGTGGCAGGCCCGCGATGACCGCTACTCCGAACTGCGCCAGTCCAGCCCACCCACAGGGCTCGGGGACCGGGTGGAAATGAGCTACATCGGTGGCTGAGCGATTGCCCACTCCATGCGCGGATGCAGCCGCGCCAGAACCCAAGGTCCAGGTGACCGCATGGGTGTTGGCGGGCGGGGAAGGTCTGCGCATGGGCGGCGTCGACAAAGGACTGCAGCCCTGGCGAGGACAACCGTTGGCTCAGTGGGTGCTGGAGGCCTTGCGGACACAGGCAGACAAGCTGGGGGTGGGCGCCAACCGCAACCAAGCCAACTACGCGCAGCTGCTTCAGCGCGCCTGCCAAGCCAGCGTCAAATCTCTCGAGCCCAGTGCAAGCGGCCCAGGCAACGCAGGCGTCCATCCTGACTCACCCGAGCTGCCCCCCCGCAGCGGCCCCCTGGCCGGCATCTTGACCGCCCTGCAACACTGCCCGAGCGATTGGCTGCAACTGGCCGCCTGCGACACCCCGAACCTGCCCGTTCACCTGGTTGAACGCTTGCTGGCGGCCGCCCGCCATGCGGGGGCCGACATCGCAGTCCCACGCACGGAGGAGCCCGGAGAGGACGCGCTGGAAGAAAGACTCCACTGGACCTGCGCCCTCATCCACAAGAGGGTGACCCCTGATCTGGCGGCGGCCTTCGTGAAGGGTGAACGCAAAGTCGGACAATGGATCCGCTCTCAGCGCTGGGTGGCGGTATCCTTCGCGCCAGCATGCGACTTCGAGAACATGAACACCCTGGAGACACTGGAGGCTGCAGATGAGCGACGCTGACGCCCAGGTGCGCGTTGGCCGCATCACCGCGGCGGACCTCGGCGCCTACAAGCGCTTGAGGGACGAAGCCTTGCGCCTGCACCCAGATGCTTTCGACGCCGACATCGACAGCGAACAGTCTCGCCCACCGGAGAGCTACTTGTGGCGGCTCGGCATGGGTGAAACGCTGGGCGGCACCTTCCTGCTGGGCGCCTGGGACGGCAGGGAGCTGATCGGCATGATCGGCCTGGAGCGGCAAACCCAGGCCAAGCTGCGCCACAGCGCCGAGTTCAACAGCATGATGGTGCACCCGAGCCACACCGGGCGCGGCATTGGCATCCGGCTTGTGCAGGCGGCCATCGCCGAAGCCAGGCAAGCCATCGGCCTGGAGCAGATCACCTTGCGCGTGAGCACGTCCAGCAACTCAGCCATCCGCCTCTACGAGCGAGTGGGCTTTCAAGGCTGCGGCGTGTTGCCGCATGCCATCAAGCTGGTCGAGGGGCCTGGCCAGGTCCGCTACCACGACAAGCTGACCATGGTCCTCATCCTCTGAGGCCCGAAACCAGGCCCTGGCCTCAGGCTTCGGCTGCACCGCGGTTGGCCAGCGCATCGGCCTTTTCGTTGCCAGGGTCACCCGCGTGCCCCTTGACCCAATGCCAGGCCACGTCGTGCCGGTGGGTCTGGGTTTCAAGCTCCACCCACAACTCGGCGTTCTTGACGGGTTTGTTGTCTGCGGTCTTCCATCCACGGCGTTTCCAGCCGGTGATCCACTCCGTGATGCCCTTGCGGACGTATTCGCTGTCTGTGTAGACATCGACCTTGCAGCGCTTCTTGAGCGCGGTCAGGGCCTGGATGACGGCAGTCAGCTCCATGCGGTTGTTGGTGGTCAGGCGCTCGCCGCCCCACATCTCTTTCTGATGCTGACCACTGACCATCCAGACGCCCCAGCCACCTCGGCCAGGGTTGCCCTTGCAGGCCCCGTCGGTGTAGACGACCACCGCAGGGTTGTTGTTCTCGCTCATCGAATCTCGCTTGTTAGCAGTCACGCGGTTTGTTGATCAGGTTTCGTTGCGCTGGTTGCGTTGAGCCACGACAGCAGGCGCCGCTGCAGGGCTCATGCGTGTGCGACGCACCTTGCCCACCAGGTGCATGCCGCGCGCTCGCTTGACGGCCACCACAAAATAGACAGCGCCCAATACCGGCCACCAGCGGTCACCTGCATTTTCCATCCAGGCGAGGCGATCCCAGCTGCGCTGCTGACGCAACATGGGTCGGTAGCAACCAAAGCACCCCGCCTCGACCTCAAGGTCCAACAGACGCAGCCAGTCGCGCAGACGCCAGTAGGCGATGAACTCACCTTGGGGCAACACGGGCGCAGATGCCGCACCCCAGCGCCCCATGCGCTGCCACAGACCCCAAAGGCTGGCCGGGTTGAAGCCAGCGATCACCACCCTGCCTTCGGGCACCAGCACCCGCTCGACCTCTCTGAGCGTGTGGTGCGGGTCGCGAGCCAACTCGAGTGCGTGCGGCAGCACCACCAGGTCCAGGCTCGACGAAGGAAAAGGCAAAGCCTCGAAATCGCACCGCAGGCTCAGCGGGGCGCCGGTGAGCAAACCCGTCTCGGCCTGCACCGGCTCGTGCACCAGGGGCGCCAGGTCAGCAGGGGGCGACCAGCGCTGGTAGGCCGCGTCCACGGCCAGCCACCGATGCTGCATGCGGTTGGCGCGCAAAGCATCGAGCTCGGGCAGGCCCAACTGCAGCGCGTGAAAGCCGAACACGTCGGCCACCAGCCGATCCATCTGCTGCTGCTCCCATTCGAGCAGGGACTGGCCTGGCGCCAGGGCCAGCCAGGGGTGCAAATCTATAATCGGGTCGACTTTGGTCATGAAACTGATTGCCCTGCCCGCCTTCACCGACAACTACATCTGGATGCTGCACGACGGCCATCAAGCCCTCGTGGTGGATCCAGGCGAAGCCGCGCCCGTGAAACAGGCTTTGGAGGCACTCGGCCTGGAGCTGACCGCCATTCTAGTGACCCACCACCACGCGGATCACATCGGGGGTCTGTCCGCGTGGCGTGACAGCGGCATCCCCATCCACGGCCCAGCACACGAGCGCATCCAGGGTCTGACACGCGTTGTGGCAGAGGGTGATCGCGTGCATTGGGGCGGGCTCGAGTTCTCCGTGCTGGACACCCCGGGGCACACGCGAGAGCACATTGCCTACCTGCTGCCTCAGGGCACAGGCCAAGCGCCTCATCACCCCCATCTGTTCTGCGGTGACACGCTTTTTTCGGCCGGGTGCGGCCGCGTCTTCGATGGCACCCTGGATCAGCTGTACGATAGCCTGATGCGGCTGGCCTCGCTGCCGGACGACACGCGCATCTGCGCGACCCACGAATACACCCTCTCGAACCTGCGATTTGCGCAGGCGGTCGAACCCCGCAACCCCGACATGGGTCGGCACCAGGCACACTGCGAAGCCCTCAGGGCCCAGCATTTGCCCACGCTGCCCAGCACCTTGCGCACAGAGCGGCTCATCAACCCGTTCCTGCGCTGCACCCAATCCGACGTGGTGGCCAGTGCCCTCGCACACGGCGCCCAGGATGCCGACCCGCGGTCCGTCTTCGTCGCCCTGCGCCAATGGAAAAACCAGTTCTGACGATGTCTGCCAAGACCTTCCCGATGAGTCTCTCAAGAGCCCTCACCCTGCCGTTTGCCGCCATCGCCACCTTGCTGCTCTCGGCTTGCGGAACGCTTTACAACGACGCCTCGACGCGTCAATCCGAAGGGCTGAGTCGCCAACGTCAGGCCGCATCGGCCCTGTCGAACTGGGGTGACCAGCGTGTTGCAGCCGGCACCCGCCAAGACCCCACATCGGGCCTGAGGGTCGACCTGGGTCCAGGCGCCTTGCGCAGCGACAGCCCCGAGGCGCGCCCGGACAGCCTGGAGGCCATCGGCAAGCCGACCGATCCGCTCGAGCCGGATGCCACGGTCAACCTCGACGATGCCAGCGCCACCCAAGACCTCTGGGGCCGCATCCGCCGTGGCTATGCCCTGCCCGCGCTGGAGACGTCGCTGGTGAGCGACCACGAGCGCTGGTACACCAGCCGGCCAGATTACGTTCAGCGCATGACCTCGCGCGGCAGCCGCTACCTCTACCACGTGGTCGAGGAAATCAACCGCCGCAAGATGCCCACCGAGCTGGCGCTGCTGCCCTTCATCGAAAGCGCTTTCAACCCGCAGGCCATGTCATCGGCTCGGGCTTCAGGCATGTGGCAGTTCATGCCCGCCACCGGCAAGGACTTCGAACTCAAGCAGAACCTCTTTCGCGACGACCGCCGCGACGTGCTGGCCTCGACCCGCGCAGCGCTTGACTACCTGCAGCGCCTGCACCGCATGTTCGGCGACTGGCACCTCGCGCTGGCTGCCTACAACTGGGGCGAAGGCAACGTGCAAAAAGCCATCCAGCGCAACCAGCGCCAGGGCCTGCCAACCGACTACCTCAGCCTGAACATGCCGGCCGAGACGCGCCACTACGTGCCCAAGCTGCACGCCGTGCGCAACATCGTGATGCAGCCCGAGCGTTTCGGCCTGGCCTTGCCGCCCATCGAGAACCACCCCTACTTCGTGAGCGTGCCCATCCAGCGGGACATGGACGTGGCACTCGCCACGAGGTTGGCCGGCCTTTCTGCCGACGAGTTCAAGGCCCTGAACCCCTCACAGAACAAGCCCGTCATCCTGGCTGCCGGCACACCGCAGTTGCTGCTGCCCTACGACAACGCCAACCTGTTCGTTCACAACCTGTCGCGACACAAAGGGCCTTTGGCCACCTGGACGGCCTGGCAAGTGCCGCGCACCATGCGACCGGCCGAAGCCGCCAAGTCGGTGGGCATGAGCGAGGCCTCGCTTCGCGAGGTCAATCACATCCCGCCCAAGATGCTCGTCAAAGCCGGCTCGACCTTGCTGGTGCCGCGCTCAGAGCACCGCGAGCAGGATGTCTCCGAGCGCCTGGCCGACAACGCCATGATGGCCCTGGCCCCGGATGTGCCACCGCTGCGGCGCACCGTCATCAAGGCCGGCAAGCGGGACACGGTCGCCAGCATCGCTCGACGCTACAAGGTCTCGGCCGAGCAAGTCGCGCAATGGAATCGCACCCAGACTCGGGCCACGTTCGCTCGCGGTCAAAGCATCGTGGTGTACGTGCCATCGACCTCGAAGCGTCAGCTCGCTTCCGCGAGCAGGTCGTCAGGCAAACAAGCCAGCAAACAAGCCAACGCTCGCAAGGTCAAGGTGGCGAGCAGCGCGCGAGCCAGCTCTGCAAAAGGCAAGGCCAACGGTCGCGCCAACAGCAAGGTTCGCATGGCCAGCGCGCGCTGAGCCAGCAGACTCAGCGGCGGTCCATGAACGCATGGGCGATGGTGCCCAGGTCAACGTACTCCAACTCGCTGCCAACCGGCACGCCACGGGCCAGGCGGGTGACCCTCAAGCCACGGCTGCGCAGCTGATCGGCCAGGATGTGGGCCGTTGCTTCGCCCTCGGCAGTGAAGTTCGTGGCCAGGATCACCTCCTGCACCACCCCGTCGCTGGCGCGCTCAAGCAAAGGGCCCACGCCGATGTCCCGCACACCCAAGCCATCCAATGGGCTCAGGCGCCCCATCAACACGAAGTAAAGGCCTTTGTAGCTGCCGGTGCGCTCCATCGCAGCCTGGTCGGCAGGCGTCTCGACCACACACAGGGACAAGCGGTCTCGCGTCTCGTCCTGACAAACCTCGCAGACCGGCTCGCGGCTGAAGGTGTGGCAACGCGTGCAATGCCCGATCTCGGAGACCGCCACGTCCAGGGCTCGCGCCAACCTCACCGCGCCTGAGCGATCGTGCTGAAGCAGGTGATAGGCCATCCGCTGGGCCGACTTCTGTCCGACACCCGGCAAACAGCGCAAGCCTTCGATCAGGGCCTCGAGGGCGGAATCGGCCATGGATGGATGCGGGGAACGGGTGCGCTCAGAACGGCAGCTTCATGCCGGGGGGCATGGGCATGCCAGCCGTCAGGCGAGACATTTTTTCAGAACTGGTTGCCTCGGCACGACGGGCGGCGTCGTTGAACGCTGCGGCCACCAGGTCTTCCAGCATGTCTTTGTCTTCCGCCAGCAAGCTGGGGTCGATCGTGACGCGCTTGACCTCGTTCTTGCAGGTCATGAGGACCTTGACCAAGCCTGAGCCAGACTGCCCTTCGACCTCGACCAGCGCCAGTTCATCCTGGGCCTTCTTGAGGTTGTCCTGCATCTGCTGGGCTTGCTTCATCAGCCCGGCGAGTTGTCCTTTGAGCATGGCTCGTCCTTTCGATCGGTGGAGAGAAAACGGATGGGATTGTCGCTCAAGGCCAAGGCCACTGAGCTCACAAAGGGCGCACCGAGCCGGGCAGGATGCGTGCGCCAGCGTGCTCGGTCATCAAGCGGCGAACCAGCGGGTCGGCCGCGATCAAGGCCTCGGCCGCACGCTGACGCGCCTCCCTGGCGGCCAGGTCGCGCTGAGCCGGTGTGTTGGAGGCGGCGCCCTGCTCCAGCTCGATGCGCACCTCGCGTCCCGACAGCGCAGCCAAAGCCTGATTCAGTCGCTCCTGGTGCATCTCGCCCATCAGGCTGACACGCTCCACACGCAGCTTCCAGTGCTCCGAATTGCCCTCGACCCGGTGCGCCAGGCATTGGGATTGAACTGCCAGCTCGCGCACCAGGGCCGTGATCAGGCCTCGGCTTTGCAACTGGGCCACCACATCGGCCCAGGTGTCGGCCAAGGGATCGGGGTCAGCGGACTGCGCCCCCAGCGATGGGGCGGGCGTCTGCTCGGCACCCAGGGCCTCAGTGCTCAACTCAGGCGGCGCCCCATCGTCCGACCAGTCTGAAGCTAGCGCGGCGTCAGGCTCGGCCAGCGGAGGCTCGTCATCCCAAGGCGGCCCTGCAGGCGAAGGCGTGGGCGCGCTGCCGACCTGAGATGCCGATGTGGCCAGGCCCCCAGGGTCAACGCCGGCTCGGACAGGCGACTGCGCACCTGGCTGCGGAGCCGCCGGGCCTGGCCGCGGAGCGAGCCGTGCATGGGGCTGGGACTGAGGCTGGCGCGAAGGCGCCAACGGCGCAGCCGGGGCAGCGGTGCTGGTGGCGCGAGAGACCGGCTCGGCGGACTGAGCGACCGCCGAGCCCTCAGCTTTTGGGTCGCCGGGCCCCCGGTTGTGAGCGCCGCCTGGCTTGAAGGCCAGCAGCCTCAACATCAGCATGAGCAGCCCGCTGTGTTCGTCAGGCGCCAAAGCCAGCTCGGCTCGCCCCTGCAGGCAAAGGCTGTAGAACAGCTGGGTTTCGTCAGGTGCCAGCCTTGGCGCCAGGCTGGCCCAGGTTTCTGCATCGGGGTCGTCCGCGTCGCTGGACAGCGACGGAACCGCCTGCACCACCGCCATGCGCTGCAAAGCAGCCGCCATCTCTTCCAGCGTGCCCGCAGCAGACAGACCTCTATCGCGCAAGGCATCCACCGCGGCCACCAGCGCCGCTCCATCGCCGTCGGCAACGGCCTCGATCAGGCGTTGCACATGGCTGCGATCGACCGCACCCAACATCTGCCGCACCACGTCTTCCTGCAGGCCACCGCCGCCAAAGGCAATGGCCTGGTCGGTCAGGGACATGGCGTCACGCATCGAGCCACGGGCCGCACGCGAGATCAGACGCAATGAGGCGGCGTCGTGGGGTACGGCTTCCTTGTCCAGCACCTCTGCCAGGTGACTCTGCACCGTTTGCGCCGCCATCGGGCGAAGGTTGAACTGGAGGCAGCGCGACAGCACCGTGACCGGCACTTTCTGTGGGTCGGTCGTGGCCAGCACGAATTTCAGGTAGTCGGGCGGCTCCTCCAGCGTCTTGAGCATGGCGTTGAAGGCGTGCGTGGACAGCATGTGCACTTCGTCGATCATGTAGACCTTGAAGCGCCCGACCACCGGCTTGTAGACCGCTTGCTCCAGCAACTGGGAAATCTCTTCGACGCCACGGTTCGAAGCAGCATCCAGCTCGACGTAGTCGACAAAGCGACCGCTGTCGATGTCGCGGCAAGGTTGGCACTGACCGCAGGGGTGAGCGGTGATGCCCCCCAAGCCGTCTGCGCCGATGCAATTGAGCGATTTCGCCAGGATGCGCGAAACCGTGGTCTTGCCGACACCGCGGGTGCCCGTGAAAAGGTAGGCGTGATGCAGTCGCTGCTGCGTCAGCGCATTGGAGAGGGCCTGGACCACATGCCCCTGGCCGACCATGGCCTCAAAGCTGCCTGGCCGGTGCTTGCGCGCGAGAACCGTCGATGTCATGCACGGATTCTAGGGGCTGCCGCGCCTGGCCCCCGGGTCGCAATGGAAGTCAAAAGCTTGATGTGGCGCCCACAACATTCGCCACATCTGGTAACATTCATATTCAGAAAGTCACCCCTCATTTCGTCAAATCATCCCCACCCGGATGTGGGGGCACCCATACAATTTGACGAGGGATCGACCGGACACTTCCGTCAGGTTCGATGATTCCATTTAACTGGCGGACGCCGGTTGACTCATGCAGACCGAGCCCGGCCGACGTGAGTGCAGTCGCCGCGTCGCACCAAGCGGGCTCGCTGTATGTCTTTTGAAAACCTGGGTTTGTCTGCACCGATTTTGCGTGCCATCCAAGAATCGGGTTATGACCACCCCACACCCATCCAGTCGCAAGCCATTCCGGCCGTGCTCGCTGGCGGAGATTTGTTGGCTGGCGCACAAACCGGAACCGGCAAAACGGCAGGCTTCACGCTGCCCATGCTGCAAAAGCTGTCTGCGTCCGCGCCAGAGGGTGCCCGCAAGCGCACCATCCGAGCGCTGGTCCTGACCCCGACGCGTGAGTTGGCAGCTCAGGTCGAGGAAAGCGTCCGAAATTATGGCAAATACCTGTCTCTGAAATCGATGGTCATGTTTGGTGGGGTCGGCATGAATCCCCAGATTGACGCCTTGCGCCAAGGCGTCGATATCCTGGTTGCCACACCCGGTCGTTTGCTCGATCACCACCAGCAAGGAAACCTGAAACTCGATGACGTCGAGATTTTCGTCCTTGATGAAGCGGATCGCATGTTGGACATGGGTTTCATCCACGATATCCGTCGTGTGCTGAATATCCTCCCGCCGAAAAAACAGAGCCTGCTTTTTTCCGCCACTTTTTCCGACGAAATCAAGGCGCTGGCCGAGCGCCTGCTCAACTCGCCTCGTGTGATCGAAGTGGCCCGCCGCAACGCCACCGCCGACACCATCGCGCAGAAGGTGCACCCGGTGGACCGCGATCGCAAAAAGGAGCTCCTGAGCCACCTGATCCTCAGCCAGGACTGGCACCAGGTGCTGGTGTTCACGCGCATGAAGCACGGCGCCAACCGCTTGGTCGAGTACCTCGACAAGCAGGGCATCACGGCCATGGCGATCCACGGCAACAAGAGCCAGAGCGCCCGCACCCGGGCACTGGCCGACTTCAAGACGGGCGACCTGCGCGTGCTGGTCGCCACAGACATCGCCGCGCGTGGCATCGACATCGATCAGCTGCCACACGTCGTGAACTACGAACTGCCCAACGTGCCTGAAGACTACGTGCACCGCATTGGCCGCACGGGCCGCGCAGGGGCCGAGGGCGAAGCCGTGTCCCTGGTCTGCGTTGACGAGGATGGCTTCCTGGCCTCGATCGAGAAACTCATCAAGCGGCAGATTCCGCGCGAAGTGATCCCCGGTTTTGCACCCGACCCGAATGCTCGGCCTGAGCCCATTCAGCTGGGTCGACGGGTGCTTCACGGTGGGGCTGGCGGCGGCGGTGGTCAGCGGTCAGGTGGCGGCGGCGGCAACCGCGGTTCATCGGGGTCCGGCCAAGGCGCTGGCTCGCGCGGTGGACAAGGCGGCGGTGGACGCCAACAAGCTTCGTCTCGCCAGGGTGGTGGTCGGCAAGACGCTGGCGATGGTGGCGCAGCCGTGATGGTTCGCCGCCGCCGAAGCGCCTGACTTCAGCCTGGGGTGATGGCGGGCACCTGCTCGCCGAGTCAGTCGAAACGGCCAGCCCGCAGCCACTTGGTGGCCACCCATTTTTCACCTGCCAGCACGGGCGCTCCGCCGTGCAGGGTGCGCGTGAGTGGGCTGGGTTGCTCGTACGAGAAGAACACGGCGCTGCCACGCTGCGCATGCACCTCGATGCCCGCATCCGGAAAGGTGGTGGCGCCACCTGATTCGGGCGTGTTCAGGTACATCAGCACCGTGCCCACACGCTGCCCTCCCCGTTTGAGGATGGCCGGGCTGCCCGGCTGCGCAGGATCAAAGTAATCAAAGTGGGGCCGGTACTCGGCCCCCACGCCGTAGCGCAGCACCTGCAGGCCTTCGCCCCTGTCCACAGGCCAGTTCAGCAAGGCTGCGATGCGGGCCTCGACGGCACCTACCAGCGCGCCCTCGCCTCGCGAGAAAAACATGCCCTGGCTGGTGCGCGCGGCGTTGACCTCGCTGCCGCCGGTGCGGTTGACCACGGTTTCGGAGCGCGAGAGCCTCGGGCGAGCCAGCTCGATCAGTGCGTCGCATTCGGCGTCGGCAAGCAGGCCACGAAACACCACGATGCGCGGCTGGCGCATGCAGACCAGGACATCCACCCATCGATCGTGCGCCTGAACACGGTGCCCAGCGCCGTTTGGCAAGTCGGGCATCTCGAGCGCGACCGAAGCCAGGTCATGCAGCGCATCGGGCATGACTTCGCGAATGGCCTCCATGGCGACGCTGCTGTCCCAGCCACTGGCCTGCATGGAGGCGAGCACCCTGTCCGCGCTGTGGCCGGCCGCCACCTGTGCGAGGAGCCACTCTCGCAACTCAGGGGTGATGGTCTGGCGGCTGTTCATGTCTCGCCCTGTCAGCCCTCGATGCGGCGCCGAAAAACCAGGCGCTCAGGTGTGGACGTTGCGGCGTCGTGTGCATAGCCCTCGGCATCGAAGCTCAGCAGGTCTTTGGGACCCTTGGCGCGATGAAGGATGGCGTGGCGGGCCATCAGGCCGCGAGCGCGTTTGGCATGGAAGCTGATGACCTTCCATTGCCCGGCTTTCCAGTCTTCGAAAACGCACTCGATCACCCTCGCCTTCAGGGCCTTGCGCTTGACCGACTTGAAGTATTCCTGCGAGGCCAGGTTGATGACCACATCGCTGCCCTGCTCGGCAAGTTGCTGGTTGAGGTGCTCGGCGAGCTGATCACCCCACCAGGCGTAGAGGTCCTTGCCACGTGGGTTGGCGAGCTTGGTGCCCATCTCGAGCCGGTAGGGCTGCATCCAGTCCAGCGGCCGCAAGATGCCGTACAGGCCGCTGAGGATCGCAACGTGCTCCTGGGCCCAGTCCAGGTCTTTTTGCTTGAGGCTGCCGGCGTCCAGGCCTTCGTAGACATCGCCATTGAACGCCAGCACCGCCTGCTTGCTGTTGCGCGCGGAAAAGCGAGGTGACCAGGCGGCGTAGCGGGCCACGTTGAGCGTGGCCAGCGCGTCGCTGAGGTCCATGAGGGACGACAGTTGTGCGGGTGTGTAGGGGCGCAGCACCTCGATGAGCGCCGACGACTCGGCCACGAACTGCGGCAGGGTGTGTCGATCGGTGGTGGGGGCCGTGTCGTAATCGAGGCTCTTGGCCGGGGACAGCAGGATCAGCATCTTCGGGGGGCGACAGCAAGGTCTGGCAAGGTCTGGCAAGGGCAGGCGATGGGCTCAGTGCGACTTGGGCAATCCGTCAGAGCGTGACGCCACCCACAGGGCGGTTGCAGGCGCAGGCGGCATCGGTTTGCAGGGCATCGAGGACACGCAGCACCTCGTCGGGGTTGCGTCCCACCATCAGGCTGTTGACCGATACGTGGCGGATGACGTTGTCGGGGTCCACGATGAAGGTGGCGCGCAGGGCGATGCCCGCGGCTCGGTCGCGCACGCCCAGTTGGTCGACCAGTTGGCCGGACTCGTCTGCGAAGGCGTGGTGGCCAGGCTGATCGATCTGGGGAGCCTCGCGGCGCCAGCCCAGCTTGGCATGCTCGTTGTCGGTCGAGCCGCCCATCAGCACCGCGTTGCGATCGGCAAAATCCTTGGCCAGGCGGGCAAAGGCCTCGACCTCACTGCCGCACACCGAGGTGAAATCTTTCGGGTAGAAGTAAATGACCTTCCACTTGCCGGGAAAGCTCTGCTCGGTCAGCTCCTCGAACGCAGACTGGCCGTGCTCTTCGGGGTGCTTGAAACCGGGCTTGACGCCCACAACTTTGAACGATGTCAGTTTGTCGCCAACGGTTTTCATGGGGACTCCCTGCGCCCAGGGGCGCGGTGAACGGTTTCGGTGGTTCGGATGCCCCTGATTTTGCCCTGAGGCGGTGGCATGCACACCATCGCTCGGGCTTTTAGAATCACCATCCCACTCCCAACGAGACCACCATGGCGCTTTACCGCATTCACGACAAGGCCCCGACCGTGCACCCGAGCGCCTACGTGGCCGAATCGGCTGATGTCATCGGCGACGTGACCCTGTCAGAGGGCGCCAGCGTGTGGTCACACGTGACGCTGCGCGGCGACAACGAACCCATCGTCATCGGTGCGCGCTCCAACGTCCAGGAATCGTCGGTGCTGCACACGGACATCGGCTTTCCCTTGAACATCGCCGAAGACGTGACGGTGGGCCACCAGGCCATGCTGCACGGCTGCACCATCGGTGCCGGTTCGCTGATCGGCATCCAGGCCGTGGTGCTCAATGGCGCCGTGATCGGCAAGAACTGCCTGGTCGCCGCGGGTGCGCTGGTCACCGAAGGCAAGGTTTTTGAAGACGGCATGCTGATCATGGGCTCGCCCGCCAAGGCCGTGCGCCCGCTGACCGAGGCCGACCTGCTGCGCATGCGCCTGGGCACGGGCCTCTACGTGGCCAAATCGGCCGAATACAAGACCGCGATGGTGCGCATCGACGCGCCATCCAACTGAGTTGAATCGAGCTTTCATGAGCGAACTGCACACATTCCTGTTCGAGGGCCTGCCCGTGCGTGGCGTCCTGGTGCGACTGACCGAGTCCTGGCAGGAGCTGCTGCGCCGACGCGAAGCCGGTGGCGGCTTCGAAGAGCCGGTGCGCCGCCTGCTGGGCGAGATGAGCGCGGCCACGGTGCTGCTGCAGTCCAACATCAAGTTCAACGGCGCGGTGGTGCTGCAGATCTTCGGCGACGGGCCCGTCAAGCTCGCCGTCACGGAGGCTCAGCCCGACCTGTCTTTCCGCAGCACGGCCAAGGTGGTCGGTGACATCCCGTCAACAGACAGTGGCAGCCTGCCGCTGGAGGTGCTGGTCAACAACCATGGCAAGGGCCGCTGCGCGATCACGCTCGACCCGAAAGACCGCCAGCCCGGCCAGCAGCCTTACCAGGGCGTGGTCTCGCTCAACCACGTCGATGGCGGCTTGCTCAACGACCTCGGCGAGGTGCTGGAGCAGTACATGCGCAAGTCGGAGCAGCTTGATGCGAAGCTGATCCTCGCGGCGAACGACGAGATTGCCGCAGGCCTGCTGATCCAGCGCATGCCCATCGAAGGCGAGGCCAACCTGGCTGGCACCGACCGCGTGGCCACCACGGAAGAAGAGCTCGAAGAGGCCTACAACCGCATTGCCACGCTGGCGGCCAGCCTCAAGCGCGAAGAGCTGCTGACGCTGGATGCCGAGACCATCCTTCGTCGCCTGTTCTGGGAAGAAGACCTGCGCTACTTCGAGCCCAAGGTTGGGCCCACCGGCCCGCGCTTCGTCTGCACGTGCTCACGCGAGCGAGTGGCCGATATGCTGCGCAGCCTGGGTCAGCAAGAGATCGACAGCATCATCGCCGAACAGGGCCAGGTCGAGATCGGCTGTGACTTCTGTGGCGAGCACTACCACTTTGACCCCGTCGATGCGGCGGGGCTGTTCACCGGTGAGGCCAACACGCCGCCAGGCTCGAGCAGCCTCCAGTGAGACGGCAGTGAGCCGACAGTGACCTGCGGCTCAGTGGGCGGGCACGAGACCGGCCAGAAACCGATCGCGGGCATCGGCTTGGGCCCATTGCCAAGGCTGACCGAGCAGTCGCTGCCAGTCTGCGTTCAACGTCGCCGATGAAGGCGGTGAAACGATGTGGAGGCTCTCTCCCGGTCGATGCGGGTGCGGCAGGCTCAGCGAGGCCGCGTGCAACCACAAGCGCTGAATGCCAAGGTGCTCTGCCCACCAGCGGTTGTGCGCTCCCTTGCCGTGGGTGGCATCGCCGATGATGGGATGCGCCAGGTGCTTGAGGTGGCGCCGAATCTGGTGTCGGCGACCGGTGATCGGCATCGCTTCGACCAGCGCCACGCGGGTCTGCGGGTAGCGATCCACCGGCACGTCCAGGCTGCATCGCGCCAACAGGCGGAAATCGGTGATGGCGCTTTGTGGCGGCGCATCGGGCGGCGCGTCATCCGGACGCAAGGCGTGGTCCACGTGAGCCTCGAGCGGCGGCCAGCCGCGCACCATGGCCACATAACGTTTGTGAACCTCCCGACGCTCGAAACAAGCCGACAGGCGCCGGGCCGAATCGGGCGACAGCGCCATCAGCAGCACGCCCGAGGTGCCCTTGTCCAGGCGATGGATCGGGTGCACGGGCACACCCAGCTGATCCCGCAGCGTCTGGACCACGAAGCGCGTCTCTCCTGCGTCCAGGCCGGTGCGGTGCACCAGCCAGCCTGCCGGCTTGTGGATGGCGATGCAGTCGCCCTCGTGCCAGAGCACGGGCAGCACCGGCATCGCCGGCACGTCAGCCGACATCGGCTCCACCTTGCGTGTCATCAGGGGCCGAAGGATCTCGCGTCCCGCTTGCCACCGCGCGCGTCAGCCAGTGCTGCTCGCATTCGCCGTCATCGCAGTTGTCGCAGAACCAGCGCCAGCGCGAGCCCCCCGCCTGCCGCTGGCTGCGAGTCGGCGCGCTGAGCAGGTGCTCGATGCTGCTCAACGCATTGGCTTGGCGACGCAGTCCCTTGCCCATGACCAGCGCGTGCGGCACGCCACCTTGTTGCAGCAGGCGGCGCAGGCAGGCGTCCACCGCCTCGCGCACCTTGGGGCCATCGCGGTGGATGCCGTCCGGCACCCAGGGCAGGTCGAGCGCGGTCAACAGCGTGAGGTCGCAGCGCGCGTGCTGGGCAAGCGCTTGATCGTGCAGGCTGGTGTCTGAAAACATCACCTCGCTGTAGACCGCCGTCATGAGCGCGGTCGTGTCTGCCAGCACGATGGCCCCACGCTGCGCAGCGGCAGCGATGCAACGCGTTTGCTCCTCGGCGATGGCTCGCTGCTCATCGACCCGAGGTGTGCGACCCTCGCGATCACAAAACAGACGCAGGGCTTCGGGCACCGTGACCACCTGCAGCCCACGTTCACGCAAGGTGCGGCCCAATTCCTTGACCAGCAAGGTCTTGCCGGTGCTCTCGGCTCCGACGATGCCGATCACCAGCGCCCGGGTGGACTCATGCTTGTCTTCACCGATCGCCGCACTCAAGGCAGGCCCCTCCACCGCTCTGCGCCAACGCGCCGGGTCCACGCGACCCAGCCCACGCAAGACAGCACGGCAAAGACCCCATAAAGCCCCACCGTGAGCCAAAGCCCCTTGTGCGCGAACAACGCCATGCTCAGCAGGTTCACCGCCAGCCAGCAGGGCCAGTTGTCGACCCACTTGCGGGCCAACAGCCATTGCCCGACCAGGCTGCCTGCGGTGGGCAAGGCATCGCCATAAGGCACGTCTGAATCGGTCCAGGCATCGAGCAAGGCACCGATCACACCCCACAACAGGGCTGTGACGCCCAGCAATTGCCAGCGCTTGACGGGCTTGAGCTGGCGCACCTGCAGCGCTTGGCCCGAGCCATCTCGCCCACGCACCCACTGAGCCCAGCCCCATGCGGACAAGGCAATGAAAACAAGTTGCAAGGCGGCCTCACCGTACAGGCGGCTGCGCGCAAACAGCAGCGCATACAAGGCCGAACTGGCGATGGCCAGCGGCCAGCCCAGCGGATTGACGCGAAGGTTGAAACCCACCATGGCCAGGGCCAGGAGCGACGCGACGGCTTCGAGACGGCTGATGGGCAATGCCCAGTCCGCCACCAGCGGCAAAAGCCAAGGATCGAGCCAGGCCAGGTGTTCCGCCAGGCCACTCCAGGAGGCGCTCATGGACCTTGGGTCAACGCGTGACGGGCACGGCAGGAGAGCCGCCAGAAGAGGCCGAAGAAGACGGCGCACTCAAAACTGGCGGAGCCTTGGTGGTGAGCTGCACGTAAATCTCGTCGGGCTTGACCATGCCCAGTTCGGTGCGGGCCTTTTCCTCGACCATCTCCAGGCCTTCCTGGAGGTCTCGCACTTCGGCCGCAAGCTGGTCGTTGCGGGCCTGGGCTTGTGCATTGGCTTTTTGCTGCGCATCGACCTCGGCACGCAGGGTCATGACGCGGGGGACGCCCCCCTTGCCGAACCAGAGTTCGGCGTGGATGGCCGCCAGCAAGGCGATGAGGACGAAAAAAGCCACGCGCATGCGCAGATTATCCACGAGCGACCATGAAAAACGGGGCCTGGTTCAACACCAGGCCCCGCTGTGTTTCACCCTGTCCTGGCATCAGACGCCTGGCTCAGGGCTCCCGCGATCAGCGCAGGTTGTAGAAAGCGCTGCGGCCAGGGTAGACGGCCACGTTGCCCAGGTCTTCTTCGATGCGCAGGAGCTGGTTGTACTTGCTCATGCGGTCCGAGCGGCTCATCGAACCGGTCTTGATCTGGCCAGCATTCAGGCCCACGGCGATGTCGGCGATGGTGTTGTCTTCGGTCTCGCCCGAGCGGTGCGAGATCACGGCGGTGTAGCCGGCGCGCTTGGCCATCTCGATGGCGGCAAACGTTTCGGTCAGGGTGCCGATCTGGTTGATCTTGATGAGGATGGAGTTGGCGATGCCCTTCTCGATGCCTTCCTTGAGGATCTTGGTGTTGGTGACGTACAGGTCGTCGCCCACCAACTGCACCTTCTTGCCCAGGCGTTCGGTCAGGATCTTCCAGCCTTCCCAGTCGCCTTCGTGCATGCCGTCTTCGATCGAGATGATCGGGTACTTGTCGCACCAGGTGGCCAGCATGTCGGTCCATTGCTGAGCGGTCAGCACGAGGCCTTCACCTTCCAGGTGGTACTTGCCGTCCTTGTAGAACTCGGAGGCAGCGCAGTCCAGGCCCAGGGCAATCTGCTCGCCAGCGGTGTAGCCTGCGGCTTCGATGGCTTGCAGGATCAGCTGGATGGCTTCTTCGTGGCTGGCCACGGAAGGCGCGAAACCACCTTCGTCGCCCACGGCGGTGCTGATGTGCTTGTCGTGCAGGATCTTCTTGAGGGCGTGGAAGACCTCGGCGCCGTAGCGCAGGGCTTCGCGGAAGGTCGGGGCGCCCACCGGCAGGATCATGAACTCCTGCAGGTCGAGGTTGTTGTTGGCGTGCGCGCCGCCGTTGATGACGTTCATCATCGGCACGGGCAGTTGCACGGCGCCCATGCCGCCGAAGTAGCGGTACAGGGGCAGGCCGGCTTCTTCGGCGGCGGCGCGGGCCACGGCCATCGACACGGCCAGCATGGCGTTGGCGCCCAGGCGGCCCTTGTTCTCGGTGCCGTCCAGGTCGATCAGGGTCTTGTCCAGGAAGGCTTGCTCGGAAGCGTCCAGGCCCAGAACGGCTTCGGCGATTTCGGTGTTGATGTGCTCGACGGCCTTCAGAACGCCCTTGCCCAGGTAACGCGACTTGTCGCCATCGCGCAGCTCGATGGCTTCGCGCGAACCGGTCGAAGCGCCCGACGGCACGGCCGCACGGCCCATGACGCCGCTTTCCAGCAGGACGTCGCATTCGACGGTGGGGTTGCCGCGGCTGTCGATCACTTCGCGGCCGATGATGTCAACGATGGCGCTCATCAGGGGTTCCTCAAATGGATGGATGGTTGGAAAGCAAAAACGGCCTGCCTGGGCTGCAGGCAAACCGTGGATTTTAGGACTTCAGTTGAAGTCGGTTTCCAGGAAACCGTTCTTCTTGGTGATGCGGTCGAGTTCGACCAGGGTTTCGAGCAAGGCCTTCATGTGCTTGAGCGGCACGGCGTTGGGGCCATCGCTCCAGGCCTTGGCCGGGTCGGGGTGGGTCTCCATGAAGAGGCCGGCCACGCCGGCTGCCACGCCGGCACGCGCCAGCACCGGCACCATCTCGCGGGCACCACCGCTGGCGCCGCCCAGGCCACCGGGCTTTTGCACCGAGTGGGTCACGTCAAAGACCACCGGCGCGCCGGACTTGCGCATCTCGGCCAGGCTGGTCATGTCGGCCACGAGGTTGTTGTAGCCGAAGCTCACACCGCGCTCGCAGGCCAGGAATCGGTCAGGCGACAGGCCGGCCTCCTGCGCGGCAGCGCGGGCCTTGTCGATGACGTTCTTCATGTCCCAGGGCGCGAGGAACTGGCCCTTCTTGATGTTGACCGGCTTGCCCGACTTGGCCACCGCACGGATGAAGTCGGTCTGGCGGCACAGGAAGGCCGGGGTCTGCAGCACGTCGACCACGCTGGAGACCTCGGCCACCTGCGATTCGTCGTGCACATCGGTCAGCACCGGCAGGCCGGTCTGGCGGCGCACCTCGTCGAGGATCTGCAGGCCCTTGTCGAGCCCCAGGCCACGGGCGGTGGTGCCCGAGGACCGGTTGGCCTTGTCGAAGGAGCCCTTGTAGATCAGCGGGATGCCCAGGGGCTTGCAAGCCTCCTGAAGGCGCCCCGCCACCTCGAGCGACAACTCCAGGCTCTCGATGGAGCAGGTGCCGGCGATCAGGAAGAAGGGGTGCTCAAGGCCGACGTCGAATCCGCAGAGCTTCATGGCTTCAATCCTTGGTTCTCGATCAGGTCACTTCTTGGCCGCGGCCTGGTGGTCCAGGGCGGCCTTGATGTAGGCCTTGAACAGCGGGTGGCCATCCCAGGGGGTGGACTTGAACTCGGGGTGGAACTGCACGCCGACGTACCAGGGGTGCACGGCCTTGGGCAGTTCGACCATCTCGGTGAGCTTTTCGCGCTGCGTGATGGCCGAGATAACCAGGCCAGCGGCTTGCAGCTTGTCGAGGTAGCGCTCGTTGGCTTCGTAGCGGTGACGGTGGCGCTCGGTGACCACGTCGCCGTAGATCTCGTGGGCGATGGTGCCGGGCTTGACGTCGGAGCTCTGGGCGCCCAGGCGCATGGTGCCGCCAAGGTCGGACGAGGCGTCGCGCTTTTGCACGGTGCCGTCGGCATCCAGCCACTCGTCGATCAGGGCGATGACGGGATGCGGGCCTTGCGGCTCGAACTCGGTGGAGTTGGCGCCTTCCAGACCTGCCTTGTGGCGGGCGTATTCGATGGTGGCGACCTGCATGCCCAGGCAGATGCCCAGGTAGGGAATGCCGTGCTCACGGGCGTATTGCGCCGCGATGATCTTGCCTTCCACACCGCGCTTGCCGAAGCCGCCAGGCACGAGGATGGCGTCGAACTTCGAGAGCGTGCCCGCCGTATCAGGCGTGAGCGACTCGGAGTCGACGTACTCGATGTTGACGCGGGCGTGGTTGTGGATACCGGCGTGGCGCAGGGCCTCGTTGAGCGACTTGTACGAATCCGACAGCTCGGTGTACTTGCCGCACATGGCGATGGTGACCGCGCCCTTGGGGTTCTCGACCTCGTGGACCAGCTTGTCCCAGCGCGACAGATCGGCCGGCTTGGTGCTCAGCTGCAGCTTGTTGCAGATGAGGTCGTCGAGGTGCTGCTCGTGCAGCATGCGCGGCACCTTGTAGATGGTGTCGGCGTCCCAGACCGAGATCACGCCGGACTCGGGCACGTTGGTGAACAGCGAAATCTTCTCGCGCTCGTCGGCCGGGATGGCGCGGTCGGCGCGGCACAGCAGCGCGTCAGGCTGGATGCCGATTTCGCGCAGCTTCTGCACGGTGTGCTGGGTGGGCTTGGTTTTCAGCTCACCCGCAGCCGCGATGAAGGGCACGTAGGTCAGGTGCACGAAGGCGGCGTTGGTCGGGCCGGCCTTGAGGCACAGCTGACGCGCGGCTTCCATGAAGGGCAGCGACTCGATGTCGCCCACGGTGCCACCGATTTCAACGATGGCCACGTCGACCGCATCGGGCGTGCCGACGCCGGCACCACGGCGCACATAGTCCTGGATCTCGTTGGTGATGTGGGGGATGACCTGGACGGTCTTGCCCAGGTAGTCGCCACGGCGTTCCTTCTCCAGCACCGACTTGTAGATCTGGCCGGTGGTGAAGTTGTTGGCCTTCTTCATCCGCGTGGTGATGAAGCGCTCGTAGTGACCCAGGTCGAGGTCGGTCTCGGCACCGTCGTCGGTCACGAAGACCTCGCCATGCTGGAAGGGCGACATCGTGCCCGGGTCCACGTTGATGTACGGGTCGAGCTTGATGAGGGTGACTTTGAGTCCTCGGGATTCGAGGATGGCAGCCAAAGACGCAGCGGCGATGCCCTTGCCAAGCGAGGACACCACACCGCCGGTGACGAAGACAAACTTGGTCATTTGCGCAGGTGCGATCCTCTGATGGGATCGCTGCGGTGGTAAAGCGGCATTATAGGCGGACCGGGCTCTGGCCGCCTCAGGTTTTGCGCGAGCCAACCCTCATGCGGGCGTATGATCCGGCGCTTTGTCACCGTTGACGGGCGCGAGAGCGCCCTGACCTGCCCGGGAGCCCCCTTGCTGTCCCTGCTGCGCATTCTCCTGCTGGCCGTGCACTTCGTGATCGCCAGCGTGATCGGCCTGCTGATCGGCCTGTGTCGCCCCTTCAACCCGGACAACAGCCGCCTGTGTGCGCGGGTCTACGGTATACCGGCCTTGCGCATCATGGGATTGCGCCAGCGCATCGAAGCCGACGGCGTGCTGAACCACCAGCGCCCAGCCATCATTGTCGCCAACCACATCTCCAACCACGACCTGTTCGTCTTCGGCCAGGTGGTGCCCGTTCGCACGGTGAGCCTGGGCAAGACCAGCCTGAAGTGGCTGCCTCTGTTCGGCCAACTGTACTGGCTGGCCGGCAACGTGCTGGTTGACCGCGGCAACGCCGTGCAGGCCCGCCGCGCCATGGAAACCACCACCGACACGCTTCAGCACAAGGACATGTCGCTGTGGGTGTTTGCCGAAGGCACGCGCGGCCACGGCAAGGGCCTGGGCCCGTTCAAGAAGGGGGCCTTCTTGATGGCGATCAACGCCGGGGTGCCCGTCGTGCCGGTGTGTGCCAACAACTACACCCGCACCATGAACCTGAACCGCTGGGTGGGCGGCGCCGTGGTGATGCGCACCTTGCCCCCGATCCCGACCACGGGCATGACGGCCGACGACGTGCCTGAACTCATGCAGCGTTGCCACGCCGCCATGGCCGAGTGCATCGAGCAGCTCGACCGCGAAGCCGAGGCGCTGCTAAAGCAAGGTTGAGCGCCGGGCTGCGCGTCAGAACGCACCAGCGCGCCCGCACTCAGCCAGCCGCCATCAGCCGTTCGGCGCGCTGATCTTGCTCAAGGGGTTCATGGCCTGAGCCTGACTGGCCGCAGACGGCAGGTGCAGATCGGCCTGGTCGGCGTTCCAGCTGGGCTCCGGGATGGAGTCGAACACCTGGCGAAGGCGCTGTCCCCAGGTCGAGCGAATCATGCGGAAGTACGGATTCGACTCGTCGATGTGGATGAGCTTGTCCACCTTGAGCGCGCCAGCTTCGTACACCAGCATGTCCAAAGGCAGTCCGACCGACAGGTTGGACTTGAGCGTCGAGTCCATCGAGATCAAGGCGCACTTGGCAGCTTCTTCCAGCGGTGTCTGAGGCGTGATGACACGGTCGATCACGGGCTTGCCGTACTTGGACTCGCCGATCTGGAAATAGCACACGCCATCGATGCCAGCTTCGACGAAGTTGCCGGCAGCGTAGACGTTGAACAGGCGCATGGTCTCGTTGCCGATCTGGCCACCGACGATGAGGCTGCAGTTGAAGTCGATGCCATGCTGCTTGAGCGCGGCTGCGTCACGCGCATGCACCTTGCGCACGCAACTGCCGACGATGCGGGCCACGTCGAACAGGCACGTCGCTGTCCAGATGGTGCAGGGCTCGCCGTCCGAGCCTTCGATGGTCTCGTTGGCCACCAGCTGCTTGACCGCCTGCGTGATGGCCAAGTTGCCAGCCGAGAGCATGACGATGACGCGATCGCCAGCCTTCTCGTAGACGGTCATCTTGCGGAAGGTGCTGATCTGGTCCATGCCCGCGTTGGTGCGGGAGTCGGACAGAAAAACCAGGCCCGCTTCCAGGCGCATGGCAACGCAGTAGGTCATGACGAAATCACCGATTTGAGTTTGTACAGGGCGTCCAGGGCCTCGCGCGGGGTGAGCGCGTCGGGGTCGATGGCGGCAAGCAGGTTCAGTGCCTGGGCTTCGGTCGGGGTCAGGGCTTCGACGCAGGTGGCCCCGGCAGACTGGCGGGCACCTTCGGCCAACTGCTCGAGGTCAACGCCACCGGCCGGGGCACCCACGTCGGCAAAGAGATCGATCTGCTGTTCAGAGTCGCGCTGCTGGGCCTCCAACGATTCCAGTGTGGCACGGGCCTGGCGAATCAGCGAATGGGGCATGCCCGCAAGCCGCGCCACCTGCACCCCATAGCTGCGGCTGGCCGGGCCGTGCTGCAACTCGTGCAGGAAGACGATGTCGTCGCCCGATTCGGCCACGCCCACGTGCACATTGAGCGCGCGCGGGTGGCGCTCGGGCAGGCGGGTCAGCTCGAAGTAGTGGGTGGCGAACAGCGTGAAAGCCTGGTTGCGGTCGTGCAGGTGCCCGGCGATGGCGCCGGCCAGGGCCAGGCCGTCGAAGGTGGAAGTGCCCCGCCCGATCTCGTCCATCAGCACCAGCGAATGCTCGGTGGCGGCGTGGATGATGGCGGCGGCCTCGGTCATCTCCAGCATGAAGGTCGACTGGGCGTTGGCCAGGTCGTCGGCCGCGCCGATGCGGGTGTGGATGGCGTCCATCGGGCCCAGGCGGCAGGCGGTGGCCGGCACGTAGGAGCCCATGGCCGCCAGCAAGGCGATCAGCGCCACCTGGCGCATGAAGGTCGATTTACCGCCCATGTTCGGGCCGGTGACGACCATCATGCGGCGCTTGGTGTCCAGCCGGCAATCGTTGGGGATGAAGGCAGCGCCGCTGGTCTCCATCAGGCGGGCCTCGACCACCGGGTGGCGCCCCTGCTCGATCTCGATGCACGGGTGGGGCACGAACTCAGGACGGCTCCAGCGCAGCGTGGACGCGCGCTCGGCCAGCGCGGCCAGGGCGTCCAGCGTGGACAGGGCGCGGGCCAGGGCGCCGAGCGTGGCGATGTGGTCCTGCAGGAAGTCGATCAGGCCTTCGAAGATGGCTTTTTCACGGGCCAGGGCGCGCTCTTGCGCCGACAGGGCCTTGTCCTCGAAGGCTTTGAGCTCGGGCGTGATGTAGCGCTCGGCGTTTTTCAGCGTCTGACGGCGCTGGTAATCAAGCGGCACCTTGTCGGCGTGCGATTGGGTGACCTCGATGTAGAAGCCATGCACCTTGTTGAACTGCACGCGCAGGTTCGAGATGTTGGTGCGGGCGCGCTCGCGGGCTTCGAGGTCGAGCAGGAAGGCGTCGCAGTTCAGCGAGATGGCGCGCAACTCGTCCAGGTCGGCGTCGAAGCCATCCGCGATGACACCGCCGTCGCGCAGCAGCACGGCCGGTGTTTCCAGCAGCGTGGCCTGCAGGCGCCGGGCCACGGCCGCATCGGGCGACAGGGCCGAGCGCACCTGTTGCAGCAGCACGCCTTCATCGGGCACGTTGCTCAGCAGCGCGGGCAGGCCCAGAAGGGTGTCGCGCAGGCCGGCGAGTTCACGCGGGCGCACCTGGCGCAGCGCGATGCGGGCGTTGATGCGCTCGACATCGCTCATCTGGCGCAGCGCCTCGCGGATGGCGTCGAAGCCTTGCGAGGTTTCGGCAGGCGACAGCAGCGTGGCGATGGCGTCGTGGCGGGCGCGGGCGACGGCGCGATCTCGCAGCGGCTGGGTCAGCCACTGGCGCAGGCCGCGGCTGCCCATGCCGGTGCGGCAGGTGTCGATCAGCGAGAGCAGCGTGGGCGAGTCTTCGCCACGCAGGGTCTGCACCAACTCCAGGTTGCGCAAGGTGGCGGGCGGCAGGTCGAGCAGCTCGGAGCTGCGCGGCACCTCCAGCGAGGCCACGTGGGCCAGCGCCCTGCCCTGCGTGTGCTCGGCGTAGCTCAGCAGCGCGGCGCCAGCCGCGTGCGCCAGCGACATCTCTTGCGCGTCCCAGCTCTGCAGGTGCTGCACCTTCAGCTGCTCGCACAGCTTGCGCAGGCCCAGGCCGGGGTCGAACTGCCAGGTCGGGCGGCTGGTCAGGGCGATGCCGCGTTGCGAAGCGCTCAGCATGGCGGCGATGGCCGGCGGCACGCGTTCGCGGTCGTAGAGGATCTCGGCGGGCTGCAGGCGGGCCAGCCAGCCAGCGAGTTCTGCCGTGCTGCACTCGGTCAGGCCCAGCTTGCCGCTGGACAGGCCCAGCCAGGCCAGGGCGCAAGGCACCTTGTCTTCGGCATGGCGGCCACGCTTGTCCATGACCACGGCCAGCAGCAGCGCGTCGGCGCGCTCGGACAGCAGCTCGGTGTCGATCAGCGTGCCCGGGGTGACCACGCGCACCACCTTGCGCTCGACCGGCCCCTTGCTGGCGCCAACCTCTCCGACCTGTTCGCAGATGGCAACCGACTCGCCCAGGCGGATCAGCTTGGCCAGGTAGGTCTCGACCGCGTGCACCGGCACCCCGGCCATCACCACGGGCTCGCCGTTGGACTGACCACGCACGGTCAGGGTGATGTCGATGAGGCGGTTGGCCTTGCGGGCGTCGTCGAAAAAGAGCTCGTAAAAATCGCCCATCCGGTAGAAGACGAGCGTTTCAGGGTGCTCCGCTTTGATGCGCAGGTACTGCTGCATCATCGGCGTGTGGCCGGCGTAGTCACTCGGAGCGGATGGGGTGCGTGCGGTGTCCATGGGTGTTGCGGGGGCGCCTGGGCAGCCCAGGGGCGAGAGTGTACCGGTCGGGCTCGACCACCGCCGGGACCACGTGCGCCGGCCAGACCCAGGCAAAATCACCCTGGCAGCCCCGACCAGACATGACACCAACCACCCACACCCTTGCCCGCCACCTGCTCGGCGGCCTCGCGATCGCCGCCCTGCTGGGCCTGAGCGCCTGCGGCACCACCGTCGTCAACCCCGTCACGGGTGAAGCCGAGCGCTCCGTGATGGACGAGCCCACCGAGATCGCCGAAGGCGCCAAGGCGCACAAGCAGGTGATCCAGGACGAAGGCATCTACGACAACCCCAAGTTGCAGGCCTACGTCAACGGCGTGGGGCAAAAGCTGGCGGCCGAGTCTCACCGCGCCCACCTGCAGTGGACCTTCACCGTGCTCGACAGCCCCGAGATCAATGCCTTCGCGCTGCCAGGAGGCTACATCTACGTCACGCGCGGCATCATGGCCTACCTCGACAGCGAGGCCGAACTCGCGGGCGTCATCGGGCACGAGATCGGCCACGTGACGGCCCGCCATGGCGCCCAGCGCGCCACCCGACAGCAAAACGCCGGCTTCGGGGTGCTGGCTGCCACCATATTGGGGGCGGTGCTCGAAAGCCAGGGGCTGCGTGGCGCCACCGACATCGCGGGCCAAATGTCGCAAACGGCGGCGGCGGGCTACGTGGCGTCCTACAGCCGCGAGCAGGAGTCGCAAGCCGACCGCCTGGGCGCCGAGTACCTCTCGCGCACACAGTACGACCCGCGCAACATGATCGACGTGATCGCTCTGCTCAAGAATCAGGAGCAACTGGCCGCAGAGGCCGCGCGCGCGGCCGGCAAGCCCGTGCAAAGCGGTGGCAATTGGCTGGCCTCGCACCCCAGCAACGAGCAGCGCCTGGCCGAGATCCGCGCCAACGCGACGCTCTATCAGGGCCGCTACGTCGACGACGGCCGCGAGCGCTACCTGCAGGCCATCGACGGCATGACCTTCGGCGATAGCCGCGAGCAAGGCGTGGTGCGAGGCCGCAACTTCTACCACGAGCCCCTGGGCCTGGCCCTGAGCGCCCCACAGGGTTGGCGCATCGCCAACGGATCGGACGCCATCAGCGTGATCAACGAGGCGGGTGACGCCGGGCTGATCGTCAAACTGCTGCCCGAGCAGGCCAAGGGCATGGGCCACGAAACGCTGATCCGCCAGTTGCTCAAGGCCGACCAGAACCGCATCGAGGGGCGCACCGAAAAACGCCAGTTGCACGGTCTGCAGGCCACGCATTTCGCCGGCACCCTGCGCAACGCCCAGGGCCAGTCCGCCAACGTGATGCTGACCGTGGCCGATGGCCCCGCCGGCAAACGCTACCTGCTGCGCTACGCTGGCCAGAGCGCCCAGGCGCTGCAGCGCGCCCTGCCCGGCCTGCAGGAGGCCGAGAACAGCTTTCGCGAGCTCACCCCGGCCGATCGCAAAGCCGCCCAACCCTGGGTGATCCGCACCGTGGCCATGCCCAAGGGTGGCTTCGCCGAACTGGTCCGCCAATCTGCCCTCGAGGGCATGGACCCGCAGGCAGAAGCCCGGCTCAAGCTGATGAACAGCGCTTATGGCGAGAAGGGCTCAGGCGGTGTGAGCTCCGCGCCGACGGCCGGTCAGCGGGTCAAAACCGTGCGTTGACACGCGCTGGCGAGTCCGTCAGAAATCGAGCAGCGAGAAACCGACGCTGAACACCGTGCGCCGACGGTTGAAATCGATCAGGCTGTCGCCATAGCCGCTGAAGACCTGGGTGTGCAGGCGCAAGTTGCTTTTGTGGCCAAAGCGGTAGTCGCCCAAGGTCCGCAGCCACTCCAGCCGGTACGACCCCCGTGCGGTGTCTGTCAGGCTGTGACGAACGGTGAGCGCAAGCGTGTGATCGGAATTCACGTTCCACGCAGCCTTGAACTCGGCCCGTCCGATGTGGTTGGCGATGCCCGGGTTGTCGTCGTTCTCGTGCGACTCGCGCACGCGGCGCCAGACCTTGGCCTGCAACTGCCAGCGGTTGCCCAACTCGATGGCGGCCAAGGCGTAAATCCGGTTCCAGCTGCGGGAGAGTGGCAAGGACTGCCCGTTGGACTGGTGCACCAGGCCCACACCCGTCATGCGCCAGCGCCAGCCACCGGGCAGCCGGATGTCATTGGGGTAGACGTAGATGACCTCGGGTTCGTGGTCGGTCGTGCGAAATGGCCTGGAGATGCGCCCCGTGAACAGCTGCCAGTAGGACTGTTGGGAATAGGCGAACCAGAGCGAGTCACGCCGCTCGCCCTCACCGTGCACCAGCAGCCCTTGCGCCAGCTTGGTGCGCACCGAGAGCTGGATGCGGTTCTCGGCCTGACGGTAGGCCGTGGGGGAAGACGCCGAGCGCCCCTCCGAGCTCGAAGTGGGCTGTCGATTCACGTAATCGGCCATCGCGAACGAGGCGGTCAAAGGGCGATAGCCACGCATGCGAAAGGTGCCGCAGTCGCTGCCGTCCTCCAACTCCCAGAAGCGGGACAACTCCGTGCGAGCGGGGTTGTGGCAGCCATCAACCGATTCGGCCTGCACCTCTTTGGCCAACTTGAGCCCCTGCCCTGCTGGCGTGCTGTCGTTGGGCGTTGCAGGCAGGGCAGGCACGTTGCTCGCGTCGTCAGGCTTGACGGCCACCGCGGCTGCAGCAGGCTGGGAAGCCGCCCAATCGTCGTAGCAAGCCAATCGCTCGGTGGCATCGGCGATGCGGGCACAGGCCGCAGCCTCACGCACCACGCGAGGCAAGGTCGACTGCACCGTTGCAACGGGCGTCATCGCCGATTGCGCCAGCGAGATGGCAGGAGCCCCCCCAGCGACCAAGGCAAACCAGGAGGCGAGACAAGCGCGAGCATGGGTCATGGCGAGGGCACCGTTCAAAGGGGCCTGACACCGCACCCCAAGGCGAATTTCGTTGTTGAATCAGAAGGGCGCGTCGTCGCGACCCACTGGGCGATCGCCACGGTCCTCGGCTGCTTTGACGGCAGCGGTGATGCGACGGCGCTTGGGCGCCTCGGCCGCCTGGGCTTCTGGCTCAGCGCCATCAGCGGCTTGCGCAGCCTGCAGCGCACCGAGCACCTCGTCGGCCGGGGCGGCTTCACCGTCCGCGCCTTCTTCGGCAGCTGGCTCGGTGATCACGCGGGTGTAAGGCGCCAGGGTCTTGACCAGTTGGCCATAGATGCGAGGCGTGCCGGCCACGATCTCGCGCTGGTACAGGAAGTCGGGCTCACCCGTGAAGTTGCCCACCAGGCCGCCGGCCTCGGTGATCATCAAAGAGCCTGCGGCCACATCCCAGGGGCTCAGACCGGTCTCGAAGAAACCGTCGTAGTAGCCAGCGGCCACGTAGCACAGGTCGAGCGAGGCGGCGCCCGGGCGGCGCAGGCCAGCGCACTGCACCATGACGTCCTCGAACATCTTCATGTAGCGCTGGAAGTTGTCGCCCTTGCGGAAAGGAAAGCCCGTGCCGATGAGGGCGTCGAGCATGCGCGTGCGCTTGGAGACGCGGATGCGGCGGTCATTGAGGTAGGCGCCCTTGCCGCGCGAAGCGTAGAACAGGTCGTTGCGGGTCGGGTCGTAGACCACGGCCTGTTGCACCTGGCCGCGCCAGGCCAGCGCGATGGAGACCGCGTAGACCGGAAAGCCGTGGATGAAGTTGGTGGTGCCGTCCAGCGGATCGATGATCCAGACGAAGTCGGAGTGCTTGGCGCCCTGCGTGCGGCCGGACTCTTCGGCCAAGATGCCGTGGCCGGGGTACGCCTCGCGGATGATGTCGATGATCGCCTGTTCTGCTGCCTGGTCGACCTCGGTGACGAAGTCGTTGTGAGACTTTGCGGTCACCTGCAAGCGCTCGATGTCGAGCGACGCCCGGTTGATGATCGCCCCGGCTGCGCGCGCAGCTTTGATGGCGATGTTGAGCATGGGATGCAGGGCTTGAGACATGGATTGGACCGTCTGAAAAAGTCAAAGACGACCGGCAACGATCCCCCGCCACATGGCGAGGGCCCGGTCGACAAAATGGGCGCAGCGATGATCAAAGAACGAAGAGAATCTGCGATTCTATCGAAGTGCGCCGTTTTTTGCACCCCCCGCCCTCGCCACCCCGGCCTTTCCAGGCATCCACATGTCCACTGCGTCACAGCCCACCGATCCCACCCGCTTCATCCTGATCGGCACCAGCCACCCCGGCAACGTCGGGGCCACAGCGCGGGCGATGAAGGTCATGGGCTTTTCCGAGCTGGTGCTGGTGCAGCCACGGTTTGCAGACGTGCTGATCCAGGAGGAGACCGTGGCCATGGCGAGTGGCGCGGCAGACATCCTTGTGCGTGCCCGCGTCGTCGACACCCTGGCCGATGCACTCGAAGGCGTCACCTTCGCCATCGGCACAGCCATGACGCCCCGTGACTTCGGCCCGCCCACCATCACGCCCCGCGAGGGCCTGGCGAACCTGGCCCGCAGACACATCGCCATCGGTCACAAGGTCGGATTCGTTTTCGGGTGCGAGCGGCACGGCATGTCCAATGAAGATGTCTACCGCTGCCACGCCGTGATCAGCATCCCCACCAACCCCGACTACGGCTCGCTCAACCTGTCGCAAGCCGTGCAACTGCTGAGCTACGAGTGGCGCATGGCGCTGGGATGCTTCCCCGTAGAGGCCCGCACACCCGATGCCGACCTGGCCAGTGGCGAGGCGGTGCAAGGCATGCTGGGGCACTTCGAGCGTGCGCTGGTGCAGCTGGGTTTCCTTGACCCGGCCGCCCCCAAAAAGCTCATGCCCCGACTGAACCAGCTTTTCAACCGGGCCGAACTGCGCCAGGAAGACATTCACATCCTTCGAGGCATCGCCAAAGCCATCATCGAGCGCTGTCAGCGCTGATCACCAGGCAACTGGTTGCTCGCCCACGCGCACACGCAGCCTGCGCGCGAGCCCGCCACCTCCACCCCGACACCGTGCCGGGGTTTGACCCGGCCGCTACACTTCCCGGCTCAAGTCCAAAAAACGCAAAAGCTCATTCCTTTCATGTTGTTTGCCCGCCTGCGCGAAGACATCGCCTGCATCCTGGAGCGTGACCCCGCCGCCCGAACGGCCTGGGAGGTCCTGACCTGTTACCCCGGTCTCCACGCCCTGGCCATGCACCGCTGTGCGCACTGGTGCTGGACACACGGCCTGAAATGGCTGGGACGCTGGATTTCGCACTGGGCTCGCTTCTTCACGGGCATCGAGATCCACCCGGGTGCCCGCGTGGGCCGCCGCGTCTTCATCGACCACGGCATGGGCGTGGTGGTGGGCGAAACCGCCGAGATCGGCGACGACTGCACCATCTACCAGGGCGTGACCCTGGGTGGCACATCGCTGTCCCGCGGGGCCAAGCGCCACCCGACACTGGGCCGTGGCGTGATCGTGGGGGCCAACGCCCAGGTGCTGGGCGGTTTCACCGTGGGCGACGGTGCCCGCGTGGGCTCGAACGCCGTCGTCACCAAGCCCGTGCCGAACGGTGCCACCGCCGTGGGCAACCCGGCTCGCATCATCGTGGCCAAGCAGCAGGTGCTCGACGAAAAGCAGGCCGAGCGCGAGGCCGTGGCCGCCCGCATGGGTTTCTCGGCCTACGGCGTGACCGAAGGCGACGACCCGCTGTCGCAGGCGCTGCGCGGCCTCATTGACCACGCATCCGGCCACGAGCACCAGATCGCGCTGCTGTGGCAGGCGGTCGAGAAGCTCGCGGCCTGCGCCCAGAGCCAGCTGGGCCGCGACTGCATGCCCGAGGACGCCAAGAAGACCGAGGCCTTCGACGCCGACGAGCTCAACCGCCTCGTCAAGTGAGCGCGATGGGCGGCGCCTGACTGAGCCACTCAGCTCAGGCGCCTCGAGCCCGTCAGGCCAGCAGGTAGCCGCCGTCCACGTTCAGGCAAGTGCCCGTGGTGTAGCTGGCCGCGTCGGACGCCAGGTACAGCGCAGCACCCGCCATCTCCGACGGGTCGGCCACGCGATTCATGGGCACGTGGGCCAGCACCGACTTGAGGATCATCTCGTTGCTGGTCAGTGCCGAGGCGAACTTGGTGTCGGTTGCGCCCGGCAGGATGGCGTTGACGCGCACCTTCTGCGTCGCACACTCCTTGGCGAAGGCGTGCGTCATCGAGATCACGGCGGCCTTGGTGATGGAGTAGATGCCCTGGGCCATGCCGGGGATCACGCCGTTGACCGAGGCGATGTTGACGATCGAGCCGCCACCTTGCTTGGTCATCATCTTGGCGCCGCGCGAGCACATGAAGAAGTAGCCGCGGATGTTGACGTCCACGGTCTTCTGGAACGCGCCCAGGTCGGTGTCGGTGATGTGACCGAAGTACGGATTGGTGGCCGCGTTGTTGACCAGGATGTCGAGGCGGCCGAACTCTTTCTCGATGGCTGCGAACGTGGCGTCGATCTGCTCCATCTCGCCGATGTGGCAGGCCAGCACCGAGGCCTTGCCACCGGCTTCGCGGATGGACGCGGCCACAGCTTCACAGGGCTCGGCCTTGCGGCTGGAGACGATGACGTGCGCGCCATGCGCGGCCAGCAGGCGCGCGATGGCCTCGCCAATACCGCGACTGGAGCCGGTCACGAGGGCGACCTTGCCGGTCAGGTCGAAGGGGTTCTTCAGGTTCAGGGGAGTGCTCATGGGTTCGCAGGCGTGTCAGGGGTGAAAAGGCAGGCGATGGCGGCTCACAGGACTAGCACGCGCAGCGGCCCGCGTCACAGCTTGGACTGGGCGATGATGCCCAGGCAGCGCTGCTCCAGGTAGCTCACAAACGGGCCGAAGGTGGCGAACGCCGGGTTGCGGGCGTTGCCTTCCTTGAAGCGCTTGTAGATCTGCTGCGCGATGCCGGCCAGGCGGAACAGGCCGTACACCGTGTAGAAGTCGAAGTTCTCGACACTGAAACCGGTTTTCTCGGCGTAGTAGCGGATCACCTCTTCGCGCGTGAGCATGCCTTTGGCATTGGTCGGCTGGCGGCGCGAGCCCTTCATGAACATGTCGTCATCGGCCTGCACCCAGTAGGCCAGCGAGCTGCCCAGGTCCATCAGCGGGTCGCCCAGCGTGGCCATTTCCCAGTCAAGTACGCCAATGACTTTGAGCGGGTCGTTCACGTCCAGCACGACGTTGTCGAAGCGGAAGTCGTTGTGGATGAGGCGGATGGCCACTTCCTGCTTGGGCATCTTCTCGGCCAGCCAGGCCATGACCTGCTCGAAGTCGCCGACGTCGTCGGTGCGGGCGGCTCGGTAGCGCTTTGTCCAGCCCTCGACCTGGCGGGCCACGTAGCCTTCGCCCTTGCCCAGGGTGTCCAGACCGGCGGCCTTGGGGTCGAGCTTGTGCAGATCGACCAGGGTGTCGAGCACGTTCAGGCACAGCTGACGGGTCTTGGCCTCGTCCAGGCCCAGCTCGGGCGAGAGGTTCTGACGCGGGATGTTGCCCACCAGGCGCTCCATCACGTAGAAGGGCGCGCCGATGACGCTGGTGTCCTCGCAGATGGCGTGGATGACCGGCACCTTGGGGTAGACCGGCTTGAGCTTGCGCATGATTTCGGCCTCGCGCACCACGTCGTGGGCCGACTTGGCGATGTGGCCGAAGGGCGGGCGACGCAGGATCAGGTCGACGTTGGCGTAGCTGAGCTGGTAAGTCAGGTTGGAGGCCCCGCCAGGGAACTGCTTGAGCACGGGCGTGCCTTCCAGCTTCAGGCCTTGTGCCTGCAGGTAAGCCGTGACCTGGGCCACGTCCACTTCTTCACCGGCACGGACTTGCCCGGCCTGGTCGATCAGTTGTTCGTTTTTGGCGTCGCTCATGGGCGGCGGTCTCCTCTTGTCGTGGTCGGGGGTGCCGCGACGCCGAGCGCCTCGGTCGTTCGCACACCGTGAAACCGCACCAGTTTAGGAAGCGCCAGCCAATGAATCAAATGAATTATTTGAATCCGAACCCATTAGCCCGACGAATAGGTCAATGGCTCACTCGGCCGACCGGTCGGCACCAGACAGGCACCCGAAAGCAGTTACCGGCCGATGTGAAATCAGGCGCCTTCGCGGCGCACCGCCGTTTTCGGCCGAAACACCACGCACATCGCCGGATCGGTCTCGATCCAGGGACCGCCGATCAGGTCGACGCAATACGGCACCGCCGCAAAAATGCCTGGCACCAACGATTTGCCATCTGCGTCTCGCAAGCCCTCCAGGGTCTCGGCGATCGACTTGGGCTGACCAGGCAGGTTCATCACCAGCGCCTGGCCACGCACCACCGCCGTCTGACGCGACAGGATGGCAGTGGGCACAAAGCGCAGGCTGATCTGACGCATCTGCTCACCGAAGCCAGGCAACTCCTTGTCCGCGACATCGAGCGTGGCCTCCGGGGTGACATCTCTGGGCGATGGGCCGGTGCCGCCGGTGGTCAACACCAGGTCGCAGCGCTCGGCATCGACCAGCTCGCGCAACGCAGCAGAGATGACGTCGCGCTCATCGGGGATGAGCCTGGGCACCCATTCGATCGGGTTGCGCACCGCACGGCCCAACCAATCCTTCAAGCCCGGCAGACCTTTGTCTTCGTAGACCCCGGTGCTGGCGCGGTCGCTGACCGAGACCACGCCGATGCGCACAGTGCGCAGCGGAGCCGACACGACGGCGCTCGTGCTGGAGCTCATGTCGGAGACCCTGCTGGGGCGTCCTTGTCGGCCTCTTCCTGTGCCTCCATCGCTTGCTTGATGAACTGGAACAGCTCGCGGAAGGCCCGACCACTGCGCTTTTCAGGCACTTCGGCGGCGTCCTTGCGGGCGCTGCGTACCAGGTTGCGCAACTGCTGCAGGTCAGACAGCGGGAAGTCAGCCGCCCAGTTGGTGAGCGCGCTTTTCTCGTCGGACAGGAGCTCGGCGCGCCAGCGCTCTGCCTGGTGCAGGGCCAGCGCATTGCGGGCGTGGCCCAGCTGGAACTGGGCCACGGCTTCGCGCAAGGGCTCGGCATCGACCCCGCGCATCACCTTGCCAATGAACTGGATCTGCCGGCGCTTGCCCTCGAAGGAGCGAGTGCGCTTGTAGGCGTCCAGGGCATCGCGCAAGCGCTCGGGCATCTCGATGCTCTCCAGGCGCGAATCGGGCATTTCCAGCAACTGCTTGCCCAGCTCCTGGAGTTCGTGGCTCTCGCGCTTGAGCGCGCTCTTGCTGGGACGGCCGGAAAAGCCGTCGTCGTCAGCATCGTCTTGATCAAAATGGTTCGGATTCATGTCCTCGCTATGATACGGGTGGCCCGCTGCTTGCGGGCTGCCGTTCATCAGCACAAAACCCTCCATGCCCAAGAACAAAGCTGCCTCGCTTGCGTCCTCGACCGCCCCCTCGACCGGGTTCGCCTACAGCCGCGAGCAATTCCAGCAACTGATCGAAGACGCCTTGAGCCTGGCGCGCAAGAAAGGCGCCTCCGACGCCGCCGCAGAAGTCTCCGAAGGCGCCGGCCTGTCGGTCTCGGTGCGCAAGGGCAAGCTGGAGAACGTCGAGCGCAACCGCGACAAGACGGTCGGCATCACCGTCTACCTGGGCCAGCGCCGGGGCAACGCCACCACCTCCGACTTCTCGCCCGAAGCGCTCGAGCGCACCGTGCAGGCGGCGTATGACATCGCCCGCCACACCGCCGAAGACCCGGCCGCCGGCCTGCCGGACGAAGCCGACATCGCCACGGGCAAAGCCGCCCGCCGCGACCTCGACCTCTTCCACCCCTGGGCCTTCGACGCCGAAGGCGCGGCCGAGCTGGCACGCCGCTGCGAAGACGCCGCCCTCGTGGTCGACCCCCGCATCACCAACTCCGAAGGCGCGGGCGTGTCGGCGCAGCAATCGCACTTCTGGGCCGGCAACTCGCGTGGCTTCCGGGGTGGCTACGCCTCGTCGCGCCACTCGCTATCGGTCTCGCCCATCGCGGGCCGGGGCAACGACATGCAGCGCGACTTCTGGTACACCTCCGAACGCGACGCCCGAGACATGGCCAAGCCCGAGGCCATTGGGCGCTACGCCGCCGAGCGCGCGCTCTCGCGCCTGAAGTCGCGCAAGATCGCGACCTGCGAGGTGCCGGTGCTGTTCGAGAACACCCTGGCCGCCGGCCTGCTGGGTGCCTACGTTCAGGCCACCAGCGGTGGTGCGCTTTACCGCCGCGCCACCTTCCTGCTCGACAGCCTGGGCAAGCCCATCTTCCCCAAGCACATCCAGGTCCACGAGGATCCGCACATCCTCAAGGGCAAGGGCAGCGCCCCCTTCGACGACGAAGGCGTGCTCACCCGCAAGCGCCAGGTCGTCAAGAACGGCGTCGTGCAGGGTTACTTCCTCTCGAGCTATTCGGCGCGCAAGCTGGGCATGAAGACCACCGGCCACGCCGGCGGCTCGCAGAACCTGGTGATGAGCAGCAAGCTCACCGACCCAAAGGACAACCTCAAGGCCATGCTCAAGAAGCTGGGCACCGGCCTGTTCGTGACCGAGCTCATGGGCCAGGGCGTGAACTACGTGACGGGCGACTACTCGCGTGGCGCAGCCGGTTACTGGGTCGAAAAGGGCGTCATCCAGCACCCCGTGCACGAGATCACCATCGCCGGCCACCTGGGCGAGATGTTCCAGCAGATCGTGGGCATCGGTGCCGACGCCTACACCTACGGCAGCAAGACCGTGGGCTCGGTGCTGATCGAGCGCATGAAGATCGCCGGCCACGGCGGCTGACCGACCACGGCCAATCGGCAGAGGCGCGCCCGCGACACCCACGGGTAAGCCCTCTCCTGGCATGGCCTTGCCGGACAAACAGCGCTCCTAGAATTTGGCAACACAACCCCACCACGAGGAGACCGCCATGGAGCGTCGTGCCTTCATCAACCACGCTGGCCTGGCCGGCGTGCTGGCCGCCGGTGCCGCCCCCGCCATCGTCCACGCTCAGACGCAGTTGCGCTGGCGCCTGGCCTCCAGCTTCCCCAAGTCGCTGGACACCATCTTCGGCGCCGCCGACGTCTTCACCAAGAAGATCCACGAGATGTCTGGCGGCAAGTTCCAGATCTCGGTGCACGCCGGTGGCGAGCTCATGCCCCCGTTCGGCGTGGTCGACGGCGTGCAAAGCGGCACGGTCGAGATGGCCCACACAGCGCCTTATTACTTCGTCGGCAAGGACGAAACCTTCGCGCTGGGCTGCTCCATCCCCTTCGGCCTGAATTCCCGCCAGATGTCGGCCTGGATGTACGAAGGCAACGGCCTCAAGCTGATGCGCGAGTTCTACGCCAAGTACAACATCGTCAACTTCCCTGGCGGCAACACCGGCGCGCAAATGGGCGGTTGGTACCGCAAGCCGATCAAGTCGCTGGCCGACCTCAAGGGCCTGAAAATGCGCACCGCAGGCTTCGCCGGCAAGGTGATGGAGCGAATGGGCGTGGTGCCCCAGGCCCTGCCCGGCGGGGAGATCTACCAGGCGCTTGAAAAAGGCGTGCTCGACGCCGCCGAGTGGGTCGGCCCGTACGACGACCAGAAGCTGGGCTTCTACAAGGTCGCGCCCTACTACCACTTCCCCGGCTGGTGGGAAGGCGGCCCGCAGCTCGACTTCTTCATCAACCAGAAGGCCTGGGACGCGCTCAACCCTGAGTACAAAGCCATGGTCGAAGCCGCTGCCGCGCACGCCCACACCGAGATGCAGGCCCGCTACGACGCCCGCAATCCGCTGGCGCTCAAGCAACTGGTGGCCGCCAAGACCGAGCTCGTGCAGTTCCCCAAGCCGGTGATGGACGCGGCCTTCAAGCACTCGATGGACATCTACAGCGAGCTCAACGAGAAGAACCCGAGTTGGCGCAAGGTCTACGCCGACTACGCCAAGTTCCGAGCCGACCAGAACCTGTGGTTCCGCTTCACCGAGGCGACATTCGACCGTTACATGCAGTCCGTCAAACTCTGAGCCTGACGTCAACAAGCTCCAAGCGCGGCCACAGGGTCGCGCTTTTTTCATGTTTCATCGCATTTCCGCGCGGAATGCGCACCTGCTCGGTCTGGCCGCACGCAAAACGCGGCCGACAGGCTCAAGATGTGCATGGCTTTTTCCGAAGCCAATCAGGCGCCAGCGGGATTTGGCCCCGGGCGTCATGCACCATGCCACCTTCCAAGCCCACAGACCTGCCATCGTCACCCGACTGGAGCCAGGCGCCCCTGGAGCGGACCTGGCGCTCGTTCAGCATCCTGTGCTGGAGCACCGGCCTGATCCTGGCCTGGTTGCACCCCTTGCCAGGCATCGCCTTTGGCCTGGTCGGCTGGTGGGCTCAGTGCAAGGCCGCTCCGCTCACCGGCCGCACCGCGCCCTGGCCTGCAAGGCGCGTTCAACGCGTGGAAGCCGGTTGAAAACCTGCCCCCTCGCCCCGCTGCTCAAAGGGCGTCCTTGACCGCCTGAGTGGGGTCGATTTCCACTTGGGGAGGCGGCACCGACACGTCAGGCTCGCCACCCACCACATCGGACACCGAGCCCGTTGGCTCTTGTGCCGCAGGCGGGGTGACCGGGTCGCTGCCCAGGTCTTCGATCTGCATCTCGATGTGCACGTCATCGGTGTTGACCGCCGTCTCCTTGTCCAGGAACGCCGTCACCGACTCCGGCCAGAAGATCACCACCGCCACCAGCACCAGCTGCATCGCCACCCAGGGGATCGCACCCAGGTAGATGTCACGCGAAAGAATGGGTTTGCTGATCGCCCCGCTCTTGTGGATCTGGTCTGCCACCCCACGCAGGTAGAACAGCGCGAAACCGAATGGCGGGTGCATGAAGCTGGTCTGCATGTTCACGCACAGCAGCACGCCAAACCAGATCAGGTCGATGCCCAGCTTCTCGGCCACAGGTGCCAGCAGGGGCACCACGATGAAGGCGATCTCGAAAAAGTCGAGGAAGAACGCCAGGAAGAAGATGAAGATGTTGACGGCAATGAGGAAGCCCACCGGACCACCCGGCAGGTTGCTGAGCATCTCCTCGATCCAGATGTGGCCATCGACGCCCTGGAAGACCAGCGAGAACACCGTCGAGCCCAGCAGGATGAAGATCACCATGGACGTCACGCGCATGGTCGTGTCCATGGCCTGCCAGATCAGGCTGATCGACAGGCGCTTGTGCATGGCTGCCAGCAGCATGCCACCAAAGGCACCGAGCGCACCGGCCTCGGTCGGCGTGGCCAGGCCCATGAACAGCGTGCCCAGCACCAGGAAGATCAGCACGACGGAGGGCAGCATGCCCCACAGCACCCGCTTGACCAGCGCGGCGCCCCGCATGGTGCGGGCCTCGGGCGGCAGCGGTGGCACCCACTGCGGCTTGAACATGACGATGGCCGCCGTGTAGAGCAGGAAGATGGCCGTTTGCAGCAGCGAGGGGCCGATGGCACCCAGGTACATGTCGCCGACCGAACGACCGAGCTGGTCGGCCAGCACCACCAGCACCAGCGAGGGCGGGATCAGCTGCGTGATCGTGCCCGAGGCCGCGATCACGCCCGTGGCGTAACGCATGTCGTAGCCGTAACGGACCATGATGGGCAGCGAGATCACGCCCATGGCGATCACGCTGGCGGCCACCGTGCCCGTGATGGCGCCCAGGATGGCCCCCACGATGATGACGGCAAAACCCAGGCCGCCTGGCCGGCTGCCGAACAACTGGCCCGTGCCTTCAAGCAGGTCTTCGGCCAGGCCGCAGCGCTCCAGGATGGCCCCCATGAAAGTGAAGAACGGGATCGACAGCAGCAACTCGTTGGAGACGATGCCGTAAAGCCGCAGTGGCAAGTTGCCCATGAACTCCGGGTTCACGAAGCCCTGCGACATCGCGAAGTAGCCGAAAGCCAGGCCCAGCCCCCCCAGCGTGAACGCCACCGGAAAGCCCGCCAGCATGGCCACCACCAAGGAGCCGAACATGACCGGTGCGAGGTGAGACATCTCGATCACTGCAGCGGCCTTTCGTAGTGGGTGTCGAGCTGAATGTCACCGCGCAGGAAGGCAACACGGCGGAACGCTTCTGCCACCGCCTGCAGCCCCAGGAAGGCGAAACCCAAGGGGATGGCCGCCTTGATTGGCCAGCGCAAAAGACCGCCAGCGCTGGCCGAGACCTCTTGCTGCTGCCATGACAGCACCACGAAGGGCCACGACAACCAAGCCACGATGGCGCACAAAGGCAGCAGCACCAGCAGCAGGCCGATCAGGTCGATCCAGGCCTGCGTGCGCGGAGAGCGACCACCGTAGATCACATCCACGCGAACGTGCTCGTTGAGCTTGAGCAGCATCGGCGCGCCCAGGAACACCGCCATGCCAAAGAGGTACCACTGCGCCTCCAGCCAGGCGTTGGAGCCCATGCTGAAGGAGTAGCGCACGAGGGCGTTGCCTGCGCTGATCAGGCAGGCGGCGAACAAGGCCACGGCGGCCAGCCACCCTCCCACGCGGGAGATGGCGTCCATCCAGCGGATGTAGGTCTGCATGCGTCAGGGGGGCAAAAGGCTCAGTCGTCGAGGGCCTGAGCCTGCATGTACAGCTTGGTCGAGCGAGCGCCGCTGCGGCAGAACATCAGCAACGGGCGCGGCAGGCTTTTGAGCAGCTCGGCGCAACGCGCGATTTCTTCGGGCGACTGGTAGCCGCCGTTGACCGGCAGGTAGGCGTACTCGAGGCCCGCCGCCTTGGCTGCAGCTTCGATGGCAGCGCTGGTGGGCTGATCAGGGCCGCCCTCCATGTCGGGGCGGTTGTTGATCACGGCCTTGAAGCCGGCTTGTGCTGCTGCGGCCATGGCCTCAGGGGTCAGCTGGGGCGCGGCGTAGACGTCTTGCGCGATGGGCTGCAGGGACACGGAATCGCTCATGGTGGACCTCGGTGTTCGGAACGCCAGATGGTAAAGCCAGACGGCCTCGTTGAACGGGAGGCAGGATCAGCCTGCCAGCGCAGCCTTGACCGCTGCGGATACCTGACCCATGTCGGCCTGGCCAGCCAGGCGCTGTTTGACCACGCCCATGACTTTGCCCATGTCGCCCGGGCCCGAAGCGCCCAACTCCACCACGATGGCCTTGACGGCAGAGGCCACTTCCTCGGCACTCAGGCGCTGCGGCAGGTAGGCCTCCAGCACGGTGATTTCGAACTTTTCCTTGTCGGCCAGGTCCTGGCGGTTGCCAGCCTCGTACTGCTGGGCGGCATCCTTGCGCTGCTTGATCAGCTTGTCGACGATGACCACCACCAGGGTGTCGTCGAGCTCGATGCGCTCATCGACTTCCTTTTGCTTCATCGCGGCCAGCAACATGCGGATGGTGCCGAGGCGATCGGCTTCCTTGGCGCGCATGGCGGCTTTCATGTCATCGGAGATGCGTTGCTTGAGGCTCATGGTCGTGAATCATCAAAGGGAAGTTGAAAAGACAAAGGCCCGCATGGGCGTCCCCGCGCGGGCCTGGTTTGCCTTCGGGCAGCCTGCGGACAGGCTTGCCTCGAGCAAGAAACTGATCAGTACAGCTTCTTGGGCAGCTGCATGCTGCGCACGCGCTTGTAGTGGCGCTTGACGGCGGCGGCCTTCTTGCGCTTGCGCTCGGAGGTGGGCTTTTCGTAGAACTCGCGGGCGCGCAATTCGGTCAGCAGACCCAGCTTTTCGATGGTGCGCTTGAAGCGGCGCAGGGCCACGTCGAACGGCTCGTTTTCCTTGACACGGATGGTCGTCATCAGAGATTCGCTTTCAGATTGAATGCATTCAAAGGCTGGCGGCATGGCCCCCTGCTTCGCGCTTCGGTCAGTGAACCAGCACAAGCCGGCCGGATGCACGACTCACTGATTTTGATCCGGCTGAAAATTCAACGGTGCCATGCACTTTTGAACCATTTGCCAGACGCCCTTGGCGCTCGCCAGGAGGACTTGACATTGCAAACATGCTACCAAGCCCACCAATAGAGCCTGCGATTATAGCCTGGAAATTTTCTCAACCCAAGCAGTTTGGCCCGGAAATGGCCTCAATGCCCTGCTCTGCGGCCAGCTGGGCCCTCTTTTCCGAGTCAAGGACATCGGGCGCTGGGCTGTCCGAGCGGGCTGGCAAGCGTTCGACCAACTCGGCCAGCGGAACCATGACGAAGGCTCGACAAAGTTGGCGGGGATGCGGCAGGGTCAGGGTCGCCGTTTGCAGGACGGCACCACCATGGTGCAAAAGATCCAGATCGAGCGTGCGAGGCGCGTTGACGTGCGGGCGCTCGCGGTCGTGATCCAGCTCGATTCGGAGCAAGGACCGCAGCAACTCGTGTGGCGCCAGCACGGTGTCCAACGCCACCACGGCGTTCAGGAAATCTGGGCCGCCAGCATCCACGGGACGGGTGCGGTAAAGGGACGAAACACCCTCCACCCGCGTGCCCGGCAGCTTGCGCAGCGCCGTCACAGCCGCCTGCAGGCGCAGGTGCACATCTCCGAGGTTGCCCCCCATTGCCACGAATGCCCGGAACCGAGGTGCCAGCGAAAACGCCTCGGCTCCCGCGTAAGCCACCACCGGGGCGCTCGTCGGGGCCATCATGTTCGCCTCACCGACGTGTCATTCCGCAGCGCCGACCTGGGCACCACCTGCGGGCTTGCGACGGCGGCGGCGGCGCTTGCGGGCGGGAGCACCGCCGTCGCCTGCCACGTGGGTGAGCTCATCGGCCTCGTCATCGCTTTGGTTGTCATCCGGCTCCACTGACTGGGATGCGGATGCCACCGAGGCCTTGTTGCGAGGCACCCGACGCGGGCCGCCCTGCCCGGCCTGCTGGCGAGCGGCGTCCATCAAGCGGCGGCGCTCGACATCATCGGCCAGGGAGAAGTCCTCCCACCAGGTCGCCAGGTCGGCGGCCACTTCGCCACACTGCCCACGCAAGCGCAGGAAGTCGAAGCCGGCGCGGAAACGGGGCTGCTCGACCAGCGACAGCGGGCCATTGCCCGTGCGCCGATCGAAACGGGGTTGCATGGTCCAGATTTCGCGCATGTCGGTGGCGAGCTTGCCTCGACCCGAGATGTCGCCGATGCGGGCATCAAAAACGGCGTCGGTGGCCGACTGCAGGGCCGGGAACACCGGCTCGCCCTGCGCCTGGTTGCGCTGCCAGTGGTCCAGCACGTCATGCCAGAGCAGGCAGGCCAGCAGGAAGCTGGGCGCCACGGGCTTGCCTTCGGACACGCGCCGGTCGGTGTCGGCCAGCGCCAGTTGCACGAATTGCTCGCGCCCAGGGTGCCGACGAGCCTCGTCAAACACCGCATCGAGGATGGGGAAGACGCCTCGATCGAGGCCCTGCTTGCGCAACTGCTCGATGGAGGCACGCGCGTGCCCGGTCTGCAGCAGTTTGATCATTTCATCGAACAGGCGCGACTGCGGCACGTTGGCAAGCAGCTCGGACATCTCGCGGATGGGCTCGCGCGTCTTGGGTTCGATCTCGAAGCCCAGCTTGGCGGCAAACCGCACCACGCGGATGATGCGCACCGGGTCTTCGCGGTAGCGGGTCTCTGGGTGGCCGATCATGCGCAGCACGCGCTTTTTGGCGTCCTGGATACCGCCGTGGTAGTCGACCACGACCTGCGTGCGCGGGTCGTAGTACATGGCGTTGATGGTGAAGTCGCGGCGGGCGGCGTCCTGGTCCTGCGGGCCCCAGACGTTGTCTCGCAAGACGCGGCCGCTGGCGTCCACGACGTGGGACTTGTCGGCCAGCTCGCGCTTGGAGGTCTTTTCGTTGCCGGAGACCTGCTCGGCGGCGTCGTTGTCGAGGTAGGCGCGGAAGGTCGAGACCTCGATCACCTCGTGCTCGCGACCACGGCCATAGACCACGTGCACGATGCGAAAGCGCCGGCCGATGATGAAGGCTCGGCGGAACAGGCCCTTGACCTGCTCGGGGGTGGCGTTGGTGGCCACGTCGAAGTCTTTGGGGCGCAGGCCCAGCAGCAGGTCGCGCACGGCGCCACCGACGATGTAGGCCTCGTAGCCCGCGTCTTGCAGCGTTTCGACGACTTTGCGGGCGCGCTCGTCAACGAGCTTGGGGTCGATGCCGTGTTCGGACGCCGGCACGTCAACGCGCTTGCCCGTGGGAATGCGCGCGGGTTTGGCCCCGCCTTTGGCGGCGTGGGCGTGCGGGCGCTTGTGGGGCGCGCCCTTGCCGAGGAACTTGTGAATCAGGCTTTTGATCATGCAAACAACCGGAGGATGCGCCAGCCTCGAGACTGCGCCACGGCTTCCAGCTCGGGGCTGGGGTTGGTGGCCACTGGGTCGGTGGCCCGCTCAAGCAGGGGCAGGTCGTTGGGGGAGTCGCTGTAGAAACTGACGCGATCAAACTGGCCGAGGTGGCGGCCCTGATCAGACAGCCATTGTTCCACACGTGTGATCTTGCCTTCGCGGAACGAGGGCACGCCGTCGATGCGTCCATTCACGCGCCCCTGGTCGTCGCGCTGCAAGCGCACGGCGATCAGGTCGTCCACACCAAAGGCGTCGGCGATCGGGCGGGTGACGAATTCGTTGGTGGCGGTGACGATGGCCAGCAGGTCGCCTTGGGCGCGGTGGCGCTCGACCAGCTCGACCGCCTGAGGTTTGAGCGCCGGCAGGATCACCTCGCCCATGTACGCCTGCTGCAGCGCCGACTGCTCGGCCACCGACATCTGGCGCCAGATGCTGGTGGTGAACTCGATGTACTCGTCCAGCACCAGGGTGCCATCGCAGTACTGCTGGTAGAAGGCGTCGTTGCGGCGACGGTAGTCGGCGCCATCGACCAGCCCCTGCCGGATGATGAACTCGCCGAATTCGTGGTCTGAATCCAGAGGCAGGAGGGTGTGATCGAGGTCGAAGAGGCAGAGGTTCATGGTGAGGGGGATTCTGAGGCCAGCATCTGTTTGAGCAAGGGGATGGTGACCAGCCTGTGCTCGGACAAGGCATAAACGTCGAGGCGATCGAGCAGGCCCATCAGGGAGCCGAGGTCGCGCTCGTGGCGACTGAGCAGGTAGGCCAGCACCTCTTCGCTCAGGAACATGCCTCGGCGTTGGGCTGCCTGTTGCAACACCTCGCGCACCCCCGACTCGTCAAGGGGCTGCAGGGCGAAGGACAAGCCCCAGCCCAGGCGCGTGCGCAGGTCATCGCGCACGGGCAGGTCCACCACCGGCAGGCGGCCAGCGGCCAGGATGAACAGCTCGCCTGCCTCGGCAGACGCGTCCGACAAGTCCGAAACCGCCGCAACGGCTGCGGCAGGTGTTGTGCCCGCTTCGCGCGCAGCCAACGCCGCCGCAGACTCGATGAACAGCTTGAAGGCCAGGTGCTGGCTCTCGGCGTTGAGCCGCTCGCAGTCATCGAGCAGGGCCAGCGTCGGAGCGCCTGGCGCGCAACCGGCCCACATCTGGCAGGTCTGGGCGTTCAGCCAGATCACGCCAAAGCCCAGGCCCAATGCCCTCTCGACCATCGCGCGCAGCAGGTGGGTTTTGCCGCAACCGGGCGCGCCCCATATGTAGGCCGGAGAAAGGGGGCCATCCACCGCAGGCCATGCGCTCAGCCAGGCCAGCAGCGCCTCATTCTGGGCTTGCCCTCCCGTGACAAAGGCATCCAGGCCCGGCACGGCTGGCGACCCGAGGTCGAGCAACAGCTGGCGCATGGGCACAGGGGCAACCACCCCTCGGGAGACATCGCTCATGACCGCCCTGTCACTCTGTGCGCAGGAAGCCAGCGCTGGCGCGCCAGCGTTCCAGCAGGCGACGCCCGATCACGGTCAGGCAGGCCGCACAGGGCAAAGCCACGACGATGCCCCAAAAGCCCAACCACTGGCCGAACAGCATCAGGGCCAGGATGACCCCCAGGGGATGCAGGCCGATGCGCTCGCCGACCAGCCGGGGCGTCAGCGCCACGCTTTCGATCACCTGACCCAAACCATAGACGACGGCGACGCCAACCAGCGGTTGCAGCACGCCTTCGCCTGCTGCGGCGAACTGCAGCACACCAGCCAACAGGGCCAGCAACAGGCCCAAGCCAAAGCCCAGGTAAGGGATGCAGACCGCCAGGCCGGTGAACACGCCGATGGGCAAGGCCAGATTGAAGCCGAACAGGCTCAGGCCCACGCTGTAATAAACGGCAAGGATCAGCATGACCAGCGCCTGCCCACGCAGGTACTGTCCCATGAGAGAGTCGACCTCGTCCAGCAATTCGTTCAGGGCGGAACGCACCCGCCAGGGAAGCAATCCACGCGCAGCCTGCGTCAGGCGGTCCCAGTCCAGCAACCAGTAAAAAGCCAGCATGGGCACCAGGAAGGCATAGCCCAGCAGCGCGAACAGCCCGCTGCCACCCGCCACCGCAGAACGCCAAAGCGCACTGCCCCACTCGCTGCCATGGGTTTGCAGCAGCTCGACGAGTTGTGCCTTCATCTGGTCGATGGAGCTGGGCACCTCCACCCCCAGGGCAGTCAGCCTGGGCGCCAGCGCCTGCCAGGCCTGGGTCAACAAGTCGGGCAACTGGGAACGGATCATGGGCACCAGTTGCGACACGATCGGCACCAGCAGCAACAGCAACACCGAAGCCGTGAGGAAGACCATCAGCAAAGACAGCGCGACGGCCAGCACGCGGGGCACGCGCGCCCCGACCAGCCGGTCGACGCCGGGTCGCAGCACATAGGCCAGCACCATGCTGAGCACAAAAGGCAACAAGACACCGGCGTGCCACCAAAGCACGGCCGCCACCAAGGCCAGCACCAGGCAACGGACGATGTTCTGCGGAAGGGATGAGGACGAGGCGACCATCAGGCACGCATTCTATCGAGCACGAGGGCAGGACATGGCGCCTACCCAGCGGCGCGTCCGCGCAACGCTCAGCGAGCAAGCGAACCAGCAGGGCTCAGTTGCCGCCGTAAACCGCGCGGCGGGCGTCGTCGAGTTGGGCTTCCAGCCAAGCAGGGTCGCGTTGAGTCTCGGGCCTTGACTGGTACTCCAGCACGATGGCCGACTCCCGGCGCTTGTACTCGCTCAGGCGATCGGCCTCGCGCCGGGCCTGGTCGGCATCGGGTTGTGGCGCAGCCGCCTGCAGGATCTTGATGCCCTCGTCGATGCGCTGACGTCGGCGCGCCTCGTCGGGCTCCAGGTCGGACCACAAAGCGCTGAGCAGCAATTGCGCCTCGCCCATGGTCACCTCGCCCTCTTTGAGGCGTTCCGGCACCTGCTCGACCAGCGAGGCCGCCACCTGCCGGCGCAAGCCGACATCGGCGGAGTCACGCAGCCCCTGCCACTGGTCGAAGCGCTTTTGAAAACGCAGGTAGGCCACCACGCGCTTGAGTTCGGCTTCGGGATGCGACGACTGCTTCATCGCGTCCTTGAGGGCCGCCCATTCCTGTGCAGAAAAGTCTTCCGGGCGCCCGTCAGAGAGCAACGTGGGCTCTTGCAGCCCGGCTCTGGCCGCCGCCTCGGGCACGCCTGAAGCGCCACGCGCCAGGGTCGCAGCGTCTCCCCCGGCCGCAGCGGCCGAACGCCCCTGCCAGACCCACCAGGCCACAACAGCGGCCACGGCAACGCCCATGCACAAGAGCGTGAACCAGGTTCGCTGCCAGAACTGAGGACGGCTGTAGGAAATCATGGACGGGTTGAGGGCTTCGGGTTGCGGCGATTGTCTGCACGCCTGAGAGCCACGGATGATGGGACAAACCCCCTGAGCTCCCCCGAGCGAGCGCCGCCTGACGCAGCGGCGCCCCAGGGCTCCACTACACTGGCGCCCTCTTCTCCCCGCTCCCCATCGCATTCCCGGTCACCGCGCATGAACCTGTCCGCCCTAGACCCCTTGACGATCGCCGGCCTGGGTGCCGTCGTTGCGTATTTCATTGGCTCGCTGTCCTTCGCCGTCATCGTCAGCCGGGTGTTCGGCCTGGCCGACCCCCGCAGTTACGGGTCCGGCAACCCGGGCGCCACCAATGTGCTGCGTTCTGGCAACAAAGCAGCAGCCATCTTGACCCTGCTGTTCGATGCACTCAAGGGCTACGTGCCGGTGGTGGTGGCCTGGCAACTCGGGCTGCCCGAGCTGGTGGTCACGGCGGTGGGTCTGGGCGCATTCATCGGGCACCTGTGGCCCATCTTCTTCAAGTTCGAAGGTGGCAAAGGTGTGGCGACGGCAGCCGGCGTGCTGCTGGGCTTCGCGCCTGCGCTGGGCGGCTTGGTGCTGCTGGTCTGGCTCACCATGGCCATCGTCTTTCGCTACTCGTCGCTGGCGGCGCTCACGGCCTCGCTGGCTGCGCCCGTCATCCAGGCCTGGGGCTGGGGTGTCGGGCCCGCCACGTTTGGCACCGTCGTCATGAGCGCGCTGCTGATCTGGCGCCACGAGGCAAACATCCGCAAGCTGCTGGCCGGCCAGGAAAGCAAACTCGGCCAGAAGGCGCCCGCAGCGACCGACCAGCAAGCTCCCAAGGGCTGACACGGGTCGGCACGAACTGGGCACACACAGCATGACCCCGCCCTCAGCAGGACGCCCCACCCTGAAATCCCTGCTGGGACTGATGGCGCTGGTGGCCGTTTTCTGGGGCGGCGCTCGAGGGCTCGACAGCTGGCAGGCATCCCGATCTGCTGCGGCCGTGCGGGAGCACAGCCAGCGGGTGGACATCACGCTCTACACGACCTCGACGTGCCCTTACTGCGCGAAAGCCATCGCATGGCTGAATCAGCACGAAGTGCGCTGGCGGGAATGCAACGTTGAAACCGATGCCGCTTGCCAGAAGACCTACGTCGAACAAGGCGCGCCGGGCGTGCCGCTGGTGCGCGCCGGAGAACTCTGGCACCTGGGTTTTCATGCCCCCTGGCTGGCCGAGGCCCTGGCTGCACAGGACAAGGGCGATCCGCCTCAGTCGCTCAAGCCCAGCCGAGAGAGCTCCCCGCGCCCTTGACGCAACACCTGCGCGCCACCCTGGCTCAGGTCGATGACGGTGGTGGGCGCCATGGGACACGCCCCAGCATCCACAACCGCCTGAATGCGCTTTTGCAGGGCCTCGCGGATGAGTTGTGCATCGTTGAGAGGCTCGACCTCATCGGGCAGGATCAGGGTGGTGGCCAGCAGCGGTTGGCCCATTTCGGTCAGCAGCGACTGCGTGACGCGGTGGTCTGGCACCCTCAGCCCGATCGTGCGCCGCGAGGGGTGCGACACCCGCCTGGGCACCTCTTTCGTGGCCTCCAGGATGAAGGTGTATGGCCCTGGCGTGGCCAGCTTGAGCAGCCGGTATTGCTGGTTGTCGACCCGCGCGTAGCTGGCCAGCTCGGAGAGGTCTCGGCACAACAGCGTCAGGTGATGGCGCTCGTCAACGCCACGGATGCGCCGCAGCTGATCCACCGCGGACTTGTCGTCGAGGTGGCAAACCAGGGCATAGCTGGAATCGGTGGGCACCGCGACCACGCCGCCCTGGTGCAGGAACGCTGCCGCCTGCTTGAGCAATCGAGGCTGGGGGTGTTCCGGGTGAACTTCAAAAAGTTGGGCCATGGCCCGAGCCTATCTCGAATGCCGCACCGTCGAATGTCAAAGCAGCCCCAGCGGACCCACGAGGCCTGGCCTCAAGGCCGAAGGATGCGATCCTGCAACGCAGCCCAGACAGGCGTGACCTTGCCTGGCAAGTCTGGCAGCGCACCCAAGTCGGTGTGGCTCTCGGAAGGGTCGTGGAAGTCGGAGCCACGTGAAGCCAGCAAATCGAACTCGATGGCCATGTCGGCGTAACGCGCGTACTCGGCCACCGTGTGGCTGCCGGTGACGACCTCGACACCACGTCCACCGTGAGCTTTGAACTCGCTGAACAGGGCGAACTCTTCGTTCGGCGTGAAGTCGTATCGCCCGGGGTGCGCGATGACGGCCACACCCCCAGCTCCGGTGATCCAGCGCACGGCGTCGCTCAGACGCGCCCAGCTGTGCGGCACGAACCCGGGTTTGCCTTCGGCAAGGTAGCGGCGAAACACGTCGTGGGGATCGGCGCAAACGCCGATTTCGACGATGTAGCGAGCGAAATGCGTGCGAGAGATCAAGTCAGGGTTGCCGACAAACTTCAGCGCACCTTCGAAGGCGTCCGGGATGCCGACTTTGGCCAACTCGGCCCCGATGTCGCGAGCGCGGCGCTCACGGCCATTGCGTGTGTCAGCCAGGCCCTGCAGCAGATGCGGGTCATCGGGATCGAACCCCAGCCCGACGATGTGCACCGTCTTGCCGGCGAATGTCACCGAGATCTCTGCGCCAGGCAGGTAAGCCATGCCCAGACTCGCCGCAGCAGCGTGTGCACGGTGCTGACCACCGACCTCATCGTGATCGGTGAGTGACCACAGCGCCACCCCGTTGGCAGCGGCGCGCTCGGCCACCGCCTCCGGGGTCAGGGTGCCGTCGGAGACGTTGGAGTGGCAGTGCAGGTCGGCGTTGATCAAGTGCATGGTTGTCACATGCTAACAATCGGCAGGCAGCCCGACCAACTGAAGGGTCACTGCGGGCGCTCGGAGCCCCAGCGGCTCGCCGAGCGCGCATGGCGGGCTTGCTGAACCGCCAGCGCCTGAAGGCTGCCCAGCGTCAGTTCGCGGATGAGTTGTTCGTTGACGGGTTGGCGATAGCGAAACTTCACGTGGCGCATGCCCTTGCCCGCGCCTTCCAGCTCAGGGAACTCGCTCAGCAGCATGACACCGTTGAAGACCTGCAGGTGGGCATTGGCCTTGAACAAGACGAGAGCCAGCACGTTGTCGTGCTCGTTCATGAAACACAGATTGCCCCATTTGACCTCGGGGCGAAGATGAGGCGCAGCGGCCAGGATGGCGCGGTGCATGATCTGGGCGGTCTCGCGCTGCTCGGGCCGCAGGCTGTCGTAGAACGCGTTGACCAGTGCAGGTGATTGAAGGGGTCTGCGCATGGAGGTCGGGGGCCAGGTAGGGGTGCAACTTCAGACACGGGCACCGCCACACCCCCTCCCACGGATCGGGCGCAGGCACCTTGGTGCTTGCGCAGACCAGACGGGGTCACTCTCTGCCGTTTATCGGGCACGCCCCAGCAAAGGGGCTCGCCATTGTTCGCAGTCGGGCGACCACCAGTTTGCAGCAGGCGCCTCGTGTCTGCCCTCATTGTAACGGAGCGTAATGAAACCTGTGCATTGTGGATGCCCGCAGCCCAGGCCTTTTCACGTGACGAAAATCACGCTCCCGTCGCGTTCCCATCAGGTCTTGGGCAAGGTCACGCCACGCTGGCCCTGGTACTTGCCGCCGCGGTCTTTGTAGCTGGTTTCGCAGACCTCGTCGCTTTCGAAGAACAGCACCTGCGCGCAACCCTCGCCTGCGTAGATCTTGGCCGGCAGCGGCGTGGTGTTGCTGAACTCGAGGGTCACGTAGCCCTCCCACTCCGGCTCGAACGGCGTGACATTGACGATGATGCCGCAGCGCGCGTAAGTGCTCTTGCCCAGGCAGATGGTCAGCACGTTGCGCGGGATGCGGAAGTACTCGACGGTGCGCGCCAGCGCGAAGCTGTTGGGCGGGATGATGCAGACGTCGCTCTCGATGTCGACGAAGCTCTTTTCATCGAAGTTCTTGGGGTCAACCACCGTGCTGTGGATGTTGGTGAAGACCTTGAATTCCGGCGCGCAGCGGATGTCGTAGCCGTAGCTGCTCGTGCCATAGCTGACGATCTTGTGACCATCGGCGGCGTAGCGAACCTGGCCCGGTTCGAACGGTTCGATCATGCCGTGCTCTTCGGCCATGCGGCGGATCCAGCGGTCGGACTTGATGCTCATGGGTGTGCTCCTGTGACGTCGGTCGACATTGTGCTTGATCCGAAACGCCCCTCAAGCGTGCGCACCAAGCTGGCACCCGAATTGCATGCCGTACCGCACAAACACAAGCGTCACCCACGATGGTGCACGTAACCGCTGAGGTAACCATGTCTGACCACAAAGCCTTCATGCGATCGGGGCACATGCCGACCCTGCTCGCTTCATTCCTCTATTTCGATTTCACCTTCGCCATCTGGGTGCTCAACGGCGCCATGGCCCCCTTCATCAGCGAGACGTTCAACTTGAGCGCGGCCGAGAAGGGTTTCATGATCTCGGTGCCCATCCTGGCCGGCGCGCTGATGCGCTTCCCCCTCGGCCTGCTGGCGCAGTACATCGGGCGCAAGAGCGCCGCGATGGTCGAGATGGGGTTGATCGTGCTGGCCCTGGCGTTTGGCTACTTCTTCGTCGACACGCACAACGAGGTGCTGGCCATGGGCGTGCTGCTGGGCATCGCCGGCGGCAGCTTCGGCATCGCACTGTCGCTGGGCTCAGGCTGGTTCCCGCCCAAGTACAAGGGCTTGGCAATGGGCATCGCGGGCGCTGGCAACAGCGGCACCGTGCTGGCCGTTCTGTTTGCCCCACCACTGGCCACGAAGTTTGGCTGGCAGGCGGTTTACGGCCTGGCTGCGTTCACCATGCTGGTGCCCATGATCGTGATGGCGATCTGCGCCAAAGAGCCACCTGATCGCGAAGAACAAACCTTCCGCGAACACACCGCCTGCCTGTACGAAAAGGACGGCTGGGCCTTCAGCCTGATCTACGTGATCACCTTCGGCGGCTTCATCGGCCTGGCCAACTTCCTGCCCACCTACTTCTACGATCAGTTCAAGGTCACCAAGATCGAAGCGGGTCAGCTCACCATGCTGGCCACGCTGATGGGATCGGCCACCCGCGTGCTGGGCGGTTGGCTGTCCGACCGTTGGGGCGGCATCAACACGCTCACCGCGGTGCTTTCGATGGTGATCGTCACGCTGGTGATCTGCGGCCTGATGGGTCAGAGCCTGGTCTTGACCACCTTGCTGTTCATGCTGTGCTTTGCCTCCCTGGGTGCAGGCAATGGCGCCCTCTTCCAATTGGTGCCCCTGCGCTGGCCGCTGACCACGGCGGTGGCCGGATCCATGATCGGCGAACTCGGCGCGCTGGGCGGCGGCTTCATCCCCAATGCCATGGGCCTGTCCAAGCAGCACCTGGGCACCTATTTCTACGGTTTCCTGGCCTTCGCCGTCCTCGGCGTGGCCGTGCTGGCCATGATGCGCGTCATGCAGATCCGCTGGACGCGCACCTGGGCAGAAAAAGGCGGGCGCGCCCGCACTTCCGGTGGCACTTCGGCCGCGTTCAATCAGACCGCAAGCTCCAGCCGCTGAACCTCACCCCGAGGCCACCGTCACGACGGGGGCGGGCTCACGAGGCCCGCTTCCGATCGCCGAAAGCAGTTGATCCGTTTCTGTCGTCGGACACCCCGCGAGGCCACCGCCTGCGGGGTTTGTCGTTTGTGGGCGCGCCTTGCATCGTGTGCTGCCCAACGCCTCAGCGGCCGCTGGGCAGGAAGGCCAGCCAGTAAGCCAGTAACACGTTGAACAACACCGACACACCCAACGCGATCTTCCAAACCGCGGCAGGATCGCGCTGAAGCAGTGGCGAAACGGGCGGCGCACTCAAGGGCCTGGACGCACCCCTCTCCAGGGCCAGCAGCATTTCTTCAGCGGTCTCGAAGCGCTGCTTGTGATCGCGTGCCACGGCCTTGAGGACAATGTGGTCCAACCAGATGGGCACGTCAGGTCTCAGGCGCGAGGGCGGCACCGGGTCGCGTCGGAAGCGGGCCGTCTGGTAGGGTTCGATCTCGCCATGGGGCAGCCGACCCGTCAGCCACACGTAGAGCGACACGCCCAGCGCGTAGAGGTCGGACTGGAAGGTGGCGCGGGCCAGCGCTGGGTCGTCCCCCCACTGCTCGGGGTTCATGTAGCTGGGGGTGCCCGCGTGCAGCACGCGCAGGGACTCAGGCTCTTTGCCGGACAAGGCCACACCCAAATCGAGGATGCGCCACTGACCATCGTCACCCAGGTGCAGGTTGTCGGGCTTGATGTCCCGGTGAATGACGCCATGCTGGTGCAAGCGCCCGAGGGTGCGCACCAATGAGGTGATGCCCGACACGATTTCGTGCACCGGGAATCGCTGCCCCTGGTTGAGCATGTGGCCGAGCGTTTGCCCCGCCAGCCAATCGGAGAGCGTGTAGAAGAAGGTGGGCTGCTCGGGCTCGACCACGTGCAGGAAGCCGCGCGCTTCGCGCTCGGACACCCGCGCGCCCAGCCAGGCCTCGTGGGCCAGCATCTGGCGCTCTTCGGGGTCGCTGGCGCGCGCTTCGTGCAAGGTCTTGAGGGCCTGCACGCGGCCGCTGGCCAGGTGCTTGACGCGGTAGACACGGTGCACGCCGTTGTTGAACACCAGGGCCTCGACCTGCATGCCGTCGATCACCTCGCCGTCTTTCAGGCGCTGAGGCACCGGCAGTTGATGGCTGCGTCGGGTGTGGTCTTCCAGGGTGGCGGCATCGAGCCCCGTGACGCGGATCACGAGCGCGGTGGCGTTGTCGCGCCCGCCCGAGGCCAGTGCCTTGGCCACCATCGCATCGGCGGCCTCCTGCGGGCTGCCTTGCTGGGCAAACTGCTGGATCTGCCGGGCTGAGAGCACGCCATGCACACCATCGCTGGTGAGCACGAAGACATCGTGCACCTGCAGGTCGCCGCTGAAGTAATCCACCTTCACGGACTCGTCGAGGCCGATGGCACGCGTCAGGCCATTCTGAAAGGTCAATTGCCCCAGGGTGTGGTCCTGCGTGAGCAAGGTGCACTCGCCATGGCGGATCAGCCAGGCGCGGGTGTCGCCCACGTGGGCCAGGGTGTAGCCATGGGCGCGCAGCACCAGTGCCGTGAGCGTGCTCATGCCGGCGCCGCCCGTTCGATCGTCGCTGCGCACCGACTGGCGGCGGCGATTGTGGTCGACCAGCCAGGCGTTCTGCGACGAAATCAGGCGCTCAAGGGCGACGGTCGGGTCCCAAGTGGCGGGGGTGGCGTACCAGTCGCGCAGCAGGCCCATCACGGTGGTCTGGGCAGCTTCTTTGCCCAGCCCCCCCTGCGAGACCCCATCGGCCACGGCCGCGATGACGCCCCAGGCGGCTTCGCCAGCGGCCGGGCGTCGCACCGCAGCGAAATCTTCCATGTCGGTGCGGGGCCCGCGTTCGCTGGCCCAGCCGATGTCCACGTCGAAACTCATGTCTTCCTCAGCAGGAGCGTGTTTTGGTCTTGCCCATGGCGCTCACGCACACTCATGGTGCCACGCCCGTTTTCGATGCAGCTCGCAAGATTTGCGCCCGCATTCGGTGCAACGGGTCTGCGCGCCCCTGGCCCTTTAATTGCTTGCATCCACGGCACAAAAAGATTGATACCGCTGATGGAGCACGCACATGACCAAACAGAAATTGGTGATGGTGGGCAATGGCATGGCTGGCGTTCGGGCCCTGGAAGAGCTGCTCAAGCTCGCCCCCGACCTGCATGACATCACCGTGTTCGGGGCCGAACCGCACCCGAACTACAACCGCATCATGTTGTCACCGGTCCTGGCCGGTGAACAGACGATCGACGAGATCATCCTCAACCCGGTGAGCTGGTACGAGGAGCACGGCATTCGCCTGCGCATGGGCCGCAAGGTCACGCGCATCGACCGCGCGCGTCGGGTCGTCATCGCCGACGATGGCTCGGAAGAGCCTTATGACCGCCTGCTGCTGGCCACGGGCTCGAACCCCTTCATCTTGCCTGTGCCGGGCAAGGAGCTCGAAGGCGTGATCGCCTACCGCGACATCGCCGACACGCAGACCATGATCGCCACCGCCGCCACGCACCGCCACGCGGTGGTCATTGGCGGCGGCCTGCTGGGCCTCGAAGCGGCCAACGGCCTGCGGCAGCGGGGCATGGAGGTCACCGTGGTGCACCTGGCGCCCTGGCTGCTCGAGCGCCAACTTGACGAGGTGGCGGGCAAGCTGCTGCAGCGCGCGCTCGAAGATCGAGGCATCCGCTTCCTGCTGCCCGCGCAAACCGAAGCCTTGCTGGACGATGGCGCGGGTCGTGTGCGAGCCGTGCGCTTCAAGGACGGCCAGGAAGTGCTGGCCGATCTGGTGGTGATGGCCGCCGGCATCCGCCCCAACACCGAACTGGCGCGCAACGCCGGCATCGGCTGTGCCAACGATGGCCGTGGCGGCATCAGTGTCACCGACACCATGCAGACCGTCACCGACCCGCGCATCTACGCCGTGGGCGAGTGCGCATCGCACCGGGGCGTGGCCTACGGACTGGTCGCCCCCCTGTACGAGCAGGGCAAGGTGGTGGCCAACCACCTCGCACGCCTGGGCATTGGGCGCTACCTGGGCTCGCAGGTCTCAACCAAGCTCAAGGTCACCGGCATCAACCTGTTTTCTGCGGGTGACTTCATGGGTGGCGACGACACCGAGGAGATCGTGCTGTCCGACCCGATGGCTGGCACCTACAAGAAGCTGGTGATCCGTGGCGACAAGCTGGTCGGTGCCTGCCTGTATGGCGACACCGAAGACGGCAGCCAGTACTTCCAATTGATCCGCGAAGGCCGGTCGATCTCTGCTCACCGTGACCGCCTGATGTTTGGTGCGGTCAACGATCCTGCGCTCCAGGCTGCGGCCTGAGTCAGCGCCTTCCATGCAATGCGCAAGCGGCCATGAGGCTGCTGCGCGTCAGGTTTCAGCATGTACCAGTTGTACAACGATCAACGCCGCACCTGCCTGAAAGGGCTGACAGGCGTGGCCCTCACCGCCTTCATCGTGCCCATGTCCATGGCGCCCGCCACAGCAAGTGCACAGGTGATCGACCTCAACGATGCCATCAACAAGGCAGGCCGCCAGCGCATGCTGTCGCAGCGCATGGCCAAGGCCTGGCTGGCCATCGGGCAAGGCGTCGAGCCCGCCAAAGCCGAGCGCATCCTGGCCGAGTCGATGGCGCTCTTCGACCGGCAACTGGTTGAACTCAAGGCATACGCCCCACAGCCGGCCGTCCGCACCACTTACCAGCAACTCGAGGGTGTCTGGGCCGACTACAAGCTGGCCCTCGTTGGCACCGCCCCCAAGCGTGAACAAGCCGCCAAGCTGCTGAGCCTGGACGCCCAGGTGCTGGCGCTGGCTCACCAGGGCACCATGCAACTCGAGAAACTCTCGGGCAAGCCCGTGGGGAAGCTGGTCAATGTGGCAGGGCGCCAGCGCATGCTCTCGCAGCGCTCGGCCAAGTGCTACCTCAGCCTCACCTGGAGCGACGCCGACCCCGTTCAGCAGCGCGAGCTTGAAACCGCCAAACGCGAGTTCCTCAGCGCACTGAGCCTGCTCGAATCGGCACCGGAGGTCACCACCACCATCCGCGAAGAGTTGTCTCTGGCCCGCCAGCAGTGGGCCTTCTTCGACAATGCGCTCAGCCGCCTCGACCGCCAGGCACGCACCCCGCGCCACAGCGCCGAAGTCCTGCGCAGCAGCGAAAACATCCTGCAGATCATGGACCGGGTGACCGGCCTGTGCGCGCGACTGACCTGAACCACCGCCCCACCATGAAGACCATCCCCATCGCCGCTGCCACCCAGGTCACCCGCGCCACCTGCCCGTACTGCGGCACCGGCTGTGGCGTGCTGATCGAGTCGCGCGAAGACCAGATCGTGCAGGTTCAGGGCGACCCGGATCACCCCGCCAACTTTGGCCGCCTGTGCACCAAGGGCAGCACGCTTCACCTGACCGCCGCCGAAGCTGTGACGAAGCAGACTCGCCTGCTGCACCCCATGCGCCGCGCCAGTCGCCATGCGGAGCCCGAGCGCATCGGCTGGGACACCGCCATGGACGAGGCCGCCGATCGCCTGGCTGCCATCGTGCGCCAGCACGGCCCACAGGCCGTGGGCTTCTACGGCTCGGGCCAGTTGCTCACGGAGGACTACTACGTCGTCAACAAGCTGGTCAAAGGCCTGCTGGGCACCAACAACCTCGACACCAACTCGCGCCTGTGCATGAGCAGCGCGGTGGCCGGCTACAAGGTCACGCTGGGCAGCGACGCCCCACCCGCCTGCTACGAAGACTTCGACCACGCCGGCACGCTCTTCATCACCGGCTCGAACACGGCCTGGGCCCACCCCATCCTGTTCCGCCGCATCGAGGCCGCGCGCCAGGCCAATCCCGGCATGAAGATGATCGTGGTCGATCCGCGCCGCACCGAAACCGCCGACATGGCCGACCTGCACCTGGCCATCCAGCCCGGCACCGACGTCGCCCTGTACCACGGCATGCTGCACATCCTGGCGCGCGACGGCCTGCTCGACCAAGCCTACATCCGCGACCACACCAGCGGTTTCAGCGACTTGCTGGAGGTCGTGCAGTCACACACGCCCGAGCGCGTCAGCGAGGTCTGCGGCATCCGCCGCGAAGACCTGGAGCAGGCCGCGCGCTGGTTCGGTCAGCAAACGCCCACGCTTTCTCTCTACTGCCAGGGCCTGAACCAGAGCAGCCAGGGCACGGACAAGAACGCCGCGCTCATCAACCTGCACCTGGCCACCGGCCAGATCGGCAAGCCGGGCGCAGGCCCCTTCTCACTGACCGGGCAGCCCAACGCCATGGGCGGCCGCGAGGTGGGCGGCATGGCCAACCTGCTGAGTGCCCACCGCAACCTGGGCAGCGAGATCGACCGCGCCGAGGTGGCCGCGTTGTGGGGGCTGCGTGACGTGCCTTCGCAACCCGGCAAGACGGCGGTCGAGATGTTCGAAGCGGCCGCTCGCGGTGAGATCAAGGCGCTGTGGATCGCCTGCACCAACCCCGCCCAGTCGCTGCCCGACCAACACACCGTGCGCAAGGCGCTGGAGCGAGCCGAGCTCGTTGTGGTGCAGGAAGCGTTTGCCACCACCGCCACCTGCGCCTACGCCGACATCCTGCTGCCCGCCAGCACCTGGGGCGAAAAGGACGGCACCGTCACCAACAGCGAGCGCCGCATCAGCCGCGTGCGCTCGGCCGTGCCCGCAGCAGGCCAAGCCCGCCACGACTGGGCCATCTTCACCGACATCGGCCGCCGCCTGGAGGCCCGCCTGCCCGAGCGCACCTCGCGCTACCTGCCAGGAACCGACACCCTCTTTCCCTACACCACGCCCGAATCCGTCTGGAACGAGCACCGCGAAAGCACCCGTGGACGCGACCTCGACATCACCGGCTTGAGCTACGCCCTCCTGGACGCCAAAGGCCCCCAGCAATGGCCCATGCCCGAAGGCGCCACCGAAGGGCGCAAACGCCTCTACACCGACGGCCGCTTCGCCACACCCGATGGCCGCGCCCGCTTCGCCGCCGTGCGCCCCTTGCCCGTGCGCGAGGTGCCCGACGAGCGCTTCCCCTTTGCACTCAACACCGGCCGCCTGCGCGACCAGTGGCACGGCATGAGCCGCACCGGCACGCTCGGACGCCTGTTCGGACACGTGGCCGAGCCCAGCATCGAACTGCATCCGGCAGACATGGCCGAGCTGGGCCTGAACGATGGCCAGCTCGTGCAAGTCACGTCACGGCGTGGTCAGCTGCTGATCCCGGCCATGGCGCACGAAGGCATGGGGCGCCAGCAGGGCTACATCGCCATGCACTGGGGTGAGGAGGCCTTGGGTGGCTTCGATGCACACGGCCGCCGCGTGACCGGCGTGAACGCCCTGACGCAGCCGGCGTTCTGCCCGACATCCAAGCAGCCCGAACTCAAGCACGCGGCCGTGCGCCTGACCCCGGTCGACTTGCCCTGGAAACTGCTGGCCGTGGCCTGGCTGCCCGCCGACCACGCCTTGGACCTGCGCGAGCAGCTCAAGGCTTGGATGCGGCGCTTTCCGTTCACGGCCTGCGTGCCCTTCGGCCGAGAGCCCGATGAACAGGGGCGTGTGGGGCTGCTGTTCCGTGCGGCATCGCCCTCGCCCATCGACGCCACCACGCTCGACGAACTGGCCGCGTTGTTCGGCATGGTCGGGCCCGGCGTCATGCGCTATGACGACCCCAAACAAGGTCAGCAGCGCCGCATGCAGGTGGCGCAAACCGAGCAAGGCCGCCGCCTGCGCGCCTTCCTGATGGTGGGCGAGCTCGCCTCGGAAAAGTGGGTGCGCCCCCTGCTCCAGGACGACCTGGCCATCGACGAACTCGGCACGGCCCTGCTCGCGCCAGGCGACACACCGCCGGTGGCCACTGCCAGCCGGGGCAAGCAGGTGTGCACGTGCTTCAACGTCAGCGACATCGCCATCACCCAGGTGCTGGGGCGTTGCAACGGCAGCGCCGAGCAGCGCCTGGCCAACCTGCAAGGCGAGCTGCGCTGCGGCACCAACTGCGGCTCCTGCCTGCCGGCGCTGCGCAAGCTGGTGCAGCAAACCCCGTTCAACACCGCAGAAAGCACCTCGGAGGGCAACCCGACAAACGCCTCGGCCACCGCCTGACGGGATAATCCTGCCCTGACGCAGGATCACCACCAGACACCACGCCGAGGCAACATGGGCATCGCCGCACACATCAAGGTCATCGGCCGGGGCAAGGAAGGCGCCCGACCGCTTTCTCGCGAGCAGGCGCACGACCTGATGTCGCAAGTGCTTGATGGCCAGGTGACTGACCTGGAAATCGGCGCTTTCTGCCTGGCCATGCGCATCAAGGGCGAAACGCCCGACGAGCTCATCGGCTTCCTGCAGGCCACCACCGAGCGCTGCATCGACCTGCGTCCTGCCCTGGCGGCTGCGCCTGGCGGGGTCGTGCTGCTGCCCTCCTACAACGGTTCGCGCAAGCTGCCCAACCTCACACCGCTGTTGGCCTGGGCACTGGCCAGGCGCGGTGTGGGCGTGCTGGTGCACGGCCCGGCCACGGATCCCACCCGCGTCACATCGGCGCAAGTCATCGCCGCTGGGGGCTGGCCGCAAATCAAGGACGCCGCGCAACTGACCACGTGCTGGCAGGCGGGACACCCCGCCTTCATCGACGTGGCAGACCTTTGCCCCAGCGTGGCCCGCCTGCTGGACGTGCGCTGGACGGTGGGCCTGCGCAACCCTGCGCACACCATCGTCAAGCTGCTGGACCCGTTCGCACTGGGCATGCCTGTTGACGCGGACCGCGACGCCTCGCCCACGCCGCCACGCCTGCGCGTCATCAACCACACCCACCCCGAATACGGTGAATCGCTCGCAGGCTTCATCGCCTTGAGCGGCGCCGATGCGCTGCTGATGCGTGGCACCGAAGGCGAACCGGTCGCCGATGCGCGACGCCAACCTCGCTTCGACGTCTTCCTGCGCGGGCAGCGACAAGACGCGCTCAGCCGGGCACCCGTCGAGGGCGTGCTGGTGTCGCTGCCTGAGCTCCCCGAAGGCCGGGAGGCCGACGTCACCGCCAGCTGGATCGATGCGGTGCGGCACGACCCTCAGCGCCTGCCAGCATCCATCGATGCCCAGGCCGATTGCCTGGTGCAAGCGCTCTCGCGGGCTCAAGCGGCCTGAGCCCACCTGCGCCAGCGGACCGTCGCCCCAGGGCCGCCACGGACAGCTCGCTGAGTTGCCGCGGCTCAGTCCTTCGTGTCGCTGGACTCGATCACCGTCTTGACCTGCGGCGCAGGCGGCTGGTTCATGCGCGTGAGCACCAGGATGCCCAGCAGCACGGTGCCGGTGCCCAGCATCAAGCGAGCGGTCACGGGCTCATCGAGGAACCACGAGGCCAGCCAGATGGTCGACAGCGGCCCGACCATGCCAACCTGGGCCGCCGCCGAGGCCCCCAGCAACTGCACGCCGCGCATCACCAGCCACACCGGCAACACCGTGCAGGCCGTTGCGTTGAGCGCCGACAGCGCCCAGACCTGCCAGGGCAAGTGCGTCACCCGCCCCAGGCTGCCGTCGCTGAATGCGTGCACCGACCACCACTGCGCCAGGCACATCACGCAAGCAGCGCAAGACGCCAACCCCACCAGGCGCATGGAGCCCAGTTGCTGAACCAGCTGCCCACTGCCCATCAGGTAAATGGCATAGGACAAGGCACTGAAAAACACCAGCACGCTGCCAATGGCCACGGCAGAGCGGGCATCCAGCCCCTGCGTCGTGTCGGACACCATGTGGGCCACGTCCCAGTCGTGGAGGAACACCATCAGCACACCCGCGTAGCTGATCATCAGCGCCAGCACGTGCACCCCACGCAAACGCGCGCCCAGGAAGCACACCGACAACAACAGCACCAGGCTGGGGTTGAGGTAGAGGATCGCGCGCTCCAGGCTGGCGCTGATGTACTGCAAGCCCAGGAAGTCGAGCGTGCTGGCGAGGTAGTAGCCCGTGAACCCCAGGCCGATCACCTGCCAGACCTGGCGGCGGCTGAGTGGCAGTCGCCCATCCGGGCCCGAACTGCGGCCCGCCCACCAGGCCATCAACAGGAACATCGGCAAGGCCATGGCCATGCGCAAGCCCACCACGGAGATCGCGTCGGCGCCATGGCGGTACATCAGCTTGGCCACGATGGCCTTGCCGGAAAACGCCACCGCGCCTGCCAAGGCACAGAGCAGGCCCTGCGTTCGGCGGTCTCGGGTCAGCGCGGACATGGGGGAAGTCAGGCCAGCAAGGGACATCGCGTCACCTTACCTGAAAACCCTTGGTTGGCCGGATGACAGGGTCTCCCCTGCCGCGCATGCAGGGGCTCCGCTGGGTTTTCGGGACAAAGTGCGCTCGGCCACCGCTTGAAATTCGCGCACACTTGGACGGTGCCCAGGCGCTTGGCCGCTCGGGTGCGCACATGTCTGACTCTGCCGTCACGAAGATGCCTTTTGCACGCATGCCAAAACTTGTTCACACCACGTCGATTGCCCTGATCTCCAGCTTGCTGTGCCTGTCGATGGGAGCGGCTCGGGCCGAACCTGCTGTGGCCACCAAGCCCGCAGCCAGCCAGAAGAAGGCCGACAAAAAAGCCGAGGAGAAGCAGGAAGTGGTCGAGCTCAACGACCAGGACCCCGCCATGAAAGCGGCCTTCAAGAAAGCGCAGGGCTCGCTCGATGAGTTCCTCAAAATCCATGCGGCCAACGACCCCAACGTCGATGTCGAATCCGTGCGCGTGCGCCTGAGCGAAGGCAAGGTGACCGAGTACGTCTGGATCCACCCCTTCGAGAAGGACGGCAACGGCTACAAGGGCAAGGCCAACAGCGTGCCCAGCCGCCTCAAGAAGCTGGTCGTGGGTGGCCAGGTGAGCTTCAAGCGCGAAGACATCGTCGACTGGACCTACTTCGAGATCAAGGCCCGCCGCATGCATGGCAACTTCACCACCTGCGTGCAACTGGCCAAGGCACCAGCGGCCGAGGTCGAGGCGCTCAAGAAATCCTACGGCCTGGACTGCAGCAAGAACCTCTGAGCCCAGCGGGCCCTCACGGGGGCCGCGTTCGCCGCCCGCACGGGCCCGAAACCGCGAATGGCCTCGGCCGACTCGGCCAGCTCGCAGGCAAGCGCATGCTGGCTGGCGCTCAGGCCTTCCAGCAGCTGCCCCAGCAGCGCCTCGTACTCGCGCAAGGTCGCCAGCTCGTCACGGCGGGTGGCGCTCCAGCGCAATGGGTCGAGCCAGGTGTTGCGCCAGCGGCGTGCCTTGGCCAAGCCGCTCAGCAAGGGCAACCACGCCTGACCGAACGCCCGCTTGGCAACGCGTCGCACCGCACCACCGCCCTCACCCAGTGCAGGAGGTGCCAGGTGAAACACCAAACGCCAATCACCCTCGAACTGCGCCCCCAGCTGTTGCTTGAAGCGCTCTGAGGTCAACAGGCGGGCCACCTCGTATTCGTCCTTGATGGCCATCATCCGAAACAGCTGGCGGGCAACGGCCATGCTCAGGCGCAGCTTGGTCTGGCCGACCCGCGCATCCAGCATCTCCTCAGCCAAACGAAAGCGATCGACCCAGCCCTTGTAGCGCAGGGCCAAGGCCTCGTCCTGGTAGTCGGTCAACCAGGCCATGCGATGGGCCACCAGCGCGTCGAGCTCCGCTGCCGTGCCACCCTGACCAGCACCGGCCTTGGAGCCCAGCCACTGCACCGGTTGCGCCGGCATCGTCAGCCGCGCCACGCGCACCGGGTCGTGCGCCACCTGCCGCCCCCACTCGAAGGCCGTCAGGTTGCGCTCGACCTGGACACCGTTGAGCTCGATGGCCCGGCGCAGCGCCTGCCCACTCAGCGGCACCCAGCCCATCTGCCAGGCAAAGCCCAGCATCATCGGGTTGGCGTAAATGGCGTCGCCCAGCAGCTTTTCAGCCAGGGCCACGCTGTCGAAACGCTTGATGGACTCGGCGCCCACGGCATCGGCGAGCACGTGGTCGCACTGGCCCGATGGGTAATGCCAGTCTGGCGACGAGACCACCGACGCGGTGGGCGTGTGGTGGGTGTTCAGGGCGATGCGGGTGCGCCCCTTGCGCATGACGCTCAGTGTCGTGGGCAGCGACGCGACGATCGGGTCACACGCCATGACCAGGTCGGCCTCTGCCGTGCCGACTTTGGTGGTGTGGATGGCCTCTGGCCGGTTGGCGATCTGCACATGGCTCCAGGTGGCGCCACCTTTTTGGGCCAGCCCTGCGGCCTCCTGGGTGACCACGCCGCGCCCTTCGACGTGGGCGGCCATGCCGAGCAGCTGCCCGATGGTGATCACGCCCGTGCCACCGATGCCCGCCACGACGATGCCCCAGGCCCGTGTGGCGTCAGGCAGCTGTGGATCCGGCACGGGTGGCAGCTTGCGCACGTCGGGCGTGCCGGGCTGCGGCTTGGCGCCCTTGAGCTGTCCGCCCTCGATGGTGACCAGGCTGGGGCAGAAGCCCTTCAGGCACGACAGGTCCTGGTTGCAGCTGCTCTGGTTGATGCGCCGCTTGCGGCCCAGCGGCGTGTCCACCGGCTCCACGCTCAGGCAGTTGGACTGCACGGTGCAATCGCCACAGCCTTCGCACACCTCTTCGTTGATCACGACGCGGGTGGTGACGGCCGGCATGCTGCCGCGCTTGCGGCGGCGGCGTTTCTCTGTGGCGCAGGTCTGGTCGTAGATCAGGGCCGTGCAGCCTTCGGTTTCTCGCAACTCCTTTTGCACACGGTCCAGGTCGTCGCGGTGGAACAGGTCCACGCCAGGGGCCAGGTCGTGCACATCGGCGTAGCGGCTGCGGTCGTCGGTCACCACCACGATGCGGCGCACGCCTTCGGCGTGCAGCTCGCGGGTCATGGCGGGCACGGACAGGTTGCCGTCCAGCGGCTGCCCACCGGTCATCGCCACCGCGTCGTTGTACAGGATCTTGTAGGTGATGTTGACCTTGGCGGCCACCGACTGGCGAATGGCCAGCACGCCCGAGTGGAAGTAGGTGCCGTCGCCCAGGTTGACGAAGACGTGTTTCTCGTCGGTGAACGGGGCTTGGCCCACCCAGGCCACGCCCTCGCCGCCCATCTGCGAGACCAGGCCCGTGTTGCGGTCCATCCACTGCGCCATGTAGTGGCAGCCGATGCCAGCCATGGCGCGCGAGCCCTCGGGCACGCGGGTGGAGGTGTTGTGCGGGCAGCCGCTGCAGAACCAGGGCGCGCGCTCGGGGCCGGCCGTGGTGTGCGCCAGCGAGCGCTCCTTGTCTTCGATCACGCGCAGGCGCTCGGCGATGCGCTCGCGCAAGTGCGATGGGGCATCGGCCAGCAAGCCGAGTTTTTCAAGGCGCTGCGCCACGGCCTTGGCGATCAGCGCAGGGTTGAGGTCGGCCTGGGCGCGCAGCAACCAGCGGCTGGCGGGGTGCGGGTGCGACCACTCGCCACCGGTCTGGTCGCCATCGGATTCGGTGAACTTGCCCAGCACGTTGGGGCGCACGTCTTCGCGCCAGTTGTAGAGCTCTTCCTTGAGCTGGTACTCGATCATCTGGCGCTTTTCTTCGACGACCAGGATCTCCTGCAGCCCTTGCGCGAACTCGCGCGTGATCATCGCATCCAGGGGCCAGACCACGGCCACCTTGTGCAGGCGCAGCTTCAAGGCACGGCAGGCCTCCTCGTCCAGCCCCAGGTCATGCAGGGCCTGGCGCAGGTCGTTCCAGGCCTTGCCACTGGCCATGATGCCCAGCCGTGCGCCTTCGCTGTCGAGCACCGTGTGGTTGAGCCGGTTGGCCCGCACATAGGTCAGCGCGGCGTACCACTTGTGGTCCATCAACCTGGCCTCCTGGGCCAGCGGTGCGTCGGGCCAGCGGATGTGCAGACCGCCTTCTGGCATGTCGAAATCGCCCGGCAACACGATGTTGACGCGGTCCGGGTCCACCGACACCGTGGTCGACGACTCCACCACCTCCTGGATGGTTTTCAGCGAGGTCCACAGGCCCGAGAAGCGGCTCATCGCGAAGGCGTGCAGGCCCAGGTCGAGGATCTCCTGCACATTGCTCGGGAAGAACACCGGCAGGCCACAGGCCTTGAAGATGTGGTCGCTCTGGTGGGCCAACGAAGAGCTCTTGGCCACGTGGTCGTCACCCGCCACCGCCACCACGCCGCCATGTTGCGAGGTGCCCGCCATGTTGGCGTGCTTGAAGACGTCGCCGCAGCGGTCCACGCCCGGGCCCTTGCCATACCAGATGCCGAAGACGCCGTCGAAACGCTGCGGCCCCGGCGTGAGCGCGAGCTGCTGCGTGCCCCACACGGCCGTGGCGCCCAGCTCTTCGTTGACGCCGGGCTGGAAGACGATGTGGTGCTTGCTCAGGTGCTCGCGGGCCTTCCACAGCGCCTGGTCGTAGCCGCCCAGGGGCGAGCCCCGGTAGCCGCTGATGAAGCCGGCGGTGTTCAGGCCGGCCATGGCGTCGCGCGTGTGCTGCAGGATGGGCAGCCGCACCAGGGCCTGGATGCCGCTCATGAAGGCGCTGCCGCGCTCGAGCGTGTACTTGTCCTCCAGGGACAACGAAGCGAGGGCCTGGAGCACTTCGGGGGGAAGTGGCGCGTTCATCGACGACCTCCTGGTGGCGGTCGCGCGGCACGGTCAGGCTGACCTGGGCGGCAAAGCTCGTGGCTCGTCGGTGCGGCGCGCGGCCGGAACCCTTTGATGAGCCCCAGTTTAGGCCGACGCCCCCCAGCGCCATCCCGTGGTTTCACGGGGTCGAAAGCGGCCTGTTCCGCGCTTGAGTCGGCAATGAAACAGGGCGGGGGCGCAATCCTTCACGGACTGCAACACCCCGCCCCTTGTCAGGCAGCCTTGAGGCCACCCCAGCCCTGGCTGCGGGCCAACCGGCCCAACCGCCCAGGGCTCAAACCGCCATCACTTGGACGACGGGATCGAGCCTTCCACGCCCTTGACGTAGAAATTCACGCCGCCCAGGAACTTGTCGTCGGCCACGGCGTCTTTGGCCAGCACTTCCTTGCCGTCCTGACCCACGATCGGGCCCTTCCAGATGACGTAGCTGCCGTCCTTGAGGCCGGCCTTGATGGTCTCGACCTTGGCCTTGACCTCGGCCGGCACGGCGTCAGAAACCGCCACCAGGTCGATGGCGCCTTCCTTGACGCCCCACCACACGCCACCGGTTTGCCAAGTGCCTTCCAGCGCGTCCTTGGTGGCCTTGATGTAGTACGGGCCCCAGTTGATGACAGCCGATGCCAGGTGGGCCTTGGGGCCGAAGGCGCTCATGTCCGAGTCCCAGCCGAAGGCGTACTTGCCAGCCTTCTCGGCCGTCTGCAGCACGGCGGCCGAGTCGGTGTTCTGGAACAGCACGTCGGCGCCCTGGTTCAGCAGGCTTTGCGCGCCTTCGCTTTCCTTCGGGGGGTCGAACCAGGCGTTGACCCAGACCACCTTGGTCTTGATCTTGGGGTTCACGCTCTGGGCGCCCAGGGTGAAGGAGTTGATGTTGCGGATCACCTCGGGGATGGGGATCGAGCCCACGACGCCGACGGTGTTGGTCTTGGTCATGCTGCCCGCGATGACGCCAGCCATGTAGGCGCCTTCATAGGTGCGCGAGTCGTAGGTGCGCATGTTGGCGGCCGTCTTGTAGCCGGTGCCGTGCTCGAACTTGACGGCGGGGTTGTCGGCCGCGACCTTGAGCATGGGCTCCATGTAGCCGAAGGTGGTGCCAAAAATCAGGGTGTTGCCCTGGGCCACCAGGTCGCGGATCACGCGCTCGGCCTCGGGGCCCTCGGGCACCTTCTCCACGAAGGAGGTGACGACCTTGTCGCCGAATTCCTTCTCGACCGCCAGGCGACCCTGGTTGTGCGCGTAGGTCCAGCCCGCGTCGCCCACAGGGCCGACGTAGGCGAAAGCGATCTTCAGCGGAGCGGCGGCCACAGCGGCGGCGGACGCCGGGGCTTCGGAAGCAGCCGATGCGGCTTCAGGCGCAGCTTCTTTCTTGCCGCAGCCCACGAGGGCGGCGGTGGCGGTCAGGGCAGCAAAGCCAGCTAGCTTGAGCACGGAACGCTTGGACAGGTCAGAGGTCATGTCATCTCCAGGGTTGGGAACTTCTTATCCACAGGACGAACTGCAACAGCAACGATCATGCCCACTCAGGCTCCCGGATGGAAGGGCTTGCCGAGTGAAGCAGGCATGTTGATGCGGATCCACGTCGGGTTGCGAGAGATCAGCACCAGCACGACGATGGTGGCGAGGTAGGGCAGCATCGTCAGCAGTTGCGAAGGCACCTGCACGCCTTGCCCCTGCAGTTGGAACTGCAGCATCGTCACGCCACCGAACAGGTAAGCACCCAACAGCACGCGCAGCGGCCGCCAGGTGGCGAAAGTCGTCAGGGCCAGGGCGATCCAGCCCTTGCCGGCCACCATGCCTTCGACCCACAGCGGGGTGTAGACCAGCGAGATGTAGGCGCCGGCCACACCGCACAGCGCGCCGCCAACGCACACCGCCAGCAGGCGAATCGGCCGCACCGCATAGCCCAGCGCGTGCGCCGACTCGGGCGACTCGCCCACCGCGCGCAGCACCAGGCCCGAACGCGAGCGCAGCAGGAACCACGTCAGACCCAAGGCCAGCAAGATGGTGATGTAGACCAGTGGGTGGTGCCTGAAAAAGGCCGGCCCGACGAATGGCAGGTCAGACAGGTAAGGAATGGCATGGTTGACCCGCTCGGGCAGGCGCAACTGCGTGTAGGTGATGCCCACGAAGGCGCTGAGGCCCGCCCCGAAGAGGCTGAGCGCCAGCCCCGTGGCGTACTGGTTGGTGCCCAGCCAGATGACCAGCACACCAAATGCCGCCGCCAGCAGCGCGCCTGCACCGGCCGCCGCCGCAAAGCCGACCAGGTCGCTGCCCGTGTGCACGCAGGCCGCGTAGCCTGCGATGGCGGCCACCAGCATCATGCCCTCGGCGCCCAGGTTGAGCACGCCAGCGCGTTCGTTGATCAGCAGGCCCAGGGAGGCGAGCGCCACCACCGTGCCGGCGTTGAGGGTGGCCGCTGTCAAGAGGGCCAGGGATTCGGCGGTCATCATTTCTTGCTCACCCAGCGCAGGCGTTGGTGGATGAAGGTGTCGCAGGCCAGCAGCGCAAACAGCAGCAAGCCCTGAAAGACACCGGTGAGGGCCTTGGGCAGGCCCAGGCGCGACTGGGCGAGTTCACCGCCGATGTAGAACATGCTCATCAGCACCGCCGAGAACACGATGCCGAACGGGTTCAAGCGCCCCACAAAGGCCACGATGATGGCCGCGAAGCCGTAGCCCAGCGGCACGTACGGCGTGAGCTGACCTTGTGGCCCGGCCACATCCAGCGCCCCCGCCAGGCCGGCCATGCCGCCCGAGAGCAGCAGCGCCGTCCACAAAGCCTTGCGGCTCGAGAAGCCCGCATAGCGCGCCGCCGCCGGCGCCAGACCGCCCACTTGCAGCTGAAAGCCCGCGAAGGTGCGGTACAGGAACACCGCAAAACCCACCACCGCCACGGCCGCGATGAACACGCCGATGTTCAGGCGCCAGCCCTGCACGAGCTTGGGCACGCGCGCGGCTTCCAGGAAGGTGATGGTCTGCGGGAAGTTGTAGCCGTTGGGGTCCTTCCAGGGTCCGTAGACGAGGTAGCTCAGCAGCATCTCGGCCACGTAGACCAGCATCAGGCTGACCAGGATCTCGCTGGCGTTGAAGCGGTCGCGCAGCAGCGCCACGATGGCGGCCCAGGCCATGCCGCCCAAGGCACCGGCCGCCAGCACGGCGGGCATCAGCAAAGGCCCGCTCTCGGGCGTGGCCTGCATGGCCACCCCACCGGCGCAAATGGCCCCCAGGATGAACTGCCCTTCGGCGCCGATGTTCCAGAGGTTGGCCCTGAAACACACCGACAAGCCCAGCGCGATCAGCACCAGCGGCGTGGCCTTGAGGCTCAGCTCGGACAGCGCGTAGCCGCTCTTGAGCGGCTCGACGAAGAACATGCGCAAACCGGCCAAGGGGTCCTTGCCCAGGGCCACGAACAAGGCCACGCCCACCAGCACCGTGATCGCCAGCGCGATCAGGGGCGAGGTGAAGGTCAGCAGCTTCGACGGCGCCGGACGCGGTTCAAGCTTGAACATGGGCGCCCCCTTGCTGCGTCACCAGGCCGGGCACCGCTGCCGAAGCCTCGCCAGCGCCACCGTCCCACAAGCCGCTCATCCAGGCGCCAATCTGCTCCACGGTGGCCTCGGCGGCCGGGATGGACGGCGACAGCCGCCCTTGCGCCATCACCATCAGGCGGTCGCTCACTTCGAACAATTCGTCCAGCTCCTCGCTGACCACGAGCACGGCGCAGCCGGCATCGCGCAGCTTCAACAACTCGCCGCGGATCTGCGCCGCGGCCCCCACGTCCACGCCCCAGGTGGGCTGGGACACCAGCAGCACCTTGGGCGCCGCGTCGATCTCGCGGCCCATGATGAACTTCTGCAGGTTGCCGCCCGACAGGCTCTTGGCCAGCGCATGCGGCCCAGCGGCCTTGACCCTGAAGCGATCGATCAGCTCCACCGCCATGCCGGTGATGCCCTTGGTGCGCAACCAGCCGCCAGGGCCGATGGCGTCGTCGCGGGTGAGCAGGGTGTTCTGCGCCAGCGACAGGGTGGGCACAGCGCCACGGCCCAGGCGCTCTTCGGGCACGCTGTGCAGGCCCTTGTGGCGCCGGGCGCGTGGCGACGAGCGCGCCACGTCATGACCGAACAGGTGGACGGTGCCCGGCTTGGCACGCGGGTCCTCGCCACTGAGCACGGCCATCAAAGCCTGTTGCCCGTTGCCCGACACGCCAGCGATGCCGAGGATCTCGCCCGCGCGCAGCTCGAAACCGACGTCCTTGAGATCGGTGCCAAAAGGGTCGAGGCTGGGCACCGACAGGTGCTTGACAGACAGCGCCACCTCGCCCAACACGGCCTCGCTGCGGTGCAACTCGGGCGGCTCGCTGCCGATCATCAGGCGCGACAGGCTGGCGTTGCTTTCTTCACGCGGGTCGACCTCACCCGTGACCTTGCCACCGCGCAACACCGTGCAGCGCTGGCACAGCGCGCGGATCTCGTCGAGCTTGTGGCTGATGTAGAGGATGGAGCAGCCTTCGGCCGCCAGCTGGCGCAGCGTCACGAACAGCTTGCCCACGGCCTGAGGCGTGAGCACCGAGGTCGGCTCGTCGAGGATCAGCAGCTGAGGCTTGGTCAGCAGCGCCCGCACGATCTCGACCCGCTGGCGCTCGCCCACGGTCAGCGAATGCACGTGTCGATCGGGGTCCACCTCCAGGCCGTAAGCGCCCGAGACTTCGCGGATGCGCGCGGTGACCTCGGCCAGGCTCAGCGACTTGTCCAGGCCCAGCCACACGTTCTCGGCGGCGGTCAACGTGTCGAACAGCGAGAAGTGCTGGAACACCATGCTGATGCCCAGCGCCCGCGCCTCTTGCGGCGAGCGCACCTGCACCGGCTGGCCGTTGAAGAGCACCTCGCCCGAATCAGGCTTGACCGCGCCAAAGATGATCTTCATCAAGGTGGACTTGCCCGCGCCGTTTTCGCCCAGCACGGCGTGGATCTCGCCCGGGCGCACGTTGAGGCTGACGGCATCGTTGGCCCTGACACCGGGGTACTGCTTGGTGATGCGCCTGAGCTCGAGTCTGAGGGTCATGTGGGGGTGTGGAGATGGGGGCCGCAGTGGGGAGGCCAAAACTCAATGATGCCGCACGGGCGGCTGAACCTGATGCAAGCCTCGGACCACGTCGCGAACCTGCTCACGCAACCAACGGCTGGCGGCGGATTTGTGGGTCAGGTCGTGCCAAAGCTGGTAGTAGTTCAAAGACGGCAGCGGCACCGGGCAGCGGATGACCTTGACCTTCAGGTCGCGCACGTAGCGCTCGCAAAAGCGCCGCCCCGTGGTCAGCACCAGCAGCGAGCCCGCCACCATGTACGGGATCTGCGCGAAATGCGGATGCCGCACGACGATGCGCCGCTCCAGGCCCTTGGCCTGCAGGTGCTGCTCGATGATGCCCGGGCCGTCGGGGTGAAACGGCAGCGGCGCGATGTGTTCGGCCGCCAGGTACTGCTCGACCGACCAGGAGCGCTTGCCCTCCTTGGGCAGGCGCGCAGCCGGGTGGTCTTCGGACACCAGGCAGACCAGCTCGTCGCTGACCAGGCGGCCCAGGTGCAGCTCTTCAGAGGGCTCCAGCCAGTTGCCGATGACCAGGTCCACCTCGCCGCGCGCAAGGCTGCGCCGGTGATCAAGCTGGGTGCCCAGCGGCAGCACCTCCAGGCGCGAATGCGGCGCCAGGCGGCGCAGGCGCAGCGTGAGCTCGGGCAGGAACCAGGGGTCGAGGTAGTCGGTCGCCGCGATGCGGAAGGTCACCTCGGCGGTGGCGGGGTCAAAGCCCCGCGCCGCGCTCTTGTCGCCGAAGATCCATTGCGCCTGCTGCAAGATGGTGGCGGCCGGCTCGACCAGGCTCAGCGCCACGTCGGTGGGCGCCATGCCCTGACCGCTGCGCACCAGCAAAGGGTCGCCCGTGAGCTCGCGCAGCCGCCGCAGCTGGGCGCTGACGGCGGGCTGGTTGCTGCGCAGCTTGACGGCGGCGCGTGAGACGCTGGACTCGGTGATCACGGTGTGCAGAACCCGGATGAGTGACAGGTCGATCTTGTCGAAAAGCGCGCGCTGATTCATGCGTTGCTTTTTATCACCGATATGCGCAATCTTGTATACCGGCTCAAACACCAGACGCTAACCTGACACGCACACCCACCCGGAGTCCCCATGAGTTCCCCCACCCCACGCCCGATCCGTTTTGTCCACCGCGGCGAGGTGCAGCAGGTTGAAGGCCTTGCGCCGACCACGACCGTGCTGCAGTGGCTGCGCGAACACGCCCATTGCACCGGTACCAAGGAAGGCTGCGCCGAAGGCGACTGCGGCGCCTGCACCGTGGTCGTGGCCGAGCGCGACGCCGCCACCGGCGAGCTCAAGCGCCGCACGGTCAACAGCTGCATCCAGTTCCTGCCCACGCTCGACGGCCAGGCCCTGTTCACGGTCGAAGACGTGACCGCGCTGGGCCGCCAGGCCGCGCCCGACGCCCTGCACCCCTGCCAGGAGGCATTGGTCAGCTGCCACGGCTCGCAATGCGGCTTTTGCACCCCGGGCTTCGTGATGTCGCTGTGGCACAGCTACGAACAGCACGAACAAGCCCTGCCCCGCCCTGCCATGGCCGACGCGCTGGCCGGCAACCTGTGCCGCTGCACGGGCTACCGCCCCATCCTCGATGCCGGCGAGCAGATGTACGCCGCCCCACGCGTGACGCTGGACACCGCCCCGGTGCTGGCGCAACTCGAAGCCTTGCAAGCGGCCGCGCCCGACAGCCTGGTCTACGAAGGCCCCAACGGCGCCGCGCCCACGCAGGCCCAACGCTTCCACGCGCCCACCACGCTGGCCGAGCTGGCCGCGCTGCGCGAAGCCCTGCCCAACGCGCGCCTGCTGGCTGGCGCCACCGACATCGGGCTGTGGGTCAACAAGCAGTTCCGCGACCTGGGCGAGATCATCTACGTCGGCAAGGTGGCCGAGTTCCAGGGCGTCACGCTCAGCGGCGGCGCCCAGCCTGTGCTGGAAATCGGCGCCGGCGCCTCGCTCGAAGCGGCCTGGTCGGCGCTCGCGCAGCACGTGCCCGCGCTCAAGGAAATCTGGCTGCGCTTCGCCTCGCCACCCGTGCGCCACGCCGGCACCATGGGCGGCAACGTCGCCAACGGCTCGCCCATTGGCGACAGCGCGCCCATCCTGCTGTCGCTCGGCGCCTCCCTGGTGCTGCGCAAGGGCGCCGCCACGCGCGAGCTGCCGCTGTCGGCCTTCTACCTCGACTACATGAAGAACGACCTGCAGCCCGGCGAGTTCGTGCAGGCCATCCGCGTGCCGCTGCCCAGTGCCGCTGAAGGCGACGTGGTGCGCGCGTACAAGCTTTCCAAGCGCCGCGACAGCGACATCTCCGCCGTGTGCGCGGGCTTCTTCATCCGCATGGATGGCGAGCGCATCGCCGAGGCGCGCCTGGGCTGGGGGGGCATGGCCGCCACCGCCCGCCGCGCCAGCGCCACCGAAGCCGCCCTCACCGGCCAGCCCTGGACCGAAGCCACCCTGCGCGCCGCCCAAGCCGCCCTGGCACAAGACTTCCAACCGATGACCGACCTGCGCGCCAGCGCCAGCTACCGCCTCAAGGTGGCGCAGAACCTGTTGGAACGTTTTTGGCTGGAGACCCGAGCGGGCACCCCGCTGCGCGCCGATCAGGTGCAAGTCTGGCCCGCCACCTGCTGAACGAACCCACGGAGCCCCGCCATGAACCAAGCCGTGGACATCCCCGCCACCCACCTGCCACCCGACACGGTGGCCGCGCCCTCAACCACCGCCGCCGGCAAGCCCCTGGCGCACGAATCCGCCCGCCTGCACGTCGCGGGTGAAGCCACCTACATCGACGACCAGCCCGAGCTGGCCGGCACCCTGCACGCCGCCCTCGGCCTCTCGCCCGTGGCCCACGGCCGCCTCAAGGGCATCAACCTGGCCGCCCTGCGCGCCCTGCCCGGCGTGGTCGACGTCATCACCGCCGCCGACATCCCGGGCCGCAACGACTGCGGCGCCATCGTGCACGACGACCCCATCCTGGCCGATGGCACCGTGCACTACCTCGGGCAGCCCGTTTTCGCCGTGCTCTCGCACGACCGTGAACTGGCCCGCCGCGCCGCCGCGCAGGCCAAGGCCTTCCTCGACATCGAAGAGCTGCCCGCGCTGCTGACGCCCGAGGCCGCGCACGCTGCGAAGCAATACGTCGTGCCGCCGATGCGCATGGCGCGGGGCGACGCGGCCACTGGCATCGCGCAAGCACCGCACACGCTGCAAGGCCACATCCAGCTCGGCGGGCAAGAGCAGTTCTACCTCGAAGGCCAGATCTCGTACGCCATCCCGCAAGAAGGCGGCATGCTGGTGCACTGCTCCACGCAGCACCCGTCTGAAATGCAGCACGCCGTGGCCCACGCGCTGGGCCTGCATGCCCACCACGTGCAGGTCACCTGCCGCCGCATGGGTGGGGGCTTTGGCGGCAAGGAATCGCAGTCCGCCGTGTTCGCCTGCATCGCCGCCATCGCCGCGGCCAAGCTGCGCAAGCCCGTCAAGCTGCGCCCCGACCGCGACGACGACTTCATGGTCACCGGCCGGCGCCACTGCTTCACGCACGACTGGTCCATCGGCCACGACGACGAAGGCCGCATCCTCGGCGCGCAGGTCGAGATGGTGTCGCGCTGCGGCTTTTCGGCCGACCTGTCGGCCCCCGTCATGGCGCGCGCGCTGTGCCACTTCGACAACGCCTACTGGCTGCCCAACGTCCACATCGACGGCTTCTGCGCGCGCACCAACACGCAAAGCAACACGGCGTTTCGCGGCTTCGGTGGGCCGCAAGGCGCCTTCGCGGTCGACTACATCCTCGACGACATCGCCCGCAGCCTGGGCCGCGACGCGCTCGACGTGCGCCTGGCCAACCTCTACGGCATCGGCCACAACGACGTCACGCCCTACGGCCAGCAGGTCGAAGACAACGTGCTGCCCGCGCTGATCGGCGAGCTGGCCACCACCAGCGACTACCGCGCCCGCCGCGACGCCATCAACGCCTTCAACGCCAGCAGCCCCGTGCTCAAGAAGGGCCTGGCGCTCACGCCGCTGAAGTTCGGCATCTCCTTCAACGTGGTGCACCTGAACCAGGCCGGCGCGCTGGTGCATGTGTACACCGACGGCAGCGTGCTGGTGAACCACGGCGGCACCGAGATGGGCCAGGGCCTCAACACCAAGGTGGCGCAGATGGTGGCGCACACCCTGGGCCTGCTGCCAGAGCGCGTGCGCGTCACGGCCACCGACACCACCAAGGTGGCCAACACCTCGGCCACGGCCGCGTCCACCGGCTCTGACTTGAACGGCAAGGCCGCCGCCGACGCTGCGCAGCAGATCAAGTCGCGCCTGATCTCGCACCTGGCCGCCAAGCATGGCGTCAGCGTCGAAGCCATCCGCTTTGCAGACAGCCAGGTGCAAGTGGGCGACCAGGTGCTGCCCTTTGAAGACGTGGCCATGAGCGCCTACATGGCCCGCGTGCAACTGTGGTCCGACGGCTTTTACGCCACGCCCAAGCTGCACTGGGACCGCGACGCCATGCAGGGCCGCCCCTTCTACTACTTCGCCTATGGCGCCGCCGTCAGCGAGGTGCTGGTGGACACGCTCACCGGCGAGTTCAAGCTGCTGCGCGCCGACGTGCTGCACGACGTGGGCCAGTCCATCAACCCGGCGCTGGACATCGGCCAGGTCGAAGGCGCCTTCATCCAGGGCATGGGCTGGCTGACCACCGAAGAGCTGGTGTGGCACCCGCAAAGCGGCAAGCTGCTGACGCACGCGCCCTCCACCTACAAGATCCCCACCGCCAGCGACTGCCCGGCCGACTTCCGCGTCAAGCTGTTCGACAACCGCAACGTGGAAGACACCATCTACCGCTCCAAGGCCGTGGGCGAGCCGCCGCTGCTGCTGCCCTTCTCGGTGTTCTTCGCCATCCGCGACGCGGTGTCGGCGGTGGGCCAGCACAAGGTGCAGCCGCCGCTGCGCGCGCCCGCCACGGCCGAAGCCATCCTGGATGCGGTCGAGGCGGTGAAGGCGGCCGCACCCGCTGCGGCTTGATGCCTACCGCACGACACGGCTTCGCTGCGTTGACACCATGACCACACCCAACGCCATGACCGCACTGAGTGCCCGCCACCTGCGCCACGTCGCCGCGCAGTGGCTCGCAGCCGAGCGGCCTGCGCTGGTGGTGCGCGTGCACACCATCCGCGGCTCCACGCCGCGCGAGGCGGGTGTGCGCATGCTGGTGGGCGGGGGAGAACATGGCGGCCAAAGCGGTGATGCGCTGGGCACGGTCCTCGGAACCATCGGCGGCGGCCACCTCGAATGGCAAGCCATCGACCTGGCCCGCAAGGCCCTGGCCGAAGCACGCACCGCCAGCAAACCCCTCGCCGCCTGGCAACAAACCTTCGCCCTGGGCCCCACGCTGGGCCAATGCTGCGGCGGTTCTGTCGACCTGGCCTTCGAGCCCCTGACAGAAACCACGCTTCAAGCCTGGACCTTGCCCGCGCCCCGCTTCCACCTCGAACTGCACGGCGCCGGCCACGTCGGCCAGGCCATCGTCAAACTGCTGGCCGACATCGACTGCACCGTGCGCTGGTTGGACGAACGCGCCGACACCGCCGAAACCTGTGGCGCCGACGCCCCCGGTCTGCCCTCGCCCGAAGCCATCGCCGCTTTGCCGCCGCACATCCAGTTCGTCAGCACCGCCCAGGCCGAAGCCGAAGTGGCCGACGCGCCCGCACTGGCCTACCACCTCGTGCTCACCCACCGGCATGACCTGGACCTGCGCATCATCCACGCCGTGCTCAAGCGCGGCGACTTCGCCTTCGCGGGTCTGATCGGCTCGCAAACCAAGCGCGCCAAGTTCCTGCACCGGCTGCAGGCCATGGGCGTGAGCGACAACGCCATCGCCCGCCTGACCTGCCCCATCGGCCTGCCCGATCTGCCGGGAAAAGAGCCCGCCGTCATCGCCATCTCGGTGGTGGCGCAGCTGCTGCAGCGCACCGCCTGAGGCCGGCTCGCGCACCACGCCGCGCGGTGGCCGCCTTGCCCCCTCCAACGCCCACGCCCGCCCCATGCACACGCCCACCCTGCTCATCAAAGACGCCGACTGCGTCGCCACCATGGACGACGCCGGCACCGAATGGCGCCACGCCAGCGTGCTCATCCAGGGCCCGCGCATCGTGGCCTGCGGCCCCACGGCCGAGCTCGACCCCGCCCTGCTCGCCCAGGCCACCGACGTGATCGACGCGCGCGGCCACGTCGTCATCCCCGGCCTGGTCAACACGCACCACCACATGTACCAAAGCCTGACGCGGGCCATCCCGGCCGCGCAGGACGCCGAACTCTTCACCTGGCTGCGCACGCTCTACCCCATCTGGGCGGGCCTGACGCCCGAGATGGTGCGGGTGTCGACCCAGGTGGCCATGGCCGAGCTGCTGGTCAGCGGCTGCACCACCAGCAGCGACCACCTGTACCTCTACCCCAACGGCTGCCGGCTGGACGACAGCATCGAAGCGGCGCTGCAAATCGGCATGCGCTTTCACGCCAGCCGCGGCAGCATGAGCGTGGGCGAATCGAACGGCGGCCTGCCGCCCGACAGCCTGGTCGAGCGCGAGGCCGACATCCTCAAAGACTCGCAGCGCCTGATCGAGGCCTGGCACGACGAGCGCGACTTCAGCATGACGCGCATCGCGCTGGCGCCGTGCTCACCGTTTTCGGTCAGCCCCGACTTGATGCGCGAATCAGCAAGCCTGGCGCGCAGCTACCGGCGCGGCGTGCGCCTGCACACCCACCTGGCCGAGAACGACCACGACATTGCCTACAGCCGCGAGAAGTTCAACCAGACGCCCACCGAATACGCCGAAAGCCTGGGCTGGCTGGGCGACGACGTGTGGCACGCCCACTGCGTGAAGCTGGACGAACACGGCATCGGCCGCTTTGCCGCCACCCGCACGGGCGTGGCGCACTGCCCCTGCAGCAACATGCGCCTGGCCTCGGGCATCGCGCCCGTGCGCCGCATGCTCAACGCCGGCGTGCCCGTGGGCCTGGGCGTGGACGGCTCAGCCAGCAACGACGCCGCGCACATGCTGGCCGAAGCGCGGCAAGCGATGCTGCTGGCGCGCGCGGGGCGCAGCCTGGAGCCCTTCGGGTGTGACCATGGGCCGGCGGACATGAGTGCGCGCGCGGCTTTGCGTGTGGCGACGCGCGGTGGGGCCGAGGTGCTGGGGCGCACGGACATCGGGCAGATTGCGCCCGGGTTCGCGGCTGACTTGGCGATCTTTGACACGCGCACGCTGGGCATGGCCGGGGCGGCGGTGCATGACCCGGTGGCGGCCTTGCTGATGTGCCATGGGGAGCCGACGGCTTGGACGATTGTGAATGGGCGGGTGGTGGCTGACCACGGGCGGGTCACGACCGTAGAGATGGGGGCGGTGGTGGAGCGGCACAACCAATTGGCGATGACGCTGGCTCAGCGATGAGTGACTCCTTTAGGGCGAGATCAGCACGTCACTTCACCCATCCAACGCACTCAGTTTGCGATCGAACTGCTGCGCGGCGCGCGTGATGCATCCCACCAAATCTTCGCCTCTCTGGCGCGTGAGCCGATGGACGTCGCTGCTACCCATCGCGATCCCTCTCGACTGGGTTTCATTGACTTCAGCTCGGGCAATCAACTGCAACCGGTCGGCACTGAGCAAGTCGATGACGGTGTGATTGGTCCAAGTTGCCGTCGCAGTTGTCGGTTGACGATAAGAATGGTCATAAACCACGATCCAACGAGCACCCAACTCCTTGGCTTGAGCCAAGTCGTCGGCAACACGGACATCGGAAAAGTGTTTTTTGAGGGTATCCACGACGAGAGAGGTCGTGCGTTCGGGTGACCAAAACCGCTGGAAGGCCTGCAACTCTTCACGCGTGTAAGCGAGGTTGGCGAAGCCACCCTCGTCCGCGATCTTCTGAAAGCCCGCCCATGTGTCGCTGTAGCTGAGGTAATTGGCACCCAGGACGATGTAGACCGTCTGGTTGCGGAACTGGCCCGTGCGAGGTGCCAGGGTCGTCGCTGCAGGCGTCACGCCGTCGGGCAAAAGGCCGTTGTACATATCGACGCGAGGTTTACCGACTGCGCACCCCGTCAACAGTACAGCAATCGATATCGCGGACACAACTCCCACTCGGCGCATTGCGCCTCTGAATTCGACGATCCTGCTGCTCATGATTTGCCTTCCATCAATGGGTTTTGATTTCGCTTCTCACAGGCCCGGCCACGGTTGTGTGCAAACGCTGCGGTCACTGGCTATCATTTCGCAGGTTTCCCTTGCCGACGACGCGGTTTGCTGGAGATCGAGGGCCAGTTGATCAAGGTATGGATCCTGGGGGCATTTTCGAACAGCCTCGATCACCTTGACGGCCAATGAATGTGCGACGCGCGCAGTCTCAGTGATGCTGTCTTGTCTCGCACTTCCGGCAATGCGGCTCAAGCGATCAACCTCTGCTGTGCATGGCTTGGACGTGGCCAGTGCGCCCTTCGCCCGGATTCGTTCACGAGATTCTCGTTCGGCCAGACGCGTCTTCGCACTGCATAACTGAAGCTTCAACTCCAGCGAGCGCTTCACGTCGCTGGCCGAACTGTCCAGTTTGGCCAGCGATGATTCGATGCTGGCAATCATCTCTCGCAACTGAAAGGCGGGGTAGATGGGCTTGACCGTCATGTAGTCCTCTGGAACGGTCGCCCAGGACATGTGGGCTTGTAGCGCCGCGCGTTCTGATGAACACCCGCTTGAAGATGGGGCCGCTATCGAAGCGGACCTGCTGTTCGACGCCGGAATCGAGGGCTCGGTGCGAGCAGCCGTTTTCCCCACATCAGCCATCTCCAGCATTTGTCGGGCCAACGAAGCGTTGCCTTGCGTCGCCACCACGGCCGCACCCACGGCGACAAGATTTCCCATTGGAGAGGAGCCAGAAGCACGACTCAGCGCCTCCGCATCTCGCGCATCGTTGGCTCTTTGCACCCGCTCGAATTCAGACCTGGCCTGCGCGTCGTTGGAGCGATCGATTGCGCCCTTCATGGCGACTGCTGCGGCCGAACCACCTCTGCGAGGCAAACCCTGGCCAACGTCCGGCGCTGAACGCTGGGGCGGGGAGGCTCCGTTCGCCGTGAACCCGTCGATTTGGGCAGTGGCCGACGCCAAGTCACCCATCGTCTGATGCGACTGTGATTCGAGTTGCCTGAACGACTCGTCGGCAACGGCCTTTGCCACCGGGTTTCGACTGCCATCAGATGAGCGAGTTTTTTCAACGTCTTTGTACAAGCGACTGACCGCTGGGTCCTGATGATCGTTGCGCTTGACATAGGCCCCCTCGATTACCTCTGCTGCCGTGGCGTCGAGCGCTTTTTGAGCCGCATGTGTTGCAACGCCCTTCACCGCACCAGCAGGTGAGCCACTCGCTTCGTACAGCTCTTTGACCTGCTTGCCCGCCTTTTCCAAGTCGGCAAAAGCCTTTTCACCATTGCGAACAGTCGCTTCACAAGTTCTGTCCGCCGCGTCGATCTCGCGTTTGATGCGGTCGCGTTCCGCAAAGTGAGCAGAAATTTGAGCGTGCAGTTCCTTGGCTCGGTCTTGGTAAGGCTCGACACATCGCCAGTAGGCGTTGTTCCCTCGGCCGGTTAAAGCGCTGCATTCGGCGATCTGTTCTCGCTCCACCTGTTTGCGTTGAAGGATGCCTGCTTCACCCAACCGGTGCTCAGCCCGGTAGAACTGCATTGCCTTCTCGTGCGCAGAAGCGCATTCGCTCTTCGATTTGGGCTCCATCGGGTACTGCGCCGATATCCCCTCTGAAGTGCGCGCGCCAACCAAAGACTGCCCGAAAGGGGGTGCGGACGATTTCTTGGACTACCTGGAGGTAGTTCATGTTTTCATACGAGGATCGGCTGCGAGCCGTACAGCTCTACATCAAGTTGGGCAAGCGCGTTGGGTTGACCATTCGCCAGCTTGGCTATCCAACG
>NZ_LFRI01000044.1 GCF_001447195.1 Aquabacterium parvum | reverse complement strand
TGAGGTTGCCCCCGAAAAGTGGAGTTCTTAGCTCATGACCACAATGCTGGAAAGGAGCGAAGAAATGGTCGACAAGCAGGTACGTGGCAAGTACACCCTGGAGTACAAACTGGAGGCTGTCAGGCAGGTCAAGGCCGGGCAGTCTGGGGCGGTGGTGGCCAAGGTGCTGGGCATCCCGTCATCAAATGTGTCCAACTGGGTTCGCCTGGATGCCAAGGGGCAATTGGGCGGTGTTGTGCCGAGCCAGAAGGCCCCGGTGGTCACAGCCGAACAGATGGAGCTTGCGCGTTTGAGGGCCGAGGTGGCTCGCCTGAAGATGGAGCGCGACATCGCAAAAAAAGCCGCAGCGTACTTTGCGCAGGATGTGCTGCAAAGTACGCTTGGGTCCGGCAAATGAGCGGCAAGGCATGGCCTGTGAGCCTGATGTGCGAGGTGCTGGAGATCAGCGCCAGCGGGTACTTCAACTGGAAGCGAGGTCAGGGTGAACCTGATCATTGCCCCAGCCGGTTTCAGAGCGACGAAGCCTTGCTGACGCACATACGTGCCATTCACGCGGAGATCAAAGGCGAGTACGGTTGGCCCCGCATGCACAAGGAGCTGTTGGCCAGGGGCATCCGCGTGGGCAAAGAGCGTGTGCGCGTGCTGATGCAGCGCCACGGGATCAAGGCGCGCACCAAGAAGAAGTTCGTCGTTACCACCGACAGCAAGCACCACCTGCCGGTGGCGCCGGATCTCGTGCAGCGGCGCTTCAACCCCGAGGCGCCCAATCTGCTGTGGAGCGGCGACATCACTTACATCCCCACCGATGAGGGGTGGCTGTACCTGGCTGCGGTGCTTGACCTGCACAGCCGCCAGGTGGTGGGCTGGAGCATGCAGCCGCACATGCAGACCAGCCTGGTCAAAGACGCGCTGCTGATGGCCTGCTGGCGCCGCAGGCCAGCCAAGGGGCTGATCTTCCACAGCGACCGCGGCAGCCAGTACTGCAGCCATGAGTTCCAGACCACGATGAAGGCCTGGGGTATCAGTTCATCCATGAGCCGCAAGGGCAACTGCTGGGACAACGCGCCCACGGAGAGCTTCTGGGGCCATCTGAAGGTGGCTTGCGTGCTGGGGCAAAGGTTTGCCACCCGAGAGCAGGCCAGGACAGCCATTCTGAACTGGATGGCCTTCTACAATCACTCTCGTCTGCATTCGGCGCTGGGCTATCTCAGCCCCATGCAATACGAGCAACGCTGGCTGGCGGCTCAGCGCAAGAACGCCGCATGAAACCCGGGCTAAGCGCTCCGAAATTCAGGGGCAACCTCA
>NZ_LFRI01000043.1 GCF_001447195.1 Aquabacterium parvum | reverse complement strand
AGGTGCTTCATGCAGAAGCTGGCCGCATGCAGCCTCACAGCGTCGATGGTGAAGTAGTGCCGGAACAGCAGGTAGTCACCGCAAGTGGTGAGCCGCTGGTGAAGCGTTTCTTGACCTTCAACGTGGTCGCCGATAACCTGCGCTACATCGAGCGCACGACTCTTTGCCTTACCGTACCGATCAACCCGCCTGGGTAGCGTCTCGATTCCATCAGCCCCGAACTCCTCTGACCAGGACTCGGGGCTTTCCTTTTCAAGGTCGGGTGGCGACATA
>NZ_LFRI01000042.1 GCF_001447195.1 Aquabacterium parvum | reverse complement strand
TCAGGCCGCCACCATGGCCGCCTTGAAGGTCAAAAAGCTCAGCAACGAACTCCAGTTATCCCTCCTGTAGTGGCACGCTGACTAGGTCAACCTAGTCAAATCAACCACTTACAGCATTTGGTGTCGAACTCGGGTGGCCCGAGCCGCATCGTCGGCGATGACCTGAACGAACGCACTCAAATCAGGCCAGTATTTCAGATCGAACTGGCGTGTGAGAGCGTTCAGTTTTTCCTTTACCCAGCTTTGGTAGCTGTAGTTCTGTTCAGCGGATGCATGGATCACGTCTACTGGGTGGTAATGCGTGTCGCAGGAAAAGCCAGAGTGGTTTTTCAGCGTTGTACGTTCGCTCAGCAGGCTGGCAAGCTCCGACGCTTTTTCCTGAATTGCTAGATTTACCTCGACCAGCCTGTTTCTGCCTTCACGCGCTTCGATATTGGCCTCTGGGCTCCAGAATGCTGCGGTGCTTTGCAAGAGGTCGAAGAACACCTTCAGCGCATGAGGATGCTCGTGCAGCTTGTTGAAGATCTCTTCGTAGGCTTCGTTCAGTTCGAGCCCACGCGCCAGAAGTCGGTCAATGACTTCAACCTCGCTGGGCAGAATGGCCTTCTCAATTTTGTCGCTTCGATCTGCTGCCAGCAAGGCCTCGCAGATCGCACGCGCGTTTTCCTGGGGTGTGGATTCAGTTGCCATGCTGGCTCCTCATTGATGTAAGCATAAGCGTACAGAGGTCCCGAAAATCTGTCGGTACCTGAACACGCGAAGTTCTCCGGGCGCTCAGGTACCCATTTGGCAGATAGCTTCGAGTTCGTTGAACTCTACTGAGCCTTTTAGGCTGTTGGCAGGGCGGCTCGTGGCAGTGCTCGCCCTGCAGCCTTGCCGTTTTTGATCCAGGTGGTTTTCTTCTGAGCGAGGCGTATGCCCGGGGACCGGTAGCAATAGAGCGTGGAGATTCGCTTGATATTCTTGATGAATGCAAGTGACGTCAGTTCGTAGAGACGCGGTAGCGCTTGAACAAAGCCTTGAAGAACGCTTTCACGTCCATCTTCGCGGAGTTCGCCTGCAACTCTGCGGCCCCGAAGCGAAAGACTTCATAGCCCGCGAGTTTGAGTTCGCGGTCGGCCTTGACCATCTGCGCGTAGCGTTGCGCGTCAGCGCTACCCTTCGAGTCTGCATAGTGGTGCTTTCCATCGACCTCGATGACGACCCGTACGCCCTGCGGCAACAAGAGCAGGAAGTCCATGCGAAACCGTAGAAGTGCATCCGGCCCTCGCTCCTTGACCGTGCGCGGGTCCCAGTGCAGCCAGACCTCAGGCAGTAGCGCGGGCAAATTCGGCACCGCGCTGCGGAAGCCTTCAAAGAAGGCATCGAACAGCAAGGTTTGTGGCGGTGAGTTGGAAGGCAGGCTTGCTTTGAGCCGAGCGTACAGTGAGCGCTTGGCCTGCGTGGCATCGAAAATCTGCTCAGTCTCGCCCCACCATTGCTGCAGGTCGTTCCAGCGCAACCCGTCGTTACCAATAGGTCTGTCATAGACGAGCACCTTGTCAGCATTGGTGACAATTTCGACATCGTTGTCCAGAGCATCGCGAAAACGCAAGTCAGGTTTCTCGGGCGAGGCGAAGATGAGATTTTTTGGCCTACCCTTGGCCGTCGCGAGCAATGAGACAAGGGAAAAGACTGGGTAGCCGCCCTCGGCGTCGGTCTCGCGCAACTCGACACCGCAACTGCGCAGCGGCTCGTTGACGCAGGCGACGAAGTGGCGTTGCGCGGCCTCGTCAGGACGCACGTTGGCTGAAGCCAGCCCCTCAAGGAACAGCGCGAAGCGCCGATCGGAGGCTTCATACGCGCCGAGCTTGTCGAACAGCACTTCAGACGACCAGTCCTCGGAGTTGCGATGGACGTGCTGCTGGATTTCGGCGCGTAACCCCGTGGGCTTGCCACCTAACAGGTGCATCCAGTCATCCGCATCCAAAATCCAAAGGCTTTCTAATAGCTCATCAAACCTGCGAGCATCTCCATAAAGATTCTCGGAATTGAGCCTGCGCGCAACCTCTCGCCGATGGCGCTTCGGAATGGGTGGGCAGGAGCTATCGGTCCAGAGAAGGTCTTGAATCTGATTCCGCGTGGCGGCGCTGGGTGGATGGCGAACGAGCAGTTTGCGTGCAACCGCTGGCAGATCTGTGTCTGCGACCGCATCGAAGCTGGCGGTCATGCGCTCTCGCTTGGAGCCATCGGAGGCAGGTGCGGGCATCCCCAACTCACCGCAAATCGTGGGAAGCATGGGGTGTGTGCCGGCATCCTTCAGGGCCGCTACCAGGGGCTCCAACAGGTTGCGAAGTCGTGCGTAGTCCATGGTGAAAGCGTAACTCACTGGCTGGGCGTGCGCGTCCGCTACTGGCCAGCGAAGTGGCGTGGGTGGAGAGTTTGGATGAATACACCCCATGGAGAAAGGAAAATGGGGTTGCAGACGTACCGGCGTGGCGATAGCCTAGTTGGTCCGAGGTGCCCACATGAGAAACCCAATTTTCTTTGGCTTTGTCGCTTTAGGTGGTTTGGTCGGCTTGTTCTCAGCCGCAATGGACGATTGGGGCACAAGGGTAGTCATGATCGGTGTTGGGATGCTTTTTGGCACAGCTATCGGCGGGGCGCTGACTCGCGTCCGCAGAATGAGCAGGAGCTTGAGGCAGGGCGCCGATTCGATCCCCGGGATGGGGGTGACTTCAGAGGATTTGGCCGCGAACTACTGGCGTGACAAAGGGCACCCGCCGTTTATGAAGCCACCAGAAGGTGACTTGAATCCGAATATGAGCGGACCGGATGGTGATTCGGCCTGACTATTTTTTGAGAAGGTCTTTCACCACGCCCATGGCGTTGTCGGCGGTCGCTCCTGCATCCTTGACGACTTGCTTACCAGACTGCTTGAGCAGTGATTTCTTCGAGGCTATTGTTCCGTCATTGGTCTTGACGATCTCCGCTTTGGCATCGAAACCGGTTTGATCAGCAATTGCCGTTGCTCGTATCTCTGTGCCTCGGGTCTGAACCTCTTGTCTAGTCGATGATGGCTCTGGGGCGGGGGCTGGTTGGCCTGCACGCGCAGACTTGCCGAAACGAGACACCTGTCGATCGTTGCTGCGATGGCGATCATCAAGCTCCGGCTTCAAGGCTGTGTCGGCCTTTTCTTGCCGATGTTGAGCCTGAATGTCCTCAAACGAAGTTGGCAATGCCGTGCCATCGGAGAAAACCCGATTGGGCTTGAGTGCCTGCCTGGCCAGTTCTGAGGCCATCAAGGCCTGCGCCGCTTTGCTGTCGCCCCCGTATTGCTCTGCATAGCGAGTGAACATCGCTAGGTTATGCGGATCCTGCGCAATGTCGATGGTGATGGTTTCGCCCTTTTCATACGCGGAGGTCAGGCGCTCGGACAGTGCGGTGCGTTCAGCAAGGCTCGCCTCCGCACGTTCAGATCGCGTGGCCGTGTTCGTTAGCCTGGACGCCATGTCACGGGCCTCTCTGGAGTCGCTGCTGATGGTGTTGACGAAGCTCGAATCTCGGGAGACGCGATCACCGAATTGCTTGAAGTCAGCTATTTGCTCGCTGGTCAAACTGCTCAATACCTTGCGTTCATCGGCGGATAGGCCCGACAGGTAGCTCTTGTCAGCGCTGGCATTGGCTTTTGCACCAGCGAAGCGCCCGTCAACACCTACATGTCCAGACGCACCAAATGCGATGCGCGCCACTTGAGACTGTGAAAGCCCTGTGCTGTCGGCGATGCCCTTGGAGATCTGGTCTAGGCGATTGAGTGTTTCTCCAAATTGCTCGAAGCTGCTGGACGTGGATCCGCTGCTGCTGCGGCCAGAGCGAAGGCTGCTCAGTCCTCGCGTGAATGCTTCGGAGAGGGCTGTGGATCGATCCGAACTGGCAGCCAAGGCTTCGCTGCGTGCCGCAGTGACCTGTCTGCTAGCGTCGGACACATCCTGTTCAGACACCCGCATGGATACCACCCGCGAAGCAAACCCCTGGTTGCGCAGCAAGCTGACGGCAGTTCGCCCGGTCAGGCTGTTCGATGAGAAGGTGTTGCCACTGAGGTCATTTTGCCAACTGCTCATGAACGCCGAGGTTCGGTTCGGTGCCAGTTGTGCCTGGTCCATGGTGACGTTGCCCATGTTCATGTTGCCGGTGGCAGCAGATGCTGTGCTGCCGGTCAGCATGCTTTGCAGGCCGGACAAGCCACCCACCAGGGCGGTCCCGACACCCTCCATCTTCTTCAAAGCCGCCCAGGCAATGACAGGAATGCTGATCGCAAGGTAGCCCACGACAGCCTCGCCAGAGATGGCGCCCGAATAGATCGTCGAGGCGGTTTGCAAAGACAGGGCCTTGGTGCCCGTGCCGATGTCCGAAGCCGCAGCCAGATCGTAGGCCGCGTAGATGGACGCCATGTAGTTCAGCACCGCGTACAGCGGGGGCCACAGTTGGATCCAGATCAGGATGGCAGCGTAGCCTTTGAAGGCCAGCATCGTGTCGCGCCCGCTGGTCAGCAGCAAGAGCAGCACCATCAAGGGGAACAATGCGTAGGTGAGCGCTTCAATGACGTTGCGGAACACGGGCAAGGCTTGCTCGGCCACCTTGCCATTGTTGATCCACGCGGCGTTCTGCTGAGCGACGGCTTGTGCTCGGCCAACGGCCAGAACCATAGCCGCCGGATCGTTGACCTTCTGCCCGACGATGGTGCTGGTGTCGTTGATCGCATTGAGCATGGCGCTTTGGCGGATCAGGTCGGCAGCGGTGGTGGCCGCATTGGCGATATTGTTCTTGATGTAAGCCTGCTGAATCTGGTTGGCGATGACTGCTGCGGCCGCAGCACCAGGCAGGGTGGGGTTTAACTGGAAGGCCAGGCGGCCCTGAATCTGGTTGATCTGCGCTGGTAGCCGGCCATTGAGGTTTGTGTAGATGTTGGGGCAGGTGTCCACATTGATGCCCGCAGCACTGGTGACCGTGCTGAAGCGTGCAGGATTGGGCGTGGCCATGAGGGGCCAGACATCTGCGGATGTCGAGAACACGGCGGGACCAATCGTGCCGTCGATCAGGTCATACATCGTGCAGTTGTGAATGAAGTTGATCAAGTCAGTACGGAAGTTCGGATCCTGGAACGTCACCTTACTGGTGCTCCTGATCAGCCGGTTGCCAAACATCAGGCCGTTCTTCTCGTAGGTGAGTTCGCTGGGCAAGGCGCCTGGGCCGGGAATGGTCTGGAAGGCGGTTTCGAACAGAGCTGTCAGGGTATGGCCGATGGTGCTGGTGATGCTGCCGAGCATGACCATGCCGAAGGGCACGTTGGCCACGACCTTGACCGGGGCTCCGCCTGTCTTGTCCACGATGCCCACGGTGGCCCTGGGCAGGATCAGGATGGAGAACACCAGCAGCACTGTGCCCAGCCACTTCCAGCCTTGCAGCTTCTCAGGTGCAAAGGCGTAGGCGATCAGGGCGGCCACGAAGCCGCAGAAAGCCACGGCGGCAACGGCCGACATGTAGTCGCCCGAGGCGTGGATGGCCGCTGCTGCATTGAAGACGCCGAACATGCTGTCCGCGTTCTGGTAAGCATAGATCTCCCACATGGCATCCCCTGTGGTCGGTGAAAGTCAACGAGCCATGTAAGCAGCCTGCTGCCCAAGCATGTCCATCACGTGCTGCGGCATGCTGGATCGCAATTGCCGCTCCAACTGTTCCAGGTGGCTGGAGACAGCCCGGTAAGAACCGACCTTCTGATACAGGAGGTTCTTCTCTTGAGAGAGTTGCTGCAGCATGACCAGGGCGCGTTGACGAATCTGGACCGCCTGTTCGCGCTGTGTCTTTTGCAGTTGATAGTCCTTGTCGAGCGCGGCCAGGCCGACGCGCAGATTGCGCTCCAGGAACACATAGGCGTAGTCCGCTGCGATCACGTCGCGGTATTGGGCGATGAGGCTGTCTGCCAAGCCAGAACCTGGGATGGTCGCACCCACTGACAGCATTTTGTAGACCGGCTCGGTGGTCTGGTTGACGAAGCCGACCTCGGCCGAATTGTTGGGAATGGCGGTGCGGGTGGCGATCTTCTCTGCAATGGAGCGCATCAGTGTCTCGACTTTGGCGGTGAATGGCGTGTGCGTGTAGGTGGTGTTGAGGGTCACGGCATCACAGTTCACGTAGTCATTGCACTTGAGCAGGTGCTGGGTGACGTTCACACCGGCCCCGGCGCTCTGACCATAAAGCAATTGGCTGATCGAGGTGAGTGTGGCGGCGATGGGTTCCGGGTCGCGGGCGGCTTCTTCCGGGTAGTAGATGACGGTGCCCACCATGCTCATGATCAGTTCACGCTCCTGATCGTCCAGGGAGACGCCGGTGTACTTCAGGGCCTTCCAGGTCAGGTTGCCCACGAAGGGCGCCTTGTTGCGCACATTGGCATCGCCTGAGGTGCGAGCCGAAGCGAGGATGCTGGGCCGGTCGGAAGCGCAACGCCTGCGTGCAGCGTCACGGTCGCTTTCCATGCCCATCTCGATGGCGAGGTCTGCGCAGGTCTCCTGCGAGCTGTATCCCGTGGCCTCGGCCGCCGTGCTGACGATGGCTTTGGCCGTTTCGCAAGAGTTGATGCGTGCGTTGTTGATCCAGGTCTCCAGGCCCTTGGCCCACTTGCTCAAGCCACCCAGGAGTGGTGAGACGGCTTCCAGTGCCAGTTGAAAGGCGATGCCCGGCAGGGCAGCGGTGATGTTCTTGAGCATGTTCTTGAACTCGGTGGCCGAGATGTGCGAGAACGATCCGCCGAACACATCGATGCCACCGCAGCCCGCCTTGGCGCTGGGGAACTGAATGGCGGCGAGTTGGTACACCTTGTTGGGGGAGCGCATGAACAGACTGCCGCCGGTGTAGGTGTTCATGGTCTGACCACGGAAGGCGCCAGGTGCGGTGTAGTTGCCAATGGCCCCCAGGTTGTTGAACATGCTGTTCACTTCGGCATTGAGGTCCCCGGCGTGCAGAGGCAGCGGCGATGCGATGACCAGCACGGCCTTCAGGGTGGCGACTAGTCGTCTCCAGAGCGGTGCCGTCGGCGTGGGTGTCTGAATCATGATCTGCTCCTATTGAAGAACGACTTGCCTGTTCACGCTGGGCAACATGGCCTGGGCAGCAGGTGTGCTCACCGTGGTGATGCGCTCCAGCAATTCGGATTCGGACAGCACGCCAAAGCCAATGGGTGTGATTTGCCCGGTGTAGGGCTGGGCGAGAAACACCGCTGGCACCTGGGTGACCTTCAGGGTGTTGGCGATGCCGTTGTCGGCTCGGGCATCTGCAAAGCCAGGCATGGGGCCGCCATCCACGCTGATGGCCACCACCTTGATGCCGTGGCGCGCCTCGAAGGCCGTCAGCGTGGGGGCGAAGGCGTGGCAGTACGGGCAGTCACTGCGGAAGAAGAAGAACAGGACGTGGTCCTTGCCCAGTGAGGTGATGGACTGGGAACGGCTGAGCAACTGGTCCCGGTCGAACACCTCCAGCGCCTTGGCGTTGACTGGGCGGCCATGTACGGTGGGGTCCAGCTCCGGTGTGGCCCAGGCGACGCGCTGGGCGACGTCGGCGAAGTAGGACGCTCTGGCCACAACCTTGGCCTCCAGTTCCATGTAGCGGCGCACATTGGCCTCGGTCGGCCGCATGATCGCAATGTTGCGGTAGGACTCGACAGCCTTTTGCAGTCGCTCGAATTCGACCAACTCTGGCGCTCTGGCCGGGTGGGTTGATGGTGTCGGGGCCGCTGGTGACGTGGGCGGTGGCAGGGCGGGAGTCTTGGGTTGAGCCTCAGGTGTGTCGCGTACCTCGGGTTCGGGGTCTTCGTAGAAGTGCCATCCTCGCCATGCATCTGACCAGTAAGGCGCGGCAATGGGCTCGTCCAGCTTGGACGAGGCTTGCGCTTGTGCCTCGGGCGCTGCGTTGAGGCAAGCGAAGGCGAGGAGGGCTATGCTGGCAAGGAGTCTGAAAAGACCTGAGCGAGACGCCCATGACGGGCGAGATGGGCGAGGCATGTCAATCTCCTCATTGCAGCGACTTGGGCGGCAAGCCATCGAGGCAGTAGTTGATCCCGAACTCGATGGATTGTTTGCGAGGGGCCTGGGCACCAGGCAACCAGACACCGTCTTGCCAGAAGGTCACCTTCAGGCGGCTGCAACCAGGCTGGCGGTAGCGCTTGTCGGTGGTGACGTCGATGGAGATGGGGGTGTTGGCCTTGAAGCGCTGGCTGATGGCGTCGGCAGATTCGCCTGTCAGCGTGCCGTGCGCCTGTCCGTCTGGCGCTTGCAGTGCCATCACCATCAGCACCCTGGCGTCCTTGACAGGCATGCGACCGACGAACGGATCGGGCGATCGCTCAGGCGTTTGCGTTTGTGTTTGTGCTTGGCAAGTCAATGCAAATGCCATCGCCATCGCCGTGATGGCATTGAACTTGATCGGTGTCCTGAGATGCTGTGTCATTGGCAACGCCCCTGTCCGTAGTAACAGTTGGGCACCTTGGCGCTGTTGCCGCTTTGGATGGCACCCAGGTTCGGGATGTTGGGCACGATGGAGGCGTAGAACTCGGTGAGGTCCATCGCTGCGAAGTCCAGGCTTTGCAGCTGAGGGATGGTGAAGCCCGAGCAGTCCGGGTTCTGGCCGCTGCCCCAGCCCTTGCCAATCTGCATGCGCCCCTGCTCATTGACTATCCGGGCGAGTTTGCTGTTGAAGCAGCATTTGCCTGTGGTGTGCTCCAGGCACGACACGCAGGCACCAAGAACGCGAAGACACGATGAGCACCATGACCCCGTGGCGTGGCACAGCCCCGCGCCTTCTCTCATGGCCAGCTTGCCCTCTTCTTCATTGCAGGACATCATCGACATGACGATGTAGATCACCACAGCGATGGCCAGCGACCAGGGGTCGAACGCGACCACCATGCTGTCGCCTGCATAGAGCACCGACGATCCGGCGGGCAGAGCGGTGCCGTTGACGGCCACGGTGACGCCGTAACTGGTGAAGGAGCCGCTGAAGCCGCCGCTGGTGAGCAGTGCGGACATGCCCTGGTAGATGAACTCCCGGTTCTCGGAGTTCATCAGCACGTCGTAGACCAGGCGTGAGCCCACACCGAAGGTGCTCTGGTTGCTCATCCCAGCGCCAGCGCTGTCCGAGTCGCAACAATCTTTGAACAGCCGGTCTCGGCAGTGGTTGCCTTCGCCCTTGAAAACCTGCATCAGCTTGGTGTCCAGGTACACACCGGCTTCTCGGGCGGCTTCCAGCATCGACATGGAGCGGGCAAAGTCCGCGTCGTTCGTGTAGCTCGTGTTGAAGCAACTGTCACCCAGACAAAAGACATTGGATGGGCAGTTGGTTGCTGTCGTGATCGTTTGGGCGCTGGCCGGGCAGGTGTAGCTGTCCAGGTAGACCTCGCACATGCCTGTGGCAGCGTTGGTTTGCTTGCATGTGCTGCTTCCCAGCGTGCAGCCTTGGCTCAGCAAGGGGGCGCATTCGTCTGTGAGGGCACCGGATGTGCAAGAAAGGGTGCGCTCGTAGGACCAGCAAGCGCGGGTGACGGCTCGGCCATCGATCACCTTGGTGGCGGGGCCATCCACGCACCTGTCGGCTGTGGTGACGGTGCAGCGTCCGCCTGCTTCGAGTGGGGCGCTCTTGTCATCCCAGACATCGGTTTCGATGTGGTTCATGGTGGGCTGCTGGAAAGACAACGGGATGCTCCAGCCAGAAGCGCCGACCAGGCTGGCCGCCCCCGCATCCTGAGCACAGCGGGTCTCTGTGCGGCTGACCACGACAGAGGGGCCGCTGTCACAGCCCATGCGGGGGCGGGGCATGGTGAGCGTGAAGCAGCGATCGGCCGGGCCCGCCGATTGGATGCGGCTGGACCAGTAAGCCTGCAACTGGTCGCCGCGCACGGTGCCCGTTGGGCAGGCATAGACCGGCGTGCCGAACTGGAAGTTGTAGTTGCACTGGCCAGATGAGCAGCCGGATCCAGGCATCATGACCACCTTGAAGGGGCGCCAGCAATGGCCACCCCAGTGTGGTGAGAGGTCGGTGACGAATGTAGGTTGGGTGGCTGGCGTGCTGGGCAATTCCAGGTTCTGCCACCCGACGCAGGCCCCGTTGCCACCGGCAGCGTAGAAGCGAAATTGCTGCAACTGGTCGGTGCGGATGCGGCATTGGGCTTCGGCCACCATGTAGTCGGCACCGTTGCGATTGGCTTGACCATGCGCAAACCAGTCGCCAGCTGTGCAACTGGGGACGAGTTCGACTTGCACCGTCAGATCCCGCCGGGTGGCGTAGTTGCCCACACCGTTGTAGCGTTGGCACTGTTTGGTGACTGCGCCTGCTGGTGTGATGGCTGGGGAAGGGACGTCGGCGGTGGCGCAGCCGCTGTAATAGGAGGAGAGGCTGCCAAGGGCCAGAGACGGGTTGGCGGCGATGTCCCGCGCGCCCATGACTGCGGGGTCGTGGGGCGAAATGGCAGGGCGTGGCGTGTTGGCCGAGTTGAGCGCGCCGCGTTGGGCCTGGCACACCGGGTCATCGGGCGTGCTGGTGCAGGCGGTGAGGCGCGCGTTGGCCGGGCCTGACAAGCTGGGTTGGCCGTAGTAGGCCGCCTCAGCGGGCGTGCGGGTGTATCCCGGCACATTGGCCGTTGCATTGGGGGTGCTGACCGTGCCCCGAATCACCGGGTTGGCCGCTTGACCGGCGGCGGTGCCTTCTTCGTGTGGCCCAGCCAGGGCCATCGTCTGCGCCATGACGAAGCACCAGAGGGTGAAGCAGGTGACGAATCGGCGCAGCATGACGATCCCTAACCCTTGAGCCGTTGGATGAAGGCGCCGGCATCCTTGCTGAAGCGGGGTGTGCGGTGCTGAATGTGGCCCAAGGCGTAGTCCAGGCTCACGTCTCCGGCCAGGCGGACATAGTCATTGGGGGGCGCACAACTGCCTCGGCCACCATCACCACAGGGCGTGCTGTCAGCGCCCTCACGCACCAGCACAAAACTGGGCACCTGTGTGATGGCGTAGCGCTCGAAGGCTTGCGGATCGATCTGGAAGGCCACAGACTGACCGGCCAACAATGCCTGTGTTCGCGCGACGGTGTCACGGAGGGAGCCATTGAGCAGGCCTCTGATCAGCAGGGATGCTTTGGCGCGTGCCGCTTGGCTGACCAGTCTCTTGAGGGTGGCCTCGGGCATCGACAGGCTGATGAACACCATCAGGATCGGGCCACCACTCATGTCCTTGCCCACCCCGGTGCCGGGGGGCTGGGCGGTTTTCATCTGCAGGGCGTAGGCTTTGGACAGCGCTTCGAGGTCCACAGGCACTTTGGCTTGGGGCTGCGGGAGCGCATCAATTCTTGGTCCCGCTGTGTTGGGCACACGTTCCAAGTCTGCGGCGCTGGGCACGCCGTGCGCTTTCCGAGCACGTTCGATGTCCTGGTCCGTGATGGTGGGTTGCGCGCGCCTGGCCCGAGCGATGTCTGCTTCGGTGATGACCGGTGTGGTTTGGGCCTGTGCGCTCAGTGCAAGCAGCATGGACAGGCCAAGACCGAAGCCCCAGCGTGAAGGTTGATGGAAGTCAGAAGCCGACACAGCAGTTCCTTTTGCGAAACAACATGAAGGCGAAGTCTTCGCCGCGCACCGGGTATTCCTTGCCGGCCCCCCAGATCACGGTGCTGCGCCCGAAAGGCTGGCAGCACCTGCCGCCGTCCTTTTCGGTGTTGGGGATGGGGTAGGTGAGTTGTGTCTTGTAGGCCGTCTTGTCCATGACGGGCTCGAAGTAGGGGCCACACAGGCCGGGCGTGCCATGCCATCCCCAGGCGATCAACTCGCGGTGCATCTTGGTGGTCAGGCGCTGGGCCAGCAGAACGGCCGTGCGAACACCGCCCAAGTGGTAGGGCACTTGGCCATCCAGCGGGTAGATGCCGCCCTGGCATCCTGCGCACCAGAACAATTCCTTGATGCCAAAGCCCTGTGAGGCGGCCACGCAATCGGCGGCGCAGGCGGCAATCGCGATGGGGTTGGCGAACAACACCGCATCCGGGTTGAGGATCAGGGTCAACTCGTCGTCGTTCCACAGCGGATCGACCTCGGTGAGATAGGCCAGATCGAAGCTGCCCTTTTCCAGGCAGGGAAAGTCGGTCACGACCTCCAGCCAGTACAGCATCGGGTTCACGTAGAAATGGGCCTGGTAGAAACTGCCGCCATCGCCGTCGCCTTCAGCGTGGGTGAAGCGGGCGGCTTCCGGGGCGGGCAGGCCCGGGTTCAGGTCGATGCCGCCCAGTGAGGTCAGGCAGAACGGCTTGCGCACGACTTCGACATGGCGAGCCGGTTCCCAAAAGCCGATAGACAGACCGATGACCGGGTTCACGCCGCAACTGCACACAGGGCTGCCTGGGTTGGCAATGTCTTCCTGGCCGCCGAAGTTGGCGATGGGGATGCTGCCCAGGCTGATGGGCAGGATGCAGCTCCAGCAGATGTCGGTGACGGGGTTGGGGAACTTGCCTGTGCAGGTGGCGATGCCCGCCGCGTGGCTGTGCTGGCTGGTCATGGCCAGCAAGCAAATCAACAGGATCGCCGCGATGTGATCCCACGATTGACGCCATCTTGCTTTTGGGGTGGATCGGGTCATGGTGTCACCTCCAACTCATCCACGCGCAGGCGCTTGCCTTCCTGCGAGACCAGAGCGGGCACCTGTGCGATGCCCAGGCGCCGGGTCAGCACACCTTGCTGGTCGTAGTAAACCGGCGTGCGCCAGGCTTTCATCAGGTCCAGGTAGGAGCCAGCTGTCAGGATCGCCTTGAGCTGGCCCTGGTAGCGCTGGATCAACTCCCGAGCGCGGCTCACCTGCCGTGCATCACGGGCGTCGAAGAACAGCAGGTGTCTGGACAGGGACACCACGTCCAGCGGGTTGTGGCGCGAGCCAGCGGCAAACATCAGGTGCCCCTGGGGATCCAGGATGTTGCGATCCAGCGTGAAGCTGGGGTCGAAGTAGAAGGTGCGCGGCTGTTGCGTGGTGCGCAGCCCGGCCACAGGCTGTGGCTGGCGCACGGCCTGAATGCCGCGCTCACGGGCTTGGTCCTGCAGTCGAGCCAGTTCGCCATTGGCTTGCTTTTCTCGCAGGCGTTGCGCAATGAACTCCAGCAGGTTGGCTTCGCTGATCGGATAGGTCGGACCGATGCTGCCCAGGTCCACGCCCCAAGCGCATGAGCCCGCACCTGTGCATGCCATGGTCAGCAGGCAGGCCATCACCATCAACTGTGGGCTCTTGGGCTTCATGGCTGACCCCGAGCGTCGCAACGGATGCGTTGAGCGAGTTGGCTCAGCAGGGCATCACGCTGCGCCAGTTGGCTGGGGTGGCTGGCGCTGACCATGCCCATGAGGACCGGGTCACCGCTGCCCTGGGCAATGGCCTTGCGCAACGCCAGCGCGGTGAGGGGCCGCCCGCAGCGTTGCGCGAACGCACGCAAGTAGGCCTGAGCGCCGTCGCGCGCGGCAGGCGAGATTTGGGCCAGCAGTGCCAGGTAGTCCTCCAGAGGCACATCGTCTGGCGTGGACGCAGGCGTGCTTGTGCTTTGAGTGACTGGGCTGCTGTGGGCGCGACTTTCGGCCAGTTGCTGGGGCGGCCTATTGGGCGTGGTCTGGGCCTGAGCGTGGGTTGCAGATGCCAAACCAGCGATCCAGATGCACAGGATCAAGCGAGGCGCCGAGTGGCGCACGTCATTGCGGCCATTGCGGCACTTGCGGTGTTGCTGGAGGTGGCATGGACGAGCTTGCATGTCATGCTCCTCAGAACAGGGGCCGAACGAGCCCGATGACCTGCTCGGCGCGGACCAGACCGCTGCTGCGGTAGCGCGAGTCGAAGCTGTCGGGGCTGCTTCCCTGGACGTAGTAGCTGCCCGGTGGGATCACCGTGGGCAGAATGGGATCGAGTGCACGGTGGTCAAAGGTTTGAGATTTGGCATGCCCAACTGCCTCGCCGTTGATCAACACCCTGCGGTCTTGGACGGTGATGGTGTCACCGGGCAGGCCCCTGACCATCTTGAAGAAGGGCTGGCCGCGCAGGCCCGGGTATTGCTGCTTGGCATCGCCCGCGAAGGCGAACAAGATGTAGTCGCCACGGTGCAAGGTAGGCGGCGCAGCCTGTGTCCCGGTCACGCCAAATGTCGTGAGGTAGGCTACGCGGTAAGGCAGGCTGGGCGTCCAGTTGAAGACAATGGGCAGGCGTGGGGTGGGATCCAGGAACAGCCGGACGTAGGCCAATGCCCAGATGGCGAACACCGGAAGATAGAGGTACCAGCGGCGCCTCATGTGGGCCAACTGGTCGACAAAAGATTGCCGGGCTTGACGATAGCTTCGCACAGGCCAGGGCATAGGGGGCGGGATGCGGACGATCTGCAAGGTCATGGCATCCCCACTTTCTGGCGCAACTGAGCGGTCAAGTCCACGGTGTGCGGTGTGGGCCCGGCCACAGCGCCTTTGAGCACCACCAAGCATGCGCAGTCGCGGGGCAATTCCTCCAGTGCAATGGGCAGGCGTTGGGCGAAGGTGCGTGCCATCAGCATGGCGTTTTGCCGATCGTCTTCCGAGCCCGCCTTGGTGAGCAGTTGTGTGAACTCGGCTTCCTTTTGCCGGTACACCTCGGCCACATCGACCATGCCGATGCGCAGCGCTGGGCGCACCACCGTGCGGTCATAGAGCAGCAAGGCGGCAGCGACTACGATCAGGGTTAGCAGCAGTTGCACCAGGGCAGGGATGAAATCAGGGGCTTTCATACGGTGTGCCCCCGGCGCCGCAGCAGTTCGGTGATGGCGGCATCGATGCTCAGACCTTGCGCGCGCAGCTCGTCGATGGGCGCGTTGTCCTCCAGCTTGTTGGAAAACAGCAGGTGCGTGGCCGGATCCAGGATGTTGCGCGCCACCCCTTCGCCCACCGGGGAGGAGATGTACAGCTCGGAGTACACGCCCGCCTCGGTCCTCAGTGAGTTCAACAAGCGCTTCTTGGGCTCGTCCATGGTCAGTCGGCCCTTGCGGTCCAGCATCTCGATGGATTCGGGCTTCTGGCGCAGCAGGAACACCCAGTCCGAGCAGTTGAACGCAGCTTCCATCTGGGCCGAGCCATAGAAGTCGTCGGCGCTCTGGGTTGCCGTGCCCAAGGCTCCGCCGTATTTGCGGGCGCGCCGGGCCGCTTCCTCGATCACGGCGGCCTTGACGGGGTCATCGGCACCGATGTCGCCGAGTTGCTGCTTGAGCTCGTCAATGAACAGCACCTTGCGCCGGTTGCGGCTGAGGTACATCTCGCCGGTGATCTGGTGCAGCAGCAGGATGTTCACAACGGCGTGCAGGTCGGGGCGGCGCTTGAGTTCCTCGTTTTCGATGACGATGAAATCGTTGCTGAAATCGACGTTGCTGGGCCCCTCGAAGAAGCGCTCGTACTGGCCGCCCCGGGTGTAGGGGTTGAGCATCACGGCCAGGTCCTTGATGCGCTGGTCGTTGACCAGGCCAAGGGCTTCGATGTTGCCGGTCTTGAAGGCCTCGCGCAGGGCCGTGATGGTCAGGTCGTTGCCGTGCTCGGCGAACAGCTTGAGCACCATGGCCGAGATGGCCTTGTACTGCACCTCTTCCAGCGTGTGCTGCATGGAGCACATCTTGGAGATGGCCGGCACCAGCATGTCGATGTCCTCGTGGATGTCAACGATGTTGGTGAATGGGTTCAGGCAGATGTCCACATCGGGGCGGAACTCGATGTAGGTGCCCTTGGCCTTGCGGCACAGCTTCTCGAAGGAGCGGCCCAGGTCCAGCATCCAGACCTTGGCATCGATGGCCCGGTAGGACCAGGCCATCTCGTTCATCAGCACGGACTTGCCCGAGCCCGGTGCGCCGATGATCGCGAAGTTGTAGTTGCCCAGGTCGTTGTCGAAGATGTCCAGGGTCATCAGCTGCCCACGGCGCCCGCCGAACACCAGGGCAGGTGTGCGTGTGCCGCGCCACTCGGCGATCAGGGGAGCCAGGTGGATGGCGTTGGCCATGGTCTTGCGCGAGACGCGACGCATCTTGGCCAGGTCGCTATGAAAGCGTGGCGTGAGGGTCATGGGCAGGCTGGCCAGCAGCGCCTGGCGGTGCATGTACACGTCGGCATTGAGCTGAAAGCCCCGACCACGCCAGATGGCGTTGGCTGCTTCGTGGGCCGCCACCGCCTTGCGTGGTGGCGAGAAGATGGCCAACTGGTGGTACAGGCTGACTAGGCTGCCACCGGTGTCGATGGCCTGGGCGGCGGCGGTCCAGTCCTGCAGTTTCTTGCCCACGTCCGGCATCACGTCGGCCATCTTGCTTTTGGCGTTCTGCGTGGCGCGCACATGGTTGGCGGTGACCGTGGCCTTGGTGGCATTGGGGTCGAGCACATGCACGCCCATGGTCAGCAAGAAGGGCGCGCTGTACTGCAGGGCGGGCTGCATCAGGTCGCCGATCAGCGAGCCCATCTGCCACAAGGCGAAGCGCTCCGGGAAGGACTTGATGGAGTAGAAGCGCGCCTCCAGTTCGTCCGATCCGGTCTCCTTCCACAGGCGCAGGCCGCTGGGGGTGGGATCCTGGATGGTGTCGAAGTCGATGATCTGGTCGCGCAATTCGCGCCCGTCGTCGTAGTGCAGGTCTGGCGCGTCGGTCTGCGAGATGCGGTCAGGGTTGGTGAACAGCGCGCACCAGTTGATCAGGTCGGCGGCGTCGCAGACACGGTTGGGCAGGGAGGCCGAGCGCAGCGTGGAGGCCATGGACTCGCGCTGGGCCATCACCTCTTCGCGCTTGGTCATGTCCTGGGCGTCACCGGGCAGGGTGACGCTGAGCATCAGGCGGAAGTCCCGGATCGTGTAGTGAAAGCCCGAGGTCAGCGAGGATTGCGCCCCTCGCAGCAGGTGGCCTACGCGTTGGCGGGCCAGGGTGTGGAAGAGGTTGTCGTTGCGGGCAGGGCGCCCCCAATGCTTGGCCTTGTCAGCCTGGTCTTCGTCTTCCACTCGCAAGTTGGCGTAGCGGCGCAACTGACCGCGCACGTGAGGTGAGGCGAACAGGTGGAACTGGATGCCCGCGCCCGTCGGGCAGTTGGCGTACAGCGAGATCAGCACCTCGGCCATGCGTTCATCTGCGCCCGACTGTGGCATGACCTCCAGCATGAAGCCCAGGCCATCGCGGTTGACGAAGATCTTTTCATCGGCGAGGTACGCAGAGTAGGGCAGCCACGCGGCGAATTGCTCTGCCGGTGTGTCAGGCGGCGCGCCCAGGCCCATGGCTTCGAACAGGCCTGGGCGTGCGGGCCTGCGCACGGTGCGAGCCCCCTCCATGGAGACGCTGGCTGCTGTCGTGACTGTTGAAGTGGCTGTGGCTGAGAGGTTAGGCATGGCGCAACCTTTGAGAGCGTTCAGTTGCTGGGGGCAAGGTTGTCGGTGGGCGGTAGCAAGGGGCCGGTGTCAGGACTTTCGGAGTTGTCCGGGGTGTAGGGAGGCAAGCGCTGCTGGCCAACGGGCCGCCCAGGCGATGTGCTCGGTTCTGGCGTGGCGGGTTTGACAGGGGCGCCCATTGGCGGTCGTATGGGTGCATAGGCGTCGCGGATCTGGCGCTGAGCGTGGTCGATCAGCCACTGACCCGCATCGATCTGGACATAGACATAGCCCTGGTCATAGAGGTCGCGGTCGGCGTCTTCCCAGGGCTTGAACCACAGCCTCAGGATCCGGGCCGATGAGCGCAGAGGCAGCGCCAGGCTGGGGGACTGCGCCACGGGCGGGACAGTGGCTTTGGCGGATGTCAGCGCTGGTGCAAGGCGAGGCTGTGGCGACTCGGGTGGGGGATCGGTGCCTGGCGCGCCATGGGATTTGGCGGCCATGCGGCGCTTGGCCACCTGGGCGGGCAGGTTGTCCTGAACGGCGTTGGCATAGGTGCCCGATACCGACGTGCAAGTCACCCCGTCCGGGGCTTTGCAGGCGTAATCGGAGCTGCCGCCCAGGCCGGATAGGTTCATGCAGCCCGACAAGCTCAGCAGCATGCAACCCAGAAGCCAGATCGGGCGCACGGGGTGGGGGCGGGTAGCGACGTGACCGTGGGCGTTCATGGCTGAACCTCCGAGGTGGCCAGGTTCAGGCGGGCCTGGATCACCTGGTGATCGACGTAGCCTTCGGTGCGGCTGCCATCTGCCCAGATCAGGGTGGGCGTGGCTTGAACACCCAGGCGTTGCGCCAAAACCAGGTTGCGGGCCACGGGGTGATCGCATCGCACTGGGGCATTGATCACGGAGGTATCGCCCTGCACCATGTAGCGCTGCCAGGCTTGAGCCCGGTCCGGGGCGCACCAGAGGGCGATGGGCTTGGCCTCACCCTGAAAGGGCAGCATGAAGGTGTAGACCGTGACGTTGTCGATCCGGGCCAGCTCCGGTTCCAGTTGTTTGCAATAGCCACAGCCCGGGTCGCTGAACACGGCGATCTGCCGCTGGCCGTTGCCCCGCACGGTCTTGATGGCGTCTGCCAGTGGCAGTTGGTCAAAGGCAATAGGGGCTGATGTTGGCGCCGATGTCGGTGCTGATGTTGTTGCAGGCGTAGCGGGTGCCATCGCGCCCTGCCTGGCCGCCAGGGCCAGCCGTGGCCCGGTGATGTCGGTCATGGTTTGTGTGTCAAAGACATGGCCGAACACGAAGTAGCGTGGCTGGCGGGCCGACACATAGGCCACGTTCCCGTTCATCCAGACTTCGTACAGCCCGCCAATGGGCGAAGGCAGCACCTGGGTGAAGCGCGTGCTGGGGTTGGCCTTCCTGAGTGCGGCCAGGAGGCGAGCCTCTTGCGATGGCGGGGCGCCTGCCCAGGCGATGCCATTGACCAGCATCGTGAAGAGTGCCCAGATCAGCGTCGCGGCCTGAAGCCTGCCTCGCAGAGGCGGGCGCATGTCAGTAGTTGTCATCATTGGCGGCTTTCAGGTAGCGGTCTTCGGGGGCGGGCTCAGCCGAGCGCGCCAGCGTGCTGGAGGGGGTGCGGCTGGTACTGGTGTAGGCGTTGGCCGACATGGGCACGTCGATGCGCACGCCCTTGGTGATCACCACATCGACTTCGCGGCTGGCATCGATTTCAATCACCGGAAACGTGTTCTCGGCGAGCTTGATGTAGTACTGGGCCAGGCGGTCCAGGGCCTTGCCGACACCGGTGCCGATGCCTGCGCGGTAGGCGTCACTGCCGCTGCCACCGCTGCTGGCGATCGTGCCCAGGGCCGAGGTGCTGTAGGTGGTCGATGAAGTCGCCAGGCCCTGGCCGATGCCACTGACCACGCCCGCCAGCAATGCATTGGCCAGCATCTGGCCTTGTTTGGTGACCAGTCGCCCGCGCATGCCCACCTTGCCGTCTTCGCCATAGACGCTGCCCTGGATCTTGACTTCCAGCGTGGCGCCGTCCGAGCGGACACAGGACAGGTTCTCGGTGCGCAGGTAGGCGCGCTCCGAGCTGATGTCGCCGTAGCCTGCCGCGATCACGAAGCAATCGCGGTATTCCCCCCGAAAACGGTTGGGCAGGACCGAGTTGTCCGAGAGCCGGATCAGGACCGGATGCGGGTTGGACTGGGCCTGCCCGCCCGTGGGGGCATCCAGGCCACCAAGTAAGGTGCCGCGCGTGAAGCTGACGGGCAGGAAGGTCGAAACGGTGCGGGTGTCGGCTGTTGACGGTGATCCAGGCGTGGCATTGTTTGTGGTGCTTGCCGTGGCGCCTGTTGCAGCGGCCTTGGCCGATTCCCGGTCCACCAGAGAAACGCGCGTCAACACCGGGGCATTGAAAGGCATGTCCTGCGGTGCCATGCCCGGATCACCGAGGGGCATGGCACCTGCGGGCGATGTGCCGGGCGGCAGCGGTGGGGGAATGTTGATGCTCTGCCCATGAGGATTTGCATGGGGCAGAGCGGTGGACGCCGGGGCTGGTGGAAGGGGCAGGCTGGATGCCGGTGGCATCGTTGGGGGAGCGGGTGTGCTTGACGCCGTCGCAGTGTTGGGTGCCGAGGGCGTGCTGGCAGCCTGGCTGGCCGAGGTGAGTTTTTGCTCCAGTTCGGCAAAGCGCTGCATGGTGCGGGCCTCGAATGCCTGCCGGTCCTTGTTGAGCCGGGTCTGCTCATCGCGCTCGTTCTCGTACTGCGCCAGCTTGCGTCCTGCAGTGCCCACCCATTGGTCTACCGGGTTGACCTGCTGTCCCGGCGGCATCACCCCGATGTTGGTGACCGTGGCAGGCTGCGCGCTGCCGTTGTTCTTGGCGTCTGTGGTGGGCGAGCGCGTGTCGGTGAGGGCGAAGATCAGCCACAGCAGGCCGACACCACATACCAGGATGGCGGCCAGGGTGACGTACTGGCGCTGCCGTGGCGACAGCCTTTGAAGGGCGCTGCCCATGGCCCCCTTGATGCGGTCTGGCAACCCGGTGACACGGCCGTTGGCTGCTTGGTCGAAAGGCGTGTTCATCGCATGGCCTCCTGCCGGATCACAAACACATTCGTGGTCTCTCCGGGTTGCAGGTTGTGGTTCTCGATGGACACACCCATGACCTGGGCGCCTTCGCGGTCGAATTCCTGCTCGGCCAGCACCATCAAGGTCGAGCTGATGTTTTGAAGCAGGTATTTCTCGCCGACCAGGCCTCGCCCTTCATAGCGGCGCATCAGGGACAGCCTCGCTTCGAGCCACAGGGGGACGAGGCGGTTGACCTCCTCGACCCGCACGTCAGGAGGCACCCGGTCCGAGGCCATCGCCACCAGCAAGGCCTTCATGGCGCGGATGTGGTTGGCTGAAGGGCCAGATGGACTTGGGTTCGCATTGTCCGGCTTCAGCAGCCTTGCACTGGGATCCCGGATCACGATGGTGTCTGCAGGAGTGTCCGAGCGATGCAGCAGCAGCGTGTAGGTGGCTTGGGTGCTGGAGACAAACAGGTTGATGGGCTTGCTGGATTTGCCCACGGGGCGGATGTAGACCTCGCCCTTGTCCTTGTCGCATTCGAGGACCAATTCACCCGTGGGGTTGATGGCCGGGCTGTTCTGAATATTGGTGCCGGGGAGAGGGGCGCCACTGGCCAGGGAGCTGGTCAAGGGGACGGCGGCTGCCACGTTGGCACAGTTGCTCGAATAGATGTTGCCAAACACATCGGTGATGGGCGCGCCATCGATGCGGATGCGTGTGGGCTCCTTGATCGACACCATGGCCTCAACGGAGACACCGTCGCGGGCTTCGACCAACTGGAGCGCCCTGACAGGGCTTGGTGACGTTGCCATCCCAACGGCTGTCACCATGGCCAGCAGCAGGCTTGCCTGTGCCTTGGAGGGCTGCTGGCGTGGCTTGAGATCAGCTCGCATTGGGAACCTCCTTGAAGGTCTTGAGGTGCATGCGTGCCCCGTTGAAACTGAACTCGATCAGGTAGGCCTTGAGGTCGTTGGCGGTCTCAAAGCCATTGACCAGGGTGCGCAGTCGGCCACGCACCACCACGCTTTGCTTGTCTTCGCTGGGCACCAACTGCTGCGGCATGAACATCGTGCTGGCGTTGATGCGCTTGAGCCTTTCAGCCTCGACCTCCTGCCGGGTCTTGAGTGCGCCGTACTGGTCGGGCTCCACATAGCCGAGCAGGATGCTTTTCTTCCAGTCGATCGATGAAGGTGTGACGTCCAGCACCAGCCAGGCCATGAAGCCGCCCATCTGCTCCAGGTATTCGCCACTGGCCTTGTCTCGGCTGACCCAGAAGGTCTTGTCGATCGTGGGCGGCACGACCACCGTGCGAACCGTGCCGATCAGGTTGAGGATGACGAGCAGCGCCACGACATGACCGGTGGACAGCACGCCCACCGCAAGCCCCAGGCTGCGGTTGCGGCGGCGCATCTCCTTGATGTCGCTGTTGAGTCGCTCGAAGTCCATGGCGTGCTCCAGGCTCAGCCGACCATGCGGTGGATGTGCGAGGGCGGGGTGGCGCGCATCGCGGTCATGGGGCTGGGTGGCAGGTGCCAGTACAGCCAGTGCATCGCGAAGGCCTGGTGCTTGTCGGCCTTGATGCGGGCGATCCAGCGCGACAGGAAGATCCCCGCACCCGCGCAGGCTGCAAAGGCCAGCTTGGTGCCCGCCAGGTAGCCGACAAAGAAAAAGAAGATCACCGGGGCGGCCACATCGATGTCCCAGAAGCCGATCTTCCAGGGGTCATCCAGGCGACGGGGGATGTAGGTGTCGGCTTGCATGTCAGGCTCCTGCAGGTTTGAGCTGAGCTCAGACGACCGCGCCCATGATGGCGCCCGCGATCACCAGCCCCACCGCACCGAAGATGGCCAGTCCCACGTAGAACAGCACCGGCCCGAAATTGCGCAGGGCTGACAGCGAGATCAGGGCGACCACGAAACCGACGAAGCCGACCAGGGCCTTGACGCTGGGGCCCAGCGCGGAGATCTGCGCCAGGGCTGATGTCAGCGGCCCGGTGATGCCGGTGAATGCCACCAGGTCGAGGGCGAAGCCGGGCATGGACAGGCCCACGCCCAGGGCGAGCATGGCCAGCGCCGAGGCCACACGCCAGCGCTTGTGCGTGGGCTTGCTGGCGTCACTGGCGTTGGATTGACGGCTTTGCTGGCCGTCCACCTGGACAGAGGGGCGAACAGGGGTGAAGGGATGGATGATGGCTGTGCGCATGGGAATCTCCTGGCTGGGTTGCGCGTCAAGGCCTGACGCAGGCGGGGGCGATCCTGCGAACGTGCGGGCACGCTTCAGGAGGGGGATGCGGTGGGCGAACGGGCTCACGGGCGAGGGCCATCGGCGTGTCATGGCACCCCCTCGGATGAGGCAGTGAACACGACCTCAACGCGACGATTGCGCGCTCGGCCCTCAGGTGTGTCGTTGTTGGCGATGTAGCAGCACAGGCCTCTGGCATCGATGCGGATGTCATTGGGGTGTGAGGGACTGATGCGCTTGATGTGATCTCGAACGGCATCAGCCCGAGCTAGCGCGATGGCCTGATTGGGCGCATCAGGGCCGACGTTGTCGGTGCGTCCCACGATGAGCACACGCTGGGCACGTCCCAGGGCTTTGGCTGCGCTGTTCAGCAGGGTCCGGTGTACAGGTGTCAGCACCGCACTGTCGGTTGCAAACTCCAGGACCAGCACCTGAGGCTTGTGCAGCGGGGCAGGCTTGGTCACTTCAGTTGGCGCGACGGATGCAAGGGCGCGCGCGTTGCCTCGCATCGAAGGCTGCGGCTGTGCATCGGCCACAGCCAGCGTTTTGGGTGTGGTGGTAGGACAGGCAGGCTCGACGCACTGGGCAAAGTACGCGTCGCGGCCACGTTCAAGCTGCGCGATGTGTGAGGCGTTCCGCTTAGCTTGTGGTATCGCGGTTGCATGGCCCTGCTTGGCGGGCAAGGTGCAAGACGAGAAGGCAAACAGAATCACCGCTGCCGAGGCGCTGGTCATGGCGAGGTCCTGTACCCGCGTCATGGCGACACCCGAGCGGCAAGGATGAAGAGGGGCTGCTTTGCCTCTGATCGGCTCTGCGGCCATACGGCGGTTGGCTGTGGGGACTGGATTGCCGAGGCGTGCAACTGCCGATAGACCTTCCAGGCGTAGCGTCTGCGTGCGCTCTGGCAGGCCACTCCCTTGAGTTGGGTACACGCTGCGTTGTAGGCACCCACCCCATCCCAGGTCAGCCCTTGCTTGGCCAGGGTTTGGGCAAGCAGCCAGGCGCCCACATGGATGTTCGTGCAAGGGCTGTACAGGTCGCTTTCGGTGATGCCGAACCGTGCCAGCGCAGGCAGGTTCGAGCTGTTGATCTGCATCAGCCCGATGTCATAGCTGCCCGTGCGTTGGCGGTGGCTGAGGTTGATTGCATTTGGATTGAGGTGCGACTCGACCTTTGCAACGGCATAGAGCAATTGCGATGACACGCCATATCGATGCGCCGCCTCGTCCCAGCAAGCCAGGGCGTGTGCCGGCAGGCTCAGCAGCGCAAGACATCCAGACAAGGGACCCCATTGCATGGCGCACTCCAAACAAGACCGATGAATCCGCCAATGCACGTTGCGCGGCGGGACGGATGGGGTGAGACCGGCACGGTGCCGATCAAGGTCTTGTTCAGGTCTGCCGTGGTTGGACGACCTTGGCGTGGTCAGGGCACGTGAATCGTTTGGAGATTCTTCATGCCATGTGCTGGTCAGAGCGCTGGGCGGTCGATGGCCTCAGCGGGTCTGTGTGGCGTGCTCTGGACGGAAGCGCTGTGCCATGTTGATGCGAGCTTGTTGAAGGACGCTGGCGCCGGTCTCATCCGCCTGTTGACACAGCGCCACGCAGGCGGTGGTCAAGTGGTCGAGCTGGAACTTCGGGTTGGGGTGCCGATTGGCGGGTGAGCGCTGCAACTCAAGGAGCAAGTCGTACTGCGGTCGCCACATGGCTTCCCGACGACGAGGCGTATTGGGCGAGCGGGCCACAAGCTCGGTTCCGAGAAAGCTGAAGATCTGTCTTGCCGCTTCGGGGCCGGAGAAGACCTGGGAGACGCAGGCACTGATCAGGTCAGGAAATCGAAAGATCGGGCCGACGTTGCGATCGGACTTGAGCACGCCATAAAGCCAGACATGTTCTTCCAGCCACAGCCGCGTTTCGATGACGTCGGACGGCTGGGATTCCACTGTTGCGGTGTGTCGAGAGTCCTGAAATCCGGGCGGTGCAGCGGTGAGCATGGTGCGTACCTCTGTTCTCTGATTCGGCAATCGCTCGGATGAGCGCATGAGTACAGATTAGGGCCAGGGTACAGCATGGTCACGGGTGAATGCGGGCTTTGTCATGGGGATTTCGGCTCCAGTTCATAGCGAGTACTGACGCGGTACGGCCAAGATGGAGGAGTTCAATTTCCGCGAGACAAAAAAAAGCCCGCCGATCAGCGGGTGATCAGCGAGCACAAGACGCATCGCTGTCATCACGGTGCGCCACCGGCTCAGGGAGGAAACGCCGGGCCGAGGTACGAACCTGCAGCAGCCAAATGATAAGGGGATTGGCGGCGATGTGGCCTGAGCACGGGTGTGCCCAGGCCATAGAGCAAGCGTTGCCATGTGCAAGTAGCCAGTTTTCCCATTCAAATTCGGGGAGGGCGCTCGCATTTCTGTCAATGCGCGCGGCGTGGAGACGCCGGCAAGGCCAATGGCTCATGCACTGCAAATGGGCCATCTGACCGACACCTCAAGGGTGGTGGCGAGATCCGGTTCTACGAGATTGGACCAGCCATGCAGCAACGAGAAAAGCCTCTGAATGGCGGCGACGCCAACAAATGCATGGACAGCCAAGAGCCCGAGCGCATTTCAGCGTGAACTGGCTGCCAAATGCAAAGCACCACGCTTCTGCGCCACCCTATAGTTTCTGCGGGAGGCGTGGGAGAGGGGCTATCTACCAAGGCCATGTACCGAATCGATGTGCTGGTGGCCGGTTTGCGAGGGCTGTTGATTCCCGTTGCTCAGTTCTTTTAGGATGCCGCAGTCGGCTGATTCCTTGGCCTCACCGCACTGGGAACGCAAGCTCTCCAACTGTGCCTTCAGGGCCACCAGCTCATCAATTCGCTGGGTGACATGACCAAGGTGCTCATCGAGCACACGGTTGGCATCTTCGCAACTCTGGGAGGGCTTGTCCTTCAGTCCAAGCAAGACACGAACTTCGTCGAGGCCCATGTCCAGGGAGCGGCAGCGCCGTATGAAGGCCAGTCGCTCAACGTGCTCAACATCGTAGATGCGATAGTTCGTGGCCGTGCGCGCGGGCTCGGGCAGGAGTCCTTCCCTTTCGTAGTAGCGGATGGTCTCCACCTGGGTGCCGGTGAGGTTGGCAAGATCGCCGATTTTCATTGGACGCCTCTCTGTTTGATGAAAGCCAGTGGCTTAAGCCTTCGGGGTGTCGGACGGGACGGGTGTCAGCGATTCCGGCTGATTGAATGCCAGCAGGCGCAGCGCATTGATGACAACCAGGAGGGTGGAGCCTTCGTGGAAAAGCACGGCCGTGCCCATCTTCAAACCCAGGATCGTGGACGGAATCAGCACAGCCACCACGCCCAAACTCACCCAAAGGTTCTGGCGGATGATGCGACTCGTCTGGCGTGACAGGCCGACGGCAAAGGGCAACTGGGTCAGGTCATCGGCCATGAGCGCCACGTCGGCTGTTTCCAAAGCCACATCCGAGCCAGCGGCGCCCATGGCGATGCCCACCGTGGCATTGGCCATGGCAGGCGCATCGTTGACGCCGTCGCCCACCATCGCGACCTTACCAGCGCTCGACCGGAGGTCCATGATCGTCTTGACCTTGTCTTCCGGCATCAGGTCGCCCCGCGCTTCCGTCAGACCCACGCTCTTGGCAACGGATTCGGCAACCTTCTGGTTGTCTCCGGAGATCATCACCAGACGCTCGATCCCCAGTTTCTGCAGGGACTTCATCACTTCAGCAGCAACTGGCCGAGGCGTGTCCATCATGCCCAGCGCACCGAGGTAGCGCCCGCCCAGTCGCACGATCATGGTGGTCCTGCCGTCGGCCACCAAGCGTTCATTGGCCGTCTTCAAGTCAGCCGGTACGGCTTCGCCTTTGAGTTCTTCGAACAGAACCGGCTTGCCGATGTACACCTCGTCGCCACCGATTCGTGCCTTCACACCTCGGCCAGTGATGCTTTCCAGGCCTTGGACCTGGGGTGCGGCATGGCCATCACCCAACCGCTGCTTGGCGCCTTCCACCACGGCGGAGGCCAGCGGGTGATCGCTGTGCTCTTCCACGGCCAAAGCGATGGACAGCAATTCCTTCTCGTCGACGCCTTGAGCGGCCACGACATCCGTCAGGCGAGGCTTGCCTTCGGTCAGCGTGCCGGTCTTGTCGAAGGCGATGGCCGTGAGCGTGCCCAAGTTCTCCAGCGGGCCACCGCCTTTGACCAGGACCCCACCTCGACCCGCGCGGGCCACGCCGCTGAGTACAGCGCTGGGAACCGAAATGGCCAGCGCGCAGGGACTGGCAGCAACCAACACCGCCATGGCTCGGTAGAAACTCGCGGAGAAGGGCTCGTCAACGACAACCCATGCGAACAGCAGCAAACCCACGAGCGCCAGGATGAGGGGCACGAAGACGCGTTCGAATTTTTCAGTGAAGTTCTGAGTAGGGGAGCGTTGGGTTTCAGCCTCCGTGACCAGTTTGACGACGCGTGCCATGGTCGATTCGCTGGCCTGCCGCGCAACGACCACTTCAAGCGCGCCCGAGCCATTGATGGTCCCTGCGAAGACGCGGTGCTGCGGCGGCAACTTGTCGAAGCCTTGCAACGCGGCCTGCGCGTCTTGGACAGGCCGCTTGTCCACCGGAACGCTTTCGCCTGTCACGGGAGCCTGATTGACGCTGCTTTCGCCCAAGACCACGAAGCCATCCGCGGGCAACCGTTCGTTCGGTCGCACGACGACGGTGTCGCCCACTTGCAGTTGGGCCACGGCGATTTCTTCTTTCTTGCCGTCGCGCCGACGCAATGCCACTTCAGGGGCGAGTTTGGCCAGCGCCTCGATCGCCTTGCGGGCCCTGCCCATGGCGTAATGCTCAAGCGAGTGCCCCATACTGAACAGGAACAGCAGCAAGGCACCCTCGAACCATTGCCCGAGTGCGGCTGCGCCAGCGGCGGCCACCAACATCAGCATGTCAATCTCAAAGCGCTTGGCCTTGATGTTGTCGATGGCTTCCAGCAAGGTGAAGTAGCCGCCAAACAGATAGGCCATCACAAAGAAGGCCATGCTCACGGTTTCCGTGGCCAGCTTCTGTGATTCCAGCACCCATCCGACCAGCAGCAAGGCTCCCGCGATCGCGGCAAAGATCAGTTCTGTTTTTTCACCGAAGAGTCCACCGGAATGGTCATGGCCTTCATGAGCACCTGATGCATGCTTGCCGTGCTTCTCGTCACCATGCGAATGATCATGGCCGTCACCATGCTCGTGCGCATGATCTGTGTGGTCGGACACCGATGCGAGCTTTTCGGGATGGGAATGGGACTGATGGTCATGTCCATCATCCTTGATGGACGTTGATGAACCAGGCGAGAGAGAGGCGCGGTCTTCGATGCCGAAGCCGCTGAGCATCGTGCGCAAATCCTTCTCTTCGACCTGTTCCCGATCGAACTCGATGCGGACGGAACCCGAGGCATTGACTTCGGCTTCGACGACGCCTTTCAGGACCTTGAGCTTTGCCGTCAAAGTTCGGGCTGCGCGGGGATGTTTCGTTCCCGCTCGCAAAAGCATGTGGCCAAAACGATCAGTTAACTTGGCGCCAGCCCCACGTGCGATGTCACGCACTTTGCCCAGGGAGATGACATCTGGGTCGTAGTGGATGCACAGCTCAGGAGTGCCCCCGGTGGCCGCATCAGCGACGTGAGCAGCGGCGATGCCTTCACGCGATTCAAGTGTCTGGATCAGGAGCTTGACGCAGCGATCCCTGATGTCCGGGAGACTGGGCAGCAACAGTGGGATTTCCAATCGAAGCTTTTGAGGCTGGGTCATTTTCGCGACCTTTCTTTTTTGATGGAAGCGGAATCAGAGACGCGCCCTTGGGCATAAGCGATGAACGAGCCGTATCCTGGGGAAGCGGCCTTGATCAGGACGCTCCCAGGGATGAGTTGAATCCATGGCCGGCATCTCATGGGGTGTTACCCAACGCATCCCGCTTGCGCAACGGCGCAAAGCAGTTTTGAATGTTGACGAAGACGAGGTCGTCGGCCTGGAGGTCCAAATCATTGGGAATGGCCGAGATTCGCCGGGCCTTGTTCCTTGGACTACCGCGCACGTTGTAGGAAACAACGGCAAACCGGGTGTAGGGCGGGTTAGGACCCAGTTCCGAACGGCAGTCCGTCTGCAGGGTCTTCATGGGCGATTCAATGCCGCCCACTTCGACCACACGGGCCCTGCGCCAGCCTTCCTTGCGGCCGTAAGTGTCGGTGTCCATGCTGGCGCATCCAGACGCCAGCAGGGCCAGAAGCAGTGATACCCAAGTCAGTGACTTGATCATGAGAGGTACTCCAGATAGAGGGATCTACGGAGGACCAGGATTGCCTGCGGCGCATGAGAAGCGTTTCGAGCGCGGCAGTAGTCCTCCGAGCAGTCCCGGAGGGTGGCCGACAAGGCAGGGCAATCAGTGGGTGATGGCACATGGCGCATCGAGTCCTCCAGTTGAACAAAGTCAGAACTGGTGGATCCAGCGGCGCGGGAAGCTTGAGGCTGTTGGTTTCAGCGGGGAAGAGCGCTCAGCTGGATCAACTGGGCATACGCCAGTTGGGCTTCTCGGGCGCCTCTTCGAATACCCATGCCCGCCAGGACAGCGGTTCGGGCAAGGCGGTCGAGCTGGTCAGCGGAGCATCAAAGAAATGGAACTCCACGACGGGCGTTGGAACGCTCACATGGCAGTATGGGCAATCTGTATCGGCCTGGCCTTTGTCGGCAACTGACTTTCCGTGCTCCACCGATTTGCCACTGTCCTGGTGCTGATGCACGTGATGCCCGAAGTGGTCGGCGGCAGGGCCGGTCTCATGCGCACAGGCGATGCCAGCCGCCGCCCAACTGAGTTGGAGCGGAAGGACAAACACCAGGAACAAGATCAGCCAGCGGCGCATGGTTGGGCAGTATAGGGAAAGGCGAACAATGGTGCTGAAAGGCCAAGCGGACAGGCAGTCAACAAGCCATGTCAGCGCGTACCTGCATTAGAAACCCTGTAGTGGGCACAGAGTCAAGCGCTATCAGCGTGTCCCTCCCGTCATCGAAGCTTGCCGGAATTCCTTGTACTCATCCTCATAGGCCTGCAAGGCCAACTGATAGCGGATGGCGTTGTCGGCGATTTGCCCACGTTCGACGTCCATGTCCACGGTATTGCTGTCCAGGCTGGTCTGGAGCGGAACGCGGTAGACAAGCGCCACCGTGCTGTTGAATATGCTTCCTGATGGTTGCGGCAACTGCGACAAGTGTCCCGCGGCCGTCTTTCGAAGGTCACTGGGATCGGTGCCCTCTGAGCGCTGGTTGTTCACGGCGTTCCGCAGGCTGGTCCGGAAATCGAGGTCTTTGGCCTGGTAGTGAGGGGTATCGACGTTCGCGATGTTGGAAGCCAGTATTTCCTGCCTCTTGGAACGCAGCAGGATCGCGTGCTCTTTGAAACCGTCCTCCTCCTGTTCCCCAGAAGGATTCGTCGGTGGAACCACTGGAGGCGTCAAGCGGGGCGATGGCACCGCCGGCGTGGAGGGCAGTGGCAGATTCATGGAGATGGGTTTGATCATGATGCGGTCTCTGGTGTTGAATCGGATGCCGGATCGAAGATTGATGCTCAGCAGGCACAAGGAGGTCGGTTTGGCGGTAGCACAAACCTGACAGTCACTGGACGGCGGCCCTGGAGGTGCAACACGGCGGTGATCCTGGTTTCTGGAGGTAGCTCGAAAATGCCTTGAGGGCCGAGCAAACCGCTGTGGGGGCTTACCGCCGCGCTGCGCCTGCCGTGCGGACCATCCCAGCTCAAAGTGGCACGCGCGATGTGCAGGCCGGCGGTCATGGCTTGACCGCACAATCGGAAGTGCAGGGCTGAGCGTTGGAGCATCAACTCGCAGACCAGCCAGGAGACCACCGCGCGCATCAGTTCATCTGATGTGGTGCTGGATCCTGAAGGCTGAACCTGGGCTGCCACCTCCGGCGCGCGCCATGAATGGGCCGTAAACGGAGCTTCATCATTGGCAGCGAGACGCGCAGCCACGACCCGGATGCACAGCAAGGAGCCGAAGGATCGGAGCGTCGTGTACCTCATGGCATTTGCTCAGGGAGTGAGGGGCATGCCATCCACAAACGGGTGGAACGTATGCTCATGGCCTTCTTCCTTTGGCTTTGCCGTCTTGTTTTCCAGCGGGCGGCTGACCATGAGTACCCGATGCCGTGCCGGTCGAATTCGGTGGCGCTTGCCGTTCCGAAAATCGTTTGCCGTTCAGTCGATGCCGGAGAGCATCGGTGTACTTGGGCTGTGAGGTTGGTGTCACCTTGGGAGGGTGATGCGCCAGCCACCAGGCAAACAGAAGCAGTGCAAGCACCCCACACAGTCCCAAAGCCAACCACACCAGGCCCAACTCCTTGTGGGTGAAGGGCGTGGTCATGTAAGGGCCCCTTGCGCGCGCAGGACTGGCCGCTGCGCTCCGGTGGCTACGGGCGTTGTCTGGATGGATGCAATCAAGGGCAGGTGGGCACTACCGCGTCTGCCATGGCAAAACATGGGCACGGCCAATGAACTTCGCATCGAATTCTCCAAGCGTGATGGGAGGAATTCGACGAGCAGAAGCCGTCAGTTCATGACGGATTCATTCGAAGCGTATGGAAGCCAGGAATGGACGAACTGCTCGCCGATTTACAGCGAGGATGTCCAATTGGGGCGTTCGAGACGGCGGCGATCGGCCGAGGAATACGCAATCACCGGTGCACGGTAGAGGGAAGTCTCGACGGAGGTCGGTGTCACCGTGGTGTGCTGGGGCAGCAGCTGGGGCATCTGGAGATGGCAGAGGCCGCAATCCTGGTCAAGCTGCAATGACAACTTGCCTTTGCCATTGTCTTGATCGGCTCCTACCTGCGCCCTGTGTTCATGCGCATGGTGCCCGAAATGCCCGGCCGCACTGCCAGTCTCGTGCTGGCAATAGGCCGCGGCCGCAGCATATCCAAGCTGCAGCGGCACAATCAACAACAAGAAAATGGCAATCAGGCGGCGCATCGCAAAAATGTATCACCATCAAATGGGTGTGCCAAGGATGGATGACGAGACATGAGCATGCAGATGCCCACTATTCCCGTCACCAAAATCGCTCCGGCAATGCCAGCACATCAATCGAACAGTCTCCTCAGAAAACTGCCTCCATGGCTGGAGCCATGACCAGACTTTTGATGGCCGCCGCCATGTTCACGCCGACCATGGTGTTCACCACGTCCTGTCGAAATGCCGGGATCCATGTGGGCCTGCGTCGACACGGGGTCGCGCTGGCTCTGTTCAATGATTTTGTCCAACTCTCCTCGGTCCAGCCATACGCCCCTGCATTGCGGGCAGTAATCGATTTCGACGTTCTCGCGATGGCTCATCGCAAGTTGAACGGTTTTGCAAGCGGGGCATTGCATGAAGATTCCTTTCTTTGATCAGACGGTGTCAATTCAGCGCATCAAACCTTGAAGTTGCATTAGCCTTGGCTTATGCACGGTTCATATCAACTGGCGATGGCAAGGACGTTGATCCAATGTGGCGTGCCATAGAGAAGAGGGGAGCTGGTTGTCAGCCATGATTCGCTTGCTTCGAAACCAGCCTGACCTAGGGCGTTTAGAACCTCCGAGAGACGGTAGTACACATAGTGTCGCCCATCCTCGATGCAGCGTTCTCCTTGTCCCTCTTGAAGAGCAAGGAACAACGTTCCGCCAAACACGAGTGCTTGGTGCAGGCGCATCAGTACTGGAACGAGTTGCGCCCTTGGCGGGTGGAGCAGGGAAGCGCAAGCCCAGATGCCATCGAAGCTGCGCTCAAAGGCAATGTCTTCGAGACGAAGCACCATGCATTCGACGCCAGAGTAGGCATAAGCGAGGCTGGCCATGGCGACTGAGGAGTCGATTCCAAGAGCGACATGGCCTGCACGCTTGAAGGCGCGAAGATCCCTGCCTGAACCGCAACCCGCATCCAGGATACGTGCTCGTCGAGGCAGCTTCGCCAGGAAGCGTTCCCTGGGTGCGGACGTGTCGGCATCGAAGGTGAGGGAAAAATACTCCTCCGCCTTGTCCTCGTAGAAATTGCCTGTGGTCGACATCAAGCTCTTGTTCCTCGAATGCGGTCACTGTTCGGGCGCTTCGAGCATGTAGCCCATGCCTCGCACCGTGAAAATCATCTTCGTCTCTTGCCCTTCATCGATCTTGAGTCGCAGGCGACGCACGGCCACATCGATGACGTTGGTGTCGCTCCCGAAGGGCATGTCCCATACCTGGGAGGCGATCAGTGATCGCGGAAGGACTTCCCCTTGGCGACGCATCAGAAGTTCCAGCAGGCCGAATTCCTTGGGCGTCAGATCGATGTGGGTCCCTGCACGGTGCACGCGGCGGCGCAACAGGTCCAACTCCAGATCACCGATGCAGATCGAAGGGAGGCTGCTGGCGTCGACCGTGCGTCCACGCAGGATGGTCCTGATGCTGCACAAGAGTTCCGAGAAGGAGAACGGCTTTTTGAGGAAGTCTTCAACGCCACGCTGGAGCGTGTTGACGCGGCACTCATGATGGTCGCGTCCATTCAAGAAAAGCACGGGAATCAACGAATCCTGACGCCGGAGCGCCTGCAGCAGTTCACAGCCTGTCATGCCTTTCAGGGCGGTGTCGATGATCAAGAGATCGAACATTTGCAGCGATGCCAGTTTCAACGCCTCGATGCCGCTTTTGGCAAGGTCGACGGCGAATCCGGCCTCGCTCAAACCTAGGCGATAGTGATCGCCAGTCTTAATGTCGTTTTCGACGACCAATATCTTCGCCTGCACACTTGTCATGTTTGCGAAGTGTGCCGATGAATACCGGCCTGAACCAAACATGACGAAAATGTAATCTTCAAGACACCGCCTTGAAAGGCTGGGAGCCGGAAAATCTATAGTGGCTTCAGCCTTCTGGCGTCTGGCATGACATTGGATTCAATTCGAACCAGATCGGCATATGCCTTGCCGATGACACTCGTTGTCATTGCAAAGGAGCCATCATGGGTGCCACTTCCAAACATGCCAGGACTGTTGCGAAGCCTCAAAAAGATCGCGAGCCGCAGCGCAACTACGCTGTCAAAGACGAGGGCGTAGAACCCCAAGTCGACAATCCCAAAGCGGCGCCGGATCGGCATGCCCACAGTGTGGAGGCCAGCAATGTGGACGGGCATGTGGCTCAGAGCGAGACCGAGCAACCTAGACAGGCTTGATTCATTGCCCTGTGGAAAAATTCACAACAATCTTCGCGAAGGGTATTGACTCTGTAGCCGCTACAGGGATTCAAATGGATTCAAAGAGATTGGATCTTCTATCGACGGACATGCCAGGCAACTTCCTTCACGTGTATTTGTCAGGCGCAACTCATTTCTGATCCACAAGGCATTTTTTTCAACCTATACTTGCCGCGCCATGCGTCGATTGCTTTGCTTGTTCCTGCTGATTTGGTTTCCGCTCCAGATGTCCTGGGCTGCGGTGGCCAGCTATTGTCAGCATGAAAGCAACCCTGCCGCGCAGCGCCATTTCGGGCACCACGAGCACAACCATCTTGATCCGCAACATGGGGAGCGCCCTGGCGATAAAGCCGCAAAGGACAAGAGCGGTAGCGACAAGAAGGCCAGTGCCGACAACGACTGCACTGTCTGCCACATGAGCGCTGCCTCGCCGGTCAGTGAGACGCACACCCCCCAGGTGGCGTCTAGCAGGGAATGGTTTGGCCACTCGATCGAGGGCTACGCCTCCAACATTCCAGCGGGGCCCGAGCGTCCCGACATACGTCTCGCCGTTTGATTCGGCGAGACGGCTGCTGCGCAAGCTTTTTTCCTGTCTTCAGATAGCGAGGCCACGGCCTCTCTCGCCGGATTCCTTCTTGTTGTTGTTCCCACAACCCGGAGAATTCGATGTACAGGCACATGGTGCCGATGACAACGTTCGCGTTGGTCACGGCCACACTTTTTTCTTCCACCACCTTTGCTCAAGTTAGCCCGTCCGATTCGGATGGGCAGGCCGTGCACAAGGCGGTGCCCGTGGCACAGCCCCTGACGCTGAGCGAAGCCATCAGGCTGGCGCTTCAGTTCAGCCCGCAAATCGTGGCGAATCAGCAGGAACTGGCGGCCAGCGAAGGGGCCGTCATTCAAGCGGGTGCGCGTCCCAACCCTGAAGTCCAGGCACTGCTGGAAGACACGCGGCGAGACAGCCGAACGACCACGGTGCAGTTGAGCCAGCCCATCGAGTTGGGCGGTAAACGTTCAGCGCGGATCTCGGTCGCCGAGGCCGCGCGGGCTCAAACCGCCGTGGACATCGAAGGGCGTCGCGCGCAGATCAGAGCGGATGTGGCCGATGCATTCTTTGCCGCAGCCATCGCTCAGGAACGGGTGAAGTTGGCGCAGGCCTCCGTCGACTTGTCCATGCGTGGCACGGATGCGGTCTCCAAGCGGGTTCAGGCCGGCAAGGTCTCTGCGGTGGACGAGACGCGGGCAAAGGTCGCTCACGCTGGTGTCCGGCTGGAGTTGCTTCAAGCGCAGAGCGAACTTCGATCCGCTCGCCAAGGGCTGGCAGCTCTGCTGGGACCAGCATCTGCCGTTCGTGCTCAGACGCTGGTCTGGCAATCGGGTGTCCAACCAGCCGCTCGCAATCTGGAGGCTTCTCAGTTGTCAGATGTGCCGGTGCTGCGGCAGGCACGCCTGGAGGTCGACAAGCGGCAAGCCATGGTCGAGCTTGAGGAGGCGCGCCGTGTTCCGGACGTGACCCTGACCTTGGGTGCCAAGCGGGATCAGCAGGTCGGACGCAACCAGGCTGTGATCGGCCTGGCCATTCCCATTCCTGTGCTCGATACCAACCGGGGGAACCTGCTTCAGGCCTTGCGCCTGCACGATAAGGCCGAAGCGGACTTCCAGGCAACGCGGATCCGCGTCGAGACCGAGTGGGTGCAATTGACGGAGCGTCAGCGCTTCGCCCAGGCTGAGGTGGACGTCCTGCGCAGCGAGGTACTGCCGGGCGCCGAGAGCGCGTGGCAGGCCGCCACGACCGGCTTCGAGTTGGGCAAGTTCAGCTTCCTCGACGCCCTGGATGCTCAACGGACCTTGCTCCAGGCTCGCGCCCAGTACCTGCGGGCGCTCAATGAGCTGTACCGCACCAACGCCAACATTGATCGCCTGCTGGGGACCAGCGGCGAAGAACAGACGACGTCCAAGCCATGAGAAAGCATTGCATGACACGCTCCAAATCACAACGCCAAGCTGGGCGCATCAGCCAAAAGCAACTCATCGCCATCATCGCCATCGTTTTGGCGGGGTTGGGCGTCAGCGCATTTGTGCTGACGCGGTCTCCCAGCGCGCCCGCCGGCGAAGCGGCCGAGGAGAGCCATGGCCACGGTCACGGCGAGGCCAAGGGACACGACGACGCCGAGCACCACGGCGAGAAGAAATCCGAGTCCGGCCACGACGAGGCGAAGGGACACGATGACAAGGAACACCATGAGAAGGCCGAGGAGCATGGGGAGCATGACAAGCATGAAGGCGAAACCGCTCCTGAGAAGGGCGCTGCCGCCGCCAACGCTGGCAAGCACGAGGAAGGCGAGGAAGAGCCTGTCTCTCTGAATGCTCAGCAGATCGCAGCAGCGGGCGTTGAAGTCCAAGCGGCACAACCTGGCAAGATCCTTTCGACGGTGCAACTGTCCGGCGAGATCAAGTTCAACGAGGATCGCACGGCACACGTTGTGCCCCGTGTCGGTGGCGTCGTCGAATCGGTGTCGGCCAACCTCGGGCAGCAGGTCAAAAAGGGCCAGGTCCTCGCGGTCATTTCCAGCGTGTTGCTGTCCGAACAGCGCAGCGAGTTGCAGGCGGCCCAGAAGCGCCTGACCTTGGCGCAAACCACCTACGACCGAGAGAAGAAGCTCTTCGAAGACAAGATCTCGCCGCAGATGGATCTTCTGCAGGCCACCCAGGCCCTGCGCGAAGCCGAGATTGCGGTCAACAACGCCAACCAGAAGCTCAAGGCGTTGGGTGCCTCGCCTTCGGCTGGGGCATTGAATCGCTACGAGCTGCGCGCACCGTTTGATGCGGTCGTGGTCGAGAAGCACATCGCTCTGGGCGAGTCGGTCAAGGAAGACGCCAATGTGTTCACCCTGTCCGACCTGTCCACCGTGTGGGCCACAATCAACGTGCCCGCCAAGGACCTGAACCTCGTGAAGGTGGGCGAGAAGGTTACCGTGCGATCCAGTTCGTTCGAAGCCACGGCCAAGGGCACCGTGACCTACGTTGGATCGCTGATTGGCGAGCAGACGCGCACAGCAACCGCCCGAGTGGTGCTGACCAATCCAGACCTGTCGTGGCGTCCCGGCCTGTTCGTCAATGTCGCCGTGACTTCCGGCGAGACGGAAGCACCCGTGACCGTGACGGCTGGCGCGGTGCAGACCATGGAAGGCCGCCAAGTCGTGTTCGTCGAAGTCCCGGGCGGATTCCAGGCCAAGCCTGTGGAGGTCGGTCACACCGATGGCAAGCGCACGGAAGTCGTCAAGGGCTTGAGCGCCGGTACCCGCTATGCGGCGACGAACAGCTTCGTCATCAAAGCTGAAATCGGCAAGGCTTCGGCCGAGCACGAGCATTGAGCACGAGGTCCACCCATCATGTTTGAACGCATCATCCGATTTGCCATTGAGCAGCGCTGGCTTGTGCTGCTGGCCGTCTTCGGTATGGCCGCCCTGGGCGTCTTCAGCTATCAGAAGCTGCCCATCGATGCCGTGCCGGACATCACCAACGTCCAGGTCCAGATCAACACCCAGACACCTGGCTATTCGCCGCTGGAAACCGAACAGCGTGTGACCTACCCGCTGGAGACAGTGATGGCGGGCCTGCCCGGCCTGGAGCAGACCCGCTCCCTGTCGCGCTACGGCCTGTCCCAGATCACCGTGATCTTCAAGGACGGCACCGACCTGTACTTCGCGCGCCAACTGGTGAACGAGCGGATCCAGGAGGCCAAGGCGCGGCTGCCGGAAGGCGTCACGCCGGCCATGGGCCCCATTTCCACAGGCCTGGGCGAGATCTACATGTGGACTGTCGAAGCCAAGGACGGCGCCAAGAAGCCGGATGGCACGCCCTACACGCCGACTGACCTGCGCGAAATCCAGGATTGGATCATCAAGCCTCAACTGCGCAATGTAACGGGCGTGACCGAGATCAATTCCATCGGCGGCTATGCCAAGGAATACCAGGTCGCGCCCAGCCCTGAGAAGCTCATGGCGCATGGCCTGACGTTGGGTGACGTGGTCAATGCCCTGGAGCGCAACAACGGCAACGTTGGCGCCGGCTACATCGAACGCGAAGGCGAGCAGTACCTGATCCGTGCACCTGGTCAGGTGCGTGGCACCCAGGACCTGGGCAGCATCATCGTCAAGCAGACGACGGATGTACCCATCCGCATCCGCGACATCGCAGAAGTGGGGCAGGGCAAGGAGCTGCGCACGGGCGCCGCCACCGACAACGGCCGAGAGGTCGTCCTGGGCACCGTGTTCATGCTCATTGGCGAGAACAGCCGCAAGGTCTCGCAAGCAGTTGACATCAAGATGGCGGAGATCAACAAGTCCCTGCCAGCTGGTGTTCATGCCGTGACCGTCTACGACCGGACCGTCCTGGTGGACAAGGCGATCGCCACGGTGAAGAAGAACCTGATGGAAGGCGCCATCCTGGTGATCGCCATCCTCTTCCTGTTCCTGGGCAACATGCGTGCCGCGGTGATCACCGCCATGGTGATCCCGCTTTCCATGCTCTTCACCTTCAGCGGTATGGTCAGTCAGAAGGTCAGTGCGAACCTGATGAGTCTGGGCGCGCTGGACTTCGGGATCATCGTCGATGGCGCGGTGGTGATCGTGGAGAACTGCGTGCGCCGCCTGGCGCATGCGCAGGCGCATCACGGGCGAGAGTTGACCTTGCGCGAGCGCTTCCATGAAGTCTTCGCGGCTTCGCAGGAGGCCCGTCGTCCGCTGCTGTTCGGGCAGCTGATCATCATGATCGTCTACCTGCCCATCTTCGCCCTGGCCGGTGTGGAAGGCAAGATGTTCCATCCGATGGCGTTCACCGTGGTGACGGCGTTGTTGGGTGCCATGATCCTGTCCATCACCTTCATCCCCGCTGCCGTGGCGCTGTTCATCGGCAAGAAGGTGTCGGAGACCGAAAACGTAGTGATCCGCACCGCCAAGCGCTGGTATGAGCCCATGCTGAACACGGTGATGGGGGCCAAGCCTGTCGTGCTGACGGCGGCAGCGGTGCTCGTCCTGGTCTGTGGCGTGGTGGCTTCCCGCATGGGCAGCGAGTTCGTGCCAAGCTTGAACGAAGGCGATTTCGCGGTGCAGGCGCTGCGGATTCCCGGCACCAGCCTCAGCCAATCGGTGGCCATGCAGACCAAGCTGGAAAGCCATCTGAAGGCCAAGTTCCCTGAGATCGAACGTGTGTTTGCACGCACCGGTACCGCCGAGATCGCGGCCGACCCGATGCCGCCCAACATCTCGGACGGTTACGTGATGCTCAAGCCGGTGGACAAATGGCCCGAGCCGCGCAAGACGCGCGACGAACTGCTGGCCGCTGTTCAGGAAGAGGTCGCCAAACTGCCGGGGCAGAACTACGAGTTCTCTCAGCCGATCCAGCTGCGCTTCAACGAGCTGATCTCCGGGGTGCGCAGTGACGTCGCGGTCAAGCTGTTCGGTGATGACATGGATGTCCTCAACAACACTGCCAACCAGATCGCGAAGGTGCTGCAAGGCATCCCGGGCTCGTCCGAGGTGAAGGTGGAACAGACCACGGGCCTGCCCATGCTGACCATCAACATCGACCGCGAGAAGGCGACGCGCTATGGCCTGAACATCGGCGACATCCAGGACACGCTGGCCACGGCCGTGGGCGGCAAGGAGGCTGGGACGCTGTTCGAGGGCGACCGCCGTTTCGACATCGTCGTGCGTCTGCCGGAAGATGTCCGCACGGATCTGGAAGCCGTTCGGCGCCTCCCCATCGCCTTGAAGGGCGGAGACGGCGAGGGCGCGCGCTTCATTCCGCTGTCCGAGGTGGCTTCCATCGACTCGGCGCCTGGTCCCAACCAGGTCAGCCGCGAGAACGGCAAGCGCCGCATCGTCATCAGCGCCAACGTGCGTGGCCGTGACATCGGCACCTTCGTCGGGGATGCCCAGAAGGCGCTGGAAGCGGTCAAGATCCCCACGGGCTATTGGACCGTGTGGGGCGGCCAGTTCGAGAACCTGCAGTCCGCCACGCAGCGCCTGCAGATCGTCGTGCCGGTCTCGCTGCTGCTGGTTTTCGTGCTGCTCTTTGCCATGTTCGGCAACGTGAAGGACGGCTTGCTGGTGTTCACCGGGATCCCGTTCGCGCTGACGGGAGGCATCCTGGCCCTGTGGCTGCGGGACATCCCCTTGTCGATCTCGGCGGCCATCGGATTCATCGCACTGTCTGGGGTGGCCGTGCTGAACGGGCTGGTGATGATCTCCTTCATTCGCAACTTGCGTGACGAAGGGCGGTCGCTTGACGAGGCCATCCACGAGGGCGCCTTGACGCGGCTGAGGCCGGTCCTGATGACCGCGTTGGTGGCATCGCTTGGCTTCGTACCGATGGCCCTGGCCACCGGCACGGGCGCGGAGGTTCAAAGGCCGCTGGCGACCGTCGTGATCGGGGGCATCCTGTCCTCGACGATGCTGACTTTGCTGGTGCTGCCTGTGCTTTACCGCATCGTCCATCGAAAGGATGAAGAGGACGCCCAGACCACCGAAACCAAGCCCTCTCCTGACGCACACGAGGATGGAGCGATTGCATGACCAAAGCATGGGGCCGGTGGCCCCGGCTTTGGCCCGGTGAGGGGAGCGCGCGTGCCTTCACTCGCGCGACGTTCTATGCGCCTGACATAGTCTTGCTGGGGCTGTTCGCCGCGGTGTTGCAAGGCTGTGCCCTGCCCGAGAGGGACGAGGCCAAGCGGCTTAAGCCCATATGTTTCACCATGCTCAAGACGAGAACCTGCGTGCCGGGGCCGTCACCGAAGTCCTTGGACGCGGCCAAGGTGCGCAACCTGGCATTGCGGCCGGATGCGGGGCGGGTGGTGATCGTTCGAGCGCGGGACGGCGACGTCCAAGGGCTGGTGCCTTTGGGGTTGAATGGGCAGCCGCTGGAAAGCCTCATCCCCTATTCGGTCGTTGCCGTGGACGTTTCGCCGGGGCTTCACGAAGTTCGCATTCAGGAGGGGGTGGACGCGACCATTCCCCTGGAACTGCGAGCAGGTGATGTCGTTGTGCTGGAAGTACGCAGGCGTGGAAGGTATGGGAAGAGATTCGACCTTGTTCGCTTGTCGCGGCAGGAAGGGCGTGCGCTGATCGACGAAAGCCGGATTCTGCGCGCGCTGGATCGTACGGTTCCGTCACCGACTAAAACTGGTGGCGAAGGCACGGTTCCCTGATCTGGCGGTTCGCCTGCATAGCGCGTCTGAACACGCGAGCTTTTGCAATGGCGAGAAATGAAGAAGGAGCTTGTGGATGAGCAATTCAATGCGAAGCGTGCCTGGACATCTCGCCAGTAGCTTGATCCCGCTGGCATGTCTCTGCATGACCCCTTACTGTTGGGCCGAGGAACGCATCCTCTACAAGTCGATCATGCCCAATGGGCAGGTCGTGTATGGCGACGAGCCCGAGGCAAAGGCGAAGCGGTCTTACGCGATATCTGTCGAACCTCACCCGGCTGATCCGCAGCAGGCCGAGGCGGCGCAACGCGCGCTTGCGATGACGCGAGAGCAGTTGCTGAAAGACGCTGCTGCGCGATCTCTTCGGCTGAAGGATCTGGACAACAAGATTGCCAGTGCCTACGAAGAGCTCAGGGGCCGTCGGTCCGATCAGGAGGCCGGGCGCCAGGTCGTAGAGGGGGATCGGCAAGGCCGTAGATTTTCTTCACAGTATGGCCGCCGTCAGCGCTCGTTGGCTTCGGAGACGGAGCAGGCCCAGCGCAAGTTGGACAAATTGATCAAGGAACGGGACGCACTTCGATATTGATCTCGCGGATATGCCTGTGAGGTCTGTCAAAGCATGGCGAGATTGTCGTCGCGTCTTTTGCTGAGATGCATTACCAGGCAACTTACCGAGGCAAGCAATCGGCATCGGTGGCGTGAGCCATCGCCATTCAACTTGAAACGATCACGTCTTCGTTCATTTGTCAGACGTGTTGGGAATAGGGTCGATACCCGCCCGACACACATCAGGATCACCTTAGATGTTTTCAGTTCCCACGAATGCTTTCAGGTCCATGGGCGTTCCCTGGCTGGTCGCCGTCATCTGGTTGGCGGCCTTCACTTGCTTGCGCATCGGCCTGCTGGTCACATTGGATGCGGGGCAGGTCGGCATCGATCTCTGGCCCTATGTGCTGACCAAGGGGCTTCTGTTCGATTTGGCAACGCTGGCCTTTCTGGTCGCGCCGGTTTGCCTTTACGAGGCGGTACTGCCCAATCGCTGGAGAACTAGCCTTTGGCATAGAACGCTTCGGCTCAAGTGGTTGTGGTTTTCTGTCTTCGTCATGCTGTTTGGCATCGGCGCGGAGGTCACCTTCTGGCTGGAGTTTTCAACACGGTTCAACTTCATCGCGGTCGACTACCTGCTCTACACGCAGGAGGTGATCGGCAACATCCGGCAGTCCTATCCTGTTCCAACCGTCTTGGCGGCCATCGCAGTGGTGGCTGGTCTCATTGTCTGGTTCTTGCGGGGCGCCGTTCGAAACATGGACAACGTCAAGATCACGCGCATCCAGCGCGCCAAGCTGGTGGCAGCGGGTGTGGTTCTGCCCGTGATCGCGGGGTTCACGGTCAGCGTGGACCAGATGGAAGGGGCAGGCAACGCCTATGCGGACGAGATCTCCGGGAACGGTCTGTTCACGCTGGCGGCGGCCATGCGGCGGAACGAGCTGGATTTCGATCGCTTTTATCGAACAATGCCGCAAAGCGAGGCGGACCGCATTCTTCAAACCATGGGGATGCAGCGCAGACCGCTGTCCGATCTTTCTGCTCAGGCATTGAAGGGCGCCGCGAACCACGCATGGCCCTTCACCCGGCGGCCACGGAATGTGGTGCTGATCTCGGTGGAAAGCCTCTCGGCTTCATTTCTTGGCGCATACGGCGACTCGCGAGGGTTGACGCCCCGGCTCGATGCGATCGCCAAGCAAGGACTGCTGTTCTCGCACGCCTATGCGACGGGAACACGCACGGTCAGGGGGTTGGAGGCGCTGTCGCTGGGAACGCCCCCCGTCCCCGGGCAGGCCATTGTCCGCCGACCTCAGAACGAGCACCTCGCCACGCTGGGAGAAGTGCTTGGCTCTCAAGGCTTCAAGCCCTACTTTTTCTACGGCGGGTACGGCTACTTCGACAACATGAATGCCTATTTCGGGGGCAACGGCTACAAGGTGATCGACAGGACGGACATGGACAAGCGCACCATCGTCTTCGAAAACGTCTGGGGGGTGGCGGACGAGGTGCTGTTCAGCCAGGCCTTGAGCACGCTGGATGAGGGAAGGGCGCAAAGCAATCCTTTCTTTGCGCACATCATGACAACGTCCAATCACCGCCCTTACACCTATCCCGCCGGCCGCATCGACATCCCTTCGCCCGGTGGGCGACTCGGCGCCGTCAAGTACACCGATTTCGCGATCGGCGACTTCATCGACAGGGCTCGTGCGCAACCCTGGTTCAAGGACACCCTGTTCATCATCGTCGCCGACCATGGTGCGTCCGTGGCGGGAAAGACCAAATTGCCACTGGATGGCTACAGAATCCCTTTGATCTTCTTCGCGCCTGATCTGCTGAAGCCAGGTGTATACGAACCGCTGGTCAGCCAGTTGGACCTGGCCCCCACGATCGTCGAGCTATTGGGGAAAAAGGGGGCCGACTACTTCTTTGGACGCTGTCTCTTCGAAGAAGAGGAGCCGTTGAGAAGGGTCTTCGTCAGCAACTATCAGTCGCTTGGCTACCTGCGAAGCAACACGCTCACGGTGTTGCTGCCTCGGCAACGGGTGGAGAGCTACAGGGTCGATCCTCGGACGCTGGAGACGACGCCCAAAGCAGTGGATCCGGTACTGTTGAATGAGGCGATCGCCTACTATCAGACGGCATCAAGGTCCTTCAAGATGGGGGCATTGAAGCTGCCAAATTGCCCCCATCAACAATGAGCGGCCAGCGAATGCATCAGGACCTGCGTTCGCCCCGAAGCGGCCGATTCATCGGCCAGCTTCGGGGGCTTGCATCACTTCAGCGCAAAGCGAACAGAGACGGGCTTCTTGCCAGGCAGCGTCACGACAGCCACCGCTTTGGCGCCAGCGCTCACGTCGAAGCTGCCTTTGGCTTCCAGCTTCTCACCCGCTGGCGCGAGTTGCACTTCGTTTTTGTCGGTGCCCTTGATGAGGGTCAGTTTGCCACTGGCACCTTGCATCTTGACTGCCTTGCCGTGATCGCGCACGTACAGGCTGATCAGGTCGGCCTTGGCCACCAGTTCGAAGTCCATCTCGCTGGCTTCCACCACCACGCCGCCGTGCAGCGGATCATGTTCGTGCCCGTGTTCGTGTCCATCCGCCGCAAAGGCGCTGGCACTGATGGCCAGGATCGAGCAGGCAATCAGGCTGTTCACTTTTCTCATCTTCAGTCCTTGAAGGTTATGGAGGTGAAAGCCTATGCAGATGCAGGCGACAGAAGGCCAACTCAAAGATGACAAATTCGTCATCTTGAACCGCCCCGGCTTTGAAGGAGGCTCCCTCGTTTGAGATGATGGAGCCAAGATGAGAAGTTCGAAGTATTCCCCCGAGGTTCGCGAGCGCGCGGTGCGCATGGTGCTGGAGCACCGAGATGAGCACCCGTCACA
>NZ_LFRI01000041.1 GCF_001447195.1 Aquabacterium parvum | reverse complement strand
GCATGGCCCCCTGCAACATGGGTTGCGTGATGTGTGACCTGTTCACACGGGGGAGCGGGGGAGTCCCCCGGCCAGGAAGGGGGGGGTATGTCGCCACCCGACCTTGAAAAGGAAAGCCCCGAGTCCTGGTCAGAGGTGTTCGGGGCTGATGGAATCGAGACGCTACCCAGGCGGGTTGATCGGTACGGTAAGGCAAAGAGTCGTGCGCTCGATGTAGCGCAGTTTATCGGCGACCACGTTGAAGGTCAAGAAACGCTTCACCAGCGGCTCACC
>NZ_LFRI01000040.1 GCF_001447195.1 Aquabacterium parvum | reverse complement strand
TGTCCTTACCTTTGCTCGCCTGATCTGCGTCGGCGTTGTGCTTGGCACTTTGATGTTGGCTCGCTGCGCGAGCCTGGGTCAGCTATTGCTTGACAGATGGGGAAGCCCTTGTAGCCCAGGTTAACCGGCGCCGGAGCGCGAAGCGCGTAGGGTACCAACACTGGCCATGAAAATGCCGAAGGCATGGCCAGTGTTGGCGTCCGCGTTGAACCGACAGTTAGGCTGTGCTCGATTCATTCTTGGCGCCCTCCCGAAAAAGGAAAATCAAGAAAAGTACCGTGTTAAATACAGGGGCGAAACTTAGGATGATCCACCAGCGCGACCTGCCGAGATCGTTGAGGCGCCGAACCCCTTGCGCAAGAACCAATGGAATAGCGATAAGCATAGCAATACCCGTCACCAAGGCTCCCAAATCATCGGATATGGCAGTGGCGGCGAATGAGGTCGCAATGGTTGCAATGAGAGCTCCAAGTACGATTTTGGCGTATTCGGCGCGACCTGATTTTTCGTTTAGGTATTGCAAGATTTTCCCTTCAAATGTGCATGATGAAAACTGTTGCCGTTAATTGCAAAGGCCTGCGTTGCCTGCATAAGATGCGGCCACAATGTAAGTAAGCAGTGATCCAGCCGCCATGAATGCCATAAGGCTCAGCCAGAATAGTAGCCAAGTTAGTCTGCCGTATCGATCTGATGTAATCAGCCAAATGGTGTTGTCGACTTCTGATTTTTCGGTCTGCTTTTGTCTTGCGGTTCTCGCGGTGAGTCGAAAATCGAGTGTTCGTGTAATCACCGACAGAACACCAAGAAAAACTGCTGCAAGGAATAGCGCTGCGCTTAAAATTAATGCAATTTTCGAAGGCGCAGCTGAATTCTGAGTGGTGGCCTGCATTATCGAAAAGCAAGCGCCAAGCCCCGCTGTGGATAGTGATGAAATCAGAGCTAAGGCCACAGATAGCTGGCTAATTGCCATTGCCTGCCATCGTGTAAAGCGTTCATGTGCGAGAGTGCTCATAGGTGTTTGCCTAACGCAGAGTTCACCGGCGCCGGAGCCCCGAAGGGGCGCAGGGTACCAACATGGGGCAGTAAAATGGCGAAGCCATGCCCCATGTTGGCGTCCGCGTGCAACGTTCAGTTGGGCCTGTAGCCACACCGCCGTACGTGGGATTTACTCGCGGATGAACTGCCATATGGTTGCTCCCCACTGATTACCTTCTATGTGCGGCATGATCTCACCTTGCGTGAAATGTCTGTCGCCTTGTTGATATGCGGGGGATGACCAATAGCCTGATTTTGGGCAGGCGTTGCCTGCCTCACAGCGCAGTCTTTGCTGTGCTGTTTCAACTCCAGCAGTAGCCGCTGGAAGCGACCCGAAGGAGCGTGCATAGGCCACCAATTCCTTTGGGTAGTACATTGAATCAATCGTGGAATCGTCAATGTCATGTAGGTAGGCAATTGCACCAGCCTCCCAGGCCCAATACCCGTCGTACCCGCCCATACCTTCATCAGTCATGCCTTTGTGCGAGTCGTACCAACCCGCGCCCTTCATTCCCCCATACCATTTGACGAGATACTTTTTGAGATCGGCCAGTTTCTCTTCTTGTGTGTCACCAGCCGTAGCGTCAAGCAGCCATCGATATGGCTCATCGTGATACCACTCATCTAAGTAGGGACGATTTGGAAGGTGGTGGCTTAAGAGTTCTTCCACCAAGGCATCCTGTCGATCAAATTCCGAGCCTGCGATGAGATTGTGAATTCTAAGTATCAGGTGCTCTTGACGTAGGAGGGTTGCAAGCGACAACAACCCAAGATACCTAACGTAGTCATCAATAAATGTGAGCACAAACTCTGAGTGCGTTTCATTTTCACTTTCTCTCTTTGCAAATGATGCCTGCTTCTCATATTGCTCCACGGCCTGAGATAGATACGGGATTAGCTCCTCAATAGGCTGCCCCGCAGTGTAATGAAGCTGCAAAATGCTCAGTAACCAGTCGCCGGCCAAGCCATGCGCCCCGGCCATGCCTTCATTTGAGCCGCTATTGGCTTGAAAATTTTCTTGGATTGTAGGCAGTAGCTTGCTAGAGAACCATGCCAAATATCCATTGTAATAGCTTTCAAATAAAAGCTTTTGCCGTACATTTGCCCGAAAATTGGATGGCTCAGGGAAAAGAGTTGGGCGCTTGGTCATTTTTTCTGTCCTACCTTGGATGCGCGGGCTTCAAGCCGACGCTTTTCTTCCGCGCTTATTTCGACCTCTCCAAATACTCGGCTGGCTTTGTGCTGTGCGTGTTCGGAATCTTGTACAGATTCCCCTGAAACATGCTTGAATACAGCGATGCTGTGTTCGTAGATATCAGGAATGCTGAATAACAAAACGTGCCTCGAATAACGTCTCGCCAACGTATTCGTCCCTGCAAGATCAGCAATAGCATCCGGGTCTGTTGTTGCCCGTCTGATTCGTGTGCGAATCCATTTTTCACTCATCTGCATGACAGATGGCACGGGCTTCTGCGGCGGCGCACTGGCTGATTGCGTTCCCTGCGCAGGTGCGCCGACAGGCGCACTGCTGCGTTTGGAGCGCTTACCACCCTTGCCGCCAGCGCCTTGGGACTTGCCCTCCCACTCGCGCTTTTTCTGCCTGTAGTCCTCGTACTCTTGCTTGTCTTGGGTGTCGCCCAGCATTTGGCCGAGGGAAGTTGCAGGATTGGTGTATGTCTTGGCCTCGATGACTGCATAAGGCTTGCCGTTCTTGCCATTGGTGCGCCACAGCGCATCAATGCCGCGGCCACGCGGTATCAACGGCCACAGCGGCGTCATGGCGCCTCTGTCGTTGAGCTTGCGCGGTCCTTTGGGGTCAGGGTTGCCCCATTTGCCATCCATGCCCCAGTCGTGGGCCTGCCAGCCGGAAGCCCAGCCTTGTTCAATGACCCAATAGTCCGCCATGTGCTCACCCAGCACGCCCTTGAAGAAAATGCGCCGCTGACTGAGTTCTGAAACGGCGGAATAAAAGATGTGTTCGCGCCCGCCGTGGATGAAGCTGCTGTGTTCCTTGGCTTGGCTGGCTGTGTCACCCTTGGCATCAGGCTTCTCGCCTTGCTTGCGAACCTTCTTGCTGACGTAATCCGCCTCGGCGGAATTGTTGGGCTGCTTCTTCAGCCAGCCTTTGA
>NZ_LFRI01000039.1 GCF_001447195.1 Aquabacterium parvum | reverse complement strand
CTGGTGCCAATCCCGCGACAAGCGCTCCTGGCTGGGCTCGACCTCGGCCAAGGCGATCATGTGCAGGTGCGGGTGCCACTGGCCCGAGTTGTCTCCCCGCTTCACTTCGTATGACCAAACAGCGCCCACAACACCAGCGAGCACAGAGCCGCGACCACGTTGCCGGCGTTTCCATAGCTCGCGCTGGGCTCTATGAAGGTGCTTAAAGCGTTCAGCCAGGTCATCACCGTTCTTCACCGTCAAAGTCACCAAAAAAGGCCTCAGAGCCGTTTT
>NZ_LFRI01000038.1 GCF_001447195.1 Aquabacterium parvum | reverse complement strand
GCTGCTGGCCCGGATGTTGACACGCCGCCCTGGCTGTTCATCCTGGCCAGACACATCGACGCCTGGGACAAGGCCTCGCAGGCCTACATGATGGCCGTGCATCAGCATGCTCGGCCTGTCCTCAATGACATGGAGCTCCTCTCCGCGTCGAAGTAAGCCGGGGGGCTGGGGGACACCCCAGTGAGCCCGAAGGGCGTTGCAGAGGGAGGGGTACCCGACCGGTCCACCTTCAAGCCAACCAGCGGAGCGATGGTCGCCGTCCTCCGCTGGTCT
>NZ_LFRI01000037.1 GCF_001447195.1 Aquabacterium parvum | reverse complement strand
ACCCCATCGTGGCACTTCGATGCCGTTTGCCGCAATACGCGGCTAGCTCGGGACGGGGAAGTCCCTTTCATTCGTTAGGCCCTCGCGTAAATGCGCCGCTTGCAAAGGCCAAGCGAGCCACCTCCTCGGTGGCTACAAGCAGCCAAGCTTTCGTTTATTGGTTCGCGCAAGGTGTCATGGCATGCTTGCATTCAAGCTGGCCACTGGCCAAGCAATCAACACACAGGGGCTCATGCGCATGCAGTCGTTTGCCACCACCGGCCTAACTGGGCGTTGCAGGGGACGCCTCCACCACCGCACGCTTCGGCCACGCCAAGCGCGCGCCCCTGAACTTGGACGTTAGGCAAACCAGGTCACTTTCCATGGATATCGGCACATTCATTCTTCTTCACTTCGCCACAATCCCGCTCATCCACGAGTTTGATCACATCGCCTGCAAGCAAGGCTCCATGCCTCGTTTCTCGCAGGTAGTCGCTCTTTCAAACTTCCGGCGGCAACGCTGGGCCATCAGTTTTGGGATCTTGTGGCTCTTGCTACTAGCTCTAACCATCTCCTCAAGTGAAGCGCATCCCGTCAATTTGCGAGTCTTTGCGTTGGCCTTCTTGGTCCAAGCCGCCTGCTGGGGGCACGCGATCTATCGAGCCAGACGCAAGGCGAAAAACGAAGAGGCCTCCTGCAATGCACCGCCGAGCAACAGCAACCCACCGGCCTCTCAAGAAACACATGCTAAGTTGTTGTCATAATTGAACAATTTTTCAATGACTGGATAAATGCACAGCCCCACTTTTCCGGTGTTTCCTTTGCACAATGGGCACCACCGCGCGGGGCCTGAAACCCTCTCAAGAAACACATGCTAAGTTGTTGTCATAATTGAACAATTTTTCAATGACTGGATAAATGCACAGCCCCACTTTTCCGGTGTTTCCTTTGCACAATGGGCACCACCGCGCGGGGCCTGAAACCCTCTCAAGAAACACACCATAAGTGATTGATTTGCCAAGGGGTGTTCATGCGACCTCCATCGGCACCAAGCGCAAGCCCAGGCTCTCGGCTCGTTTGCGCAGGTGGTACTCGACCCGCTGTCGG
>NZ_LFRI01000036.1 GCF_001447195.1 Aquabacterium parvum | reverse complement strand
GAACCGGGCGGGTGGGGATCACCTCGCCGGTCTTCTTGTTGACGCCACCACCCAGGGTGGTGACTGCTCGAATGGTGCCGGTCAGCGTGAGCATCACAGGCTCCCTTGATCCAGGGCACCGGAACGCTCGATAGCTACCTCGGCGCGGGCCAGCGCATCAGACACAGCAGCCTCGATGAACTCGCGCTTGCTCATGTCGAGCAGGTTCGTCACTTGATCGAGGCGCTCGATCAGCGAGGGATGCACCTTGGCGCACATCTGGCGCAGCTCGGT
>NZ_LFRI01000035.1 GCF_001447195.1 Aquabacterium parvum | reverse complement strand
CCGCTGGTTGGCTTGAAGGTGGACCGGTCGGGTACCCCTCCCTCTGCAACGCCCTTCGGGCTCACTGGGGTGTCCCCCAGCCCCCCGGCTTACTTCGACGCGGAGAGGCGCTCCATGTCATTGAGGACAGGCCGAGTATGCTGATGCACGGCCATCATGTAGGCCTGCGAGGCCTTGTCCCAGGCGTCGATGTGTCTGGCCAGGATGAACAGCCAGGGCGGCGTGTCAACATCCGGGCCAGCAGCTACGATCCCGTAGAAGGCCCTCACCGTC
>NZ_LFRI01000034.1 GCF_001447195.1 Aquabacterium parvum | reverse complement strand
GAGGTTGTTCCGGCGGCTCAAGGGCTACCGCCGAATCTTCTCCCGGTTCGAAAAGCTTGATGCGATGTTTCTCGGCTTTCTCAGCTTCGTGCTCGTGGTCGATGGGCTTCGCAGTTTGTGTTAACAGGCCCTAGACGAATGGCCATGAAACAGCCAGATATCCCTGGAACTTTTCCGTCTTAGCACTCTCCAAGCAAGAGTGCTAACATTTGCAGAGAAGGATCCAGAAAGGAACCATCCATGACCTTGACGACCTCCCTTGCCCCCCGTGACCCCTGGAGTGTGGTGCCCTCGCTGGGCAACCTGGACGCGTACATCCGCTTCGTCCAGACCGTGCCCATACTGGAAGCCGACGAGGAACAAGCCCTGGCTCGTCAACTGCGCTCGGAAAACGACCTCCAGGCCGCTTCGCGCCTGGTGCTCTCGCACCTGCGCCTCGTGGTGTCCATCTCGCGCCAGTACCTGGGCTACGGCCTGCCGCAAGGCGACCTGATCCAGGAAGGCAACATCGGCCTGATGAAAGCCGTCAAGCGCTTCGACCCCGACCAGGGCGTGCGCTTGGTGAGCTACGCCATGCACTGGATCAAGGCCGAGATCCACGAGTACATCCTCAAGAACTGGCGCACGGTCAAGGTCGCCACGACCAAGGCCCAGCGCAAGCTGTTCTTCAACCTGCGCTCGCTCAAGCACCAGTTCAAGGGCGAAGACGGCAACGACCACGTGGGCCGCGCCGGCTTCAGCGACGCCGAGATCCAGCGCGTGGCGCAAGAGCTCAACGTGCGTCCCGAAGACGTCATCGAGATGGAAACCCGCATGGCGGGCGGTGACGTGGCCCTGGAAGCCCAGGCCGACGACGACCACGACGCGCCCCTTGCGCCCGTGACCTGGCTGGCCGACGAACAGCACGAGCCCACGCGCATGATCGAGGCCCAGCACCGCGACTGGCTGGCCAGCGACGGCATCCGCCACGCGCTGGCGTCGCTGGACGAGCGCAGCCGCCGCATCGTCGAAGAGCGCTGGCTCAAGGTCAACGACGACGGCTCAGGCGGCATGACGCTGCACGACCTGGCAGCCGAGTACGGCGTCAGCGCCGAGCGCATTCGCCAGATCGAATCGGCCGCCATGAAGAAAATGCGCAAGGCGCTGGCCGAAAACGCCACAGCTTGATCGTCCCCCAGCGGCGACGCCAACGACAAGGGCCTGCAAGCGCAGGCCCTTTTCCATTGCACCGCTCCTCAACGGCGACAGGCCCTTCGCCTTACGTATACTTTCAAGGTCCGGCCTTTCGGGGGGAGCCCGGTGCACCTCGAGGCTCCTAAACTCCCGGCACCAAACAAATCAAATCAGGGACCATGAATCTGCCAAGCCTGTCGGACCTGGCCGGGCTGCTGTCTGCGTGGGCGCAAGACACCCGGCTGCACGCGCTGGCGGCCACGCATGCCGAGCAGCCCTTGCCCGCTGACTTGATGGTCGAGCGCTTCGAGCTGCACGAAGC
>NZ_LFRI01000033.1 GCF_001447195.1 Aquabacterium parvum | reverse complement strand
AAAGTCACCAAAAAAGGCCTCAGAGCCGTTTTCTCGGCTCGGATGACCTCCCACCTATCCAAGTAGGCTTTCATCGACTTAGCGCCCCGTCTAATGGCACACAGAGGGCAAAGCAGGTGCTTCATGCAGAAGCTGGTCGCATGCAGCCTCACAGCGTCGATGGTGAAGTAGTGCCGGAACAGCAGGTAGTCACCGCAAGTGGTGAGCCGCTGGTGAAGCGTTTCTTGACCTTCAACGTGGTCGCCGATAAACTGCGCTACATCGAGCGCACGA
>NZ_LFRI01000032.1 GCF_001447195.1 Aquabacterium parvum | reverse complement strand
CCCGAGTTGTCTCCCCGCTTCACTTCGTATGACCAAACAGCGCCCACAACACCATCGAGCACAGAGCCGCGACCACGTTGCCGGCGTTTCCATAGCTCGCGCTGGGCTCTATGAAGGTGCTTAAAGCGTTCAGCCATGTCATCACCGTTCTTCACCGTCAAAGTCACCAAAAAAGGCCTCAGAGCCGTTTTCTCGGCTCGGATGACCTCCCACCTATCCAAGTAGGCTTTCATCGACTTAGCGCCCCGTCTAATGGCACACAGAGGGCAAAGC
>NZ_LFRI01000031.1 GCF_001447195.1 Aquabacterium parvum | reverse complement strand
AAGCGCGCAATGTCCTCGAAGAGGCTGCGCTGATGACCACTGAGACGGTGAGGGCCTTCTACGGGATCGTAGCTGCTGGCCCGGATGTTGACACGCCGCCCTGGCTGTTCATCCTGGCCAGACACATCGACGCCTGAGACAAGGCCTCGCAGGCCTACATGATGGCCGTGCATCAGCATGCTCGGCCTGTCCTCAATGACATGGAGCGCCTCTCCGCGTCGAAGTAAGCCGGGGGGCTGGGGGACACCCCAGTGAGCCCGAAGGGCGTTGCAG
>NZ_LFRI01000029.1 GCF_001447195.1 Aquabacterium parvum | reverse complement strand
CTGGCTAAGCAAAAGAGCGACATCGAGCCATTCGCAGCGATGAAGCAAAAGGGTAGCACTACCTACCAGTCCGTATTGATCGCCAATACTGGCGCCGGCATCGCCAAAATCAGTGATATCGTCAACAAGAATGTCGCTTACGGTGATAAGGCATCCACCTCCAGCCATTTGATTCCGAAGTCGATATTGGCGGAAAACGGTTTGAAAGCCGGCGAAAACTATCGCGAACACTTTGCCGGTGCGCATGACGCGGTGGCCATGGCCGTGCAAAACGGTCACGCGCAGGCTGGCGGCTTGAGTAAGCCGATTTTTGAATCCCTGGTTCAGCGCGGACTGGTCGATCCCAACAAAGTAAAAGTTCTTGCCGAATCGAAGCCATATCCGCAATACCCGTGGACCATGCGCAGCAATCTGAAGCCGGAACTGAAGGAAAAGATCCGTGCAGCCTTCTTGAATCTCAAAGATCCGGAAGTCCTGAAACCTTTCAAAGCCGATGGTTTCGGCCCGATCAGCGACAAAGACTATGACGTGGTGCGCAGCCTTGGCACACTGCTCAAGCTCGATCTGTCGAAGTTCTAAGTGAGCGACAGCATGCAAGCTGATTTTGGTTTGATTCTGGCCGAGCGCCAGCGCGTATGGAACCGCACGATACTGCAGTTTGCCGTTGTGCTGGCGATTGTGATCGGTTGCTGGTATTACGTCGGCCTATTTGATGCCGAGCGATTGAAGGATGGCATGCCAAGCCTGGTAAAAATTGCCGGCGAGATGTTCCCACCGAACTTCTCGCAGGCTGGCACCTGGGTCAAACCGGTACTGGATACCTTGGCCATGAGTATCGCCGG
>NZ_LFRI01000028.1 GCF_001447195.1 Aquabacterium parvum | reverse complement strand
CATACATACAAACAATTCGCCCAACCCAATACTGGCGCTGCTTTCCGGCCGATTTGAGGCCGTTGTGTATGCGTCGAAAACGGGTAGCCGAATACGGCTAAACCGTCTGTCAGATCACGGCATGGCCCCCTGCAACGTGGGTTGCGTGATGTGTGACCTGTTCACACGGGGGAGCGGGGGAGTCCCCCGGCCAGGAAGGGGGGGGTATGTCGCCACCCGACCTTGAAAAGGAAAGCCCCGAGTCCTGGTCAGAGGAGTTCGGGGCTGATGGAA
>NZ_LFRI01000027.1 GCF_001447195.1 Aquabacterium parvum | reverse complement strand
ATCGGTCAGCTCTTCCGGCACCTCGACACCTCGGAAGCACCCAGCAGAACCAAGAAGGCGTTTCCCCTTGAGCGTCTGAAAGGCATGCCATGTATCGGCAACCGGCTGATCGCTGAACTTGACGGCGTACTTGAAAGCCTCCATGAACCCCTCGGCGGGATCTCCAACGATGGGCCGCACATCAACGATGAAGCTGTCCCCGGTGATCTGGTGCCAATCCCGCGACAAGCGCTCCTGGCTGGGCTCGACCTCGGCCAAGGCGATCATGTGCAG
>NZ_LFRI01000026.1 GCF_001447195.1 Aquabacterium parvum | reverse complement strand
TCGGCCCATTGGCGAACTGGTCCAAAATCTCTTGGGGAATGGTCGGCAGCACAGGCTTGGCCGCCTTCGGTTTGCTTGGCATACATGCTCCTGGTCGTCATGCTATGCCCCGAACACAAAATTTCTGACAGGCCCCCGAGCATGACGCCTACATCAACACGATGTCCGCGCACTGGGCAGACCACCAGGTCGATGAGCGCACTGGCGAAGTACGCCCGATGCTGTTTGCCCCTTACCAGCGGCCGACATTTGATCAGTTCATCAGGTGGGGTAGAAAACTCAACAGCACAACGACCACTGCGGTGTTGCTTGGCGTCGTGAAACACCGGCAAAGTACCGAAGCTCGGGGAGGCTCTGAGCAAGACTTGGTCATAGCCCTGTGCCAACTCGCCAGCTTCGACGCCACGTCGACCGACGTGTACCTGACACGACTGATTAGCCGGCTAAAGAAGCTACCCCCGATGACGCGGATGATCCTCAAAGAAGCGCGACTTGGAATGATCTACGGCGTTTACTGCGGATGGGAGCCCCCATCTCCAGCCACTGCGCTCCAGACGATTCTCCATGGCGCCAGCCCGCACAAACAGGCCTGGGCAAAGCGTTTTGGCGTGGACATGCCCGCCGATGCCATGCCGGTCATGCTCGCGCGCGCCCACCTGGTCGACAACGGTGAAATGAAGGGCGCCAAGCCGACAGAAGCAGAAGAGCAGTTCGGGTTTGGTGTGGACATCGCGCCTGCCATGCGCGGCGACCGCAAGGGCGGGGTCGAAGCTGAACACCATTCACAGCACAAACATGTCGATCACAAGTTGCCTGGCTCGACCCGAGGGAAACGACCTGAACGAGGAGATGTTCTTCCGGTCACTGAAGGGCTCTTCAATTACTTCGAATACATGCGCGAACTGATTGAGTTCATCGTCTGGCGAAACACCGTTGAAGAGGTGCCAGATCTGGCACCTGACGACTTCCTGCTCCAGGATCCACCCATTCCACCAACGAGGCTAAACATCTACAGGTGGCTGACTGAACGCGGCATGAATCAGTCGCTTCCAGTTGACCATGAGGCACTCAGAGCCTTCTGCCTTCCAGACTGCGACGCTGTGGTCAGGAAGAACGGGATCTACCTTCAGGCCAAGATTCATGGCCGAAAGCAGCTGGTACCGCGCCTGCGCTTCACCAGTGATGAGCTCGTTGCTACAGGCCTTCTGTCCAAGGTCAAGCAAACTGGCTCACCAATTCATACGCGGGTGAAGCTGGATCAGCAGGACCTGTCAACAGCCTGGCTGCCGACCAAGGCGGGACTGATTCGACTGACCTCATCAATGAGGGACACGACGATCCACCAGAAGCTCAGTCTGACGGAATGGGTCGCCACTGTGGAAGAGATGGTGACCCGCAAGGCCCTGGCGTCTGGCGATTCAGACCAGCACGATGCAGATGTCCTGGTACGTCGAGCATCCGTGCACGACAACGCAAAGTTAGAACTCGCCCTTGAGATCAAGGCGAAGGAGAAGCCTCCATCACGGGCTGAGATGAAACGAAATCTGCGGGGCAATCGCGCTGAGGAAATCGAGTACCTGAATGGCTTGCAGCAAGCAAATGCGCTCCCTCCTCCGCCCGCGCCAGCCCAGACTGAAACCGACACGCACACGTTAACGCCCGCCGAGTTGGTCATGGAGTCTCTACAAAAGGCGGGGCTTCTGCCATGAGCACACGCCCAAGCCTTCACCCTGAACTGGTACTCGGACCCAACCCGTTCTTGGAACCTCTGCCACCGCCAGTCGAGTATCAGCAGCTACCCCTGGTCTTGACCCGCCAACCGCTGCGCGATGTGGATGTGTGGTCTATGCCACCTGCTCAACGAGAGTCCTTGCTCCAGGTGAGCGAGAAGCACTTCGTGGCAACCAGCGAACTGCTTGAAATTGCCGCAGGCATTCAGATCCTTCTGCGGCGTTCCCTGATGTTGCTCAACGCAACCAACAAGGCCGAGCGCATTCGCATCAATAGGGTGTCGATGGCCGCGGACATTGACCGCCTCAAGTCCATACCGAAAGTGGACGGCGCGGGGATGCTGATCGAGGGAGTGACTGGCACTGGAAAGTCAGCCGTGGTTCGCCGAACGCTGGAGATCCTCGTGCCAGATCAAGTGATCGAGCACGGTCAGTCGGCTGTGTGTGACTACTACAAGCTGCGGCAGGTTTACTACCTCCACATCGACCAACCCTCCAACGGGACGCGCGGCGCGCTGCTCAAGCGCATCCTGCTGGAGCTCGACAGCGTCCTTGGCACCGACTACGCTCAAAAGCACCATAAGACCAACAACCTGGACACGCTCCTGGTGGTGGTGGCGCAGCGGCTTGCGGTGCACCGTGTTGCAGTCTTGGTCATCGATGAAAAGCAGGAAGGAAACTTTGCAAACCAGCCATGGTCAGTTGAGTTCGTTCTGTTCTACATGATGTTGATGAACCTAGGTGTGTCTGTTGTCTTGCTTGGCAACCCCCTAGCGTTCACACATCTGAAGGCCTTTAGCCAGGTCATGAGGCGCTTCAGCACAGGAGGGGTTCACACCTTGCTCCCCGCAACCGAGGAAAGTGCATGGTGGCCAAAGTGGTTCGTGCCGGGAGCGCGCAAGTTTGACTTGATCGAGCAATGGGAGCTGGATGAGGCATGGCGAAGGGCGTTTGAATTGACCCACGCAGGAGGGCTTCCCGGGCTTTACATGCTCCTGCACCGCGAGGTGATGCGGTCGGCCCTGCGCCGAGGTGGAAGCACTGCGTGCGTGACCCAGGCGGATTGCCTGGCTGCACTTAAGTCGCCGCGCTACAAGGAGGCCGCTCGAATCGCGCGCTCGACCGCGTCGCCAAGTAACGAAGATTTGACGGCCTTCATCGACATTCCCCCCCTTCCGACAAGGGCTAGATCGAAGCACGAGAAATTGGAAGGTGCCGGGTACTCTCCGACAGAGCGTGAAACTGGCGCGCTGCCCCCGGTGACCGCCCAACGATTGACGAACATGGTGACCGGACTCAAGAAGCAGCAGACCCTCGAGCTCAACAAGATGCAACAGCGGATCGACCTGATTCAGAAGATGAGCCCAGAGGACGCGAGGATGCTCGGCGTGTCCGACGAACTCATCCAGTCAATGCAGTGCTTGCTCAATGACAAGGCCGGGTCGAAGAGTCGGAGCAAAGGAAAGTGAGTGCCGACTGGGCATGCCTGTCTGCGCTTCTGCCCGGCGAGACCGTGTACAGCTGGTGTGGGGCGCAGCACACCTTCAGGGCCGGCAAGTCGGCCTTTGAATCTTCAGAGGGCCTTCTGGGTTACGGGCATGGTCCTCGACAGCATGACCTCCCAGCTGGTTTGTCCAAGCTGCCTATCTTCCAAGCACCCTTCTCGCTCAGCTTTGAGGGCGTCTTGAAGCAACACACAGTCGCGAGCTACTACTGGCCGTGGCTGTCAGAGCATTCACGTACGCAGGTGCTTCGAGATTGCGCTGATGGCAACTCACCACATTGGCGCCGCGCGCTTTTCGCGACGTCGCGTACCAGACCATTCCAGCATGCGCTCCGGTGGTGCCACGAATGCGCCGAAGCGGATCTGGAGCAACATGGCCGGGCTTACTGGCACGTTGAGCACCAATCCCCCATCGCCCACGCATGCCGCATTCATCGACAGCAGCTTCAAGCCGCTCCCCTTCCCAGAAAGAGCTGGGCTTTGGTGCCCGACGCCGCTTCAGCCCGCACCACTGCGGCGCCTCGGTCGGCATTGATGCTTGCTCAGCTGTCTGCAGCGATTTGCTCGTTGACGTCCATCGACGTGAACGGCTTGCGCAGGGCAGTCGTGTTGCGGTTGCAGGAGACAGGTGTCACGGCTTCAACTCGGGGTGTGCTTCATGAAGCCCTTGTGAAGTGGTTTTCAAGTACCGATCTTGCCAACTGGTGCCACACAGATGGCCAAGGCTTGACGCAGCTCGCCCATGGCGAGTGGATTGCAGGCATGCTTTGGCGGCAGCGCCGCAGCCATCCGGTCTTATGGCCGGTGCTTTGGGCGGCTTTGGGATGGAGCAGCCCCGATGAAGCGACCATGGCATTCGAAGATGCGGCGTCTGGACGGGTTCGTTTGGCAGGGGGGCAAATCACACTGTTCGATGAACATACCGACCTCCCAACCGGCGCGCCTGAGCATGTGCGCATCGCATTCATGCGTGCAAACTCATACCAAGACGTGATGCAGCAGTTGGGCGTTAGTCGTGGACGCATCATCCAATGGCTTGAGATGGACCCAGAGCTGCGCCGCGAATGGAAAGCCCAACTGCGCACGGGCCATCAGACGCAATGCGAGCAGGTCATTCGAGACACGGTGCTCGAAGATGATGTGGCCACAAGGGCTGAACTGGAGTCCAAGTGCTCCGCCGAAGTCAGATGGATGCGTGAGCACGCGCCAGCCAAGCTTGCCGCCATGTTGAGGTCAATGCCAGCCAGGTTGGCCGTGCAGCCGACGCTGTTCGAAGGTAGCGCTTAGCGATGGGCACATGATCAGATCGTCAACACAACCGGAGCGTAGAGGGCCAATGGATCAGTACACCTACCGCGTCACATGGTCTCCAGAGGATCAGTGTCACGTGGGACTTTGCGACGAGATACCGTCGCTGAGCTGGCTCGCCGCGACGCCCGAAGAGGCCTTTATCGGCATCCGGCGCCTCGCGGCAGAGTGCATCCAGGAGATGTCAGAAAGTGGCGAAGTGGCTCAGAGTCCTATCCCGCACTCGAGGACAACCGCTCGGATGTCGATAGCCGTCTCGCCAAGCGTACACAGACGTTTGGCGCTGACAGCAGCGGAGGAAGGGCAGCACCTCGACGAGGTGGTGTCAGACCTGCTGAATCGCTGGGAGTAAGTGACGTAAGTCGCCAAGGGCCTTGGGTTCACCCACCCGAACCAGCGAGCAAAGACCTGACATCACGCCTGAAGTTCAGAAATGCTCGGTGATCACTTGGTGACCCTGGTACCGTCACCGATGCGCCAGCCCACGGCGCCTTGAGCCGTCCATGCTTGCCACCTCGCCAAAACGTCCAGCCAGACTTGACGAGATCCCTGACGAGCTTGTCGACATCCCTGCATTTGGAATACCTCATGCCCCGCCTCCCACGAGATAACGACGCGTGTAGGCATTCATCGAAAACTTGACTTCGTTGAAGGCAGCCCCTGCACCAACCTCATGTATCGGGCGGCTGTACTGATAGAGACAGGATTCAGGTTGATTCTGGAAGAACCGCCCCTGCGGGTCGACCATGATGTAGGACTGAATCATGTCCGAGTTGTCTTCAACTGACATGGGGAGACCATGCCCCTCGTGCCTGTCGATGAATTTCTTGTAATCGTCACTCGTCACCATTAGCCTGTCAGTGGTGATAGGCAGCATGCGGAAAATCTTCCATTTGTCCGGCCCGAATGACTGCACAGCGTCAGTCATGCCCTCGTGACGATTGGCTTCGTTCACCACCGTGTTGATCTTGATACTGATCGATGGGTTTTCCTGCCTGGCATTCTTGAATATTTCAGTCAGCTGCTCAATGGCCAGCGTCTTGCCGCCCCTTGACACCCGACCGATCAATTTGTTTGTGTCGCTGCTGATTGAGTCGACACTGACGCCCAGCATTGAAATCAAAGGCGCCAGTTCTTTGGTCAACTCTGGCGACAGCAAACTACCATTGGTGATCACCGAAACAGCAAAGCCTAGATCTCGGGCCTGTTGCGCGATCGATAACACTTCTCTGTCATAGAGCAGGGGCTCGCCGCCGGCAATGTTCAACCGGATGGAGTTCCATCTCAGATCCCGGGTCAGCGGATTGCTTGCGTTTCCAGGCGCAAAGAATTGAGCGAGCTCTGCGAGCAAACGGGTGCGCGCTTCCGGACGATGGATCACCTCGCGGAGGTGCTCGCCCTTCTGCCACTCGGCATAGCAGTACTGGCACTTGAAGTTGCAGGCCTCGGTGACATGCCAGTTGACGACCAGCTCTTTGAGGTGGGCGATGTTGACTGTTGACGGATGGTTCACGTGAGGGCTCCTGGTTGTTGAGGAGCGCCACTGTGGCTTTTCGTCTTCAGTTCCGAAATGAAGGATCCCGTGCCCCCCTCTCCATCCTGGCGAAACAGGGGGGCACGGGATTCTTCATTGGATCGATCACCTGCAACCGGTAGAGTCACCGGGACGGCTCAAATAGATCCCATCATGGCAACCATCCCATCCCTCGAAGCCCTCTTGATCGAAATCAGGCAAAGCCTGGGTCTACCGCGTCATCAAACGAGAACCCAACAGAAATTTGTGGCGTTTGAGCAGCCTCTGCCAAATCATCGCGAAATGCTTGAAGAGGGCTTGCTGGAGATATTTGCAGCCCTCGAAATGGACGCAACAGCACAGCACGATGCCATGCTCAACTTGATGAGCGCCGAGGCATTCCAGAATGCCGTGGTTCAAGAAACCTGGACGCGCGATGCAACGGCTGCCCAGGTCACCTGGACCTGGTGCGCGTTCAACTATGCCCCTTTGCTGGGCAGGCTGTTGGCAAACTGGAACTTGGATCGGGCATTTGACTCCGGCATGCCAACCGGCAAGTTCTGGTTTTTACCCAGCCTGCCCGACTCAGCTGACGGCAAAGTCAGCATGCCATTGAAGCATGTGATTGACTGGCTGCTGGATCTCCTTGGTTTGCCCATGGACAAGGCGAAGGATCTTCTTGATCGGGACGTTGATGGCGTACCGGACGTTGAATCCATCGAGCGAAATCTTTATTACTGGCGTGGCGGCAGTGTTTTTCATGCCGAGACAATCGAGAAGTATTTTCCCGATGGCCTTGATCTTGACTTCAAGGGGGCCTTTCGAGAGCCAGCGGGTAGTACCGACGAAAAGACACGTGCTGCACTCGCCTTCTTGAAAAAAAAGGGCGATCTAACGCAAGAGTTCATTTCTGAGCAGCTGGTCGGTGGTTGCGCCAGGCTGCTGCCTTCCATCGTGGACGGCAGCGCCACAGAGGCTGAAATGTCCTTCTTCGTGAAGGCGGTCATTGATCGATATTCACCAGCCACACCGCTGGTCATTCGACAGCGCCTCCGCGTCGCCCGCGCCGTGCAAGACGGCTATCTGCGCCTGCTGAAGCATCTGTGCCCTGGCGTCGATCCTTTTGATGCCGATCCACGCCGCAACAAGGTCCTGCAACTGATCGCCATCGTGCAGTACATCTTCAACCTCACTATTGCTGCGCATCAGAACGGGTCAAGCCAAGCATTGGAAGATCAGTGGTTCGAAAGCAAGCTTGCCCCGTGGGACAAAGCGACCATCTTTTTCGGCATTGCCCCTTCGCATCACGGCAGCGGTGACTCGGCACGCATGCTGGCCAAGATGCTCAATCACATGTTCGAGTCGTTCCGCCCTAGCGATCCGTTGCCCGACTGGATGGCCATTGAGCCCGAACACTTTGAGCAAGTGACGAAGGCAAAGCTCGAACTTGTCCGCGCGATCTTGAACGAGGACAAGCTTGAGGAAGCGCTGATCAGCCGGTTGCGGATCTCATCGCCATGGCGAGCAGTGTCATCCCTGTCGTCGTTCCCCACTCTCAGGACCTTGGCGAGTCGAGATGACCTCTCCCCTCGTGCCCTTGAGGCAGTTCTGAATCGTTTAAGCCAGCTTGGGTCGATCAACGACCGGCAAGCTGAAGCGGCGTGCTTCGAGCTCGCTCACTTGCAAGGGCTTCCAGCCAAGCAGCGCCCCAAGGACATGGAAGTGCGCGTGGCTTGGCTGCTGGATTCCTGCGCACATCTGCCGAACCCCACGGCATGGGATGCTGAAATTGCGTATCGCAAGGCATTGCACCTCGTTTCCCGTAACGAGTTCGACGCTGCAACCGTCTGCTTGAAGTCCGCGCTTGACTTGAGCCTTCAGCGGAACAGCGGCCCGCTTCGCGGCTTGATTGCCTGGGATTGGTTGTCAATACTGGTAGCAAACCGCAGACTTGTGCCGGGAGAGCACGAAAAGCCTTATCGCCACATCCTGGACTGCCGCCTGAGAAGCAAACTCGGTTCGTTCGAAGACACAGCCGTTGAGGCCGCTGACTACTTCTGGGATGAGTTGTACGCCCCTTACCCAGGTCATGCCCAGGTGAAACCGATAGGTCGTGAGCAGGCCGAGCGGCACATCGGAGAGACCTTTGGTCTGATCCATCAGGGGGACTTTGCCGGTTTGAACGAGTGGCTTCGGAAGAACGCCAAGGACTTCCGCAAAAGCCGGTTAGGCGAGGTGCGCGGCAACTCCGTGCTTGTCAGCTGGATGAAGTTGCTCCACGGATTGGAAAGCAACTTGCCAAAGATGGCCACATTGCTGCCAACAGCCTTGGAAGGCGAGCTGAACAAGTTTAGGCAGCAGTTGGTCAACATGAGGCAAGCAATTTGCCTGCTGCTTGAGCGTTGGCCTGAGCAATGCGAATTAGCTGATTTCAAAGGCCAAACGCCCTTGATGCTGGCTGCGGATCATGGAGATGCGCAAGTCGTAAGAGCCTTGTTGGATGCGGGGGCGGAGGTCAATGCGCAGGACTATCTGGGGCGCACCGCGTTACATGCCGCGGTCACGGGCCGTTGCATCGAATGCTTGGAGCTGATTCTGCAGAGATCCCCTGACATCACGCTGGCGACACTCGATGAAGGTGGATCTGCCATGCACACCGCTGTGAAGCTCGGGCATGTCAAAGCGCTGACAGTGCTTTGGAAGGCGGCGCCCACCATGGCCGAGCAACCAAATCGCTTTGGTCAGACGCCGAGACAGCTCTTAGAAGCGTTGCTTGTTGATCTCGACAATGTGCGCCGGAGCTTGACCCACGCCGGTCGTCAGGTCGGTGAGGTGAACGACTACCAAGCTTGCCTGTCATTGCTATCTACGCCGATCTAGCTGCAGACATGAAACGCGTGATCGGCCTGAAAGGTAGTGGCTCTGACGTGCTCCCTCATAGCCGTACCACCTGAATGGAAGTGAGGTCCGTCAACCTGGAGAATGACGGACATGAGGAAGAGTCGATTTACCGAGCAGCAGATCATTGGTTTCTTGAAGCAGGCCGAGTCGGGCCTGCCGGTCAAGGAGGTCTGCCGCCAAGGCGGGTTCAGCGAGCCCACCTTCTACAAGTGGCGCACCAAGTACGGTGGCATGGAAGCTGATGAGGCTCGGCGCCTGAAGGATCTCGAAGTCGAGAATGCCAGGCTCAAGAAGCTACTGGCTGAAGCGCACCTTGACCTGGAGGCGCTCAAGGTCGGTTTCGGGGTAAAGCGCTAGCCCCACAAGGCAAGCGCAAGGCCATCGCCATGATGCTGGAGCACACCCAGATTTCTGAGCGCCGGGCTTGTCGTCTTGTGGGGCTGTCCCGAGATGCCTGGCGGCATCCACCGCAACCCGATGCGCAAACGGCGCGTCTGGCTGAACGCATTCAGGCCGTGGCCATGGAGCGGCGACGCTTCGGGTATCGCCGTGTGCACGACATGCTGCAGGGCGAGTTTCCTAGCACCAACCACAAGAAGGTGTTTCGGCTTTACCGCGAGCAAGGCCTGGCCGTACGTAAGCGCAACAAGGGCAAGAGATACCGAGGCGAGCGCACGCCGCTGGTGGCCGCAACTCGGGTCAATCAAACATGGAGCCTGGACTTTGTCAGCGATTCATTGAGCAACGGCAGGCGCATCAAGTGCCTGACCATTGCCGACGACTTCAGCCATGAATGTGTGGACATCGCAGTAGACCTGTCCATGCCTGGCGCGTACGTCACCAGAGTCCTTGAGCGAGCTGCACGCTTCAGGGGCTATCCAGAGGCCATCAGGACCGACAACGGACCGGAGTTCACATGCAGGGCCTTCATGGCATGGATGCAGGCACGAGGCATCCAGCACATCCTGATTCAACCGGGCAAGCCAACCCAGAACGCCTACATTGAAAGCTTCAACGGCAAGTTCCGGGATGAATGCCTCAACGAGAACTGGTTCGAATCATTGGCCCAGGCCCGTGAAGCCATCGCCATCTGGCGGCAAGACTACAACGAGGTGCGTCCCCACGGCACGATTGGCAGAATCCCACCGGCTGCATTTGCAACCAAGCATCGCAACTCAAACCCAACCACCACCGACGCAGGATCAGTTAACCTGCAAACCCCTGGACCTCTCTCCAACTGATTGGTATGGCTGCAGGGGGCACGTCAGCTTGTCCCTCAGGAAAGACCGTATCCCTGCAACGCTGATGGCCGACGTTGTAGACCGCTGAACACTGCAAGTCCCATGCTGCATTGCAGCCTGGAGGGCAATCAATTGCCGAAGCGTTGCCTGACATCTTCCTGACTAGCACCGGCTTCAGTGATGCGAACCGCACCGTGACGGCCAGGAACGATGCTGCTGGGTTCTTCGATCTCCAGCCACCCCTTGCGCCGATAGCCCTCGATGAGGGCAGCGGCGTAAAGGGAGGCAACCCACCCTTCGAGCAACACCTCACTGACCCGTTGCTGCTGGTATCCAGTCTCTGCACTCGTGGCGATCAGCGAGATAGCCAGCAGGTCATCCATCGCAGACGAAGCATCGCCATCGCGAAACGCGATGGTCAACGCGTGCAGCTGTGCCAGGCCGATGTCGTCCAGCGTCGAGATCCAGTGACCCAGAAGAAACTTCTCTGTGGGCTGAGCGCGGCGAGCCAAGAAACCACTGAGGTGCTGACTCAAGGCCAGCGATGCGCCTTCTGGATGGACGAAGCGTAGTGGCATGGTTGGCTGAACGCTGGGCGGGCCAGGGGCGGCGCGCTACAGCATTCAATTTTATTCTATTTTGGAATATTCCAAGATCGAATTCATTGTCCGGGCTACCGCACGCCGTAGCCCATGCAGAAGTCCCTCTACAACCGCCACTATCAAGTCATGCTCGCCATGCTGAGGGATGCGCGCGCAGCCGCAAACCTGACACAGGTCGAGTTGGCTGCCAGGTTGGACGTCTCACAAAGTGATGTGAGCAAGATCGAACAAGGCACACGTCGCCTGGATGTCATTGAGCTTCGGCAATGGTTGCAAGCAATCGGCATCCAATTGCCCCAGTTCATTTCTGCCTTTGAGTCCAAGCTTGATGGCGACGCAATGCCCTCAGGCTTCATCGGCAAGCCTGACCGATGATCCCCAGGTCAATGGACATGCTTACCCAGGCGGCTCAAGCCCTCTTTGGCGCAAGCCAGCACCAAAGCCTCAAGGTCATGCATGCGCACCCCAGCGACCGTGGCGGCCTGTCGAATGCTTGCGCCATCTAGTAGCGCTCGGATGGCCAATCCACGGTTGTCTCCCAGTCTGGATGCCACCTGGGTCGGAGTTTCCTGCCCTGGCGTGTGGCTTGACGCGATCTCCGTGGTGCCTTGCGACTCCATCTTCAACAAACACATCATGGCTTCGTCTGCTGTGGGGAACAGTAAAGCAAGTGCCAACGCGTAGTACTGAGTGGCCAACGGCACCTTGGGTTTGCCCAAGGTTCGGTCAAGACTGTCGACATAGCCCGTCCGCCGTTCATGAAGGCCAGGAAACTGGCTCATGAGCCATGGCCCTCCGACCTGCTCCAAGGCCATTGTGGACATGCGGCGCGCCTGAGTTGGAAAGGGAGGGCATGTCTTCTGGGCTCGGTCCTGGATGAGTCTGCTGACTGGCTCCATTGCGAAAGGACGCGCACGCATCGCAAAGAAGGAACAAATCTCCTCATACCTGCGGATGACTGGGCTGCTCAGCGCGTGCTCAACCATGTCGGGCTCGACGGTCTCCGCCTCGTCCGCTAAGTGCTCAGGCAGAACATCCCATCTCTTCGTCTGTACCGATTTGAGACCACAAGCGTGCTTGGTGCAAAAGACCAAGCCCCTCAGTTGATGCGCCCGTCGCCAGTACGACACCCCGTGGAAGTCGATGTCTTCTGTGACGCACGCTGGACACAGCTGCAGTTTGGCCGTCTGGCGAAATGGAAATGTGAGTGCCGCTCGGCCAATGTGATCGTCAGCGTCTTTGTGAGACAGGCATGCCCCGGCAGCGCGAACCGCCCTGGCGAACGGCAGTAGGGTGTGGCCTGTGATGATCGAGTTAGGGGTAGCACCAGCGAGCGCAGCAAGCACATGCACCATCGAGCCAGGAGCTTCGTTACTCGCTTTGAGAGAGGAAGTGCCGGAGATCAAGTCATAGATGTCTTGAAGGCTCTTCAGCTTGTTCAATCGACCTACGCGACAAAGGTAACCCCAGGCCAGCTCATCAGGCAGCAAGGCTGGAATGATCATTTGGCAACCTCGTTTCCCGCGAAGGGCACTGATGCATCAGCAAGAACCGCCGAAGGAGACATCAAAGCACTCAGGCTGCGAATGACAACTGCCAAGGCCTTGGCATGTGAATCAGTTCCGTCCCAGACGGCATCCAAGGCAGAAATCAGGTCGGCTTGCTGAGCTGATGCCCCCGGTTGCACCGCAACCGCTATGGAGCTCGACTGATATGCAATTTTGCATAAATCATCGAAGAGCTTGCTTCGTCGCTTGAACTGGCCGTTCAAAGTCCGACTTACCTGCGACTGGCTAACACCGAGCTTTTCCGCAAGCGCTTGTTGAGTAAAGCCCGCCACATTCAACTTTTTTGCAATGTCAGCGGATTGCAGCGCGTGGGATGGACCTGTTCTCATTCTGCATATTGTATGCATACTTATGCAGCAACTGATTGGAAAGTCGCCTGGCGGCATCCCCACATGCTGAGCACCGCGCGCCTATGACCAACCAAAGAGAGAGATGTTGCACCCGTCCACAAGCCGGCGAGAAACCTGACGACAGACTGGATGTCGGTCTCAAAGGCTATGCCGTTTAAAAGCTACCCGGGCGGAGTTGGCGCCGTCGCGGCTAGCTACATGAGGCGCACTTGCTGTGCCATCGCCGACCATGACGATGACCACTACTTGGGGCGGCTGAGTGTCAGGACTAGGCTGATTGCGGTCGATTGTGTGGCCTTGCCTCACAGACTGCTATCGACCCATAGCAGACGTCTATATTTGGCATAGATAGCACAACTTATTTCCCTCACAGGCACCCGCGACCATGCCACAAAAATGACATCAACGAGTCATCAGGGTGTCATATCACGACATTACCATCGCTGCAATTCAGATTCGTAATCAGGTCATCATTTTTGATTACGAATTCAAATCTGCCGGAGGTGTCATGATCGAACTACAGAATGTCTCAGTCAGTTATGGTGATGCGATTGCACTGTATCCCACCACTCTCAAACTCCATCAGGGACAGTTCACCGTATTGCTCGGATCTTCCGGCGCTG
>NZ_LFRI01000025.1 GCF_001447195.1 Aquabacterium parvum | reverse complement strand
CGAAACGGCGTAGCCCTTTCCATGCAGATAGCGATAGAACAGCTCGACATACGGCAGCTCATCGAGCGGCTCATCGGTCAGCTCTTCCGGCACCTCGACACCTCGGAAGCACCCAGCAGAACCAAGAAGGCGTTTCACCTTGAGCGTCTGAAAGGCATGCCATGTATCGGCAACCGGCTGATCGCTGAACTTGACGGCGTACTTGAAAACCTCCATGAACCCCTCGGCGGGATCTCCAACGATGGGCCGCACATCAACGATGAAGCTGTCCCC
>NZ_LFRI01000024.1 GCF_001447195.1 Aquabacterium parvum | reverse complement strand
TAGGGCCTGTTAACACAAACTGCGAAGCCCATCGACCACGAGCACGAAGCTGAGAAAGCCGAGAAACATCGCATCAAGCTTTTCGAACCGGGAGAAGATTCGGCGGTAGCCCTTGAGCCGCCGGAACAACCTCTCGACTTCATTGCGGCGCTTGTACATCTCGCGGTCGTACTCCCACGGATCGATGCGCGTCTTCGTTGGCGGCACGACTGGTATGAAACCCAAGTCCAGAGCCAACTGGCGTGTCTCGTTGCCCTCGTAGGCGCGGTCCATGAGCAGGTGCACGGGGCGGCTCGTCTGCCCCAAGGCCCGCAGCAAGCGTCGTCCCTCAGGTGCGTCATGGGCCTGACCAGGCGAGAGACAGAACGTCACGGCCGTTCGAGCATCCGCGGCAACCATATGAACCTTGGTGTTCCATCCACCTCTGGACTTGCCGATGGATTGCGGTCCGTTTTTTTTAGAGCGCCAGTGCCGTCGGGATGCACCTTGATGCTGGTGCTGTCGAGCGAAACCGCCTCGATCTTGATTCGCACGACCTGCTCGCGCTGCAGCTCTGCGAACATTTTGTCCAGCACACCGGCCTTCTCCCATCGACGCATGCGGGTGTAAATCGTGTGCCAATTGCCAAAACGCTTGGGCAGGCCGCGCCACTTGCATCCGTGCTCTGCCACATACAGCATGGCATTGATGACCTGCAGATTGGACAGGCTCACGTTGCCTCGCTGCAGTGGAAGGCAATGCTCGATGCGCGCGAATTGCTTGGGTGTGATCTCCATGTCGGGCAGTGTCCAGCATGATGCCCAGCGTTGCAATTAGTGTTAACAGCCCCTAG
>NZ_LFRI01000023.1 GCF_001447195.1 Aquabacterium parvum | reverse complement strand
ATGTGTCTGGCCAGGATGAACAGCCAGGGCGGCGTGTCAACATCCGGGCCAGCAGCTACGATCCCGTAGAAGGCCCTCACCGTCTCAGTGGTCATCAGCGCAGCCTCTTCGAGGACATTGCGCGCTTCATCGATAGGCTTCATTCCAGCCATTTCAACTCCTGTGTAGTTGGCTTGGTTAGGGCAGGGGAGCGGCGTTCCAGGCCAATCCCCTACCCGTCTGATCCCTCGGCGGCTACGCCGCTTTGGGGCGATTCGCATGCGAAACGGCGTA
>NZ_LFRI01000022.1 GCF_001447195.1 Aquabacterium parvum | reverse complement strand
GCCATTTCAACTCCTGTGTAGTTGGCTTGGTTAGGGCAGGGGAGCGGCGTTCCAGGCCAATCCCCTACCCGTCTGATCCCTCGGCGGCTACGCCGCTTTGGGGCGATTCGCATGCGAAACGGCGTAGCCCTTTCCACGCAGATAGCGATAGAACAGCTCGACATACGGCAGCTCATCGAGCGGCTCATCGGTCAGCTCTTCCGGCACCTCGACACCTCGGAAGCACCCAGCAGAACCAAGAAGGCGTTTCCCCTTGAGCGTCTGAAAGGCATG
>NZ_LFRI01000021.1 GCF_001447195.1 Aquabacterium parvum | reverse complement strand
CCGCGACCACGTTGCCGGCGTTTCCATAGCTCGCGCTGGGCTCTATGAAGGTGCTTAAAGCGTTCAGCCAGGTCATCACCGTTCTTCACCGTCAAAGTCACCAAAAAAGGCCTCAGAGCCGTTTTCTCGGCTCGGACGACCTCCCACCTATCCAAGTAGGCTTTCATCGACTTAGCGCCCCGTCTAATGGCACACAGAGGGCAAAGCAGGTGCTTCATGCAGAAGCTGGCCGCATGCAGCCTCACAGCGTCGATGGTGAAGTAGTGCCGGAAC
>NZ_LFRI01000020.1 GCF_001447195.1 Aquabacterium parvum | reverse complement strand
GATGGCCGTGCATCAGCATGCTCGGCCTGTCCTCAATGACATGGAGCGCCTCTCCGCGTCGAAGTAAGCCGGGGGGCTGGGGGACACCCCAGTGAGCCCGAAGGGCGTTGCAGAGGGAGGGGTACCCGACCGGTCCCCCTTCAAGCCAACCAGCGGAGCGATGGTCGCCGTCCTCCGCTGGTCTTCGCGTGCATTGCGTTTCGTGTGGCACTGCCTATCCTGCGCGGCCATCAAAACCTTGAACTTTTCAAGCGGCGCAGTTTCCCTTGCCTG
>NZ_LFRI01000019.1 GCF_001447195.1 Aquabacterium parvum | reverse complement strand
TTCAGCGATCAGCCGGTTGCCGATACATGGCATGCCTTTCAGACGCTCAAGGGGAAACGCCTTCTTGGTTCTGCTGGGTGCTTCCGAGGTGTCGAGGTGCCGGAAGAGCTGACCGATGAGCCGCTCGATGAGCTGCTGTATGTCGAGCTGTTCTATCGCTATCTGCATGGAAAGGGCTACGCCGTTTCGCATGCGAATCGCCCCAAAGCGGCGTAGCCGCCGAGGGATCAGACGGGTAGGGGATTGGCCTGGAACGCCGCTCCCCTGCCCTAA
>NZ_LFRI01000018.1 GCF_001447195.1 Aquabacterium parvum | reverse complement strand
CGGTTGGGAGCACATCAACCTCACCGGCGATTACCTCTGGCGCAGCAGCGCCAAGATCGGCGCGGGCAAGTTCAGGCCGCTACGACCGCTGCAACCGGCTTAGCGTGCTTTATTTTCCGTTTTCTGAGGCGACCCCCTGAAGGTGAGGCAATGCTTGAGCGTTTGGCGGCGACCTTGATCGAGGCCAACGTCATTGTTGAGGCCGACAAGGCGCGTTTCGTGCATGCGATCAGTGCCCTGACGGTGGATTGCAGTGGGGCGCCATGGGGGCAGTTTCGTCAGGATGTATCTGAGGCAACCAAGATGGTGCGAGACCTACCATAGGCAAGGAGAGATGCGCATGGTGGGCGCGGCCCAAGCCTGGAATCTCGGATAATCGGGGTCGAGAGGGCTGCTCCACCGCCGGAGAGATACCGTCATGCTCGCCCCCTCTGCCGCTTCAGACCATCAGCCGAACCGGCCACGCCCTCGAGGGCGGCCGCGCGGGAGCGCGACCCAGGATCTCCGGCAGAAGCACCTCGGCCTGCCTCACTTCGCTTTCCTGAGAGCATGGCTCCAAGGCTTTGACCTCGCTCAGGCCTGGGACCGCTTCCTTGCCTTCCAAGGCGAAAGCGGTGACCTGAGGCATGTGCGCGCAACCCGTGCTCGACTGTGGATGCAACTGCTCGACGATGCGCAGGCGCTGAACGACAGCCTGCCGCCTGAACAGCGGATCGACGACGTGCTTGAGAGGCTGCAGAGCCGCGAAAGTAAGCCCAAGCTGGTGGAATTGCCGTCGCTTGAAACCTTCTGCTCTGAGCAGGGGTTGGAGCTCGATTTCTACAGCGAGCAGGAGCTGCTGCAGCTCATGAGGGAGCACTACGGCCTGGACCAGGTCCGTGACGAAAGTGACCAGGAGTCCTTTTCCCAAGACGGGGTGCAAATCAGCCCTCAGGTGAGAGCGCTCAATACGCTGCAGACCTACTTGGCCAAGCCGCTGTTGCCTACCGACAGTATTGCCCTCTGGGTGTCGGCTGCGCTATCCCGGCGCCTTGCTCTGGCCGGCGTGGCCACCGTCGATGACCTGGTGCGCCTGCAGGCAGCCTGCGGGCCGACTTGGTACCGCAAGGTGCAGGGGCTGGGGCAAGTCCGCGCCGATAGGCTTCTGGGATGGCTGCAAAGCCATGGGTTGCTGGATGCAGCCGCGGCAAAGCCTGTGGCAGAGATTGTCGCCACCGCCATCGTGCCGCTAGAGCAGTTGGGTATCCCGCAGGCCCTGCAGGGCCGTTCGGGCGGCTTTCGCGCGATGGGGCCGAATGCCTATGGTGCCGAATGCGATCAGCAGGCGTGGGACGCCTGGCTCAGGCCTTACGAGGGGCAGCCCAGGACCTGGGAAACCTATCGCAGGGAGATCGAGCGTTTCGTGCTTTGGGCGGTTCTGGAGCGCAGCCGCGCCTTGTCCGCCATGACCACGGCCGACTGCCTCGCGTATCGCGATTTCCTGACCAGGCCGCCAGCGCGCTGGGTCAGCGGTGGTGTTCGTCCTCGTAGCGCTGCCAGCTGGCGGCCGTTTCGAAGTGGTGGGCTGGATCCGGTCAGCGTGCGTCACGGACTGGGCGTGGTGCGAAATCTGTACGCGGCCTGGCTGGAGGCCGGCTACGTGGTGGCCAACCCCATGGCCACCGTCTTGAAGCAGGTGAAGTTGCCGGCGCCGGCGGCGGACGCCAAGCGAGGGTTCACCGCAGAGCAGTGGCGGTGGATCCTTGCGCAGGTGCCCGTCGTGGCCCAGGGCCTACGAGCCCGCCGCCTGGCTGCGTTGCTGCGGCTCTTGACGGAAACAGGGCTTCGGCTCGATGAGCTCGTCCGGGCCAGGATGGGGGCCTTGGAGCCGATCCATCTGGAGCCTGAGCCCGATTCGGGCCATACTGAAGAGGAGCTGGCCTACTTGCTTCACGTCGAGGGGAAGGGGGGGAAGCCCCGTGTCGTGCCCATGTCGGCCGCGTTGGTCGACCAACTGCTCGAGCTCCACCAGTTGGTCGACCAGGTGAACCCTGCCGCCGGCAGCTGTGCCGACTTGGAGCGCCCGCTGCTGGGAGCCCTGCAGGGGCCGGTGGGCCAGCGCGGAGGCGAGGCTCGCGTGGCGATGGGGCGGGCGGGCCTGTACAAGCTGCTCAAGCGGTTCTTCCGGCGCCTGGCACGCCTGGCGGTCAAGCAGGGGCGTCAGGACGCTGATCGGTTGGCGGCGGCCTCTACGCATTGGCTCAGGCACACGTTCGCGCGCCAGGCAATCGCTCAAGACGCCCCGATCGGGGTCGTTCAGGAGGTACTGGGCCATTCCAGTCAGAGGACAACCAGCGAGATTTATGTTTTGCAGGAGCGGACCAGGCTGGTAAGGGCGATGCTGCAGGTGCACAGGACGGGACGCACCTGATGACGGCACGGTGGTGAAATATTCGATACTTGGACCCTTTGCGTTCCTGCGCAACGGGAGAGTAATCATGGGAGAGGCAAGACGACGCAAATTGCTGGCGGGCAGCAATTCGGTGCCCGATAAGCTCTGGCCTTTGAGCAACCCGACAGCTCAACAGCAACTCGAAACTTGGTTCACCCAGCGCGGAGTCGATCCGTCGAGGCCTGGGTTGCACGATACAGCCGAGTTCCTTCGCGTTGAGGCGCTGGATCCCACGGCCATGAACATGGCCGCACGCCTCGTCGAGGCTCGTAGCTATTCCGCTGACGAGCTGCTGCAGGCCGAGCGAAAGATTCTGGCCGCGACTGAGGCTATCGCAAGTCGCGTTGCACGTGACGGGCGCCCCGGGCTGTGCGTGGTGGCCTCGGGCGTGTTGTCTCGGATGCTGGACGAACTGGGCGTGTGGAACTACACCGCCAAGTCCAACCTGGCAATCTACTTTCCAAGGTCCGTGTCGGTCGAGCCGCGCTACTTCTACTCGATCGACACAGGGCAGTTTGTGGCTCCGCACGCGATTGTGGTGGCCCCGCCATTCACCGTGGTCGATGTCACGGTGAAGCATCAGATGTACGACCTGGACGCGATGGTTCGCTGGTTACCTCCGATCGCGGCCACCAAGGCGTTTCGTCCCTACCGCGTGACGCCGAATGAACTTGTCTCTCCTGAAGCTCGGGCTGCACTGAGGATGAGCGGCGATACGGCCCAGAGCTTCCTGTCGCGAGAGAAAGCCTCCATGTTGGAAGTGATGGCACAACTACCCTCGCGAGAACTAGCTTTGGACGGCGGGCGTTTGGGCTATGGGCTGATCGCGGTTGGTGGGTATCAGGAGCGCCTGAACGATTTGCATGGCAAGAACTGCAGTATCGATGGACTGACGCCTATGGAGATTTTTGAGCAGGACGTGCTGCCCAGGCTCTGAGATGCCTCTGTCCGCTGCGCTACGCGGAGGCAGCCATGTTGTCGGGCTCGACAGCCGACAGCCCTACGACACGAACCGTCTGAGCTATGTAGCCCTTGTCGGAGCGGGCCAGATCAAATTCAACCTTCGTGTCGGGCTCCAAGGTCCGAAAGCCAGTCATCTCGATCGAGGAGAAGTGTACGAACACATCTCCATCGACATCTGACGCTGTGATGAAGCCATAGCCCTTGGCATCATTGAACCACTTGACCTGTCCGATTGGCATAGCCACCTCCTTATCTTCTCTCTCGTTTGCGAGCAAATTTTAAGGCAACAGCCTTACAGATCACGCTCGCTGCTGCCGGCCCAGATCCGGTGCTGCGCTTGCATCTCAGCTTTTACCTCAGTGACTTGCTCCGCCACCGGCCGGGTATCCGTGCGCTTCGAGGCGATTCGACGAGCGGCGTTGATAACCAGCCAGGCTTGGTAGTCATGGAATGGATTGAGGCCTACCAGGTTGCCCAGCAGATCATCTGGTGCCGGCGGCGCCGTTTTGACGCGGCAGAAGAGTGCGCTGGCGCGCTGTAGATCCCAGGCGCTCAGGAACAGCAGCAAGGCGCTCAGCGCAAGCAGAGGGTGGGCTGCAGCGGGTTTCCAGTAGTAGGGGTGTTCCCGAGCCAAGGCGTGTGGCTTCGTCCCTGGTTCGAACAGGTGGTGCGCGGCAAAGGACGCGAGGTGCAACGCCGCATCGTATTTCTCGCGCAGCGCGGAAGGGTCGAGCACCTGTTGGCCAGCATGCTGATCAAGTAGGCGCAGGGGGCGCTCGAGCGATTGCCGCTGGAAGTAGACGTGGGGGCCAATCTCGCTGAAAAGCGGCTCGTTCCGGCGTGCCCATTCGAGCTTGGCGGCGGCCTCCCAGTCGAAGCCGGGCAAAGAGCCGTGTTCTGGGATGAACGACAAGCTGCCGGCGTTCCTGATCGCTCTCGTGGCTTGCATGTCACTGCACCACTGCAATTGCTCGGGCGTCACGTCCAGAAGGATGGTGCGCGCTGCCTTTTCCTCAAGGAACCACAGGCGCATGGCGCGCATTTCTGCCTGGCTGAAGATGCCGGCGGAAATCCCCCGACAAACCAAGTCACGAATCGCCCTTGTCAGGGCGGACTTGTCGCTGGCGAAGCTGGTGAGGTAGTCGGCACCCCTGACGTTCTGCTCGTCGTGGAAGTCGCAGAGGGGGTGGTGGGGATTCCCGCCTTCCGCAGTGCGAAAACGAAAGTGGCCTTGCGCCACGGCCCTGCCAGACCCTTTGGACCTGGCGCTGCGGACCAATGTCGCACCGAGTGCCCCGCAGGCACTGCATTCGACGTCGGTGCCGGCTTTTGCCCGGAGCCAGTCGGGCACGTCAAGCTGCTTGAATGCCTCGGCTGTCTGGAGTCCGTTGAGCTGGAGCCACTGCTCGAGATCAAGCTCTCGCTGAGCTTCTTTGGAGTACGCGGTGATGGGCATTGTTCCTCCTGATGGTCTCGTGTGGCCAAGCCGCCATCACGCCGGGATTTTGTCCTCCATCTGGAAAGTCGCCCCCCTGGAGGAAACGTGAAATCTATGAAAATCGGACATGCCCGCTGCGAATTTGAGCTCCAAAATTGGCCGCGCATTTTTGACGTGGTGTGGAAATCACAATAAAATTGTTGTAGCGAATTTCGCAACGCTCCCAGAGAGCGATGCAAAAAACGCACACCACGTCACCGCGTAGGAAGTCACCATGGCCAAAGCCAAAATCGTCGAAGTAGTTCAGGGCTCTGCCGTCAAGGCAGCGGTGCCCGTCTCGGGCGGTTGGGTTCTCGTGAAAACGGGAGACACCAAGGCGCGGCGAGTCAAGCCGGAAGAAAGCGTCGGCACGCTCGTCATGAAGGCGGCCAAGGCGCTGGGCAAGCCTGGGATTGACCGCTCTGTGGTGTTCGGTGGAGGGGCTTCCCAGCGTTCGGCGAAGCCCGTTTACGCCTACTCGGTCTACGCGGCCGATCCCACCAAATTTGTGCGCGAATCCGAGGATGGCACCAAGACGGTGGGCAAGATGGTCAATGGTAAATTCAAGGTCTTGGCTACCACCTGATCGCCTTGAGCAAGCGCGTTCCTTCTCTTCAAACACTGATCAACAAGGCCTTGGGTGACCGCTCAAGGCCTGTTGCTTTTGTGCTGGCCGGTCACAACGGATCTGGCAAGTCGACGCTCTGGTATGAGCGCCTGGCTGATCGCCTGCAGATTCCGCTCGTCAACGCTGACCGGCTCACCATGTCTATCCTGCCCGAGCCGGAAAACGGTCGCTTGGTGGCGTGGGCCCAGCAGCTTCGTGATCAGAATGAACTCTGGATGAAGCTCTCGCAAGAGGCCGTCAGGGCCTTTGTTCTGAGCATCCAGGCGGCCAAGGCGCCATTCGCGTTTGAGACCGTGTTTTCTCACTGGAAGCGTTTACCTGACGGCTCCTACGATTCGAAATACAAGACGATCAAGGAACTGCAGGAAGCTGGCTACTTTGTCGTTCTCTTGTTTGTCGGCTTGGCCAATGCCGAGATCTCGGTGCTGCGCGTTGGGACTCGTGTTGCCAAAGGTGGGCATGGCGTACCAGAAGAAAAGCTGATGGAGAGGTTTTCCCGTACACAGAAAGCCATCGCACATGCAGCACCTCTGGCCAACATGACGCTGATGTTCGACAACAGCCGTAAGCATGAACAAGCGTTCACGCTGGCTCGAGCTCAGTTGGAGGGGCAGGTCTTGTTCGACTGCCGAGATCCGTCGTTCAACGTCGACCAAGAGCTTCGTGACGTCGCCTCGCATTGGTTGTCGAAAGTTGCACCGACTGCTTGACGAACCGGCGGCCAGCTAGCCCTTGCGGCACCCCTGCTACAGTGCTGACAAACGCACAAATGCAGGAGAGCAGCATGGGACGGCCTTTCATCGTCCTGGGCGACCGTACCGACCACGGAGGTGTGGTGGTGGGCGCCGCAGGAACAACGGAGACGCATGGCAAGCGGATCGCTCGCGTGGGCGACCAGGTCACTTGCCCCAAGAAGGGACACGGCGGCACCTCGGTGATCGTCACCGGCGATCCGACGATGATCATTGACGGGCAGCCGGCCGCGCGTCATGGGGACAAGTGCGCGTGTGGAGCCACGCTCATCGCCAGCCAGGTCGTGTCGACCACGTCGGATGGTGGGGCCTCGAACCCCGCCGCAGCGAGCGCAGAGCAGGCCGCTAAAGCAGCAACTGCAGGTTTTGCTGCACCCAGGCCAGATGTCCGCATCACCTACGACGAGAAGACAAGGCTTGAAGTTGCTGGCGACACGGCCATGCTTGTCGGGCTACCGTGGTTCGTGAAGACTCTGTCCGGTCAGACGCATGCTGGCCGGCTGGACCAGAGCGGCGAGTTGCCCCGCATCGTGACCTCCTCTGAGGAGGACTACGAGGTCTTTTGGGGTGAGGATGCCCTCGAGCTCATGGAGGGCAACTGACGTGGCCACGGCCCTCAGGCAGAAGGCGCGGGTGCGGACCAACGCAACTCCCCAGTCCATTTGCGCCATTCAGATCAGCCCGGTTCGGTTCACTGGGCTGTGGGCCGCTTATCCGAAGGAGCGTGACCCGTACCGCGACGCGCAAGGCAAGGTCCCCGCGGCGTTCGAGAATCAGTGCGCGATCCGGATGAGCGTCAGCCTGCACCAGGTGGGTGTGACGATGAAGTCGTTCAAGGGGGCTGCTGTGCAGCTGGAGGGACAGCGCGCAGCTATCCGGGCCGAAGAGTTCGCCGCATGGCTGAAGCTGCAGCCATTCTGTGGTCTGCCGAACAAGCCACAAGCCATCACTGGGCCGGATTGGCAGCAGAAGATCAAAGGCAAGACCGGCATCATCTTCTTCAAGGACTACTGGGCTCGCGACGGCGAGGTCAGCCACGCGTCAGGCGATCACGTCGACCTGTGGAACAAGGATCGGTTGACGCCGAGCTTTGCCAGCTTCATGAGATTTACGGTGGGTCTTCGAGGCAGCACCATCCTCGGCTTCTCGGACCTCGGCAAGGCCAAGGAAATCCTCTTTTGGGAGATCAAGTGACAACACGGGCCAGATCCGCAGGTTTCTTCTTCCTGGCCGGCGTGGGGTTCGTGGTGCTAGTCGATGCGCTCTCAACCGTGGCATGCAACGACTCGTGTCCGGCTTGGTTCTCATGGGTGGTGACTGCTCAGCTGCTGTTTCCCTTGGTTTGGGCGGTGGTTGGTGGCGCTGCACCACAAGGGCGCCGCTTCATTTGGTTTGTGGCCACGATGGCTCTGTCCGCAGCAATCGTGTATGCAATCCACCAGCAGACCTTGAGCTTCACAACGCGAGCCCTCAGTGGATGACCTGGCCGCTATGCCGAAGGCGAGTGAGGTTGCCCCCGAAAAGTGGAGTTCTTAGCTCATGACCACAATGCTGGAAAGGAGCGAAGAAATGGTCGACAAGCAGGTACGTGGCAAGTACACCCTGGAGTACAAACTGGAGGCTGTCAGGCAGGTCAAGGCC
>NZ_LFRI01000017.1 GCF_001447195.1 Aquabacterium parvum | reverse complement strand
GCGGTACTTCAAGTACTGGACCGACGACGGGCGCTTCGTGTTCTCGACATCGGACGGTTGTGGCATTGACATCTGTCGCAAGCACGCTGGTGGTCGGATCGAGATGTTGGTGCCAGGCTTGCATTGCGACATCGCACCCACCAAGCTTTCGGATGGCCGTCTGCGTCCCGGCTATAGCGATGTGAGCTTGAAAGATGGCGCGGGCCTGACGCTGTGCGCATTGACCTATCACTCGGCTTACTACGCGCGTCTGTTCAACAGCGACATCACGGCAGCTGCCATGGTGCAGGACCTGTCCGATTGGGATTTCTTTGTCGCCTTGCAAGGAGGCATCGAGATCTTTGCCGAGCGTGCAAACTCGGGGCGTGTGCAGTTGGTCGTTAATGCCGATCAGCGCAAGCGGTGAGACCGACGACAGGATTCGACATGCAG
>NZ_LFRI01000016.1 GCF_001447195.1 Aquabacterium parvum | reverse complement strand
GATTTGAGGCCGTTGTGTATGCGTCGAAAACGGGTAGCCGAATACGGCTAAACCGTCTGTCAGATCACGGCATGGCCCCCTGCAACATGGGTTGCGTGATGTGTGACCTGTTCACACGGGGGAGCGGGGGAGTCCCACGGCCAGGAAGGGGGGGGTATGTCGCCACCCGACCTTGAAAAGGAAAGCCCCGAGTCCTGGTCAGAGGAGTTCGGGGCTGATGGAATCGAGACGCTACCCAGGCGGGTTGATCGGTACGGTAAGGCAAAGAGTCGT
>NZ_LFRI01000015.1 GCF_001447195.1 Aquabacterium parvum | reverse complement strand
GCGCTGGTCCTGCACAAACAGGTCGCCACCGGGCTGGCGACGCCAGAAGGCCGAGGGCTTGATGCGTGGGGTGATCATGCGCTCCATCATGCCGTCTCAGGCGCCTTCCGGATGAGAGAGGTTTCTAGAAGTGCCCTTCAGGAAGAGGCGTTGCCGTGGGAATTCACAGCATCGCCACACGAATTTGATCGTGGCCCAAAGCGCCGCGCAAGGGCATTTGTGCTCGATCTCTCTCCCGGGGTGGCTTGCGGCGTTCGCAGCCATCACGGAATATTTTTCACCTTGTGCATTTTAAGGGCCGTACCCGGGTTGGCCGCGAGGTTGTTGCACCCGCGCGAAAGCGCTGGCCAGCACCAGCAGATCAACGCAGCAACTGGAAGCCAAGGGCCAAGACCGAGGCAAACCCATGGAGGCCAACAGGCAACGCCAGGCCGCCCGTTTTCCAGCGTGCGGCCGTGCAGACGATGGCCACCCAAAGCATGAGCAACAACGTGCTGGTTTGCTGATACTGCGAATGGACCAACATGAACAAAAGCGCCGACAGGATCATTCGAACCCATATCCCTTGACCAATCTTGGGTGCAGGCTCAGCTGGCAAGCCTAGTAAGACATGCCTAAAGAGCAGTTCCTCGCTGATAGGTGCAACCAGAATCACCGTGACCAGCATGAGTGCCAGTTGCCATGAAGGAAGGCTCAGGAGGCCCTGCATGTACGTCTCGGCCTGGATGCCGAACAGAGCGGTGTAGAGCCGCTCGAGCGCGTATCCCGCCAACATCAGCCCACCCAGGATCAACACGTCATTGCGCCGAACACTGCCGATTTGAATCGGTTTGACCCCTGCCTTCTCAGAGCAGCTGAGAACGGCTCGGATGGTCACCCACAGGAACAACGCAGCCAGAGTGTGGCCAGCAAGCAAACGCACGGGTGTCGAATTGCCGAACAGAGCCGTTCCGGCCTGGCCACCAAAGGTTTGAATGGCAAACCACCCCACCATCAGCAAGAGAGCCAGGAAACCCCCAAATTTTTCGAGTAGATTCTTCATGCTCGGATTTGACCAGCATCGATGGAAGGCTGGGCCGACGAGACTTATTCAATTCGTAACCACCGTCGCAAAACAACATCGAGGGCGCAATGAGCACACAAGAATCCTTGACCACCCTGCTGGATCAACGAGAAACCATTCAAAGGCAACTGCAAGCAGTCGAAAGACAAATCCAAGAATCACATCGTGCTCAACGCGCGGAAGTGATCGCGAACATCAAGGGCTTGATGGCAGAGCACCAGCTCACGGTCGATGACCTGTCCACAGCATGGCCAGGTAAGCGTCGAGCTCAAGCAGACGCCGGCGCGGCGAACAAGCTCTCCGGCCGGACAGTGGCGCCCAAGTACCGCGATCCAGCCACTGGAAACGCTTGGACTGGCCGGGGCCTCCAGCCCAAGTGGCTCAAGGCCGCACAGGCAGACGGCAAGAAGCTCGAAGACTTCGCGATCTGACCAGACGAGGGCTTCGGCCCTCCTCCACGACCGATCCAAGGGGGAGCACACAGCCATGGACAAGGAACGAGTAGAGACGAGCACCCACAGTTTCTGGAAGCTCACCTGCGACGTCGACACCTATCGAAAAAGCCCTCAACACGCGCGACACGACACGCCATGGAACGCTTTCAGCCCTGACGATGTGTTGGTCTGCACCCTTTGGAGAGACCAGATCCTCGACATCGAGGACGACGCAGAGGGAGGCCGCCTTCGCCGCTTCGTGAGACTGGGCGGCAAGATGCGGGAATGGAAGGGCCCCGCTGTTGCCCATGGCCGAGAGGCTGATGAAAACCTGCGTCGAGCTGCAGCAGACAAGCTGCGCGTTGTCGGCTATGAGGCAGATCCGGATCCAGCGTCCTTGAAGAGGGGGGAGCGCAAGGTCGCTCGCTTTTACATGGACCGCGCGCATGAATTGCAACGGGTGTTTGGCTTCTCCGGGGCCGACCTTGTGACGCGGCTTCGCCTTGAAGAACGCTTTCAGGAGCGTCGCGGTGACACCATCGATCCCGGCTACCTGTTCGAGCTCGTGTCGCCCAAGGGGGCCTTCCCTGGACGCCAATCGCCGCCAGGCGCCCTCGCCAACCCACCCGAAGATGATGAGGTGGGCCTATTCGATCAGGCGCCTACGGCCGGCCTGTCCAACGCAGAATACGCACGCTTGGCTGTGCCCATACTCATTGAGCACGTCCGAGTGCAGCGAGATGGCGTGCTCCAGCCGCTCACCTACAAAGACCTCGCCGAAAGGTTGAACCGACGCAACAAGCACGGAGAAGCCTGGGCCAAAGGCCTCGGACAAGTCCTCGGCACGGTGACCGAGATGATTGATTCCATCGCGACACCTGAACTCGAAGACATTCCATACCTGACCACGATAGTCGTCTCGGGTCAGGGCAAGAACAAGGGGCTGCCAGGCGTTGGCATCAGCGGCAGGTGGCGCGGCTACGAGGCCCTGAGCAGGCAAGAGAAGGAGGCCAAGGTGTTCGCAGAATACCTCCGCATCCTGAGCTTCGGAAGCCGTTGGGGCACTGTCTTAGAGTTGCTCGGATTGACGCCCTCCGATGCGACGAAAGCGGGTACGTCCTCGGCCGGCGGCTGGGGCGGCGGAGAGTCGGACGAACACAAGGCTCTCAAGCAGTTCATCAAGGCCAACCCTCATCTTGTTGGCGCAGAGCCTGGTTGGTTCTCTGAAGAGGAATACGCTCTCAAGTCAGGCGACGAGATCGATGTGTTCTTCAGGTCTGGCCATCAATGGATCGGCGTCGAAGTGAAGTCATGCATCTCCGACAAGCTCGAGCGCGACTATGAGCGCGGCCTGTACCAAGCCATCAAATACGCTGCAGTTCTGAAAGCCCAGGCACAAGTCGATCACCCGGACGCCCCGCCCATCGTCAAGGTGTTTCTCGTCCTCGAACGAACACTTCCATCTCGCCTTCATCGCACGGCGGAGAAGCTCGGCGTGAACGTGCTCGAAAACATCTCTGAGGTTGCCCCTGAATTTCGGAGCGCTTAGCCCGGGTTTCATGCGGCGTTCTTGCGCTGAGCCGCCAGCCAGCGTTGCTCGTATTGCATGGGGCTGAGATAGCCCAGCGCCGAATGCAGACGAGAGTGATTG
>NZ_LFRI01000014.1 GCF_001447195.1 Aquabacterium parvum | reverse complement strand
CAGGCATCCTCGGAGCTGAACCAGTCGAGGAAATCGTTCCAATTGGACGGGTGGTCTTTACCTGCCTCTGGGCTTGCGATATGCTGGATATCCATCCAGTACTCCGGGGCTGCTGGAGCTAAAAGGATACCCCTTATTTATATACAGCATTCCCGGCAAGGGAAAAGTGCTGCGCCAACGTGTCTCGACACAACGCTTTCGGCCCACGTGCGGGCGTCGAACGGGGCATCGTGGCCCGTCAGAGGGCTCTCTTGTGCGCTGTTGGCCGCAGAGAGCTGGCCGTGGCGTACCCAGGTAAACTTTCGCGTCACCTTCATAACATCGCCCATGAGTCTCACGCCCCCGTCATCGCAAGACGAGCACGCCATGCGCCTGGCCCTGGACCAGGCTCACAACGCCTGGCTGGCCGGCGAGGTGCCGGTGGGGGCGGTCATCATGAGGGCGGGGCAGGTCATCGCCACGGGCTACAACCGGCCCATCACCACGCACGACCCGACCGCGCACGCCGAGATCGTGGCCTTGCGTCACGCCGCGCAGTTGCTGGAGAACTACCGCCTGCCTGAGTGCGAGCTCTACGTCACGCTGGAGCCCTGCGCCATGTGCGCCATGGCGCTGATGCATGCACGCTTCAAGCGCGTGGTGTTTGCCGCTCCTGACCCCAAGACGGGTGTCGCCGGGTCCGTCACCGACCTGTTTGCGCTGCCGCAACTCAACCACCACACGCAGATCGTGGGCGGCGTGCTGGCCGAGCCAGCCAGCCAGTTGCTCAAGCAGTTCTTCGCGGAGCGGCGTGCGCAGATCAAGGCCGAGCGCGACGCCCGTCAGGCCGCGGCTTCGCGCCAGGCACTCAATGGGTTGGAGGTCATCGAGCCCGACCCGGAGCACGAACCCTTGCCCTTGCCCCAGGTCATCGATGGCGAGCCCGGAGGCTTGCCGTCTGCTTGAATCTGATCACATGGCCGCCAGCCGCTTCATCTCGGCCAGCCAGCGCTCGCGCTGTTCGGGCTTGGATGTGGCAATCGGAGCGAACGTGTTGGTGCTCAGCAGCTTCATGCCGCAGAACTGCAAGATGGTGTGTTTCATTTGCCGCCAGGCAGGGCGCCCGTAGGCCAGCCGGTCGTACCACCCGGGTGTGTCCAGCGTGACGACGATGCGCGCGGTTCGGCCCTTGAGCAGCTTGTCCCAGCTGCGGTGGCCCTTGTGGAACTTGTAGGCGAAGCCCGGCAGCAGCACGCGATCCAGGAAGCCTTTGAGCAAAGCCGGCAGGCCGCCCCACCACACGGGGTAAATCCAGACGATTTCTTCGGCCCAGAGGATGTCGGCCTGTGCGGCTTGCAAGTCAGGCTCCAGGGGCTGCTCGCCTCGGTAGGAGCCGTGCAGGATGGGGTCGAAGTTCAGTGCGTGCAGGTCGATGCGACGCAACTCGCGGCCCGCCTGGCGTGCGGCGTCGGCATACGCATTGGCCAGGGCGGCGTTGAAGCTGTCAGGGCTGGGGTGCCCGAGGATGAGCAGGGTGCGGGTGGTCACGTGGGCTCCATCTGGTGTGTGAACAAGATGGCTGCATGCTGAACCTTGTCCCCAGGGGCAAGGTCAAGCCTTGGCGAGTTCCGTCGTCAGCGCGACACAGTCGGGTTCGGTGGCGATCAGGCCGGGCAGGGTGGCCTGCAGGGCTGCGAGTTCGGCGTCAAGGGCCTGCAAGCGCTTGATTTCGTCGGCGATTGATTCGCGCTTGTGGCTCAGCGCCTGCACGAAGCGGGGCCAGTCGGGCGTGCAGTCGACGGTGCCGAGCTGGCGCAACTCGGCCAGCGTGAAGCCCAGGGACTGGGCCTTGCGGATCAGGCGGATGGCGTCGATGTGTTCGGGCTGGTAGAGCCGATAGCTGCCACGGCGCGGCACCGCGGGCATCAGCCCCAGCGACTCGTAGTGGCGGATGGCCTTGGCGCTCACGCCGCTGTGGCGCGAGGCCTGCCCGATGGTGAAGTGGTTGGTGAGGCGGTCGGCGTGCATGGCGGCAAGCTTAGGTCAGGCGCCCCGAGCCTGCCATCACCCGAAGGCGTGGCGTGGTTTCAGCCGCGCCGCCGTGCCTTGGGGTGGGGCACCTGAACAGGCTTTGGGGGCAGGCCCAGCGCTTCGCGGGCCAATGCATCGGCCTGCGCGTTGCGGTGGCGGGGCACCCATTGCACCGAGAAGTGCGTCAGCCGGGCCGCCTGCGCCCGAGCTTCGTTCACCCAGGTTTGCAGCGCTGGGGGCAGGGCGGGTGCATCGGCTTGGCTCAGGTGGTCGCGCACCTGGGTGCTGTCGGTGTGCAGGTGCAGGCTGCGTGCGCCGTGTTGCAACGCCAAACCCAGCAGGGCCACGGTGGCGCGCCATTCGGCTTCGTTGTTGCAGCCGCTGCCGCTCAGGCGCTGTGACAGGTGGTGCACTTCACCGATGGGCGAGGTGAGCACGGCGCCCAGGGCCATGGTGCCTGGGTTGGGCCAGGCACCGCCATCGCAGTGGGCCACCCAGGTGGCGTCATCGACTGGGTGTGCGGGCTGGGCATCGTCACCATCCGCGTGGGACACAAAAAAGGAGCCCGAAGGCTCCTCTTGGCGCGAAGGCATCACATGCCGGAGTAGTTCGGGCCGCCTCCGCCTTCGGGCGTGATCCAGACGATGTTCTGGGTCGGGTCCTTGATGTCACAGGTCTTGCAGTGCACGCAGTTCTGGGCGTTGATGACCAGTTGATCGGTGTTGTCCTTCTTGACGAACTCGTACACACCGGCCGGGCAGTAGCGCGACTCGGGGCCGGCGAACCTGGCCAGGTTGGTCTGCACCGGCACCGACGCGTTTTTGAGCGTCAGGTGAGCGGGCTGGTGCTCGGTGTGGTTGGTGTTCGAGACGAACACCGAGCTCAGGCGGTCAAAGGTGATCTTGCCATCGGGCTTCGGGTACTCGATCTGGCGGCACTCGGACGCGGGCTTGAGGAAGGTGTGGTCCGCGGCGGGGTTGCGCAGGGTCCACGGGGCTTCCTTGATGCCCAGACGGGGCAACAGCCAGTGTTCGACGGCGGTCATGACGGTGCCGACGTAGAAGCCCTTCTTGAACCAGGTCTTGAAGTTCTTCGAGGTCTTGAGTTCTTCATGCAGCCAGCTTTGTTCGAACAGCTCGGGGTAGCGAGTCAGCTCGTCGTGCTGACGGCCGGTGCTCAGGGCTTCAAACAGGGCCTCGGCGACCAGCATGCCGGACTTCATGGCGGCGTGCGAACCCTTGATGCGTGCAGCGTTCATGTAGCCGGCGTTGCAGCCGACCAGGGCGCCACCCTTGAAGATGGTCTTGGGCAGGCTGGGCAGGCCGCCGTTGTTGATGGCGCGCGCGCCGTAGCTGATGCGCTTGGCGCCTTCCAGGTAGTGCTTGATGACCGGGTGGGTCTTCCAGCGCTGCATTTCCTCGAAGGGGCTCAGCCAGGGGTTCTTGTAGTCGAGGCCGACCACGAAGCCCAGGGTGACCTTGTTGTCAGCCAGGTGGTAGAGGAAGCCGCCACCGAAGGTCTGGGTGTCCATCGGCCAGCCGCCGGTGTGCACCACCAGGCCGGGCTTGGCCTTGGCCGGGTCGATTTCCCACAGTTCCTTGATGCCGATGCCGAAGCTTTGCGGCGCCTTGCCGTCGGCCAGGTTGAACTTGGCCAGCAGTTGCTTGCCCAGGTGGCCGCGAGCGCCTTCGGCGAAAATGGTGTACTTGCCCAGCAGTTCCATGCCCAGCTGGAAGTCACCGGTGGGTTCGCCCGACTTGTCGATGCCCATGTTGCCGGTGGCCACGCCCTTGACGGAGCCATCGTCGTTGTAGAGCACTTCGGCGGCGGCGAAGCCAGGGAAGATCTCCACGCCCAGGCCTTCGGCCTGCTGCGCCAGCCAACGGCAGACGTCGCTCAGGCTGATGACGTAGTTGCCCTCGTTGTGCATGCAGTTGGGCACCAGCGCATCCGGGGTCTTGATGCTGCCGCCTTCGGTCAGCACATAAACCTCGTCACCGGTGACGGGCTGGTTCAGCGGGGCGCCCAGTTCCTTCCAGTTGGGGAACAGCTCGTTGATGGAGCGGGGGTCCATCACGGCGCCAGACAGAATGTGCGCACCGGCTTCGGAGCCTTTTTCGAGCACGACGACGCTGATTTCCTTGCCGGCTTTTTCAGCCAGTTGCTTGAGCTTGATGGCGGTGGACAGGCCAGCAGGGCCAGCGCCCACGATGACGACGTCATACTCCATCGATTCGCGGGGACCAAACTGCTCAAGGATTTCCTGGGGCGTCATCGTGTTTCCTTCTGTCGGGCAACAGGGTGTGGTGGGTGTTTTTTCGTACGGGCGCGATTCTACGTGCAGTCGGCACCTGATTTTCACAAAAAAGCACGACCGTTCGAAAAATGCCCCGTGCCTGGGTGGGGACAAGCTGAACCGCCTTGTCGGCTCACTTCACCAGATGAGAGAGCAGGGGGCTCGTGCTAAGGTTTGAGGCCTGTTTGAGGAGCACCTGCACATGAGTTACACCCTGGACCTTTCCGGCCGCGTGGCCCTGATCACTGGCGCATCGAGCGGCCTGGGCAAGCAGTTTGCCTTGACACTGGCCAGGGCCGGTGCGGCCGTTGTGCTGGCGGGCCGTCGCGTCGAATTGCTCAAGGACCTGCGCTCCGAAATCGAAGCCTCTGGTGGCGACGCGCACGTCGTTGGCCTGGACGTGACCGATCTCGCCAGCATCCGCTCGGCGGTGGCGCACGCTGAAACCGAGGTCGGCCCCATCGACATCCTGATCAACAACTCGGGCGTGAGCACAACCGAGCGCCTGGTGGACGTGACCGAAGAGAGCTTCGACTATGTCTTCGACACCAACACGCGAGGCTCGTTCTTCATGGCCCAGGAAGTGGCCAAACGCATGCTGGCCCGCGCCAAGGGCTCGGCTCCGGGCACGTACACGGGCGGGCGCATTGTCAACATCGCTTCCGCTGCAGGCCTGCGCACGCTGCCGCAGATCGGCGTTTACTGCATGAGCAAGGCTGCCGTCATCCACATGACCAAGGTCATGGCCGCCGAATGGGGTCGTTTCGGCATCACCACCAATGCGATCTGCCCTGGCTACATCCACACCGAGATCAACGACCACCACTGGTCAACCGAGGCAGGCAAGAAGCTGGTGAGCATCCTGCCGCGCAAGCGGGTGGGCCAACCCAAGGACCTGGATGCGCTGCTGGTGATGCTGTGTGCGGCCGAGAGTGATTTCATCAACGGCGCGGTCATCTCGGCGGATGACGGCATCGCTGCGGCCTGAGGCTGCTGGCTGGCATTGATGCCTGCACGGCGTCAAGGTTGGCACAGTCCCCCTTGAAAAGCCCGGGGCGCGGCCGCAACTGAGCGGCATCGCGCCCTTTTTGTTGCTGCCCGCTCGGGTTGCGCAGCCTGTTCGCCGTCTTTCGCCTCTCTTCGTTGTTTTTCGCTGATCGCCTGCTCTCATGCGCCTCGACATCCCCGAACACAAGATCCTGGTCCACCAGCTGGAGCTGCCCATCCTCTGGGGCGACATGGACGCCCTGGGCCACATCAACAACACCGTCTACTTCCGCTACATGGAGCAGGCGCGGGTGTCCTGGATCCAGGACATCAGTGGCTCGGTGGGCGCCGATGGTGAAGGCCCGGTCATCGCGAACGCGTTTTTCAACTTCTATCGGCCTTTGGTGTTCCCGGGCACGGTGACCATCAAGCTGCACGTGGCCGATCCGGGGCGCACCAGCCTGGACACCTTCGTGACGGTGGAGCGCACCGATGAGCCTGGGGTGGTCTATGCCGCTGGCGGTGCCACCCTGGTCTGGATCAACCAGGGCACGGGCCGTCCCACAGCCTTGCCCGAAGCCTTCCGCGCACTGAAGGCGCCCACGCCAGCCCTGCCCGGGGCCGACACGCCACCTGCCTTGCCGGGCAAGTGAGGTCGGCGGGCTGACGCGATCGCCCGCGCAGGACACTCCCTGCGCCACACCGGGCCATGCCCGGATCCCCGAAAGCCTGCGCGGTTGCTGCAACAGCCGCGCTTTTTTCGTTTTCACGGCTGGCTTTTTTGCCGGCGACCGGTGTACGCTTTGCTCACGCTGCACCGCAGCATTCGGGGCCGCGTGCGGCCCCTTTCAGCCAAGGAGTGATTGGATGAACAAGGTCTATCCCGACGCCGCCAGCGCGCTGGCTGGGATCGTCAAAGACGGGCAACTGCTCGCGGTGGGGGGCTTCGGCCTGTGCGGCATCCCCGAGGCGCTGATCGACGCGCTGCAGGCCAGCGGGGTCAAGGGCCTGACGGTGATCTCCAACAACGCGGGGGTCGATGGTTTCGGGCTGGGCAAGCTGCTCAACACGCGCCAGATCAAGAAGATGATCTCCAGCTACGTGGGCGAGAACAAGGAGTTCGAGCGCCAGTACCTGGCGGGCGAGCTGGAGCTTGAATTCACGCCACAGGGCACGCTGGCCGAGAAGCTGCGTGCCGGCGGGGCTGGCATTCCTGCCTTCTTCACCAAGACCGGCGTGGGCACCATCGTTGCAGAGGGCAAGGAAACGCGCGAGTTTGACGGCGAGGTCTACGTGATGGAGCGGGCCCTGTTGCCCGAGGTCGCTCTGGTCAAGGCCTGGAAGGCCGACAAATCGGGCAACCTGATCTTCCGGCGCACCGCACGCAACTTCAACCCGGCTGCGGCCATGGCGGGCAAGACCACGGTGGTCGAGGTCGAAGAGATCGTCGAAACGGGTTCGCTCGACCCGGACTCGATTCACCTGCCCGGCATCTACGTGCACCGCATCGTGCTGAACGCGACGCCTGAAAAGCGCATTGAAAAGCGCACCACCCAACAAAACCCGAAGGGAGCCTGAGCCATGCCCTGGACCCATGACGAAATGGCGGCCCGCGCGGCCAAGGAACTGCAAGACGGCTTCTACGTCAACCTGGGCATCGGCCTGCCCACGTTGGTGGCCAACCACGTGGCCCCGGGCATCGACGTTTGGCTGCAGTCCGAGAACGGCATGCTGGGCATCGGCCCCTTCCCCGATGAAGGCGCCGTTGACCCTGACCTGATCAACGCGGGCAAGCAGACCGTGACCACGCTGCCTGGCAGCTCGATTTTCGGCAGCCACGAGAGCTTCGCGATGATCCGCGGCGGCAAGATCAACCTGTCCATCCTGGGCGCCATGCAGGTGTCCGAACAGGGCGACCTGGCCAACTGGATGATCCCGGGCAAGATGGTCAAGGGCATGGGCGGCGCCATGGACCTGGTGGCCGGTGTCAAGCGCGTGGTGGTGCTCATGGAGCACGCCGCCAAGAACGGCGAGCACAAGCTGCTGCAAAAATGCACGCTGCCGCTGACGGGCGTTGGCGTGGTCGATCGCATCATCACGGAGTTGTGTGTGATGGACGTGACCCCCAAGGGCTTGAAGTGCGTTGAGTTGGCCCCTGGTGTGACCGAGGACGAGGTGCGCACCAAGACCGGCGCACACGTCGAGTTCGCCTGACGCCGGTTCAGGCCAGAGGGAACCAAAGGGTCGCGCAGGTGCCGCGGCCCTTTTCACTGGTGACGTGCACGCTGCCGTTGTGCAGTTTCATGATTTGCTCGACCAGCGACATGCCCAGTCCGGATCCCGGAATGTTGCACGAGGGGTCGGCGCGATAAAAGCGTTCAAACACCCTCGCAAGCTGTTGCGGGGTCATGCCGATCCCATGGTCCTCGACCGAGATGCCCACGCCGTCCCGTCCTCCGGTAGTTTGGGCAAAGCACCGTATCTCCACGGCCCCCCCGGCGGGCGAGTATTTGATCGCGTTGTTGATCACGTTGCCCAGCGCCTGCCTGGCCTTGACGCGATCCGCCGCGATGAGGGGCAATTGCTCTGGCCATTGCCAATCGAACCTGGCCTGTTGGCCGGCATCGCAATATGAGCCGATGCAGTCGATCAACATCTCCTTGCAGTCGCACGCGGTGATGTTCAGGTCATCAATCTGCCTGGCCTCGATGCGGGCCAGGTCGAGCACCTCTTGCAGCAGGCTCACCATCCAGCGTGCCTGCTTGTGGATCGTTGCCGCCACCGATTTGACCTGCTCGGCTTTCAAGTCACGGCTGACGAGCATCTCGCTGAACCCGAAGATGCTGGTCATGGGCGTTCGGAGTTCGTGCGCGGCGGTGCTGAGGAATTCACTTTTCATCCGGTCGACCAAGGTCTCGCGTGTGATGTCCCGAATGAACAGCACGTGGTCCGACGCGGCAGCGCTGCGGTAACTCAAAGCCAGGTGTTGTCCATCCTTGATTTGCATCGTGAACGCATCGAGGCCCTCGCTGGCGGGCTCGGGTAGCTGGTTCAGCCGCAATCTGGCGGCATCGTGGGGCGCAGCCAGCTCCTGCAATCGGCACTCGACGTCGCTGATGTGGCAGGGGCTGGGCGGCCCATTGTTCCACCGCAGGAGCTGATGAAACAGCGCGTTGGACTGCCGCAGCTCCCCTTGGTCCGAAAAGTAGGCGATGCCCAGCGCCGAGAGCTCGCTCATGAGTTGCAACTGCTGGCTTCGCTGACGCAGGCGATCGGTCAGGCGTTGCGCGTCGTCCAGCGATGTTTGCGCCGCGCGCTGCAACATCAGCATGTCGCCCGTGGCGTCGTGCAGGGCTAGGTCCGAGAGTTGCAGGCCATGGCGTCGAAGGTCTTCAAAGCGGTTCACCACGGGCGAGAGCAGCAACAGCGTCAGCTCGTTCGATTGGCGGCAGATCTGTCCTCGTAAAGCGAGTCCACCGGCCTCGTTCGCGCTGAGCACCACGGCCTGTCCCTCGTGCTGCGACCAATCGGTTGTCTGGGACAAGGACCTTGGTCGACTGGCAGACATGTGTGCCTTCAAGGCCTCGCCGGGTTTCAGCTTTGGCAGCGCCCTTTGCAAGGCTGACCCCACGGCGTGCACCATGCCCTCGGCATCCAACAGGATGTAGAAGGGGAACGCCGCATCAAGTGCAGCGCCCTGGATGCACGGCTCAGCCATGTTCACGGCAGGATTCGGATGTGAAAACGGTCTTTCGGCGATTCGTTGCTGCGCCAGCCTGTCTGCTGGATGTCGATCGCTTGATGGAATCGCTTGGCCAGGCCGACGATGAGGCCCTCCACCATGGGCGCCAGGCCATCGCGGTGCGATTCGTAGACCAGGTCCAGTTCGGACTCGCTCTTTTCTTCGACGCGGAAATGCGGGGGCCTGATGTTGGGCATCGTGACCTCGATCCGCGCGTGCATGTGGTTCATGCCATGCAGGAATGAGCGCAGATCGTCACCGCACATCGCGAGCATGTCACCGTAGCCTTCCTCGGCTGTGTAGAGGATCCAGTACTCGCCAAATGCCTTGAGAACCTGATCTGCGGGAAGCCCGAGCTCCTGGCTGACCGCCTGCACGAGACGGTAAGTGACGCCGTCGTCGTACGTCTGCATGGCGACGAAACCTTCGTCCGGCCATTGGGCCGCGTGACAGACGCGACACCAGCCTTCTTCGCCCTTGAGCGAGACCACCAACTGCTCGATGGCGCGGTTGACCAGTCCGTACATGAGGCATCCTGTGTCAAAGGGCATGGACTCGCATGGCCCACGCCAGGGAGTATGGAGACGCGCCCGCACGCTGTGTCACATGTCGTCACAATCAGCGGCGCCTTCCCGGTAAGAGATCACGTCTGAGACAATCCGTGCATGCCTTGGATTGAAATCGCCCTTCTCATTGGTGTCCTGCTCCTGCTGATCGTGCTGATCGCACGACAACCCCGGTCGCCGGAGGTGGCGCTGAGCGCCCTTGCCGGGGACATCAAGGCCCATGCGGAGGCGCGGCAGCATGAGCTCGAGCGACAACTCCGCGACGAGTTGCAGCGCAGCGCCAGTGGCACCCGCCAGGAGTTGTCACAAGGGCTGGGGCAGAGCATGGGCTTGTTCCAGCAGACCCTGCTGAGCCAGCAAGGCGACGCCACGCGCACGCAGAACGAACAGCTCGACAGCTTCCGTGTGCAGCTGGCTGCCATGCAGCAAGGGCTGGCGGACGCCCTGCGCGACAACTCGCACCAGGCCGCGCTGCAGTCGTCGAGCTTGCGCGAGGCGCAGTCGCAGGCACTGGCCCGTTTCAACGAGGCCCAGGAGTCGGCGCTCAAGCGCCTGAGCGATGGCATGGCCGAACAGTTGCGCACCTTGTCGGAGGCCAATGACCGGCGCTTGAGCGAGGTGCGCCAGACCGTGGAGCAGCGCTTGCAGTCGCTGCAGGCCGACAACGAGAAGAAGCTCGAGCAGATGCGCCAGACGGTGGACGAGAAGCTGCACGCCACGCTGGAGCAGCGCCTGGGTGAGAGCTTCAAGCAGGTGGCAGATCGCCTGGAGCAGGTGCACAAGGGACTGGGCGAGATGCAGCGCCTGGCCAGTGACGTGGGCTCGCTCAACCGCGTGCTCAGCAACGTCAAGACGCGCGGCATCTTTGGTGAGGTGCAACTGGCCGGCCTGCTCGACCAGGTCTTCACGCCTGAGCAGTATGGTGTCAACGTCGAGACGGTGCCCGGCTCGGGGGCCCGTGTCGAATTCGCGATCCGGCTGCCGGGGCAGGGCGATGCCCATCAGCCGCTGTGGCTGCCCATCGACGCCAAGTTCCCGCGTGAGGACTACGAGCGCTTGCTGGAGGCGCAAGAGCGAGCCGATGCGCCTGCGGTCGAGGTCGCTGCCAAAGCCATCGAGCAGCGCCTGCGCCTGGAGGCCAAGACCATCCGCGAGAAGTACATCGCGCCGCCGCACACGGCGGACTTCGCCATCCTTTTTGTGCCCACCGAAGGTTTGTATGCCGAGGCCTTGCGCCGGCCTGGTTTGGTCGAAGCCCTGCAGCGCGAACACCGCGTGATGCTGGCGGGCCCAACCACCTTGCTGGCCACGCTCAACAGCCTGCAGATGGGTTTTCGCACCCTGGCGCTGGAGAAGCGTTCAACCGAGGTTTGGCAGGTGCTGGGCGCGGTCAAAACCGAGTTCGGCAAGTTCGGCGATGTGCTGGCCAAGACCAAGAAAAAGCTCGAAGAGGCTGGCAACACCATCTCATCGATCGAGACGCGCACGCGCGTCATGGGCAAGGCGCTGAGGGATGTCGAGGCCTTGCCTGACACCCAGGCCCAGTCGCTGTTGCCAGGCGCAGACGCCTCAGCGGTTGATGTCGGGGGCGACGATCAGGTCTGAGCACTGCGCAGCTGCGCCCGCCCTCAGGCCTTGGCGCCCAGCGCCTTGGCGCGCTCTTGCCGCTGACGCAGGGCTTCGCCCGTGGGTTGCTGATCCAGCTGGGTCGGCCAGCCTCGCAGGTGCTGCTCGACGATGCGGCTGAGCGCGCGGATCCAGTCCAGCCGGTCGTTCAGGCACGGGATGTAGTGGAAGGCCTGCCCGCCACTGGAGAGGAAGGCCTCTCGGGCCTCCATGTCGATCTCCTCCAGCGTTTCGATGCAATCGGCGACGAATGCGGGGCAGATGACATCGACCCGCTTTGTGCCGGCCTTGGCCAGTGCACGCAAGGTGGGCTCTGTGTATGGCTGCAGCCATTTGGCCTTGCCGAAGCGGCTTTGGAACGTGATGACGTACTGCTCCTTCGTGAGGCCCAATGCCTCGGCCAGCAAGCGCCCCGTCGCCAGGCATTCGCAGTGGTACGGGTCGCCCAGCAGCAAGGTGCGGTGTGGCATGCCGTGAAAGCTCATGACGAGCTTGTCAGGGCGGCCTTCCCTGGCCCAGTGCTCTCGCACCGACTCGGCCAGGCTGGCGATGTAGTCGGCGTCATCGTGGAAGTGATTGACGTGGCGCAGCTCGGGCAATCGCCGCGTTTGCTGCCCCCAGCGGAACACCTCGTCCATGACGCTGGCGGTGGTTGCGCCCGAGTACTGCGGGTACAGGGGCACGACGAGCACGCGGTCCACGCCCTCGGCCTTGAGCGCATCCAGCTGGCTGGAGACACTGGGCTGGCCATAGCGCATGGCATGGCGCACTCGCAGCTGGTGGCCATGCTGGCCCAGGAAGCCGGCGAGCAAGGTGGTTTGTTTCTCGGTCCACACGCGCAGGGGCGATCCCTGAAGCATCCAGATGCTGGCGTATTTGGCGGCCGACTTGTTGGGCCGCACGCGCAGGATGATGCCGTGCAGGATCGGCCACCAAAGCAGGCGGGGGATCTCGACGACGCGTGAGTCCCACAGGAACTGCCCCAGGTAACGGCGCAAGGCCTTGGGGGTGGGCTCGTCCGGGGTGCCCAGGTTGACCAGCAGCACGCCGGTGCGTGGGGTCTGGCCGTGTTGGAAGGCGGGTTCTTTGGCGAAGCTCATGGCTTCGGATTGTGGGCCCGTTCCGCGAGTTGGCAGAGCTCGGTGGTCACGGCCACGATGTCGATGGGCTTGGTCCAGTAGCCGGTGAAGCCGGCCACGCGGGCGCGCTCGATGTCATCGGGCATGGCGTCGGCCGAGCACATGTAGGCCGGGGCCTTGTCCAGCCCGGGGATGCGACGCAGGGCGTCGAGCACCTCGAAGCCGGACATGCCGGGCAGGTGCGCGTCGAGCACCAGCACGTCGGGCAGGCGTTCGTTGCACAGGCTCACGGCCACGTCGCCGTCTTCGGCGATGTCGAGCTCCAGCTGTGCATGGGGGCGCAGCGCCTCGGCGAACAGCAGGGCGTTGATGCGGTTGTCCTCGACGTACAGCACGCGCAGGGGGCGCTGGGTGTCGGGGGCGGGAGAGGGCGGAGAAACGGTCAATTCGATCGGGACGGCTCCGGCAGAGGGGATGCCATCGTCTGCGTGCGCACCTTCGGTCGTGGTCACGGCCGAGGTGGCCTGTGGCAGGGTGATGCTGACCCGGGTTCCACTGCCGGGGCGACTCTCGATTTCCATGCGACCTCCCATGGATTCAACCAGCGAGCGGGTGATGATAAGCCCGAGTCCGGTGCCTTCGACATGGGATGTCTCCCGTCCGAGGCGTTCGAAGGGCTGAAAAAGGCGGTTGAGTTGCTCGGGCGTCATGCCCGCGCCGGTGTCGGAGATGGCGAGTTCGGCCAGGCCATCTGGCCGCTCGCGCGCTTCAACGCGCACGAAGCCGCCTTGCTGGTTGTACTTGATGGCGTTGGAGCCGATGTTGACCAGCACCTGTCGCAGCCGTTGTCGGTCGGCCACCACGTTGAGCCCGGGCGGGATGTGGCTGCTCATGGCGATCTCGCGTTGTTCGGCCATGGGCAGCAGCATCGACAAGCATTGCACGACCTCTTCGTCGAGCTGCAGGGCTTCGGGACGCAGCGACATCACACCGGCTTCGACCTGTTGCAGGTCGAGCACATCGTTGACCAGGCCCGAGAGGTGGCGGCCGGCGTGCAGGATCTGATCGACGTAGTTGCGCTGCGCACTGTCGGCCGGGCCCGTCTGCATCTGCAGGCGCAGCAGTTGGGCGAAGCCGGTGATGGCGTTGAGCGGGGTGCGGATCTCGTGGCTCATGCGCGAGAGGAACTCGCTCTTGGAGGCGCTGGCGGCCTCGGCGAGTTGCTGCGCGCGTTGCGCATCTTCGGCTTCCTTCAGTCGGGTGATGTCGGAGTGCGTGCCGACCACGCGCGAGGGCATGCCGTCGTGTGAGCGCGCCACCACCTTGCCGCGCGAGAGGATGTGCAGGAAGTGGCCGTCGCGGTGGCGCAGGCGGAACTCGACCTCCTGCACCGAGCGCGTCTCGGTCATGTACTGCATGGTGCTGTGGGACACCTTGTCGCGGTCCTCGGGGTGGATGCGCGAGAAGATCTCTTCGATGGTGTCACCGATGTCGCCGTCCTGAAAGCCCAGCATCTGCTTCCAGCGGTTGGAGTAGTAGACGACGCCGGTGACCATGTCCCAGTCCCACACGCCGTCGCCTGCGCCTTCGAGGGCGAACTTCCAGCGCTCCTCGCTGGAGGCGAGCTCGTGCACGGCCAGGCGCTCCTGGGTGATGTCCCGGAAGGTGACCATGGCGGCAAACGGCGCCTGCTGCGGATCCAGCCTCAGCAGGTGGCTCGACATCTGCAGCCAGACGATCTCCCGGTCTGCGCGTCGCGCGGGCACGATCCGATCGACGATGCGCTCGCCCGTGTCGATGGTTTCCTGCAAAGGCCAGCGTTCGCGAGGCAGCGGCGTGCACAGATCGTCTTGCAGCAATTGCACGAGGTCACCATGCAACGACTCGTGGTGGGCCTGTTGCGCCTCAAGCCCCAGCACGCGCCTGGCCGCCGGGTTCATGGCAACGACTTGCCCCTGCAAGTCCACGATGAGCAAGCCATCGCGGATGGTTGCGGCAACGGATCGGTAAAGCTCCTCGCTGACACGAAGCTTGTCGTCGCCCACTTTGCGGTCGGTGATGTCGCTGGTCAGGTAGAGCACCTGACCATCGGTCATCGGGGTGACGCGGGCCTCGAAGTGGTGTGTGGCGCCAGGGGTGATCTCCAGGTCGTACTGGATGGTCTGGGGCAGGCCGGTCTGGCGCGCCCGATCGACGGCGGCTCGCTGCAGTCGCGCCACGCCGTCAGGCAACATGGCCCCGACCGTTTGCCCGATCAGCTGTCCCGCCTGTCCAACCAATTGAGGGTGATCGAGGTGCCCATCGATGTAGCGGTTGTCCTCGTCGATCACGAACCAGAGGTCGGGCAAGGCACGCAGCACCGAGCTGAGTCTTTCCTGGGTGGCCTCAAGCGCTTGCTGTTGTTGCTTGAGCAGCTGGGCATCCTGGTGCGAACGCGTGATGTCCATCGCGAAGTGCACGGTGCAGCCGTCTTCGAGCGCGTCGTCTCGGATGAGCAACCAGCGGTCCTTGAAGCGCATCTCGGCGCGCTGGCCGGTGCCACGCAAGCTCAGCCGCCAGGCGATGAATGCCGATTCCTGACCTGGCTTGCAGTCGGGGTAGTGACCGGCATGGACCATGCGTGCAACGATGTCGGGCCAACGGTCGCCTTCACCCGATTGCGCGTCGCCAATGAGCTCGCGCCAAAGGCGATTGCCCAGCACAACCTGGCCACTCGGGTCGGTGATCATGATGCTGGTCGAGAACGACTCGATGGCCTGGCGCAGCAGCCGGTCGGCACGCCTGACGGCCTGTTCCGCCTCGATTTGACGGGTGATGTTGCGGCTGGCGCCCCGGTAGCCCTGGAAACGCCCGGCCGCATCAAAAACCGGTTGCCCGCTGATGCTCACCACGATGCGGCCCCTGGGCGTCAGCCGGTCACCGATCAGGTCCTGAAAAGGCTCATGACGCTCACGGGCCCGCAGGTAGCGCTGCCAGTTGTCTCGGGTTTCGTCGTTGCGGGGGATGAGCACCCCGGGTGCCGACACGCCGATCTGGGTCGCTGGGTCGATGCCGGTGTGGTGAAGCAGACCCGCTGACACCCATTGCAGGAGTCCGTTGGCGTCGGTTTCCCAAAGCCAGTGGCTGCCGGCTGTCGATGCCGTGCGAACACGCTCCTCGCTGAGCCGCGCGCTCTCGGCTTCGAGGTGGCGTTGCAGCAGCTGAGATGCCGCCTCGGTGACATCTTGCAGCACAGCGAGTTGCTGGGGCGACCAGGGCGTCGGTGCGCTTGACCAAATCGACACCACGCCAATGACCTGCCCACGGGCGTGCCATGGCATGCTTGCAAGCGCGTTGGGACCACTTTGTCGAGGTGTGCTGGCCGCGATGGCCGATCCACTCGGGTCGTGGGCCACGTCGGGGATCGCGAGCAGCGAAGCCGGCAGCGTCAATGACGGCAGGATCATGCGAGCACGAGCAATCGGGCCCGCACGACCAGAGGCTGGCGTCACTGGCCAAGCGTTGGGTCCGTCTAGCAGGAACAGGCCAGAGCAAAGCCCGTGGTTGCCATGGGCAAGCAAGCGAGCCAGGGCAGCGAAAGCCGCCTGGTTGGCCTGGATCGCCCCTCGCACAGCTTGCATCAAGGTCGAACGCTCGGCGTCGTGCACAGAGGGCAGGGGCGTGGTCATGCAGAAAAACGGCAGGGCTTTGTCGCGAATTCCATCCCCCCACTCTAGCCCACGCGTCGCGTGCTCAGCCTGATGGGCATCACTGAGGCAAGGTGTCCGAAAAGCTCAGGATGTCGAATCGGATCTGTGTGCTGGTGGGGTCGGAGGGAGACGCGCCCAGGCTGATGACCCCGCTGCCGTGCAAGGTGCAGGTCCCACGTCGCAGCGTGAGCACCTGATCGTCCCGGTCGAAGCGGATGTGGGTTCCGTTGTAACTCAGGTCGCTGAGGTAGATGTGTCCGCTGTGCGACTCGATGCGCGCATGAGAGCGCGAAACCCGTGAATCGCTCACGCAGAACGAGGCTTGGGGGCTGCGGCCCAGGATCACGGGCATCTGGGCGGTCGAGAAGACACGCTCGGTGCTCAGCCAGCTCAGCCGGATGCCGTCTGGCACGTCGGTTTCGGGCGCGTCCATGATGGCCGTGGACAGGGCATCAGAGTCGCCGAATCGCCGGCTGTCCATGCGCAAGACGGGCACGGGCTCCTTGCGTCCGCGCAGGTGCAGCTTGTCGATGCTGCGAAAACGTTCCTGCTGATCAGATGGCAACTCGCGCAGCAAGGGGCCGGTGGTCAGGGTCTCGTTGTCCCCCGCCAGGTCGAGCAGGCGCGCCGCGACGTTGACGGCGTCGCCAAAGCAGTCGCCATCGACCTCGACCATCTCGCCCCAGGCAATGGCCACTTTCAGTTTGATGGCGCCGCTGCGCAGGGGCACGCCTTCGCCGACCGGACGCAATTGCTCCAGTGCCTCGTGGAGGCTGACGGACGCTTCGACCGCAGGCTCGGCCTGCTCGAAGACGGCCATCAACCCGTCACCCAGTGTCTTGACCACCCGGCCGCCCTGGCGCGTGATGCGATCGCCCAGCAAGGTCAGGCTCTGCGTGACGACTTGCGCCGCCTGCGCATTGCCCAGCTTGAGGTAAAGCGATGTGCTGCCGCGCAGGTCGGCAAACAGGATGGCGCGTTCCTTGGTCGTGCCCATGCTCGTATCTTGGCGGATTCAGGCCCGTGCAGCGTGATGAATTGCACGCAGTTTGGTGGCAAATTGCAGCGCTTGCATGAAAAAACCCGGCACGAGGCCGGGTTCGGTGTCTGAAATCCGCCAGGGGATCAGAGGTTGTCCAGGTAGGTCCTGAGCTTGTCGCTCCGGCTGGGGTGCTTGAGCTTGCGGATGGCCTTGGCCTCGATCTGGCGGATGCGCTCGCGGGTGACGTCGAACTGCTTGCCGACTTCTTCCAGCGTGTGGTCCGTGCTCATCTCGATGCCGAAACGCATGCGCAGCACCTTGGCTTCCCTCGGGGTGAGGCTGTCGAGGATGTCCTTGACCACGTCGCGCAGGCCAGCCTGCATGGCCGCTTCGATCGGCGCGGTGTTGTTCGTGTCCTCGATGAAGTCGCCCAGGTGGCTGTCGTCGTCGTCCCCGATCGGCGTTTCCATGGAGATCGGCTCCTTGGCGATCTTCATGATCTTGCGGATCTTGTCCTCGGGCATCTCCATCTTCTCGGCCAGCGTGGGGGCATCCGGCTCGAAGCCGAATTCCTGCAAGTGCTGGCGCGAGATGCGGTTCATCTTGTTGATCGTCTCGATCATGTGAACCGGGATGCGGATGGTGCGGGCCTGGTCGGCGATCGAGCGCGTGATGGCCTGACGGATCCACCACGTGGCGTAGGTCGAGAACTTGTAGCCGCGGCGGTATTCGAACTTGTCCACCGCCTTCATCAGGCCGATGTTGCCTTCCTGGATCAGGTCGAGGAACTGCAGGCCGCGGTTGGTGTACTTCTTGGCGATGGAGATGACCAGGCGAAGGTTGGCCTCGATCATTTCCTTCTTGGCGTCGCGGCTGGCTTTTTCGCCGTTGTTCATGCGCTTGTTGATCTCTTTCAGATCATCGATGGGCACGACGGCTTTGGCCTGCAGGTCGATCAGCTTTTGCTGCAATTCCTGGATGGCGGGCAGGCTGCGGGTCATCACGGCGGAGTAGCTCTTGCCGGACTGCGCTTCCTTGACTGCCCATTCCAGGTTCAGGATGTTGGGCGGGAAGACCTTGATGAAGTGGTCTTGCGGCATGCCGCAGCGGTCGACCACGATCTTGCGCAGCTCGCGTTCGTAGCGGCGCACGTCGTCGACCTGCGAGCGCAGCACGTCGCACAGGCGTTCGATGATTTTGACGGTGAAGCGGATGGTCATCAGCTCCTGGCTGATGGCTTCCTGGGCCTTGTTGTAAGGCGCGGACTTGTAGCCGTCCTTCTCGAAGGCCTTGGCCATCTTGTCGAAGTTCACGCGCAGGGAGTCGAACTTGGCCAGGGCCTGGTTCTTCATCTCTTCGAGCTTCTTGCTCAGGGCCTTGGAGCCGCCATTGCCGTCGTCGTCGTCTTCTTCGTCGAATTCGTCGAAGTCTTCTTCGGCCACGTAGTCGTCGGCCTCGTCGGCTGCCACGAAGCCATCGACCACTTCGGAGATGGTCATCTCGGCGGCGCGGATCTTGTCGGCCAGGCCGAGGATTTCAGCGATGGTGGTGGGCGAGGCCGAGATGGCCAGCATCATGGCCTGCAGGCCACCTTCGATGCGCTTGGCGATTTCGATTTCGCCTTCGCGGGTCAGCAGCTCGACGGTGCCCATTTCGCGCATGTACATGCGCACCGGGTCGGTCGTGCGGCCGAATTCGGAGTCGACGGTGGACAGCGCGGCTTCGGCGGCTTCTTCGGCTTCTTCTTCGGTGGCTTGCGTTTGCGCGCTGCCGGAAATCAGCAGCGTGGCGGCATCGGGCGCCTGCTCGTAAACGGCCACACCCATGTCGTTCAACATGGAGATGATGGCCTCGAGGATTTCGGCCTCGACCAGCTTTTCAGGCAAGTGGTCGTTGATTTCCTGGTGGGTCAGGAAGCCGCGCGTCTTGCCCATCTTGATGAGGGTCTTGAGCTCCTGGCGGCGCTTGGCGACTTCCTCTTCGGACAGGGCGGTTTCGTCGATGCCGAATTCACGCATCAGGGCGCGCTCTTTGGCGCGCGAGACCTTCATGCGCAGGGGCTTGGCCTTGGCCTTGCCTTCGCTGGCGCCGGAGTCTTCGCTGGCTTCGGCCTCGGTCTGGTCGAGGTCGGCCTCGATGTCGGCTTCGATGTCGCCCACGTCGTCCTCGTCAAACGAGGCTTTGCGTGCGGGTTCGGCCTTGGCGGTTTCGGCTGCAGCCTTGGGCTTGCGGCCACGCTTTTTGGGCTCGGCTGCCACGGCTTCGACTGCGGTTTCGGCGTCCTGGGCCTTGGAGGAGGCGCGTGCCTTGGTGGCTTTCTTTTCGTTGACGTCTGCTTCGGCAGTCTTCACACCGGTCTTGGCGGCTTTTTTCGCGGTCATGCGCTTCCTCGAAAGAGATGCTCTGAATGAGAGGCTGAGAGGCGGACAAGGGCCCCATCCTGCCACATGGCCACACGGGTGAAATGCGCGATGGCGCTGGTGGGCGCGTCACTCGCGCCGCAGGTGGGCCGTGTGGCCATGCGAAAGGGTGGCAAGCAGCCGCCCTGCGATCTTGCGCTGGACGGTCCTCGTCGAACCCTCCATTATCGCGCAAGACCATGGCGTCGCGAGCGGCGCCGGATGTCAAATTTCGCCGCCTGGAGGGCCTCTCAAGCAGAAATGGGCCTTTGCTGGCTGATTTCAAGCTTGAGGTCGCGCGTCAGGCGCACGAGTTCGAGCTTGCGGGCCTCAGCCGCTTCGGACAATTCACCCGCCTGCAGCAGCATGTCGAGCTCTTCTCGCAGGGCTTCGAGCTCCAGGGGGCGGATGAGCGACAGGAGGTCGTTCAGACTGTGTTCTGCGGCGGAGCCGAAATCATGCAGGCGCGTGATGCGCTCGGCCAGCGTGGACAAGGGCTTGTCAGCTCCCGCCTCGTCGGCTTGCCCATCGGTTTGCTTCATGCCTTGCAGCAAATCGGGCCCAGCCACGGCGCCCTGGTCGAGCACCAGCCGGTCCAGCCACCTGAAAAAGGGGCCGTAAGGGCTGGGCTGATCGCACAAGATGTCGTGCGCGCTGGTGGGCAGTTGCTCCCAGGTGCCGCTGCTGCAGACCAGCACCCAGGCGATGCGGTCCAGCGAGGTGGCGGCTCGTGGCAGGGGGCGGGGCGGCGTGGCTCGACCGCGACTTTGCCATCGCCCGCCCTCGTTGCGCCAGTTGCCTCGGCCGTTTCGGCCCTTCCAGTCGCCGCGACCTCGCTCGCTGCTCTGCCCGCGTGAGCCGTGACCCTGGTCGAAGGAATTGCCGCCATCCCAGAAAGGCTCCTGGCTGCCAAAGTCAGGCTCGAATGGCGGGGGCTCGTTGCCGAAGAACGGGCCGTCGTCGGGGCTCGTGGCGGCGCTGGCACGCTGGCCGTTTCGATCGTGCCCCCTGTCTCCGCCAGCGCCTGATGCCGCCTTTTCCAGGTGGGCCTGCAGCCGACGACGAACGTCATCGGTCGACGCCTTGGCGACCTGGGCGAGCTCGTCGGCGATCAGGCCCCGCAGGGCGCCTTCTGGCAGCAAGGCAATGAGCGGGATGGCCTGGGTCATCAGGCGGGCGCGGCCCTCGGCGCTGTCCAGGTCGCATTCCGCGCCGGCGTGCTCCAGCAGCTGGCGCGACAGCGGCACGGCTTTTTTGACGCAAGCCTCGAAGGCCTGCGGACCGAACTCCCGGATGTAGCTGTCCGGGTCATGCTCTGCTGGCAAAAACAGGAAGCTGATGCGCCGGGTGTCGGTGGCGAAGGGCAGGGCGGCTTCAAGCGCCCGCCCGGCGGCCCGGCGTCCGGCGGCGTCGCCATCGAAGCTGAAAACGATCTGCTCGGTGAAGCGAAACAGCTTTTGAACGTGCTCCTGCGAGCAGGCGGTGCCCAAAGTGGCCACGGCGTTGCCAAAGCCCCATTGCGCCAGCGCAACCACGTCCATGTAGCCTTCGGTGACCAGTGCGTAGCCCTTGTTGCGCAGGGCGGCGCGGCCTTCGAACAAGCCGTAGAGCTCGCGCCCCTTGCTGAACACCGGCGTCTCGGGTGAGTTGAGGTACTTGGGCTCGCCTTTGTCCAGCACCCGACCTCCGAAGCCGATGACTTCGCCTTGCGGGTTGCGGATCGGGAACATGATGCGGTCGCGGAAGCGGTCGTAGCGCTTGCCCTCGCTCTCGCCCTCGTTGGCATCGTGCGCAATCACCAGACCCGACTCGACCAGCAAGGGGTCGTCGTAGCTGGGGAAGGCGCTGGCCAGGCCGCGCCAGCTGTCTGGGGCGTAGCCCAGGCCGAAGCGTGCTGCGATTTCGCCCGTCAACCCGCGTCCCTTCAGGTAGGCCACGGCGCGCGGGGTTTTCTTGAGTTGCTGCTTCCAGTGTTTGCCGGCTTGGGCGAGCACATCGGTCAGCACCAGTTGTTTGGCCTTGGCCTGCTTTTGTCGCTCCCGGTCCTCGGGCCGCAGGTTGTCGTCTGGCACCGGCATGCCCTGCATTTGGGCCAGGTCCTTGACCGCGTCGACAAAGCCCAGCCCGCCATACTCCATCAGGAAGCCCACGGCGTTGCCGTGCACGCCGCAGCCGAAGCAGTGATAGGTCTGCCGCGAGGGGCTGACGATGAAGGACGGTGATTTTTCGCCGTGGAAGGGGCACAGGCCTTTGAAGTTGATGCCGGCCTTTTTCAACGTGACGTAGCGACCCACGACATCGGCGATGTCGGTGCGGGCCAGCAGGTCCTGGATGAATGAAGGTGGGATCACGGCGAGGGGCTGTGTGCGGCGACAGGGGGGGGCAGCCGGGGCTCAAGAATAAAACAGCCCCGGCGCTTGGCGGCGGCGGGGCTGTTCGAAGGTCGATGTGAAATCGACCTGGAAGCGAGCGGTCAGGCGAGGGCGGCGACGGCAGCTGCGGTGATCTGATCGACCGAGCCCACGCCGCTGATCTTGCGGCATTGCGGGGCGGCGGCGTCGCCAGTGGCGGCCCATTGACCGTAGTAGTCGACCAGCGGGCGGGTCTGCTGGTGGTAGACGTCCAGGCGCTTGCGCACGGTGGCCTCGGCGTCGTCTTCGCGCTGAATCAGGTCTTCACCGGTCACGTCGTCCTTGCCGGCCACTTTGGGCGGGTTGAACGTGACGTGGTAGGTGCGGCCAGAGGCCACGTGAACACGGCGACCGCTCATGCGCTCGATGATGTTGCTGTCTGGCACGTCGATTTCGAGCACGTAATCGATCTTCACGCCAGCTGCCTTCATGGCCTCGGCCTGGGGGATGGTGCGGGGGAAGCCGTCGAACAGGAAACCCTTGGCGCAATCGGCTTGCGTGATGCGTTCCTTGACCAGGCCGATGATGATGTCGTCGCTCACCAGGCCGCCTGCATCCATGACCTTCTTGGCCGCCAGGCCCAGTTCGGTGCCTGCCTTGACCGCGGCGCGCAGCATGTCGCCGGTCGAGATCTGGGGGATGCCGAATTTCTGGCACAGGAAGGCGGCCTGCGTGCCCTTGCCGGCGCCGGGCGCGCCCAACAGGATGAGTCTCATGTTTGTCCTTGGTGTCCGGATGGTGGGAGGCGTGTGAAAACCTCGCAAGCCCTCGAGGATAGCATGGGCATCCCCTCTGTCTGGGGATGGGTTAGCCCCAGCGGCGATGGGCTTGCTCGGTTCAGGCGGAGAACATTGCTCGCACGCGGGCGAGGTCTTCAGGGGTGTCCACGCCGGCTCCTGGCGCGTTGTCGGACAGGTGAACCGCGATGCGCTCGCCGTGCCAAAGCACGCGCAATTGCTCGAGCGATTCCACCGTTTCCAGTGGACTGGGTGGCAACTGGGGAAATAGACGCAAAAAGCCTGCCCGATATCCGTAGATGCCAATGTGCCTCAGGGGAGTGCCAGCACCGGTTGCGGGCTGTGCCGCCTGGGGTGCATCTCGCCACCATGGGATGGGGGCTCGCGAAAAGTACAGGGCCCTGCCCAGTGCATCGGTGACGACCTTGACCACATTCGGGTTGGCGAAATGGGCGGAGTCCTCGAGCTGGTGTGCGGCCGTGCTCATCACGCAATCCGGGCGCTCCGTCAACAGCCGGGCGCAGGCGTCGATCAGTGCTGGCTCGATCAGGGGCTCATCGCCTTGCACGTTGACGATGCGATCATCGCCATCGAGCCCGAGGATCTGGCAGGCCTCGGCCAGCCGGTCGCTGCCGGTGGGGTGGTCAGCGCGGGTCAGGATGGCTCGTGCACCATGTTGTTCGCAGGCGGCCAGGATGAGCTCGCTGTCGGTGGCCACGACCACCTGCTGTGCACCACTGAGCGCGGCGCGCCGCGCCACGCGCACCACCATGGGCAGTCCTGCGATGTCGGCCAGGGGCTTGTCGGGCAGGCGACTTGATGCCATGCGCGCAGGGATCAGGACGGTGTAGCTCATCAGGCTTGCGAGGCAGGGGCTGAGGGCAGGGGGGCTCCGTTCTCGTCCAGGGCCACGGCTTCGTTTTCCAGCATCACGGGGATGCCATCCCGAATGGGAAAGCCCAGGCGATCGGCTGGGCAGACCAGCAACTGGCTTTGGGCAGGGCGCTGCAGCGGGCCTTTGCAGACCGGGCAGACCAGGAGTTCGATGAGTCGGGTGTCCATGGTGTCTTGATCACGTCTCAAGGGCGGCTGTGCGGTTGAGGCAACCGGGCCAGCGCGGCATCGAGTTCGTTCCAGAAAGAGGGTTCAGGGCTGAAGTCTAAGGCGGCGACCCAGATCTCGGTGTCCGGGCGCTCGCGGGCAATGCGTTGCGGGTTGAGCTTGACAGCGTCTTTTTCGGTCACCAGCAGGGTGCGCACCTCACGCCCCCAGGGCAGGGTATCGAAGTCGGCGTGGTCGCGCAAAGGGCAAGGTGTGACCTCGATGCCGAGGTCGCGAAGCGACTGAAAAAACCGCTCAGGGTGGGCGATGCCTGCCATGGCGTGTGCCCGACGCGGGGCTGGTGCGCTGCAGGGACGGCCGGCCCACCAGTGGGCCAGCGGCACGATGTCTCCGAGTTTGCGCCGCGCCAGGTGGCCCGCCTGATTGGCGCTGCGGCGCTCCGCGTTGTGCAACACGATTGGCGCGGCCACGAGGGCAGAAACCGGCCGCGTGTCCGCGGGTTCGCGCAAGGGGCCTGCAGGCAGCAGAAAACCGTTGCCGGTGCCACGCTCGTCGAAGACGACCACCTCGATGTCACGGTGCAATGTCAGGTGCTGCAGCCCATCGTCACAAACGAGGATGTCGATATCCGGGTGTCGATCCAGCATGGCCCGGCCGCTGGCAGCCCGATCGCGTCCGATCATCAGGGGCACCTGGCTGCGTCGCCAGATCAGCCACGGCTCGTCGCCAGTGCGGACCGCGTTGAGTTGGTCCTGCGAGTCGGCGTCCAGTGGCAGCGGCGACGATGGTGTGGGGCGTGCGCCATGTCCGCGGGTCAGCACCCCGGGTCGCCAGCCTGCGTCACGCAGGTGCTGCAAGATCGCCAGGGTGGTGGGGGTCTTGCCCGCCCCTCCTGCGATGCGGTTTCCCACCACCAGCACCGGCACAGGCAGGTGTTGAATGCGGATCAGGCCCCTGCGGTATGCCGCCCTGCGCAAACCAACCAGCACGCCGTACAGCAGCGAAACCGGGGACAACAGCCGCGCGGTGATGCCGCGACCGAGCCAGGCCTGCTGCAGGTGTGCGACGAGGCGATCAGCGATCGCCATGGGCGGCCGAATTGTCGGACTGGCCCTGTGTGGCGAAGGTCAGCTGCGTCAGGCCCACGCGGCGGGCCGCATCCATCACGTTGATGACGCTCTGGTGGCTCGCCGAGGCATCGGCGTTGATCACGACGACAAGGTTCCTTTCGCTGCCCGCCTGGGCCGTCAGGCCTGCCGCCAGCAATTCGACGCTGCGGCCTTCGATCAGCCGCTGGTTGACCATGTAGCGGCCATCCGCCGTCACCATCACCGTCAACTCCTTGGGCCGCGCATCAGCCGCCTTGGCGCTGGCCGTCGGCAGGTTGATCTTGAGCTCCGTCAGCCGGGAGTAGGTGGTTGTCAGCATCAGGAAGATCAGCACCACCAACAACACGTCGATGAAAGGGATCAGGTTGATCTCGGGTTCTTCGGGCGCATGTCGCTTGCGAAAATTCATGGGCATGGCGGGCTCTGCTGCGCGATCAGCCGCGACGGCCGTGGCCCAGGCGCAGGATGTGCGGCACCATGCGGTCGGCAGCCTGCTCCAGGGTGAGGATGTGTGCCTCGATCCGGGTGCGGAAATGGCGGTAGGCGATCAGCGACGGGATGGCCACGATCAGGCCGAAGGCCGTGTTGTAGAGCGCCACCGAAATGCCGTGGGCCAGTTCTGCAGGGTTGCCGCCCGTGCCACCGCCAGAGGCCGCGAAGATCTCGATCATGCCAATGACCGTGCCCAGCAGCCCCAGCAGCGGCGCCGCGCTGGCGATGGTGCCCAGGGCGTTGAGGTTGCGCTCAAGGCGGTGAATGGCTTCTCGACCAGCCCCCTCGAAGGCGCCACGCAGCGAGGCTTCCTGGATGCGGGGCTCAGACTGTGCTGCGCGGATGCCTTGGGCAAGCAGTTGTCCCAGAACGGAGTTCTCGGCCAGTTTCGCGACCGTGTCGGCGTTGGGCAGCGAAGAGCGGGTCACCGACATGACCTCTTCCAGGAGCTTCGGGGGGGCGACCCGGCTCTCGCGCAAGCTCAGGTGACGCTCGATGATCAGGGCCAGGGCGATGACGGAGCAAAGCAGCAGTGGCACGACCGGCCAGCCTGCGGCGATTAAGATGGACAGCAACTCGGAACTCCCTCTCGGGTCGACAGGAATGCGGCCGAAAACTCCCGGCCGCGGCGCACTGCGGCCCGATTATGGGGCCCTTTGTTGGCGCTTCCGAGGCCTGTGGCCGGGACTGGACATCGGACTTGCCCGCCCCCCTCGAGCGTGAAGCACGACCGTGCGAAAGTCGTCCACCGTTCCTGTGGATAACTTTGTGGGTAAGGGCTGGAGGATGCCCGCCAACCCGCATCAGCACGGGGTTTGACTCAGTTTGCTGAAAAAATAGGCAGCAAAAAAATCATATGAATCAACAGCTTGCATCATTGTTAAAGGCGCGTGACGATGCCCAGGCTCTTTGGCAAGGCCTGGCGCGTGCGTGTGGACTTGTGGCGGCTCCGTCGTGGTGATGCAGGGCTTCTCAGGCGCAGATCGCGCACGCATTTGGTCTGTTTCGGCGCTTGTGCAAGCGGTGGGCGACACGCTGTCGGCGCGCTTTGCGACCTGCGTGGTGCGCGGAGAGCTCAGCGGCTTCACGCGAGCCGCTTCCGGGCACGCGTATTTCACGCTCAAGGACGAGCATGGGCAAGCGGCGTTGCGTTGCGCGATGTTCCGCCGCTCCTTCGCTTCGGTCGATTTCCAGCCAGCAGACGGGATGCTGGTTGAGATCCGAGGTCAGTTGGCCGTCTACGAGGCTCGAGGTGAGTTGCAGGTGGTCGTCGATGGCATGCGCCAGGCGGGGGCGGGGGCTTTGTACGAGCAATTCCTGAGGCTGAAGGCCCGACTGGACGCCCAAGGTCTCTTTGACCCCGCCCGCAAGCGGGACCTGCCTCGGTTTCCGCGCCGCGTGGCGGTGGTCACCTCGCCCGCTGCTGCGGCGTGGCGCGACGTCATGACTGCGTTGGCTCGCCGGGTGCCGCATGTCGAGGTGGTGTTGATCCCGACAGCGGTGCAGGGGGCCGAGGCCCCGGCTCAGATCGTGCAAGCGTTGGCCGAGCTCGCGCTGGCACACCGCTCGGGCCTGCCTTTCGATTCGGCCATCCTTTGCAGGGGTGGTGGTTCGCTCGAAGACCTGTGGGCGTTCAACGACGAACGCGTGGTGCGCGCCGTGGTGGGTTGCCCGGTGCCGCTGGTGTGTGGCGTGGGACATGAAACCGACGTTTCCCTGGCTGACCTGGCGGCCGACTTGCGCGCGCCGACACCCACCGCTGCAGCCGAGTTGATCGCGATGGAGCGAGAGGTGGCGCAGGCTGTGCAGGCGCGCTTGCTGCAACGCATGGCGCACCGCGTTAGGCAGCGCCTCGATGGCCTGGGGCAGCGGCTTGACCAGGCGGCTCTGCGCCTGGCCAGGCCAGCCCAGGTTCTGTCGGCGCTCGAGCGCCAACAGGCTTTGCTGCAGCAACGCTTGTCCCAGGTGCCTGACCAACGGTTGCGCGCAGCTCGGGCAGATGCCGGGGTGCTCCAGGCGCGACTGCTGGCGGCGACGAAGGCCCAGTGGCCCTCGCAACACCGTCGCATCGAGGTGTTGGCGGGGCGTCTGCACGCGCTCGACCCCAGGCGTGTGCTGGAGCGCGGCTATGCGTGGCTGAGCGACCCCCAGGGGCAGCCCCTGACTTCTGTGACGCGGGTGCAGCCCGACGATGTTGTTCAGGGTGTGTTGGCCGATGGTGTGTTGCAGATGCGCGTCACGGCAGATCCTGTGGCGCCCCGAATCAAGCGCCGCCGGGTGGCAAAAACCTGAGTGTTCGCCTGCCTTAGCCGAGCACCTCGTGGCAGCCTGAGTGGGCTTGCCTACAATGCCGCAGCAATCCCACCAACCCAAGCAGGAACAGCACCATGGCACACACCCTTCCTCCTCTGCCTTACGCCCAGGACGCCCTGGCCCCGCACCTGTCGAAGGAAACCTTCGAATACCACTACGGCAAGCACCACCAGGCTTACGTCACCAACCTGAACAACCTGATCCCCGGCACCGAGTTCGAAGCCCTGTCGCTGGAAGACATCGTCAAGAAGTCCAGCGGTGGCATCTACAACAACGCCGCCCAGATCTGGAACCACACCTTCTTCTGGAACTGCATGAAGCCGCAAGGCGGTGGCGCTCCGAAGGGCAAGCTGCTTGACGCCATCAACGCCAAGTTCGGCAGCTACGACGCCTTCAAGGAAGCTTTCACCAAGTCTGCCGTGGGCAACTTCGGTTCGGGCTGGACCTTCCTGGTCAAGAAGGCCGATGGCTCGGTCGACATCGTCAACATGGGCCCGGCCGGTACCCCGCTGACCACCGGTGACACCGCTTTGTTGACCGTCGACGTGTGGGAGCATGCCTACTACATCGACTACCGCAACGCCCGTCCCAAGTTCGTCGAGGTGTTCCTCAACAGCCTGGTGAACTGGGACTTCGCCGAAAAGAACTTCGGTTGAGCGTCTTTAGACCTGATCTTCGAGCAGCCACAGAGAGCGGCTGCTTGAACCAAGCCGGGCATGTCCCGGCTTTTTTGCGCCTTCTTTCACCGATTGGCGCCGTGAGCAGGGCGTCCAATGAGCCGGCGTCCTCCCGTGTTTTTTTGTCCGCTCGGCGCATCAAGCGGAGTCAATGGTGCTACATTGACCCTCGGTTTATGAATTAAGCCCTTCCCGTCGCCCTTGCTGGTGTGTGCTTCGGCAGTCACAGCAAGGCGGGTCGCAATCCGCCAACCGGTCAAGCCGTGTCGCGGAAGGTTGTCCAACCAGCCAACGTCCCAGGAAACCTGGGAGCAAGGTGAGCGAAAAATGATGCAGCAGTTCAGGTCGAACTCGTACCTGTTCGGGGGCAACGCCCCATATGTGGAAGAGTTGTACGAGGCCTACCTCGACAACCCAGGTTCCGTCCCCGACAACTGGCGCGCGTACTTTGACGCGCTTCAAAACGTCCCTGCATCTGACGGCACGGATCACCGAGATGTGGCGCATGCCCCGGTGGTCGAGTCGTTCGCTCAACGTGCGAAGGCCAACGCCTTCATGGTCAAGACCAGCTCGGCCGACCTCGCTGTCGCCCGCAAGCAGGTTCACGTCCAGTCGCTGATCGCCGCTTACCGCTTCCTGGGTTCCCGCTGGGCCGACCTCGATCCGCTCAAGCGCCAGGAACGCAACAAGATCCCCGAGCTTGAACCGTCCTTCTACGACTTCACCGAGTCGGACATGGACATCACCTTCTCGGCGACCAACACCTACTTCACCAAGGCCGAGCACATGACCCTGCGCGAAATCGTGCAGGCCTTGCGTGAGACGTACTGCGGCAGCATCGGCGCCGAGTACATGCACATCACCGACCCCACCGAAAAACGCTGGTGGCAGGAACGCCTGGAGTCCATCCGCTCCAAGCCGACCTTCAGTGCCGAGAAGAAGAAGCACATTCTCGAGCGCCTGACAGCCGCAGAAGGTCTGGAGCGATTCCTCCACACCAAATACGTCGGCCAGAAGCGTTTTTCGCTGGAGGGCGGTGAGTCCTTCATCGCCTCGATGGACGAGCTCATTCAGCGCGCCGGCGAAAAGGGCGTGCAGGAAATCGTCATCGGCATGGCCCACCGCGGCCGCCTGAACGTGCTGGTCAACACACTGGGCAAACAACCCAAGGACCTGTTCTCCGAGTTCGAGCACACCGCTCCCGAGAACCTGACTGCTGGCGACGTGAAGTACCACCAGGGCTTCTCGAGTGACGTGACCACCCCTGGCGGCCCCGTCCACCTCTCGCTGTCGTTCAACCCCTCGCACCTGGAAATCGTCAACCCAGTGATCGAAGGCTCGGTCAAGGCCCGCATGGACCGCCGCGGCGACGCCAAGGGCGTGCAGGTGCTGCCCGTGCAGGTGCACGGTGACGCGGCCTTCGCAGGCCAAGGCGTGGTGATGGAAACGCTGGCGCTGGCCCAGACCCGCGGTTACTACACCGGCGGCACGGTCCACATCGTCATCAACAACCAGATCGGCTTCACCACTTCCGACCCGCGCGACACGCGCTCGACGCTGTACTGCTCGGACGTGGTCAAGATGATCGAAGCCCCCGTGCTGCACGTCAACGGCGACGACCCCGAAGCTGTCGTGCTGGCCACGCAGCTCGCGCTGGACTACCGCCAGGAGTTCAACAAGGACGTGGTGGTCGACATCGTGTGCTTCCGCAAGCTCGGCCACAACGAGCAGGACACGCCGTCCATGACCCAGCCGCTGATGTACAAGAAGATCGGTCAGCACCCCGGCACCCGCAAGGTGTACGGCGACAAGCTGGTCGGCGGTGGCACGCTGGGCGAGACGGGTCCGGACGACATGGTCAAGGCCTACCGCGCGGCGATGGAAGCCGGCAAGCACACGGTCGACCCGGTGCTGACCAACTTCAAGAGCAAGTACGCGGTCGACTGGACCCCATTCCTCAACAAGAAGTGGACCGACTCGGCCGACACGGCCTTGCCGCTGGCGGAGTTCCGTCGCCTGGCCGAGCGCATCACCACCATCCCGACCAACTTCAAGCTGCACCCGCTGGTGCAAAAGGTGGTCGATGACCGCGCGGCCATGGGCCGTGGCGAGGTCAACGTCGACTGGGGCATGGGCGAGCACATGGCTTTTGCCTCCCTGGTGGCATCCGGCTACCCCGTGCGCCTGTCCGGTGAGGACTGCGGCCGCGGTACCTTCACCCACCGTCACTCGGTGCTGCACGACCAGAACCGCGAGAAGTTCGACGAAGGCACTTACGTGCCGCTGCAGCACATCGCTGACAACCAGGCACCGTTCGTGGTCATCGACTCGATCCTGTCGGAAGAGGCGGTGCTGGGCTTCGAGTACGGCTACGCCGGCTCCGACCCCAACAGCCTGGTCATCTGGGAAGCCCAGTTCGGCGACTTCGCCAACGGCGCCCAGGTCGTGATCGACCAGTTCATCGCCTCGGGTGAAGTGAAGTGGGGCCGCGCCAACGGCCTGACCCTGATGCTGCCGCATGGCTACGAAGGCCAGGGCCCCGAGCACAGCTCGGCGCGCCTGGAGCGCTTCATGCAGCTGGCCGCTGACAACAACATGCAGATCGTGCAGCCGACATCGGCTTCGCAGATCTTCCATGTGCTGCGTCGCCAGATGGTGCGCATGTTCCGCAAGCCGCTGGTCATCATGACCCCGAAGTCGCTGCTGCGTAACAAGGACGCCACCTCGCCGCTGAGCGAGTTCACCCGCGGTGAGTTCCGCACGGTGATCGGTGAGGTCGATGACACGGTTGACGCATCGAAGGTCAAGCGCGTGATCTGCTGCTCGGGCAAGGTCTACTACGACCTGGTCAAGAAGCGCGCAGAGAAGAAGTCCACTGACGTGGCCATCGTGCGCGTCGAACAGCTCTATCCCTTCCCGCACAAGGCCTTCGCTGCCGAGCTGAAGAAGTATCCCAACCTGAGCGATCTGGTGTGGTGCCAGGACGAGCCCCAGAACCAGGGTGCCTGGTTCTTCGTGCAGCACTACATCCATGAAAACATGGTGGAAGGCCAGAAGCTGGGTTACGCCGGCCGTCCGGCCTCGGCCTCACCGGCCGTGGGTTACGCCCACCTGCACATGGAGCAGCAAAAAGCGCTGCTGGATCAGGCTTTCGCCAAGCTCAAGGGCTTCGTTCTCACCAAATAAGGTTCATGCGGACGCTGCGCGTTCTGGATGACCTTGTCAGGCCGGGCCCCTGAACAGGCCCCCTGAAGAGGCGACGCGCCAAGCAGCCGCTGCTGGAGATACTCACATGGCAATCATCGACGTCAAGGTTCCCCAACTGTCCGAATCCGTGGCCGAGGCCACGCTGCTTCAATGGAAGAAGCGCCCCGGCGAAGCCGTGGCAGCGGACGAAATCCTCATCGAGATCGAGACCGACAAGGTCGTGCTCGAAGTGCCGGCGCCGGCTGCCGGCGTGCTGGCGCAACTTGTTCGCAACGACGGTGACACCGTTGTCAGCGACGAGGTCATTGCCCGCATCGACACCGAAGGCTCGGCCGCGGTGAGCCCGCTGGAAGTCAAGGCGATCCCCGCGCCGACGGCTGCGCCCGCTGCAGCACCTGCAGCCGCGACGGGTGGCAGCAAGGCCGATGTGGCCATGCCGGCCGCCGCCAAGCTGCTTGCCGACAACGGCCTGAGCACTGCTCAGGTCGCCGGCTCCGGCAAGGATGGTCGTGTCACCAAGGGCGACGTTCTGTCGGCCGTGGCTGGTGGCGCCAAACCCGCCGCTGCGCCTGCGCCAGCTGCGCCCGCCATCCCGACTGGCGTGCCCACCAGCTCGCTGCCGGCCGTTCAGGCTCCGAGCGGCCCCAACAGCCTGGGCGACCGTCCTGAGCAGCGCGTGCCGATGAGCCGCCTGCGTGCCCGCGTGGCCGAGCGCCTGCTGCAATCGCAAGCCACCAACGCCATCCTGACGACCTTCAACGAAGTCAACATGGCCCCGGTCATGGAGATGCGCAAGAAGTTCCAGGAGAAGTTCGAGAAGGAGCACGGCGTCAAGCTCGGCTTCATGAGCTTCTTCGTCAAGGCCGCGGTGCACGCTCTCAAGAAGTACCCGGTGCTCAACGCCTCGGTCGATGGCAACGACATCGTCTACCACGGCTACTTCGACATCGGCGTGGCCGTCGGCTCACCGCGTGGCCTGGTGGTGCCGGTGCTGCGCAACGTCGACCAGATGACCTTTGCCGAGATCGAAAAGAAGATCGCCGAGTTCGGCGTGAAGGCCCGTGACGGCAAGCTGGGCATCGAAGAGATGACCGGTGGCACCTTCTCCATCTCCAACGGTGGCGTGTTCGGCTCGATGCTCTCGACCCCGATCATCAACCCGCCGCAATCGGCCATCCTGGGCGTGCACGCCACCAAGGACCGCGCCGTGGTGGAGAACGGCCAGATCGTGATCCGCCCGATCAACTACCTGGCCATGTCGTACGACCACCGCATCATCGACGGCCGCGAAGCCGTGCTGGGCCTGGTCGCCATGAAGGAAGCGCTGGAGGACCCGGCGCGCCTGCTGTTCGACATCTGACGAGTTTTGCGACCGGGCGACCCTCACGAGGGGTCGCTCGGGTCTGCATCCCATCACAGGATTCCACACCATGTCCATGGCCGACGAACTTGACAAGCTCGCCTCGCTGCATGAGCGAGGCGTGATCACCGCTGAGGAGTTTCAGCGACTGAAGTCTCGTTTGCTGGACGGCACCTCGCTCGAGGGAACGCCAAGTGTGGTTGATTCGACCATGCGCCGCTCGCTGGACGACCGCTGGGTTGGTGGTGTCTGCGGTGGCCTGGCCCGCATGATGGGCGTGGAAACCTGGATCATCCGACTCGCCGTCACCCTGCTGATTTTTTTCTGGGGCACGGGGCTCATCATCTACGTCCTGTTGTGGGTGTTTGTTCCCCCCGAGGGCGATGACCCAGCCTGACCCTCCTGCCTGACACCGAGCTTCACAGCGCCTTTGCCGCACGGAAAGACCCAACCATGTCCCAACAACAATTCGATGTCATCGTCATCGGCGCCGGCCCCGGCGGCTACATCGCTGCCATCCGCGCTGCACAGCTCGGCTTCAAGGTGGCCTGCATCGACGAGTGGAAGAACGCCAAGGGTGGCCCTGCACCGGGCGGCACCTGCACCAACGTCGGCTGCATCCCGTCCAAGGCGCTGCTGCAATCGTCCGAGCACTATGAGCACGCGGCCCATCACTTTGCGGATCACGGCATCACCGTGGACGGCCTGTCCATCGACGTGGCCAAGATGATCGGTCGCAAGGACACCGTCGTGAAGCAGAACAACGACGGCATCCTCTACCTGTTCAAGAAGAACAAGGTCAGTTTCTTCCATGGCCGCGGCTCGTTCGTGAAGTCCGCCGATGGCCTGTATGAAGTGGCCGTGACGGGTGACAAGCCCGAAAGCCTGGTCGCCAAGCACGTGGTCATCGCCACGGGCTCGAACGCCCGTCAGCTGCCTGGTGTGCCGTTCGACGAAAAGCTGATCCTCTCCAACGACGGCGCGCTGGCCATCGGCGAGGCGCCCAAAAAGCTGGGCGTGATCGGCTCCGGCGTGATCGGTCTGGAGATGGGCTCGGTCTGGCGTCGCCTGGGTGCAGAAGTGACCGTGCTCGAAGCCATGCCGACCTTCCTGGCTGCGGTGGACGAGCAGGTCGCCAAGGAAGCCCAGAAGCTCTTCACGAAGCAAGGCCTGAAGCTGCAGCTTGGCGTGAAGATCGGCGAGATCAAGCCGGGCAAGAAGGGCGTGACGGTGGCCTACACCGACGCCGCCGGTGCCGAGCAAAAGCTCGAATGCGACAAGCTGATCGTCTCGATCGGCCGAGTGCCCAACACCAACGGCCTGAACGCCGAAGGCGTGGGCCTGCAACTCGATGAGCGCGGTGCCATCGTGGTCAACGACGACTGCCAGACCAACCTGCCCAATGTGTGGGCGGTGGGCGACGTGGTGCGTGGCCCGATGCTGGCGCACAAGGCAGAAGAAGAGGGCGTGGCCGTGGCCGAGCGAATCGCTGGTCAGCATGGTCACGTCGACTTCGACATCATTCCCTGGGTGATCTACACCAGCCCGGAGATTGCCTGGGTCGGCAAAACCGAACAGGCTCTGAAAGCGGAGGGCCGGCCCTACAAGGCCGGCTCCTTCCCCTTCATCGCCAACGGCCGCGCCCGCGCCTTGGGCGACACCAACGGCTTCGTGAAGTTCCTGGCCGATGCGCAGACCGACGAGATCCTCGGCGTGCACATCATCGGCCCTTATGCAAGCGAGTTGATCTCGGAGGCGGTGGTGGCCATGGCCTTCAAGGCCAGCGCAGAAGACATCGCGCGCATCTGCCACGCTCACCCCAGCCTGAGCGAGGCCACCAAGGAGGCTGCGCTCGCCGTGGACAAGCGCACCTTAAACTTCTGACCTTGTTCCTGTCAGAACCGAAAGGGGCGGCTTGGCTGCCCCTTTTGTTTTGTTTCGCTCACACCCTGGTCAAAGCCGTTTCAACATGCCTGCCTACAAGCAATCCGTCACCCAACTCTACGAGCAGAGCCTGGCCGAGCGGGGCTACAAGGCCGATGAGGCCCAGCTGCAAGGCATCGCGGCGCTGCAGCGCTGCCAGGACGAGTGGGCCAACTACAAGGCCAAGCGCAGCAATGCGCTGACCAAGATGTTGCGCTACCCGGAGCTGCCACGTGGCGTCTACATGTTCGGCGGGGTGGGGCGGGGCAAGAGCTTCATCATGGACTGCTTTTTCAATGCCGTGCCGTTGGAGCGCAAGACCCGCCTGCACTTTCACGAGTTCATGCGCGAGGTGCACCGCCAGTTGCACGAGCTCAAGGGGCAGCAGGACCCGCTGGAGGTGTTGGCCAAGCGCATGTCACGCAAGCACCGACTGATCTGTTTCGACGAGTTCCACGTGGCCGACGTGACCGACGCCATGATCCTCTACAAGTTGCTGGACGCGATGTTCCGCAACCGGATGAGCATCGTCACCACGTCGAACTTCCATCCGGATGGGCTGTACCCGAATGGCCTTCACCGCGACCGCATCCTGCCAGCCATTGAGTTGCTCAAGCAGCAGTTGCAGGTGGTCAACGTGGACGCGGGTAACGACTACCGCCGCCGCGCGCTGGAAAACGCCAACCTCTACCTGCAGCCGCTCAACGAGGCGAACGAAGCGGAAATGCACCGCATATTCGGGCAGTTGGCAGAAACCGCCGATGAAGATCCGGAACTGAACATCGAGCACCGCGTGCTCAAGGCTCGTCGCAAAGCCGGTGGCGTGGTCTGGTTCGACTTCAACACGCTGTGCGGCGGTCCGCGCTCGCAGAACGACTACCTGGAGCTGGCCTCGCGTTTTCACACGGTGATGCTGAGCCACGTGCCGCACATGCCGGTGAGGATGGCTTCAGAAGCACGCCGATTCACCTGGTTGGTGGACGTGCTTTACGACCGCAAATGCAAGCTGGTGATCTCGGCCGAGGTGCCGCCCGAGCAGCTGTACACGGAAGGGCCCTTGTCGCACGAGTTCCCGCGCACGGTGTCTCGGCTCAACGAGATGCAGTCCAAGGAGTACCTCAGCGAAGAGCGGCGCATCGTCGACACCTCGCTGACCTGAGCCTGCAGGCCAGACCGCCGGCTCGCTGCGGCCGAGACCTCAGCCCAGTGCTTCGACCCTGACGAGTGCGAGCGACAGGTTGTCGCCACCGGCGCGAGCGCGGTAGCGAGCTTTGCCCACCAGCATTTCTGCGGCCTCACGCGGGGGCAGCGTGTGCACGATGGCGCCCAGTTCCTTGGGCGTGAAGTAGTGCCACAGGCCGTCAGAGCAGGCCAGCAGCGTGTCGCCGATTTCAAGCCGGGTGACGGTGCGCACGGCCAAGGGCGGATCGGCCTGGCTGCCAAGGCAACCCGTCAGCAAGTTGGCCTGAGGGTGCACGTTGGCTTCGTCTTCGGTCAGGTGGCCTTCGTTGACCAGGCGTTGCACGTAGGAGTGGTCCTCGGTGCGGGTGATCATTTCCGGCCCGTGAAAATGGTAGATGCGGGTGTCGCCTGCGTGACCAATGCAGGCGCTCATGTCCGGGTTGATCAGGAAAGCGCCGACCGTGCTGTGGGGTTCTTCTTCGAAGGCCAGCGCGGTGAGCTTGATCATCAAGTGAGCCTCTTGCACCAGCTGTGTCATGAGTGACTCGCTCGACTCCATGCCCGGCTCGTAGCGCTCAAACACCTGCCTGGCGGTGAGGATGACCTGGTCTGCGGCCTTGCGCCCACCGCTTTTGCCGCCCATGCCGTCGGCAACCACGGCCATCAGGCAGCCGGGCACGCGCGGATGCGGCATGACTTCCACCTGGTCTTGTTGGTAGGGGCGGTCTCCGCGGTGCAGGCCGGTTGCGGCCACAAGGCGAAAACTCGAAGGCACTGTGATCATCTGAAAACTATAATCGGGAAACGGGGAGACCCTGTTCCCCGATCACAGGGGATTCAACCGATGACGGGTTGCAGCATGACGACCCCTGGCGCCCAAGATGACCGAGAACCTCCATTCCCCCCATCGACAGTTGATCGAACTGCGGATGGAGCACGCCGACCTGGACAACCTGATCGACCGCGCCGCCGAACAAACCCCCACGGATGAGTTGTCCCTGCGTCGCCTGAAGAAGCGGCGGCTCATGCTGCGCGACCAGATCGCTCGCCTGGAGTTGCTGCTCGACCCGAAAGAGCCAGCCTGAACTGCTCCAAGGCTCAGGCCAGTGCGGCCAGCAACTCGGTTTCGATGGTCAATTGCCGCTTGTCTTGACGCAAGGCGTCACCGGTGACGAGGAAGGTGTCTTCCACGCGTTCACCCAGGGTGCTGACTTTGGCCAGTTGAACGTTCACCCCATGGTGGGCCAGCGTTCGGGCGATGACGTACAGCAGGCCTGAGCGGTCCGACGCAGACACCGTGAGCAGCCAGCGCTGAGCGCGCTCGTCAGGCCGCAGGCTCACGCGCGGCGGGATCGGGAAAGAGCGCACGCGGCGAGACTGACGCCCACGGGCTGGGTCGTGCAGAGGTTTGTCGGAGGCCACGGCTTCAGCCAGTTGGGTTTCGACCAGCGCGATCATGTCGCGGTAATGCACGCCTTCGAAGCGCAGCGGGTCGGATGCCAGGATCTGGAAGGTGTCCAGCGCGTAACCCGTGCCCGAGGTGTGGATGCGTGCGTCCTGGATGCTGAAGGCGGCGCGGTCGAAGTAGCCGCAGATGCGGGCGAACAGGTCGGGGCGATCGGGCGCGTAGACCAGCACCTGAAGGCCTTCGCCGATGGACGACAGCCTGGCGGCCACGATGGGCTTGGGCGTGTCGACGTGGCGCCAGAGCATGCGCGTGTGCCAGGCGATGTCGGCGGCGTCGTGGCGGGCGAAGTAGCTGATGTCCAGCGTCTGCCAGAGCTTGTCTTCGATGCCAGGCGGCAGGTAGTACAGCTGCAGCGTCTGGCGGGCCTGCTGCTTGCGCGACTCGATTTCGGCGTCCATGTGTGGGCGCGACCCACCCAGTGCGCGCAGCGCCAGCTTGTAGAGGTCCTCGAGGAGCTTGCCCTTCCAGGCGTTCCAGACCTTGGGGCTGGTGCCGCGGATGTCTGCCACGGTGAGCAGGTACAGGGCTGTGAGGGTGCGCTCGTTGCCCACGCGGCGCGCGAAGGCCTGGATGACGTCCGGGTCCGAAAGGTCTTCTTTCTGGGCCACGCGCGACATGGTCAGGTGCTCGCCGACCAGGAACTCGATGAGTTTGGCGTCTTCACCAGCGATGCCGTGGTCTTTGCAAAACCGCTTGACCTCGACTGCGCCCAACTCGGAGTGGTCGCCACCGCGGCCTTTGGCCACGTCGTGGAACAGCGCGGCGATGTAGAGCAGCCAGGGCTTGTCGAACTGCGAGGCCAGCTGGGTGCAGAAGGGGTACTCGTGGGCGTGCTCCGGGATGAAGAAACGCCGCACGTTGCGCACGACCATGAGGATGTGCTGGTCCACGGTGTAGACGTGGAAGAGGTCGTGCTGCATCTGCCCGACGATGCGGCGGAACACCCAGAGGTAGCGGCCCAGCACCGAGGTCTGGTTGAGCAGGCGCATGACGCGGGTCTGGCCCTGCTGCTCCTGCAGGATCGCCATGAACGTGGCGTGGTTCACCGGGTCGCGGCGGAAGGACGCGTCCATGACGCCACGCGCGTTGTAGAGCGCGCGCAGCGTGCGGGCCGACAGGCCTTTCAAGGTGCCGTCCTGTTGCAGCGTCAGGAAGGTGGTGAGGATGGCGTGGCGGTCGCGCTGGTAGAGGTCGTCGCTGGCGACTTCGAGGTAGCCGCCGCGATCGAGAAAGCGCTCGTTGATGACGCGCATGGGCGCGTCGGTCGAGCCCTGCACGCGCTCCTCGATGTTCAGGATCAGGATCTGGTTGAGCTGGGTGACGGCCTTGGCCGCCCAGTAATAGCGCCGCATCAGCGCCTCGGAAGCGCGCAGGGCAGGCGTGTTCACGTAGCCAAAGCTCTCGGCAATGGTGGTCTGCAGGTCGAAGACGAGGCGGTCTTCGCGGCGCCCGGCGACTTGGTGCAGGCGGCAGCGGATGAGCTTGAGCAGACCCTCGTTGCGCTGCAGTTGGCGGGCTTCGAAGGGCGTCAGCAGGCCGTTGCGGGCCAGGTCATGCCAGTTGCGCCCCAGTCGAGCGGCCAGGGCAAGCCAAAGCACCACCTGCAGGTCGCGCAGGCCCCCAGGGCTTTCCTTGCAGTTGGGCTCCAGCGCGTAGGGCGTGTCTTCGTGCTTGGTGTGCCGCTGCCGCATCTCCAGCATCTTGGCCGTGATGAAGGCGTGCACGTCGAGGTGCTCGTAGGTGGCTTTCTCCAGCGCTTCAAAACGGGCCCGGGAGCCGCAAAGGAAGCGGGCTTCGAGCAGGGAGGTCTGGACCGTGACGTCGCGCTGGGCCTCTTCGGCGCACTCTTCGACGGTGCGCACGCTGGAGCCGATCTCCAGGCCGATGTCCCAGCAGGCGCTGATGAAGCCTTCGACGCTGGGCGCCAGGCTTTCGTCGCCAGCCACCGATGGCGACAGGGGCATCAGCAGCAGGACGTCTATGTCGGAGTGCGGAAAGAGCTCGTCGCGACCGTAGCCCCCCACGGCGACCAGCGTGGCCCCCTTGGGCATGGCGTGGGCGTCCCACAGCGTCTGCAGCACGCGATCGACCAGGCGAGAGAGCTGGGTGAGCAGGCGAGTGGCCGACGAGGTGGTCGGGCGGCTGTCCTGGAACCGCTGCAGCAGCGCGGCCTTGTCTGCGCGAAACTGCGTGCGCAGGGCGGGGACGTCAACGGTCATTGGCGGACTGGCGTGGGTTCAGGCGGGCTGGGTGGCTTGCTGCACGAAGGCGGGCGCCTCGGGGCTGCCGGCCGACAAGGTGAGCACTTCGTAGCCGGTTTCGGTGACGAGCACGGTGTGCTCCCACTGGGCCGACAGCGAGCGGTCCTTGGTGACGATGGTCCAGCCGTCGTAGGGCTGTCCGCCCTTGCGGCCTTCCTTGATCTCTCGCTTGCCCAGGTTGATCATGGGCTCGATGGTGAAGATCAGGCCGGGTTGCAGCTCGATGCCGGTGCCAGGGCGCCCGTAGTGCAGCACCTGAGGGTCCTCGTGAAAGCGCTGGCCGATGCCGTGGCCGCAGTACTCGCGCACCACCGAGTAGCCGGCGTTTTCGGCGAAGGTCTGGATGGCGTGCCCGATGTCGCCCAGGCGCGCGCCCGGCTTGACCTTGACGATGCCCTTCCACATGGCCTCGAAGGTGATGCGGCACAGGCGGTCGGCGGCGATCGCCGGCTTGCCGATCAGGAACATGCGGCTGTTGTCGCCATACCAGCCATCCTTGATGACGGTGACGTCGATGTTGACGATGTCGCCCGACTTCAGCGGCGTGTCGTTCGGGATGCCGTGGCAGACCACGTCGTTGACCGAGGTGCACAACGAGGCGGGGTAGGGGATGTGGCCGGGCGGCTGGTAGTTCAGCGTGGCGGACGTCGTGCCCTGGACGTTGACCATGTAGTCGTGCGCCAGGCGGTCGATTTCCTTGGTGGTGATGCCGGGCTGGATGTGGGGCGTCAGGTAGTCCAGGACCTCCGAGGCGAGTCGGCAGGCCACGCGCATGGCGTCGATCTCGGCGCCGGATTTGATCGTGATGCTCATGGGCCTGGATTATCCGTAATAAGTGCGCGGCTCGGCATCGACAGGGAGATGCCGCCACGAACAACTCGCGGGTTTTGTCCGCTGGCCCCGGTAAAATGCGCGTTTTTCCCGACGCAGGCCTGCTTTGGGCCCCTCGCCGTGACCGAACGCACCTCCTCCGCGATGTCCACCCTGATGCACTTCGAGGGCGGCAACGCCCTGGCTCCCCACCAAGCCCAAGCCCTGCTGCCCAAGTTGCAGGCCATCAACCCGCGGATCAGCGGCGTTCACGCCCGCTTCGTGCACTGGGTGGCGCTGGAGCAGCCTCTGACCTCCTCGGAGCAGGAAAGGCTGGCAGCCCTGTTGACCTACGGGCCGTCCTACGCCGGGCCAGTGGAGGGCGACCTCATCGTGGTCGCGCCGCGCCTGGGCACGGTCTCGCCCTGGGCGTCGAAAGCCACCGACATCGCGCACAACTGTGGCCTGGCGATCCGGCGCGTCGAGCGCGTCACCGAATTCCGTCTGACGGTCAAGGCCGGGGTCATCGGGGCCCTGATGGGCGGCGCCAAACCGCTGGCCCCGCAAGACATCCAGGCCGTTGCGGCGCTGCTGCACGACCGGATGACCGAAAGCGTGATGGCCAGCCGCGTAGAAGCCCGACACCTGTTCGACGAAAAGCAGGGCACCCCGATGGTGCATGTGGACGTGCTGGGCCGTGGCCGCGCCGCGCTCGAGGCCGCCAACACCGAGTTTGGCCTGGCTTTGTCGGATGACGAAATCGATTACCTGGTCAACGCCTTCACCGGCTTGAAGCGCAACCCGACGGACGTCGAGCTGACGATGTTCGCGCAGGCCAACTCCGAGCACTGCCGCCACAAGATCTTCAACGCCAAGTTCACCATCGACGGCCAGGAGCAGGACCTGTCGATGTTCGGCATGATCCGCAACACCGAGAAGCTCAGCCCGCAGCACACGGTGGTGGCTTACTCGGACAACGCCTCGGTGATGGAAGGCCATCAGATCGAGCGCTGGATGCCAGCCGGCTTCACCAACGCGCCTCAGTACCAGGCCCGCGAAGAGCTGGCCCATGTGCTGATGAAGGTCGAGACCCACAACCACCCGACGGCGATTTCGCCCTTCCCGGGTGCCTCGACCGGCGCGGGCGGCGAGATCCGCGACGAGGGGGCCACGGGCCGTGGTTCGCGCCCCAAGTCGGGCTTGACGGGCTTCTCGGTGTCGAACCTGCACCTGCCCGGCATGAATGAGCCGTGGGAGCAAAACCCTGTTGGCAAGCCCGAGCACATCGCCAGCCCGCTGCAGATCATGATCGAGGGCCCGCTGGGTGGCGCCGCCTTCAACAACGAGTTCGGTCGTGCCAACCTGGGCGGCTACTTCCGCGTGTTCGATCAACAGGTGGGCGAGGGCGCCAGCGCCATCCGCCGCGGCTACCACAAGCCCATCATGATCGCCGGCGGCATCGGCACCATCAGCGCCGAGCAGACCAAGAAGATCGTGTTCGGCGCGGGCACGCTGTTGATCCAGTTGGGTGGCCCCGGCATGCGCATCGGCATGGCGGGCGCGGCCGCGTCGTCGATGGCGGCGGGCACCAACTCTGCTGCGCTGGACTTTGATTCGGTGCAGCGCGGCAACCCGGAAATCGAGCGTCGCGCGCAAGAGGTCATCAACCATTGCTGGGGCCTGGGCGCCAACAACCCCATCCTCGCCATTCATGACGTGGGGGCGGGCGGCATCTCCAATGCATTCCCCGAGCTGGTGGACGGCGCGGGCAAGGGCGCCAGATTCGATCTGAGCAAGGTGCCGCTGGAAGAATCCGGCATGGCCCCGAAAGAGATCTGGTGCAACGAGAGCCAGGAGCGCTACGTCCTGGCCATCGCACCCGAGAGCCTGCCCATCTTCACCGCCATGTGCGAGCGCGAGCGTTGCCCCTTCGGCGTGATCGGCACGGCCACCGAGGCGCTGGAGCTGGTGCTGGAAGACACCACGAAGCCCGAAGCAGACAAGGCCGTCGACATGCCCATGGAAGTGCTGCTGGGCAAGCCTCCGAAGATGCACCGCGACGTGCAGCGCGTGCAGTGGGACGGCGGCCAGCTGGACCTGACCGGCGTGCAACTGGACAAGGTGGCTTTCGACGTGCTGCGCCACCCCACGGTGGCCAGCAAGCGCTTTTTGATCACCATCGGTGACCGCACCGTGGGTGGCCTCAACAGCCGCGACCAGATGGTCGGCCCCTGGCAGGTGCCGGTGGCAGACGTGGCCGTGACGCTGGCCGACTACAAGGGCTTCGCCGGCGAAGCCATGGCCATGGGCGAACGCACGCCGCTGGCATCGGTCAACGCACCCGCATCCGGCCGCATGGCCGTGGGCGAGGCCATCACCAACTTGCTGGCCGCGCCCATCGAGCTGCCGCGCGTGAAGCTGTCCGCCAACTGGATGGCTGCTTGCGGCGAGAAGGGTGAAGACGCGGCGTTGTACGAGACCGTCAAGGCCGTGGGCATGGAGCTGTGTCCGGCGCTGGGCATTTCGATCCCGGTTGGCAAGGACTCGCTGTCGATGCGCACCAAGTGGTCTGACAACGGAGTCTCCAAACAGGTGACCGCGCCTGTTTCGCTGATCGTCACGTCGTTCGCTTCGATCGCCGATGTGCGAGGCACGCTGACGCCTCAGCTCGTGACCATCGAGAACGGCCAGGCCCTGGACACCAGCCTGATCCTGATCGACCTGGGCCAAGGCAAGAAGCGCATGGGCGGCTCGATGCTGGCCCAGGTGCTCAACCAGTTCGGCAACGATGTTCCCGATGTCGACTCGCCGGCTGCCCTGAAGTCCACGGTCGAGGCAGTGAACGCGCTGCGCGCCCAAGGCAAGCTGCTGGCCTACCACGACCGTGGCGACGGCGGCCTGTGGGCCACCGTGTGCGAAATGGCCTTCGCCGGCCACACGGGTGTGTCCCTCAATGTCGACATGCTCGTCACCGAGGGCGATGGCATCAGCGACAGCCGCGCCGAAACCGGTGACTCCAAGAACTGGGCCGGCCAGGTCAGCGAGCGCCGAAACGAGCTCACGCTCAAGGCCCTGTTCAACGAAGAGCTGGGCGTGGTGCTGCAGGTGCGCACCGCCGAGCGCGATGCCGTGATGCAGACCCTGCGCGAGCATGGCTTGAGCCAGCACAGCCACGTCATCGGCAAGCCCATCCTCACGGGTGCAGCCAAGGACGAGGTGCAGGTCTGGCGCGACGCCAAGCAAATCTTCAAAGCCCCGTTGCAGCACCTGCACCAAACGTGGGACGACGTGAGCTGGCGCATCGCCCAGCTGCGCGACAACCCCGCCTGCGCCGACAGCGAACACGCCACCATCGGCGATGCAGCCAACGCAGGCCTGCATGTGTCGCTGAGCTTCGATCCGCTGCAAGACGTGGCCGCGCCTTTCATCAACAAGGTCCGTCCCAAGGTGGCCATCCTGCGTGAGCAGGGCGTGAACTCGCACGTGGAAATGGCCTACGCCATGCACCTGGGTGGCTTCGACACCTTCGACGTGCACATGAGCGACCTGATCGCCGGCCGCGCTCGACTGGACCAGTTCCAGGGCTTCGTGGCCTGCGGAGGTTTCAGCTACGGCGACACCCTGGGTGCCGGCGAAGGCTGGGCACGTTCGGTGCTCTTCAATCCGCAACTGGCCGAGCAGTTCGCCGCCTTCATGAAGCGCGGCGACACCTTCGGCCTGGGCGTGTGCAACGGCTGCCAGATGCTGGCGGCGCTCAGCCCGATCATCCCGGGCGCCGAGCACTGGCCGAAGTTCACGACCAACCAGAGCACGCGCTTCGAGGCCCGCCTGAGCCAGGTCGAGGTGCTGGAGAGCCCGTCGATCTTCTTCGAGGGCATGGCCGGCAGCCGCATGCCGATTGCCGTGTCGCACGGCGAAGGCTTTGCCAACTTCTCGCAGCGTGGTGACGCAGCCAAGGTGCACCGCGCGGTGCGCTTCGTGGACCACGCCGGTGTGCCCACCGAGGTCTACCCGTTCAACCCCAACGGCTCGCCCGAGGGCCTGACCGGCGTGACCACGCCCGATGGCCGCTTCACGGCCATGATGCCGCACCCGGAGCGCGTGTTCCGCAACATCCAGATGAGCTGGACGAGCGGTGACAAGAGTGCGCCAAGCCCCTGGCTGCGCATGTTCCGCAACGCGCGCAAGTGGGTGGGTTGATCTCTCAGCCACCCAAGACAAGGGGGCGCTCCAGGGCGCCCCTTTTTTTATCTTGCTGACGCAGGCCGCTCAGGCGGCGATGGTACGAGCGGTGAGCGATTGCCCGTTGCGCACCAGGTCGATCAGCCGGTCGATGTTGGGGTGTTTGCCTGGGTTGGCTTCGGCGTCGGCGGTGTGCTCGGCGTAGATCTGCAGGCCTTCCTGTGCAGCCTCGGGATGGATGACCTCGTGCTTGGCCGCCAGCGCGGCGTACACGGCGAGCGAGCCGGCCTGCCCAGGCTTGTTTTCGATGCGGGCCACCATGGCGCCGGCGGCGTCGAGCAGTTCGATGGCGGCCAGGTGGGCCACGGAGGGGAGGGCTTTGATGTTGTCGGCGAATGCCATGTTCGGGCTCCTTCTGTCAGGCGCCGCATTGTGCCGCAGGCTCGCCGACAGGGATCGTTTCAAACGGCGATCGACGCGGCTGACGTCAAGCTCGGTGACAAGGCTGTGCGCCCTGCCATGACCTCGCTCCACTCGACGATGGCCAGCGTGCCGTCCTCGTGCTCGACCAACGCCGTCAGGCTCTCGACCCAGTCACCGTCGTTGCAGTACAGGATGCCCTCGACCTCGCGCATCTCCGCATGGTGGATGTGTCCGCACACCAGACCGTCCACGCCGCGTTTGCGGGCCTCTCGGGCCAGCGCGGCCTCGAAGTCGCCCACGTAACTCACCGCTCGCTTGACCTTGAGCTTGAGGTACTTGGACAAAGACCAGTACGGCAACCCCACCCTAGCCCGCCATGAGTTGAGGTGGCGGTTGAGCTTGAGCGTGAACTCGTAGAGCGAGTCGCCCAGCAGGGCCAGCCAGCGCGCGCACTGGATCACGCCGTCGTAGAGGTCGCCATGGGTGACCCAGAGCTGGCGCCCGTCGGCCGTGGTGTGGATCCATTCTTCGGCCACCTCGATGCCGCCGAAGGAATGCTCCAGGAACTTGCGCGCGAACTCGTCGTGGTTGCCCGGCACGTAGATGACGCGGGTGCCTTTGCGCGCCTTGCGCAGCAGCTTTTGCACGACATCGTTGTGGGCTTGAGGCCAGTACCAGCTGCGGCGCAACTGCCAGCCGTCGATGATGTCGCCAACCAGGTAGAGGGTGTCGCACTCCACGCGCTTGAGGAAGTCGAGCAGGGCGTGGGCCTGGCAGCCGGGCGTGCCCAGGTGCACATCGGAAATCCACACCGTGCGAACCCGGTGCGTGCCCACGAGCTCGTCTCGTGCTTCGCCGTGCTCGCCTGGCAGCGCGCCTGAGGCAAAAGGTAGAAGGGAACGTGTCTGGCGCCCGTTGCCAGCCGCGAAGCTGGCGGGCGAGGTCAAGGCTCTCAGCAGAGGTGCATTGATCCAGTTCCGCATGCGCCCATGGTCTGCGGCGCGTGTGACAGGACCGCGATGCCATGGTGACAGTCGGATGACGCCCCCCGCCGGTTCGCGGGAGCGTCAAAGACAGATGGGTCAGGCCTGCGGGCGCGTGCGATAGAACTGCACCGGCGCCGGCGGGATCTGGTTGAGCACCGACTTTTTCATCTTGCCGACCACGTGCATCTCGCAGGGCTTGCAGTCAAAGCGCAGCGTGAGCTTCTCCTTGCCGTTGATGAGCTGCAGCGGCTCGGCCTTGACCTGGCCCTGAACGCCTTGCACGCCTTTGGCCTGCTTGGGGCACAGGCTCAGCGAGAAGCGCACGCAGTGTTTGGTGATCATCAGGCTGACTTCACCGAGTTCTTCGTGGCTTTCATAGGCCGGCTCGATGACCTTGACGCCGTGCTTGGCGTAGAAATCGCGGGCCTTGTGGTTGTACACGTTGGCGAGGTAGCTCAACGTGTCTTCAGGGTAGGGCGCGGGGGGCTCGACCGCCGCTGCGCGCTCAAGCCGCGGGCGCACCGCTTCACGAGCGGCTTCCAGCGCAGCCACGGCGTCGCGACGCAGGGTGTTGAGCGCCGAGGCCGGCACGAACCAGGGCTGGCTCAGCTTCAGGCCGATGTCGTGAGCCTGGAAGATCGTGTTGCCCAGCTTGCCGATCTGCTCGCGCAGCGTGGTTTCGGCTCGCTCTGCATCTTGCGGCGCCTGCTTGTCGCACACCACGCTGGCCGAGCCCACGCAGCCGTCTTCGTCAGAGAGTTGCAGCGCAAGGCCATCAGGCGTTTCGCTCAACTCTGCCCACAGGCCGATGCGGCGGTCGGACGACTTCTTGCTGAGTTGGTGCTCCCAGCTGCGGTCGCGGTTGCGGTTGATGGCCACGCCGGACTGCAGGTCCTTGAGCGCCTCGATGGCCTCGTTGGGGAACACGCGCCACAGCCGGCCCGACTTGCCCACTGGTTCGGCCGTGTTGACCTGCACGCCGACGATGTCCTTGGTCAGCGTCAGGTAGTTCAGGCCGTCGCCGTTGTGGATGCCGCCGGCTTCCTTGACAGCCTCGTCGTCGATGGCCACGTCGAACCATTTGTCGCCCACCTTGGCGACCTCGCCCACGGGCAGGCCCAGGTGCTTCGGAGACTCGAAGGCGCCGATGTCTTCCTTGCGGCCGGTGACGAAATAGTCGGTGCTGCCGCGGTTGAAGTTGCGCTCGGGCTCGGGCTGAAAGTAGAAGGTGCACTCGCCCGACGACGAGCGGGCCAGCTCGGGCCGCTGTTCCAGGATTTCGTCAAGCAGCAGGCGGTAGTGGGCGGTGATGTTCTTCACATAGCCCATGTCCTTGTAGCGCCCTTCGATCTTGAAGGAGCGCACGCCCGCGTCGATCAGGGCGTTGAGGTTGGCGCTCTGGTCGTTGTCCTTCATGGACAGCACGTGCTGCTCGAAGGCCACGACCTGGCCGCTGCCGTCGAGCACGTTGTAGGGCAGGCGACAGGCTTGCGAGCAATCACCGCGGTTGGCGCTGCGGCCGGTGTGCGCATGGCTGATGAAGCACTGGCCGCTGTAGGCCACGCACAGCGCGCCGTGGATGAAGAACTCGATGGTGGCGTGCGTGGCGTCCGAGATGGCCTGGATCTGCTGCAGCGTGAGCTCGCGCGCCAGCACGATCTGGCTGAAGCCGGCGTCCTGCAGGAACTTGGCTTTTTCGACGGTGCGGATGTCTGTTTGCGTGCTGGCGTGCAACTGGATGGGCGGCAGATCGAGTTCGAGCAGGCCCATGTCCTGCACGATCAGCGCGTCCACGCCCGCGTCGTGCAGCTCCCAGATCAGCTTGCGCGCGGGCTCCAGCTCGTCGTCACGCAAGATGGTGTTGATCGTGGTGAAGACCTTGGCGTGGTAGCGGTGCGCGTGCTGGACCAGCCGGGCGATGTCGCTGACCTCGTTGCTGGCGTTGCTGCGCGCGCCGAACGAGGGCCCGCCGATGTAGATGGCGTCGGCGCCGTGGTTGACGGCCTCGATGCCGATGTCGGCCGTGCGCGCGGGCGAGAGCAGTTCGATCTGGTGGGCGGGCAGGGACATGGGCGGTTGGGGGCGAAGAAAGAACGACAAAGACGGCACCCTCTCGGCTGGCGGGAGCCGCAGGGCGACGCGGTGGGGCGGGGGAGGGCCGATACTATCGCGATGGCACGCAAAAAAGGCAAGTTCGGGGCGCAAGTCCCTTCGATGGCGAACGGGATCACGGCGTCGGATCCTGTCGTCCAGCGCTTCGACGGGGTGGACGCCTTGCGCGGGCTGGCGCTGGTGTGGATGGCAGCCTTCCACTTCTGTTTCGACCTGGCCAACTTTCGCCTGACGGAATCGGATTTCTACCGCGACCCGTTCTGGACCTGGCAGCGCACCTTCATCCTCTCGACGTTTTTGCTGTGTGCCGGGGCAGGCCAGGCCATCGCCACGCACCGGGGGCAGAGCTGGGCACGTTTTTGGCGCCGCTGGGCGCAGATCGTCGGATGCGCGCTGCTGGTGAGCCTGAGCAGCTGGTGGATGTTCCCGCGCAGCTACATCTCCTTCGGGGTGCTGCACGGCATGGCGGTGATGCTGGTCGTCGCCCGCCTGAGTGCGCCGCTGGGGCGATGGCTGCTGCCTCTGGGGCTGCTCGCCATGCTGCTGCCGCGCTGGCTGCAAGATCCATTCTTTGACACGAGGCTGACCAATTGGGTGGGCCTGGTCACGCACAAGCCCATCACCGAAGACTTCGTGCCCGTGCTGCCCTGGCTGGGCGTGATGTGGTGGGGCCTGGCCGTGACGCAATGGCTGTTGCACCACCGGCCGCAGTGGCTGGGCGGTGCTTCATCGCAGGTTTCGGCGGGCAACTCGGGCGACAATCACGGCCTTGCCTGGCGGGCCCTGGTTTTGCTGGGGCAATGGAGCCTGAGCTTCTACATGGTGCACCAGCCGGTGTTCATCGGTGCACTGATGGCCTGGCAGCAGTGGCTGGGCCCTCGGCCGCTGTCGCCGTGATCAGGTGGGCCCCTGGCCTGCCAGCGTTCTTTGCCTCCTGCCCCCTGACGCGTCCCGTCTTCACATTCGCATCACCCCTTCTCGAGCCTTTGACATGTCCCAAGCCCTGACCCAAGACGAACTCAAGACCCTGGTGGGCCGTGCCGCCCTGGAACACGTGCCGGCTGGCAGCGTGGTGGGCGTGGGCACGGGCTCGACCGTGGACAAGTTCATCGATGCACTGGGCGAAGCCTTGAAAGCCGACCCGAAGCGGGTGAGTGGGGCGGTTTCCAGCTCCGTGCGCAGCACCCAGCGCCTGAAAGCCCTGGGCGTGCCCGTGCTAGCGTCCGAGAGCGTGACGGGCCTGGGTGTCTACGTGGATGGCGCCGACGAGATCGACCACGCCGGCAACATGATCAAAGGCGGTGGTGCCGCGTTGACGCGTGAAAAGATCGTGGCCGAGCTGGCCGAGCGCTTCGTTTGCATAGCCGATGAAAGCAAGCTGGTGCAAGTGCTGGGCAAGTTCCCCCTGCCCGTGGAGGTCATCCCGATGGCGGCCGCGCAGGTGATCCGTGCCTTCGCCGCCATCGGCGGCCAAGGTCAGGTGCGCGAAGGCGTGACCACCGACAACGGCAACATCATCGTGGACGTGCGTGGCCTGCAGATCACGGATCCGGCCCGCTTCGAGTCAGACGTCAACCAGTGGCCGGGCGTGGTCACCGTGGGCGTCTTTGCCCGCAACAAGGCCAACGTTTGCCTGCTGGGCACGACGGCTGGCGTCAAGACGATTTCGTATTGAGGCTCAGGTGGCGGGCCACACCCGCCGCCGCCAAACGGGCCGTGGCCAGGGTCGCGGTCAACAGGTATCCCCCTGTCGGCGCTTCCCAATCGAGCATCTCGCCGGCGCAGAACACGCCGGGCATGGTACGCAACATCAGGTGCTCGTCCAGCGCCTCGAAACGAACGCCGCCCGCGGTGCTGATCGCCTCGTCCATCGGGCGAGCGCGCACCAGGCTGATCGGCAGGTGCTGGATGGCTTGTGCCAGGCGCAGTGGCTCGTGCATGTCGTCCTTGCTGAGCAACTCGTGCAGCAGCGCCACCTTCAGTCCTTGCAGGCCCAACCGGCTCTTGAGGTGGGTGGACAGGCTGCGGGGACCGCGTGGGCGCTTGAGCTCGGTCAGCACCTGATCGGGCGAGTGGGCCGGCAACAGATTGAGCCACACCGTGGCCGAGCCATCGCGCTCGATGGCGTCGCGGATGCGGCTGGAGAAGGCATAGACCAGGCTGCCCTCGATGCCAGACTCGGTCAGCACGAACTCGCCCTGACGTGTTTCGCTGAGGCCTTGCTGGTCGGTGAAGGTCAGGGTGACCGGCTTGATGGGATGGCCGGCGTGACGGCTCGTGAGGTGTTCCGACCAGCCGCTGCGCCCCTGTGCGGTGGGCGCCACGTCGAAGCCGCAGTTGGCCGCCCGCAGGGGGGCGACATCCGCTCCGCGTTCCTGCAGCCAGGGCACCCAGCGGCCGTCCGAGCCCAGGCGCGACCAACTGCCGCCACCCAAGGCGAGCAAGGTGGCGCGAGGCCTGACTGCGATGTCACCGCCGGGGGCGGTGAAGGCCAGATCCCCGTCGGATGTCCAGCCCTGCCAGCGGTGGCGGGCATGCACGCGCACGCCTTGCTGGCGCAAGCGGCTGAGCCAGGCGCGCAGCAAGGGGGCCGCCTTCATCTCTTGCGGAAAAACGCGGCCAGAGCTGCCCACGAAGGTGTCCACACCAAGGCCCTGGCACCATTGGCGAAGGTCGTCGGGCGTGAAGGCCGCCAGCATGGGCGCCAGGGTGCCTGATCGCCCCTCGAAGCGCGTGACGAAGCGATCGAGCGGTTCGGAGTGCGTGATGTTCAAGCCGCCACGGCCCGCCAGCAGGAACTTGCGCCCCACCGAGGGCATGGCGTCGTACAGGTCGACCTGCCAGCCTTGTGTGGAGAGGAGTTCGGCTGCGGCAAGCCCTGCCGGGCCACCGCCAATGATGGCCACGTCGGTTTCGATCACAGGGGGCAAGGTCAGGTTAGAAGCGGAAACCTTCGGGCGGGTTGCCGATGGTGGGGGCAAAAGGCCGATCGCTTTCGTTGCGACGATCGCCCGCCGGGCTGGAGGCAGGCTTGGGCGGCGCGAGCGGGCTGGCTTCGGGCTGGGTGTACCCAGGTGGAAGCTTCGACTGCTGCGGGTAGCCGGCCGCATCGAGGTAAGCGTTCCACTCCGACTGCTGCAGTCCGATGATCTGCTTGCCACCGACCTTGAGCAAGGGCAGCTGGGTGCTGTTTTCCTGGGCGTTGAAGGCGCGGACGTCTTCGGGCGTGTCGACCGTCTTTTCGGTGTATGGCACCCCGCGGGACTGCAGCAGTTGGCGCCCGCTTGCGCAGGCCCCGCATTCGCGCATGGTGTAGAGCGTCACCGGGTGGCGGTTGACCACCTGTTGCAACTCATAAGGCAAGGCAACGGTGCTGACACCCGCCCTGGGTTTGCCGAGGGCTTGCGCCCCTTCGCCCACGGGAGGGCGGTCTGTGTAGGTGACACGGCCATCGGGGCCCACGATTTTGTAGGCGCCCCAGGCGGCAGGAGCCAGCAAGGCGCTGAGCAGCGCGGGCAGGCAGGCCCGCCAGAAAGCACGGTGGTTGGTCGCTGACATGGCTGGCTCCTTCATTGACTTCATCAGGCCATGCCCTGGTGGCGCAGCAGGGCGTCGATCTGGGGCTCACGCCCGCGAAATGCCTTGAAATTGTCCATGGCGGAGCGGCTGCCGCCAGCTTCGAGGATGGCCTCGCGGTAGCGGCGCCCGACTTCGGCGTTGAGCACGCCGGTTTGCGGCGTGGCGGCTTCTTCGAAGGCTGCGTAGGCGTCGGCAGACAGCACCTCGGCCCACTTGTAGCTGTAGTAGCCGGCTGCGTAGCCGCCAGCGAAGATGTGCGAGAAGCTGTGCTGGAAGCGGTTGAAGGCCGGCGGAATGTTGACGGCAACTTCCTGGCGCACCTCGTCGATCACCTTCTGAACATCGGTTTGTGCGCCGGGCTCGGCGTGCAGGCGCATGTCGAACAGCGAAAACTCGATTTGGCGAGCGGTCTGCATGCCGCTCTGGAAGTTCTTGGCGGCGACCATCTTGTCGAACAGCGCGCGTGGCAGCGAAGCGCCGGTGTCCACGTGGTGGGTGAGCTGCTGCACCACGTCCCACTCCCAGCAGAAGTTCTCCATGAACTGGCTGGGCAGCTCGACCGCGTCCCACTCGACGCCACTGATGCCGGCCACGCCGATGTCGTCGACCTGGGTCAGCATGTGGTGCAGACCGTGGCCGAACTCGTGGAAGAGGGTGGTGACATCGTCGTGGGTGAGCAGGGCGGGCTTGTCGCCCACGCCGCGGGCGTAGTTGCACACCAGGTGCGCCACCGGGGTCTGCGTCACGTGGTTGTCGGGGCGATTCCAGCGGCCACGCACGTCGTCCATCCAGGCACCTGGGCGCTTGCCGGGGCGGGCGTAGGGGTCGAGGTAGAACTGACCGACCAAGTTGCCGGCGCGCTCGATGCGGAAGAAGCGCACCGTTTCATGCCACACGGGCGCCGTGTCTGGTTTGATCGTGACGTCAAAGAGCTTTTCGATCAGGCCGAACAGGCCCTTGAGCACGGTCGGCTCGGTGAAATACTGCTTGACCTCCTGGTCGCTGAAGGCGTAGCGGGCCTCTTTGAGCTTTTCGCTCACGAACGCGATGTCCCAGGCTTGCAGGTCGGGCAGGGCGCATTCGGTGCGCGCGAACTCGCGCAGCTCGGCCATGTCCTTCTCGGCGTGAGGGCGAGCGCGTTTGCCCAGGTCGCGAAGGAAGTCCATGACTTGCTGGGGGCTTTGGGCCATCTTGGGCACCAAGGACACCTCGGCGAAGTTGGCGTAGCCGAGCAGCTGGGCCTCTTCCTGGCGCAGGGCGACGATCTCCTGCATCAGCGTGGAGTTGTCGCGCTCTGCCGGGCCGAACTCGCTGGCGCGGGTGGCGTAGGCGCGGTACATGGTCTCGCGCAACGCCCGGTTGGTGGCGTACTGCATGACCGGCAGGTAGCAGGGCATGTGCAGGGTGAGCTTATGCGTGTCTTTGCCCTCCTTGCCGTCGGCTTCGGCGGCGGCGCGGGTGGCGGCCTGCACGTCGTCCGGCACCCCGGCCAGTTCATCGGTGCTGGCGAAGTGCGAGAACGCGTCGGTGGCGTCCATCACATGCTCGGAAAAGGCCTGCGACTTGGCGGCTTGCAATTCCTGGATCTCGGCGAAGCGTTGCTTGGCGGGGCCTTGCAGCTCGGCTCCACCGAGGACGAAGCCGCGCAGGGCGTTGTCCAGGGCGCGGCGGCGAGCGGGGGGCAGCTTGCGCTCGGCGCTGGCGGCCTGGTCTGCCAGGTTGACCGCCTTGTACTTGGCGTAGAGGCGCTCGTCCGAGCCCAGGCGGGTGTAGAACTCGGTCAGGCGAGGCAAGTTCTCGTTGAAGGCCGCGCGCAGCTCGGGCGTGTCGGCCACGCTGTTGAGGTGGCCCACGGCGCCCCAGGCGCGGCCCATGCGCTCGGTCGGCACGTCCAGCAGCAGCGACAGCGCGTCGTAGTCGGCCGGCACGTCCGGGCCGGTGACCTTTTCAAGCGCCGCTTCGGACTCGGCCAGCAGGGCGTCCATCGCAGGGCTGACCTGCTCAGGCTTGATCTGGTCGAACAGGGGCAGGCCGGAGGTGTCGAGGAGGGGGTTGCTGCTCATGGTGCTGGCGGTGAACGTGGGCAAAGCGGTGCGGGTGGGGCTCAGCGAGTCGCGAAGGTGCGCTCGGCGGCTTCCATGGTGTTGACCAGCAACATGGTAATCGTCATGGGGCCGACCCCGCCGGGCACGGGGGTGATGTGGCTCGCCACTTCTTTCACACCGGCGAAATCCACGTCGCCGCAGAGCTTGCCTTCGTCGTCGCGGTTCATGCCCACGTCGATGACCACGGCACCGGGCTTGACCATGTCGGCCGTGAGCACGTTGCGCTTGCCCACGGCCGCCACGACGATGTCGGCCTGGCGGGTCATGGCGCCCAGGTCGGCCGTGCCGCTGTGTGTGATGGTGACGGTGGCGTTGGCGGCCAGCAGCATCATGGCCATGGGCTTGCCGACGATGTTGGAGCGGCCAATCACCACGGCGTGCTTGCCGCGCAGGTCCTTCATGCCGATGGATTCGAGCATCTTCATGCAGCCGTAGGGCGTGCAGGCCTTGAAGCCGACCTCGCCGACCATCAGGGCGCCGGCGCTGGCCACGTGGAAGCCGTCCACGTCCTTCAATGGCGAGATGGCCTCGATCACCTTGTGGTCGTCGATGTGCTTGGGCAGGGGCAGCTGCACCAGGATGCCGTGGATGGCAGGGTCGTTGTTCAGGGCCTCGACGCGCGCGAGCAGGTCGGCCTCGCTCAGGGTGGCGTCGTACTTTTCGAGCACGGAGTGGAACCCGGCTTCTTCGCAGGCCTTGACCTTGTTGCGCACGTACACCTGGCTGGCGGGGTTGTCGCCGACCAGCACAACGGCCAGGCCGGGCTTGAGGCCCTTGGCGGTCAGGGCGGCTGCGCGCTGGGCGACTTCGCCGCGTAGTTGCTTGGACAGGGCGTTGCCGTCGATGAGTTGGGCGGTCATGGTGGGGCTCCGGGGAACGAGGTGAGCGAGTTCAGCGAAAAGGGGCTTCGGGGCGTGCCCGAGTGGCCTCAGGAATGGAAAAAGGCCGCTTGGAGGCGGCCTTGTGGGGGCGGCTGGGCAGCCTTACTTGGTGCCGGCTGCGGGCGCCTGGCCGCTGGCGCCCAGGGCGATCTTGAGCAGGTCGGCCACGGTGTTGGCGTTGAGCTTTTCCATCACGTTGGCGCGGTGGGCTTCCACCGTCTTGATGGAGATGCCCAGGTCGTCGGCGATCTGCTTGTTCAGCCGGCCGGCGACGATGCGCTCGAGCACCTGGGCTTCGCGGGTGGTCAGGCGCGAGAGCAGCGCTTCGCGGCTGGCGGCTTCTTGCGACTGCGAGAAGGACGAGCGGGCCTGGTCCAGCATGCGCTCGACCAGGGCGACCAGGGCGTCTTCCTTGAAGGGCTTTTCGATGAAGTCCATCGCGCCCTTTTTCATGGTGTTCACGGCCATGGGCACGTCGCCGTGACCAGTGATGAACACGATGGGCAGGGGGGACTTGCGCTCGAGCAGCTTGTCTTGCAGCTCCAGGCCGCTCATGCCATCCATGCGGATGTCGGCGATCAGGCAGGCGACTTCGCGGGGGTCAAAGCGGGCGAGGAAGGATTCGGCCGAGTCAAAACAGCGAACCCGGTAGTCCTTGCCCTCCAGCAGCCACTGCAACGAGTCGCGAACGGCCTCGTCGTCATCCACCACATACACAGTGCCTTTTTTCGGGATCAAGCTCATGGGTTGTCGGCAAGCAAATCGTTGGAGGGGGGGATGGCCGAGTCGGTCGGGTCCGGCTGGCTACCTGCGTCGGTTTCGATCGGGAGTGTGAAGGTGAAACGACACCCCACGACGTTCGGACCATTGTAGATGTTCTCGGCCTTGATCCGACCATGATGCGACTCAATGATGGAGCGACAAAGACTCAGGCCTATCCCTAATCCCTCGGCCTTGGTCGAGTGGAAGGCCTCGAAAAGCCGCGCCAGCATCTCTTCCTTCATGCCGGGGCCGCCGTCGCTGACGGTGAACTCGACCACCGGGCCCTGGTCCTCGGTCACACGCTGTTGCACCTTGAGGTCGATCAGGCGACGCGACATGGGCATCTGAGCCGAGTCGATGGCCTCGGCGGCGTTTTTCAGCAGGTTCAGCAGCACCTGCTCGATGAGGATCGGGTCCGCCATGAGCTGCGGCAGGCGGTTGGCCACCATGGTGTTGAGCGTGACCCGGCGGCGTTTCATCTCGAAAACAGCCAGCTCAAGCACGGCGTCGGTGATGTCGCGCACCCGGGCGGGCTGACGCTGCGGCTCCGAGCGTTTCACGAACTGGCGGATGCGGTGGATGATCTGGCCGGCGCGTTGGGCCTGGCGGGAGGTTTTCTCCAGGGCGCTGACAAGCTGCTCGTTGTCGATGTTGCCGTTTTGCACCCGGCTGATCATGCCGCTGCAGTAGTTGGAGATGGCGGCCAGCGGCTGGTTGAGCTCGTGGGCCACGGTCGAGGCCATTTCGCCCATGGTGATCAGGCGGCTGGTGAACTGCGACTTCTCGGCCTGGCGGGCGGCGGCTTCTTCGGCCTGGCGGCGGGCGGTGATGTCGGTGGCGATCAGCATCTGGGCCAGGTTGCCGTCGGTCCACTGGACGTAGCGGGCGCGCACGTCGAACCATTTCTGGACGGTGTCCATGAAGACTTCGCGGGTGTCGCTGCCTGCGTTGGTCAGCGAGTGGGCGGGCAGGCCCCCGAAATCGTCCACGGCCTCGTCGCCGTCGATGATTTCATCGGGCATGACCTGTCCGCCGGTGAGCTGGGCGTGGGCGTCGGGGTTGGCGCCGAACCACAGGCGGTAGGAGCGGTTGGCGAACAGCAGTTCGCCGCGTTGCACCGAGACCACGGACACGGCGGCGTCCAGGCCCTCCAGCACGGTGGTGAAGCGCTCGTGGGCGGCGGTGAGCTGGTCTCGCACGCGCTTGGCTTCGGTGATGTTGGTGACCGACGTCATCCAGCCGGTCTGGTCGCCCTGGGCGTCGATCAGGGGCGAGACGTACATGCGGGCGTCGAACTGGCTGCCGTCGCGGCGCTGCATGACGACCTCGATGCCACCCATGGGACTGCGGCCGAGCAGCTCCTGCTGGAACATGCGGTTGAACTCGTCCAGGCGGTCTTTCGGCCAGTAGGGGTAGGGGGGCACGCAGCCGATGAGCTCTTCTTCCGAAAAGCCCGTCATGGCGCAGAACGCCGGGTTCACGTAGGTGATGCGGCCTTCGAGGTCGATGGTGCGCATGCCGGTGAGCATGGAGTTCTCCATCGCCCGGCGGAAGTTGGTTTCCTGCACCAGCGCTTTCTGGATCTGCGAGCGGCGGCGCATGTGCCGCAGGGTGCCCATCAGGGTCCAGACGGTGAGAACCGACAGTGCCACCACCATCCAGAACAGGGTGTTGCCGATGAGGCCCGAGGAGGTGCGGTAGCCCGAGCCGCGCAGGATCAGGCCGTTGCCCACGGGGGTGACGACCACGTCGTGGGCGAAGATGGGGCGGGCGGAGTCTTCGTTGCGGGCCCCGGAGGTGCTGGTCAGCACGATGCCGCTCACCTCGATGAGGCTCATGGCGTGGCGCGCGGCGATCTCGCGGGGCACCAGGTAGCGCATCAGGGGGTCGAGCGCGTACTCGGTCACCAGGGTGCCGGAGAACTGGCCGCGCTCCATCATGGGCATCTGTAGCTGCAGCACGCGCACGCCCTGAGGGTTCAGGTAGGGGCGCGAGTAGACCGGCATGTTGTTTTCACGCGCGCTCTTGAAAGCCTGCCTGGGCTCGGCGCCGGGGAAGTGGTCTCGCCAGTCGTCTTCCTCGATGTTGATGTCAGGCTCGAGCTCTGGCGCAATGGGCAGGCTGAAGGCGTTGCGGGTGGCCTTCATGCGACCGTCGCGCTGCACCCAGCTGACGCTGAGGATTTCGGGGCGGGCGCGGATGAAGTCATCGGCCTGGCGGGTGAAAACGTCGGCGTCGGCCGGCTTGAGGCTGACGTCGCGGGCCAGGCGCAGCAGTTGCTCCTGGTTCTCGACCAGGCGCATGCGGATTTGTTGCTGAACGACCTCGGTGTCGCGCTTGACGGCCTCCTGCTCCCGTTCGAGCTCTTCGTTGCGCAGGTACCAGAAGGCCGCGATGATCGCCGCCAGGAACAGCAGCACGGAGACCAGGGGCCCGAGGGTGGCGTAGCGGTCCTGCTGGCTGGGGGTCTGCTTGCGCCACCAGCGCCAGAAGAGGCGGCTGGTCTGTCCGGCGGCTTGGGGCGGCGGCGTCCCGGGCTGTTGCGGAGAAGCGGAAAAGGGCATCTCGGGATTATCGGTGCGGGAAACCGCAACTGGAGGAGTGCCTCCCGGCAGGTATATTTTCCGAGTGCCGCAATGCCACCGTGTTGCGCGCGCACCTCGTCGAAACCGGAATGGCAGCGTTTATCCACGCTTTTGGCCATCCAGGCGTGCGGCCATACTCGGTTGCACGCCACCTTCACCGGAGACTGAAACCATGTCAGCCAACGATCCGCTGCTGTCCCCCAACCTGGACCAGGATCCTCAGGAAACCCGCGAGTGGCTCGATGCCCTGTCCGGGGTCATCGAAACCGAAGGTCGCGCCCGCGCCCACGACCTGCTCGAGAACCTGCTCGACCACGCCCGCCAGGCCGGCATCGACATGCCGTTCTCGGCCACGACGGCCTACGTCAACACCATCGCGGTGGAGGACGAGGCCCACCACCCCGGCAACCTCGACATCGAAGAGCGCCTGCGCAGCTACATGCGCTGGAACGCCATGGCGATGGTGGTGCGGGCCAACCGCCACAACCCGCCCGATGGCGGCGACCTGGGCGGACACATCTCGTCGTTCGCGTCGCTGGCGACCATGCTGGGTGTCGGTTTCAACCATTTCTGGCATGGCGACACCCCCGATCACGGCGGTGACCTGCTCTACATCCAGGGCCACTCGGCCCCCGGCATCTACGCCCGGGCCTTCATGGAAGGCCGCATCACCGAAGAGCAACTGGCCAACTTCCGCCAGGAAGTCGGTGGCAAGGGCCTGTCCAGCTACCCGCACCCCAAGCTGATGCCGGAGTTCTGGCAGTTCCCGACCGTGTCGATGGGGCTGGGCCCGATCATGGCCATCTACCAGGCGCGCTTCCTGAAGTACCTGCACGCCCGGGGCCTGGCCGACACTTCCAAGCGCAAGGTCTGGGTGTTCTGCGGCGACGGTGAGATGGACGAGCCCGAATCGCTGGGCGCCATCGGCCTGGCCGCGCGCGAAAAGCTCGACAACCTGATCTTCGTCATCAACTGCAACCTGCAGCGCCTGGACGGCCCGGTGCGCGGCAACGGCAAGATCGTGCAGGAGCTCGAAGGCGAGTTCCGCGGTGCCGGCTGGAACGTGATCAAGCTGCTGTGGGGCTCGTACTGGGACCCGCTGCTGGCGCGCGACAAGGACGGCATCCTGCGCAAGATCATGATGGAGATGGTCGACGGCGATTACCAGGCCTGCAAGGCCAACGACGGCGCCTTCGTGCGCCAGCACTTCTTCGGGCGCGATCCGCGTGCGCTGGAGATGGTGGCGCGCCTGTCGGACGACGACATCTGGCGCCTGCAACGCGGCGGCCACGACCCGCAGAAGGTGTACGCCGCCTACAGCGCGGCCGTGAACCACACCGGCCAGCCCACCGTGCTGCTGATCAAGACGGTCAAGGGCTTCGGCATGGGCAAGAGCGGTGAAGGCAAAAACACCGCCCACCAGACCAAGAAGCTGACGGACGAAGACATCAAGCTCTTCCGCGACCGCTTCAACATCCCGGTGGCCGACGAGGACATCGAAAAGCTGCCCTTCATCAAGCCGGCTGAAAACACGCCCGAGATGAAGTACCTGCTGGAGCGCCGCGCCGCCCTGGGTGGTGCGCTGCCCAAGCGCCGTCCCAAGGCCGACGAGACGCTGCCGGTGCCGGGCCTGGATGCGTTCCAGAGCATCCTGGAGCCCACGCAGGAAGGCCGCGAGATCTCGACCACGCAAGCCTTCGTGCGCTGCCTGACGCCGCTGCTGCGCGATGCCAACCTGGGCCCGCGCGTGGTGCCCATCCTGGTCGACGAAGCCCGCACCTTCGGCATGGAGGGCCTGTTCCGCCAGATCGGCATCTACGCGCCGGAAGGCCAGAAGTACACCCCGGTCGACAAGGACCAGGTCATGTACTACCGCGAGGACAAGGCCGGCCAGATCCTGCAGGAAGGCATCAACGAAGCCGGCGGCATGAGCTCGTGGGTCGCGGCGGCCACGTCGTACTCGACGAACAACCGCGTGATGATCCCGTTCTACATCTACTACTCGATGTTCGGGCTGCAGCGCATCGGCGACCTGGCTTGGGCCGCGGGCGACATGCAGGCGCGCGGCTTCCTGCTGGGTGGCACGTCGGGTCGCACCACCTTGAACGGTGAAGGCCTGCAGCACGAGGACGGCCACAGCCAGCTGGTGGCGGGCACCATTCCCAACTGCCTGAGCTACGACCCGAGCTTCGCGCACGAAGTCGCCGTCATCATCCAGGACGGCCTCAAGCGCATGGTCGAGAAGCAGGAGAACGTCTTCTACTACCTGACCCTGCTCAACGAGAACTACGCCCAGCCAGGCTTGAAACAAGGCACCGAGGCCGAGATCATCGCCGGCATGTACCTGCTGCAGGACACTGACAGCAAACACAAGCTTCAAGTCAACCTGCTGGGTGCGGGTTCGATCCTGCGCGAGTCGGTGGCGGCCAAGGAGCTGCTGGAAGCCGACTGGGGCGTGGGCGCCAACGTCTGGAGCTGCCCGAGCTTCAACCTGCTGGCCCGCGAAGGCCAGGACGTCGAGCGCTGGAACCTGCTGCACCCGACCGATGCGCCGCGTGTGCCCTTCGTGACGAAGCAGTTGAGCCGAACGCAAGGCCCGGTCGTGGCCTCGACCGACTACGTCAAGGCGCTGCCTGAGCAAATCCGTGCCCACATCCCGCAAGGGCGTTCTTTCAAGGTGCTCGGCACCGATGGCTTCGGTCGCAGCGACTTCCGCTACCGGCTGCGCGAGCACTTCGAGATCAACCGCCACTACATCGTCGTGGCCGCGCTGAAGTCGCTGGCCGATGAAGGCAAGCTGCCGGGCTCGAAGGTCGCCGAGGCGATCGCCAAATATGGCATCGACACCGAGAAGCTCAACCCGCTGTACGCCTGACGCCTGCGAGGACCACACATGGCCACGATTGAACTGACCGTCCCGGACATCGGGGACGTGAGCGACGCAGCCGTCATCGAGCTGCTCGTCAAGCCGGGCGACACCGTTCGCGCGGAACAAAGCCTGATCACCATCGAGTCGGACAAGGCGTCGATGGAGGTGCCGTCTGCGCAAGGCGGAGTGATCAAGGAGCTGAGGCTGAAGCTGGGTGACAAGGTCAGCCAGGGATCGGTGATCGGCTTGCTGGAGGTGGGTGAGGGCGCTGCGAGTGCCTCGCCACCTGCAGCAGCCGCTGTGCCTGCTGCTGCCTCGGCCGCACCTGCTGTGTCGGCACCCGTTGCCGCTGTGGTTGCGCCAGCGCCAGTGGCCGAGCCGGCCCCGCGCACCAGCCCGACTGCCTCCTTGCCACCGGCTGAACCACCCGCCACGGGCCAGCTTGCCCATGCCTCGCCCTCCGTTCGACGCTTTGCGCGCGAACTGGGCGTGGACATCGCCAAGGTGCCAGGCACCGGTCCCAAAGGGCGCATCACCCACGTCGATGTGCAGAACTTCGTCAAGGGTGTGATCGCGCAGGTGGCCTCGGGCGGCGCACCTGCCGTCTCATCGGGTGCTGGCAGCGCCGACCTGGGCGGCATGACCCTGCTGCCCTGGCCATCGATCGACTTCACCAAGTTCGGCCCCATCGAGCGCCAGCCGCTGTCGCGCATCAAGAAGATCTCGGGCGCCAACCTGCACCGCAACTGGGTGCGCATCCCGCACGTCACCAACAACGAAGAGGCCGACATCACCGAGCTGGAGGCCTTGCGCGTCAAGCTCAACGAGGAGCACGCCAAGGCAGGCACCAAGTTCACGATGCTGGCCTTCCTGCTCAAGGCCTGTGCGGTGGCGCTGCGCAAGTTCCCGCAATTCAACGCTTCGCTCGATGGCGATGACCTGGTGCTCAAGGGCTATGTGCACATCGGCTTCGCGGCCGACACGCCCAATGGCTTGGTGGTGCCGGTGATCCGCGACGTGGACCAGAAGTCGCTGAGCCAGCTGGCGCTGGAAACCGCCGCGCTGGCGGCCAAGGCCCGCGACGGCAAGCTCACCCCGGCCGAGATGAGCGGCGGCTGCTTCTCGATTTCGTCGCTGGGCGGCTTCGGTGGCACCACCTTCACGCCGATCATCAACGCGCCGGAGGTGGCCATCCTGGGCGTGTGCCGCTCAGCCATGAAGCCGATCTGGAATGGCAGCGAGTTCGTGCCGCGCCTGATGTTGCCGCTGAGCCTGAGCTACGACCACCGCGTCATCGACGGCGCGTCGGCGGCCAAGTTCAACGCCTACCTGGCGGCGCTGCTGGCGGACTTCCGCCGGGCATTGGTGTAAGGGGCGTCGACATGGCATTCATCGACATCCCCGTGCCCGACCTGGGCGACATCGCCGACGCGGCGATCATCGAGATCCTCGTCAAACCCGGCCAGACCGTGGCCGCCGAGCAAAGCCTGATCACCCTGGAGTCCGACAAGGCCTCCATGGAGGTGCCTTCGCCCCAGGCCGGGGTGGTGGGCGAAATCCGGGTCAAGCTGGGCGACCGGGTGGGGCAGGGGCACGTCATCCTGACGCTGGATGTGGCGGGTGCCGGGGCAACGACGTCTGCGGCGTCTGGGGCGTCTGGGGCCGCTGCGACGGCAACGGCCGCGACTCCAGCAGCTGCGCCTTCTACGCAACCGTCTGCTCAAGCTCCAGCGCAAGTTGTCGCCCAGCCCGCCCGGGCTGCGGCAGCCATCCCGCCCGACACCGATTGCGACGTGCTCGTGCTGGGCGGTGGCCCCGGTGGCTACAGCGCTGCCTTCCGCGCGGCCGACCTGGGGCTGAAGGTCATCCTGGTCGAGCGTTACGCCGAGCTGGGAGGTGTCTGCCTGAACGTGGGCTGCATCCCTTCCAAGGCCTTGCTGCACGTGGCGGCCGTGATGGACGAGGTCAAGCATTTCGATGCGCTGGGTGTGAGCTTTGGCGAGCCCAAGCTGGACCTGGCCAAGTTGCGTGCGCACAAGTCGGGCGTGACCGGCAAGCTCACGCAAGGTCTGGCCGCCATGGCCAAGGCCCGCAAAGTCGAGGTGGTGCGTGGCTACGGCAGCCTGGTCGATGCGCACACGCTCGAGGTCGAGGTCACCACCGGCAGCGCGCAGGACAAGACCGGTGAGACCCGCCAGTTGCGCTTCAAGCGCGCCATCCTGGCCGCGGGCTCGCAAGCCGTGCGCCTGCCCTTCATGCCCGACGACCCGCGCGTGGTCGACTCCACCGGCGCCCTGGCGCTGACCAGCGTTCCCAAAAAAATGCTGGTCATCGGCGGCGGCATCATCGGCCTGGAGATGGGCACGGTGTACTCCACGTTGGGGGCACGCATCGACGTCGTCGAGATGGGCGACGGGCTCATGCCTGGCGCCGATCGCGACCTGGTCAAGGTCTGGGACAAGTTCAACGCCCACCGCTTTGACCGCGTCATGCTCAGCACCAAGACGGTGGCGGCACAAGCCACGCCCGAAGGCATCAAAGTGAGCTTCGCTTCGGCCAAGGATGGCGAGCCGGCGCCCGAGCCAGCCGTGTACGACCTGGTGCTGCAGGCCGTGGGCCGCTCGCCCAATGGCCGCAAGGTCGGAGCAGACAAGGCCGGGCTGACGGTCAACGAGCGTGGTTTCGTGCCCGTGGACAAGCAGATGCGCAGCAACGTGCCCAGTCTGTTCGCCATCGGTGACCTCGTGGGGCAACCGATGCTGGCGCACAAGGCCGTGCACGAGGGCCACGTGGCGGCCGAGGTCATCGCCGGTGAGCTGCTGGGTGACGACAAACTTGCGCGCACGGCGTTCGACGCCAGCGTGATCCCCAGCGTGGCTTACACCGACCCCGAAATCGCCTGGGTGGGCCTGACGGAAGACCAGGCCAAATCCCAGGGCAGGGCGGTCAAGAAGGGGCTCTTTCCGTGGGCAGCGTCAGGCCGGGCGCTGGCCAACGGCCGCTCGGAAGGCTTCACCAAGCTGCTGTTCGACGCCGAAACCCATCGCATCGTCGGTGGCGGCATCGTGGGCACGCACGCGGGTGACCTGATCGGCGAGATCGCACTGGCCATCGAGATGGGCGCCGACGAGGTCGACATCGGCAAGACCATCCACCCGCACCCCACCCTGGGTGAGAGCGTGGGGCTGGCGGCCGAGGCGGCTCACGGCACCTGCACGGACCTGATGCCGGTGCGCAAGCGTTGAAGCGCTGCGACTGACCTGAAAAGACAACGCCCGGGCGCGGTGATGAACCGCCCCGGGCGTTTTGTTGGGCTGACCCGTGATCAGGTCAGAAAGGCAGCTTCAGCGTGGGCGAGAAGATGGCGATGGTGACAGCCAGGCCAGCGAACCACACCAGGCTGCGCAGCGCCGCAACGTTGGCGAAGTACAGCGCCGTGTAGACCAGGCGGATGCCGATGAAGGCCATGGCCAGCTGATCGGTGCGGACCTGGTCCAGGCCGGCGAACTGCGCAGCCAGCACGGCGAACACGAACAGGGGCAGGGCTTCGAAGCCGTTGTTCTGTGCGGCGGCGGCGCGGGCCTTCCAGCCAGTTTGCTTGGCGGCCCAGTCGCGCGGGTTGTTGTTGTCGTAGCCGCCGTCGCTGCGGCGCTTGCCGGCGGTGGCGGCCTTGGCGGCGCCCATGGTGATGACCGGCAAGATGGCGGCGATCAGGACGCAGGTGTTGGCGATGCTCATGCGTGTCTCCTAGTGTGGTTTGTGCTGAATGCGCACAGAGCGATGGCATTCTAGGTTGTGACAAGGCGCGTTGTCGAATTGAATTTCATCACCAGACGCCGGTGCGTGTTGTGCCAACGCCAAGGCCGCTTCAGTGAAAATCCCGACTCCGCGTGCTCAGGCGCCCCAGCAAAGGCGTGAGGTCCTTGAGAAATTGCGCCACCAGGTGGCAGACCTCGCCCTCGCGTTGCCACACGCCGTAGACGGCAAGAAGCCGGGAATGGACGAGTTCGGTGCGCTGGCGCGCTTTCAGCTCGGGCTTGACGACGACGTTGACCGACCCGGTTTCGTCTTCCAGCGTCACGAAGACCACGCCCGAAGCCGTGCCTGGCTGCTGGCGACCGACGACGATGCCGCAAGCCCGGGCCAGCCGGCCTTTGGGCAAGGTGTGCAGTTCGGTGGATGTCTGCAGGCGCTGCGCTTGAAGTCGGGGTCGCAGCAAAGCCAGGGGATGACGCCGCAGCGAAAGCCCCAGTGAAACGTGATCGAAGAGGATGTCTTCGCTTTCAGGTGGGGCCGCCAGGGTCAGCGTGGCCTCGGCCACCGGGGCTTCGCGCAGCAACACCGGCGCGCGGTGCAGGGCTGCGGCGTCCCAGACCTGCTGGCGCCTGTGTCCGGCCAGGCTCTGCAAGGCGTCGCCCGAAGCCAGGGCACGCACCTCGGTTTGCTCCAGTCCAGCGCGACGGGCCAGGTCATCCACATTGAGCAAGGGCGCGCAGAGGCGCGCCTGCTCGATGCACGACGCCGCTTCGCGACCCAGGCCGCTGACCAGGCGCAGCCCGAGCCGCACGGCGGGCTGGTCCGGGCGGTGTGCGACCCGCTCATGCGCCTGAGGCCAGACCGCGGGGTCGCTGGCATCGAAGCCATCTGGCACATCCACCAGCGTGCAATCCCAGTTGCTGTGCACCACGTCAGGTGGCAGCACCACCACGCCATGGCGACGCGCGTCTTGCACCAGCTGGCTGGGCGAGTAGAACCCCAATGGCTGCGCGTTGAGCAAGCCCGCCAGGAAGGCCGCCGGCTCATGGCACTTGAGCCAGGCGCTGAGGTACACCAGCTTGGCGAAGCTGGCAGCATGGGACTCCGGAAAGCCGTACTCGCCAAAGCCCTCGATCTGGCTGAAGATCTGCTCGGCAAAGGTCTGCGAATGCCCGTTGCGCATCAGGCCCGTGATGACCTTGTCGCGAAAGCGGTGCACCCCACCTTTGCGCCGCCAGGCCGCCATCGAGCGCCGCAGTTCATCGGCCTCGCCGGGCGTGAAGTCCGCCGCCATCACGACGATCTGCATCACCTGCTCCTGGAAGATGGGCACACCCAGGGTGCGTTGCAGCGCTGACTCAAGCCCATGCGGGTAGGTGACCGATGCCGGGTCCAGCCTGAAGCGCTCGCGTGCCTGCAGGTAAGGGTGCACCATGCCTCCCTGGATGGGACCGGGTCGCACCAGCGCCACCTCGACCACCAGGTCGTAGAAGGTGCGGGGACGCAGCCTGGGCAGCATGCTCATCTGCGCGCGGCTCTCGATCTGGAAGACGCCGATGGTGTCGGCGCGGCAGACCATGTCGTAGGTCTGCCCATCTTCGTCCGGGACGTCCTGCATGCCGAACGGCGCGCCTCGGCGCTGAGACACGAAGTCGAAGGTCTTGCGCAGCGCAGTCAGCATGCCCAGTGCCAGCACGTCGACCTTGAGCAGGCCCAGGGCATCGAGGTCATCCTTGTCCCACTGGATGATGCTGCGATCGGGCATGGAGGCGTTCTCGATCGGCACCATGCGGCACAGCGCCCCCTTGGCGATGACGAAGCCGCCGGTGTGCTGGCTCAGGTGCCGCGGAAAGCCCATCAGCACGCTGCTGAGCTCTTGCCACAGGCGCATGCGGCGCTCATCGGGGTCCAGGCCCAGCTCCTGCATCCGCTCGGTCTGCAGGCCTTTGCCGTCCCACCATTGGTGGTTGGCCGCGACCTTTTCGATCACGTCAGGCGCAAAACCCAGGGCCTTGCCCACGTCGCGCAGCGCGCTGCGGGTGCGGTAGCGGATGACCGTGGCGGTCAGCGCAGCGCGGTCACGTCCGTACTTGTTGTAGAGGTACTGGATGACTTCTTCGCGACGCTCGTGCTCGAAGTCGACATCGATGTCGGGTGGCTCGTTGCGCTCTCGCGAGATGAAGCGCTCGAACAGCACGGTGCTTTGCGCAGGGTTGACCTCGGTGATGCCCAGGCAGTAGCAAACGGCCGAGTTGGCGGCGCTGCCACGCCCTTGGCAGAGGATGTGTTGCGAGCGCGCAAAACACACGATGTCGTGCACGGTCAGGAAATACTTTTCGTAGCCCAGCTCGGTGATGAGCTCGAGCTCCTTGTCGATTTGCTGCCTCACCTCTGGGGGCACGCCTTGCGGGTAACGCCAGGCAGCGCCTTCGAGGCTGATGCGACGCAGGTAGGACGCCGGGGTCTCACCAAGCGGCACGACCTCCTCGGGGTATTCGTATTTCAGCTCGGACAAGCTGAATTCGCACCGGGCCATGACCTTGAGCGTTTCGGCCAGCAGCTCAGGCGGGTATCGCTGGGCCAGGCGCAAGCGACTGCGCAAATGCCGCTCCGCGTTGTGTGCCAGGCTCAAGCCGCATTCTTGGAGCGGTTTGCCCAGGCGAATGGTCGTGAGAACGTCCTGCAGCGGCTGGCGTGAACGCACGTGCATGTGCACATCGCCAGCGGCGACCAGCGGCAGGTGGGCGGCTTCGGCCACGGCTCGCAGGGCGCGCAGCCAGGCCGCATCGTCCAGCGAGTGATGCAGCTCGGCCACCAGCCAGCAGCGCCCGCGAAAGAGCCGCCTCAGCCAGCGGGCCTGGTCCAGCAGTTCATCGGGGCTGGCGCCTCGGCGAGGGCGCAACAGCAGCACGCAATCACCCAGATCGGCCGCGCGGATGTCACGCCGCCACAGCGTGGCCAGGCCCTTGCCTGTGGCGCCGCGCCTCAGGCGGGTGATGAACTCGCACAGCAAGCCGTAGCCTAGGCGGTGACAAGCCAGCGCGATCAGCGTGAAAGCCGGGGCTGCTTCACCCAGCGTTTCTTCGTGCACATCGAAGCTGCTGCCGATCATCAGCCGAAAGCCCTCGGCACCTGGCACGCCGGCACGGATGGCGTCCTGCCAGCCCTGGTGAGCTCGCACCACACCAGCCATGCTGCAGTCGTCGGTGATGGCCAGGCCGCGGTAGCCCAGTGTCAGCGCGCGCTCCACCATCTCCTCGGGGTGCGAAGCACCGCACAGGAAACTGAAGTTGGTGACGGTGTGGAGCTCGGCGTAATCGGACAGAGCTTTGAGCGGGCTGGCAGGCAAGCCAGGGCGTGCATCGACGGTGTTCATGGCCACCCCTCAGGCGAAAAAACCGTGCAGGTGCCAGGTGCTGCCGCCGTCCTGTGGCACATGCCGATCGCAAAAGACCCACAGCAGGCCGGCCTGAGGGCTGCTGGCGAGGTGATGATCGCGCACCTCACGTCCAGCACCTGGGGCCCCATCCCACCAACCGGCTTCGATGCGGTGCGGCCCTGCCAACAAGCGCAGCGGCCCCTGGTGGATGGGTGTCTCGCGCAGCCCGTAGGCGATGCCACCCGTGCCGCGCAAGCTCAGGTGCAGGGGCGTGGGCAGCACCCAGGTGGGCTGCGGGACGTCGCTGGCGAACAAGGCTGGATGAACCTTCGTTCGCGTCATGGGATGCGTCAGCAAGGGGATCGCCGCCTGCCAGGTCTGGCTGTGCGCCAGCCGGTGATCGGCCTGCAGTTGCCCGGCCAGCACGCGCTCGGGGCCCAGCCGGATGCTCAGCCGGTCCAGCAGGTTCAACAGGGCACTGCGCTGCGCCCTTTGCCCCGCTGCAGTCAAGGCTTCGCTGGACATGCCTTCGGCGCTGCGGGCCTGTTCAGCGAACAAGGACGCACCCTCGAGCTCGCGTGACTCGATGGTGTTCACGCTCAGGCTGATGTCGGTGACGGGCGAGCTCAACTCGATGCGACGCAGGTGCTCGCCCACCATGCGCGACAGGCGTGCCGGATCTGAAGTGGGCTCAGCCAGTGGCACGGTGTGCGCTTGCCAGCGCGAGGTGCTGTGGCGCGCCCAGTCGTGGCACCAGCCCAGCTGCAACACCTGGGTGGCGGCCTGGTGACCGGAGAGCCAGGCGCACAGCTCACTCAGCAGTTGCTCGAAGGCCCGGTGAAGCGTCTCGGCGTTGTCGAGCCGCCAGGGCAGCTCCAGTCGGCGCTCGAACACGGGCGGCAGCAGCAACCAGTCGAAGGCTTCTGGGCGCAAGCCGTGTGCGGCATCGAGGGCGTGCAGCAAGTCGGCACCAAAGCGCCGGCTGAGGCCACCACGGGGCAAGGCCTGCACCTGCCCGATGGTGCGACAACCCAGGCGATGCAGGGTTTCGGCGTGCTGGCCGACCGCGCTCAGGCTGTGCAAGGGCAGTGGGGCAAGTTGGGCGGCCAGCGAGGTGTCCAGAGGCGTGTTCAAGGACGCGTCCAGCCCTCGCCGGGTGCGGGCCAGGGCAAGCGCCGCATGCGCCGTGCCTGAGCGCGCTGCGGCCAGTGCGCCCAGCTTGATGGCTTCTTGCCACACCCTCTGCCACAGCTGTGCCGCACCACCGAACAGTCGCTCGCTGGCCTGCACCTCCAGCACCACGGCTTCTTCGAGCAAGGCCACCCGAGGGGTGAACTGCAAGGCCCACCAGCCCAGGTGCAAGGCGTCCAGCTCACCGCGTTCAGGCGTGGGTGCGGGCAGCAGGGCGATCCAGCTCGGCATGGTCGGGCAAAAGGGGGCTCGCCACCCAGGGCACAGCGGGCGCCAGAGGAGGGCGCTTGGCCGGAGCGCGAGACCAGTCAGGCGAAAGGGGTGACACAGGGCCCTGCTCACCAGGCGGCAGCAACTCGATCAGCCCTGGCGGCCAGCAGGCCAGTTGCAGGGGCGTTTCACGCAAGGGCCCGCGTCGTTTGACGAGGCGCACCACCAGAGGATGGGGGCAAGACCCCAGTGAAAGGTGCAGGCGCAAGGGGGCGGCCGAAGCCTCGCTCGACACCCGCTCCGGCCGGAACAGGAAAACCGGCCCGGCTTGCCGACTCGCACAAACCTGAAGCCTGCGCACCTGTGCAGCCCGGGCCTGCGGCAGCCAGCTCAGCACCGCCCACAGCCCATCGGCCAACAAAGCTTGCTCGGTGGCCCACAGGCGCTCGGCCATGGTGGTGACATCGATGCGGATCACCCGATCGGGCGGCAGGCCTTGCTGCGCCAGCCCGGGCAGGTGCGGCACATGCGGTGGGCCGATCAGCAAAACGTGTCCGCCGGCTTGGACCACTTGGCGCAAGGTCGGCAGCAACAGGCGCCACTCGGCCAGGCCGGGCTGGGGCTGCAGGACCTCGCTGAGGCAATGGGCAGGCCAGCCACCTCCCGGCAATTCGGCATCGAGCTGCGGGTGCCCGCTGGGCCAGACCAGCTGTGCTCCCGTGCCCAGCACGTGCCCAGGCCAGACAGCCTGGGCCAGGTGCGGTGGCAGGCGGTCAATCGCATTCCTCGCGGATGCGCAGGAAGAAACCTGATGAGCGGGCAAGGTGCTGTGGAGCATGACGACACTGTACATGCATAAGGGGTATCCAGTTAGCTCCACAAAAGCCAAAACACTGGATGCATATCCAGTAATTTACACCTTGTCTGGCGGCTTGGGCGAAGCCTTTGTGATGTCGCTGTAGGTGTAGGGGCTGGTTTGCATGGCCTGCTG
>NZ_LFRI01000013.1 GCF_001447195.1 Aquabacterium parvum | reverse complement strand
AAAGCAGCGCCAGTATTGGGTTGGGCGAATTGTTTGTATGTATGAACTCTAGAGCCGCCTGCGTCGTCCCAGCGTGCGGGCTTCGCCCATCCCGCAGGGCCGCCGCCAGCGGCCTCATACGTGCATCCATCCTCACCCCTTGCCCCCCTCATAGGCGAGGCTCACCGACGCGCCAGGAGCCCACGCACGCACCGGCACGGACACCTGCTCACCCACTCGGCCCTCGAAAGGCTTGGTGTCCGGAACTGTGAGGGTGAAGAGTTGAACGAGGCC
>NZ_LFRI01000012.1 GCF_001447195.1 Aquabacterium parvum | reverse complement strand
TTCCATCAGCCCCGAACTCCTCTGACCAGGACTCGGGGCTTTCCTTTTCAAGGTCGGGTGGCGACATACCCCCCCCTTCCTGGCCGGGGGACTCCCCCGCTCCCCCGTGTGAACAGGTCACACATCACGCAACCCAGGTTGCAGGGGGCCATGCCGTGATCTGACAGACGGTTTAGCCGTATTCGGCTACCCGTTTTCGACGCATACACAACGGCCTCAAATCGGCCGGAAAGCAGCGCCAGTATTGGGTTGGGCGAATTGTTTGTATGTATG
>NZ_LFRI01000011.1 GCF_001447195.1 Aquabacterium parvum | reverse complement strand
GTTTTCTCGGCTCGGATGACCTCCCACCTATCCAAGTAGGCTTTCATCGACTTAGCGCCCCGTCTAATGGCACACAGAGGGCAAAGCAGGTGCTTCATGCAGAAGCTGGCCGCATGCAGCCTCACAGCGTCGATGGCGAAGTAGTGCCGGAACAGCAGGTAGTCACCGCAAGTGGTGAGCCGCTGGTGAAGCGTTTCTTGACCTTCAACGTGGTCGCCGATAAACTGCGCTACATCGAGCGCACGACTCTTTGCCTTACCGTACCGATCAACC
>NZ_LFRI01000010.1 GCF_001447195.1 Aquabacterium parvum | reverse complement strand
CCTCGACACCTCGGAAGCACCCAGCAGAACCAAGAAGGCGTTTCCCCTTGAGCGTCTGAAAGGCATGCCATGTATCGGCAACCGGCTGATCGCTGAACTTGACGGCGTACTTGAAAACCTCCATGAACCCCTCGGCTGGATCTCCAACGATGGGCCGCACATCAACGATGAAGCTGTCCCCGGTGATCTGGTGCCAATCCCGCGACAAGCGCTCCTGGCTGGGCTCGACCTCGGCCAAGGCGATCATGTGCAGGTGCGGGTGCCACTGGCCCG
>NZ_LFRI01000009.1 GCF_001447195.1 Aquabacterium parvum | reverse complement strand
CCAGATCACCGGGGACAGCTTCATCGTTGATGTGCGGCCCATCGTTGGAGATCCCGCCGAGGGGTTCATGGAGGTTTTCAAGTACGCCGTCAAGTTCAGCGATCAGCCGGTTGCCGATACATGGCATGCCTTTCAGCCGCTCAAGGGGAAACGCCTTCTTGGTTCTGCTGGGTGCTTCCGAGGTGTCGAGGTGCCGGAAGAGCTGACCGATGAGCCGCTCGATGAGCTGCCGTATGTCGAGCTGTTCTATCGCTATCTGCATGGAAAGGGCTA
>NZ_LFRI01000008.1 GCF_001447195.1 Aquabacterium parvum | reverse complement strand
TCAATGACATGGAGCGCCTCTCCGCGTCGAAGTAAGCCGGGGGGCTGGGGGACACCCCAGTGAGCCCGAAGGGCGTTGCAGAGGGAGGGGTACCCGACCGGTCCACCTTCAAGCCAACCAGCGGAGCGATGGTCGCTGTCCTCCGCTGGTCTTCGCGTGCATTGCGTTTCGTGTGGCACTGCCTATCCTGCGCGGCCATCAAAACCTTGAACTTTTCAAGCGGCGCAGTTTCCCTTGCCTGCGATCTGACTTCCTCCTAGAATCCAAAGCATC
>NZ_LFRI01000007.1 GCF_001447195.1 Aquabacterium parvum | reverse complement strand
CAGAGGGAGGGGTACCCGACCGGTCCACCTTCAAGCCAACCAGCGGAGCGATGGTCGCCGTCCTCCGCTGGTCTTCGCGTGCATTGCGTTTCGTGTGGCACTGCCTATCCTGCGCGGCCATCAAAACCTTGAACTTCTCAAGCGGCGCAGTTTCCCTTGCCTGCGATCTGACTTCCTCCTAGAATCCAAAGCATCCGCTTTTGGATTTTGGAGGAATCATGAACTTTGACGAAGTAATCCAGCTTCAGGTGCTGAAGCTCAAGGCCCTGAGCC
>NZ_LFRI01000006.1 GCF_001447195.1 Aquabacterium parvum | reverse complement strand
TGATCTGGTGCCAATCCCGCGACAAGCGCTCCTGGCTGGGCTCGACCTCGGCCAAGGCGATCATGTGCAGGTGCGGGTGCCACTGGCCCGAGTTGTCTCCCCGCTTCACTTCGTATGACCAAACAGCGCCCACAACTCCATCGAGCACAGAGCCGCGACCACGTTGCCGGCGTTTCCATAGCTCGCGCTGGGCTCTATGAAGGTGCTTAAAGCGTTCAGCCAGGTCATCACCGTTCTTCACCGTCAAAGTCACCAAAAAAGGCCTCAGAGCCG
>NZ_LFRI01000005.1 GCF_001447195.1 Aquabacterium parvum | reverse complement strand
TACAATCACTCTCGTCTGCATTCGGCGCTGGGCTATCTCAGCCCCATGCAATACGAGCAACGCTGGCTGGCGGCTCAGCGCAAGAACGCCGCATGAAACCCGGGCTAAGCGCTCCGAAATTCAGGGGCAACCTCAGCTATTGCTTGACAGATGGGGAAGCCCTTGTAGCCCCAGGTAAGCGGCGCCGGAGCACCGAAGGTGCGTAGGGTACCAACACAGGCCATGAGAATGCCGAAGGCATGGCCTGTGTTGGCGTCCGCTTGACCGCCCAGTTAGGCCGCTGTGCCGTGGCATGGTATTGCTTGCGAATAGCGACCTACGCATTGCGCGCCTCCTGGTTGGTGACGCTTGGTCTTCTAACGAGCCACCACGCCCAGATGCAAGCAAGTGCGAGAGCAAAGAATACAGTTGCTGCTAGGTAATGGTTTGGGCTGAGCCATGAGGCAGAGAGCAGCATTGCAAGGAGCGACGCAATGGAGGCTGGAACGCCTTGCGCAAGGCGCCAACCCCGGGTTCGGTTCGGAAGTGCGATGGTGGCGGTAATGCACAGAAGGATGACAAGGGAGACAGTAAGGGCCTCCATGATGGGGATGCCAACTGAGTCAGCATCTACGGGGTAGATGCCTGCGCTCATGTTCTGGTCAAGCACGAACCAAAGTAGGCCGTTGGACAGAACAAGCGTATGCGTCCGGCGAACCCATCTTGACAGGCTGATGTTCGTCAGTTGCCATTGACCTCATCGATGATCTCATCGTGTTCGTAGAACAGGCCAACGGCTTTGTCGAGTCGCTTGAGCAGAGCGCTTAGCGTTTCGCCGTCCCGGCGAACGAGTGCGGCCACAGTGTTATGGCTGTCCGCTGCGGTTGCAGCGCACTCGATGGGATAGATCGCACCAATGGTGATGTCTCCGCCATCAGCGATCAATGCGTCGATGTTCTTCATGTGCTGACATTTTTCCGATGTTGCCCAGGCCCCCACCGATGCGGCAAGAGATCACCGATTTGACTGGCCTTGTGCGTTGGCAGTCGCCGTAGCACATCGCGCAGGTAGGCATGCGGATCGTGTCCATTGAGCTTGGCCGACTGGATCAGGCTCATGATGGCGGCCGCACGCTGGCCTGCCAGCAGCGAGCCCGCAAACAGCCAGTTCTTGCGCCCAATCGCAATGGGGCGCATCTGGTTCTCGACCCAGTTGTTGTCGATGGGCAGCCTGCCGTCGTCGATGAAGCGCGTGAGCGCCTGCCAGCGTTTGAGGCTGTAATCCAGCGCCTTGGCCGTGGCGCCTGAGAACACCTTGGCCCGTTGCGCCAGCATCCACTCGTGCAAGGCGTTGGCAATGCGCCTTGATTGCTCCTGCCGGATGGCCTGCCTGTCTTTGGCGCTCAGGCCCTTGACCTCGCGCTCGATGTCGTAGAGCAACCCGATGTATTGCAAGGCCTGCCCAGCAATCTGGCTGGTGCCGTTGGCATGCAGGTCGAAGAACTTGCGCCGTGCATGGGCCATGCAGCCCACCTCGGTGATGCCCTGGGTGAAGCTGGCCTTGTAGCCGCCGTAGTCGTCGCAGATCAGGCTGCCCCTCCAGTCGCCAAGGAAGGCGCGCGCATGCTCGCCCGAACGACTTTCTGCAAAGTCGTACACCACGGCCTTCATGGCTTCGAACACACCGGGGCTGTAGGCCCACAGGTAGGCCCGGTGCGTCTTGCCGGTTCCGGGCTTGAGCATCTCCACCGGCGTCTCGTCGGCGTGCAGCACCGAGTAGGTGAGCATCTCGGCCTTGAGGGCACCGACCAGGGGCTGGAGCTGTACGCCGCACTGGCCCACCCACTGCGCCAGCGTCGAGCGCGGCAGCGGCACGCCCTCTCGGGCGTAGATCTCTTCGAGACGGTACAGCGGCAGGTGGTCGCCATACTTGGCCACCAGCACGTTGGCCAACAGGTTCGAAGTCGGGATGCCCTTGTCGATGATCTGCGAGGGCACCGGGGCTTGCACCAGCTTCTGGCAGGCTGCACAAGCCCACTTGCCGCGCACATGGCGCTCCACCGTGAAGGTGCCGGGCGTGTAGTCCAGCTTCTCGCTGACGTCCTCGCCGATGCGCTTCATCTGGCAGCCGCAGCCGCAAGCCGTGCTCTGGGGCTCGTGCTGGATCTCCACGCGCGGCAGGTGTGCGGGCAGCGCCGTGCGACGGGGCTTGGCTTTGGGAGTGTCGGCGGTGTCGCTCTGCTCGGCCGGTGTTGGGCTCAGCGCCTGGAGTTCGGCCTCCAATGCGGCCAGGTCGGCGTCCAGGGTCTCGTCGAGCAGGCTGCGCTGGTCGGCATGCAGCTTCTCGCTCTTGGCGGCGAACTGCACCCGCTTGTAGCGGGCGATCTCGTGCGTGAGCAGGTCGATCTTGGTCTGCTTGAAGTGGATCTCCTGATCCTTGCTGACCAAGCTCTGCTGATGTGCAGCAAGCTGTTGATCCTTGTCCACCAGCTTGGCCATCAAGCCCTCGGCCAGGGCGCGCAGTTGTTGCGCGTCCATGTGCTGCAGTTGCTGGGGATCGATGACCATGGCCCTCATCATCGCTGCCATCGAGGCTGTTGGCCATCGTGGGCTTGAGGGATTGCGCCACAGTGGGCAATGGCATCCAGCCGCCCGATGAACAGCTGATCCACTGTGCGATCACACCACCCGGATGGCGCCATCGGATTGCAGGCGTTGCCAGGGCAGGCCCATGATCAAGGCTTGCCACTGCGCCTGGTTGAGCTCGACATGAGCAGTCAGGCCGCCCTGCGGCCATACGAATCGGCCTTGGTGCAAGCGTCGCGCCAGCAGCCACAGGCCTTGGCCGTCGTGTACCAGCACCTTCATGCGTGTGCCGCGCTGGTTGGCGAACAGGTAGGCGTGGTGCAGGCGTGCGGCACCAAAAACCTCGACCACGCGGCCCAGAGCTTTGTCTGGCCCGGCTCGCATGTCCAGTGGTGCCGTGGCCAGCCACAGTGCGTCGATGCGGATCATGTCGGCGGCCTCGTCTCATCGCAGCCACTCGCGCAACCAGGCACCGCACTCGGCTGCGGCTGTCGCAGGCCATTGCAGACTCACGGTGCTCGCGCCTCGGCGCAACTCAAGGCGGATCGGCTCAACTACAGGTGCGCTGGCTCGCGGCATGGGCACCTCGACGAAGGCGCTTGATGGAGTGCCTGCAACAGCCACCACGCCAATTGCCCCTGGGCCATCTCGAAGCCAGCGACGTACCAAGTTGGCATTGAGGCCATGCGCCAGCGCCACGCCAGCCACTGAGGCGCCAGGTTGTTGGCAGGCCAGGATCACCTCACGCTTGAGGTCAGGCGCGTGGTGGCGCCGGGTGCGCTTCGTTGGAGTGCTCTGCATAGTGTCCACTTGTCTTCTTGGTGGACACTATCCTCACGGTTCAGGCTGGGGTGCTCAAGATGCCTTCACCGGACGCATACGAACAAGCGACACGATCATCATGGCGGTTGCACGAATTCTTGCCATTTCGGAGAGGCCTAACGCCCAAGTTCAGGGGCGCGCGCTTGGCGTGGCCGAAGCGTGCAGTGGTGGAGGCGTCCCCTGCAACGCCCAGTTAGGCGCTGGTGGATGGCGCACGAGTGCATGGTTAACAGTTGCCCTTTTTGGCTTGACCAGGCGGGCAGAACTTTCCGCCGCCCGAGTCATGCCTGCCGGCGGGGTCAATGACGACCGAGCCTGATGGTGTGTAGACGGCACAACCAGCGACGGACGATGCAAGAACAACCAGTGCGATCAGCGCTCTCATGGGACAGCCTTTGTTGACGTGAAGGCGTTCAGTTTATGCGGCGGTAGTCGGGCCACCGAGAAGGCGGCTTGCTTGGCCTGTGCATGCGGGGTGTTCAGCATTGGCCTAACTACCAAGGTAAGGGGCGCGCGCTTGGCCAACGCAAGGCGCGCACTGGTGGAGGCGTCCCCTTGACCGCACAGTTAGGCCGGTGAAAGTAAGCCGATGCGCGGCCAGTGAGCCCGCACATGAGGCGCCAGCCTGGTGTGCGCGATGAGCTGCGGTGGCAGCCCCAACATTCATTTGTGCCATGCCGCCTCCCTTTGCGTATGGCGCCAGCCATGCGCTGACGAAGGACTCAATCTACCCGACTTGCAACCTGCGCGGCACAGGTGCCGGCACACGGACCGCAAGCCTCGATGTGTTCCGGCGAACGCCCCACAAGGCCGATGAATACTGGGCATTTGCGAGAAGCCTAACTACCAAGGTAACCGGCGCCGGAGCCCGACAGGGCGGAGGGTACAACCAAGGGCCATGAAAATGCCGAAGGCATGGCCCTTGGTTGCGTCCGCGTTGACCTGACAGTTAGGCTGGGGTGCGAAGGAGAGGGCGTGGAGCACACGGCAAACGTGCCGTGGTTCGATGAACAGTGACGCTGCACAGACGCTCCCGTTGATGTATCTAGTGAGTCTGCCAGACGCCTGGCTCTGTGGGAAGGCTGCTGTGCTGCTTTTGGGCGCTGCGCGATGGCCAGGATGCCGCCGAAAGGGTAGCTTGATTCATGTTGATTTAGCGGCGATTACTTATAAATCTTTTGATGCCGGCGGCCACCAGACGAAGAGTTAGCAAATAAGCGACAAACAGCGCGAAGAATAGAGAATCGGAGCCCACTGCATTTTTGATGTGTTCGTAGAACAAGCCTGCTGGTACTATGCCAGCCAGATAGATGGAGAACTCTGCTGACGGTTTCATGTGGAGCCTAACTATCAAGTTCAGGGGCGCGCGCTTGGCGTGGCCGAAGCGTGCACTGGTGGAGGCGTCCCCTGCAACGCCCAGTTAGGCGCTGGTGGATGGCAGGCAGTGGGGAAGAGGCTCATTGCAGAGAGTGGCTAGGCAGTGTTGCGTGCGCGGAAGCCATAGTAAACACCGGCTGCGGCTGGGAGAAATACGATTGGCCACAGATAGGTTGATGCAAGCGTCACGCCTGCACCGATGCCCAACAGGAGCTTCGATGCACCGGGCCTTCGATGAGCGCCGCTGCCGTAACTTACGGCCAAGAGCAGAAGGATTGCCGGCGCCAGCGCCCAAGTGATGAACCACCAGAAGTACGGGTTCTGAGCGGAGAACGTCTGTTGCACTTGCTCAAGTGCCGCCTGAGAGGCCGAAAGCCTTTCCGGCATAGCAACGAACAGCATGATTGCCCATGCCGCGATAGGAATGGCTGCAGCGATGAAGTAGCTGAGCGCTGCCAGCGTGGATGGTCGCGGGGCTCTCATGGACGGATTAGGTGTAGCGGTTCAGTTGTTGCTAGCGGCACGGTTTGGGGCGCCTAACGAATGAAAGGGACTTCCCCGTCCCGAGCTAGCCGCATATTGCGGCGAACGGCAACGAAGTGCCACGATGGGGTTGCGAATCTCATCCACTCACTCGGAAGGGGAAGTCCATGACCATTTTGTTCGTT
>NZ_LFRI01000004.1 GCF_001447195.1 Aquabacterium parvum | reverse complement strand
CGGCCCATGTTGGCACCGTGGCTCAGGGCCTTGAGCTTCAGCACCTGAAGCTGGATTACTTCGTCAAAGTTCATGATTCCTCCAAAATCCAAAAGCGGATGCTTTGGATTCTAGGAGGAAGTCAGATCGCAGGCAATGGAAACTGCGCCGCTTGAAAAGTTCAAGGTTTTGATGGCCGCGCAGGATAGGCAGTGCCACACGAAACGCAATGCACGCGAAGACCAGCGGAGGACGGCGACCATCGCTCCGCTGGTTGGCTTGAAGGTGGACCGG
>NZ_LFRI01000003.1 GCF_001447195.1 Aquabacterium parvum | reverse complement strand
AGAGCCCAGCGCGAGCTATGGAAACGCCGGCAACGTGGTCGCGGCTCTGTGCTCGATGGTGTTGTGGGCGCTGTTTGGTCATACGAAGTGAAGCGGGGAGACAACTCGGGCCAGTGGCACCCGCACCTGCACATGAACGCCTTGGCCGAGGTCGAGCCCAGCCAGGAGCGCTTGTCGCGGGATTGGCACCAGATCACCGGGGACAGCTTCATCGTTGATGTGCGGCCCATCGTTGGAGATCCCGCCGAGGGGTTCATGGAGGTTTTCAAGTAC
>NZ_LFRI01000002.1 GCF_001447195.1 Aquabacterium parvum | reverse complement strand
CGCCCAACCCAATACTGGCGCTGCTTTCCGGCCGATTTGAGGCCGTTGTGTATGCGTCGAAAACGGGTAGCCGAATACGGCTAAACCGTCTGTCAGATCACGGCATGGCCCCCTGCAACATGGGTTGCGTGATGTGCGACCTGTTCACACGGGGGAGCGGGGGAGTCCCCCGGCCAGGAAGGGGGGGGTATGTCGCCACCCGACCTTGAAAAGGAAAGCCCCGAGTCCTGGTCAGAGGAGTTCGGGGCTGATGGAATCGAGACGCTACCCAGG
>NZ_LFRI01000001.1 GCF_001447195.1 Aquabacterium parvum | reverse complement strand
CCTCCTAGAATCCAAAGCATCCGCTTTTGGATTTTGGAGGAATCATGAACTTTGACGAAGTAATCCAGCTTCAGGTGCTGAAGCTCAAGGCCCTGAGCCACGGTGCCAACATGGGCCGGCTGGTCGATCAGGCCATCGATCAAGGCCAGCTCACCGAGCTGCGCCAGATGTGCGCCAAGGTGCATCCCTCGCTGATCGAGCGCCTCGATCAAGTGACGAACCTGCTCGACATGAGCAAGCGCGAGTTCATCGAGGCTGCTGTGTCTGATGCGC